>DASVQN010000001.1:0-55119 GCA_036389155.1 Solirubrobacteraceae bacterium
CCCCTTCGAGGCGCTCGCATCACCGGGTCGCTGCACATGACCGTGCAGACGGCCGTGCTGATCGAGACGCTGGTCGCGCTCGGCGCCGACGTCCGCTGGTGCTCGTGCAACATCTTCTCCACCCAGGACCACGCGGCCGCAGCCGTCGCCGTCGGGCCGACCGGCACGGTGGACGACCCGAAGGGCGTGCCGGTCTACGCCTGGAAGGGCGAGACGCTCGAGGAGTACTGGTGGTGCACCGAGCGCGCGCTCGACTGGCCCGGCGAGGAGGGTCCGAACATGATCCTCGACGACGGCGGCGACGCCACGCTGCTCGTCCACAAGGGGACCGAGTACGAGAAGGCCGGCGCGGTGCCCGATCCCGAGTCCGCCGAGTCCGAGGAGTTCAAGGTCATCCTGCGCACCCTCCAGCGCACGCTCACCGAGGACCCGCAGCGCTGGACGCGCATCGGCCAGGGCATCAAGGGCGTCACGGAGGAGACGACGACCGGCGTGCACCGGCTCTACGAGATGCACAAGCAGGGCGAGCTGCTCTTCCCGGCGATCAACGTCAACGACTCGGTCACCAAGTCGAAGTTCGACAACCTCTACGGCTGCCGCCACTCGCTCGTCGACGGCATCAACCGCGCGACCGACGTGATGATCGCCGGCAAGGTCGCGGTCATCTGCGGCTACGGCGACGTGGGCAAGGGCTGCGCGGCCTCGCTCAAGGGCCAGGGCGCGCGCGTCATCGTCACCGAGATCGACCCGATCAACGCGCTGCAGGCGCTGATGGAGGGCTACCAGGTCGCCACGCTGGAGGACGTCGTCGAGACCGGCGACATCTTCATCACGGCGACCGGCAACAAGGACATCATCACCGCCGACCACATGGCGCGGATGAAGCACCAGGCGATCGTCGGCAACATCGGCCACTTCGACAACGAGATCGACATGGCCGGCGTCGAGAAGCTCGACGGGGTCAAGAAGGTCAACATCAAGCCGCAGGTCGACGAGTGGGTCTTCCCGGACGGCAAGGCGATCATCGTCCTGTCCGAGGGCCGCCTGCTGAACCTCGGCAACGCGACCGGCCACCCGAGCTTCGTGATGTCGAACTCGTTCTCGAACCAGACGATCGCCCAGATCGAGCTGTTCACCAAGAACGACGAGTACGAGACGGGCGTGTACGTCCTGCCGAAGCACCTCGACGAGAAGGTCGCGCGCGTCCACGTCGAGGCGCTGGGCGCGAAGCTGACGCAGCTGTCGCCCGAGCAGGCCGCGTACATCGGCGTGCCCGTCGAGGGCCCGTACAAGCCCGACCACTACCGCTACTGATGAGTAGCCGGTGCCTGGCACCGCAATATTAAGGTGCCTGGCACCGTGCCTGGCACCGCGGGCGTCGCGCAGATCGAGTGGGCGGGTGGGCAGATGCCCGTCCTCCGCTCGATCCGCGCCCGCTTCGCCGCCGAGCAGCCGCTCGCCGGCCTGAAGGTCGGGGCGTGCCTGCACGTCACGGCGGAGACGGCGAACCTCGTGCTCGCGCTCCGCGACGGCGGCGCGCAGGTCGCGATGTGCGCGGCCAACCCGTACACCCTGCAGCGCGACGTCGCCGACGCATTGGGCGAGGGCGTCCACGCCGGCGACTACCGCGAGGGCCTCGCGGCCGTTGCGGCCTCCGAGCCCGACCTGGTCCTCGACGACGGCGCCGAGCTGATCGTCGCGACCCACGAGCGGCTGCGCGGCGCGACGGAGGAGACGCGGAGCGGCCTCGTGCACGTCCGCGGCCTGGACCTGCGCTGCCCGGTCCTCGCCGTCAACGAGGCGGACGCCGAGCGCGCCCTGAACGACCGCTTCGGCACCGGCCAGTCGGCGCTCGACGGGATCATCCGCGCGACGCACCTGCTCCTCGCCGGCCAGACGATCGTCGTCCTCGGCTACGGCTGGACGGGGCGCGGCATCGCGCTGCGCGCCCGCGGCGCCGGCGCCTCGGTGATCGTCTGCGAGGTCGACCCGCTGCGCGCGCTCGAGGCGCGGATGGAGGGCTTCGACGTGCTGCCCGCGCTCGTCGCGGCCGAGCGCGGCGACGTGTTCATCACCGTCACCGGCTCGCGCGACGTCCTGCGCGCCGAGCACTTCGCGCGCATGAAGGACGGCGCCGTGCTGGCCAACGCCGGGCACTTCGACGTCGAGATCGCGATCGCGGACCTCGGGCCGGAGGCGACGCAGGTCCTCCCGCTCGTCGAGCGCTACGAGCAGCCCGACGGACGCAGGCTCAACCTGCTCGCGCGCGGGCAGGTGGTCAACCTCGCCGCCGCGCAGGGCCATCCGGCCGGCGTGATGGACGTCTCGTTCGCCCTCCAGGCGCTGAGCGCCGAGTGGCTGGCGCGGGAGGAGCTCGAGCCGGGGGTGCAGGCCGTTCCGCCGGCGATCGACGCCGAGGTCGCACGGCTGAAGCTGGAGGCGCTGGGCGTCGAGATCGACGAGCTCACGCCCGAGCAGGCGGCCTACCTGAACCGCTGGCGGCGCTGAGCCAGTCCGCGAACGCGTCGGCCGGCAGCGGGCGCGTCAGCCCGTAGCCCTGCACGTAGTCGCAGCCGAGCGAGGCGAGCCGGTCGATCGTCGCCTCCTCCTCCGCGCCCTCCGCGATGACCTTCAGCCCGAGCGCGTGCGCGAGCTCGATGATCGAGCAGACGATCGACGCGTCGCCCTCGTGCGCCATCCGCATGACGAAGCTCTGGTCGATCTTCAGCGTGTCGAGCGGCAGCTCGTGCAGGCGGGCGAGGGAGGAGTAGCCGGTGCCGAAGTCGTCGATGGCGATGACGCTGATGCCCAGCGCGCTCAGCCCGCGCAGGATCTCCGCGGCGCGCTCGGCGTCCGACATGACCGCGCCCTCGGTGACCTCGATCTCCAGAGCGGCGGGGTCGAGCGCGTGGCGCTCGAGCATCGCCGTGATCTCGCCGGCGAGCCGCCGGTCGTGGAGCACCGCGCCGGACACGTTCACCGCGACCGCGACGTCGTGGCCGTCGGCGCGCCAGCGCGCGCACTCGGCGATCGCCATGTCGAGGACGTGCAGCGTGAGCGGCCACATGACCTCCGTCCCCTCGACCACCGGGATGAAGCGGTCCGGCGGGAGCTTCCACCGCACGAGCGCCTCGGCGCTGTGCGGCGCGCGCGTGCGGGCGTCGGCGATCGGCTGGAAGTGCAGCGTGAGCTCGCCCTTGGGGATGGCCCGCTTGAGCTCGCGCACGAGCTCGACGCGGCGCGGGTCGTACTGGGCGCGCAGCGCGCGCGGCGCGCAGCAGGGCGGGGAGCGCCAGGAGGTAGACGAGCAGGGCGATCGCCGCGAGGGCGATCGCGACGCGACGGGTGCGGCGGTCCACGTCGTCGGCCGCGGGCCCGTAGGGGAGGGTGAGCTCGAGCGCGGCCGCGACGCGCGCGCCGTCGCGGCGCACGATCGGCGCCGCCGTGCGCAGGACCTCGTCGTCGTCGGTGACGGCGCTGGCGGTGTCGCCGCGCAGCGCCTTGCGGACCGGCTCCGGCGGCGGGCTCCCGCGCCCGTAGAGCACCGTGCCGTCGCGCGACCACAGCCGCATCCCGAGCAGCGGCTCGCGGCGGCGGGCGGCGCGCAGCTGGCGGTCGAGGTCGCGGACGTCGCGGCGGTCCAGGCGCTTCCCCGAAGCCGGCAGGCGCGGCGCGAAGCTCGCGCGGGCGAGGACCTCCGCGGTCTCGGCGGCGCGGTCGAACGCCTGGTCTGCGATCTGCTCGTGCACGACGCGCCCGATCACGAGCGCGACCAGCGCGACGGCGAGCAGCGCGATCACCGTGACCGACGCCACGAAGCTGCGGCGCCAGCGGTTGCGCAAGCCCGTCAGCACCGGACCTACGATATGGCCGTGCGGATCGAGGCGTCACTCGGCGGCCTGGCCGGCGCCGCCGCCGGCCGCGTGGCGGCCGCCGCCGCGCTGCTCGTCGCGGCCGCGATGGTCCTCGTGGCGGCCGGGGCAGGAGGCGTGCTCGGGCCGCTCGGCGCGCTGGTCACGGGCGAGCGCGACCGCTCCGTGTCGACGTCGCGCAGCGCGGACGGCGACGGGCGCGCGAGGTTCGCGCCGATCCTCGCGGCGGTGCCCCGCGCCGCGGGCACCGGAGGCGAGGCGGTGCGCGCGACATCCACGACCCCGCCGAACTCCGCCCCGGCGCGAGGCCGCGACCCGACTGCGCGATCACCGCGGCGGCCGCCGGCGCGCGTTCCCGCGGGCTCGCCGCCGCCGGCGGCGGCCGCGCCCGCCCCGACCGCGTCCGCGACGGCGCAGCAGCCACCGCCGACGGCCCCGCCGCCGCGCGTCGTCGACCGCGTCGACGCCGTCGTCGACGACACGGCGGCGCAGGCGCCGGAGCCCGTGCGCCCGGCGCTCGAGCCCGCCGGGCGCATCACCGACGCCGTCGCCGACACGTGCGCCCGGCTGCCGACGTGCCCGTGAGGCGGACCGCCCCGGGCCGCGGCGCCGGCGCTCGGAAGCGGGTCCCTCGCGGGCGCCGCACCCCATGAGGCGGCTCGCCCACCTCGCGACGACGCACCCCCGGCGCGTCCTGGTCGCCACCTTCGCCGCCTTCCTCGTCGCGGTCGTCTTCGGCGCGCCGGTCGCCGGCATGCTCTCCAGCGACGACGAGTTCGACGACCCGGACTCCGAGAGCCAGGTGGCCGGCACGCGGCTCGACCGGCTCGCCGGCGTCGACCAGACGCCCGCGCTCATCGTGCTCGTCCGCGGCGACGACCCGCGCAGCCGCCTCCCGGCGCTCGAGGCCGAGATCGCCCGCGAGCCGCGCGTGGCCCGGACCGACCGCGGCCCCCTCTCCCGCGACGGCCGCGCCACCTACCTCGCCGTCACGATGAAGGCCGGCGACGACGAGGACGACGTCGCGGACGACCTGGCCGAGCGGCTGGCGGGGCGGCCCGGCGTCACGCTCGGCGGCGGCGCGCTCGCGGGCGCGCGGCTCGGCGACCAGGTCCAGAGCGACCTGCAGCGCGCGGAGATGATCGCGTTCCCGTTCCTGTTCCTGCTGTCGCTCTGGGTGTTCCGCGGGCTCGTCGCCGCGCTGCTGCCGCTGTTCGTCGGCGTGCTCACGATCTTCGGCACGTTCCTCGCGCTGCGCGCGATCAACGGGGGCCTCACGCTCTCGGTCTTCGCGCTGAACCTGGCGATCGCGATGGGCCTCGGCCTCGCCATCGACTACTCGCTGTTCGTCGTCTCGCGCTATCGCGAGGAGCTCGCGCGCGGCACGCCGGACCCGCTGCACCGCACGCTCGCGACGGCGGGGCGCACGGTGCTGTTCAGCGCGGTCACCGTCGCCGTCGCGCTCCTCGCGCTGACCGTCTTCCCGCAGCGGTTCCTGTACTCGATGGGCCTGAGCGGCGCGTTCGCGGCGCTCACCGCCGGCCTCGTCACCCTGACCGCGTTGCCCGCCCTCCTGCGCCTCCTCGGGCCGCGGCTCGACGCGCGGCCCGCGGACGAGGGCTTCTGGTACCGGCTCTCGCACTTCGTGATGCGCCGGGCGCGGCTCGTCGCGGCGCTCACGACGGCCGGCCTGCTCCTCGCCGGCCTCCCGGTCCTCGGCATCCAGTTCACCGGCGTCGACGCCACGACGCTCCCGCAGGGCTCGCCGATACGCACCGTCGACACGGCGCTGCGCACCGAGTTCCCGCCCGCGCCGACGTCGCCGCTGCTCGTCACGGTCGAGGACGGACGCGACATCGGCGCCTATGCCCAGCGGCTCCGGGGCCTCGAAGGCGTCGCGGCGGTCGACGACCCACGGCCCGTCGGGGACCTGACGGTGATCCCCGTCGTCCCGCGCGGCCGCGCCCTCGACGACCGCACGCTCGACCTGGTGCGCGACGTCCGCGAGCCCGGCGTCGCCGTCTCCGGCCAGTCGGCGTCGTTCGTCGACCAGCAGGACGCGCTGGTCGACCGCCTGCCGATCGCGCTCGCCATTCTCGCCCTCACGACGTTCACCATCCTCTTCGTCATGACCGGCTCGGTGGTGCTGCCGGTCAAGGCGCTGGTGATGAACGTGCTGTCGCTGAGCGCCGCGTTCGGCCTGCTCGTGCTGATCTTCCAGGACGGGCGCCTCGAGGGGCTGCTCGACTACACGTCGCAGGGCGCGCTCGAGTCCACGCAGCCCGTCCTCCTCTTCGCGGTGGCGTTCGCGCTGTCGACCGACTACGGCGTCTTCCTGCTGACGCGGATCAAGGAGGCGCGCGACGCCGGTGCGCCCAACGACGAGGCGGTCGCCGTGGGCCTACAGCGGACGGGGCGGATCGTCACCGCCGCCGCCCTCCTGCTCTCGGTCGCCCTGGCGTCGTTCGCCACGTCGCAGGTCATCTTCATCAAGGAGGTCGGGCTCGGGACCGTGTTCGCCGTGCTCATCGACGCGACCATCATCCGCGCGCTGCTCGTGCCCTCGCTGATGAAGCTGCTGGGGGAGTGGAACTGGTGGGCGCCCGGCCCCCTGCGGCGGCTGCACCGCCGCATCGGGCTCGCCGAGTCCTGACTAGGATCCGCGCGCGTGGATCCCCTTCAGGCCGCCCTCGACAAGCTGCGAGCCGACGGCGCGCAGCCCGTCGCCGTCGACACCTTCCGCCACTACTACGAGCGGCTGCGCGCGGGCGACGCCGGCGTCCTGAGCGAGGACGAGATCGAGCCGGTCCACGACGTGCCGTCCCTCGACGACCTGTCGGACGCCGACGCGGCGCTCGACGAGGTCGTCGTCATCAAGCTGAACGGCGGGCTCGGCACCGGCATGGGCATGACCAAGGCCAAGTCGCTGCTCGAGGTCAAGGACGGCCTCTCGTTCCTCGACGTGATCGTCAAGCAGGTGCTGGAGCTGCGCGCGTCCAGCGGGGCGCGGATCCCGCTCGTCCTCATGAACTCGTTCGCCACGCGTGAGGACTCGCTGGCCGCGCTGCGCCGCCACGACGGCATCGAGGCCGACGTCCCGCTCGACTTCGTGCAGAACCGCGTGCCGAAGATCCTCGACGACGAGTCGCTGGCCCCGGTCGAGTGGCCCGCCAACCCCGAGCAGGAGTGGGCGCCGCCCGGCCACGGCGACCTGTACCCGGCGCTCGTCGCCTCGGGGATGCTCGAGGCGCTGCTCGACCGCGGCTACCGCTACGCGTTCGTCTCGAACTCCGACAACCTCGGCGCGACGCTCGACCCGCGGATCCTGGCCTGGCTCGCGCGCGACGAGGTCCCGTTCCTCATGGAGGTCGCGCAGCGCAGCGAGCAGGACCGCAAGGGCGGGCACGTCGCGCGCCGCCGAGGCGGCGGGCTGCTCCTGCGGGAGATCGCGCAGACGCCGGAGGACGACCTCCCGGCGTTCCAGGACATCGACCGTCACCGGTTCTTCAACACGAACACGCTGTGGATCGACCTGCGGGCCCTGAAGTTCACGCTCGACCAGCACGACGAGGTCCTCCCGCTGCCGATGATCGTCAACCGCAAGACGGTGGACCCCACCGACAAGTCCTCGCCGAAGGTGATCCAGCTCGAGAGCGCGATGGGAGCGGCGATCGCGGTGTTCGAGGGCGCGCAGGCGCTGCGCGTCCCCAAGTCGCGGTTCGCGCCGGTCAAGACGACGGACGACCTGCTGCTCGTGCGCTCGGACGCCTACGCGCTCACCGGCGACGGCCACCTCGAGCTCGTGCCGGAGACGCCGCCGCTCGTCGAGCTCGACCCCGACTTCTACAAGCTGATCGACGACTTCGACGCGCGGTTCCCGGCGGGGCCGCCGTCGCTCGCGCAGGCGACGCGCCTGGAGGTGCACGACGACGTGACGTTCGGCCGCGGCGTCGTGGTGCGCGGGTCGGTGACGGTGATGGGGCCGCGGCGCGTCGAGGACGGGGAGGTCCTCGGCGAGTCGTGAAGTTCGCGTCCGCGGACGACTTCGAGGCGTGGATGGCGGCCGAGCACGCGTCGTCGGACGGCATCTGGATCGAGTTCGCGAAGAAGGGCAGCGGCGTGCCGTCGGTGACGTACGCCGAGGCGATCGAGATCGCCCTGACGTACGGGTGGATCGACGGGCAGGTCAAGAAGTCCTCCGAGGAGGGGTTCTACCTGCAGCGGTTCACGCCGCGGCGGGCGCGGTCGCGGTGGTCGCAGATCAACCGCGACCGGGCGCTCGCGCTCATCCAGGCCGGTCGGATGAAGCCGGCGGGCCTGGCGGAGGTCGAGCGCGCGCGGGCCGACGGCCGCTGGGACGCCGCGTACGCGCCGCCGTCGAGGATCGAGGTGCCGGACGACCTTCGCGAGGCGCTGGACGCCAACCCGGCCGCGCGCGACTTCTTCGCGACGCTCTCGGGCTCGAACCGGTACGGCGTGCTGTACCGGATCCACGACGCGAAGCGGCCGGAGACGCGGGCGCGGCGGATCGCGCAGTTCGTCGAGATGCTCGCGCGGGGCGAGACGCTGCACTAGCGCGCTACGGCGCGGCGTCGCCGGCGTACCGCTCGGCGCGCTCGTCGTCCTTGTCGGACTCGGCGAGGAGTTTGGTGAAGAGGTAGGCGAGCGCGATCCCCATCACGATCGACTGCTCGATGGCCATGATCGCGCCGGCAATCGCCTGGTCCTCCTGCGCGGAGAGCCCCCAGAAGCGCGGGCCGTCCTCGTAGAAGGCGTAGAACGACTCGGGGGCGAAGGTGAGGATCACGCCGAGGATGCCCAGGAAGACCTTCGTGCTGAGCATGTAGCCGAGGGCGCCGAGGCCGGTCAGGGGGACGCGCGGGCGGATCGGGCTGAGGACGTGCCACCAGTACAGGCCGCCGGCCGCGCTCATGACGAGGTGCTCGAAGACGTGGAGGCCCGAGTGCTCGAGCGCGGCGTCGTAGAAGGCCGGGATGTGCCAGATCCACATCGCGCTGACGTAGAGGACGACGGCGAAGGCGGGGTGCGCGAGCGGACCCGCCGCGCGCTCGATGGGCATGATCCGCCTGGTCGCCGGCCGCAGCAGGACCTTCGTGAAGCTGAGGATGATCAGGATCGGCGCGAGGTCGAGCAGCAGGAGGTGCTGGACCATGTGCATGGAGAGCAGCTGCTCGGCGAGCCGGTCGATCGGGGAGACGATCGCGGTCGCGACGCACGTCATGCCGAGGAGGAACAGCGCGAGCCGGCCGAGCGACGCCTCCGCGCGCCGCCACCGTGCGACGTAGACCCCCGTCGCGAAGAGCATCAGGACGATGGCGCCGGGAGAGAACGTCCACGAGGCGTCGGGAGACACGCGCGGAGTCTCGCAGCCTGTCGTCACACCTATGTCTGGCGCTTGTCGGACAGGCGATCCTCAACGTACGATGGACGTCGATGCGGTGGCCGTGGGCGAAAAACGCGCTGACACTACCCGGACCGAATGTCCCGTCCGATTGGATCGACCGGCGACTCTGGCTCGAATGGGAGCCGCCACGGAACCTGGTGGCGGGAGAGGCGAGCTACGCCAAGGCGCTTGCGGCGTTGGCGGGGCCACCGTGCGAGTCGGGCCACTGTCTGCCGAGCGCTGTCGTCATCGTGCGGGAGCGAGACAACAGGTACGACCGGAACGCGTTCCGCGCCGAGGTTCGGGGCGCCTGCGTCGGATATTTGAGGCGGCACCTCGCAGCGGTGTTGGCTCCGCTCCTTGACCCTGCCGACTGTGGTGCCTTCACCGTGGCGGGACTGCTGCGCGGGGGCTCGCGCAGTGCGCCGAATGTGGGTTGTCACGTATGGCTCGGCCGCAGGTTGACCGCGGGCCCCGAGATCACGTTCGACGACGACGAGTACGAAGTCGCCTGGCCGCCGCGCGACGACGAGGTGTACCTCGGTTGATCGCCGCTGTCGCCGAGACGTCCGTGTGGCTGGTGGTTCTGCCTGTCGCCGGCGCGCTCGGCGGCGTTCTCGTCGGGCAGTTACTCCCGGAGATGCTCCATCGTCGCAACGTCGGCGAGGCGCGCTACGACGCTGCGATTGCAGCGGTGGCGCGGATGCGCAGTGCTCATCACGGCGTCGGCCTGGGCATCCCGCGCGAGTACCTCCGCGCGCCGGACGCCGAAACGCACGCCGCCGACGAGCACGAGCTCTCGAAGGAGGCGTTCAAGCGCTTCGTCGACTCACGCGCCGAGGCTCGAGCCGCCCTTGCGGCGCTGCATCCGTGGTCGCCGGACCTGAAACGGTTCTGGGATAAGGCTGACCTCGGGGAACCGGACTTCGAGCCGCTGATGGGGCTCCTGACCGAGAGGCGGGCGTCTCCGCTCGCCCGCTTCAACGACCGCGGAGAACCGCTTCACATCTGATGCGTCGGTGCGACGAGGCGTGACGAACGTGTGCGTCCCGACCGGGCACATTCCATCTCGTGCTCGAAGCGCTCCTCCGACTGGTCGTCCCACCGCGATGCCTGGTCTGCGGCGCCGCTGCGCCTGACCTGCTGTGCGTCGGCTGCCGTACCGCGCTCCCGTGGCTGCGCGACGCTTGCGAGCGGTGCGCGCTGCCGCAGCCGTGCGCGCCGTGTCCGGCGGCTCGCCAGGCGTTTGTAGCTGCTTGGGCACCGGTCGCACACGAAGGGGCGGCGCGCTCGTTGGTTCACGCCCTGAAGTTCCGCTCGCATCTCGCGGCGGCTGACGTCATGGCGGCGCAGATGGCGGTGGCACTGCCGCGTGGACGGACCATGGACGCGGCTCTGGTTCCGGTGCCGTTCGCGCCCGAGCGCCGAAGCCGCCGCGGATTTGATCCCGCCGACGCGCTGGCCACGCGGCTCTCACAAAGAACGGGGCGACCGGTCGTGCGGTGTCTTCGGAGGGCCGTTGATGCGCCGCGACAGCTGGGAGCTTCGCGGGCCGCGCGGCTTCGAGCGGGCGGGATCGTGGCCGAGGGGCGCGCGCCTCCGATCGCGCTGCTCGTCGACGACGTCCACACGACCGGGGGAACGTTGGATACCTGCGCGCGGGCGCTCGCGACCGTAGGAACCCGAGAGGTTCTGGCGGTCACGTACGCCAGGACGGTCCGGCGGGCTTGACATCCTGTCGACGCGGACGCACCATCAAGAGCGCCGAACCAGACCAGCGAGGGAGGACCCTCAATGAAGATCGAGGTCAAGGGCCGCAACTGTCCCGTCAGCGACGAGCTTCGCGAGCGGACCGAGCGGCGGCTCGGCAAGGTGGCGAAGCAGGTCTCCGAGCTGGCCCGCGTCGAGGTCGAGCTGTTCGAGGAGCGCAACCCCGCCAACCCGGAGTGCTACGTCGCCGAGGCCACGCTGCACCTCAAGGGCGTGACGCTGCGGGCCAAGGAGGCCTCGCGCGACATGGACCACTCGGTCAACCTCGTCGCCGAGGAGCTCGCCCGGCAGGTCAAGCGGCACCGCGAGAAGCGGCGCAAGCGGCGCGAGGCGCGGCGGGCGGCGACGCAGCCCGCGGTGTAGCCGCGGCGGGGCGGGCGGTGTAGCCGCGGCGGGGCAGGCGGTGCCCTCGCGCTGACGCGCGCGCGGGGTCCGAAGGCAGGCCGGACGGGGTGGCTCCGCCGCTAACCTGAACGCATGCCCTCGATCCTCCAGCGCGCCCTCCACGTCGGCGAGGCGAAGAAGTTCAAGACGTACGAGAGGCGCGTCGCGCGCATCAACGCGTACGAGCCTGAGCTCGAGCTGGAGGACGACCAGGAGCTGCTCGCCCGCATGGACGCGCTGCGCGAGCGCGCCCGCAACGGCGAGGACCTCGACGAGCTGATGTACGAGTGCTTCGCGATCGTCCGCGAGGCCGGCAAGCGCACGATGGGCATGCGCCACTTCGACGTCCAGCTGATCGGCGCGATGGTCCTCAACGACGGCTCGATCGCCGAGATGAAGACCGGCGAGGGCAAGACGCTGACGGCGACGCTCGCGGTGGTCCTGAACTCCCTCCCGGGCACCGGCGTCCACGTCGTGACGGTCAACGACTACCTGGCCCGTCGCGACGCCGAGTGGATGAGCCCGATCTACGACCTGCTCGGCGTCAAGGTCGGGATCCTGCAGAACATGCAGCCGTACGAGGACAAGGCGGAGGCCTACGGCGCCGACGTCACGTACGGCACCAACTCGGAGTTCGGCTTCGACTACCTGCGCGACAACATGGCGACGTCGCTGGAGGAGAAGGTCCAGCGCGGCCACCCGTTCGCGGTCGTCGACGAGGTCGACAACATCCTCATCGACGAGGCGCGCACGCCGCTGATCATCTCCGGCCAGCCGGAGACCGCCGCCGACCTCTACGGCAAGTTCGCCAAGCTCGCCCGGACGATGACGCCGGGCAAGCGCCCGGAGGGCATGGACCCGCGGCAGAAGAAGGAGTTCGTCGCCGACTTCGACTACGAGTTCGACGAGAAGCACAAGACGGTCTCGGTGACCGAGAAGGGCGTCGCGAAGGCCGAGCGCTTCCTCGGCATCCCGCACCTCTACAGCGCCGAGAACGGCCCGCTCGTCAACCACCTCCAGCAGGCGCTGAAGGCCGAGTCGCTCTACAAGCGCGACAAGGACTACGCGGTGATCGACGGCGAGGTCAAGATCATCGACGAGTTCACCGGCCGCATCCTCGACGGCCGCCGGTGGTCGGAGGGGCTGCACCAGGCCGTCGAGGCGAAGGAGGGCGTGAGCGTCCAGGACGAGAACCAGACGCTGGCCCAGATCACCCTCCAGAACTACTTCCGGATGTACGACAAGCTCTCCGGCATGACCGGCACCGCCCTCACCGAGGCGACCGAGTTCATGAAGATCTACAAGCTGCCGGTCGTCCAGATCCCGACCAACATGCCGATGGTCCGCAAGGACGAGAACGACCAGATCTACAAGACCAAGGACGGCAAGTGGAACGCCGTGATCAAGGAGATCGCCAAGCGCCACGAGGCGGGGCAGCCGATCCTGGTCGGCACGATCTCGGTCGAGGTCTCCGAGTACCTGTCGCGCGAGCTGACCCGCCGCGGGGTCAAGCACGAGGTCCTCAACGCCAAGCCCGAGTACGCCGAGCGCGAGGGCGAGATCATCGCCGAGGCGGGCCGCCCCGGCGCGGTCACGATCGCGACGAACATGGCGGGCCGCGGCGTCGACATCAAGCTCGGCGGCAACGCCGAGCACCAGACCCAGCTCGAGCTGGCCAAGCTCGGCCTCAAGCCCGGCGACCCCGACTACGACGAGCGCTTCGCCGAGGTGCTGCCGTCGATCGAGCGCCGCGTCGAGGAGGGCCGCGAGCAGGTCATGCAGGCCGGCGGTCTGTACATCTGCGGCACCGAGCGCCACGAGTCGCGCCGTATCGACAACCAGCTGCGCGGCCGCGCCGGCCGCCAGGGCGATCCCGGCGAGTCGCGCTTCTTCCTCAGCGCCGAGGACGACCTCGTCCGCCTCTTCGCCGGGGACCGCATCTACAAGATCCTCGACCGCCTCGGCACCGTCGACGACGAGGGCAACGAGGAGCCCATCGAGGCCGGGATGCTGACGAAGCAGATCGAGAAGGCGCAGAAGAAGGTCGAGGAGCAGAACTTCCTCATGCGCAAGCGCGTCCTCGAATACGACGACGTGATGAACGAGCAGCGGCGCATCGTGTACGCGTACCGCGACCAGATCCTCGAGGGCGAGGAGATGGGCGACGTCGCGCGCGAGAAGCTCGGCGAGGTCATCCGGCGCCTGGTCGACGAGTACACGCCCGGCGACTTCATCGAGGAGTGGGACCTGGCCGGCCTGCACGGCGCGATCGACGACCTGTGGCCGACGCAGGTGGAGATCACGACGATGCGGGCCGACTCGGTCGACCGCGAGGAGCTCGTGCGCATCCTCCACGAGGACGCCGTCCAGCTCTACGACGAGCGCGAGCAGGAGCTCGGTGGCGAGCTGATGCGCGCGCTCGAGCGCTACCTGCTGCTGCAGATCATCGACCAGCAGTGGCGCGAGCACCTGTACGACATGGACTACCTGCGCGAGGGCATCCACCTGCGCGGGTTCGCCCAGATCGACCCGATCGTCGCGTACAAGAACGAGGCGTTCGACCTCTTCAGCGAGCTCATGAACGGCATCTGGACCCGGTTCGCGCAGATGGTGTTCAACGTCGAGGTGGAGGTCGAGGGCGCCAACGGCGACGGCGGCGGCGCCGTCCCGCCGCCGCGGCCGGCCCCCGGTACCTCGACGGGCCCCTCCCGCGTCACGTACTCGGGCGGCGTCGGGACGCCGCAGCCGAGCGCGCTGGCCACCGCGGCCGGCGCCGCCGGCATGGCGGCCGACGGCTACGCGGAGGACGGCGAGCCCGTCGTCCCCGCCGTCGAGCAGCGGCGCGTCGCCGACGAGGACCAGATCGGCCGCAACGAGCCGTGCTGGTGCGGCAGCGGCAAGAAGTACAAGAAGTGCCACGGCGCCTGACGCCGTGAGCGAGGCGCGCCGCCGCGGGCGGCGCGCCCCCCTCTCCGACGGATCAGGCCACGTGCGGCGCCGCCGAACGGCGGCGCAGCGCGACCCCCGCCAGCGTCAGGCCGAGCCCGATCGCCGCGAGCAGGCCGAGGCCCGCCCCGGTGAACGGCAGGCTCTGGCCGGCGTCACGCGCGGCGGTCGTGGGAGCGACGTCGAGCGCGTCCTCGCCGTCCACGGTCTGCAGTGCGCCGAGGACCCGGATCCGCCCGTCCCGGCCGGGCGTCGTGCCGATCTGCGACGACGTGATGACGCCGCCGCCGGCGGCGGGTGCCGACGGCGCGGACGCGGCGCCCGCCGGCGGCGAGCCGGAGCTCGCGGACGTCACCGGCGCCGAGCCCAGGAGGGCGGCGATCGCCCCCGCGGCCTGGCGCGCGGCGTCCTCGGTCGCGGTCGGGCACCCCCCGGCCGGGGCCGGGATCAGGTCCCCGTCCTGCTGATGGACGTCGTGCGCGTGCTCGACCGCGGGCGCCGCGATGGTGATCGTGACGTACGGGTTCGTGGCCGAGCCGGTCGCGTGACAGAGCGTGACCTTCGGCTGCCCGCCGCCACGGGGACCGCCGCTCGCGCGGTCGCTGCCCGCGGGCGCCGTGCCGCGGCGGCCGTGGGCCGGCGCGTGGCTCGCAGGAGCGGCCGGCCGCGCGGCCGCGGACCTGCCGGGCGACCCGGCGTGCTGCGCCTTCGCGCGGCCGCCGTGCGGCTTCGCCGAGGGTGACGCCGCGGCGCGCGTTCTCGCCGCGTTCGCCGCCGCCGGCTTCGCGGGCTGCGTGCCGCGGACGCCGTGGGCGGGCGCCTGCGGCGGCGGGCCCGGGTCGTGCCGCGGCTGTGCCGCCTGCGGCGGCGGCGCGTCGCCGTGCGCCGGCGCCTGCTCGGGTGGACCGCCCGCCGCGGCCGGGCCCGCGAGCGCGCCCGTCGTGAAGATCGTGATGACCGCAGCGCTCAGCACACGCCGGCGCGTCCTGTCCTGCTCCATGGGTGCCTCCCAACAAGAACCGATGAACCCCTGCCCTGCAATCCGGTCGAACGCCAGGTGCAGGGAGAAGTTGGCCGGTCGGAGGCGACCTGCCGGTCCGCGCGGCGCTTCGGGAAGCTTTGCGCAGGATCGGTGGCGCGAAGCGGTGCGACGTGCGACGACGGCTGCCGCTTGACGGATCGCGGCCTCGCACGAAAGGATGCGCCGCCTTGAGGACGCGGGGGCTTCTCTTCTTGCTGGCGCTGGTCGTCGCGACCGCGCTGCCGGCCACGGCGTCGGCCGCGCCGCCGCCGAACGACAACCGCGCCGACGCGCAGGAGGTCACGCCGCCGGCGACCGTCGACGGCACGACGGTCGAGGCGACGCAGGAGGAGAACGACACCTCGCAGTGCGCGGGGTCGACGAACTCCGTCTGGTACCGCGTGACCGCGCCGCGCGACGGGCGCCTGGTCCTCGAGCTGGCCGCCAACGGCGACCTCGACGCGGTGGTCGACGTCTTCCGCGTGCAGCGCTCGCGCACGACGCCGCTCGGCTGCGACTCCTCCGACCAGCGCGGCCGCGCGTCGGTCGCGGTCGAGGTCGCGCGCAACCAGTCCTTCCTCATCCGGGTCGCGAAGCTGACGGCGTCGGTCGACGACACGTTCAAGCTGACGATCCAGTTCGGCCGGGCCCTCGCGGAGGCCCCGGGGCCGCCGCTGCCCGCCGGCGGGGCGACGGGCTCGCTGCAGCGCGTCGTCGACCCGAACGTCGCCTACTCAGTCCGCCTCCAGCCGGGCGTGACGTACAAGTTCAACCTCGCGTCGGGCTCGTGCACGCCGCTGGCGCTCTACCCGCCGGGCACGACGTCGTTCGGCGACGCCTCGGCGGTCGACAACGCGCGCTGCGGCGGCTACATGGTCTTCACGCCGGGGCCGGGGCAGGGTGGCGTCTACAGCCTGCTCGCGGAGGCGTCGACCGCGCGGCGGTCCGTCCGCTTCCGGCTGATGGCCGCGCGCGTCGGGCGCGACGACACCGCGCCCGGGCGCTTCATCCGCAACTACGCGCGCGTGCGCGGCAGCCTCGACAGCAACGCCATCGACGTGATCGACCTCTACCGGTTCGACGTCACGCGCAAGAGCGTGCTCGAGCTGGCCCTGCAGACCGAGCAGCGCTTCCGCGTCACGCTGCTCACCGCGGGCGGCCGCAGGCTCGGCACCTCGACCGACAACCTCAGCCTCCGCGTCAAGCCCGGCCGCTACTTCGCGGTGGTCCGCGCCGGCCGGCGCGCGACGGGCGCGTACCGGCTGACGCGCGTCTCCCGCGCGATCACCCGCACGCGCGCGCTCGTCGACGGCAAGCGCCGCGCGATCGTCTCGCCGGGAGCGACCGCCTCGCTCAGCGCCCGCGTCGCGCCCGGCGTCGCGGGTCCCGTGTTGCTCTTCGTCGAGCGCTTCGACCCCGTCGACGGGTGGCAGTTCGCGCGGCAGTTCCGCGTGCGCGCGTCCGGCGGCGTCGCCACCGCCGGCTTCCGCGGCGAGGTCGGGCGCTACCGCGTGCGGGCGCAGTTCCGCGGCACCCGCGGCGCGAGCCCGAGCCAGAGCGGCTTCGCGTACTGGCGCGTGCAGGGCCCGCTGGAGGAGTAGCGCCTACGGCGAGCGCTTCGCGCCCGGGCGGCTCCACGAGCCGCGGCGGGAGCAGGAGCGGATCCACGGCGGCGCCGATTGTAGGCTGACGCGCATGGCCGGCCCCGCCGCACCCGAGTCCCTTCCGCAGCGCATCACCGCGGTGAAGGAGCAGCTCGCCCGCCTGCAGGAGCACCTCGACCCGCCCGCGCTCGAGCGGCAGGTCGCCGAGCTCGAGCAGCAGATGCAGGACCCGGACTTCTGGGGCGACCAGGAGCGGGCGGCCAAGGTCAACGGCGAGTACGTCCGCACCAAGCGCAAGCTCGACCTGTACCGCTCGCTGGAGGGCGACGTCGAGCTGGCGGAGATGAGCGTCGACGACCCCGACCTCGTCGGCGAGGTCGACGAGCAGCTGCGCGGGATCGAGCAGCACCTGGCCGAGCTGGAGGAGGATCGCCTCTTCGCCGGCCCGTACGACGCCGGCGACGCGCTCGTCACGATCAACGCGGGCGCGGGCGGCACCGACGCGCAGGACTGGGCCGAGATGGTCCTGCGCATGCAGATGCGCTGGGCGGAGAAGCGCGGCTTCAAGGTCGAGCTGCTCGAGGTCAGCCCGGGGGAGGAGGCCGGCATCAAGTCGGCGACGTTCCGGGTGTCCGGCCCCAACGCGTACGGGCTGTACTCGGCCGAGAAGGGCGTGCACCGGCTCGTCCGCCTGAGCCCGTTCGACGCCCAGCACCGCCGCCAGACGTCGTTCGCCGGGCTCGAGGTCGCCCCCGTCGTGGAGGACGTCGGTGAGATCGAGATCGACGACGACGACCTGCAGATCGACACCTACCGCGCGAGCGGCGCCGGCGGCCAGCACGTCAACAAGACCGACTCCGCGGTGCGCATCACGCACCGGCCGAGCGGCATCGTCGTGCAGTGCCAGAACGAGCGCTCGCAGTCCTCCAACCGCGCGACCGCGATGGGCATGCTCCGCGCGAAGCTCCTCGAGCTGGAGGAGCGCAAGCGGATGGAGGAGATCGCCAAGGCCAAGGGCGAGGCGCAGGACGTGAACTTCGGCTCGCAGATCCGCTCGTACGTCCTGCACCCGTACACGATGGTCAAGGACCACCGGACCGACTTCGAGATGGGCGACGCGAACCGCGTGCTCGACGGCGACCTCGACGGCTTCGTCCGCGCCGAGCTGCACCGCCGGGCGGCGGCGTAGTGGCCGAGGTCGACCCACCCCAGCAGCCGACCGCTCCGTACCTCGACGCGGTCGTCGCGTACGGCTTCCGCGGCGCGGGCCGCTTCCACGTCCCGGGCCACAAGGGCGGCCCGGGCGCCGACCCGGCGCTGCGGTTCGCGCTCGGCGATCGCGCGCTCGCCGTCGACGTTCCGCAGGACATGGAGGGCATCGACATCGGCCCTCAGCCGACGCCGTTCGCGCGCGCCGAGGAGCTCGCAGCGGAGGCGTACGGGGCCGAGCGCACGTGGTTCCTCACGAACGGCGCGACGCAGGGCAACCACGCGCTGTGCCTGGCCCTGGCGCCGCTCGGCGCGCCCGTCGTCGCGCAGCGCAACTCCCATGCCTCCGTCGTGGACGGGCTCGTGTTGAGCGGCGGCCTGCCGTCGTTCGTCGCGCCCGAGTACGACGCCGACCTCGGCATGGCCCACGGCGTCGAGCCGGCGAGGCTGGAGCGGGCGCTCGCGCAGACCCCCGGCGCCCGCGCCGCGTTCGTCGTCTCGCCCACGTACTACGGGATGGCCGCCGACGTGGAGGGGCTGGCCCAGGTCGCGCACGCGGCCGGCGTGCCGCTGATCGTCGACCAGGCGTGGGGGCCGCACTTCGGCTTCCACCCCGACCTGCCGCCCGGCGCGCTGAGCCAGGGCGCCGACGCCGTGCTGACCAGCACGCACAAGATCGTGGGGTCGCTCACGCAGAGCGCGATGCTCCACGTGGCCGGCACGGGGCGGATCGACCCGGCGGCCGTCGCGCGCACGATCCGCCTGACGCGCAGCACGTCCTCCAGCTCCCTGCTCTTCATGTCGCTCGACGCCGCGCGCCGCCAGCTGGCGATCCACGGCGAGGCGCTGCTGCACGAGACGCTCCGCGCGATCGGCCAGGCGCGGGAGAAGCTCGCCTCCGTCCCGGGGATCGCGGTGATCGGGGAGGAGTTCGTCGGGCGGCCGGGCGTCACCGACTGGGACCCGCTGCGGATCGTGCTCGACGTCCGCGGGACGGGCTGCACCGGCTACGAGGTCGCGCAGGCGCTCGAGCGCTCCTACGACGTGCAGACGGAGCTTGCCACGCAGGCCACCGTGATCCTGCTCGTCGGGCTCGGCGAGCAGCCGGTGGCGCTCGAGCGGGTGGCCGGCGACGTCGAGGAGGTCGTCAAGCGCATCAGCCGCCCGGGCACGATCCCCGCGGTCATCGCGCCGCCCGCGACGCTCGAGCAGCAGATGGCGGTGCCGCCGCGCGAGGCGTTCCTCGGCGAGGCGGAGATCGTCGCGGTCGAGGACGCGATCGGCCGGATCTCGTGCGAGTCGATCGCGGGCTACCCGCCGGGGATCCCCGCGCTGCTGCCCGGCGAGCGGATCACCGCCGAGACGATGGACTACCTGCGCGCCACGGTGGAGGCGGGCTCGCGGCTGCACGGCGCGAGCGACCCCGCCCTGCGGACGATCAACGTCCTGCGCGAAGCGGGCTAGCTACCGCAGGCGGAACCTCGCGACCGTGGGGACGGCCTGCGTGTTCCCGGCGACGTCCGTCGCGGTCAGGCTGATCGTCGTGCGGCCCTTGTAGAGCCTGGGCGTCTTGACGACGAACACCTGGCTTGCGACGGCGCGGCCGGTGACGAACCGTGTCCGCGACTTCGTGCACCGCGTGATCCTCCGCCCGCTGCGGCAGAGCGTCCGCACGCGGAAAGTGATCTTCGCGCTGACGGCCTTGATGCCGGAGGAGAAGGCGGGGTCGGCGACCGCGATGGTCAGCGTGCAGCGGCGGGTGCGCGTGCACGAGCGGCTGACGAGCGTCGCGCGCGGAGCGGCGGTGTCGCGCGGCGGCTCGGGGACGGCGGGCGGCGGGTCGTTCGGCGGCGGGCTGACGATGATGATGGGCGGGGGCGTCGTGACGACCGGGGTGGTGGTCGTCGTCGCCGGTGCGGCGGCGACCGGGCCCATGAGGTCCGAGCGCGCGATGCCGTAGCCCCCGTCGCCGGTCTTGGTCGCGAGGACCTCGCACAGGAACTGCCCGCCCTCGTCGGCGGGCTGCAGGGTGTACGGCGCGTCCGTGGCGACCGTCGTCAGCTCCAACGCGTCGGTGTCGTAGCGGCGGACGCGGGCCGAGACGGCCGTCGGCGTCGCGGTCCACGTGGTGGTGGCCGCCGCACAGGTCAGCTGCTGGCCGACCCGCAGCGTGCCGGTCAGCGCGGGCGAGCCGTCGGCCCACTCGACCTGCGCCGCCGGGTCGGACTCCTGGAGGCCGTCGCTGAAGTCCCCGATGAACGCGTTGAGGGAGGGCTCGGCGGCCCGTCCGTAGACGCCGGGCGCGTCGCCGTCGAGGCAGCCCTCGGCGCCGTAGGAGACGGTCCCGACGAGCTGCCAGTCCGCGGCGACGGCGGGGTCGGCGCCGGTGACGTGCGTCGTCAGCGGCCCGCCGGAGTCGCCGTTGCAGGAGTCGACCACCGTGTCGCCGGTGACGCGCAGGGCGCACAGCATGTCCTCCGCGTGGAAGTTGACCGGGCCCCAGACGTCCAGGCACGTCTCGTCCGCCGTCCGGTCGACCGTGGCGTGCTGGAGGACGTCCGGGAAGATCGGGCCGTCGTCGTTCGGATCGAAGCCGCTGATGCCCCAGCCCATGACCTCGAGGTCGTCGCCGGCCTCCCAGTCGGTCTCGGCGGCGGGCGCGGGGTCGACGGGCGCGATCGGCTGAGCGGCGGGGACGGGCGCGTCGAGCTGGAGCACCGCCATGTCGTGTCGCGGGACCGCCGTGACGTCGTCCGGGTCGACCTCCGCGTTCGTGGGGAGGCGGACGTCGACGACGTCGAACATGTCCTCGGGATGGGTCTGAGCGTGGCGCAGGTCGACGTTCCCCGCGAAGACGTCGATCTCGTCGGCGCGCATGCCCATCGCGCAGTGGGCCGCGGTGAGGACCATGTCCGGCGCGATCAGCGAGCCGCCGCAGAACTGGCCGTAGACGGGATCCTCGCCGGCGAACACGAGCGCGACCGTCCACGGATACTCGCCCGCGCCCGCGTCGTCGCCGTTCGTGACCCGCGCGGCCGCCGGGGCCGAGGGGACGAGCGCGAGCAGGGCGGTGAGGACGAGGAGGCGGCGCACCATGACCTTCATCGGCCGATGGGCCGCGTCAATCAAGCAGCAGGACCGGCTTGCCGACCACCCTACGCGCGCCGAAGTCGCGCAGGCAAGCAGCGCCCTCCTCCAGCGGGTACCTGGCGCCGACGACCGGGCGCACGATCCCCTCCTCCCACCAGCGGAAGAGATCCGTGGCGGCGGTCTGCGGGAAGTCCTGGTCGAGCGGGACCATCCCGCCGAAGTTGACGCCGACCACGTCGAGGTGGCGCAGCAGGAGCCGGTTGACCGGGAGCTGGGGGATCCTGCCCTCGGCGAAGCCGACGACGAGGAGGCGGCCCTCGGCGTTCATGCACCGCAGGCTCTGGTCGAAGCGGTCGCCGCCGACGGGGTCGACGACGACGTCCGCGCCGCCGAGCTCGCGCACCTGCGCGACCCAGTCGTCCTCTGCCTGCAGCACCTCGTCCGCCCCGGCCTCGCGCGCCGCCGCCGCCTTCTCCTCGCCGCGGGCGACGCCGATGACCGTGCCCGCCTTCAGCGCCTTCGCCACCTGGATCGACGCGGTGCCGACGCCGCCCGCGGCGCCGTGGACGAGCACGGTCTCCCCGGGCTTCAGGCGGCCCCGGCGGATCAGGCCGAGGTGCGCGGTCTGGTAGTTGACGACGAGCGCGGCGGCCTCGTCGAAGGGCATCGCGTCCGGGATCGGGAAGGTCAGGAACGGCGGCGCGACCGCGACCTCCGCAAAGCCGCCGAAGAGCGTGGTCGCGCAGACGCGCTCGCCGGTGTCCCTGCGCGTGCCGGCCACCTCGATGCCCGGCACGAACGGCGGGTCCGGGCGGATCTGGTACTCGCCCTTGGTGACGAGGAGGTCGACGAAGCCCACGCCCGCGGCATGGACGTCGATCAGCACGAGGCCGTCCTGGGCGGCAGGCTCGTCGACGTCCTCGAGCGTGAGGGCGTCGGGGCCGGTGGGCTCGTGGACGCGGAGCGCGCGCATCGGCGGCGACCCTATCCTCCGCGGCCATGCTCGAGGACGACCTCGTCCGCCGCGCGCTCGCCGAGGACGTCGGCGACGGCGACGCGACCACGCTCGCGACGGTGCCCGCCGACGCGCGGGCGCGTGCCGAGATCGTCCAGAAGGCGCCGGGCGTCGTATTCGGGCTGGACGTCGCGGAGGCGGCGTTCGCCGCGCTGGATCCGGACGTCCGGCTCTCGCGCGTCGTCGTCGAGGGCGAGTGGCGCGAGGGCGGCGGGGTTCTGGCGATCGAGGGGTCGGCGCGGGCGCTGCTCACCGCCGAGCGGACGGCACTGAACCTGCTCCAGCGGCTGTCTGGCGTCGCCACCGCGACGGCGCGGGCGGTGCGGGAGGTGGAGGACACCGGGGCGCGGATCCTCGACACGCGCAAGACGACGCCGGGGCTGCGGGCGCTGGAGAAGGCGGCGGTTGCCGCAGGCGGAGGCACGAACCACCGCGCCGGCCTCTACGACGCGATCCTCATCAAGGAGAACCACGCGGCGATGGCGGGCGGCGTGGGCGCGGCGGTGCGAGCGGCCCGGGACTCGAGGCCCGACCTGCCGCTCGAGGTCGAGTGCCGCGACCGCGCCGAGGTCGAGGAGGCGCTCGAGGCCGGGGCGCCCCGGCTCCTCCTCGACAACATGCCCCCGCCGCAGCTGCGCGAGATGGTCGAGCTCGTCGCCGGCCGAGCCGAGCTCGAGGCGAGCGGAGGGATCACGCTCGAGAACCTCCGCGAGGTCGCCGAGACGGGAGTCGACTTCATCTCCCTCGGAGCCCTCACCCACTCCGCGCCCGCCCTCGACCTGTCGCTGCTCCTCCAACCCCTCTAGAGGCCCCGGCGCGAGCACTCCCGCCCCGGCGGAGCGTTAGCGAATGTGAACGTGCCTGGCACCGTGCCTGGCACCGTGCCTGGCACCGCGCGCGGCACCGCGCGCTCCTGGCACCGCGTCCGCGGAGGGGCGCGGTGGGCTCAGGTGTCGGGGGGCTTGAACGCCGCGAGGGGGCGGGAGACGACGAGCTCTCGGCGGGTGAACGCGAACTCGGCGGCCGGCCTTCCTCCCGCCGAGCCCGCGCGGCGGTGCCCTCCGGTCGGGGCGAGCAAGCCGTCCCGGCCGAGCACGCGGCCGAGGTTCGTCGGCGAGACCGCGTAGCCGAAGACGGCCTCGTAGACGTCGGCCAGCTCGCGCAGCGTGAAGCGCGGCGGCGCGAGCGCGAACGCCGCGTTCGAGTACGACAGCTTCCCGCGCAGGCGCTCGTGCGCGCGCCCGATCGCTCCCGCGTGGCCGAACGCCACGGTCGGCAGCTCCTCCACGGCGTGCCACTCGGTGTCCGGCGGCAGCCGCGGCTCCGCGCCGCGGGGGATGAGCGCGAGATAGGAGACGTCGAGCAGCCACAGCTCGGGGTGGGTGTCCGCGCTGTGGGAGTCGAGCTGCTCGAGGTGCCCGACGTCCGTCACCCCGACCTTCTCGGCGAGGTGGCGCCGCATCGCGCCCTCCAGCGACTCGCCCTGCCGCACGAACCCGCCGGGCAGCGACCAGCAGTCCTCGGCCGGCGGCCGCGAGCGGCGCCACAGCAGCGTCTCGAGCCGGTGCGTGACGCGCAGGACGACCGCGTTGACGACCGGCGCGGCGAGGCGGTAGGGGGAGGGACCCGGCGCGTCGGGGAGGGGAGCGGCCTCGTCCATGGACTGGATCCTAGTTTATGCCCGGCAGGCGAAAACCCTGCTACGCTGCGCGTCATGTCCCTCGCCGCCCCGCTTCCGGTCGCCGGCCAGCTCGGCCCGGAAGACATCCGCCAGATGCAGGACGAGATCCGCGCGCTCGCCGCCGAGCGCGACGCGGTGATCCTGGCGCACAACTACCAGGTGCCCGAGGTCCAGGACGTCGCCCACTACGTGGGGGACTCCCTCGGCCTCTCGCAGCAGGCCGCGGCCGCCGAGGGCGCCGCGATCGTCTTCTGCGGCGTCCACTTCATGGCCGAGACCGCGTCGATCCTCTGCCCGGACAAGACCGTCCTCATCCCGGACCTCGGCGCCGGCTGCTCGCTCGCCGACTCCATCACCGCGCCGCAGCTCGCCGCCTGGCAGGCCAAGCACCCCGGCGCGATCACGGTGATGTACGTGAACACCACCGCCGAGGTCAAGGCGCTGACCGACTACTGCGTCACGTCCTCCAACGCCGTCGACGTCGTCCGGCACATCTACGCCACGCACGGCGAGGACACCGAGATCCTCTTCGGCCCCGACATGTTCCTCGGCGCCTACGTCGAGAAGGAGGTCGGCCGGAAGATGCACGTGTGGGACGGCGAGTGCCACGTGCACGCGGGCATCCGCCCCGACGACATCGCCGCCACGCGCGCCGCGCACCCGGGCGCCGACTTCCTGATCCACCCCGAGTGCGGCTGCTCGACCTCGCTCATGGAGTACGTCGCGGCCGGGGACGTGGACTCCGAGGGCGTCCACATGCTCTCCACGGGCGGGATGCTCAAGTTCGCCGAGCAGGCCGACCCCGGCAGCACGGTGATCATGGCGACCGAGGTCGGGATGCTGCACCCGTTGCGGATGGCCGCGCCCGACGTCGACTTCATCGCCGCCAACGAGCGCGCGTCCTGCCGCTACATGAAGATGATCACGCTGCCCGCGCTGCGCGACAGCCTGCGCGAGATGCGCCACGAGGTGAAGGTCTCGGCGGCGATCGCCGAGCGGGCCCGGATCCCCATCGAGCGCATGGTCGCGATCGGTTAGCGGGCCGCGACGCGCACCCGCTACGCGGGCGCGGCGAGCAGGTCGAGTCCGTAGCGCGCGGTGACGCGGACGATCTGCAGCGTCTCGACGCGCCGCTCGAACTCGGCCGGCGTGTACGCGTGGATGTCGGCGGGCGCGTCCATCTCCGACGCGTCCCACAGCGAGCCCGCCTGGTAGACGCGCTCGAGCCACGGGATGCCGTCGAACGCCTCGGAGACCAGGAGGACGACCCACTCCGGCCCGCGCTCGCGCTGCGGGAGCGCGCCCTTGGCGTCGGCGACACGGGCGCCGCCGACGATCGCCCGGTCCAGCGGCCAGCGGTCGCCGACGCGCTGCAGGTAGCGGCGCAGCTCCGCCTCGTTCAAGCTCGCTCCCACGCGGGGTGATTGTCGCCCCGCGGAGGGGCGGGGGTCAAGGGGTCGCGCCGTCGGCGTCGCCGCGGCGGCCGGGCGCGGTCAAGGGGCGGCGCGGTCGTCGTCGCCGGCGAGGTCGCCCCAGAACCGCAGCCACTCGCGCTCGTGCGCGATCCCGGCCTCGAGCGCGAGCCTCTGGCCCTCCGGCAGCCACTGCCCGGCGCTCGCGTGCAGCTCCTCGTAGCCCGCGAGCGTCCGCGTGTGGGTCTCGAGCTGCGCGCGCGCGAGCGGCTCCTTCTCGGCGCCGAAGAAGAGCTGGAGGAGGCCGGGGCTGCGCAGCTCGCCGATCTCCGTCGCCGGCGTCGCGCGCCACGCGTCGAGCTCCTTGCGCCCGGCCTCCGTCAGCGCGTAGGTCCGCCGCCGCCGCCCGGTCTCCTCGCGCTCCTCCGACAGCAGCCCCGCCTTCGCCAGCCGCTCGGACTCTGTGTAGATCTGCGCGTGCTGCATCGTCCAGAAGTTGCCGACGCTCTGGGCGGCGACCTGCTTGAGCTGGTACGGCGTCGCGGAGCCGGCGAGCTCGATGAGTCCGAGCACCATGTACGACACGGGTGTGAGACGCGGCACAGTCACGTTTGCATCATCCAGATTAGACGGTATCCTCTGCTTCGTCGGTTGAAGACGGTCCAGGGGAGAGGCGAGCATGCTGGCACAGCAGGAGAAGGTCGAGCACGCGATCGGCGTGCGGTCGCTGGAGCACGAGGTCGACGGGGTCCAGCTGGAGGTCCACGGCGAGCTGCCGCCGTGGCTGACGGGGTCGCTCGTCCGCACCGGCCCGGCGCGGTTCGAGGTCGGAGGGCGGTCGCTGCGCCACTGGTTCGACGGGCTGGCGATGGTCCACTCGTTCGCGTTCGCGAACGGCACGGTCACGTACGGCAACCGCTTCCTGCACAGCAAGGCGTTCGAGCACGCCGAGGCCAACGGCGAGATGGGCTACAAGGAGTTCGCCACCGACCCGTGCCGGAGCATCTTCGGCCGCCTGCAGTCCGCGTTCTCGCCGGAGCTCACCGACAACGGCGCCGTCAACGTCGTGCGCTTCGGCGGCGAGACGCTCGCGCTGACCGAGACGCCGCTGCCCGTCGCGTTCGAGCCCGACACGCTGCGCACGCTCGGCGTCACCGACTGGGCGAAGGCGATCCCGGGCGAGATCACGATCGCCCATCCGCACTACGACGTCGCGACCGGCGAGCTGCTCAGCTACGCCGCGCACCTGGGGCCGCGCAACCGCTATCGCCTGTACGCGGTGAGCGCCGGCCGTCAGGTCCGCGTCATCGCCGACGTCCCGGTCGACCGCCCGTCGTACATGCACAGCTTCGCGCTGACCGAGCGGTACGCGGTGCTGGCCGAGTGGCCGCTCACCGTCAACCCGATCAAGCTGGCGCTCAGCGGCCGGCCGTTCATCGAGAACTACACGTGGGACGCCGAGCGGGGGACGCGCTACACGATCATCGACCGGCGCGACGGCAGCGTCCGCGCCCGCGTCCAAGGCCCGGCGACGTTCGCCTTCCACCACGTCAACGCGTTCGAGCGCGGCGACGAGCTGATCCTCGACGTCTCAAGCTACGACGACGCGAGCATCATCGACGCGTTCTACCTCGACGCGATCCGCGACGGCGTCACGCCGGCGACCCCGACGCTGCGCCGCCACCGCGTGCCGCTGGGCGGCGGCGACGTGACGATCGAGACGCTGGCCGACCCGTCGTTCGAGCTCGGCAGCATCGACTACCGCCACCGCAACACGCGCGACTACCGCTACACGTGGGGCGCGAGCAGCCGCGGTGGCGAGTGGCTCGACGCGATCGTGAAGCTCGACGTCACGGGCGCCGAGGAGCCGCGCACGTGGTTCGAGGACGGCTGCTACGCGGGCGAGCCGGTCTTCGTCTCCAGCGGCGCGCCCGAGGAGGGCGTCCTGCTCTCGATCGTCCTGGACGTCCGGCGGGAGACGTCGTTCCTGCTCGTCCTCGACGCGGCGACGCTCGGCGAGATCGCCCGCGCGGAGGTCCCGCACGCGATCCCGTTCCACTTCCACGGGCAGTTCCTGCGCGACCCCGCGGGGGAGCGGAGCGGCGGCGAGGTGGTCGCGTGATGTGCGGGCATCGCCACACCACGGTGCGGACCACGACCGCGGCCACGCGGCTGACCGCGGACGACCGGCGCGCATCCGACGCCGAGCGCGACGCCGTCGTCAGCGACCTGCGCGCGCACGCAGCCGACGGGCGGCTCAGCGTCGAGGAGCTCGACGAGCGGGTTGCGACGGCTCTCGCCGCGCGCACGCGAGCCGACCTCGCGCCGGTGCTCGCCGACCTCCCGCGCCGCCCCCGCGCGGCGAACGCGGCCCGTGCGCGGCGCGGTTTCGAGGAGCACCTGCGCGCCTACCTCATGGTCATGGGGCTGCTGGTCGCGATCTGGGCGCTGACCGGCGGGTGCTTCTGGCCCGTCTGGCCCGCGCTCGGCTGGGGGATCGGCGTGGTCTCGCACTGGAGCGCCGTGCGCGGCCGGCCGCGCGGCCGGAGCAGCGCCCCGCTTCAGCTGAACTGATCGACGGTGTGCGGCCCGACGACGGCGACCGCGAGCCGGTCGGCGACGTCGGCCGCCACCTCGCGCACCTGCTCATGCGTGACGCGGTCGAGCCGGGCGATCGACTCGTCGGGGTCGATGTCCTCGCCGAAGACGATCGTCTGGTTGGCCGCGTAGCGCGCGACGGCGTTGGTGTTCTCGAAGGCCAGGACGCGGCGGCCGGCCGCGTACGCGCGGGCGCGCTCGACCTCCTCCTCCGTCGGCCCCTCGTCGCGCAGCTCGCTCACGATCTCCCGCATGCGCGTGTACGCCTCGACGCACTTCGTCGAGTCCAGCCCCGCGCCGAGCCCGAGCACGGGCAGGTCGGCGAAGGCGTGATCGACGGCCCAGACCGAGTAGCAGAGCCCGCGCTGCTCGCGGATCTCGTCGAACAGGCGCGAGCCCATCGATCCGCCGAGCAGCGTCGAGTAGATCGACATCGCCGCCCGCTGGGCCGGATCGCGGACGTCGACGCGCGGGCGGTACATCATCCGCAGGTGCGACTGGTTGGTGTCGCGCTCCTCGACCAGGACGCGCGGCTCGATGTCCTCGGGCGCCGCCGGGAACGGCTCGGGCGCCGGCAGCTCCGGGAAGCGCTCGAAGAGCTCGCCCACGGCGCCATTGGCCGGAACGTGGTCGAGGTTGCCGACGACGAACGCGCCGCCGCGCGCGCCCGACCAGCGCCGCTGGCGGAACGCCACGATCGCCTCGCGCGAGAACGTGCGCAGGTGATCCTCCGGGCCGAGCACCGTCCGCCCGAGCGGGTGGTCGCCGAACGCCGCGCGGTCGATGAGGTCCTCGGCGACCGATGCCGGCTGGTCCTTGTAGCGCTGGATCTCCTGGATGACGACGCCGCGCTCGCGGTCGAGCTCATCGGCGTCGATCTTCGGGCGCCCGACGAAGTCGGTCAGCAGGTCGATCGCCTCCACCGCCGCCTCCGCGCGCACGGTGATGTGGAACGCGACCAGGTCGTGCGACGTGTACGCGTTCAGCGAGCCGCCCATCCGCTCGGCGGTCTCGTTGACCTTGCGGTAGTCGTCGTACTTCTCGCCACCCTTGAAGACCAGGTGTTCGAGGAAGTGCGCCATCCCGTTCTCCTCCGGCCGCTCGGTCCGCGCGCCGGCGTCGAACGCGACGAGGACGGTGACCGCGCGGGTCCCCGGGATCCCGACGCGGTGGAGGGGAAGGTCGTTCGCGAGCGTGGAGGAGGAGATCGAGGGCACGCGCCTAGGTTATGACGCCTCTGCAAATCCCCTTGCAAGCGGGGGATTTTCGCGACCCGGCTACTAAGTTGCCCACCCTCATGGCGACGATCTCGCGCCGTCCTCGCACGGCTGAAACCCTCACGCCCGGAGCCTCGCAGCCCGCGCCCTCGCGCACCCCTGCGGTCATCGCGTTCCGCAACCTCGTCAAGACGTACGAGGGCGGCGACGTCGGCCTCAACGGGGCGACGTTCTCGATCCGACGGGGCGAGTTCGTGTTCGTCGTGGGCCACTCCGGCTCCGGCAAGTCGACGATCATGCGCCTGCTGCTCAAGGAGATCGAGCCGACGAGCGGCTCGATCCGCGTCGCCGGCCGCGAGCTGACCGAGATCCCGGACAAGAAGGTCCCGTACTACCGCCGCAACGTCGGGGTCGTCTTCCAGGACTACAAGCTGCTGCCCACGCGCACGGTCTACGACAACGTCGCCTACGCGCTCCAGGTCACCGGGCACTCGCGCAAGGAGATCCGCACCAAGGTGCCGGACATCCTGCGCCTCACCGGCCTGTCCACCAAGCTGCACAACCGCCCCGACCAGCTCAGCGGCGGCGAGCAGCAGCGCGTCTCCGTCGCCCGCGCGTTCGTCAACCACCCGCCGCTCCTGCTGGCCGACGAGCCGACCGGCAACCTCGATCCCGAGACGTCGATCGGAATCATGCAGCTGCTCTACCGCATCAACCGCACCGGCTCGACCGTCGTCGTCGCCACCCACGACCTGCACATGGTCGAGCGGATGAAGCGGCGCGTGATCGAGCTGAACAAGGGCGTCATCGTCAGCGACCGTCCGGCCGGCTTGCAGAAGCCGCAGACGACCGACGAGCTCGGCGCGATGCTCCGCGGCGACGGCACCCACGGCGGCAACCTGAACGACGAGTGGGCGTCCGAGACCGAGGGGCTCTGGCGGTGAAGCCCGGCTTCTTCCTCAAGGAGGCGATGCGCTCGGTCAGCCGCAACGCCGTCCCCAGCTTCGCGGCGATGGCGTCGGTGCTCGTCACCGTGCTCGTCCTCGGCGTGTTCATCCCGATCGTGCAGGCGACGACCGGCGCGGCCAACGAGGTCCGCTCCCGCGTCATCGTCGACGTGTACCTGGCGCCGAAGTCCTCCGACCAGGACGTCGAGCGCGTGCGCCGCACGCTGCAGGAGGACACCCCGTACGTCGGCAACGTCAAGTACGTCTCCAAGGAGGAGGCCTACGCGGCGGAGAAGCGGCGCAACCCCGAGGCGTACGAGCTGCTCGGCTCCAACCCGCTGCCGGACACCTTCCGCGTCACGCCCGACGAGCCGCAGAACGTGGGCGCGCTGCGCGACGCGCTGCTCGGCCCGGGCGACCGGCCCGAGGACCCGGCGATCCAGGAGGTCAAGAACCGCCGCGACGACACGGACAAGATCCTGTCGGCCACGCGCGTCGTGAAGCTGACGACGGCGGTCCTCACCAGCCTGCTCATCATCGCCTCGATCCTGCTCGTGGGGAACACGATCCGCCTGTCGCTGTTCTCGCGCCGGCGCGAGGTCGAGGTCATGCGGCTGGTCGGCGCGACGAACTGGTTCATCCGCTGGCCGTTCATCATCGAGGGCGTGATCCTCGGCGCGATGGGCGGCGTGCTCGCCGTGCTCCTGCTGCTGGTCGGCAAGGTCGCGCTGATCGACCCGCTCGCGGAGGACTTCGCGCTCATCGCCGCGCCGAACACGATCGACTTCCGGCTGCTCGGGCTCGTGCTGCTGCTGGCGAGCGTCGGCGTCGCGTCCGCCGGCTCGGGCCTCTCGCTGCGCCGTTTCCTTCGGGTTTAGCCGCCGCGCATATCCTGCGCGGCCGTGCTCAGGCTGGTCCCCGCGGTCGTCGTCGTCCTCGTCGTGCTCTTCGCCGGCATGTGGCTCGGCGGGCACAGCCGGCTGCTGCCGCCCCCGGTGCGCGACGTGGTCGCCGACGACGACGTCGCGCACGTCGACGAGGCGCTGTCGCGCGTGCACGACGACTACTACCGCGAGGTCGGCAAGGGCGAGCTCGCCGACGAGGCGATCCGCGGCACGGTCAAGTCGCTCGACGACCCGTTCTCCAACTACTTCGACGCGAAGGAGTACAAGCGCTTCCGCGAGGTCACCGACGCGCGGTTCAGCGGGATCGGGGTGACGGTGACGCAGGTGGAGGAGGGGCTGCGCATCGGCCAGGTCTACGCGAAGAGCCCGGCCCGCAGGTCAGGCCTGCGCGCCGGGGACGTGATCCTCGCGGCCGACGGCAAGAAGCTCGCCGGCAAGCCGGAGGAGGCGGCGACGCAGCTCGTCAAGGGGCCGAAGGGGACGACGGTGACGCTGACGATCCGCCGCGGCGCAAGGCGCTTCGACAGGCGCGTGCAGCGCGCCGAGATCTCCGTGCCGGTGGTGTCGTCCAAGCGCAGGAGCGTGGCGGGGAAGAAGCTCGCGTACGTGCGCCTCGAGGGCTTCTCGAGCGGCGCGCACGCCGAGCTCTACAAGGCGGTGCGGGCGGCCGAGAAGGACAAGGTGCGGGGGATCGTGTTCGACCTGCGCGGCAACCCGGGCGGCCTGGTCGACGAGGCGCGGCTCGTGGCCAGCGCGTTCCTGCGCGACGGGGAGATCGTGACGACGCGCGGGCGGTCGGTCGACGAGCAGGTCTACCGCGCGACGGGCGACCCGGTCGCGCCGAAGACCCCGCTCGTCGTGCTCGTCGACCGCTCCAGCGCGTCGGCCTCGGAGATCGTCGCCGGCGCGCTGCAGGACCGCGGCCGCGCGAAGCTCGTCGGCACGCGGACGTTCGGCAAGGGCGTCTTCCAGGAGGTCGTCGAGCTCGACGAGGGCGGGGCGCTCGACATCACGGTGGGCCAGTACTTCCTGCCGAGCGGGCGCAACCTCGGCGGGAAGGGGACGGCGCGCGGCAAGGGCCTCAAGCCCGACGTCGCCGCGAAGGACGATCCGAAGACCCCGAAGCGCGACGAGGCGCTCGACCGCGCCTACGACGTCCTCGCGGGGTAGGGGCCGCGACGTGATCGTCGCGCAGCTCAGCCGCCGGGGGAGGTTCTGGACGGGGGAGCCGTTCTTCGAGCGCGGCCGGCGCGTCGTCGTCGAGCGCGACAAGCGGCTGAAGGAGGGCGCGCTCGCCCTGCTGCGCACGACCGGCACCGGGCGCGGGCAGGCGAAGGTCGTCCGGCTGATCGGCCGGCCGGACGTCGCGCGCGACGTCATCGAGGCGCTCATGCTCGACCGCGGGCTGCGGCGCCGCTTCGACCCGGACCTCGAGCAGCGGGCCCGCGAGGCCGAGCCGGTCGCGGACGTGCCGCGGCGCGACCTGCGCGAGCTCGTCACGTTCACGGTCGACCCGGCGCAGGCCAAGGACTTCGACGACGCCATCTCCGCCGAGCGGCTGGGCGACGGCGCGTGGCGCGTGTGGGTGCACATCGCCGACGTCACGGCGTTCGTGCGGCCGGGGTCGCGCGTGGACAAGGAGGCCTATCGTCGCGCGACGTCGGTGTACGTGCCGGGCGCGGTCGAGCCGATGCTGCCGACGGCGCTGTCGAACCAGAAGTGCTCGCTCGTCCCGTTCGCCGACCGGCTGGCGGTGACGGTGGAGATGGAGGTGCGCGGCCCGAAGGTCGTCAAGTCCGCCTTCTACCGCTCGCTGATCCGCTCCGACGAGCGCCTCGACTACGACCGCGTCGACCGGATCTTCGGCGGGCGCGAGCAGGCGGCCGCGCCGTGGGCCGAGCCACTGAGCGCCGCGCGGGGCGCCGCCGCGGCGCTGGGGTCGGCGCGCGAGGCGCGGGCGCTCGCGCTCGACGCCGCCGAACCCGAGTTCCGCTTCGACACGCGCGGGCACGTCGAGCAGGTGCTGCCCGTGCAGCAGACCGAGTCGCACCGGCTCATCGAGCACCTGATGATCGCGGCCAACGAGGCGGTGGCGGCGGTGCTCGAGGACCGCTCGCTCCCCGCGCTCTACCGCGTCCACGAGCGCCCGCAGCCCGAGGCGGTGCAGCGGCTCGTCGCCCAGCTCGTCTCGCTCGACGTCCCGACGCCGCCGGTGGCCGAGGTGCTCTCGCCGTCGGAGGCGTCCGAGGCCGCGGCCGAGATCTCCCACGCGGTCGACCAGTACGTGCGCGCCACGGGCCGCGGCCGCCAGGGCCTCACGTCGCTCGTCCTGCGCACGCTGAAGGCGGCCTACTACACGCCGCGCAACGCCGGCCACGCGGGCCTGGCGAGCGCGCGGTACTGCCACTTCACCTCGCCGATCCGCCGCTACCCGGACATCGTCTGCCACCGCTCGCTGCTGCACGCGATCGGCGCGGGGGAGGAGCTGCCCGATCGCAACCAGCTGCCCGACGCCGGGGAGTGGACGAGCGCGCGCGAGCGCGAGGCGATGGTCATCGAGCGCGACGCCGACGACGTCGCGCGCTGCTTCGTCCTGGCGCGCGCGCTCTTCGAGGGCGGCTTCGACCGCGAGTTCGACGGCGAGGTCGTCGGCGTGATCGGCGCGGGCGCCTTCGTCGCGTTCGGCGACGGGTACGAGGGGCTGCTCCCGGTGCGCCGCCTACGCGGCGACTGGTGGGAGCTCAACGAGGAGGGCACGATCCTCGTCGGCACCCGCGAGGGCGGCGCGATCCGCATCGGCGACGCCGTGCGCGTCGCGGTGGGGAAGATCGACGCGCCGCGCGGGCGCGTCGACCTCTACCTCGCGCCCTCGGTCTGACCGGCGGCGAGCGCCTCCGCGAGGCGCCCTCGTGCGCCGGGGCCCTGGATCTCCAGCTTCGCGTACACGTGCGAGAGGTGCGTCTCGACCGTCTTGAGGCTCACGAACAGCGCCTGCGCGACCTCGGGGCTCGAGCGGCCCTCGGCGACGAGGCGGGCGACGCGCTGCTCGCTCGCCGTCAGCGACGCGGCGCCGCTCTGCGCCACGCGACGCGGCTTGGCGCCCGCCGCGCGCAGCTCCTCCTGCGCTCGGGCGAGGAGCCGGTCGGCGCCGCAGGCCTGAGCGAGCGCGGCGCCCTCGAGCAGTGGCTTGCGCGCCTCGACCCGGGATCCGCGACGACGCAGCGCGGACCCGAGATCCACGAGCGACCGCGCGAGCTCGAGCCGCGCCGGCGAGCCGCGAAGCACCCCGACCGAGTCGCGCAGGAGGTCGATCTGCCGCCCGTGCTCGGCGACCACGCCTGATACGCGCAGCGCGATCCCCTCCGGGCGCCGCAGCCCGCTCGCACGGGCCATCGCCAGCTCGTCGGCCGCGAGCTGGCGAGCCTCGTCGGGAGCGGTTCCCGCGAGCGCGAGCGCGAGCTCTGAGCGCCACGGGATGTGGGTGGGGCCGTAGCGCAGCGCGTCGGCCGTGGCGCCGCATGCCCGCAGATCGGCGACCGCGTCGTCGAGCTCGCCGCGCCGTCGCCGCTGCTTGGCCCGCGAGAGCAGCAGCTGGCACCCGCCCGCGGTCGCCAGGTAGGCCGGGTCGAGGTCGAACCCCTCCATGATCGCGGCGACGTCGTCGAGCGACGGGCGCTCCAGCATCGCGTCCTCGAGGATCTGCATCCCCGTCGAGACCATCAGCGCCATGTCGGCCCCCAGCGCCACCTCGAGCGGCGTCCGCAGCGTGGCCTCGGCCATCACCAGGTCGCCGCGCCGCGCGTGGATCCAGCCGCGGTATCCGCTGGCGGTGAGCATGCCGATGAGCGCGCCGCTGCGCTGCGCCTCGGCCTCCATGTCGGCGATCACCTCGAGCGCGCGCTCGTCGTGCTCGATCAGCACCAGGCCGCTGAGGACCTGCGCACCCGCCCATCCTCCGCCGCCCCGCTCGGCGAGCAGCCGCCCGTCGCGCAGCGCGTAGTCGATCAGTTCCCGCACCTCGTCGGCGCCCGCGCCACGCGACGCGCCGACCGCGCCGAGCAGCGCCGAGAGCGCCCGCGCGCCCCACGACTCGCCGCGCGCCAGCATGCGCAGGCGCGGAAGGTCGTCGTCGAACGCCGCGACGTGTCGCGGGTCGAAGGCGCCGATCGCCGCCGCGAACAGCTCCAGATCGAGCGCGGCCTCGGGCTCCGCGGATCCCAGCCCGGCTCGCGCCTCGGCGATCACCTCCATCCCGTCGTCCCACATGCCCGCCGCGACGAGCACCTCGGCGAGCACGAGGGCCGCACGCGCGCGGCGGTTGGGCTGGTCCGCGGCAGCGAGCACCTCGCGCAGGTGGCCGATGGCCGCGGGGTCGCGATTGGCCACCTCGACCTCGCCGAGCTCGTGGAGCAGCTCGGCTCGCTCCGGCAAGGAAGCGCCCTCGTCGATCGCGCGGCGCAGCCACCGCGTGGCGGCCCCCGGCGCGGCGCGCGCGATCGCGTCCCGGGCTCCCGCGCGCAGCGCCGCCGCCACCCGGGCCGATCCGGCTGGACGCAGAGACGCGACGTGAGCGGCCACCGCCTCCGCCCCGGCGCCCGCTTGCTCGACGAGCGTCGCCGCGGAGAGGTGCGCCTCGTCGCGCTCGACCACCGTCAGGCCGTCGTAGACCGACCGGCGCACGAGCGGGTGCACGAAGGCGAACGGGTCGGCGGACGCGAGGATCTCGATCGCCACCAGCCGCTGGGCGACCCCGGCGGCGACCGCGGGTTCGAGTCCCGCGAGCGACGCGGCCAGGTCGAGCCGCGACCCGTCGCCGAGCACGGCCATCGCCGCGGCGAGCGCGGGTGCCTCCGGCGCCACGCGGTCGATCCGCCGCATGACGCGCTCGCCGAGCGAGGGCACGGAAGCCTCGGCGATCGTCGCGCCGTCGGCGGCGGGCACGCCCTCCGCCGCCACCGTGCGCAGCAGCTCGCGAACGTACAGAGGATTGCCCGCGGTGGCTGCATGGACCGCCTCGTACAGCTCCGCGGTGGCGTCGGGCAACTCCGCGCGGGTGAGCTCGGCGACCCCGGGCCGGCTCAGCGGCCGTAGGGCGAGGGTGACCGCCTCCGGCACGCCGCAGACCGCGTCGAGCAGCTCGGCCGGCGCCCCGGGCTCCGCCGGCCGCAGGGCGACGAGGAGCGCGACGGGCAGGTCCTCGAGCCGGCGCGCGAGGTAGCCGAGGAAGCGCAGCGAGGACTCGTCGACCCAATGCAGGTCGTCGACGACGAGCAGGAGCGGCGCGGTGCTCGCGACGTTCGACGTCAGCCAGTAGCCGGCGTGCAGCACCGCGAGCTCCGCCTCCGCGTGCGGCGCCTCCGACGCGCCCGGGTCGATCACCCACTCGGCGGGCCCGGCCGCGCCCGCCAGGAGGCGGGCGCGCTCGGCCGGCTCCGCGCGGGTGAGGAGCGGTTCGAACAGCCTGCGCACCGCGCCGAACGCGAAGTCGCGCTCGAACTCGCTGCCGCTCGCGCCGAGCACGCGCAGCCCGTCGCGCCGCGCGCGCTCCGCCGCTGCGCGCACGAGCGTGCTCTTGCCCATGCCGGCGGCGGCCTCGACCACCGCGACGCCGCCGTGGCCCGCGCGGACGTCGGCGAGGAGGTCGCCGAGGCGGGCAAGCTCCGGCTCGCGCTCGAGGAGCGCGGCGCCCCGACGTCTCGCCGTGCCCGTCCGTGGCTTCGAAAGTTCAGGGTGCTTCCCCGACGCGATGGCCGATGCTACCTGCGAGCGTCACCGAAATGTGGCGCGTCGGCACGATCACCCTCCTCGCACTGCTGGCGTCGGTCGCGATCTTCGCCGGCCCGGACCTCGCGGCGGCCGGTTGGCAGCCGGTCGGCGGACCCCTCAACGGGCAGTCCGCGGACGGGCACGACCTCCTGCCGAGGATCGCCGGCGTCGGCGGCGACCCGCACGTCGCCTGGTACCGGTCGGCGGCCAGCCCTCACCGCATCGACGTCAGCCACCTGGCGGGCGACCAGTGGGCCGCGATCGGCGGGTTCCAGACCCCTGGTGCCGAAGCCGGCCCCGTCTCCGACATCATCGACTACGGGAACCGTCCGGCCGTCGCGTGGGCCGAGCGCGCGCCCGGCGGCCGCTTCCAGATCCGCGTCGCCGTCCGCGAGGACGGCACGTGGAAGCCCATCGGCGGGAACGTCTTCGCCTCGTCGACGCGAGACGCCACCGACCCCAGCCTCGCGCACTGCGGCGACACGCTCTGCCTCGCCTGGAGCGAGTACGACGGGAACACGGACCGCTACGAGGTCTTCATGAGGTACCTGTTCAGCGGGTCCTATTGGGCCGCGCTGAGCGACGACCCGCTGAACTTCGACCCCGAGGCCTCGGCGCGCCGGCCGGTCGTCGGGAGCGTCGGCGGCCAGTTCTTCGTCGCCTGGGTCGAGACCCCCGACGACATCGCCGTGGCCGGAAAGGTGCACGCCGCCCAGTGGACGGGCTCGTGGACGCACCTGGGCAGCGGCGAGAACGCGGTCATGCACTCCACGCAGGGCACGACGGAGGAGGTCAGCGCCGCGACATCCGGGAGCGTGCTCTACCTCGGCTGGGCGGAGACGGCTCCCACGACCGCCGCGGACGACGACGAGAGCGTGACCGAGACGCAGGCCCACGTCAGCCGCTACGACTTCGACCAGCACCTGTGGCGCGCGGCCACCCCCAACAGCCCGATCAACAACCCGAACCGCGACGCCCTCGACGTCGACCTGGCGATGATCGGCGACCGGCTGCACGTCGCGTACATCGAGGACGACGGCGGCCCGTCGCCGGGGCTCGAGACGACGCTCTTCGTCAAGCGCCTCAGCTCCGGCGGGCTGTCGTGGGCGGGCCTCGTGGGTGCGGACCCGATCGATCGCGGTCCGGACCGCCAGGACGACGTCACGATCGCCGGGGTCGCAGGGGTGCCGCACGTCGGCTGGGCCGAGTACATGGGCGAAGCGGGGTGGCAGATCTTCGTCAGCCGCTTCGTCAACGACCTCTCCAGCAGCCAGCCGCCGAGCATCGCGGGCATCCCGAAGGCGGGCAACCAGCTCACCTGCTCGCCCGGGACCTGGACCCACGACGCGAGCTTCAGCTACCTCTGGGAGCGCGCGGCGCGCACGACGACGGCCGAGGACGACCCTGCGTGGGGCACGATCGACGGCGCCTCCGGGACGCACTACACGGTGCAGGAGGACGACGTCGGCTCCAACGTGCGCTGCCGCGTCGTCGCGAGCGACGCCAGCAACATCAGCGAGGCGGTGAGCCGGCACCTGCGGGTGGACACCGGCCCGCCCGTCATGATGCGGGCGCCGCACGTCAGCGGGGATCCGATCGCCGGCCACACGTTGACGTGCGACCCCGGCGACTGGACGACCGGATCCGACTTCGCGTACCAGTGGGTAGCCGACACCAACGAGATCCCCGGCGCGACGAGCGCGACGTACGTCGTGCGGGGGAGGCTGGAGCGCGTCGGCGGGCACAGCTTCGACGAGCGCGACATCGGGACGTTCCTCAAGTGCCGCGTGACCGCCAGCAACGACGTCGGCGCGGTGATCGAACGCAGTGACAACCCGCTGCTCGCGGTTCAAGGCAAGCCGACGAACGTCGCCAACCCCACGATCGTGCACGACGCATCGCGCACGAACCCGGCGGACGAGCTCGTCCGCTGCGACCCCGGCACGTGGACCGACGACTACTCGCGGCGCGCCTTCCCGGGCTATGAGTACGAGTTCGCCTGGCTGCGCGCAGGCGAGGTCATCGCCGGGGAGAACGCGGCCAGGTACCTCACCAGGACCGAGGACCTGGGCAAGGCCCTGCGATGCCGGGTCATCTCCGTCAACGTCGCCGGCCGCGGCGATCCGGCCGAGTCCCCGGAGTACCAGGTCCCGCTGCCGAAGGGCCCTGGCGTCAGCCCCGGCCGGATGCTCACCGCGCAGGGCAAGAACGAGTTCGTGCCGACCAACGTCATGACCGTCGGCGCCGAGTACGAGCGCGCGACCCAGGACTACGCACGTGCGCGGCTGACGGAGGCGATCGGCCCGGAGATCACGCGCTGCAAGACCTACGGGGACTGGCGAAAGGCCGAGCAGGAGCCGAAGCCCACGCCGGCTCGCGTCGTCGCGGACAACGGGGTCGTCGACGGTCCCCTGCGCTGCCGCATCCTCTTCCACCACGGCCCCGGCACGAGCGATCCTCAGGTGGACATCCGCGCGGACGGCGTCTGGTGGCGACCGCCCAGCCGGCCGGCCGACGAGTTCGACATGGGCTTCGGCATCCCACCGGTCGACCCGACGAAGCCGCTGCCGATCGACGCCGCGCTCCAGGCGAGCATCGCGTCGGTCACGCCGACCCAGATCATCTGGGACGTCGACAACGACGGGCGGACCGACGCGACGTGCCCGGGGTCGGCCCCGGTCCTGCGGGCGCTGTTCGAGCCGGGCCACTGGACCCCGCACGGCATCGTCGTGTATCCGAACAGCGCGCAGACGGGGATCTACTCGGAGGCCCGCGGCGACTTCTACACCCCGGCCGACGAGACGGGCCAAGGCGCCGGCGAGAAGCGTCCCGGCCAGCCGTTCGCGTGCCGCACCTCGATCGAGCAGCCGCCAGAGCCCCAGGCCGCCCCGTGCATCACCGAGGGCACGATGGGCCGCGTCCACGTCGTCGGGAACCTGTGCCCGATCAACGTCCGCACGATGGAGCGCAAGGACATCAAGTTCATCAAGGAGAGAGATCCCGATCTCTACAACCTGCTCGGCCAGATGGCCAAGAAGGCGAACGACGACGATCCCGATGCCCGCGCCGTCGTCCGCGCCATGGCTCCACCGGACGGGATACCCGAGCTGCTCCCGCGCGCGTTCCTGGACCCGACGACCTCGAGCGTCGGGAGCACGATCGCCAACAACGCGTCCTCGTACGCCAGCTTCAAGCCGGACGGGGAGCTGTCGCCCGGGCTCGAGCCGCCGGCGATCCCCGCCCAGGTGCAGACGGCGCTGCCGAAGCTCGATGCGAAGCACGGACAGTTCGCGATGGACCAGATGTACATCGCGCGCGGCGACATCAAGGTCAACGGCGTGTTGATGCAGCCGCGCGACATCGAGAAGGCGGGGCTGTTCGTCCCGGGCGACGCGAGCCAAGGGCTGTCGAGCGTCAAGAGCATGCGGATCGCCCTGCCGGACGTCCAGAAGAAGCTCGGCGAGCTCGTCCTCGAGGAGAAGGGGAAGCTCAACGCGACGGTCGAGGACAAGATCAACGGGGCGAAGACGGAGCTGATCAACCGCCCGATCGGCGCGCTGCAGAACGGGGTGAACAGCCTGAAGTTCGGCCCGTTCGACTTCAGCGGGAACCTCAGCATCAAGCTCCAGCCCGACGGGACGGCCAGCCTCACCGCGACGACCTCGATCCCGTTCGTCGGGAGGTTCCCGGGGGGCGGTGGCGCCCTGAAGACCACGGCGACCCTGAACGCCGACCGCGGGGGCCGCATCACCCTCCAGGGCTTCCAGTTCGAGGCACCCCAGGCCTATCTCGGCTTCATGAAGATCGAGCACCTGTTCTTCCGCTACGAGAACGGGATCACGATCCGCGGGAAGATCCAGTTCCCGGTTCCCCCCGCGAACCCCGCGATCGACATCAAGGACTTCCGCCTCGGCCCGGGCGGTGAGTTCCAGTCGCTGCGCGTCGAGCTCCAGGCGGGCGCGGGCAGCGGCATCCCCGTGGGGCCCGGCATCTTCCTCACGTCGGTGGAGGCCGGGTGGGACAACCGCATCAAGCGGCTGGACGGCGGCGCCGGCATCTCGGTCGGTCCGAGCCCCGGCGGAGGGTGCCCGACGCTCGGGATCAACAGCCACTTCGACATCACGTTCGCCGAGGTCGTGAGGTTCCATGCGGGTGGGGTGGCCAACGTCGCGTGCTTCGACCTGTTCGACGTCCAGTTCAACGCCAACTCGACCGGATACGTCACGATCGAGGGCGGTTGGAACTTCGACGAGGGGCCGCTCCACTTCGGCGTACGCCTCGGGGGCAGCATGATGCTGCCGAACTGGCAGATCGAGTTCAGCGGGCGGGGCGGCGTCCGCGTCCCGTTCCTGGGCGACCTCGAGATCCAGGGGGTGCTCGGCAACCGCGGCCTGGCCGCGTGCGGTGGGATCAGGATCTTCGCCATCGGGCGGATCCGCGCCGGCGCGGGCGTGCGCTTCTCCGACGGCCGCCCGCCGCTCAGCTACCCGGAGCTGCTGTCGAACCTGCGCTTCTTCACGGGCTGCGACCTCAGCTCGTGGAAGTCCCTGCCGGCGCGCGTCCGTGCGGCGCAGGCGGGCGGCGGCCAGTCGTTCGACGTCGACGAGCCGGGGCGCGGCGTCGCTCTGTCGTTCGACGGGCCGGGCGAGACCCCGCGGGTTCGGCTGCGCTCGCCTTCGGGCAAGGTCTACGACTTCGGCGACGCGCAGGACGGCAAGACGATCGACAACGCGGTGGCGATCCCCGTCGACGCCGAGGACAGGACTGTGGTGCTCATCGGCAAGCCCGAGGCCGGCCGGTGGACGGCCGAGCCCGTCGAGGGCTCGCCGACAATCGTGCGGATCGAACGCGCGAACATCCTGCCGGCGCCGCGCGTGAAGGCCAGCGTCGGCGGCATCGGGTCGTCGCGGATCCTCCGCTACTCGGTGCAGCCGATCGAGGGCCAGGTCGTGCGCCTGGTCGAGGACGCAAAGGGCGCGCAGAAGCCGCTGCGGACGGTCAAGGGCGGCGGACGTGGCACGGTGCGCTTCCAGACCTCCGAGGCAGACGGCGCGCGCCGCAAGATCGTCGCGCAGGTCACCCAGGACGGGCTGCCGCGCGACAACATCACGGTCGCGAGCTTCAGCGCCCCGAGCCCGAAGGTCGGGCGCGCACGCAGGCTCCGGGTTCGGCGGAGCGGGCGCCGCGCGGTCGTGAGCTGGCGGCGCGCGATCATGGCGCGCTCGTACGACGTGGTCGTCACGTCGGGCGACGGACAGATACAGCTGATGTCGCCGAAGGGCAACGCCACCAAGGTCACGGTGCCGGGCGTGACGAAGGGCGAGGGCCTCGTCGTGCGTGTCATCGGCATCAGCCGCGCCGGGAGGCGCGGGCCGGCGGCCGGCGCCCGGCTGAAGGGCTCGCTGCACCTCGGGGCGAGGAAGCCGCGCAAGGCGCGCAGGCGCCGCCCGGCACGACGCAGCTGATTGCGCGTGTAGCGTTCCGCCGCGTGCGGAGGACGCTCGCGGCGACGATCGGCTGGTGCGGGCTCGCCGCAGTGCTGTGCGCGGGGGCGCTCGCGGCGCCGAGCGCCGAGATCCGGCGGACGGAGCACGGGATCCCGCACGTCCTCGCCGACGACTGGGAGGGCGCCGGCTACGGCTACGCGTACGCGTTCGCGCAGGACAACCTCTGCGTCATGGCCGACACGTACGTGACGGTCCGCGCGCAGCGCTCGCGCTTCTTCGGGCCCGACGCCGGCTACGAGTCGCGCGGCACCGGCGCGAAGTTCACGAACCTCGACTCGGACTTCTTCTACCAGCGCATCCGCGACCAGCACACCGTCGAGAAGCTCGTCGAGCGCTCGCCGCCGCTCGGGCCGCTCCCGGAGGTGCGCGCCGCGGTGAAGGGCTACGTCGCGGGCTACAACCGGTACCTGCAGGAGGTCGGCGTCGATCGTCTTCCCGACCCGGCGTGCCGCGGCAAGGACTGGGTGACGCCGATCGACGAGCTCGACGTCTGGTCGCGCTTCTACCAGCTCGTCCTGCTCGCCAGCTCGGGCGTCGCGGTCGACGGGATCGCGCAGGCGCAGCCGCCGACGCCGCCGGTCGGGCTGCCGTCGTCGCGCGCGCCCGCCGAGATGCTGAAGACGCTCGAGAGCCGCCTGCACGGCGGCCTGGGGTCGAACGCGTGGGGCCTCGGCGCAGGCATGACCGACAACGGCCGCGGGATGGTCCTGGCCAACCCGCACTTCCCGTGGATCGGCCCCGAGCGCTTCTACCAGGCGCAGATCACGATCCCCGGGCAGGTGAACGTCTCGGGCGCGAGCCTGTTCGGCGTCCCCGCGATCCTCATCGGCCACACCGACGGGATGGCCTGGAGCCACACGGTCTCGACGGCGTTCCGCTTCACGCCGTTCGAGCTGAAGCTCGTGCCCGGCTCGCCGACGACGTACCTCTACGACGGCGAGCCGAGGCAGATGACCGTCGACAGCGTGACGGTCAAGGCGCTGGGGGCGGACGGGCGGCTCGAGGACCGCACGCGCAAGCTGTACTCCAGCGTCCACGGGCCGGTGTTCAACTCGATCCTCGGGCTGCCGCTGTTCCCGTGGACGCCGGAGCGCGCCTACGCGATGGGCGACGCGAACGCGGAGAACTTCCGCTTCGTCAACCACTTCTTCGAGGTGGCCCGCGCGCAGAGCGTCGGCGACCTCGACGCGACCGAGCGCCGCTACCAGGGGATCCCGTGGGTGAACACCATCGCGGCGGACTCGGCGGGCAAGGCGTACTACGCGGACATCGGGACGATCCCCCACGTCACCGACGAGCTGGCGGGGCGCTGTGTCAACGGCGCGCTCGGCGCCGCCGCGAAGCAGCTCATCGGCCTGCCCGTGCTGGACGGGTCGACCTCGACGTGCCGCTGGGGCGGCGACCCGGACGCCGCCGACCCCGGGATCCTCGGCCCGTCGCGCGAGCCGTCGCTCGTCCGCGACGACTACGTGGCGAACTCGAACGACTCGTACTGGCTGACCAACCCGAAGCAGCCGCTGGAAGGCTTCCCGCGGATCATCGGGCCGGAGCGGACGGAGCGCTCGCTGCGCACCCGCCTCTCCCTGGTGATGCTGGAGGGCGTCGGGTCGCTGAACGCCGACCGCGTACAGGAGCTGGCGTTCGACGACCGCCAGCACGCGGGGGAGCTGTGGCGCGACGAGCTCGTCGCGATGTGCAGGTCGACGCCGGGCGCCGAGGAGGCGTGCCCCGTCTTCGAGAAGTGGGACCTGCACGACGACCTCGACAGCGCCGGCGCCGTGCTCTTCCAGCGGTTCGTCGTCCACGCGATCCAGGCGAGCACGAGCCCGTTCCGCGAGCCGTTCTCGCTCGACGACCCCGTCCACACGCCGCGCGGGCTGGACACGGGCAACCCCGAGGTGCGCAAGGCGCTGACCGACGCGATCGCCGACCTGCGCGATGCCGGCATCCCGCTCGACGCCGCGCCGCGCGCCTTCCAGTACGCCGAGCGCGGCGACGAGCGCATCCCGCTGCACGGGGGCGACGCCTACACCGAGACCGGCAAGGAGATCGGCGTCTTCAACGTGATCGAGGCGCCGTTCGTGGCCGGCAAGGGCCTGGAGCCGGTGAACTTCGGCTCGAGCTTCGTCGGCGTGACGCGGTTCACGGGCGGCTGCCCGGACAGCCGCACGATCCTCACGTACTCGCAGTCCAGCGACCCGACCTCGCCGTGGTACGCCGACCAGACGCGGCTGTTCTCGCGCAAGGCATGGGTGAGGCCGCCCTTCTGCGAGCGCGAGATCCTCGCCGACCCGTCGCTGCAGGTGACGCGGCTGGGGGCCCCGCGCGGCACGCCGGCTCCGGCGCCGACCGTCCGCGGCCGCGGCTGCCTGCCGGCGCGGCTGCGGGTCACTCGCCGCCGCATCGGGCCCGTGCGGCTCCGCGACACCCGGCGCCGGCTGTACGCGCGCGCGGGCGCGCCGACGTCGCGGCGCGCGGGGCAGGCGCGGTGGTGCGTGCGCGGCGGCGGGAGCGTGGTCGCGGTCCTCGTCCGCGGGCGGGTCGCGCTCGTCGCCACGACCGCTCGCGGCCACCGCCTGGGCCGCGTGCATCCGGGCGCGCGGATCCGGCGTGGTCGCCGCGTGCGCGTCCGCGGTCGTGCGGTCGTCGGCGTCAGGCGCGGCCGCGTGCGGTTCGTGGGCGTCGTCGCGCGCCGGGGCGCGCGGCGTGCGCGCGCCCTCGCCCGCCGCGTCTAGCCGCCGCTCAGCGCCGCTTGCCGCCGCCGTGCTCGTCGTAGTAGGACCGCAGCGCCCGGGCGCCCTCGCGCCCGCGCGCCTTGCGCTCGGCCACCGTCGCCGCCTCGCCCTGGAGCTTGCGCCACGACTCCAGCCGCGCGGGATCGACCGCGTCGCGGACGGCGCAGCCCGGCTCGGTCTCGTGACCGCAGTCCGGGAAGCGGCAGCGCAGCGCGAGCTCCTCGATGTCCGGGAACGTCTCGGCGAGCCCGGCGTCGCCGTCGAGCCCGGGCCGGCGCACGCCCGGCGTGTCGATCAGCAGGCCGCCGTTCGGCAGTCGGAACAGCTCGCGGTGCGTCGTCGCGTGCCGGCCGCGGTCGTCGTACTCGCGGATCGGCGACGTGCGCTGGACGTCCTCGCCCAGCAGCGTGTTGACGAGCGTCGACTTGCCCACGCCGCTCGACCCGAGCATGACGGCGGTCCGGCGCGGCTCGAGGTACGCGCGCAGCGCCTCCATGCCCCATCCCTGCTCGGCGCTCACGACGACCACCGGCGCGCGGGCCGCCGCCCGCGCCTGCTGCGCGTCGGCGACAGGGTCGCTCGAGAGGTCCCCCTTCGAGAGGACGACCAGCACGTTCCCGAGCCCGTCGCGGGCGAGCGCGGCGAGACGCTCGGTCCTGCGGTCGTTGTAGTCGCGGTTCGCGGACGTGACGACGATGCCGAGGTCGGCGTTGGCGACGAGCGTCTCGTCCGTGCGGCGCAGCGTCGACCGGCGGGGCAGCACGGCGCGGATCGCGCCGTCCACGACCGCGACCCAGTCCCCGACGACCGGCGGGTCCTCGCGCAGCGCGCCCGCGACGGGCAGCGACTGGTCGTCGTGCAGCTCGACGCGGCCGCGGTGCACGGCGACGACGCGCGAGGCGCTGTCGTACGGGAGCCCGGCGAGCGCCTCGGCCCACGCGTCGTCCCATCCGAAGTCCTCCGGCGTCGTCACCGGTGCGACACGTTACGACGGCCACGACGCCGCGCCGTAGATTGAGAGCGTGGCCAAGGGCGGCAAGAGGAAGATCGGAGCGGGCGACGTCGCGTCGAACCGACAGGCGTCGTACCGGTACGAGCTGCTCGACCGCATCGAGGCCGGGATGGTGCTGCGCGGGACCGAGGTCAAGGCGCTGCGCGACAACGGCGCGACGATGAAGGACGCCTACGCCACGATCACCGACGGCGAGGTCTGGCTGCACAACCTCCACATCCCGCCGTATCAGCCCGCGTCGCGGGAGAACCACCCGCCCGAGCGCGACCGCAAGCTGCTGCTGCACAAGCGCGAGATCGACCGGGTCGTCGGCCGGATCGCCGAGAAGGGGTGGACGCTCGTCCCGACGCGGATCTACTTCTCGAACGGGCGCGCGAAGGTCGAGCTGGCGCTGGCACGCGGCAAGAACGTCTTCGACAAGCGCGAGTCGATCAAGAGCCGCGAGATGAAGCGCGACATGGACCGGCAGCTGCGGGACGTCGGCCGGTGAGGGGTACTTCGCGCGACTCGACGCCCTAGCGTCCGTACCTCACCGCCGAGCCGCGCCCTCCGGTGGTCGGCTCGGCGGGGGAGGGCGGGGAGCGCCGCGGACGCGTGTTCTAGACCCGGGCGACGCGCCCGAGGGCGTTCAGGACGGGCATCCCGAGCCTCATCGGGAGGTCCGCGGGGCGGATCAGGTCGGGATGCTCGGCCCACAGCTTCGCGAAGCGCAGCGCGGCCTTCGGGCTGTTCGGGGCGGTGGCGCGCAGCTCGTGGCTGAGGCCGGTGAGCGACCGCAGGTAACGCTCGAAGTCGTGGTGCGGGTCGTGGACGTTGTGAACGACGACGGGCGCGCCGCTGCGGTTGCGGAACGTGTGGCGGGTGCCGGGCTCGACGACGACGGACTCCCCGGCGGTCACCCGCTGCCACTCCGAGCCGCGGAGCAGCTCGAACTCGCCCTCCTCGACCGCGAAGGTCTCGTGGGTGTCCGGGTGGACGTGCGGGGGAGGGGCCGCGCAGTCGGGGACGAAGCGAAAGCGCATCTCCAGGCTGTCCCGCGGGTTGGTGGGGCGCCGGAGGACCGTGAACTCCGAGCCGTCGAACCCCGTGAAGGTGTCTTCCATGTCCGCCGATGCTGTCACCCTGCACCGCTCGATGCGAGTTCGTGTGCTGCTGGCGGCCCTCCTCCTGGCGCTCGTCGCGGCGCCCGGCGCCAGGGCGGCGACCGACCCCGTCGACCAGACGCTCGACGCGATCGAGGCCGCGGGGCAGACGGATCCGGTGGTCGTCGACGCCTGGCAGCGCGACTGGCGCGACGCGAAGATCGCCGCGCGCAGGCTGACGGGCTCGTCGAAGGCGAACATGGCGGGCGTCGTCGCCAACACCCGCTCGCTGGCCAAGCGGCAGATGCTGGTCGACCGCGTCAGGCCGGCCATGCTCATCGTCCAGCGCAACGTCGAGTGGTTCTGGCGCGAGCGGCTCGCGGCGCCGGCGAACGGCACGCGGCGCGCGTTCCCCGGGTCGGACGTCGTCTTCCAGCTCTACAGCGGCAACGGGTGGCAGCTCCAGCCGCTCGCGAACCTCGGCACGCTCAACGCGCTGTCGAAGAAGAAGCGCATCACCGACCGCACGCGGGCGTGGGCGGACGACCTGCTGCAGCTCGCGGTCCGCCGCGACGGCGCGATCGCGTTCGAGTACCTCTTCCCGTGGGCGGGCGGGGCGCCGGGCTGGGCTTCGGCGATGCCGCAGTCGATCGCGCTCGAGGCCTACGCGCGGCTCGGGCTGCGGGCCGAGGCGCGCCAGATGCTCGAGCTCTTCCGGCAGGACCCGCCGGGCGGCTTCCGGGTCGTGTCGGAGCCCGGCCGCGCCTTCTACCTGATGTACCCGCAGGCCCCGCGGCTGCAGATCGGCAACGGCTTCGCCCAGACCGTCATCTCGCTGTACGCCTACGCGCAGCTCGAGCCGGCGGACGGGGCGGTGCAGGAGACGTACGAGGCGGCGCTGGCCGAGGCGCGCGCGACGATGGCGATGTACGACACCGGCGCGTGGTCGCTCTACTACCACGAGCCGGGGTCGCTGCGGGGCGAGGAGTCCGACCTGCACTACCACCAGCTGTTCCGGGAGTTCCTGGAGAAGCTGTGCGACACGATCGGCGGCGAGCCGTTCTGCGGGATGGCCGAGAGCTTCGCGCTCTACGAGACCGAGCCGGTGCGCTTCGGGACGCCGCGCTTCGTCGCGACGAAGACGACCGTCGAGGGACGCGTCTTCCTCTCGAAGCGCTCGACGATCCGCGCGACGCTGTACCGCGACGACGTCGCCGTCGACGGCGCGACCCTCTCGGGCCGGCGCGGGACGTTCCGCGTGAAGTTCGGGCGCCCGCGCGAGGCGGGCGAGTACAAGATCGTGTTCGGCGCGACCGCGCTGACCGGCCAGCGCAGCGCGATCGAGGTCGTGCGCGAGCTGCGCAAGCGGCCCTAGCGGCGGCGCTTCGCCGCCCAGCTCGTGGTGGCGGTCGTCGTCGTGCCGTCGGCGGCGGTCAGCGTGGCGCCGGGCTTCATGCCGGCGGGGAAGGTGTGGGTGACGCGGCGGCCCGCGCCCGTGGTGCCGTCGGCGAAGCGCCAGCGGTAGGCGAGCGCGTGGCCGTCGCCGCCGCGCGTCGACCCGGTGAAGGCGTAGGTGCGGCCGTGCTCCTTGCGGGCGTCGATCGCGGCGGCGAGTGGCGGGTACGCGTGCACGGTCAGCTGCCACGCCGCCTCGTTCCCGTCGCCGTCGACCCCCGTGAACCTGACGGTGTAGGTGCCGGGCGCGTACTCGTGCGTGTAGCGCTTGCGCTTGTCGCCCGTCACCTCGGCGCTCGTCCCGTCGCCGAAGTCGACGTGGACCGGGCCGCTGAGGCCCTTGCCGTTGACGTACGCGTCGCTCCAGATCGACGTGAACGTCACGGGGAGCCTGCCGTCCGCGCCCGCGTCGCCCCACGTCGGGGAGGCCATCGCCTGCAGCCCCGGCTTCAGCGCCTGCTCCCACCGCGTCGGCAGCGGCTTGCCCGCCGCGACGGGATCGGCAGCGAAGCCGAGCGTCCCGGCGTTCTGCGTCTGCTCCTGGATGACCTGGTCGCCGGCCTGCGGGGCGATGTTGTACGTGTTGTGGTCGGACGTGTAGAGCGAGGTGAAGCCCCACGCCCAGGCGGGATAGAAGTAGCCCCAGTCGTCCTGCGCCTTGGAGAGGGCGACGATCGTGTCCGCGCCCTTGACGGCGCCGGCGATTCCGTAGCGGACCTCCGGGAACGGCTCGCCCGGCATCGACAGGAACGCGGTCTTCCCGATGCGCAGGGCGGTGAGCGGGGTGCCGATCACGGAGCCGGTGAGGTGCGGCGGCTCCATGCTGCGGTCGATCGGGTAGATGCCGGAGGCGTCGGCCATCTGCGCCTTCTGCTCGTCGGGCAGCTTCCACGCGGCGTTGAGGGCGAGCAGGGCGGCGTTCGTCCCCGCGACGCGGACGAAGGACTCGGCGCTGGCGATCGTGTCGTCGGTGACCGGCCGGGCGCCGGTGAGCGCGTGGCCGACGATGCTCTGGACGACACCGGCGAACCACGTGGCCGGGCCGAAGCCGCCGACCTGCACCGGCGTCTCCTCGCGACCGAGGGTGGCGGGGCCGACGATGTTCGTCCCGCCGAGGCGCTCGTCGAGCGCGGCGCGGACGAAGCCGAAGTAGTCCGCGCTCAGCTGCTCCTCCCCCGAGCCCTCGACGATGTCGCCGTGCGCGGGGACACTGGCGAACGTCGCGATCGACCCGCCGCTGGGCGTCGTCGCGCGCAGGACGGAGACCTGGCCGTCCTGCGCCCAGCCCGGGTACGAGTCGGTCTGCTGGGTGTCGATGTTGTTCATCCACGGCGCGTCGAAGGTGGCGATGCTCAGGTGCGCGCTCTTCGCCCGGCTCGCCGCCTGCGCGATCGCCTCGACCGTGCGGTCGTGGACGAGCTGGAGGTAGGCGCGTGGGACCGGACCCCAGATCCCCTCGAGCGTCGGCGCCGCGTGGCTGTGGGTGGCCTGGACGATGATGTCCTTCGGCTCGAGGTTCGCGGCCTTCGCCGCGTCCTCGCGGATGGCGGTGAGGCCGAGCTCGGGCGCGTCCTGGTAGGCGGAGAAGGCGGCCTGCGCGTCGAGCACCGCCATCGCCACCGCGTCGCCCTTGCCGTTCGCCACGTACAGGGCGCGGACCTCGAGCGGGTCGTGCACCGTCGTGATCGGCGGGCTGAGGCCGAAGCCGCCGGCGTAGACGGGGACGCCCGGAAGCGGGTCCACGCTCGCGGTCGCGGCGCCGACCCTGAACGTCGCGGGCTCGGCGGCGGCGGCGAGCGGCGCGGCGACGGCGAGCGCCACGACGGCAAGGAGGATCGTCCGGACCATGTGAACGCGAACGTTCCGCCTCGTTCGAACTTGCGCTCCTCAGCTAGACTGTGGGGCGTAGAAACCCTGGGGACGACAGGCTTCGACGTGGTCGGATCCACAGGGGCAGTCGCGAGCCGAGGTTCCGGCTGGCCTCGTAAAACCGCCGGAAAACCATACGTGCGGACTCTCACGAGTACGCCCTCCCTGCCTAGTCACACGACTAGGTGAGTGAGGTACCGCCCCCCGCCCGCCCACCGTGGGGGATCCGGTATCAGAACGTGGGCTCACCCCGGAAGGTCCGCTTCCGCCGACCGGGGGACATCTCAGGAAGCTGGTCCCGGACAACCCTGCCGGCATGGCGAGTACGGGACGAGAACAGAGTGCCGGATACGCTCGTAGAAGCTGCCTTCTGTGCGACTGCGGACGTGGGTTCGATTCCCACCGTCTCCATCATCAGGACCTGAAAAGCCGCTCGGTCGAGCGGCTTTTCTCTTTGTCACTTCGTCGCCAGCGCCGTGGCCCACCGCTCGATCTCCGCTACGACGGCTTGCGGCCGCGTCATCGTGGGGATGTGGCCCGCGCCGGGTAGCACGACGATCTCCGCGCCGGGGATCGCATCTGCGACAGCTCTTCCCAGGGCGACGGGGATGATGGCGTCGTCCTCGCCGTGGATCAGGAGGGTCGGAACGGCTATCTGGGTGATGTCTGCGGCGGCGTTTTCCTCGTAGTGGGACTCGAAGACGCGTGCCGCGGCCTCGGGGTCGGCCCGGAGCAGGATCTGGCGCGCCCAGCGCTTGATGTGGTCGCTGTCCGGCTCTGGCACGCATGCGTCGACGAACGCACGCACCGTCGCGGGGTAGTCCGAGCGGCTGCCGTTGACCAGCGGCTCCATCGCGTCCCTGCTCGCGGCCGGGGCGCCGTCGACAAGTACCAGGCCGTCGAAGCGCGACGGCTCCCGCAACACCGCCAGCAGACAGGTCAGTGCTCCGAGCGACTCGCCCGCGAGCACGCACGTGTCCACCTCGAAGTGGTCGAGCACCCGGAAGAGATCGTCGACCAGCGCGGTCGGGCTGATGCTCTGCGGCGGGAAGCTACTGGCGCCGCTCCCGCGATGGTCGAACCCGATGCACCGCCAGCGGCGATGCATCAGCTCGAACGGTTGCTGCCACAGCTCCCAGTTGCCGACCCACCCGCCATGTGCCACGAAGGCCGGGCCGGAGCCGAGCTCGACCGCGTTCAACAGATGGCCGTCAGCCGGGACGAACACAGGCGCAGCCTATAAGCCACGTCTTGCCGGATCACGTCTCGACGAGATGTACGCTCTCGCTCTTGGTCCTCCGGGTGGCACGGGAGATGGATATGGACGAGAGCAGAACCCGCAACCACATTCAGGCGCACGCGGATGCCGTGGTACGCGGCGACATGGACACGGTCGTGGCCGACTTCTCCGATGAGCTCCGCCCGCAGGTCCCCGAGCTCGCGAAAGGTCTTCCCCAGCCCGTCGCCGCCGCCGAAGTGCTGAGCCTCGACGTGGGTGAAGCCGAGAGCGTTGCGACGATCCGATACTCGGGAGACAGCGGTGAGCTGACGCTGCGGACCCGGTGGCACGACGGCACGAGCCACCCGCTGATCGTGCACATCGAACCGGTGGGCTGAGCGAGCGGCTTTCCTCCCGCCACCGCTCGACGACGCAGACGCCGGCCGGGTTCCCGGCGAACGCCCGATCGGTGAAGGCGTCCACGACCCGGATCCTCATGCGGTGACCTCGCCTCGGGTGACCCGCCAGGCGCCGATCAGGAGCGGGAGCACCATCCAGAGGGTGAGCGAGGTGGCGGCGTGCGCCCATTGGGTGGCGCTCATGACCTCCGCGGTCATCTGGCCGAGGGCGTGCGCGTTGTCCACCCACGGGCCGACGCCGGCGAACACGGGCAGCGAGACGAGCGCCATCGACGCCGTCGGCAGCGCGAAGAGGAGGACGATGGCGGGCGCGGAGGCGCGCAGGATCGCGCCCCACGCGACGCCGATGACCATCCCGGCCGTCAGGTAGACGGCCGACTGGCCGATCAGCGGCGCGGCGTCGGACCAGGCTCCTTCGACGCCGGGGGACGAGACCAGCACCCCGGCGGCGACGATGGCGACCGAGATCGCAAGCATCGTGACGGCGCTCAGGAGGCTCGCGATGAGCTTGGCGCCGAGGACGCGCGAGCGCACCGGGACGAGCGTGAACGTGATCAGCGCGGTGCGCTGGGTCCACTCCGACGTGACGAGCAGGATGCCGAGGACCGGCAGGAGGATGGCCGCGGGCTGCAGCCCGGCATCGACGACGGGCCGGAACGTGTGGTCCGCGGCATCGCCGACGAGCAGGCGGACGACCACGACGACCACGGTGAGCGCCACCATGGCGACCTGAATCCAGAAGCCGGCCCGGGTGTCGACCATCTTGCGCAGCTCGACGGCGACGAGGCGGCCGAGGCCGGGGCGCGCGTGGACGCCGGCGGTGTTCACGCGGATCGGTGTGGCGAGGGCGGTGGTGCTCATGCGGTCAGCTCGAAGAAGAGACGCTCGAGGCCGGCGCCCTCGGCCGGGGCGAGCCGGAGCAGGACCACGCCGTCGACCATCGCCGCGCGGGCGACGGCCTCGGGCTCGGCCTCGACCAGCCGCCGATCGCCGTCGGCCGGGTGGGTCGCCAGGCCGGCGCGTCGCAGCGCGGCGTCGAGACCGGCGAGATCGTCAGCCTCGACGATGGTCGTGGACTCGGTCAGCAGCTCGGCGCGGGTCCCCTGCGCCTGGACCCGTCCGCCGGCGATGATGATCATCCGGTCGGCGACGGCCTCGACCTCGGCCAGCAGGTGCGAGGAGAGCAGGACGGTGCCCCCGCGGTCGGCGAACCCGCGCAGCAGCCCGCGCATCCAGCGCATGCCTTCGGGGTCGAGGCCGTTGGCGGGCTCGTCGAGGATCAGGACCTCGGGGTCGCCGAGCAGTGCGTGGGCAAGGCCCAGGCGCTGGCGCATGCCGAGCGAGTACTTGCCGACCCGCCGCCGGGCCGCGGTCTCGTCCAGGCCGACGAGCTCCAGCAGCTCGTCGACGCGCTGCGCCGGCACGCCCATGGTGTGGGCGGAGACGACGAGTGCCTCGCGGCCGCGGCGCCCGGTGTGCTGCGCGGACGCGTCGAGCAGGATGCCGACACGCCGGCCCGGGTTCGGCAGGTCGCGATAGCGCGCGCCGAGGATCCGCGCTTCGCCGCTGTCGGGTTCGGAGAGACCGACGAGCATCCGCATCGTGGTGGTCTTGCCGGCGCCGTTGGGGCCGAGGAAGCCCGTGACGGTGCCCGGCTCGCAGCGGAACGTGACGTCCGAGACCACGGTGCGCCCGCCGAGCTGCTTGGTGAGTCCGTTGGCTTGGATCATGCCGGCAGACTCGCGGCCCGCCGGGTGCGCAGCCACGGGCCGCGGGCTACGCCCGCCGAGCCCCGCGGCGGTGGCAGACAACGACTTTGGTAGGGGTTCACGGCCGTCGTACTCGCCTAGCCTTGACCCTCGAGCGATGGCACGCCGGGCGACACCACGCTTCACCGACGTGATCGACGCGCCCGACGAGCAGCGTGTCCGCCGCGACCGCGTCGTCGACGTGACGATCTACCTGCTCGCGTTCGCCATCAGCGCCGCCACCCTCGCGGGCAGTTGGGAGATGCACCCGCCCTGGCTGCGCGTCGTGGCCGTCGTGGTCGGGATCGCGACACTCGTCTCGCTGCACTGGCGGCGCACCCATCCAGCCGCCGTCGGGATCGGCGTCGGGGCAGTCGCGCTCGTGATCCTCCCGGCCTCCGGCGCGAACCTCGCCGCCACCTTCAACGCCGCGATCCGGGCCCGCGGCCGTGATCTGGCCATCATCGCCGGGCTCCTGATCGCCTGGGCGTTCGCGAGCCCGCTGCTCTACCCCTCCGCCGGTAACTACTGGGTCAACGCGGGGGCCTGCCTGCTGGTGACGGGCGTGGTCCTCGGCTGGGGACTCTTCGTCCGCGCGCGGCGAGAGCTCGTGCGATCGCTGCGCGCGCAGGCCGATCGCGCCGCGGAGGAGGCCCGCGCGGGCGAGCGGCGGCGGATCGCCCGCGAGATGCACGACGTCCTCGCCCACCGCCTCTCGCTGCTCTCCGTCCACGCCGGCGCACTCGAATTCCACCCCGACGCCCCAGCCGAGGAGGTCGCCGAGGCGGCCGGCGTCATCCGCGAGAGCGCGAAGACGGCGCTCGAGGAGCTGCGCAGCGTGATCGGCGTCCTGCGCGAGGACAGCGGCGAGAGCCTGACGCAAGCACCCCAGCCGACGCTCGCCGACCTCGCCGCCCTCGTCGAGGAGTCGCGCGCGGCCGGGATGCGGGTCACCGCCCGGATCGAGCTGGGCGACGCGGCGCCGCCCGCCGCCGTCGAGCGCACCGCGTACCGGATCGCGCAGGAGGGCCTGACGAACGCGCGCAAGCATGCGCCGGGAGCCGCCGTGACGCTCACCGTCCGCGCGCTCGACGGCGACCTGCAGGTCGAGGTCCGCAGCCTCGCGCCGGTGGCCGTCGCCGCGGCCCCGCCGCTGCCCGGAACGGGGACCGGCCTGATCGGGCTGGCCGAGCGCGTCTCGCTCGCCGGCGGCACACTGGAGCACGGCGTCG
>DASVQN010000002.1:0-79945 GCA_036389155.1 Solirubrobacteraceae bacterium
GCCCGCCGGGGCGCTCGGCGCGGCGGTCGCCAAGCTCTTCGGCGAGGAGCCGGCGATCCAGTGCAAGGACGACCTGCGCCGCTTCAAGCAGATCGTGGAGACCGGCGAGGTGGCGCGCTCCGACGGCTCGCCCGAGGGCCAGCTCGCCAAGCGCCAGGTTAAGCCCCGGCCGGCGCACCCCTTGCCCGACGACGAGCTCGCCGCGGCGAACCCAGGAGGCACGTCATGAGAGCCACCGTCTGGTCAGGCCGCAACAAGGTCCAGGTCGAGAACGTCCCCGACCCGAAGATCCTCAACGACCGCGACGCGATCGTGAAGATCTCCTCGACGGCGATCTGCGGATCGGACCTGCACCTCTACGACGGCTACATCCCGGCGATGCGCAAGGGCGACATCCTCGGCCACGAGTTCATGGGCGAGATCGTGGAGACCGGCAAGGGCGTCTCGAACCTGAAGGTGGGCGACCGCGTCGTCGTGCCGTTCCCGATCGCCTGCGGCAACTGCTGGTCGTGCAAGCACGAGCTCTACTCCGTCTGCGAGAACTCCAACCCGAACTCGGGCTCGGCCGAGAAGATGTTCGGCCACTCGACCTGCGGGATCTTCGGCTACTCGCACCTCACCGGCGGGTACGCGGGCGGGCAGGCCGAGTACGCGCGCGTCCCCTACGCGGACGTCGGCCCGATCAAGATCGAGGACGACCTCACGGACGAGCAGGTGCTGTTCCTGTCGGACATCTTCCCGACCGGCTGGTTCGGCGCCGACCTGTGCGACATCACCGGCGGCGAGGTCATCGCGGTCTTCGGCGCGGGCCCGGTCGGGCAGTTCGCCATCGCCAGCGCGATCATGATGGGCGCCGAGCGCGTCATCGCGATCGACCAGTACGCCTACCGGCTCGAGATGGCCCGCAACAAGGCGGGCGCCACCGACGTCATCGACTTCTCCGAGGACGCCGACATCGTCGAGCAGCTCAAGGAGCTGACCGGCGGCCGCGGACCTGACGCGGTCATCGACGCCGTCGGCATGGAGGCCACGCACGGCCACGGCGTGGTCCACGCCGTCGAGCGCGCCAAGCAGGCCACGCGCTCGGAGTCCGACCGCGGCCACGCGCTGCGCGACGCGATCCTCGCCTGCCGCCCGGGCGGCATCGTGTCGGTGATCGGCGTCTACGGCGGGCTGATGGACAAGTTCCCCAGCGGCGCGTTCATGAACAAGGGCCTCCAGCTGCGCGCCGGCCAGGCGCACGTCCACAAGTACCTGAAGAAGCTCTACGCGCACATCCGCGACGGCGACATCGACCCGAGCTTCGTCGTGACGCACCGCCTGCCGCTCGACGAGGCGCCGAACGGGTTCGAGACGTTCAAGCACAAGCAGGACGACTGCATGAAGGTGGTGCTCAAGCCGTGAGGCCGATCGACTCCACGCTGCACGGGATGACCGACTACACCGTCGGCGCCACGCTGATGACCCTCTTCCCGAAGCTCGCGGGCATCGAGGGCACGCAGGCGGCGACGCAGATCCGCGCGGCCGGCGCCTTCCACGCCGGCTACAGCACGCTCACCGACTACCCGCTCGGCATCGCGAAGGTCATCCCGTACAAGGCGCACCTCGCCCTCGACGCCATCGGCGCCCTCGCGCTGGCGGCGACGCCGTTCCTCACCGGCCAGTACAAGAAGGGCCGCAGCCAGTGGGTGCCGCACGCCGGCCTCGCGCTGTTCGAGCTCGGCTCGCTGCTGATGAGCGACCCGACCGGCAAGGGCGACTACAAGGCCGACGTCGAGGCGGTCCGCGCCGCGAACACCGAGGACCCGCACCGCAAGATCTACGAGGGCGGGCCGGCGGTCACGCCGGCGAGCGCGTAGGCGCAGCTCCAGCCAACGAAAGTGACACGTCGGCACTAACTCGAAACCGGCCCATCTACTGGGGTGTGACGCTCGGAGCGCGGGCGCCCGCCCCCACGACGCGCCGTCGTGAAACTCGACGTGGACTCTCAGCAGAGGCGCGTCGTCGTCGCCGCCCCATCACGCAAGTTCATGCACGATCTGCGGTGGCGAACCGATCAATCAGCTCGTCGCGGACGACCGCATCCGAGAGCCATCCCTTGTTCCAGAGCTGGAACGCGGCCGTCCGAGCCCCAACGCCATACGTTTCAAGCATCTCGCTGAACGCATTGCCGCGCGCGGCGCCGTCGAGCGTTCCGCTGCTCGCCGCGACCAACGCACTCTCCGGCAGAAGTAGCTCGGCCGCGAACGCCCCCGACCTACGCCGTCTGGATGCTTGCGCGAATGGCCCTGACGCGGCACCGACTGCGTGCTCCCTCATCGGGTCCAACAACATGTGGCCCAGCGCGCGGGCTTGTTCGAATCGCCGCCCCCAGTCGGTCTCCGTCCGCTGCGTCTCAAGAGTGAAAGCCGTGGGACCCCCTGCGGGTGGAACTCCCACCATCATGCGGTCGTGCCCGCCGGCAACGTTGCTGTGGCTGTAGTCCACGCCGCACGCCCCGAGCACCGCAGGCATGTCGCCGATCGGCTCGCCGTCCATCGACATTGCAGCGCGAACCTCGTTCGCGGCGAGCTGCCCACTGCGCTCAAGCGTCTCACCGGCCTTTGCAGCGTCTATCGCCACGTCGCGGCGCTCCAGCCATCGGCGCCGCCTATCGTCGGCTTGATACGTGGCGCGCTGGCTGAGCTCGCTGAGTAGGTCGCCGATCGCGGGGTCAGCGTGGGGTGAGAGATCCCGCAGAACTTGACACTGTGCGCTCGCCGCAGGATCGCCAGCCGCGTCCGGCAATTCGAGGCGGTGGAGCAGCTCAGGTAGATCGGATACCTGGAAGAGCGATGACAACTCGCTCAGGGCACGTCCCGTGAACAACTCAAGCGCTTGGCGCGCATCAACCCCTGCAATCGCGGCACCAAGTGGATCCGAGTCAACGATCCATGGGGGGTTCGTGATCCCCGCGGCTCGCATCCATTCGGCGACTTGCGAAGCGAAGGCGGCAAGTACGTCGATCCCTTCGCGCCACGGCAGCGCGAACTCGCCCTCTGGCCAAAGCATCACAGGCACGCCAGCGCCGAAGAAACGCGGTCGGCGCCATGAGACAACAAGATCCTCGTCGTCGCGCAAGAACGCGAGATCTGGCAGTCGAGCTCCGTCTACGCCAGCGCGCAGAAAGTGGCGTTTCCACCAATCCTCTCGTAGATCCAGCCAGTCATCCTCGCTATATCCCAGCGGAGGCCGAGCCTCGGCCCACCGCTCCACCATGTCGTGCAGACGTCGGCGGGTTGGGAAGTTCTTCGCGCGCTCCTCGAAAACCAGTCCAGGCGCCGCGTCAACGAGCCAATCCACAACGGGTCCGAGCGGCACAAACAGCTGTTCCTGTACCTCTCGTGTCCCTGCGAGGACATGGGCGCAGAGGTTTCGGCCGCCGACCCATACCGCGGCTCCCGCCCACGCGGCCGCCTCCGGTTCGTATCGACGCTCCCATGACGGAGCCACCGGAATCAGTTCGACGGCAAGCGAATTCGTGTTTCCGATGAGCGTCATTGTCCGAACTGCTTGCGCAGCCGCTTGTATTCCGCCGCTGTAATCACGGTGTTGTCTCTGAATCGCTTCAACATCCCGCCCGGAACATACGTCGCCGGATGTCCATGAAACTCGGGGCCCCCATCGACATCGCGAGTCCACTTCAGGTCATACAACTCGATGCCGTGCGGCGTCCGGCGGACGACGTAGCGCCGGGAGTGGGGGTCGCCGGGATCTACTGGGACTGAGGCTTCAAGCAGAGCGTTTCGCTCCGCGACCGTCATTCCCTGCGGACACGGATCCTTTGCTGGAAACCACGCCGGGGGTCCAGCCTCGGTGGTCTCCTTCTTGTGTGCGGGATTCGGCCAGTACCGCATAGCTGCGCATCCTCCCGGATATCCGCCATGGAGGCGCATGTTCACGGGGAGACGGCGCGCGCGGCGCTCGTGCCGCCGTCCCACCTGAAGCGGAACGTCGTCGTGCGCGCGATGCGGACGGTGCGGGTGAACGCGCCGTGCCCGTCGGTCTGCGTGGAGGCCACGCGCTGCCACGCGCTGCCCGACCTGCGCTCGATCGTCACCGTGGTGCCGCCGCCCGGGCGCACCTGGCCCCACAGCCGCGCGACGCCGCGACGGGCGCGCTCGGCCCAGAACGGCTCGGGGAAGACGTCGAACGAAGGCTTGTTCCTGCCGCTCAGGTAGCGCACGCCGGACTGCCAGCCGCCGCCGACGGCGTTCGACGGCTCGTCCTCCCACACGTACCAAGTGAGGTTCTTCACGCGCGGGTTCCTCCACGCCAGGTAGGCCGACTGGGCCATGAACCGCGCCTGCTGCGAGGCGGAGACGCCGAGCACCCGGTCGGGCGGCTTGGTCTGGTAGGCGTATTCGTCGAGGTACAGCGGGAGGCGCTTGGTCCCGCGCGCCTTGATGCCGCCCGCCTTCACGACGCGGTCGAGCGTCGAGGTCACCTGGCCGAGGTCGGCGAGCTGCGCCTGGTCGGGCACGCGATCGGCCTGGTTCGGCGCGAGCTTCAGGCCGTGCGGGTGGTAGGCGAGGCCGTCCGCCGCGGCGGGCTTGAAGCCGCGGCAGTAGCTCTTGCGGACCTTCTTGTACTTGGAGCTCACGCACCCGAGCTCGCGCAGCCACAGCAGCGGGCGCAGCGCCGCGTTCGGCGAGTTGCCGGAGGAGCCGCGCGGCGCGAGCGCGCCGACGAGGACCTTCGCGCCCGGGTCGGCGCCGCGGATCGCGGGGTCGGCCGCGCGCACGATCCGGCGCATGTGGTGCGGCGAGTACGGCGTGCACCGCTTGCGCACGCACTGCGACTGCGGCTGGAACCACAGCGTCACGTTCGGCTCGTTCCAGATGATGTAGCGGTCGACCATCCCGCCGTAGCGCGTCGCGACGGCCTTCGCGAACGCGGCGAACTTCCCGGGGTCGGGCTTGAAGCGGGGGTTGTCCTTGACCGGGTACTCGCTGCCCCACACGGGCCCCCAGCCGGTGACGGTGAGCATGACCTTCAGCCCCGCGCCGCTCGCCATCCCGACCGCGCGGTCCAGCGCGGCCCAGTTGTAGCGCGCGTCGGTGTGGTCGGCGCCGTCGAACGCGTCGGGCGGGGTGCGGGAGTCGGGCGACGGCGCGTAGACGCCCCACCGCGCCACGATGCGGACGGCGTCGACGCCCGCCGCGCGCCAGTCGTCGATCGCGCCCGCGGCCTGCTCGGCGCTGCCGAGCATCAGCCGGTCGTCGGCGACGCCGACCTCCATCGACTTCGAGGCCGCGGCGGGGGCGGCCGTCGACAGCGCGATCAGCGTCGCGAGCAGCAGTGCGCGGGCGGTCATCGGACGGGCTGGGGGCGGCTCGGGACGGGCAAACCGGGGTTCCAGATCGCGCGCAGCCGGCCGGGCCCGGGGTACTGCACGCGCGCGACGAAGTAGCCCATCGGGTTCGTGACGGTGATCGGCCCGCCGACGTCGGTCCACTGCTCGCTCGCGCCCGGCGCGTGCTGGATCTGGACGGTGTCCTGGGCGCCGGCCGGCAGCGCGTTCGGGCGGAAGCGCAGCTGGCCCCAGACGTTCGCGGCGTCCGCGCCCGCCGCGCTGGCCAGGAACGGGAAGAAGTAGCCGGTGGCCGACGGCTTGGCCTTGTCGTCGTTGTAGAAGAGCCCGGACTGGTAGGTGAACCAGTAGGGCTTCGTCCCGCGCCGCGCGCTCTTCACCGGCGCGACGTCGCGCAGCAGGAATTGCGTGATCGCGGCGATCCGCGGGTTGGCGTACGCGAGGAAGTCGCCGAGCTGGTTCCACTCGGCCTGCTGCTCGACCGGGACCCCGCTGAACGGGTCGGGCGGGTTGGTCTCGAAGCCGAACTCCGTCATGTACACCGGCAGGCCGCGCTTGACGTTCTTCGTCCGCCGCGCGAGCGAGTCGATCAGGTCGCCGAGCGCCGACGCGTTGGCCATCGTGATCGAGTCCGGGTTGCGGTCCTTGACGAGCGGCGAGACGTTCTTCGTGTACGGATGGTGGGCGACGCCGGTCGCGCGGATCGGGCCGTACTTCTCGAAGAGGTTGCAGCGGAAGGAGCGCCGGCTCTGGCACAGCAGCTCGCGGTAGAAGCGCTTGGGGCGGATGGGGGAGGTCTGGTTGCGCAGGCTCGAGCCCAGCGGCGCGGTCTCGCCGAAGAGGATCGTGTCGCGGCCGTGCCCGGTGCGGTCGAGCGCCGCGCGGGCGCGCAGGAACAGCTCGCGCGCCATCGCCGGCGAGCGCATCCTGGCGTGCTCGTACTGCGGCGAGAGCCAGCCGCCCTGGTTGGGTTCGTTGAGCAGCGACCAGAACGCGACGCGCGGAATCGCCTGGCCGCCGTCGTTCTCGTCCTTGTAGCGGCCGGAGAAGCGCCGGCCGACGGCCTCGACGAACTTGGCAAATTCCGAGGGCTTGGGCTTCCACGCGCGCTTGACGACGTCGCGCAGCCCGCGCGGCGCCTTGCCCCGCGACCAGCTCGGCCCGGGCGGCGTGACGTTGAAGTACACGCCGAGCCCGAGCGTGCGCGCCGCGCGGACGAGGCGGTCGTAGCGGTCCCAGTTGCGGATCGGGTACCGGCTCGGGTTGCGCGGGTCGAAGCGCCGGCGGCGCGCCTTCGTCGACCTGGCGCCCTCGGCCACGACGCTCCACAGCACGGTCACGCGCACGTAGTCCACGCCGAGCTGCTTCATGCGGCTCATCGCGGCGTCGCGGGTGGCGTCGTCGCGGTAGACGAGCAGGTCGTCGTCCATCATCATCGACAGCTGCTGGTCGGAAGCCTGGGCGGCGGCCGGAAGCAGCGCGAGCACGACGAGGCACGTGGCGAGCACGAGGCGGGTCACGACCACAGTGAACCGCATCTTGAGATCAGAGTTGCGGACCAACGCATACGCTGTCGCCGATGCGCCTGAGCCGCCTGTTCCTGCCCACCGAGCGCCAGCCGCCCGCCGACGCGGAGGCCGTCTCGCACAAGCTGCTCGTCCGCGCCGGGCTCGTCCGCCAGGTCGGCGCCGGGCTGTGGTCGTGGCTGCCCGCCGGGTGGCGCGCCCACCAGCGCGTGGCCCAGATCGTGCGCGAGGAGATCGACGGCATCGGCGGCCAGGAGATGCTCATGCCGGTGCTCAACCCGGCGGAGATCTGGAAGCGCAGCGGGCGCTACGACATCGACGAGCTCTTCAAGCTCGACGACCGCAAGGGCGCTCCGCACGTGCTCGCGCTCACCCACGAGGAGATCGTCACGCTGCACGTCGCGGCGGCGGTCAAGTCCTACCGGGACCTTCCCAAGATCCTCTACCACTTCCAGACGAAGGGGCGCGACGAGGCGCGGCCGCGCGCGGGGGTCCTGCGCACGCGCGAGTTCATCATGAAGGACTCCTACTCGTTCGACCGCGACGAGGAGGGCCTGGCGGCGAGCTACGACCTGCACGCCGAGGCGTACGCGCGGATCATGGAGCGCTGCGGCCTGGAGTGGTACGCGGTCGAGTCGGACGTCGGGATGATGGGCGGGATCGGGGCCCACGAGTACATGGCGCCGTGCCCGTCGGGCGAGAACGACGTCGCGCTCGCGCCCGGCTACGCCGCCAACACCGAGGTCGCCACCGCCGAGCCCCAACCGGCGGGCGAGCTAACGCTGTCGGGAGAGCTCCACACGCCGGGGGCGATGACGATCGAGGCCGTGTCCTCCGCGCTGGGCGTCCCGAAGAGCCGGCTGCTCAAGGCGTTCCCGATCGTCCTCGACAGCGGCTCGCGCGTGGACGTCTTCGTCCGCGGCGACCACCGCGTCAACGAGATCAAGCTGCAGAACGCCCTGAAGTCCGGCTTCCGGCCCGCGCGCGAGGAGGAGATCGGCCGCCCGCCCGGCTTCCTGGGCCCGACGAACCAGGTCAAGACGGTCTACGACGCCGCGATCGGCGAGGGCTCGTGGGTCGTGGGCGCCAACCGGCCCGGCTACCACGAAGTCATCGAGCTGCCGGCGGGGGAGCGCCTCGACGTGCGGACGGTCGTCGAGGGCGACACGGTCAACGGCGCCCCGATCCGGATCGAGCCGGCGATCGAGGTCGGGAACATCTTCAAGCTCGCCACGCGGTTCTCCGAGCCGCTCGGCGCGCGCTACCTCGACGAGAACGGCAAGGAGCAGCTCGTCTGGATGGGCTCGTACGGGATCGGGCCCGCGCGCATCGCCGCCGCCGCCGTCGAGCAGTCCCACGACGAGCAGGGCATCTCGTGGCCGAAGGCGATCGCGCCGTACGACGTCGAGGTGGTGGCGCTCGGCAAGCCGGGCAGCGACGAGGCCGCGGCGGCGGAGGCGCTGTACGACGAGCTGCGGGCCGCGGGGCTGTCGGTCCTGCTCGACGACCGGGCCGCGGGGGCGGGCGAGAAGTTCACCGACGCCGAGCTGCTCGGGTGCCCGCTCCGCCTGACGGTGGGGCGGCGCTCGCTCGAGTCCGGCGAGGCGGAGGCGGTCGCGCGCCGCGGCCGGACGGACCTCGACCCGGTCCCGCTGACCGGGGCGGCCGAGGCGGTGCTCGAACGGTGGCGCGCGCTCCCCTGACCTTCCGGCGGCTGAGCGGCCTCGACCGCTCCGGCCCGCCGCCGGCCGAGACGCGCCGCGAGGCGCCGTGGAACCCGTGGACGATCCCGAACGCGATCTCCTTCGTCCGCCTGGGGTTGATCCCGGTCTTCCTCGTCCTGGCGCTGACGAGCGACGAGGGGACCGACACGCTCCCCGCGATCATCTTCGCCGCCGTCGGCTGGGGCGACTACGCCGACGGCATCGCCGCGCGCGTCACCGGCCAGTACTCCAAGCTCGGGGCGCTGCTGGACCCGGTCATCGACCGGCTGCTCGTCCTCTCGGGCGTGGTCGTCGTCTGGCACTTCGAGACCCTCCCGCGCTGGGCGCTGGCGGTGCTCGCCGTGCGAGAGGTCGTGCAGATCCTCTACGCGCAACACGCCTTGCGCCGCGGCGTGGACCTCACGGTCAACTGGCCGGGGCGGGCCGCCGTGTGGCCGGTCATGTCGGCGATCTTCGCCGCGCTGGTGGGATGGGAGACGTTCGGCGAGTGGCTGCTGTACCTGGGGATCGTCCTCTCGCTGTGGGCCACAGCGCTCTACATCCAGGAAGGCTCAAGCTCCACTTGAACTTCTGAGGTACAGTGCCGCGCATGGACACCTTCCCCGATCTCGGCAGCCTCTCGGACCAGGAGCTGAAGGACCTCATCCAGCAGCTCACCGAGGAGGAGGTCGACATCTCGTACAAGCGCCGGATTCTGCACGGCAAGATCGACATCCTCCGTGCGGAGCTGGTCAACCGGCTGCGCAAGAAGCACGATCAGGGCGAGGACGTCATCACCGGGGCCGACGTGCAGCGGCTGACCGACATCCTCGCCGGCCGGTCCGGGGCGGAGGACGAGCAGCCGGAGTAGGGCGGTGGCCGTCCACTGCCCCGAATGCGGCTTCCTCAACGGCGAGGGAGCCAACTACTGCCAGAAGTGCGGCGCGTACCTCGCTCCCCAGACGGAGGTCAAGGAGGGGGCGGAGCCCACGACGGCCACCTATCGCGTGGGCGAGACCGGCGAGCTGATCCCGGTCGACGTCGAGGCGATCGCCGAGAAGGGCGCCGCGCTGGTCATCCGCAGCGGCGGCGGCCGCGTGGGGGAGTCGTTCCCGCTCGAGCGCGACCGCATGACCATCGGCCGCCGGCCGGACTCCGACGTCTTCCTCGACGACGTGACGGTCTCCCGCGACCACGCGCTGCTCGTCAGGCGCAACGGCGACTTCTACCTCGACGACCTGGGCTCGCTGAACGGCACCTACGTCAACCGGCGGCGCATCGAGTCGCACCGGCTGGCCGACGGCGACGAGCTGCAGGTCGGCAAGTACAAGCTCACGTTCCTGCAGCGGTGAGGGTGGCGCGATGAGCGGCATGGACGTCGAGCTCCCGGCGGAGGAGCAGATGGTCGAGACCGGCGACGGCCGGCGCGAGAAGGCGATGACCATCGGCGCCGTCACCAAGGCGCTCAAGCAGGAGTTCCCTGACATCTCGATCTCGAAGATCCGGTACCTCGAGGACCAGAAGCTCCTCTCGCCGCGGCGCACGCCCGGCGGCTACCGGCTCTACGCGCAGTCCGACGTCGCCCGGCTGCGGACGATCCTGCGCCTGCAGCGCGACGAGTTCCTGCCGCTGCGCGTCATCCGGCAGGAGCTGGCGTCGGGGCGCGCGCAGGAGCCGGACGTCGTGCCCTCGCGCGCGGTGCGCGCCGCGGGCGGCGGGGGGCGCCGCGCCGCGGTCTCGGTCACCGCCGAGCAGAACGCCGTCCTGTACTCGCTCGAGGACGTGGTGGAGGACACCCGCGCCGACCCGTCGCTGATCCGCGAGCTCGAGGAGTACGGCGTCATCAAGGGCCAGAGTCGCGCGGGGACGAAGTACTACGACGAGACGGAGCGCGAGATCGTCCGCGCGGTGACCGAGCTCGCGCGCTACGGCGTCGGCGGGCGCAACCTGCGCGTCTTCCGATCGTCGGCCGACCGCGAGGCGCAGCTGCTGCAGACCATCCTCGCGCCGTCGCTGCGGTCGCGGAACCCGGAGCGGCGCAAGGAGGCGATCGAGGCGCTCGAGAACCTGGCCGCCGTGGCGACGCACCTCAAGCACCTGCTGCTGATCCGGGACCTGCGCCAGGTCGTGGGCTAGTCCCTTTGGACCTGCGCGCGTTCATCCGGGACATCCCGGACTTCCCCAAGCCGGGGATCGTCTTCAAGGACATCACGCCGCTGATGGCCGACGCGGCCGCGCTGGACTCGGCGGTCGTGCAGCTCGCGGACCTGGCGCGCGACCTGGAGCCGTCGGTCGTGATCGGCGCGGAGGCGCGGGGGTTCCTGCTCGGAGCCGCGCTCGCGCGCGAGCTCGGCGCGGGGTTCGTGCTGGCCCGCAAGCCGGGCAAGCTGCCGCACGAGACGGTCAGCGCGGAGTACGAGCTCGAGTACGGGACGGACTCGCTCGAGCTGCACAGCGACGCGGTGGCCGCGGGCGCGCGGGTGCTGGTGCACGACGACCTGCTCGCGACCGGCGGGACGGCGCGCGCGCTGTGCGAGCTGGTGGAGAAGGTGGGAGGGACCGTCGTCGCGTGCGGGTTCCTCATCGAGCTGACGTTCCTGGGCGGCCGCGAGCGGCTGGTCGGCTACGACGTCGAGGCGCTGATCGCGTACTGATGCCGACGACGCGCCGCTCCCGCGTGCTGGACGCGCCGCCCGACCGGGTCTGGCGGGTCGTGGGCGACCCGCACCACCTGCCGCGCTGGTGGCCGAAGGTGCGGCGCGTCGAGGCGGTGCGCGACGAGCGCTTCACGCAGGTGATGCGCACCTCGAAGGGCAAGGACGTGCGCGCGGACTTCCGGATCGTCGCGGAGGAGCCGCCGCGGCTGCTGCGCTTCGAGCAGGACATCGCGGGGACCCCGTTCGAGGGGTTCCTCAGCGAGTCGATCACCGCGATCGAGGTCGAGCCGGCCGCGGAGGGGACGAAGGTGACAATCACGACGCGGCACAAGCTCAAGGGGATCTCCCGGATCGGCGGAGGGACGATGTTCCGGCGCGCGACGCGCAAGCAGCTCGACGAGGCGCTCGACGCGTTGGAGGGAGTCTTGTGAGGGGCGCGCGAGGGGGTGGCCCGTGGCGACGATGAGGTTCTGGGGCTGGGGCGTCGACGAGCACGCCGGCGACGGGATCCCGCCGCACGCGGAGGAGATGCTGCGGCGCGAGCTCGACCTGCCCGAGCACGCGGGGGCGCCGGCGGTGGCGCTCGAGGCCGTGCGGCTGCGCGACCCCGCGCCGCTCCCCGACCTGCCGGGCGAGGTGCGCGACGATCGCGAGGCGCGCGTCCTGCATGCCGCCGGCAAGTCGTACCCCGACCTCGTCCGCCAGCGCTCCGGCGACGCCGAGGACGCGCCGGACGCGGTGCTCTACCCGCGCTCGCACGACGAGGTCCGCGCGATGCTCGACGCCTGCGGGCGCGGCGGGATCGCGGTCGTGCCGTTCGGCGGCGGGACGAGCGTCGTCGGCGGCGTCGAGCCGCTGCGCGCCGACTTCGCCGCGGTCGTCGCACTCGACCTCTCGAGGCTCGACCGGCTCGTCTCGGTCGACGAGCGCTCGCTGACCGCGGTCGTCGAGGCCGGCGTCACGCTGCCCGAGGCCGAGCGGCTGTTGGGCGAGCGCGGCCTGACGCTCGGCCACTTCCCGCAGAGCTACGAGTACGCGACCGTCGGCGGGTGCGTCGCGACGCGCTCGGCCGGCCAGGCCTCGACCGGGTACGGCCGGATCGACGAGCTGGTGCTCGGCGTGCGGATGGCCGCACCGGTGGGCGACGTCGACCTGCGCCCGATGCCGGCGAGCGCCGCCGGGCCGGACCTGCGCGAGCTCGTCGTCGGCTCGGAGGGCGCGCTCGGCGTGATCACCTCCAGCGCGCTGCGCGTGCGTCCCGTCCCGGCCGTCAAGCGCTACGAGGGGTGGATGTTCCCCTCGTTCGGCGAGGGCGCCGAGTGCTTCCGCGCCCTCGAGCAGGCGGCGGCCGCGCCGGACGTCGCCCGGCTGTCCGACGAGGAGGAGACGCGGCTGTCGATGGCGCTCGCGGGCACGGGCGGGGCGAAGGGCGCGCTCGCCGGGGCGTACATGCGCGCCCGCGGCGTCGCCGGGGGCTGCATAGCGATCTGCGGGTGGGAGGGGGAGTCCGACGACGTCGCGCGGCGCCGCTTCCGCACCGTCGCGCTGCTGCGCAAGCACGGCGCGGTGCCGCTCGGCTCCTCGCCCGGCAGCGCCTGGGCGCGGGGGCGCTACCACGGCCCGTACCTGCGCGACCACCTCATGGACCGCGCCGTCTTCGTCGAGACGCTGGAGACCGCGGCGCAGTGGTCGTCGCTCTTCGGCCTCTACCGGGCGGTCGGCGCCGCGCTGCGCGGCGCGCTCGGCCCGCGCTGCCTCGTGATGTGCCACGTCTCGCACCTGTATCCGAGCGGCGCGTCCCTGTACTTCACGTTCCTGGCCCGCGCCCGCCCGGGCGAGGAGCTCGACCAGTGGCGCGCGGCGAAGTCGGCGGCGACGGACGCGATCGTCGATGCCGGCGGCACCATCACCCACCACCACGCGGTCGGGCGCGACCACGCGCCGTGGCTGGTCAAGGAGGTCGGCGAGCCGGCGCTGAGCGCCCTGCGCGCGGTCAAGGCCGACCTCGACCCCGCCGGGATCATGAACCCCGGCAAGCTGCTGCCGGAGGCCTGACCTCTACGGGGTCGTCGACGGCGCGGTCGTCGTCCCGCCGCCGGTGCTCACCGGCGTGCCCTGCAGCGGGCCGCTGAGGAGGATCTTGCCCGGCTGCTTCGGGTCGTCCTCGCTCTCCTGCGTGACGACGAGCCGGTCGAACTTCGACGCGTCCTTCGGGTAGGCGAAGCTCGTCGCCAGGCGCCCCTGCTTGTCGGGCTGCGGCGGGAAGCCGAGCCGCCGGGCGCTCGTCTGGCTCTTGTAGACCCAGATCGCGTAGTAGCGCGGCGGGTCCTTGCGGGCGGGCTGGAAGCCCTCGGCGACGAGCGCGACCGCGCGCTGGCCGTCCTGCTCGGCGATCTGCGCGACGCCGGCCTGCTTGCCGCCGGAGCCCTCGGGCGGCGTCAGGTTGATCTGCGCGACGACCTTCGGCTGGCCCTGCTGCGTGGTCTGGGTCTGCGCGGTCGTCTCGGTGCCGCCGCCGCCGGAGTCCTCGTCGTCGCCGCCGAGGACGCTGATCCCGAGCGCGACGAGGCCGAACAGCGCGATCACCGCGGCAGCGATGAGGATCGCCCCGCCGACGCGGGAGGAGCGCTCGACCTTCTCGCGGTGGGCCGTGCGGGCCTCGAGGGCGTCGAACGCCTCGTCGACCTCCGCCGCCTCGGCCGGGATCTCCGGCAGGTTGTCGCCGGCCAGCGGCCGCAGCTCGCCCGCCACGACGCGCGCCCAGGCGCGCCCGGAGGCGGAGTCGGCCAGGAAGGCGCGGGTGCTCGCGCGCAGCGACGCGCTCTGCTGGCCGAGCAGGTAGTCGGCGATCTCGTCCTGGCGCTCGAGGCTCAGGTCGCCGACGTCGTCCGGTCCCAGCGCGTCGAGGGCGGCATGGGCGCGCTCGCGCACCGCGGTCGGGTCGATCCGCAGCAGCGTGGCGATGTCGTCATAGGTCCTGCTCTGCTGGAGCAGGAGCTGCAGCGCGGCGCGCTGGTCGGGTCTGAGGTCATCGATCCGGGCCATCGGGGGCGGAAGACTAATCGGTAGCCTGCCCGGCCATGTCGGTGGACCCCGTGATCCCCTACGAACGGACCTTCGACAGCCTCTACGGGCTGCAGATCGAGTCGGTCACCGAGGAGGAGGCGCGGGCCAGCGTCGCCGTCCGCGACGAGGTCAAGCAGCCGATGGGCCTCGTGCACGGCGGGCTGTACGCGACGATGGCCGAGTCGCTGGCGTCGATGGCCACCGCGATGGCCGTGGCCGCCGACGGAAAGCAGGCCATGGGGCTCTCGAACGCCACGTCGTTCATGCGGCCGATCACGGAGGGAACCGTCAATGCCGTCGCCCGGCGGATCCACCGCGGCCGGACGACCTGGATCTGGGACGTCGAGATCACGGACGATGCGGGTCGCCGGTGCGCGATGACGCGGATGACGATCGCGGTTCGCTGAGCTGGACCGAGCCGCGCGTCGCCGCGCTGGGCGACGCGGTGACGGTGCGCTGGTGCGCGCAGGCCTGGCGGATGGAGAAGCTGTGACGCGCGACCCTGCGATGCGGTCCTACTACGAGGCGCGGGCCGCCGAGTACGACGAGTGGTACGAGGGGACCGGGCTCTTCGCCTCCCGCGACCGCCCCGGGTGGCACGCGGAGCTGCGGGAGCTGACGGCGAGGCTCGCCGCGCTGCCGCCGGTGCGGACGCTCGACGTCGCCTGCGGCACCGGCTTCCTCACCCGCCACCTGCGCGGGTTCGTGGTCGGGATCGACCAGAGCCCGTCGATGGTCGCGATCGCCCAGTCGCGCCTGCCCGAGGGCCTCGCGCTCACCGGCGACGCCCTCGCCCTCCCGTTCGCCGACGGCGCCTTCGACCGCGTCATCACCGGCCACTTCTACGGCCACCTCGAGCCCGCCGAGCGCGAGCGCTTCCTCGCCGAGGCCGCCCGCGTCGCGCCCGAGCTGGTGATCGTCGATTCCGCGCTGCGCGAGGGCGAGCCCGCGGAGGCGTGGCAGGAGCGCAAGCTCAACGACGGCACCCGCCACCGGGTCTTCAAGCGCTGGTTCACGCCCGAGGCGCTCGCCGCCGAGCTCGGGCGCCCCGCCGCGACCGTCCACTTCGGCCGCTGGTTCGTCGCGGTCCGCGCCGGCGTCTAGCCGCGGTAGCGGTTGGTGATCGGCATCCGGCGGTCGCGGCCGAATGCCTTCGAGGTGATGCGGATGCCGGGCGGGTTCTGGCGGCGCTTGTACTCGGCGAGGTCGACGAGGCGCAGGACGCGGTCGACGACGTCTTCCTCGTAGCCGCGGGCGAGGATCTGCTCGCGGCCGAGGTCCTCCTCGACGTACGCCTCGAGGATCCCGTCGAGCGTGTCGTAGTCGGGCAGCGAGTCCTGGTCCTTCTGGTCGGGGCGCAGCTCGGCGCTCGGCGGGCGGGTGACGATCGACTCGGGGATCGGGGACCGGTCGTCGCGGTGCGCACGCACGTCGACGAGCCGGTAGACGAGCGTCTTGGGGACGTCCTTGATCACCGCGAAGCCCCCGGCGGTGTCGCCGTAGAGCGTCGAGTAGCCGACCGACAGCTCCGACTTGTTGCCGGTCGTCAGCACGAGCCAGCCGAACTTGTTCGACAGCGCCATGAGGACGTTGCCGCGGATGCGGGCCTGGAGGTTCTCCTCCGTGATGTCCGCGTCACGTCCGGTGAAGGCCTCGGCCAGCAGCCGGTCGTAGACGTCCATGGGATCGGAGATCGGCAGCTCGCGGAAGTCGATGCCGAGGTTCTCGGCGAGCACCTGCGCGTCGGAGCGCGTGCCCTCGCTCGAGTAGCGCGACGGCATCGACACCGCGCTCACGCGGTCGGCGCCGAGGGCGTCGACCGCGAGGACGACGACGAGCGTCGAGTCGATCCCGCCGGACAGGCCGAGGACGACGTGGTCGAACCCGTTCTTCTCCACGTAGTCGCGCAGCCCCGTGACGAGCGCGGCGTAGACCTCGGCGTCGCTGTCGAGGAACGGCGCGAGCGCCGGCTCGAGCGTCTGGGCGCCCGCGAGCGCCGGCTCGCGCTCGCAGATGGCCACGGTCGGCACCTCGTGCTCGAGCTCGCGCGCGGCGACGCGGTGGCGGGTGTCGCGCAGGCGCGCGCGGCGGGTCGCGGAGGGATCGACGTCGCAGACCAGCAGGTCCTCCGTGAACCCGCGGGAGCGGGCGAGGATCGTCCCCTCGTGGTCGCACACGAACGAGTGGCCGTCGAAGACGAGCTCGTCCTGCCCGCCGACCAGCGCGCAGAACGCGACGGGGGCGACGTAGTCGCGCGAGCGCTGGATGATCATGTTCTCGCGCCGCCGCGGCTTGCCGTGGTCGTACGGCGAGGCCGAGAGGTTGACGAGCAGCTGCGCGCCGGCCAGCGCCTCGATCGACGCCGGAGGCCCGGGCTGCCAGATGTCCTCGCAGATCGTCAGCCCGACGAGGACACCGTCGACCTCGATCAGCGCCGGCTGCTCCCCCGCCTGGAAGTAGCGCACCTCGTCGAAGACGCCGTAGTTGGGCAGGTGCATCTTGCGGTAGATCGCCTTGACCTCGCCGTCGGCGAGCACGGCCGCGGAGTTGAAGACGTCGTGCGCGCGCTCCGGGAACCCCACGACCGCGACGAGCCCGTCGGTGTGCTCGGCGATGCGGTCGATCGTCGCGCGGCAGTCGGCGAGGAAGTGGTCCTTGAGCAGGAGGTCCTCGGCCGGGTAGCCGCTGACGGCGCACTCGGGGAAGAGCACGATCCGCGCGCCGGCATCGCGCGCCTCGGCGAGACGCTCGACGATCTTGCGTTCGTTGCCGGCGAGGTCGCCGACGGTGGCGTTGATCTGGGCGAGCGCGAGCCGCATGGGCTCTAGATCATGGCATCGCGCCGCGGCCGAGCCAGTACTCCGCGAACGCGCTGAGCGCCGGGTCGTCGGGGGAGGAGACGGTCAGGCGGCGCTTGTAGGCCTCGGCGACGATCCCGTCGACGTTGCCGGCGCGCACGACGACGGCCTGGCCGGCCTCGCGCAGCGCGGGGTCCCCGCCGCCCAGCGACGCCGCCAGCTCGCGGAGCTTCGGCCGGTCGGCCGCGTCGCGGTAGCGGATGACGACGTTGCCCTGCTCGAGCTCCGGGCTCGTCGCGTCGGGCGCGACCTGGCCCGGCGCGTTGCGGTCCTCGCCGATCGTCGCGTCGTCGCGCGAGTTGAAGAACGCGAGCAGCCCGAGGATCGCGACGACGGTCACGACCGTCGCGACCGCGATGAGCGCGCCGCGCCTCACGACACGGGCGCCGGCCGCGGACGGCGGCCGGACCGCCCGTTCGACCGCGACGCCGCGCGGCGTCGCACGCCGGCCGCACGCCCCAGTCGCCCGATGGCGAACTCGAGGTCGTCCGCGAGGTCCTCGATGTCCTCCAGCGCGTCGAAGTCGCCGAGCAGGCCGAACCCCAGGTTGCCGTCGTAGCTCATGATCGCGATCCCCAGCGCCTGCATCGGCGCGAGCGGGACGACCGGGTAGAGCTTCTGCAGCCGGTGGCCGAGGACGTAGAGCGGGAACTGCGGGCCCGGCACGTTCGTCACGACGAGGTTGAACCAGCGCTGGCGGGCCTGCAGGCGGGCGGCCTGGCTGAGGATCGTCGGCGGCGCGAAGTCGCCGAGCTGGGTGATGACCTGCGCGCCGACCGCCTGGCCGGACTCCTTCAGCCCCGCCATCGCCTCGTGCACGCGGCGGTAGGCCTCCTCCGCGTCCTCGACCCCCACCGGTAGCGGTGCGTACATCGCGGCGACGCGATTGCCGAGCGCGCCCCGCTGCACGTCGGCCCGCACGGACACCGGGACGAGCGCGCGCAGCTCGACGCCGTCGGTGGGGAAGGCATGGCGGCGCAGCCAGCGCCCGAGCGCCAGCGACACGGCCGTGAGCACGACGTCGTTCAGCGTGCCGCCCAGCTCGTTCTTGATCGCCTTGAACTCGTCGAGGTCGCCGTCGACCCACGTGTAGCGGCGGTGCGGCCCGATCGGGACGTTCAGCGGCGACGGCGGCGCAGCGCGCAGCAGCGCGGTGAGCGTCGCGCCGATGCCGCTGACGCTGGCGCCGAGCTGCTCGGCGACGCGCCGCGGGGCGCGCACGAGCGAGCGGACGGCGCGGTAGCCCTCGGCAGGGTCGGTCGCGCGCTCGATCAGGGCCTCGGCCAGCAGCTGCGAGCGGCTGGGCGGCGGCTTGGGCTCCCACGGCTTCTCGGGCGGCGGCGTGGGGGCGGGGTCGGGCGCGGCGTCGAAGAGGACGGTGGTGATGTCGACCCCCGACACGCCGTCGACGAGCGCGTGGTGCGTCTTGCCGATCAGCGCGAAGCGATCGCCCTGCAGCCCCTCGACGAGCCAGATCTCCCACAGCGGCTTGCTGCGGTCCAGCTGCTGGGAGAACAGCCGGCCGGCGAGGCGCTTGAGCTCGACGTCGCCGCCGGGCGCGGGAAGCCCCGTGTGGCGCAGGTGGTAGCGCAGGTTGAAGTGCGGGTCGTCGACCCAGACCGGGCGGCCCTGGTCGAAGGGGACGTCGGCGAGGCGCTGGCGGTAGCGGGGGACCAGGTGCAGGCGCGACTCGAGCGCGTCGAGCAGGTCGTCGTAGGCCGGGGGAGCCCCCTCGAAGGTCATCACCGACGCCACGTGCATGTGCGCGCCGGTGTTCTCGATGTGGAGGAAGGCGGAGTCGAGGGCGGTGAGCCGGTTCGGGTTGCGTGCCATCGCGCCTGATCCTGCTTGTTGAAGCTTCCGGTTGCAACCTTCAACAGACTGTGTAAGCTTTGGTCCACACGGGCAGAACAGGACCGCGATGACCCTCACCGACCCCGCCACCTTCGGCCACATCTACGACGAGCACTCGCGCAGCGTGTACGGCGCGGCGCTGCGCATCCTCGGCAACCCGGCCCAGGCGCAGGACGTCACCCAGGACGTCTTCCTCAAGCTCTGGCGCAACCCCAAGCGCTTCGACGCGCGGCGCGGGGACCTCGGCACGTACCTGCGCCTCATGGCCCGCAGCCGCGCGCTCGACGTCTACCGCGAGGGACAGGCGGCCGGGCGCGCCCGCGACCGGCTGGAGGCCGTGGTGGCGCAGGACGAGCCGCGCGTCGACGACCGCCCCGCGCTCGCCGTGGAGCGCGGCGAGCATCGCGAGGCCGTCCGCGTGGCGCTCCGTGAGCTGCCCGAGCCGCAGCGCGAGGCCCTGGTGCTCGCGTACTGGGGCGGGCTGACGGCCGACGAGATCGCGCGCCGCATCGACATCCCCCTGGGCACCGCCAAGAGCCGCATCCGGCTCGGGATGACGAAGCTGCGCGACGAGATCGCCGACGCGCTCGGCGAGGCGCCGGTCCCGCTCGCGGCCTGACGCACTAGCGTCCCGGCGGTGCCGACGCTGATCGGGAACGGCTCCGACGAGGTCCTGCGCCCGCTCCACGACGCGCACCTCGCCGCGCTGCCGGCGGGGACCGGGTGGTTCGACGCGCACACCCACATCGGGCACAACGACCCCGACGGCTTCGAGGCCGACCCCGAGGACCTGCTCGCGGGCCTCGACCAGGCCGGCCAGCAGCGCGCGCTCGTCTTCCCGTCCCACGAGCCGCAGGGCTACCCGCCGGCGAACGACCGCGTGCTGGAGGCCTGCGCGGCGTCGGGCGGCCGACTGCACGCGCTCGCGCGGATCGACCCGAACGCCCCGGGCGCGCTCGAGGAGGCCCGGCGCTGCCTCGACGCGGGGGCGCGCGGGTTCAAGCTCCATCCCCGGTCCGACCGGTTCGCGCTGCCGCATCCGGTCGTCGAGGAGGTCGTCGCGCTCGCCGGCGCCGAGCGCCGCGCCGTCCTGTTCCACGCCGGGCGCGGGATCCCGCACCTGGGCGAGAGCGTCGTCCACATGGCGCGCGAGCACCACGGCGCCCGGCTTATCCTCGCGCACGCGGGGATCAGCGACACCGGCTGGATCGCGCCGTACGCCGCCGAGCTGCCGAACCTCTTCTTCGACACGGCGTGGTGGCAGGTGAGCGACCTGCTCGCGCTGTTCGCGACCGTGCCGCCGGGCCGGATCCTCTACGCGAGCGACATGCCCTACGGCAGCCCGCTGTTCCACTCGCTCGCCTTCCTGCGCTGCGCACTGGCCGTCGGGCTGGAGGGGGACGCGCTGCGGGCGATCGCCGGCGCGTCGGTCGAGCGGGTCCTCGCGGGGGACGAGCCGCTCGACGTCGGGCCGGCTCCGGGCTCGGCACGGCTCGGGCCCCGGGACGTCGGGTTCGAGCGCGTCGTCGCGCACTGCGCGGTCGCCGCGAACCTCTCGTTCCGCGAGCAGCCGGTCGACGAGGCGCTCGCGCTCGCGCAGCTCGCGTGCCACCGGGCCGACGAGCACCCGGTCGCGGCGCGGGTCGGCGAGCTGCTGCAGGTCGGGCGTGAGGTCGTGGCGCGGGGCGGCGGCACGCGCGACGAGGCGCTGTACGCGGCGATGGCCGCGCAGCTCCTCGCCGGCACCGCCGCGCTCGACCTGCCCTGACCGGCGGTCTGCAAGAAAGCAACCACTGTGCGGGCGGGCACAGACGGCCCGGACCGCACGGGTACCTTGCGAACAGTTGTTCGATGTGCCGCCGTCCCCGGCAGGGGCGCCGGCTCAGCGCTCGTTCCGCTGAGCCCGCGTAGGCGGCGCCACGCGATGTTGAAGGAGGAACGTCCTCTTGAGGTCGAATTCGACGCGCGCCCGCGCCCTGTTGGCCGCCGGCGTGCTTGGAACCACCCTGTCCGCCCCCGACGCGATCGCCCAGACGGCGGCTCCCGCCTCGGCGACCGCCGGGTCCAAGCTGACGGTGTCGGCGAAGCGCCTGGACGTGCGCGCCGGCCGAGTGGCCGTCGTGCGCGGCGTCCTGCACCCACGCGCCTCCGGGCGCATCGTGCGCCTCGAGGCGCTGCGGCGCGGCCGCTGGCACCAGATCGACGCCGACCTGACCTCGCGGTCGGGCCGCTTCGTCGTCCGCTACCAGACGCGCCGCGCCGCGTCGTCGGTCGTCCGCGTGCGCTTCGGCGGCGCGGCGGGCGCCCGCGCGTCGCACCGCGTCGTCGGCCGGCTGAACGCATTCAGACCCGCGGTCGCGTCCTGGTACGGGCCGGGCCTGTACGGCAACCGCCTGGGCTGCGGCGGGACGCTGACGCCCGGGACCATCGGCGTCGCGCACAAGTACCTGCCGTGCGGGACGACCGTGGTGCTGCGCCACGGCTCGCACGTCGTGCGGGCGCGGGTCGTCGACCGCGGGCCGTACGTCGGCGGGCGCGAGTTCGACCTCACCGCGGCGACGAAGTACCGGCTCGGCTTCGGCTCGGTCGGGACCGTGTGGGTCGCGCACTAGCGTGCGCGCGCGTCCGGGGCGCGAACTAACGTTCGTGCTCCGGATGGCCCGCATCGCCCACCTCGACGTCGACGCCTTCTACGCCAGCGTCGAGCTGCTCCGCCGGCCCGAGCTTCGCGGCAAGCCGGTGATCGTCTCGGGCGACGGGCCTCGGGCCGTCGTGACGACGGCGTCCTACGAGGCGCGCAAGTTCGGCGTGGGGTCGGCGATGCCGACGTCCCGCGCGCGACGGCTGTGTCCCGACGCGATACTCGTCCCACCCGACTTCACGGCGTACCGCGAGGCCTCGGGCAAGGTGATGGCGCTGCTGCGCGCGCACGTCGAGCGGGTGGAGGTCGTCGGCCTCGACGAGGCGTACCTCGACCTCGACGGCCTCCTGTCCCCGCGCGCGGCGATGCGCCGGCTCGTCGCGGCGATCAAGGACGAGACCGGGCTGACGGCGTCGGTGGGGATCGGGCCGAACAAGCTCGTCGCGAAGGTGGCGTCGGACGCCGAGAAGCCGGCGGGCTTCGTCGTGCTGAGCCGCGAGGAGGCGTGCGCGCGGTTCGCGGACGCGCCCCCGGGGCTCGTGCCGGGGATCGGGCCGAAGACGGTGGAGCGCCTCACGCGGCTGGGCATCACGACGCTCGGCCAGCTCGCCGCCGCACCGGAGGAGCTGCTGACCGAGCGCTTCGGCGCCAACCATGGACCCGACCTGCGCCGGCGCGCCCAGTTCCACGGCTCCGAGCACCTGACGCTCGAGCGCGTGGCGGTGTCGGAGTCCCGCGAGACGACCTTCGACCGCGATCTCGCCGATCCGCTGGAGCTCGAGGGGCGGCTCACGACGCTCGCGCGCGAGCTGTGCGTCCGGCTCGCCAAGCAGGAGCGGCGCGGGCGGAACATCGCGATCAAGGTCCGGCTCGACGACTGGACGACCGTGACGCGGGCGCGCACGATCGCCGCGCCGACCAACGATCCCGGCATCGTGGGCGGCGTCGCGCTGGAGCTGCTGCGCGAGTACGCGCCCGCGCGGCCGGTGCGCCTGCTCGGGGTCCGCGTGGCGGCGTTCGACCACGGCGACGAGCCGGTCGTCCCGGACGGCCAGATGGCGCTCGAGGTCTAGGCTGCGCGCCATGCCGACCGCCGACGTCAACGGCCAGCGGCTCCACTACCTCCAGCGGGGGGAGGGCGAGCCGCTCCTGCTCATCCAGGGCATGTCCGGGACCCACCTGTCGTGGGGCGAGGAGTTCCTCGGCCTGCTCGAGCGCGACTTCGCCCTGACGGTCTTCGACAACCGCGGCGTCGGCAACAGCTCGCGGGTCGACGGCCCGTTCTCGATCGCCGACATGGCCGACGACGCCGCGGGGCTGCTCGACGCGCTCGGGCTCGAGCGGGCGCACGTCCTCGGGATCTCGATGGGCGGGATGATCGCCCAGCAGCTGGCGCTGCGCCACGGCGAGCGGATCAGGACGCTGACGCTCGGCTGCACCTACTCCGGCGGGCCGGGCAGCGCGCGCACGAGCGACGCGATCGGCGCGCGGCTGGCCGAGAGCTGGATGTCCGGCGACCGCGAGCGCGCGATCCGGACGGGGTGGGAGGTCAACGTGTCGCCCGCGTTCGCGTCGAGCGAGGAGCGGTACGCGCGCTTCCGCGAGAGCGTCCTCGGGGCGCGCGTCGCGCTGGCCGTGATCATGCTCCAGATGCAGGCGATCGGCGGGCACGACCTCGCCGAGCGGCTGGCCGACATCGACGTGCCGACGCTCGTCATCCACGGCGACCGCGACGAGATGCTTCCGGTGTCCAACGGGCGGATGATCGCGTCCCGGATCCCGGGCGCGCGGCTCGAGGTGCTCGCGGGCGTGGGCCACCTGTTCTGGATCGAGCAGCCCGAGCGCAGCGCGGAGCTGATCCGCGAGCACGCCCGGGCGGCGGCGGCCGCGGGGTGATCGTCCGCGCCGCCGAGTGGTGGGCCGGCGGCGCCCGGATCGAAGGGCCCGGCGGGCACCGGCTGTTCGTGCGCGCGGCCGGCCCGACGGACGCGCCGGTCCTGACGTTCCTGCACGGCTTCCCGACGTCGTCGCTGGACTGGGCGGGGATGTTCGACAGGCTGTCCGGGGAGCGGCGCCTCGTCGCGCTCGACTTCCTCGGCTTCGGCGACTCTGACAAGCCGAAGCCGCACCGGTACTCGCTGCTCGAGCAGGCCGATGCCGTCGAGGCGGCGTGGAAGCACCTCGGGGTCGAGCGCACGGCGATCGTCGCGCACGACTACGGCGTGTCCGTGGGGCAGGAGCTGCTCGCGCGCCGCGACGACGGCGACCTGCCGGTCGAGCTGACGTCGGCCGCGTTCCTCAACGGCGGGATGATCCCGTCGCTGCACCGCCCGCTGGCGATCCAGAAGGCGCTCGCCCATCCGTTCTTCGGTCCGGTGCTGTCGCGCCTGACGACGAAGCGCACGTTCGTCGGCGGGCTGCGGCGCGTCATCGCGCGCCCGCTGGCCGACGCCGAGCTCGACGAGCACTGGGTCGCGTTCGCCAACCGTCGCGGCCGCGACCTCGCCCACCCGCTGCTCGGCTACATCGCCGAGCGCGTCCGGTACGCCTCGCGGTGGGAGACGGCGATCGCCCGCGCCGACGTCCCGCTGCGGTTCGTCTGGGGCCCGCTCGACCCGATCAGCGGCGCGCACATGCTCGCCGAGCTGCGCCTGCGCAGACCCGACGCCTCCGTCGCCGAGCTGGCCGGCGTCGGCCACTACCCGCAGCTCGAGGAGCCCGACGCCGTGGCGCGCGAGCTGGCGGCGCTCGTCTAGTACAGCGCGGCGGCCAGGCGGCGGCGGGCTTCGCGCGCGAGCGGGTGCTCCACCCCGAGCTCGTCGAGGACGGCGACGACGGCCTGGCGGATGTCGTCCTTCGCGCCGTCGGCGGCCGGGAGCGCTTCGAGCAGCGCGTCGATCGCGCGCTCGTGCTCTCCCTCGTCGAGCGCGCGCCAGGCGTCGGCGAGGTCGGGCTCGCCGCGCTCCTCCAGGCGGATGCGGGCCGCGAGGCCCTCGGCCTGGAAGTTGCCCGGGACGGCCTCGACGAGCTTGAGCGCCTCGTCGCGCTCGCCCTTGGCGAGGAGCAGCCGGGCGAGGGGGACGGCGGCGTCGGCGCGCCGGGGCTCGAGCTCCAGCGCGCGGCGGAGCGAGGCCTCGTCGCCGGCGGCGACGAGCGCGTCGGCCTCGCTCGGGACGAGACCGTCGAAGAAGCGCGCCACGACCGGCGGGGGCTGCGCGCCGACGAACTCGTCGACGACCGCGCCGTCCCTGAACGCCTTGACCGCCGGGATGCCCTGGATGCGGTACTGCATCGCCGTCCGCTGGTTGGCGTCGGTGTCGAGCTTGGCGAGGACGACCTGACCCTCGCGGGCGTTCGCCTCGCGCTCGATGAGCGGCCCGAGCTGACGGCACGGCCCGCACCACTCCGCCCAGAAGTCGACGACCACGGGCAGCTGCCTGGAGCGCTCGACGACCTCCTGTTCGAAGGTCGCGTCGGTGACGTCGATGACGGTCATGGTCCTAATGTAGAAGCGTGTTGCGGCTCGCTGTGGACGACGAGGGGGAGGGCATTCCGGTCGTCCTCCTGCACGGGCTGACGGCCACCCGTCGCTACGTCGTCATGGGGTCGAAGTCGCTACAGAAGGCCGGCCATCGCGTCATCGCGTACGACGCCCGCGGTCATGGTGAATCGGAGCCGGCGCCGTCGCCGGACGCGTATGGCTACGAGTGCCTCGCGGCGGACCTGATCGACGTCCTGGATGCCGCCGGCGCCGAGCGCGCGGTGCTCGCGGGCGCGTCGATGGGCGCGCACACGGCGATCCGCCTCGCGCTGGAGGAGCCGGACCTCGTCGCCGGGCTCGTGCTCATCACGCCGGCCTTCCACCCCGACCACCCGCCGGGCCTCGAGCGCTGGGACCGGCTGAGCGAGGCGCTGCGCTCGGACGGCGTCGACGGGTTCGTCGAGGCCTACGGCGAGGGCGAGCACCTCGAGCCGAGGTTCCGCGACACGGTCCTGAAGGTCGTCCGGCAGCGCCTCGAGCGCCACCAGCACCCCGAGGCGGTCGCCGACGCGCTGCGCTGTGTCCCGCGCTCCCAGCCCTTCGAATCGCTCGACGCCCTGGGACGCATCGACGCGCCGACGATCGTCGTCCCCAGCCGGGACGAGGCGGACCCCGGGCACCCGCTGGAGGTGGGGGAGGAGTACGCACGCAGGATCCCGCGAGCGGAGCTGCGCGTGGAGGACGAGGGCTCGTCCCCGCTCGCGTGGCAGGGCGGGCAGCTGTCGAAGGTGATCGGCGAGCTGGCAGAGCGGGTCAAGGCATGAGCGCCGGCTACTCGGGGACGCCGCTGCCGAAGAAGCTCGGCGTCAAGGAGGGGTCGCGGGTCGCGTGGCTGACCGCTCCCGACCACTTCGACGAGCTGCTCGGCGAGCTCCCGGCGGGCGTGACCGTCTCGCGGCGGCTCGGCAAGGGGCTCGACGTCCTGGTGCAGTTCGCGACGTCGCGGGCGGAGCTTCGCTCGCGGCTCCCGAAGCTGATGGACGCGGTCTTCCCTGACGGCGCCGCCTGGGTCTCGTGGCCGAAGAAGAGCTCGGGCGTTGTCACGGACATCACGGAGGACGCAATTCGCGAGGACGCGCTCCCGCTCGGGCTCGTCGACGTGAAGGTCGCGGCGATCGACGAGACGTGGTCCGGGCTGAAGCTGGTCGTGCGCAAAGAGCTGCGGAAGACGTGACCGACCCGATCTTCCGGACCGAGGGCGGGCTTCTCGTCCCGAGCGGGCACGCGCGGAGCCCGTGGGATCCGAACCAGCAACACGGCGGCGCTCCGGCCGCGCTCGCGGTTCGCGTCATCGAGGCCCTCGCACCGGAGATGCAGGTCGCCCGCCTGACGGTCGAGTTCCTCGGGACCGTCCCGCTGGAGGCGCTGCTCGTCGAGGCCGAGATCTGGCGGCCCGGTCGCCGGATGCAGCTCGCCCAGGCGACGATCTCGCTCGCGGACGGGCGGACGGCGTGCCGGGCGAGCGCCGTGCTCCTGCACCGCCAGCAGCTCGAGGGCCTGCCGGCGGGGACGGGGGGGCCGCCGCTCGCGCAGGGTCCCGAGGAGGGGCGGCTCGAGGAGTGGGACGACCCGGCCGCCGAGGCGTTCTACCGCACCGCGATGGACATGCGGTGGGTGGCCGGCACGTGGGCCAAGGGCCCGGGCACCGTGTGGTTCCGCTTCGCGCGGCCTGTCGTCGACGACGAGGAGCCGAGCCCGGCGATGCGCGCCGCGGCGGCCGCCGACTTCGGCAACGGCATCAGCCAGATGCTCGGCTTCGGCCGCTGGCTGTTCATCAACACCGACCTCACCGTCCAGCTCCACCGCCAGCCCGAGGGGGAGTGGGTGGCGGTCGACGCCGAGACGATCCTGCAGCCCGGCGGCGTCGGCCTCGCCCGCTCGATCCTGCACGACACGCGCGGGCCGGTCGGGACCGGCGCGCAGACGCTGTACGTCGCCCCGCGATGAGGCTGCTGCTCGTCCTCGCCGTGCTCGCGGCGGGCGCGTTCGTGCTCGTCGCGCGCGACCGCGCGCAGTCCCCGATCGACGACGCGCCGCGGGGAAAGCAGGAGCGGCGGCGGGAGCGGGCGAAGCCGAAGCCGAAGGTCAGGCCGCTGCGGCGCGTGCGCTGTCCGCCCGGCGTGGTGGGGTGTCGCTCGGTGATCGGGAGGATCGTGTACGTCGAGCACGTCGACCCGGACGGCGACGGCGACCTGCACGTCGTGGTCGCCGCGGGCTCCATCTCGCTCCCCGGCCTGACGGCGATCGACGTCTCGAAGACCCTGCGCCCGCGCCACGATCCGTCCATCGGCGATCGCGCCACCGGCGCCGGGCCGGTGCAGACGGGCTCCTACGGCCAGCAGCAGATCCACGCCCTTCGGTTCCGCGCACAGCGCGACCGGGCAGGATGAGTCCATGCGCCGAGTGGCCCGACGGGCCTTCGACTTCTACTGGGGCCAGGGGATCGCGGACGACGTCCCGGCCCTGACCTACTACCTGCTGCTCTCGCTGGCGCCCTTCGCGCTGGGCGTCGCGGCGCTCGAGGCGCTCCTGCTGGAGAACGTGCTGTCGGCCCTCGAGGTCGCGTCGCAGCTCAACCGCTTCCTCCCCGACGCCGTCCACCACGACGTCGACAAGCTGGTGACGGGAACGCGCGACAACTCCCCGTGGCTGCTCGCGCTCGCGGTCGTCTCGATGCTGTGGACGTCGTCGGGGGCCATCGGCGTGATCGAGCGGTGCGAGTCGCGGATGCTCGACTGCCGCCGCCACGACGTCTTCACCGGCCGGCTGCGGAACGTCGCGCTCGGCGCCCTGGTCGCGGTGGCGTTCGTCTTCGCAGCGGCCGGCGCGCCGGTGATCGGCGCCGTACTCGGCAAGATCTCGCTCGGCGGCAGCATCACCGCGCTGGTGCTCAACGGGATCGGGTCCGTGATCGTGTTCGCGGTGATCTATCGCTACGCGCCGCGCTCGCGGATGGACTGGCGCGCCGCGTTCATCGGCGCGGTGCCGGCGGGCGTCGCGCTCCAGGCCGTGCCGTGGCTGATCGGGCTGTACTTCGATGCAGCGGCAGGGTTCGCGGCCGTCCGGCTGTTCCTGCTCCTCGCCGTCCTGCTCCTCGGCCTCTACACGATGGCGACGCTGATGCTCATCGGGGCGGGCGTCGCGGTGCGGGCCGAGCGGCGCGCGCGCGTTCAGACGCCCGCGACCCTGCGGGGGCGGGTCAGCACCGCGCCCGCGCCGACCTCCACGGCCGATCCCGCGAGCACGGCGTACTCGGGCGCCGGCCCGAGCACCAGCTGACGCTGCCAGAGCGCAGCGCCGGGCGGCGGCTCGGCCGGCGGCTTGCCGAGCCACGCGGCGAACGCGACCTCGCTCAGCGGCGGGCCCTCGACGATGTTCCGGTAGACCGCGCCCGCGCCCTTGCGCGACGCGTGCGCCACCTCGTCGTGGGGCGGCTTGCGCGGCCCCGTCACCGCGTAGTCGTTGAGCTCGCCGAGCGCGGCCCAGTCGTCGACCGGGTACCAGTCCTCGTAGGGCGCCTCCTCGCCGACGTCGTCCCACGGTGCGACCCCGAGCCGGAACGTCGTGGTGCCCGGGCGGGCCAGCGAATCGTGGAAGGCCTGCAGGCGCTCCTCGTAGCGGTCGCGCTGGGCGGGCCAGTGCCAGAAGACGTAGGCGAGCGTCATGCCGCGTAGCTTTGCGCGTCGTGGACCTCGTCGAGGAGATCGTGATGCTGCGCGACCGCGAGCTCGCGGTCCTGCGGCCGCGCGACTCGGAGTCGCTGCTCGACGAGGAGGCGTTCGAGCGCGAGGAGCGGATGCCGTACTGGGCCGAGCTGTGGCCGAGCGGGGTCGAGCTCGCGCGGGCCATCGCCGGGCGCTCGCTGCGCGGCGCGCGCGTGCTGGAGCTCGGCTGCGGCGGGCTGGCGCTGCCGAGCATCGCGGCGGCGCTCGGCGGCGCGCGGGTGCTGGCCACCGACTGGTCGGAGGAGGCGCTGTCGCTCGCGCTGCGCAACGCCGCGCGGAACGGCGCCGCGTTCGAGACGGCGGTGTGCTCGTGGGAGCGGCCGGAGGACGTCCTCGCCCGCGGCCCGTGGGACCTCGTGCTCGCCGCGGACGTCCTCTACGAACGCCGGAACGTCCCGCTGCTGGTGTCGCTGTTCGAGCGGCTGGCGGCGCCGGTCTGGCTGGCCGACCCGAACCGCCCGCCGCTGCCGGACTTCCTCGCGGCGGCGCGCGGGCGCGGGTTCGCCATCGAGACGAGCGGTGCGAAGGAGCCACCGGGCGTCGGCATCCATCGGCTGCGGCTTGCGCCGACCGGTTGAATTGTGGAACAATCCGCGTCGTGCCCCGAACGCTCGTCCTCCTCGCCGCCGTCCTCTTCGGGACGACCGGCACCGCGCAGGCGCTCGGGCCGGAGCAGTCACCGCTGGCCGTCGGCGCGGCGAGGGTGGCGGTGGGGGCGGCGCTGCTCGCCCTGGCGGCGTGGGCGGTGGAGCGCCGGCGGGGACGCGAGGGCGGCGTGCGCCGGCCGGGCGGCACCGCCGGGGGCTCGCCGGGTCGGTCGGAGCGAGACCCTCCGGGGAGCGGCGGGTGGTCGCGATCCGGGACGGCGGGCGCGGGCTGGGCCGTGGCCGTCGGCATCGCCGGCTACCAGCTGGCCTTCTTCGCGGCCGTCGACGCGACGGGCGTCGCGGTCGGGACCGTCGTCGCGATTGGGTCTGCGCCCGCGCTGGCCGGCCTGCTCGGGCACCTCGTCGACGGCACTCCGCTCAGCGCGCGGTGGGCAGCGTGCACCGCGCTGGCCACGGCCGGCGTCGCCCTGCTCGTCCTCGCGGGCGGCGACGCCACGGTGGCGCCCGGCGGCGTCCTGCTGGCGCTCGTCGCGGGCGCGTCGTACGCGACGTACGCCGTCGGCTCGAAGCGAATGCTGGTCGCCGGGCACCCGCCGGAGGCGGTGATGGCGCGCGGGTTCGGGCTCGCGGCCCTGCTGCTCTCGCCCGTGCTGCTCGTCGAGGGCGGCGGGCCGCTGGCGAGCGGCGACGGGCTCCTGCTCGCGCTGTACCTCGGCGCGATCCCGACCGCCCTCGCCTACGTGCTCTTCGCGCGCGGCCTCCGCTCGCTCACCGCGGGGGAGACCGCGACGCTGACGCTCGCCGAGCCGCTGACGGCGACGGTCCTCGGCGCCCTCGTCCTCGCGGAGCGGCCCGGCGCTGTGGCGGTGGTGGGCGCCGGGCTCGTCCTGGGCGGACTGGTCGCGCTCGCCGGGGGGCGCGGAGCGGGGGAGGCGACGCGTGCGCGGCCGGGCGGCGAGGCGACGCATGTGCGGCCGGCGGAGGCTCGCGCGTGACCTCCGGCGTCGCTCCGCTCGAGCGGCGGTCGACCGTCGACGCTCTCGTGACGGCGCTGCGGGCGCGCATCCTCGACGGCGATCTCGCCGGCGGCGAGCGGCTGCGCGAGCAGGAGCTCAGCGCGACCTACGACGTCGCGCGGCACACCGTCCGCGCCGCCCTGCGCGCGCTGGAGCGCGAGGGGCTGGTCGTGCTCGAGCCGCACCGTGGCGCGCGGGTGGCGACGCTCGACGCGGACGGGATCCGCGGCCTCTACGAGCTGCGCGCCGCGCTCGAGACGGAGGCGCTCCGGCTCGCGCTCGAGCGCCACGACGGCAGGTTGCCCAGCAACCTCCGCGCCGCCGTCGACCGTCTCTCCGCCGCCTGCGGGCGCGCGCGACCCCGCTGGAGCGCGGTCGTCGACGCCCACGAGGACGTCCACGCGGCGCTCGTCGAGGCCTCGCAGAGCGCGCGGATCATCGCCGCGCACCGCGCGCTCGCCGCCGAGACGCGGCTGTTCCTCGTGCAGCTGCGGCCGACGTGGACGTACGCGCGGATGGCCTCAGATCACGAGCAGCTGGTCGGCGCTCTCGAGCGGCCGGGGTCAGAGCAGGCGCTGCGGGCGCACCTGCGCGAGTCCGCCGATGCAGCGATATCGCTGCAAACGAGCAGTCTCTAGCGGTCGACGCCGGCGGCGATCGACCGGTCCAGCTTCCCCGCCGGCGCCTTCGCGCGCGGGGTGCTCCCGAGGAGGTTGCGGCTGGACGAGCCCTGCATCGCGCGCGCCTGAGAGCGCAGGCCGCGGAGCCAGCTGCTCTCGACTGCATCGTCCATGCGCTTGGTCGAGCGCTCGTACTTCATGCGGACTCGCCACCTCCGGCGACGTCGGGGAACCTGAACAAACTGTGCCACGACGGCCGCTCCGGTTTCCACCCCGCATCTCACACCTTTTCCAGCACCACCACCGGGAATCGGCGTGTCGTGAAGCGCGTGTAGTCCTCCGCCTGCGGATACATCCGAACAAACTCGTGCCACAGCCGCTCGCGCTCGGCGCCCTCCGTGACGCGGGGCCGGACGCGCCTGCGCTCGTCCCCGACGACCGCGACGCCCTCGCCGGCGTCGCGCAGGTTCAGCCACCAGGCGGGCGGCCGCGCGGCGCCCGCGTTCGCCGGCACGACGACGAGGTCGTCGCCGTCGCGCAGGCACAGCACGGGCGACGAGCGGACCTTGCCGCTCCTGCGCCCGACCGTCTCGAGCACCATCACCGGAGCGCCGAACCACCGCCGCCCGAACCGTCCGTTCGTCGCGCGGAAGAGCCGCGCGTGGAGCCGCGATCCGAGCCGCCCGAGGGGGCCGGTCGAGGCCATCAGCCACTGGATCCGCCCGCTCGACATACCGGGAGTATGTCAGTGGGGAGCGGCGCGCGGGCGGCGCGGGTAGGAGGGCGACGTGCCACTTCCGTTCGGCCCGCCGCTCAAGCCGATGCTCGGTCGCCTTGCCCGCGAGCTGCCGCGCGGCGGGCACCTGTACGAGCCGAAGTGGGACGGCTTCCGAGCGCTCGCGTTCCGCGACGGCGACGACGTCGACGTGCGCAGCCGCCATGACCGCCCGCTGGCGCGCTACTTCCCCGAGCTCGTGGAAGGGCTGCGCGCGCTCGAGGCGGAGCGGGTCGTCCTCGACGGCGAGATCGTGCTCGCCGGCGCGTTCGACTTCCCGACGCTGATGGGCCGCCTGCACCCGGCCCGCTCGCGCGCCGACCGGCTCGCGAAGGAGGCGCCCGCGGCGTACGTCGCCTTTGACCTGCTCGCGCTCGGCGACGAGGATCTTCGCGGGCAGCCGTTCTCAGAGCGCCGCGCGCGACTGCAGCAGCTCCACGCCGCGCCGCCCATCCACCTCACCCCGGCCACCGGCGACCCCGCGGTGGCCGAGCAGTGGCTGGAGCGCTTCCAGGGCGCCGGCATCGACGGCGTCATCGCCAAGCCGGTCGACGGCCGCTACGAGCCGGGCTCGCGCGCGATCGTGAAGGTCAAGCGCGAGCGCACCGCCGACTGCGTCGTCGCAGGGCTGCGCTTCCACGCGGGCAGGCCGATGGTCGGCTCGCTGCTGCTCGCGCTCTACGACGACGCGGGCACGCTCGTCCACGTGGGGGTCACGAGCTCGTTCACGGAGAAGCGGCGGGTCGAGCTGCTGGAGGAGTTGAGGCCGCTCGCGGTCCCGCTGCAGGGTCACCCGTGGGAGCACGGCTACTCGATGCAGGGAGGGGAGACGGGGCGGCTGCCCGGCGCCGCCGGGCGGTGGGACCCGGCGACGATGCCACTGGACTGGATCCCGCTGCGGCCCGAGCGCGTGCTCGAGGTCGCCTACGACCAGGTCGACCGCGGCCGCTTCCGCCATCCGGCGCGCTTCCGGCGCTGGCGGCCGGACCGCGAGCCGCGCTCGTGCACGTACGAGCAGCTCGACGCCGCCGGGCCGCCGGTCGGCGAGCTGCTGGGTGCGCGGTGATCACAAACCCCGACCGCGAGCTGTGGCCGGGCGTCACGAAGCGCTGGCTCGTCGAGTTCTACGCGGCCGTGGCGCCGGTCCTTGTTCCCCATCTCGCGGGCCGCCCGCTGACCATGGCCCGCTTCCCCGGCGGGATCGGTGGGCGCGGGTTCCTCCAGAACGAGTGCCGCGGCGCGCCCGAGTTCGTCACGACGGCGACGCTGGAGCTGCAGGGCGGGCGGACACGCACGTACTGCGTCGTCGACAGCGCCCGCTCGCTCGCGTGGGTCGCCAACCAGGGCGCGGTCGAGCTGCACCCCTACCTGGGCGAGCCGCCGACGGCGATCGCCTTCGACCTCGACCCGCAGCCGCCGCGCGACCTCGACGACGCGCGCCGCATCGCACTGCGCCTGCACGACGAGCTGCCGGACGCGGTCGTCAAGACGTCCGGCGCCACCGGGCTGCACGTGTTCGTCGCCAACCGCGAGCGCCGCGGCTTCGAGGAGACGCGCGCGACGGCACGGGCTATCGCCGAGCGCCTCGAAGGCGAGACGCCGGACCAGGTCAGCGCGTCGACGAGGCCCGCCGACCGGGCCGGGCGCGTCTTCGTCGACTGGCTCCAGAACCACCCGCGCCGCTCGACCATCGCGCCGTACTCGCTGCGCGCGCTGCGCGACGCGCCCGGCGTGTCGGCGCCGGTGACGTGGGAGGAGGTCGCGAGCGACGGCCCGCTGCGCTTCACGCCGGAGCAGGTGCTCGAGCGGATCGAGCGCCACGGCGACCTCTTCGCGGGGGCGCTCCCGCCCCCGAGCGCGTGACCGCGCCTACGGCTCGAGCAGGCCGCGCGACGACAGCTCGTCGACGAACGCGGCGACGTCCGCCTGGGCGACCTCCCGCGCAGCGAAGCGAAGCGCCCGGCCGCTGGACGGGGGGCTTGCAGTGTCCAGCGCGCCGGGCGCGACGACGGCTTCCGAGCCTTGACCTTCCTGAGGGTCGTTCACATAGTCCCCGCCGGGAACGCCGGCGCGCCCGTCGTTCCCGCTCTGTGCACGTTTCCGCCGCCGACCCCGTGCAGAGGGCCGGGAAGGCTGGCTAGGCTGTGCGCTCCGGCGGATCGGCCACTTGATCGGGAGCGTCCTTCGTGTCGCTCAGCCGTGGCAACGCGCCGGCCCACGTGGCCGGCGGCCAGTCCCGGTCGATCAGGAGTGTCAGCCGCCCAGGCAGACACACCAGTCCTGGGACAAGCAGTACAGCGTCGATCGAGACCGGGCGGCACCGGGCGGGCGCAAGGCCCGCCCGGGCGATGCCGCCGCTTCACCCCGTGAAGCTGGCGCCGAGGACGCGGCGCCAGTTGCCCCACGCGATCCGCCCGACCTCCGCGGCCGTGAACCCGCCGTCGCGCAGCGCGTCGAGCAGCCGGGGGAGGCCGGCGACGTCGCCGAGCGCCGCCGGGATGCGCGCGCCGTCGAAGTCAGAGCCCAGCGCGACGTGCTCGGTGCCGATGCGGTCGGCGACGTACCGCGCGTGCTCGACGATCGCGGTCAGCGGCGTGTCGGCGTCGTAGGCGCCGTCCGCGCGCAGGAAGCCAACGGCGAACACGATCCCGACGAGGCCGCCGGTCGTCCCGATCGCGTCGATCTGCTCGTCGGTCAGGTTGCGCGAGCTCGCGCACAGGGCGTGCACGCCGGAGTGCGACGCGACGAGCGGCGCGCTGGAGATCCGCGCGACGTCCCAGAAGCCCGCCTCGGTCATGTGGCTGAGGTCGACGACGATCCCCAGCTCGTTGCAGCGGCGGACGAGGCGCTCGCCGTCGGCGGTGAGCCCGGGGCCGGTGTCGGGACCGCCGGGGAAGCGGAACGGGACGCCGTGGCCGAACGCGTTGTGCCGGCTCCAGACCGGGCCGAGCGAGCGCAGCCCCGCCTCGTACCAGGAGTCGAGGTTCGCCAGGCCCGGGTCGATCGCCTCGGCCCCCTCGAGGTGGAGCACCGCGGCGATGCGCCCCTCGGCCGGTGCGCGGTCGAGGTCGGCCGTCCCGCGCACCACGCGCACCGCGCCCTGCGCCTCGAGCGTGAAGAGCTTGGCCGCCGTCGCCGCCGCGTGGCCGAGCGCCTCGCCGTGTGCGAGCGCGTCGGCCGGCGGGATGTCGTACGGGCCGGTCGCGGGGAAGTCGGGCTCGTCGCCCGGCGTGTCCGTGAAGATCGCGAAGATGCCGCCGCCGAGGCCGCCCGCCTTCGCCCGCGGGAGGTCGATGTCGCCGTCGGCGCGGCCCGCGACGAACTCGGCGGGCTCGCAGCGCGTCAGCGTGTCGTTGTGGCCGTCGAAGACGGCGGTCACGCCTTGCGCGCCCGCCAGATCTCCTCCATCGGCCAGCGCCGCGCCCACTCCAGGTGCTCGGGCCGCGGGCGGTACGTGCTCGTCGCGCCCGGCGGCGGCTGCAGCTCGAGCAGCGACTCGACGTAGAGCCCCGCGCCGCGCAGCGCGCGGATCGTGTCGGAGTGGGGGAGCATGAAGACGACCGAGCCGTCGGTCTCGTCGACCATGCGGTGCATCCCGTGGTAGTCGCGGACGAGCGTCGTGCCGGGGCCCTCGGCGTCGAGCGGCCAGCACGTCTCCAGCATCGGCGTGTTCCAGCACCACGCGAGGAGCCCGCCGGGGCGCAGCAGGCGCGCGGCCTCGGGGATGAGGACCAGCGGGTCGGCCCAGCCGATCGCACCGTGGTCGCAGAACACGATGTCGAACGATGCGTCGGGCAGCGGGACGTCCTCCGCGCTCGCCTCGACGAGGCGCAGGTCGACCGCCTTCCCGGCCGCCTCGAGCGCGTGCGCGAGCTGTGCCGGCGTCAGGTCGAGCCCGGTGGCGCGGGCGCCCCGCTTGGCCAGCGCGATCGACCACTGGGCGGCGCCGCACCCGAGCTCCAGCACGTCGAGCCCCTCGACGCTGCCCAGCACCTGCAGGTCGCTCTCCGGGAGGCGCCAGACGCCCCACGCCTCCGCGAGCTCGCCGCCGATCGAGGCTGCGTGCTCGCTCTGGTACTTGCCGGCGATCCCCTCCCAGATCTGCCGGTTGACCTCGGCGTCGGGACTCTCAGGCATTGGTCCCGACGCCGGGTCTGCGGTGGTCGGCGCTAGATCGCCTGGACGTTGACGGCCTTCGGGCCCTTGTCACCGGCCTCGGCCTCGAACGACACGCGGGCGCCCTCGCTGAGCGAGCGGAAGCCCTGGCCGTTGATGCCGGTGTGGTGCACGAAGAGGTCCTTGCCCCCCTCGTCGGGCGTGATGAACCCGAAGCCCTTGTCGTCGTTGAACCACTTGACGGTTCCGGTCGCCATGCCGGTCTCTCCTCCTGCGTGTGAACTGCGCTGGCGACGCGGTAGGACCGACGACTGCGTGCGCGGATTCACTGCTTTTGCGCCGGGTTTCTCCAATGCCCGGCCGGACGCCGGAAGCATAAACACAACGTCGGCGGGGCACACGTCGCCTGTTCGAGTTTCGATCGGGGAGGAAACCGATGGCCAGTCAGTCCAGGACCGACGAGCTGTTCGAGATGTTGCGGGCGCGTGGTCTGCGCACGCGCGTCGCGCGCGCGCTGAGCGACGCGGCGGGCGCCGGGCGCAGCGGCGCGGCCTCGAGCCAGAAGGCGGCGCAGGGCATCATCGACGACCTGCGCAAGCTCGCGGACGAGATCGAGGACCGCGTCACGGGCGGCAACCGCTCCAAGCGCAGCGAGGCGGCGAAGAAGGCCGCGCGCACGCGCACGCGCAAGGCGAACGAGCGCAGCGCGTCGGCCAAGAAGGCGGCCGCGACGCGCAAGCGGTCGTCGTCGTCGTCCAGCAGCAAGCCGGCGGCCACCGCGAAGCGCGCCGCGTCGACCGCCAAGCGCGCGGCCTCCTCCGCGGCCTCCTCGACGACGAAGCGGGCCTCGTCGGGCACGAAGCGGGCGTCCTCGGGCACGAAGCGCGCGTCCTCGGCCACCAAGCGCGCGTCGTCGGCCACCAAGCGCGCGGCGTCCGGCGGCACGCGGCGCCGCAGCACCAAGAAGAGCTGAGCGAGAGCTACCCCCAGCGGGCGTTCACGCTGCCGCCCGACGCGACCGAGGTGGTGCTCGTGCGCCACGGCGCGTCGGCGGCGGCGGTGCCCGGCGAGCCGTTCCCGCTCGTGCTCGGGCGCGGCGACCCGCCGCTCGCGCCGGAGGGCGAGGCGCAGGCGCGCGCGGTGGCCGACCGCCTGGCCGGCGAACCGCTGTCCGGCCTGTTCGTGACGCCGCTGCAGCGCACGTCGCAGACGGCGGCGCCACTGGCCGAGCGCACCGGGCTCGAGCCGCAGGCGATCGAGGAGCTGTGCGAGACCTACCTCGGCGAGTGGGAGGGCGGTGAGCTGCGCATCCGCTTCGCCAAGGGCGACCCGATCGCGCTGCGCCTGGCGGCGGAGGAGCGGTGGGACCTGATCCCCGGCGCGGAGTCGATGGAGGCGCTCGCCGAGCGCGTGCGCGCGGGCATCGACGCGATCGTCGAGCGCACGGGGCCGGGCCGCACCGCGGCCGCCGTGCTGCACGGCGGCGTCATCGGCGAGATCTGCCGCCAGGCGACCAGCAGCCGCCCGTTCGCGTTCATCCACTCCGACAACGGCTCGATCACGCGGCTCGTCGTCCTCGGCGACGGCCGCTGGCTGCTGCGCAGCTTCAACGACATCGCGCACCTCTGACGCGCGGGTGGCGCGTCAGGCGGGCGAGGGAGCGACATTGCGCGGTGCGCCGACGAGGACGCTGCGCGCGACCGCCCACACGACGAGGCAGCCCGCGGCGAGTGCGGCGAACGTCGGACGGGCGCCGGCCACCGCGACGAGCGCGCCGCCGCCGAAGTACGCGACCGCGAACGCCGTCGAGATGAGCGAGCTCTTCAGGCCGAAGACGCGGCCTTTGATCGCGTCGGGCACGACGCGCTGGAGCAGCACGTTCTCGGACACGAGCGCGAGGCCGTTGCCCAGGCCGAGCAGCGCGAAGGTGGCGAGCGCGAGCGGCCAGCTCGGCACGGCGGCCGTGGCGGCGAACGCCAGGCCGCAGAGGAGCAGGCCGGTCAGGTAGTGGCGCCCGTCGGGGTCGCGCGCCCCGAGCAGCGACCCGGCGGTGATGCCGAGGCCCATCGCCGCGACCACGAGCGAGTACTGCGCCGGGCCGCCGTCGAGCGTCTCGCGCACGAGAACGACCTCCGCGACGTTGACCGCCCCGAGGAAGCAGACGAAGGCGGTGGAGCTGAGCACGACCGTCCACGCGGCGCGGTTGGCGCGCAGCGCGCGGGCGCCGTCGGCGATCGAGGCGAGCAGGGAGGGGCGCGACGGCTGGGCCTCCGGCGCGGCCGACCCGAAGTCGATCGACGCGAGCAGCAGCGCCGACAGCGCGAAGGTGACGGCATTCGCGAGCAGCAGCCCGGGGGCGTCGACGACGACGAACGCGGCGGCGGCGATCACGGGCCCGGCGGTGTAGCCGAACTCCTGCAGCGCGCCGAACGCGCCCGTGACGGCGGAGAGCCGCTCGCGCGAGACGAGGCCCGGCAGCGACGCCATCACGGCGGGCTGGAAGGCGGCCTGGCCGATGCCGGCGAGCAGCGCGAAGGCCACGGTGGCCTCGAACGAGCCGACGAGCGCGAGCGCGGCGAACGCGCCGAAGCGCAGGACGTCGGCGGCGACGAGGATCGCCTTGCGCGACCAGCGGTCCGCGGCGGCGCCGAGCAGCGCGCCGAGCGCGATCGACGGCAGCAGCTCGCACAGGAGGATCGCGGTCACCGCGAACGGCGAGTGGAACCGGTCGAAGGCGACGAGCAGCAGCGCGACGTACGCGGCGCCGGTGCCGAGCGACGACTGGGCGTGCGCGGCGAGCAGGCGGCGGGCGCGGGGCTCGGAGGCGATGAGGGTCTTGACGGCGTTCATGGGGCGGGGTGTGGCGCGAGCGGTGCGGCGGCGGACTCGGGGCACTGCTGCCGCCGCACCGCTGCGCGTTCGTGCTTACGACCACCAGAACGACGGTCCACTTCTTGGGAGCGCGAACGCGCCCGCCCCGTCGTCAGGGCCGGTTGCGCCCGAAGAGGTCGTGGGCCTTGACCCACTCCTCGGCGACGATCGCCGAGCCGAGCGACAGCTCGCCGCACAGCACGGTCGCCGCCACGATCTCCGCGAACTTCATGACGCCGCCCTTGCCGTAGCAGCCGAGCAGCTCGAGGCACTCGCGCTGCGTGGCCAGCCCGGTGCCGCCGCCGTACGTCGCGACGATCAGCGAGGGGATGGTGATCGAGTAGTAGTAGTCGCCGTTCTCCAGCAGCTCGGCGAACGCGAACGCGGCGGAGGACTCGGCGACGTTCGCGACGTCCTGACCCGTGGCGATGAACAGCGCGGTGATCCCGTTGGCCGAGTGCGCGCCGTTGTTGTTGACGCCCGACATGAACCCGCCCAGCGTGGACACCTGCCGCGCGCGGAACAGGCGCCGCGTCGACGCGTGCATCTGCTCCTCGACGAGCGCGGCGGGCAGGGTGGCCTCGGCGACCACGCGCTTGCCGCGCGTGTGGAGCATGTTGACCTGCGAGCTCTTCTTGTCGGTCGCGAAGTTCGACTCGAGGTAGAAGTTCACGATCTCGACCGGCGTGTTCGACGTGATCCACGAGCACGCCGCCGCCGTCGCCTTGCCGGTCATGTTCTGGCCGGCGGCGTCGCCGGTCGTGTAGTTGAAGCGCGTGTAGAGGATCCGGCTGGCCGAGTACTGCTCGATGTCCTGCAGCTTCCCGGACTTCGTGGTGGTCTCGGCGGCCTCCTTGACCTCGTCGTAGTGCTCGGCCAGCCACTCGCCGAACTCGCGGGCCTCGCGCGCGCTCTCGAACACGAAGGCGGGCGCGCGCTGCATCCGGTCGTCGAGGATCGTCGTCGTGACGCCGCCGGCCTCGCGCAGGAGCTTCATCCCGCGGTTGTAGGAGGCGACGAGCGTGCCCTCGGCGGTGGCGAGCGGCACGTAGAACTCCCCCTGCGCGTGCTCGCCGTTGACGAGCAGCGGCCCGGCGAGGCCGATCGGGACCTGCGCGACGCCGACGAAGTTCTCGACGTTGCCGGGCAGGATCGTCGGATCGAACGAGTAGCTCGACACGTGCTCGAGCTGCGCGCCGGTGCGCTGCTGCGCGAACTCCGCGCGGGCCTGCGCCGCCTCGCGGGAGTAGTCGTCCGTGCCCGGGAGGCGCGGGATCTTGGTGTCGGTGGCGTCGGCGGTGCTCATGGTCCCTCCGTACCCTCCCGGGCATGGATCACGCCCGTTCCCGCTTTCCCGCCCTCGCGCGCGACGCCGCGTTCCTCGACGGACCCGGCGGCTCCCAGGCCCCGGAGGAGGTCATCGCGGCGATCGCGGGCCATCTGCGGCACGGCACGGCGAACGACGGCGGCGTGTTCGCCACCTCGCAGGCGACGATCGAGCTGATGGCGCAGGGCCGACGGGCGGCGGCCGAGCTGACGGGCTCCGAGCCCGAGGAGATCGCGTTCGGCGCGAACATGACGACGCTGAACTTCCTGCTCGCGCACGCGGTGGCGCGGACGCTCGCGCCGGGCGACGAGATCGTGGTCACCGAGCTCGACCACGACGCGAACGTCGCGCCGTGGCTGCGGGTGGCCGAGGACCACGACCTGGTGGTGCGGGTCGCGCCGGTCGACGCCGGCAGCGCCACGCTCGACGTCGACGCGCTCGAGTCGCTGCTCGGCGACCGCACGCGCGTGGTCGCCTTCACGCTCGCGTCGAACGCCGTGGGGTCAGTGCCCGACGCGCAGCGGATTGCGCGGGCGGCGCACGGCGTCGGCGCGCTCGCGTGGGCCGACGCCGTGCACTACGCGCCGCACCGGCGACCGGACCGGACGAGCGTCGGCGTCGACGTCCTGCTGTGCTCCCCCTACAAGTTCTTCGGCCCGCACCTCGGCATCGCGTCGATCCGCCGCGACCTCGCCGAGTCGCTGCCCGCCGACCGCGTGCGCCCGGCGAGCGAGACGCCCGCCGGCCACCGCTTCGAGACCGGGACGCCGTCGTTCGAGGCGATCGCGGGGATGGTCGCCGCGATCGAGTACATCGCGTCGCTCGGCGACGGCGACCTCGACACGGCGTACGCCCGGATCCGCCAGCACGAGGAGGCGCTGGCGCGCGCCGTGCTCGACCGGCTGCCGGCGATCGACGGCGTGCGGCTGTACGGCGTCGCCGACGTCGAGCGGCGGACGCCGACGTTCTGCTTCACGGTCGACGGCGTGACGCCGCGGGCGGTCAGCGAGCAGCTCGCCGAGCGCGGCGTCTACACGTGGGACGGCAACTACTACGCGCTGGCGCTCATGGAGGCGCTGGGGCTGGAGAGCGCCGGCGGCGCGGTGCGGGCCGGGTTCCTGCACTACAACACCGCCGGCGAGGCGACCCGGCTCTGCGACGCGGTCGAGGAGATCGCCGAGAGCGGGCGGCGCGCCGCGCACGAGCCGCGGCGCGACGAGGCACCGGCGTAGTCTGCCGCGCATGCCCGCCGCACCGCTGCGTCGCGCCCTCGCCGGCTCGCTCCCCGAGCGTCCGTTCACCGTCACCTTCTGGGACGGCAGCACGCTCGAGGCCACCGAGCCGGGCGGCCCGACCTTCACCGTCCGCTCCCCGCAGGCCATCGCGCACGCGCTCCGCGCGCCCGGCCAGCTCGGCGTCGGCCGCGCCTACGTCAGCGGCGCGCTCGAGGTCGACGACCTGGAGGCCGTGATGCGCGTGCTCCAGGAGTGGAAGCCGCCGCCGCTGGACGTGCGGGAGAAGGCGCGGCTCGCGCTCGCGGCGGTGGCCGCGGCCGGCGCCACCCCGCCGCCGCCGCGCCCGAAGGCCGAGCTGCGGCCGAGCGGCAAGCGCCACAGCCGCGCCCGCGACGCCGCGGCCATCCGCCACCACTACGACCTCTCCAACGACTTCTTCCGCCTCTTCCTCGACGAGTCGATGACGTACAGCTGCGCGATCTTCTCGCGGGGCGCAACGACGCTCGAGGAGGCGCAGGAGACCAAGCTCGAGCTCGTCTGCACGAAGCTCGGGCTGAAGGAGGGCGACCGCGTGCTCGACGTCGGCTGCGGCTGGGGGAGCTTCGCGCTGCACGCGGCGTCCCGCCACGGCGTGCACGTCACGGGCATCACGCTGTCGACGCAGCAGGCCGAGCTCGCGCGCCGCCGCGTGGCGGAGGCGGGGCTGGAGGACCGCGTCGAGATCCGCCTCACCGACTACCGCGACATCAGGGGCGAGCGCTACGACGCGGTCGCCAGCATCGGCATGGTCGAGCACGTGGGGGAGGCCCAGATCGACGTCTACGGCGAGCAGCTCGCCAGCGTCCTCGGCCCCGGCGGGCGCCTGCTCAACCACGGCATCGCGCGCCTGCGCCACAGCGACCCGGACGCCGGGCCGTTCTCCGAGCGCTACGTCTTCCCCGACGCCGAGCCGCTCCATGTCTCGCGGATCCTGCTCGCGCTCGAGCGCGCGGGCTTCGTCACCAAGCACGTCGAGGACTTCGCGCCCGACTACGCCGAGACCCTGCGCCACTGGGCCGACCGCCTCGACTCGCGCCTGGACGAGGCGATCGCCCTGGCGGGGGAGGAGCGCGTGCGCGTCTGGCGCCTGTACCTGCGCGCGGCGCGCAGCGGGTTCGAGAGCGGGTTCACCGGCGTGTATCAAGTGCGCTGCATCAAGGCCTAAGATGCGGCGCGATGCGCGCACACCTCCTCGTTCCCCTGCTCGCGGCCGTCGCCGCGCTGGCGCCCGCGGCGAGCGCGCACGCCCAGGTCCCGCCGATCAAGCACGTCTTCATCGTCGTGCTCGAAAACAAGGCGTTCGACGAGTCCTTCGGGCCCGAGAGCAAGGCGACGTACCTGTCGCGGGACCTGACGCGGCAGGGCCAGCTGCTGACGCAGTACCACGGCACGTCGCACCTCTCCCTCGGCAACTACCTGACGATGGTGAGCGGTCAGGCGTCCAACCCCGAGACGCAGGCCGACTGCCCGCGGTACCGCGACATCGTCCCCGGCGTCGTCGGGATGGACGGCCAGGTCATCGGCCAGGGCTGCATCTTCCCCAAGGCGGCCGAGACGATCGGCGACCAGCTCGAGGCGCGCGGCATGACCTGGCGCCAGTACGCCGAGGACATGAATGCCACGCCGGGGGCGCCGCAGACCTGCCGGCACCCGGCCATCAACCAGTCCGACGACACGCAGCAGGCGCGCGCGAAGGACCAGTACGCGACGCGCCACGTGCCGTTCGTCTACTTCCACTCGGTGATCGACGAGCCGACGTGCGACCAGCTCGTCGTGCCGCTCGACCGCCTGTCCGCCGACCTCGAGAGCGCGGAGAGGACGCCGAACTACGTGTTCATCACGCCGGACCTGTGCAGCGACGCGCACGACGAGCCGTGCGTCGACGGGCGCCCGGGCGGCCTGGTCAGCGCCGACGACTTCCTCAAGGAGTGGGTCCCGCGCATCACGCGCTCGCCGGCATATCTGAACGACGGGCTGCTGATCGTCACCTACGACGAGTCGGAGACCGACGGCGAGAACTCGACCGCGTGCTGCGACGAGCCGACGGGGCCGAACACGCCGCAGCCGGGCATCTTCGGGCCGGGCGGCGGGCGGACGGGCACGCTGCTCCTCTCGCCGTTCATCCGCGGCGGCACTGCGAACGACACGCCGTACAACCACTACTCGATGCTGCGCAGCGTCGAGGACATCTTCGGGCTGCCGTACCTGGGCTACGCGGGCCGCGAGGGCCTGAAGGCGTTCGGCGACGACGTCTACCACGGCGCGCCGCCGACGGTGGACACCCCGCCGCTGCCGCCGCCGAAGCCGAAGCCGCAGCCGCCGCGGGCGGTCACGGTGTCGGTCGGCCGGCGGACGGTTCCGGGCTGCCGCTCCGAGCGCGCGCGCCGCGGCCGGCTGATCGCGAAGGTGGTCACGCACGGGCGCGAGCTCGTCGTGCTGCCGCGCGTGCGCGGGCGGCTGACGATCAGGGCGGGGTCGAAGAGCCTCGTGTCGCGCCGCCGCGTGCGCGCGTGTCACGCCTACGGGATCATGATCCCGCGGACCGCCGCGCGGCGCGTCACGGTGCAGGTGCGCTCGGGGCGGCTGACGCAGCGCCGGGTGGCGCGTCGGCGCTAGCGGCTTGCGCGTGCGGCCGGTGCGCGAGCCAGTCGCGTAGGACCACCTGGATCGAGCCGGCGATCGGGATGGCCATGAGCGCCCCGAGGATGCCGGCGACCTCGACCCCGATGAGGATCGAGATGAGGACCGCGAGCGCGGAGAGCTCGACCGTCCTCCCGTAGACCACCGGCTGCAGCACGTGGTTCTCCAGCTGCTGGTAGACGAGGAAGAAGACGCCGACGATGATCCCGGCCGTCGTGGAGTCCAGGAAGGCGACGAGCGTCACGATCAGCGCGGCGAGCGTCGCCCCAGCCAGCGGGATGAGGTCGAGGACCGCCACGACGAGGCCGAGCGCCAGCGCGTACGGGACGCCGAGGATCAGCAGCACGACGCTCGTCGCGAAGCCGGCGATGACGCTGATGAGCAGGTTGCCGCTGACGTAGCCGCCGATCGTGCGGTAGACGTCGTGGCCGACGCGCTGCCAGCGGGGGCGCGACTGCGGCGGCAGCAGCGCGTAGAAGCGGTCGGTCCACGACGGTCCCTCGAGCAGCATGAACAACGTCATGAAGATGATCGTCACGACGCCGGCCAGGCCGGTCGCGATGCCGCGCGTGACGGTCAGGGCGGTGTGCGCCGCGTTCTTCCCGCCGCCTCCGCCGGACTGCTCGTGGATGGCGTCGCGCACGCGGTCGCTCAGGTGGTACTTGGTCTCCAGGAAGCCGAGCGGGCCGCGACCGTGGGTGAAGTCGTTGACATAACCCGGAGCGGCGTCCGCGAGATCGCCGGTCTGCTCGACGAGGGTGGGGACCAGCAGGGCGGTGATCCCGACGACGACGAGGAGCGCGAAGACGTAGATCGCCGCGACGGCCGCGCCGCGCCGCTCGAAGCCGCGGCGCTGGAGCATCTCGACGGCGGGGTTGAGCGCGAGCGCGAGGAACAGCGAGATCAGCACCCACGTCAGCGCGTGCCGGGCGACCCAGACGACGAGGATCACGACGCCGAGGCCGAGCAGGACGGCCGCGCTCGTCAGGATCGTGCGGGGCTTGAAGCTGACGACGCGGTCTTCGTTCACGGACGCGTGACTACCCCGCGCGTGGGCGGGGACGCGCCACGTGCGGTGGCTCAGCGCTCGTCGAGCTGGTCGAGCAGATGCCGTGTGGCGGCGTCCCGCTCGGCGCGGGCGTCGAGCAGCGGGTTGAGCACCCCGCGCAGGACCGAGAGCGCGATCCACCGCCGCGGGCGGATGATGCGCGGGGCTCGCCGCTCGATGCCGCGGACGATCGCCGCGCCCGCCGCCTCGGGCGGCAGGCGCTTGAGCAGGAACTTCGGGGCCGTCGCGCGCAGCGCGTCGGCGAGCGGGTCCTCGTCGAGCGTCTCGCGCACCATGTCGGTGTCGATGAAGCCGAAGTAGGCGACGCTCGCGCTGGCGCCGTGGCGCACGAGCTCGAGCCGCAGCGCCCGCCCGAGCTGCTCGACGCCGGCCTTGCTCATCGCGTACGGCGCGAGCCCGCCGCCGTTGAGGAACGCCGCGACCGAGGCGATCACGACCACGTGGCCCTTGCGGCGGATGATCTCGGGCAGCGCGACGTCGACGGTCCGGTAGACGCCGTTGAGGTCGACGTCGAGCACGCGCTCGAACGTCTCGGTCGGCATCGCACGCATCGTGGCGCCGCGAGGGGCGATCCCCGCGTTGGCGACGACGACGTCGAGCCCGCCGAAGCGGTCGACCGTCGTCGCCACGGCCCGCTGGAGCGCCCCGCGGTCGGTGACGTCCGCCGCGATCCCGATCGCGCGCGTGTCGTGGACCCGGCTCGCGGCCGACTCCGCGGCCTCCCGGTCGAGGTCGACGATCGTGACGGTCGCGCCGCGCGCGGAGAGCCGCTGCGCCGTCGCGAAGCCGATGCCGCGCGCGGCGCCGGTGACGAGCGCGACCTTGCCGTTCAGGTCATAGCGGGGGGCCATCGCGCGACTCTACGCTGGTAGGACGGAAGTGCGGGTTGCCCACCGCTCGGCGCCTGTGGTCTACTCCGTTCGTGCCGCTCGATCATTACGGCGTCCTCGCCGGGACGCTGACCGGCCACCACCGCGACACGCCGGACAACCAGGGCCGCTGGTACCACGTCCACCTGAGCGTGAGTGCGGGCGGCGGCAGCTACGACTGCGCGATCGACGTCGACAGCCATCAGTCGGCGGTGGGGGTGCAGTGGAAGGTGCTGCGGGTGCCGGCGTCGGCGCTGGGGCCGGTGCCGGGCATGGCCGACGGGTACCACGAGCTCCAGCACCTGGCGAGCGCGGGCGCGATCGACCTCATCCGCCATCCGTCGCTCGTCGACAACCCGGGCTGCCTCTTCGTCCGCCGGCCGCCGGACTGGCTCCAGTCACTCCTCGACAGCTTGTTCCCGCGCCGTCCGTGGACGACGGGCTCCTACGCAGACGCGACGACGGCGCTCGAGTCGATCCTCGACGTCGGCCGGCGCACGCTCGTGTGGGGCGAGCCGTTCACCCAGGGCCTCGGGATGCACAACGTCCACCAGAACCAGGGCGACCCGGTCAGCAGCCAATGGTCGGCCGAGAACGGGATCTGGCAGGACGGAGCGACGATGACCCAGCGCCCCGACGGCGGCTTCGACGCGTTCGTCTCGAAGTTCTCCTCGCAGGCCGACCGCACCGACGACCAGGGGCACCCCGCGTAGCGTCCTCCTTCAACGCTCGATAACGCCGCTTATGTCCCCCGATGTGTCGACGGTCCGGAGCGGAGCGGCCTAACCGATCTCCTCGGCGAGCTTGTTCCGCGCCTCGGTGATGTCGCGCCGAGCGTCGACGAGCCGCGGCAGGTCCCCGTTGCGAGCCGACTCGCGCGCCTGCGTCGCCGCGGACAGCAGCAGGTTCCCGCCGATGGAGGTGTCGCCGCCGGCGAGCAGGTGGTCGTTCACGCGGTCAAGGATCCGGGCCCGGAGACTGGAGATCCGCTGAACGCCGGCCGGGTCGCCGTCGAGCGCCTGGCCGATCGCCTCGTCGAGCGCGATCGCCAGGTCGTCCATCCGCAGATAGAACTCGCGGCCACGCTCGATCTCCGCGTCGCTCTCCTGTTCGCGCGCGCGGCGCCGGCGCTCACGCTCGCGTTCGCGCCGACGTTCGCGGGCCCGCTGCCGCTGTCGCTCCCGCCGTTCGGCCCCGCGCTCCTCCGCCGCGGCCGCGGGGTCGGTCTCGGTGGTCGCCGGCGGCGCCTCCTGCTCGGTCGTCGGCATCGTCTCTGCGGCCGTCGGCTCCTCCTCGTCCTCGCCGCAACCCCCGCCGGCGATCGCGAGGGCCGTCATGAGCCCCATCACCAAACGCCGCGTCTCTGCCCTCCGCATCCGCGGAACCCTAGGTGACCGAGCAAGGAGCCGTCACTAGAGCAAGACGTCGCACAGGGGTCGCGTCAACGCCGTTACCGCACGGAACGGGGAGCGGCTCGGGCGCGTGCGGCCTGGCGGACCAGGTGGTCTCGCTCGGCGACGTCCGTGGCGAGGCGGGCGGCCTGCGCGTACGCCTCGCCGGCGGCCTGCGGGTCGCCGTCGAGCTCGTGCAGGTGGCCGCGGACCGCGTGCCAGCGGTGCCGGTCGCCGATCACGTCGCGCAGGCGGTCGGTCTCGCGCAGTCCGGCGTCGGCGCCGTGGACGTGGCCGACCGCGACCGCGCGGCCCAGGACCGCCGCGGGGTTCTGACGCACGGCGTCGTCGCTGAGGGCGACGAGCGCGTCGTACCAGGCGAGGATCTGCGGCCAGTCGGTCTCCTCGGCGCTCGGCGCGTCGTCGTGGAGGGCGGCGATGGCCGCCTCGATCTGGTAGCGGCCGGGACGCTCGAGGGCGAGCGCCGACTGCAGGACGCGTACGCCCTCGGCGATCTCGCGGGTGTCCCACAGGCCGCGGTCCTGCCGGTCGAGCGTGACGATGCGGTCCTCCGCGCCGCGCCGCGCCGGCAGGCGGGCGTGGTTGAGGAGCATCAGGGCGAGCAGCCCGCGCGCCTCGGGCTCCTCCGTTGCGAGCGTAAGCTGGCGGGCGAGCCGGATCGCCTCGGCGGCCAGGTCCACGCGGCCCGCGTGGCCCGCGGTGTAGACGAGGTAGAGCACGCGCAGCACGACGGCGAGGTCGCCGGGCTGGTCGAGGCGGCACCCGCGCAGGGTCCGCTTCGCCCGGCTGATCCGCTGGGCCATCGTCGCCTCGGGGACGTAGAAGGCGTCCGCGATCTCCCGCGTGGTGAGGCCGCCGACCGCGCGCAACGTCAGCGCCACCTGCGAGGCCGGCGCGAGATCCGGGTGGCAGCAGCAGAAGAGCAGGAAGAGGGTGTCGTCGCCCTCCTCGGTCACGGCGGGCGGCCGCGGCTCGGCGTACGTCGCCTCCTCGCGGCGCTGTCGCGCGGCCTCGCTGCGGCGGGCGTCGACGAGCCGGCGCGTCGCGACGGTGGCCAGCCACGGCTGCGGGTCGCGCGGCGGGTGCTCGGGCCACACCCGCAGCGCCTCCAGCAGCGCCTCCTGGAGCGCGTCCTCGGCGGCGTCGAAGTCCTCCCCCCGGCGGACCAGCCCCGCGAGGACCCGCGGGACGAGGGCGCGCAGCGCGCCCTCGTCCAGCCGTCGCGTCGGTTCGTCGAGCACGCCGGGTCAGTCGCAGGTCTCGTGGGACATGACCTCGTGGACGTCGATCCACTCGTAGAGGGGCTCGCCGCGCGGGCCGGGCTCGGAGGAGACATACGCCGCGACCTCGAGCGCGCGGTCGCGGGACTCCACGTCGATCATGTACCAGCCGGCGATCAGGTCGCTGGTCTCCGGGTGCGGGCCGTCAGTGGTGACCGGCGCCGCGTCCGGGCCGCCGTAGCGCACCCAGGTGCGCGTCGGCGTCAGGGCCTGCGCATCGACGTACTCCCCGTTCTCCCGCAGCAGCTCGCTGACGTGCCGCTGGAAGGCCATGTGCGCCTCGACGTCCTCGGGCGCCCACTGGTCCATCGGGGGGAACGGGTGGTGCGGCTCCGGGCCGCCGCGGTAGTGCTTGAGAAGCAGGTACTTCGGCATCGTGGTCTCCTGGTGTCGTGGCCGCGCCTCTCGCGGCCTCACCTGGTGAGCGGAGCCGGCCGCGGCTTCTCGACATCGTGACGCCGCGTGAGCGCGAAGTCGCGCGCGAAAGGCGATATGACTCGGGCGACGTGAGACCGGAGGTCCAGACGCAGCTCGAGAACCTCGTCGCGTACGTCGGCGCCGCATCGCAAGTGCGCGGCGCCGGCGGGCAACCCGACAACGCGCTCGCGTTCGCCGCGGGAGGGCTCCACGTCCTGCACGAGCTCGGACTCATCACCGGCGGCGAGTTCGATTCCTGGCTCGACCGCGCCCGCGAGGCGTCCGGCGGCGATCGGCCCTCGCTCGAGGGCTGAGGTCAACCGGCGCGTTGCACGCGATGTCCTGATTGAGTGGCGGACAGCCAATCGAGGACGGTGCACTGTGCGGACCTACATCGTCGGCGGGGCGGCGTTCCTGCTCCTTGCCGTCGGATTCGCGCCGCCGAGCGCGCGCGGCGATGTCCTCGTCGCTCGCAGCGGCCAGACGGCGGCCGCTGCGCGCGCTGACGAGGCACGGCGGGAGACTGCGCGGTACCTCCGCGCGCAGATCGCCGCACTCGCGACCGTCGAGGCACAGCAGGCGATGCACAGCAGCCCCGACGCGGTCGTCCCGGGCGCGCGGCTCGTGTTCGCACGCGAGCACGCGTTCTCCAGCTCGCTCGCGCGCGGCTTCACGAGGTTCGCCTGGCAGATGCGCCGCTCCAGAGGCGCAGCCGGCGCGGTGCGCGCGGCGGCCGAGTACGAGCTGCGGCTGAAGGGGGCCCTCGTCGACCGGCTGACGCGTCTGCTCAACGGCGATGTCGCCGGGGCCCGCCGGCCGCTCCCGAGGCTGCCGCGAGGGCTCAGGTCGTCGGCCGCCCGCGCCTCGCAGGTCCCGGCGCCCCCCGTGCAACCGCAATGCGTCGAGCTTCAGGGCCAGCAGATCTGCGCGCCCGTCCTCCCGGCGGAACCCGGCGATTCTCACGTGCCGCAGAACGTCGACGAGGCGGCGGATGCGCCGACGCAGTTCGACCTGCACGGCGAGGACCCCCCGCCACCGCCGCCGACGCCCGACCCGACGGGCTCCTCCGCCAGCTGCGCGCTGACGCCCCTCGGGTGCGGCCGCCTCGTCCCGTTCATCCTCTACGCGCAGCGCGTCGGCAACATGTGCACGACGAGCATGGCGGTCCGGGCCTTCTACGTGGAGGGAAAGGACAGGACCGCCATCCTGTGGCGCGCGAAGGAGACGTGTCCGCTCGCGCTTCACAAGGGCAAGACCGCGTTGTGGACGTACTCGCCGCGGAACTTCATCACGTCCGGGACGGCGTACGACCAGTTCGCGAATCCGGGGGACGTCCCGTTCTCGCGCGGTGACCACTCGTTCCCCGGCACGAAGTTCTTCGTCTACAACGTGCACTACAACACGACGAAGGTCGCGCCGGGCGGGCAGGTCTGGCGACGCGGAACCAACGACACGTACGGGGTCACGTTCAAGGCGTGCGCCGGGTACGGCACGAACACGCTGATCTGCAACTTCGAGCGCGTGTTCCATACGACGCTCAGCCCGTAGAGGGCGAGGCGGCGCCTGGTTCAGCCGCCCGCCGCCGCGGCGCGCTTCTCGATCTCGTCCGGTGGCACGTCCTCGACGTGGGTCGCGATGCTCCAGTGGTGGCCGAACGGGTCCTCGAACTGGCCGCTGCGGTCTCCGTAGAACTGGGTCTCGACGTCGCGGAGCGAGGTCGCCCCGGCCTCGATCGCCCGCTGGAAGACGGCGTCGACGTCCTCGACGTACATGCTGATGGTGACCGGCGTCCCGCCGACGGTCCTCGGGCCGCGGACGTCGATGTCCGGGAACTCGTCGGCGAGCATCAGCAGGCCGCCGTCGCCGATCTCGAGCTCCGCGTGGCCGATCCGGTCGCCCGGCGCTTCCAGGCGCATCCGCTCGCGGGCCCCGAAGACCCTCGTGTAGAAGTCGATGGCGGCTGCGGCGCCGTCGACGTGCAGGTACGGCGTGACGGCCGGATAGCCGTCGGGGATGGGCTTCACGTCGGACATGGCCGGTGTGTATCACCTGCCGTAGCCGCTGACGAACCGGCGCGAGGCGCGCTCGACGTCCGCGAGCAGCCGCCGGACCTCCGCGAGGCCGGCGCGCAGGTCGGGGTCCCCCACCTCGACGGGCTTCAGCGAGTCCTGGAGCGCCGCGATCTCCTCGTCGGCCTCGGTGACCGCCTCCACCGCGCTCTCGAGGAACCCCTTCACGCCGTGGGACGCCGCCCGGGAGCCCGCGGGAAGGAAGGACCGCCGCGGCATCCGGTGGCGGTCGGCGAAGTCGCTGTGCGTCTTGCGCAGCCGCCCGTAGGCGACCTGGACGGGCCGGAAGAGGTCCTCCTCGAGCTTGTCGGCGCTGGTCTCGTCGAGCTGCTCGTAGGCGTCGCCGAGCGCGGCGAGGCCGACCGCGAGACGGTTCGTCGCGCCGGCGACGGCGTCGAGCAGCTCCTGGCGGGCTTCGTCGGCGGCGTAGGTCACGCCGCGCAGGGTACGCACGCGCCCTTGCGCAGGCCGCTCCGACCGGCGTAGGGTCGGCTGAACCAGCCTCAGGAGGCCGCAGTGATCCGCCGCATCGTCGTACTGACCGCCGCGCTCGTCGCGTTGCCGGCGACCGCGCTCGCGGCGAACACGCCCGCGATCACCGATCCGTACACGAACGCGGACAGCCAGCACCGCACGGCGGTCGAGCCCGACACCTTCGCCTTCGGGTCGACGCTCGTCGTGGCCTCGCAGATCGGTCGCTACTTCGACGGCGGCGCCTCCGGCATCGGGGTCGCCACCTCGACGAACAACGGCGTCAGCTTCACCTCGCAGGCGCTGCCCGGCCTGACGAACAACCCGCCCGTCGGCGGCGGCGCCTATGACCGCGCCACCGACCCGGTAGTCGCGTACGACCTCAAGCACAACACCTGGATGGTGTCGTCGCTGCTGCTGAGCGAGGCCGGGGGGCTGCAGGGCGCGGCGCTGGTGGTCAACCGCTCGACCGACGGCGGGTTCACCTGGGGCGCGCCGGTCAACGTGGCGCTCGCCGGCGCGAGCAACGACTACGACAAGAACTGGGTCGCGTGCGACAACCACACGTCGAGCCCGTTCTACGGCAACTGCTACCACACGTTCGACGACTTCGGCGACGGCGACCGGATCCTCATGAGCACGTCGCACGACGGCGGGCTCACGTGGAGCGCTCCGGTGGCGACGGCCGGCGGCGTCTTCGGCCTCGGCGGCCAGCCGCTGGTCCAGCCGGACGGCGACGTGATCGTCCCGGCGGCGAACGCGTTCGAGACCGCGGTCATCGCCTTCCGGTCGACGAACGGCGGCGCGACGTGGGGCGACGAGGTCGTCATCTCCCGCGCGCGGGTCCGCACCCCAAGCGGGCCGATCCGCAGCGGATCGCTCCCCTCCGCCGAGATCGACTCGGCCGGCCGCGTCTACGTGACGTGGCAGGACTGCCGGTACCGCAAGGGCTGCAAGGCCAACGACATCGTCATGTCGGCGTCCGACGACGGCGTGACGTGGGCGCCGGTCTCGCGGGTCCCGATCGACCCGCTGACCAGCGGCGCCGACCACTTCATCCCGGGCCTCGGCGTGCGGACCGACACGACCGGCCGCCTCGGCCTGACGTACTACTTCTACGACGACGCGGCGTGCGGCGGCAGGAAGACCGCGCCGTGCGGGATGAAGGTCGGCTACGTGCAGTCGAACAACGGCGGCGCGAACTGGTCGGCGCCGCAGACGCTCGCGGGCCCGTTCCCGGTCGCGTGGGTCCCGGACACGACCCAGGGCCGCATGGTCGGCGACTACATCTCGACGTCGTGGATCGGCGACCGCGCCTACGGGGCGTTCGCCGTGTCGAACGGGCTCGCCGGGACGACGTTCGACCAGCGGATCTACGTGCCGAGCGGAGGCGTCAACGCGACGTCGTTCCCCAGCGCGCGGGTCAAGGAGCAGGCGTTCTCCGACACGGGCGCGCAGCAGGCCAACCCGGTGTCGGTGATCCGGCGCGAGCGCTGAGCGCCGGCGTCACGCGAACGCGTACGGAGGGCGGAACACGCCGTCCTCCGTCACGATCGCCGTGACGAGGTCGTGCGGCGTGACGTCGAACGCCCAGTTCGCGGCGGGCGCGCCCGCGGGCGCGGCGAGCTCGTCCGGGGAGCGCTCCTCGATCGGGATGTCCGCGCCTGTCGCGACCGCGGGGTCGATCGTGGAGCTCGGGGCGGCGACGTAGAACGGGACGCCGTGCCGGGCGGCGAGCGCGGCCAGCGGGTAGGTGCCGATCTTGTTCGCCACGTCGCCGTTGGCGGCGATGCGGTCCGCGCCGACGACCGCGGCGTCGACGAGCCCGCGCGACATCAGCAGCCCCGAGCTCGAGTCGGTGATGACGTGGTGCGGGATGCCGTCGGCCGCGAGCTCCCACGCGGTCAGGCGCGCGCCCTGCAGCAGCGGCCGCGTCTCGGGCACCCAGACCTCGGTGACGTGCCCCGCGTCGTGCGCGGCGCGGACCACGCCGAGCGCGGTGCCCACGCCGGTCGTCGCGAGCGCGCCCGCGTTGCAGTGCGTCATGACGCGGGCGGGCGCGTCGAACAGCGCGGCGCCGTTGACGGCGATGACGCGCGTCGCGGCGTCCTCGCGCTCGGCGATCGCGTGCGCGGTCTCCAGCGCGCGCGCCGGGCCCGCCTCGCGCATCCGCCCGAGCGCCCAGTGCAGGTTGACCGCGGTCGGCCTGGTCCGCCAGAGGCGCTCGATCGCCGCGTCGTAGTCGCCGTCCGCCGCGAGCGCCGCCCCGTACGCCGCCGCCACGCCGATCGCGGGCGCGCCGCGCACCGCGAGCGTCTCGATGGCGTCCGCGACCTCCTCGACCTGCGTGCATCGCAGCCAGCGCTCCTCGCCGGGGAGCGCGCGCTGGTCGAGGACGAGCAGCGCGCCGTCCTCGTGGCGCAGCGGCGCGACCAACGCCTACTCCGGCTTGGCCCCGCGCCGCGCGGCCTTGCGCGTCAGCTCGACCGGCGCCTTCAGCGCGCCGATCGTCTGCTCGACCGCGGTGGCCTGGACCTCGAGCAGGTCGGCGGCCTGGCCGAACGAGGTCGCGGCGGCGCGGAACGCCGCCGCCTGCGCGCGCATCGCGTCCGGGGCCTTGTCGAGCGCCTCCACGGTCGCGCGGGCGGGCGCCAGCGCGCGCCGCACCAGCTCCTCCTCCACCTCGATCTGGCGGCGCAGGAGCTGCTCGATCACCTCGGTCTGGCGCTGCAGCGGGCCGAGGACGTCGCGCGCCCCCGCCCCCGCCTGGCCGGCGATCGACGTCGCCAGCGACCGCAGCTGGTTGGCCGCGTCGCGCCAGGCGCCGACGAGATCGGGGGCATCGGCCATCGGCTGCATTGTTACCGCTCGCCAACCCTCCCCCCTCCCCGCGCGTTGCAAGAGGTGCAGCCACACGCCGAGAGACCGAGGGAGGACCTCATGCTGTTGCTCGCCCGCCTGGTCCGGATGATCACCGCCGCCGTCGTCGCGGTGATCGTCGTCGGGATCGTCCTGCACCTGCTCGACGCGAACGCGTCCAACGCGCTCGTCAGCGCCGTCTACGACGTCGCCGGCTGGCTCGTCACCCCGTTCAAGGGGATCTTCGACGTCGACGGCCGGCACGCTCAGATCGCCGTCAACTGGGGCCTCGCGGCCGTGGTGTACGGGATCGTCGGCGGCCTGATCGCGTCGCTCCTCGCGCGGGCGGCGCTCGCGGCCGAGAGCCGCCGCGGCTATCGCGGTCGCCCCGCGGCGTACTAGGCCGCTACTCGCTCGGCGGCAGGACGCGGGCCAGCTCGGTCCGCGTCCTCACGCCGAGCTTGGCGTAGATGCGCGAGAGGTTGTTCTCGACGGTCTTCGTGGAGAGGAAGAGCGCGCCGGCGACCTCCTTGTTCGAGCGCCCGGGCGCGACGAGCTCGGCGATGGAGCGCTCGCGGTCGGACAGCTCGTCGGCGCCGCCCGCGGCGCGCAGCGTTCCGGCGGACACGCGTGCGCCGATCGCGCGCAGCTCCCGCGTCGCCTCCGCCGCGATGCCGTCGGCGCCCGCTCGCCTGGTGTCGGCGACCGTGCGCTCGAGCGCCGCGATCGCGCGGTCGCGGTCGCCGGCCGCCGCCGCCGCCCGTCCCACGACGATACGCGCCCGCGTCGTGTCGTAGCGCAGCGACTCGGCCTCGGCGAGCGCGAGCGCGTCCGCCGCGGTCGCGAGCGCCCGGTCGGCCTCGTCGTCGGCGAGCAGCAGCTCTGCTCGGGCGCACGCGACGCGGACGCGGCCGCCCGGCATGGCGGACTGCTCGATGAAGCCCTCTGCGCGGGCGGTCCATGCCTCGGCCTCGGCGCGACGACCGGTGGCGAGCGCGGCGGCGATGACGTAGCGCAGCAGGGTCGTGCGGCGCTCGAGCGACGCGAGGTCGGGGCCGAGCGCCGCGAGCACCTCGTCCAGCATCCGCTCGGGGTCGTGGGCGTGCTGGATGACGGCCGACAGGACGTGCGAGTTGACCGTGACCAGGTTCTGCTCGAGACCCCTCACGGTCTCGACGGCCCTCGCGGCGGTCGCCTCGGCCTCCCCCGTGCGGCCGAGGTCGTCCAGGGCGATCGCCTGCCCCGACAGAGCGAACCCGACCTCCGCGGCGGAGCGCAGGAGCCGAGCGCCGTCCTCCCCCGCCTCGGCCTGCTCGAGCGCCTCGAGGGGGCGCAGGTCGAAGTGGAGCGCGAGCGCGCACAGCGAGCGGATGCGCGGGAGCCGGTGGTCCTCGCGCCGCCAACGGCCGGCCGCGACGGCGCGCCCGAGCAGCCGCGCGGCGGGCCCGAAGCGGTCGGAGGTGAAGGCGAGCGTGCCCAGCCAGTCGCCGGGGTCGAACGCTTCGCGCTCGGGCAGCGCGAGCGCGCGGGCCTCCGCGGCGCCGATCGCGTCGCGGTCGGCGTTGCCGGCCCACACGTCCGCGACGGTCTCCAGCCCGGCCAGGATGACCTGCATCGCCGCGCTCCCGGGCCCCGCCTCGACCGCGCGCCGCGCGTGCGCGATCGACGCCTTGAGGTCGCCGAGGATGAAGCTGGTGATCGACAGCTCGAGCTGGATCGCGGCGAGGTCGGGGCCGCTCGCGTGCTCGGCGGCGGCGACCAGCCGCGCGTGCGCCGCGGCGTGGCGGCCGAGGGCGCGCTCGACGCTCGCCGCCATGGCCGCCGACACGAGCGTGCCCGGCAGCTCGCGGGCGGCGTCGAACGCGCGCAGCGCCTCCTCGGGCTCGCCGGCCGCGGCGAGCGCGCGCGCCCTCGCGACGAGCAGCTCGCCCCGGCGCGGCGTCGGCTCGTGGGGCATGAGGTCCAGCGCGGTGGCCCACCAACGGGCGGCGAGGGCGGGCGCGGTGGCGACGGACTGCTCGGCCGCGAGCGCGAGCAGCTCGGCCGCGGCCTCGTCGCCGGCGGCGGCGCAGCGCTCGACGTGGTGGGCGCGCAGCGCGGGGGCGGCGTTTCGGCGGGCGAGCTTGTCCGCCACGCGCTCGTGCGCCGCGAGGCGGCGGGCGGGCGGGATCGCGTCGTAGACCGCGCGCCCGACGACGGGGTGGCGGAAGCGGAAGGTCCGGCCGTCCGGGCTCAGGCGGATGAGGTCGGCCGCGACGAGCGCGTCGAGGGCCTCGGCGGCGACGTCCCACTGCAGGCCGGCGGCGATGGCGGCGAGCGGGCCGTCGAACGGCTCCCCCGCCACGGCGGCGCCGGCCAGCAGCTCGCGGACGGGCTCGTCCAGCCGCGCCACCTCCTGATGGACCGTCGCGACGATCGTCGTCGGCAGCCCCTCCCCCGGCTCGCCGCGGACGCGCGCGAGCTCGCGGAGGAACAGCGGGTTGCCGCCGGCCTCCCCCACGATGCGCTGCGCGCTGGCGCGGTCGGTGAGCTCGGTGAGCAGCTCGAGCGCGGCCTCGTCGGGGAGCGGCGCGAGCGCCAGGTGGACGCCCTCCTCGCGGGCGGCGTCGAGCAGGCGCAGCGCGGCCTGGCCGGGGCGCGCGGCGAGGACGAGGGCCCCGGCCGCGCGCGGCGGGCGGCGCAGGAGGTGCAGGACCCACTCGAGCGAGGCCTCGTCCGCCCAGTGAAGGTCGTCGAGGAGGAGCGCGTAGGGCGCGTCGGCGGCGATGTCGTCGACCAGTGCGCGCAGGGCGCGGTGGTAGCGGAAGCGCTCGGCGGCGACGAGGCTCTCGGCGGCGCCGTCGGCGGGCGCGGGGACGGAGGGAAGGATCGCGGCGAGCTCCGGCCCGTGCGCGGAGAGCGTCTCCGGCCTGGCGGCGTCGGCGTGGTCGTCGAGCACGGCGGCGGCCAGCGCGAACGGGACGTCCTCCTCCGGCTCGACCGCGCGCCCGCGCAGCAGGACGAGCCCGGCGTCGCGCGCGCGCTCGGCCGCGGCGGCGACGAGGGCCGACTTCCCGATCCCCGCCTCCCCCACGAGGACCACCGGCCGCGAGGTGCCGGAGAGGGCCGCCTCGACCGCGCCGGACACGGCGCTCAGCTCCGCGTCGCGTCCGTGGATCGCCATCGCGCGGAGCGTAGCCAGACGGGGGGTCGGCGGGGGGTTCGACCTCTTCCGGCGACGACCCCCCTGCTGGGACGGTCCCGGCATGTCCACCTCAGTCCTCGACACCAGCGGCCACGACCACGCGGAGCAGGGCGCTGTGGTGGCCGGCGCGGCGCGGACCTCGAACTTCCTCCTCGCGACGTGGGACGGCGGCGGCCATGCCGGCCCGATGCTCTCCGTCGCCCGCGCCCTGCTGGCCCGCGGCCACCGCGTCCGCGTGCTGGCCGACCCGTCGCTGCGCGACGAGGTCGTCGCGTCGGGCGCGAGGTTCGTCCCGTGGCAGCTCGCCCCTCATCGTCCGGCCGGCGCCGCCGGCGGCGAGGTCGTCTTCCGGGACACCGACGCGAACGGCCCCGCCGGTGCGGCCACGCGGGCCCGCGACGGGCTCATCTGCGGCCCGGCCATCCACTTCGCCGCCGACTGCCGCCGCGAGCTGCACCGCGAGCGCGCCGACGTCGTCGTCGCCGACCACATGCTCCCCGGCGCGCTCGTCGCCGCCGAGGCCGAGCTGATCCGGACGGTCTCGCTGGCGACGACGCTGATGATGGTCCCCGAGTGGGGCGTCCCGGCGATGGGGCTCGGGCTCGCGCCGCCGCGCGGGCCGATCTCCCGTCTGCGGTGCGCCGCGCTGGCCCACGCCGCCACGCGGATGTGGCGCAAGGGCCTGCCGGCCTACAACGCGGCGCGCGTCGCGAACCACCTCGATCCCATCGGCGAGCCGCTGGAGATGTTCTCGCGCTGGGACCGCGTCCTGATCTGCTCGAGCGCGGCGATCGAGTTCCCGACGTTCGACCCGCCCGCGCACGTCAGCCTCGTCGGCGCGCGGCTCGACGACCCGGCCTGGGCGTCGACGCCCTGGGCGCCGCCGCGCGGCGAGGCGCCGCTCGTGCTCGTCGGGCTGAGCTCGTCGTTCATGGACCAGGGCGACCTGCTCACCCGCACCGCGGCGGCGCTCGGTCGGCTCCGCACGCACGGCGTGGTCACCACCGGTCCCGCCATCGACCCCGCGACCGTCGCGGCGCCGGCGAACGTCACCGTCGTGCGGTCCGCGCCGCACGCGCAGGTGCTGCGGCACGCTTCCGCGGTCGTCACGCACGGCGGCCACGGCACGGTGGCCAAGGCGCTCGCCGCGGGCGTCCCCGTCGTCGCCCTGCCGCTCGGCCGCGACCAGCACGACGTCGCCCAGCGCGTCGTCACCGCCGGCGCGGGGCTGCGGCTCGACGCGTCGTCCTCGCCCGAGCGGATCGCGGCTGCCGTCCGCACCGTGCTGGAGCGCCCCGAGTACGCGCGCGCCGCGCGGCGCGTCGCCGACGTCATGGCCGCCGAGCGGCGCGAGGACCGCGCCGTCGCCGCCCTCGAAGCCCTCGTCCTCTCCCGCTGAAGCACCCGACCCTCCCGAAAGGAATCGAAGCCCCATGCGTCTCCCCACCCTGGCCGCCGCGACCGCCGCCCTCGCGCTCGCGGTCGCCGCCCCGGCCTCGGCCGACTCGATCTCGTTCCTGCGCGGCGGCGACATCTGGGTGGCCTCGCCCGACGGCGCCAAGCAGGTCCAGATCACCCACTCCGGCATCTACAGCTACCAGTCGCAGGCCGACGACGGCTCGTTCATCGCGCTCGCCGGCCGCAACCTGCATCGCCTGGACCGCAAGGGCAACGTCCTCGCGGACTTCAGCACGCCCGTCTCGGCGACACCGGCCCCGACGACTCGCGCTTCGTCGGGCCGTTCGACCCGGAGATCTCGCCCGACGGCACGAAGGTCGCCTACGGCTACCTCTGGTACTACCACTACAACAAGCCGGGCTGCACCGGCCCGGACTGGATGTGCCAGGAGAAGCACACGTTCCAGGGCACCGGCCTCACGTACTCCGACCGCATGACCGGCTGGGACGAGCCCGGCATGGACAAGCGCAGCGGCTGGATCTTCGCGTCGTGGACCGACAACGGCGGCATCATCGGCTCGAGGCCGAGCGAGCCGCTGAACAACGACGTGATGTTCAACCGCATCGACGACCCGGACATGAACTACCAGGACTGGTTCACGGACGAGGACGTCTGGTACACGAAGGACGGCGAGGTCAGCCGCGCCGGTGACAAGGCGGTCTTCGTCACGACCGCGCCGTACGGGCTCAACGACGAGTACCAGGGAACGGACGACCAGGTCACGGTCTACAACCCTGAACGGCCCGCCGCCCGCGACGCCGACGCGCTGCTACTCGATCGGCGACCGGCACATGAACGCGAGCCCGACGCTGTCGCCCGACGGCAACCGCGTCGCCTACCAGCGCCGGACCTTCGCCCAGACCAACGACCAGTCCGACACGTACGACGTCCTGGTCGCCGACACGACGCTCGGGTGCAACCCCGACGGCGGCGCGATCACCTCCGGGAACGTCGTGCTCAGCGACGCGAAGCAGCCCGACTGGGGCCCGGCCGAGGTCCCCTCCGAGGCGAAGGTCGACCCGCCCAAGGTCGATCCCCCGAGGATCGACGACCCGAAGAAGCCGGAGGTCGTCAAGCCGGCCGGGCAGGCGGTGCGTACCACGACGCTCGCGCTGCGCGGAGCCGCGCTGCGGCGCGCCATTGGTCGCGGGGTCGTCGTGCGGTTCAAGGCGCCCGGCGCCGGCTCGGTGAAGGCGAGCGCGACGCTCGGCCGCCGCGCCGTCGCGAGCGGGTCGAAGCGCGTGGCCCGTGCCGGCACCGTCGGCATCCGCCTGCGGTTCACCGCCGGCGGCCGCAAGGCGCTGCGCGGCAAGCGCGCGGCGCGCCTGAGCGTGCGGATGACGTTCCGCGCGGCATAGCGGGATGGGGTCCCGGGGCCCCCGGCGGCGATCGGCGCCGCCGGGGGCCCTTGCCGCGCTCTCAGCGGGCGGCGACGTCCGCGACGCGGCCGCCGGTCATCGCGACCAGCTCCGCGGGCGTCAGCGGGAAGACGTCGCGCGGCGTTCCCGCCGCCGCCCAGATCTCGTCGAAGGCGAGGAGGTCCTCGTCGACGATCGTCTCGATCGGGCGCGCGTGGCCCGCCGGGGGGACGCCGCCGATCGCGAACCCGGTCTGCGCGCGCACGAAGTCCGCGTCGGCCTTGCCGATCGCCTCGCCGATCAGCGCCTCCACCTTCCCCTCGTCCACCCTGTTCGAGCCGGAGGCGACGACGAGCACCGCCGCCCCGCTCTCCCGCCGGAAGACGAGCGACTTGACGATCTGCCCGACCTCGACGCCGATCGCGTTCGCGGCATCGACAGCGGTGCGCGTGCCGGCCGGAAACGTCTGCACGGGATGGCCGAGGAACTCCACGCCGCGCAAGCTACCCGGGAGGCTGTCCTGGTTGACCCGCGGTATGCGCGGGTTGCCCAGGACGGTCAACGAGGAGGTGGCGGAGCTCGCGCAGCATCGGCGTGGGGTTCTCGAAGACGTCCGCGTAGGTGAACCGCAGGATCTGGTCGCCGCGCGCACGCGCCTCGCGGTCGCGCCGGCGGTCTTGCTCCCAGGCGTAGCGTGAGGAGTGGTAGCGATAGCTGTCGAGCTCAACGGTCAACCCGTGCGACGGCCATCGGCAATCGACGCGCTTGGTGCCGACGCGCTTGTTGGTCTCCGGCAGCGGCAGGTCGTTCTCGTCGAGCAGTTTCAGAAACCGCCGCTCGAGCGCGCTGAGAGTGACGCGGACATCGCCGACCAGCACCCGGCGCAGCTTTCGGGCGCCCTTGACGTTCGGGCGGCGCTCCAGCGCAGCGAGGACATCTGCAGGCGTCGTCCGGTACCGGACGCCCGCTTCGTGGCACGCTCGCGCAAGCGCCTCCTCGCCGAGCGACGAAGCAAGGGCAGTGAGGGTGACAGGGACGGTTGTCACTGGGATGCCCGCGAACACGAACCCGTCGACGACAGCATCCAAGCGCCGCAGGCGCCTGGTGCTCACTCCCTCGATGAGCCGTTCGGTCCGCGTCCAGACCTCAGGAAGCGGCGGCGCTGAGCGCACAAGCCCGAGGAGATGCGCTGCGGCATGACCGCTCAGCAGCGCGCGCTCGCCGCAGGCAAGGACGGCGGCGAGGTACGTGGATTTGCGCGACGGCGCCCTATGTCCCACGCGGTACACACCGCGATGGACGACGAGCAACTCGCCGCGCCAGATCGCGCGATCGATTGCGTCCTCGGCGACGCCGACGTCGAGCAGCTGCGGTCGCGCGACGACACCGTGCTGGCGATTCGCGATTTCCGTCATCGCTGTCCTGGCTGACCCGCGCATACCGCGGGTCAAGCAGGACGGCTTGCGGAGTTCGCCCCCCGGGGCCCTCGGGTAGGCCCGGCGCGTGCTCGAAGCGCTCGCCTGGGGGCTCGCTGCGTCGTCGTCGCTGCTGATCGGCGCGATCATCGGCCTTCGCGTTCCGCTGCCCGACCGTGCTCTCGGGCTCCTGATGGGTCTCGGTGCCGGCGCTCTCATCAGCGGCGTCAGCTTCGAGCTTGCGGAGGAGGCCATCGGGAAGGGCGGCTTCACGCCCCTCGCTCTCGGCCTCGCCGCCGGCGCGCTCCTCTTCTACGCGGGCGACCGCGCGCTCGCGGCGCAGGGCAACCGGCGCAAGAGCATGCGCCCGCGCGGCGCGCACCCGGAGTCCTCGGGCGGCACGCTCGCGCTCGGCGCGCTCCTCGACGGCATCCCCGAGCAGGCCGCGATCGGCATCGGGCTGGCCGCCGGCGGCGACGTCGGGATCGCGCTCGTCGGCGCGGTCTTCCTGTCGAACGTCCCGGAGGCGCTCGGCTCGGCCGCCGCGATGAAGAAGGCGAAGCGGCCGGCGAGCCACGTCCTCGGGCTGTGGACCGCCGTGACGCTGGTGACCGCGCTCGCGTCGATGCTCGGCTACGCGGCGCTCGGCGACGCGTCCGGCGACGTGAACGCGGTCATCCTCGGCATCGCCGCGGGCGCGGTGATCACGATGATGACCGACTCGATGATCCCCGAGGCGGTCAAGCACGGCGGGCAGAGCGTCGGGCTCGTCACCTGCCTCGGCTTCGCGCTTGCAGTGCTCGTGCACCAGGCCGCCTAGCTGTAGCCTCGCGCTGTGGCCGTCAGGGCCGAGAAGGCTGAGGCTTCGCTCCTCGACACGCTGTGCGCCCGGGTGCGAGAGCGCGTCGACGACGGCCACGCCGACCAGGCGGAGGAGTTCGTCCGCCAGTACTACCGCTGGGTTCCCGCCGAGGACCTCGAGGGCCGCAGCGAGATCGACCTCTACGGCGCGGCGCTCGCGCACTGGAGCTTCGCGCGCCGCCGGATGCCCGGCGAGGCGAAGGTGCGGATCTACAGCCCGGCCTTCGAGCAGCACGGCTGGCAGTCCACCCACACCGTCATCGAGGTCGTCAGCGACGACATGCCGTTCCTCGTCGACTCGCTCGGGATGGCCGCGCGCCGGCGCGACTACAACATCCACCTCTTCGTCCACCCCGTCATGCGCGTCACGCGCGACGAGGACGGCGACCTCCAGAGCGTCGTCCCCGCACACGAGGCGCAGGGCGTGCCGGAGTCGGTCATCCACATCGAGATCGACCGCCAGACCGACCCCGAGGAGCTCGACGCGCTGCGCGAGGGGATGCTCCGCGTGCTCGACGACGTGCGCGCGGCGGTCGAGGACTGGCCGAGGATGGTCGAGCAGGCGCGCACGCTGGCGGCGACGCTCGACGACCCGCCGCCGCCGGTCGAGGACGCCGAGCGCACGGAGGCCAACGCCCTGCTCGAGTGGCTCGCCGACGGCAACTTCGTCTTCCTCGGCTACCGCGAGTACGAGCTCGTCACCCTCGACGAGGAGGAGGTGCTGCGCGCGCTCCCGAGAACCGGCCTCGGGATCCTGCGCGAGGAGCGCGCCGCCCCGCGCACGACCGCCTTCGCCGAGCTGCCCGCGCGCGTCCGCGCGCTGGCGCGCGCGCCCCGGCTCCTCATCCTCACCAAGGCCAACTCGCGCGCGACGATCCACCGCCCCTCGTACCTGGACTACGTCGGCGTCAAGCGCTTCGACGCGGACGGCAACGTGGTCGGCGAGCGGCGCTTCCTCGGCCTCTACACGTCTGCCGCGTACAAGGCGCGCCCGAGCCAGATCCCGCTCCTGCGCCACAAGGCGCGGGCGGTCGTCGAGCGCGCCGCGTTCCCGCCGGGCAGCCACGACGAGAAGGCGCTCATCGACATCCTCGAGGGGCTCCCGCGCGACGAGCTCTTCCAGGTCGGCCACGACGAGCTGTACGAGCTGGCGATGGCGATCCACGCGCTCGCGGGCCGCCCGCGCGTGCGCCTCTTCGTGCGCCGCGACGAGTACGAGCGCTTCCTGTCGTGCCTCGTCTTCCTGCCGCGCGAGCGGTTCAACACGCAGAACCGCGAGCGCGTCTCCGAGATCCTGCGCGACGCGTTCCAGGCCGACAGCGTCGACTTCTCGCTGAACCTGACCGAGTCCGTGCTCGTGCGCATCCACTTCATGGTCCGGACGGGCGCCGGCGAGCTGCCGGACATCCCCGTCGACGCGCTCGAGCGCCACATCGCCGAGGTCACGCGCTCGTGGACCGACGCGCTGTACGACGCGCTCATCGACACGCTCGGCGAGGAGCGCGGCAAGGCGATGTTCCGCCGCTACTCCAGCGCGTTCCCCACGGCGTACCGCGCCGACTGGCTGGCGCGCGCCGCGGTGGCCGACGTCAGGCGCATCGAGGAGCTCGACCGCGACGGGGGCCTCGGCATGACGCTCTACCGGCCGCTGGAGGCCGACGCGCACGTGCTGCGCTGCAAGCTCTACCGCGCCGGCGAGCCGGTCGCCCTCTCCGACGTCCTGCCGATGTTCGAGCACGCCGGGCTGAAGGTCGCCGACGAGCGCCCGTACGGGATCCGGCCGCGCGAGGGCACGCCGGTGTGGGTGTACGACTTCGGCCTCGTCCACGACGGCGAGGTCGACGTCGACGAGGTGCGCGCGGACTTCGAGGACGCGTTCGGCCGCGTGTGGCGCGGCGAGGTCGAGGACGACGGCTTCAACGCGCTCGTCCTGCGCGCGCGGCTGACGTGGCGGCAGGTCGTCGTGCTGCGGGCGATCGCGCGCTACCTGCGCCAGGCGGGGACGACGTTCAGCAACCGCTACATGGAGCAGACGCTCGCCGCGCACCCCGACGTGGCGCGGGCGCTCGTCGAGCTGTTCGCGGCGCGGCTCGAGCCGGGCCGCAGCGGCGACGAGCGCGACGGCGAGGCGATCGTCACCCGCATCGAGCAGGCGATCGAGGGCGTCGAGAGCCTGGACGAGGACCGCATCCTGCGCAACTTCCTCGCCGTCATCCGCGCGACGCTGCGCACGAACCACTTCCACGACACGCCGCGCCTGGTCCTCAAGCTCGACCCCGCGCGCATCCCCCTCCTCCCCGCCCCGCGCCCCCGGTTTGAGGTCTTCGTGTACTCGCCGCGCGTGGAGGGCATCCACCTGCGCGGCGGCCACGTCGCGCGCGGCGGGCTGCGCTGGTCGGACCGGCGCGAGGACTTCCGCACCGAGGTCCTCGGCCTGATGAAGGCGCAGATGGTCAAGAACGCGCTGATCGTGCCCGTCGGGGCGAAGGGCGGCTTCGTCGTCAAACGCCCGCCGGAGGGGCGCGAGGCGCTCCTCGACGAGGTCGTCGCGTGCTACCGCGAGTTCGTCGGCGGCCTGCTTGACGTGACCGACAACATCGTCGACGGCAAGGTCGTCCCGCCCGCGGACGTCGTGCGCTTCGACCGCGACGACCCGTACCTCGTCGTCGCGGCGGACAAGGGGACGGCGACGTTCTCGGACATCGCCAACGAGGTCGCCGCCGAGCACGGCTTCTGGCTCGGCGACGCCTTCGCCTCGGGCGGCTCGGCGGGCTACGACCACAAGAAGATGGGGATCACCGCGCGCGGCGCGTGGGAGTCCGTCCGCCGCCACTTCCGCGAGCTCGGCGTCGACGTGCAGGCCGAGCAGTTCACGGTGGTGGGGATCGGCGACATGAGCGGCGACGTGTTCGGCAACGGGATGCTGCTGTCCGACCGCATCCGGCTCGTCGCCGCGTTCGACCACCGCCACGTCTTCGTCGACCCGGCGCCGGACGCCGCCGCGTCGCACGCCGAGCGCCGCCGGCTCTTCGAGCTGCCGCGCTCCTCGTGGGCCGACTACGACCGGTCGCTCATCTCCGAGGGCGGCGGCGTGTGGCCGCGGACGGCGAAGTCGATCGAGCTGTCGCCGCAGGCGCGCGACGCGCTCGGGCTCGAGGACCGGCCGGAGCCGCTCACGCCCAACGAGGTCATCCGCGCGATCCTGCGCGCGCCCGCGGACCTGCTCTGGAACGGCGGGATCGGCACGTACGTGCGCGCGTCGACCGAGACGGACGCGGAGGTCGGGGACAAGGCGTCGGACGCGGTGCGGATCGCCTCCCCGGAGCTGCGCTGCCGCGTGATCGGCGAGGGCGGCAACCTCGGCCTCACGCAGCGCGCGCGGATCGAGTACGCGCTCGCCGGCGGGCGGATCAACACCGACGCGATCGACAACGCCGGCGGCGTCAACTGCTCTGATCGCGAGGTCAACGTCAAGATCCTGCTCGGCTCCGTCGTCGCCGCCGGCGACATGACCGTCAAGCAGCGCGACCGGCTGCTCGCCGAGATGACCGTCGAGGTCGCCGCGCTCGTGCTGCGCGACAACGGCCGTCAGGCCGAGGCGCTGAGCCTCGCCGCGTCGCAGGCGCCGTCGATGCTCGACGTCCACGACCGCTTCATCCGCCACCTCGAGCACGTCGCGCGGCTCGACCGCGAGCTCGAGGCGCTGCCCGACCCCGAGGCAGTCGAGGCCCGCCGCGCCGCGGGCCTCGGGCTGACGCGGCCCGAGCTCGCCGTGCTGCTCGCCTACAGCAAGATCACCGTCTACGCGGCCCTCGTCGACTCCGACCTGCCGGAGGACCCCTACCTCTCGCAGGACCTCGCGCGCTACTTCCCCTCTCCCCTGCCCGAGCGCTTCCGCCCGGCGATGGAGGGCCACCGCCTGCGCCGCGAGATCATCGCCACGCACGTGACCAACAGCATGGTCGACCGGGCGGGGACCACGTTCGCGTTCCGGATGCAGGAGGAGACGGGCGCGGCGCCGGCCGACATCGCGCGCGCCTACGCCGTCGCGCGCGAGGTCTTCGGGATGGTCGGGTTCTGGCGCGCCGTGGCGTCGCTCGACCACCAGGTCGCGGCGGAGACGCAGCTCGAGATGCTGCTCGACGCGCGCCGGCTCATCGAGCGAGCGACGCGGTGGCTGCTGCGCAACCGGCGCCGGCCGCTCGACATCGCGGCGGCGGTGCGCGACTTCGCCGACGGCGCGCTCGAGGTCGGCGAGGCGCTGCCCGGCATCCTCGTCGAGGGCGACCGCGACGCCTGGGACACGCGCGTCGCGACGCTCGAGACCGCCGGCGTCCCGCGGCCGCTGGCCGCGCAATCCGCGAGCCTCGACGCGCAGCTCGCCTCGCTCGACGTCGTCGAGGTCGCGGCGGCCGCGTCGCGGTCGATCGAGGAGGTCGCGGCGCTGCACTTCCGCATCGGCGCGCGGCTGCGGCTGCACTGGCTGCGCGACCAGATCGCGGCGCTCCCCCGCGACGACCGCTGGCAGGCGATGGCGCGCGCCGCGCTGCGCGACGACCTGTTCACGCTGCACCGCGAGCTCACCGACGACGTGCTGCGCGAGAGCCCGATCAGCGGCACCGTCGACGAGCGCCTCGACGCGTGGATGAACGCCAACCGCGCCACGCTCGACCGCTCCCTCGGCATCCTCGACGACATCCGCGCCGGCGGCTCGTACGACCTGACGACGCTGCCCGTGGCGCTCCGGGAGATTCGGGCGCTCATACAAGAGACGACCCCCGTCGTGGCCGAATAGACGAGTCAACACCCTGACATCCGGGGCGACCACCTGGGGCATGCGCCACGCGTTCCCCAGCTTCGTGGCCGCCCTGGCCGCCGCCCTCCTCCTCGCGGGTCCCGCCACCGCGGCCCCCCTGACCGGCTCGGCCTTCGACTCCGGCGACGGCAACCAGGAGGACGCGATCGGGCTGGACTGGCAGGGTGCGGTCGCCGCGTCGCGCGTGAAGGAGTCGCCCGACGCGAACGACGACTGCTTCGTCGGCGGCGTCAAGGAGCTCACGCCGAACCAGTGGGCGTTCAACCGGTCGGCCGGCGGCTGCACCCCCGGCAAGTCGAACCTGCGCGTGGCGTTCGCGAACCCGGAGTCCGCGGCGGCCACGACGTTCGGCCACTTCGCCTTCTTCCGCAACGACACGACCGGTAACACCTTCCTGACGTTCGAGCTCAACCAGACGGCGGCGACGTGGACCAACGCGACCGGCACGACGATCCCGTGCCGCTCGAACGGCGACCTGCTGATCTCGTTCGAGGTCGGCGGCTCGTCGCTCTCGACCACGCTGTACCGCTGGACGGGCGACGGCAGCGGTCCGGCGAGCTGCCCGGACGGCGCGAACGGCACCTTCGCCGGGTCGGGCGTCATCCCGGCCGGGCGCTTCCAGGGCACGATGAACGCGGCGGCCGCCGCCGCGAACTACGTGAGCCCGGCGACGTACGGCGCCGTGTTCCCGCAGAACGCGTTCGGCGAGGCGGCGATCGACATCCCCGCCGTGCTCCAGAGCATGGGCGCCAGCCCGTGCTTCGGCTTCCTGCAGATGCAGGTCCACTCACGCTCGTCGTCCTCGATCTCCTCGGCGATGATCGACTACACGAGCCCGGTGCCCGTGAACATCCAGTCGTGCGCCGCGACCGGGATCGAGTACCAGGACACGAACGGCAACGGGACGCGCGACGGCGGCGAGCCTCCGCTCGCGGGATTCCGGATGTACGCCGACCTCGACGCGGACGGCACGCTCGACGCGGGCGAGCCCTCGGGCGTCTCGGACGCCACCGGCTTCTACCGCATCCTCGACGTGCCGGCGGGCACCGCGCCGATCCGCCAGGTCCCGCGCGCCGGGTGGCGCTGCTCGCAGCCCAGCCCGTGCTCGTACACGCGCTCGTTCACGACGAGCGGTAACTCGACGGGCAACGACTTCGGCAACCTCGGGCCCTCGACGGCTTCCGGCACCGCGTACGACGACGCCGACGGCGACGGGACGCGCGACCTCGGCGACGCGGGGCTGGCGGGCGTCGCGATGTTCGCCGACCTCGACGACGACGGGAGCCTCGATCCCGGCGAGCCGACGGCGACGACCGACGGCGCGGGCGCGTTCACGATCGAGGACATCCCTGCGGGCGCCTACCGCGTGCGTCCCGTGACGCCGGCGGGCCGCACCTGCTCGGCGCCGACGCCGTGCTCGTCGCAGCAGACGTTCTCCTCGGGCACCGCCGTGACCGGCCTCCTCTTCGGCAGCTATGCCTCCGCGACGGTCGCCGGGCACGTCTACGAGTCGCCCTCCGTCGCGCTCGGCGGCGCGCAGGTGTTCGGCGACCTCGACGGCGACGACGCCTTCGACCTCGGCGAGCCGCAGGCAACGACAGACGCAGGCGGCGCGTACGCGCTGAGCGGCCTCGCGCCGGGCGCGTACGACGTCCGGGTGACGGTGCCCTCGGCCGGCTGGTACTGCGTCAGCGCGTGCGAGCAGGCGGTCGCGCTCACGTCAGGGCTCAGCGCCGGCGGCCACGACTTCACGCTCGCGCGGTTCGCCTCCGTCTCGGGCACGGTGTGGGACGACATCGATGGCGACGGCATTCGCGACGCCGGCGACAACGGCATCGCGGGCTTCACGACGTGGGTCGACTACGACGGCGACAACGCGCTGGACGCGGGCGAGCCCTCCGCCGTCTCCGGCGGCACGGGCACCTACGCGATCGCCGGCGTGCGCGCCGGGTCGTGGACGCTGCGCCAGGCGCCGAACGGCGCGTACGCCTGCACCGCCCCGAGCGGCTGCACATACGCGCTGACGCTCGCGTCCAACGGCGCGGCGGCGGCGCGGGACTTCGGCGACTTCGTGTCGCGCTCGGTGTCCGGCACGGTCTACCGCGACGCCGACGCGGACGGCGTCGTGCCGGAGGCCGGCGAGACCGGGCTGACGGGCTGGGTCGTCTACTCCGACGCCGACAACGACAACGTCAAGGACGCGATCGAGCCTTCCACCACCTCGAACTCGCTCGGCGTCTACACGCTGACGGGGCTCGCGAACGGCCACTACGACATTCGGATCGTCGGCCAGGCCGGCTGGACGTGCTCGGCACCGGCCACCTGCACGAACAGCGGGTCGATCGGGTCGGGCCAGTCGGACACGGGCAAGAACTTCGGCGTCTGGGGCCCGGCGACGATCTCCGGCACGGTGACGCAGGACAGCGACGCGGACGGGAACGGCGATGCGCCGCTCTCCGGCCGCACCGTCTACGTCGACGCCGACGGCGACGGGTCGCTCGACGCCGGCGAGGTCAGCGCCGTCTCCAGCGGCGCCGGCGCGTACGCGCTCAGCGGTCTGAACCCGGGGACGTACACGGTGCGCCAGCTGCTGCCCGGCGGGTGGACGTGCTCGAAGCCGTCGCCGTGCTCGTACACGATCGCCACGGCGACGCAGCCGCTGAGCGGGCGCGACTTCGCGTCGTACACCACCGGTTCGGTCTCCGGCTCCGTGCTGCAGGACGCCGACGCCGACGGCGCGGGCGACGCGCCGCTGAGCGGCCGCACCGTCTATCGCGACACCGACGGCGACGGCACGCTCGACGGCGGCGAGCCGAGCGCCACCACCAACGGCTCCGGTGCCTACACGCTGACCGGCCTGGCGCCGGGCGCGGCCACGATCCGCCAGGTCCTGCCGGGCGGCTGGACGCAGTCCTCCCCCGCCGCCGGTCACGCGATCGTGGTGACCTCGGGCTCGGCGGCGACGGGCCGCGACTTCGCGTCCTGGACCACGGGCTCCATCTCCGGGACGACCTACGAGGACGCGGACTTCGACGGCACCGCGCGCGAGGGCGGCGACCCGGCGCTCTCCGGCCGCAAGGTCTTCGTCGACCTCGACGGCTCGGGCTCGTACGACGCGGGCGACCCGCAGGCCACGACCGACGGCTCCGGCGCGTTCAGCATCGGCGGCCTGAGGCCCGGCGCTTACACCGTGCGGCCGGTCATGCCGGCCGACTGGGCCTGCTCGTACCCGTCGCCATGCTCGGTCGAGGTGACCGTCGCCTCGGGCGGGAACGCCGCGGGGGCCGACTTCGGCTCGTACCTGGGCGCGTCGGTGAGCGGCGAGGTCTTCGACGACCTCGACGCCGACGGCGCCGCGCGCGAGGCGGGTGAGCCGGGTGCGAGCGGCGTGCGCGTCTACCTCGACGCGGACGGCGACGGCGCACGCCAGGCCTCGGAGCCGTCGACGCTGACCGCGTCCACCGGCACGTTCTCCTTCACCGGCATCACCGCGCGCTCCTGGCAGGTGCGCCTCGAGCTCGCGACCGGCTGGTCGTGCGACCGCCCGGCGCCGTGCCGCCACGACGTCGCGCTGACCTCGGGATCCGCGCACGCGGACAAGGACTTCGGCGTCCACGCCGCGGGCACGATCAGCGGCCACCTGTTCACCGACCGCGACGCCGACGGCGGGCCGCAGGTCTTCGGCGAGAACGACCAGCCCGAGCGGACGGTCTACCTCGACGCCGACGACGACGGCACGCTCGACGCCGGCGAGCGCTCCACCGACACCGACGACCGCGGCGACTACGCGTTCGCCGGCGTGGAGCCGGGGTCGTGGCACGTGCGGCAGGTCCTCCCCGCGGGCTGGACGTGCTCGCGGCCGGTCCCGTGCGTGCGCGACGTGATGCTGACCTCCGGCGCGACCGCGACCGGCAACGACTTCTCCTCGTGGGCGACGGCCTCGCTCACGGGCACCTACTTCGAGGACGCCGACGCCGATGGCGAGTTCCCCGAGGCCGGTGAAGCCGGCGTCGGCGGGCGCGTCGTGTACGTCGACGCGGATCTCGACGGCACCCACGACGGCGGCGAGCCGCAGGCGACGACGGCCGCCGACGGCGGGTTCTCGATCGCCGGGCTGACGCCGGGCACCTACACCGTGCGCTCGGCCGGCCAGCCGGCGGGCTGGACGTGCTCGTATCCGTCGCCGTGCGCGGCGACGCTGACCGTCGAGGCGGCAGAGCTCGCGCAGGACGTCGACTTCGGCGCGTACACGACCGGAACCGTCAGCGGCACCGCGACGCGCTCCGACAGCTCTGCCGGCATGGGCGGCTGGACCGTCTACGACGACGTCGACGGCGACGGGTCGCGCCAGGCGGGCGAGCCCTCGACGACCACGGGCGCCGGCGGCGGGTACTCGCTTGCGCTCGCGCCCGGCACCCACGTCATCCGCCACGTCGCGCCGACCGGCTGGACGTGCACCGACCCGATCCCCTGCCGGCGCAACGTCGTGGTCACCTCGGGCGCCACGGTCAGCGGACAGGACTTCTCCGACGCGCCCGGCGCCGCCCTCGCGGGCACCGTCATCGTGGACGGCGACGCCGACGGGGTCACCGACTCCGGCGAGGCAGGACGCCCCGGCGTGGACGTCTACGTGGACTCCGACGACGACGGCGTCCTCGACGACGGGGAGCCGGCGGCCACCACCGACGCCGACGGCGCCTACGCGATCTCGGTCGGGCCGGGTGCGCACGTCGTGCGGATCGTCGTGCCGGGCGGCTTCACCTGCGGCGCCCCGGCGGGCTGCTCCGAGACCGCCTCGCCGTCGGTCGGCCAGACCGCGGCGGGCCTCGACTTCTTCGTCTGGCGGGCCGCGAGCGTGACCGGGACGGTGCGCGAGGACCTCGACGCGGACGGCGACGGCGACGCTCCACTCGCCGGGCGCACGGTCTTCGCCGACCTCGACGGCGACGGGACGCTGGACGGCTCGGAGCCCTCCGACGTCAGCGCTCCCGGCGGCGGCTACACCCTGAGCGGCCTGACGCCGGGCGCGGTGGACGTGCGCCTGGTGCCGGTCGCGGGCAGCACCTGCTCCTCCCCCACGCCCTGCGTCCACTCGCGCGCGCTGAGCAGCGGCGACGACGCGACGGGCGCGGACTTCGCCGTCTGGCTCGACGGGACGATCGACGGCGTCGTCTTCGAGGACCTCGACGGCGACGGCACGCGCGACGCCGGCGAGCCCGGGATCGACGGCGTGAGCGTCGCGGTCGACGGTGACCCCGCGGCGACGACCGACGGCAGCGGCGCCTACACCCTGAGCGGGCTGAAGCCGGGCTCCCACGCCGTCGCGCCGTCGCTCGGGAGCGCCTGGCACTGCAGCTGCAGCGCCGCGGTGAGCGTCGCGAGCGGCGGCACCGCGTCGCGGAGCTTCGGCGCGTGGCGCGACTCGACGGTCAGCGGCGTGGTCTTCGAGGACGCCGACGCCGACGGCGCTGCGCGCGAGAGCGGCGAGGACGGCCTCGCCGGCGTCTCCGTGCTGGTCGACGGGGTTGCCGCGGCGACGACCGCCGCCGACGGCACGTGGTCGGTCGACGGCCTCGCCCCCGGCGATCACAGCGTCGCGGTGGATCCGGCCGCCGGCTGGCGCTGCACGCGCCCCGATCCCTGCTCGTCCTCGGTGACCGCGACGTCCGGCAGCACGCCGACCGCCCCCGACTTCGGCCTCGTCGCCGTGGCGGCCGACCTGAGCGTGACGCTCGACCGCGACCCGACGACGCTCGTCGCGGGGCGGCCCGCGAGCTGGACGGCGACCGTCGCCAACGGCGGGCCGTTCGACGCCACCGACGTCGTGCTGACCATCTCGCTGCCGGCCGGCCTCGACGACGTCGCGTGGACGCCGCCCGCCGGGGTCACGTGCTCGTGGGCGGGCGGCCTTCTGACGTGCGAGCTCGGCGGCCTCGACGTCGGCGCCAGCCTCGCGATCGCGTTCGACGGCGACGTCGCGCCCGACCAGGCGGGCAACGAGCTGCCCGTCATCGCGACGGTGAAGGCGCAGGAGCCCGACCCCGACGCCTCCGACGACGAGGCTGCGCAGTCGCCGGCCGCCGAGGGGATCGCCGACCTCGTGACCACCGCTGCGCTCCCGGATTCCGCCGAGGTGGGCAGCGCCGTCGACCTGGTGCTCGAGGTCGTCAACCACGGCCCGTCGGACGCCGAGGACGTCGTGCTCGTCGCGACGCTCCCCGAAGGGCTCGAGCCGGTCGCGCTCCACCTGCCCGAGGGCTGCTCGGTCGCCGGTCGCACCGTGACGTGCGCCGCTCCCGGCCTCGGCGTCGGCGACACGCTGCGACGCGTCATCCCGGTCGTCGTGGGGCCCGACGCGCGCGGCCCGTTGACCGTGCCGGTCGAGGCGACCTCGTCCACGCCGGACCCCACGCCTCCCGACGCCTCGACGGAGGCCGACTTCGCCGCCATTCCCGTCGCGGACGTCGAGGTCCTCGTCACCGATCCGCCGCACGCCGGCGACGACGGCTACGAAGCGGGCCTGACCGTGAAGAACAGCGGGCCATCACGGGCCACCGACGTCGTCGTGAGCGACGGGCCGTGGCCGGGCGCACACGTCGCCTCGATCGAGACCGACGCCGGCACCTGCACGATCGAGGTCGACGGCAGCATCCGCTGCGAGCTCGGCGACCTGCCCGACGGCGCCGAGGTCCACCTGCGGATCGTCATCCGCGTCGACGAGGACGCCGACCCGCGGACGATCTCGCTGTCACCGCGCGCGGACGGCGCCGAGGGCGACCCGTCGCCGGTCAACAACGCGAAGAGCGCGCCGCTGCCCCCGCGGGCGGAGGAGCCTCCGGTCGACGAGCCTCCGGTGGACGAGCCTCCGGTGGACGAGCCGCCCGTGGACGAGCCTCCGGTGGACGAGCCTCCGGTGGACGAGCCTCCGGTGGACGAGCCACCCGTGGAGGAGCCGCCCGTGGAGGAGCCGCCGGTCGACGAGCCGCCGGCCCAGCAGCCCCTCGCGCCCGCGCCTCCGGCGCACCACACCCCCGAGTCCGAGATGGAGCTGCTCCCCGAGGCCGCGATCGTCACCCCGGCGCAGGTCCAGGTCGCACCCCGCGGCTGCGCGAGCCGGCGCGTCTTCCCCGTCAAGGTCCGCCGTCTGCGCGGGCTGCGGCTGGTCCGTGTGACGATGGCACTCGACGGCGCGCCGCTGCGCGTCCGCCGCGTCCACGGCCGGTTCGTCGCGACGATCGACCTGCGCGGCCGCCCGCGCGGGCTCGCGGTCCTGCGGATCCGGGCGACGACCCGGAGCGGCCGCGTCGTCGTCGGCACGCGGCTGTACCACACGTGCACGGACGAGCCGAAGATGGGCCTCCCGCCGCTGTAGCCCCGTCGCGAGCGGCGGCGCGCCACGACCTCCGCATGCGCTAAGCGGGTTTCCGGGTATTTGGGGGGCATGCGCGACTCCTCGTCTCCCTCCCTCCTCGGCCGGGCGTTGCTCGCGCTCGCGCTCACCGTCGTCTTCTACGTCCTCGCGATCGCGATGGCGGCCGCGCTGATCGGCCTGCCGGTCGGCCGCGTGGCGAGCGGCCACGGGTTCCCGATCTTCATCGGCATCGCGATGGTCATCGCCGGGATCTCGATCCTCGTCTCGATCGTCCCGCGGCGCGACAAGTTCGTGGCGCCCGGTCCGCGCCTCTCGGCCGAGCAGCAGCCGGAGCTGTTCGCGGCGGTCGAGGGCGTCGCGAAGGAGGTCGGCCATCCAATGCCCGAGGAGGTCTACCTCGCGCCGGACGTCAACGCCGCGGTGACCGAGGTCGGGCCGCTGCTGTGGCGCAAGCGGCGCGTCCTCATCCTCGGCCTCCCGCTGCTCGAGCTGCTCACGGTCGAGCAGCTGCGCGCGGTGATCGCGCACGAGTTCGGCCACTACGTGGGCGGCGACACGCGCGTCGGCCGGTGGACGTACCGCACGCGCCGCGCGATCGTGCGCACCGTCGAGTCGCTGCGCTGGGACGAGGACGACGACGGCTGGTTCGAGCGCCTCGTCCGCGCGCCGTTCGAGGGCTACGCCAAGCTCTTCCTGCGGATCACCGCGGCGATCTCGCGCAAGCAGGAGTTCGCGGCCGACGCGCTCGCGGTGAAGGTGGCCGGGCGCGACGCGCACGTCGGCGCGCTGCGTGCCGTCGCCGCCGGCGCGCCGGCCTTCGACCACTACTGGGGGACCGAGGTGATCCCCGCGCTGACGAAGGGCGTCCGCCCCCCGCTCGGCGAGGGCTTCCGCCGCTACCTCTCCGTCGAGGCGATCGACCGCGCCGTCGAGCACGAGCTGAACACCGCGCTCGAGGAGGACCAGCACGACCCGTACGACAGCCACCCGACGCTGCGCCAGCGGCTCGAGGCCGTCGGCGCGAAGGCGGACGAGCACGTCGAGGAGCCGGGCGAGCGCGCGGTGACGCTCGTCCGTGACCACGCCACGCTGGAGAACGACCTGCTGCACGCGCTGTACACGGTCGAGGGCGGCCTCGAGCCCGGATCGTGGGAGGAGGTCGACCGCCGGCGGCTCGAAGGCTACGAGCAGCTCGCGGGCGAGCTCGGGTCGCTGCTCGACGGGAAGAGCGTGCGCGACCTCCCCGACCTCGTGCGCGACCTGGGCAACCTCGCGCTGCGGCTGCGGCGCGAGCGCGACGACATCCCGACCGAGGACGACGCGAAGGGGCTCGTCTTCGACCTGCTCGGCGCGACCACCGTCCTCGCCCTCGTCCGCAACGGGTTCACGTTCTCCGCGGGGCCGGGCCAGCCGATCGCCTGCACGCGCGGCGAGGAGCGGTTCGAGCCGTTCGACGAGCTCGGGCGGCTGCTGGCCCGCGACACCACGGACGAGGATCGCGAGAGCCTGCGCGCGCGGCTCGGGGAGGCGGGCGTCGCGGACGAGGCGCTCGCCCCGGCGAAGCCGGCGGCGACGGCGGCGGGCTGATCCGCTCGCCGCTACCGTCCGCGGCGATGGGCGACGAGATCGAGATCCGCGGCGAGAGCATCCGCCTCGGCCAGCTCCTCAAGGTCGCCGGCGTGATCGACAGCGGCGCCGAGGCCAAGCCGCTCCTGGCCGGCGGCGGCGTCGCCGTCAACGGCGAGCCCGAGACGCGACGGGGGCGGCAGATCCGCCCCGGCGACGTCGTCGCGGTCGACGGCCGCGAGATCCGCGCGCGCTAGCGGCGGATCGTGAACACGTGGTAGCGGCTCGTCGTCCGGAACGCGGCGGGGTCCTCGTTCTCCTCCGCGAACAGCGAGGTCGTCACCGCGATCGCCTCGTCGTAGCGGCCGAGCTCCTTCAGCCTCGGCGCGCCCATGAGCCACATCGGGTGGTGCTCGGCCTGCTCGGCCACGTACGCCTCCGGCGACTCCGCCGTGAAGGCGACCTCCCCCTGGGAGACGGCGACCTCGTGCCCTGCGAACAGCTCGCGCACGACGTCCGGGTCGCTCCACCGCGGGGTGGACGGCGGCGCCCCGAGGATCTCCATCATCGCCGCCACGACCTTGGGCGTCGTGCCGTCCGTCGTCCACGTCGTCACGACGATCCGCCCGCCGGGCCGGACCACCCGCAGCAGCTCCCCCGCGCCCTGCTCAGGCTCGGTGAAGATCACCCCGAAGACGCTCACGGCGGCGTCGAACGCGCCGTCTTCGCAGTCGACGGAGGCGGCGTCGCCGACCTCGAACGACGCCTGGAGCCCCTCCGCCTGCGCACGGGCCCGCGCGACCTCGACGAGCCGCGGTGCCGCGTCGACCCCGACGACCTCCGCGCCCGCCCGCGCGGCGAGGAGCGCCGCGTTCCCGGTGCCGCACGCGACGTCGAGGACCCGCTCGCCCGGGGTCGGATCGAGCGCCGCCACGGCGACCTCCGCCGCCGGCTCGAGCCGCTGCGCGGTGAGCTCGTATTCGCCAATCCCCCAGTCCGGCATCTGCTGGATGCTGCATGATCCCGCAAATGAAGACATCAAGGTTGCCCATCCTCGCGCTGATCGCGGCGTTCGTCGTCGGCTGCGGCGGCGAGAAGACCGACGTCAGCCAGGGCGTCGACAAGCTGAATTCGCAGATCCTCGCGGCGCAGAACGCCAAGCTGGACTGTCCGAAGGAGGTCGACGGCGGCGAGGGCGCCACGTTCGACTGCACCATGAAGTCCACCAGCGGCGACGCCAGCGCGCCGGTGAAGATGAAGATCGTCAAGGAGAACGGCAGCCTCGCCGTGGACATCGCCGACGAGGCGCAGTTCGACAAGGCCCTGGCGAAGGTGGCCAAGAAGTAACGACCAACCTGCGCCGCCCCGGGGCGTTCCTGCTCATGTGAGAAGGGAACGGCTCGGGGCGGGCCACAGCCTGGTCGTCGTGCACGCGCGCAACGACGGGACGGACGTCCTCTCGCTCATCGGAGAGTTGGACATGGTGTCGGCGCCGCGGTTCGTCCGCCAGGCCGCCGAGGCGCTGAGGGAAGGCGCCCAGCGCCTGCTGGTCGAGCTCGAGGGCGTGTCGTTCGTCGACTCCGCCGGGCTCGCGGCGCTGCTGAACGTCCTGCGGCGCGCGACGGCGGCCGAGGCGCCGCTCGTGCTCGTCGGAGCACGGCCGGCCGTGCGCAACGTCCTGGCGCAGACCCGCCTGGACCGCGAGTTCAGCTTCGCCGACACGATCGAGGCGGCGGCGCAGGACGGGGACTGCAACCGCGCGGCGTGAAGCTGTCGTACCCTCGCTGCCGGATGCGGCGGGGGCTCGGCATCGTCATCGTCACGCTCGCGACGGCGCTCGCGCTGGGCGCCGCGGCGACCGCGCACGCCGACGTCGTCTGGCTGTGCAAGCCCGGCGTCGAGCCGGACCCGTGCCACGGCAGCCTCGAGACAACGGTCTACGAGCAGGACGGCACCTCCCGCGTCGAGAACCCGCCGCTCGCCCAGGACCCCGCGGCCGACTGCTTCTACGTCTACCCGACGGTCAGCCAGCAGCCGGGCAGCAACGCGAACAAGGACAAGGACCCGGAGATCGTCGCGATCGCGCGCTACCAGGCGGCTCGGTACTCGCAGGCCTGCCGCGTCTACGCGCCGATGTACCGCCAGCAGACGCTCGCCGGGCTCGGCGCCGGAGGGTCCGCCGAGGCACTGCAGCTCGCCTATTCCGACGTCGAGGAGGCCTGGCGCGAGTACCTGGCCAAGGAGAACCACGGGCGCCCGTTCGTCCTGATCGGCCACTCGCAGGGGACGCGGATGCTGCGCCAGCTCCTGCGCAAGGAGATCGACGGGCGCGAGGAGGTGCGCGCGGGGCTCGTCTCGGCGATCCTGCTCGGCGGCAACGTGCTCGTGCGCAAGGGGTCACGCGTCGGCGGCGACTTCGCGCACGTCCCCGCGTGCGCCGGGCCCGCGCAGATCGGCTGCGTCGTCGCGTGGTCGACGTTCAACGAGACGCCGCCGTCGAACTCCCGCTACGGCCGCCCGCCGGCGGAGGACACGAGCGGCTTCGGCTTCCCGGTCGGGCCGGACTACGAGGTGCTGTGCACCAATCCCGCCTCGCTCGACGTCAACGAGCGGCGTGAGATCACGACCTACCTGCGCGGCGAGCCGTTCCCGGGCGTGATCGGGGTGCTGCTGACCGAGATGTACGGCGGCCCGCAGCCGACCGCGCCGACGCCGTTCCTGCGCCCGACCGACCGCTACACGGCGAGGTGCGAGACGCGCGACGGCGCGAACGTCCTCATGCTCGAACCGGTCGGCAGCTCGCGCCACCTCAACCCGTCGCCCGACCCGTCGTGGGGCCTGCACCTCAGCGACGCGAACATCGCGCTGGGCGATCTCGTCGGGATCGTGCAGCGCCAGATCGCCGCGTACCCGCGCCTGGGGAAGCCTGCGTCCCCGACCATGATCGGCGACGTGGCCCGGCCGAAGCTGCGCCTCCACATCCGCTGCGGGAAGCGGCCGCGCGTCGTCGGCCGGGACAGCAGGCGCGTCAGGCGCGTGCGGATCACGCGGCGCGGGCACCGGGTCCGCGCCGCCGTGCGCCTGCGCGGCGGGCGGCGCGTGGTGCTCCGCCGCCGCTGCCGCTAGTTGTCCTGCCCGCAGACGTGGTGAACGCGGCTGATGGGTGGCCGGTCGCCGAGTGAGGTGTGCGGCCTGCGGCGGTTGTAGTAGCGCAGAAAGGATGTCAGGGCGCGGTCGCGGGCGTGGTGGTTGGGCCAGGTCCGCGACTTTGCCCATTCCTGTTCGAGCGTCTGGATGA
>DASVQN010000003.1:0-200238 GCA_036389155.1 Solirubrobacteraceae bacterium
CCGACCTGCCGGTCTGGCTTCCCGACCAGTTCTGAGCCCGCTGTTCGGCGGCTTCTTGCGGCAGTCGTCGGCGGGGCCTGCGATCATCGGTCCCGTGGAGCGGCTGGTCGACGGATTCGGGCGGGCGATCACCAGCCTGCGCATCTCGGTCACCGACCGGTGCAACCTGCGCTGCACCTACTGCATGCCCGAGCACGGCGCGACGTTCCTGCCGCGCACCGAGCTGCTGAGCTACGAGGAGATCGAGCGCCTGGTCGGCGTGGCCGCCGCCGTGGGGGTCAGCGAGGTGCGCCTGACCGGCGGCGAGCCGCTCGTCAGGCGCGACTTGCCCGAGCTGGTCCGCCGCCTGGCGCGCCTCCCGGTCGAGGATCTCTCGCTCACCACGAACGGCGTCCTCCTCGAACGGCACCTGCCAGCCCTGGTCGCGGCCGGCCTGCGGCGGGTGAACGTCTCACTCGACGCCGTGCAAGCCCACCGATTCGCCCAGATCACCCGCCGCGACGAGCTGCCGGCCGTCATGGCGGCGCTGCGGGCGTGCGAGGACCACCCGCAGCTGCGCCCGATCAAGGTCAACGCCGTCGCCCAGCGGGGAGTCACCGACGACGAGGTGCTGGGCCTCGCCGAGCTGGCGCGCCGCCGGCCCTACATCGTGCGCTTCATCGAGTTCATGCCCCTCGACGCCGACGCCGCGTGGTCGCCGGCCGACGTGCTGACCGGCGACGAGATCCGCGACCGCATCGACGCGCGCTGGCCGCTGGTGGAGCTGCCCGCGCCGGCGGCCTCGACCTCGCGCCGCTTCGCCTTCGCCGACGGCGCGGGCGAGGTCGGCTTCATCAACCCCGTGAGCCAGCCGTTCTGTCGCACCTGCGACCGCATCCGGCTGACCGCCGACGGCCAGCTCCGCACGTGCCTGTTCTCGACGCGCGAGCACGACCTGCGCGCGGTGATGCGCGACGGCGGCGACGACGCGACGCTGCTCGAGGCGCTGCGTGCCGCCGTCGGCCAGAAGGAGCTCAAGCACCGCATCAACGAGCCGGGCTTCGTCCCCGCGTCGCGCTCGATGCACCAGATCGGCGGCTGAGCCGGACGGCATACTCGGGGGCGGTGGAGCGCTACGACCCACGCGCAGTTGAGACCAGATGGCAGGACGTCTGGGCGCGGACCCGCGCCTTCGAGGTCCCCGCGGGCGTCGCCGACGACGGTCGGCCGACCGCCTACGTGCTCGAGATGCTGCCGTACCCGTCGGGCGAGGCGCACATGGGCCACGTCAAGAACTATTCGATGGGCGACGTCATCGCCCATTACCGCCGGCGCACGGGCGCGCGCGTCCTCCACCCGATGGGCTACGACGCGTTCGGCCTGCCTGCCGAGAACGCCGCCATCCGCACGGGCCGCCCGCCGGGGGAGATCACCCGCGAGAACATCGCCACGATCCGCCGCCAGCTGCAATCCCATGGGTACTCGATCGACTGGACCCGCGAGCTCTCGACGTGCGAGCCGAGCTACTACCGCTGGACCCAGGCGCTCTTCCTGCGGCTGTTCGACGCGGGCCTCGCCTACCGGCGGGAGGCGCCGGTCAACTGGGATCCCGTCGAGCAGACGGTCCTCGCGAACGAGCAGGTGATCGACGGGCGCGGCGAGCGGTCGGGGGCCCTCGTCGAGCAGCGGCTGCTCGCTCAGTGGTTCTTCCGCATCACCGCGTACGCCGACCGGCTGCTCGACGACATGGCCGACCTCGAGGGCCGCTGGCCCGAGCGCGTCCTGACGATGCAGCGCAACTGGATCGGCCGCTCCCAGGGGGCGGAGGTCTCCTTCCCGGTGGCCGGCGAGACGGGCCTCGCGCTGGACGTGTTCACCACGCGCCCGGACACGCTGTGGGGCGCGACGTTCTTCGTGCTGTCACCCGAGCACCCACAGCTCGAGCGGCTGTTGGCGGGAGTGGAGGACCCGGCGGCCGCCGAGCGCGTGCGCGCGTATGTGGAGGCCGCGCGCCGCACGCCGACCGACGAGCGCTCCGCCGCCGAGCGTCCCAAGAGCGGCGTGCCGCTCGGCCGCGACGTGATCAACCCCGTGACGGGCCGGCCGATCCCCATCTGGGTCGCCGACTACGTGCTGATGGGCTACGGGACGGGCGCGATCATGGCCGTGCCCGCGGGGGACGAGCGCGACTTCGAGTTCGCGACGACGTACGGCCTGCCGATCACGGTCGTCGTCGCGCCGCCGGACTGGGACGGCGGGCCACTGGCGCAGGCGTACACCGGCGAGGGCGTGCTGGTCGACAGCGGCGAGCTCACGGGGTTGGCGGCGCCATCGCAGGCCAAGGGGGCCGCCATCCGCTACCTCGAGGAGCGCGAGATCGGCCGCGCGACCGTGACCTACCGCCTGCGCGACTGGCTCATCAGCCGCCAGCGGTACTGGGGATGCCCGATCCCCGTGGTCTACTGCGAGGGGCCGGGCGAGGACGGGATCGTGCCCGTGCCCGAGGCCGATCTCCCGGTCCTCCTGCCCGATGTGTCGGACTACCACCCGCGCGGGCGCAGCCCCCTGGCCACTGCCGAGGAGTGGGTGCGCACGACCTGCCCGCGCTGCGGTGGCCCGGCGCGCCGCGAGACCGACACGATGGACACCTTCGTCGACAGCGCGTGGTACTTCCTGCGCTACTGCGACCCCGACAACGAGGCGGCGCCCTGGGACCGGCGCGTCGTCGACACGTGGATGCCGATCGACCAGTACATCGGCGGCGTCGAGCACGCGATCCTGCACCTGCTCTACGCGCGGTTCTTCTGCAAGGCGCTGACCGACCTCGGGCACCTCGACGTGCAGGAGCCGTTCGCGCGGCTGTTCACGCAGGGGATGATCACCCGCGACGGCGCGAAGATGTCCAAGTCGAAGGGCAACGCGATCTCGCCGCGGGAGATCATCGACCGCTACGGCGTCGACACCGCCCGCTGCTACATCCTGTTCATCGGCCCGCCCGACCAGGACGCCGACTGGAACGACCAGGGCGTCGAGGGCATGTACCGGTTCCTCTCGCGGCTGTGGCGGCTGAGCGCCGAGGCGGCCGAGACGCTGCCGGACGAGCCTGCTCCGGTCGCGCCGCTGGCGCCCGACGACGAGCGGATCATGCGCAAAGCGCACTGGGCGATCGACAAGGTGACGGCCGACCTCGGGGGCGAGCGCTTCTCGTTCAACACGGCAGTCGCCGCGGTGATGGAGCTGATGAACGAGCTCACCGAGGCCAAGCGCGGCGCCGCCTCGCCGGGGGCGGTGCGCTTCGCGCTGTCGACGGCCGCGTCGCTGATCTTCCAGTTCGCGCCGCACACGGGCGCCGACGCCTACGAGCGCCTGACCGGGCGCCGGGTGTGGGAGGAGGAGTGGCCGTCCGCCGACTCCGCGCTGCTGGAGAGCGACACCTTCGAGCTGGTCGTGCAGGTCAACGGCAAGGTTCGCGACCGGGTCCCGGCTCCGAGCGATGCGTCACAGGACGACCTGCTCACGCTGGCGCGCGACCTGCCGAACGTGCAGACTCACGTCGACGGTCGTCAGGTGGTCAAGGAGGTCGTCGTGCCCGGCAAGCTCGTGAACTTCGTCGTCCGATGAGCGCGTCGCCGCGGGAGGTCGCGGTCGGCGAGGACGCCCCGATCCTCGACGTCATGTCGACGATGCGCGCGATGCGCCGGCTCAAGCCGGACCCCGTGCCGCGCGAGCTGCTCGAGCGGCTGGTGCAGGCGGCGACGTGGGCGCCGTCGGGCGGCAACGAGCAGAACTACGAGTTCGTCGTGGTCGACGACCGCGCGGTCATGCGGGAGCTCGCGGGGTTGTGGGAGCGCAGCGCCTCGGCGTACGAGGCGGCGATGCACGACGAGGCGATCGAGCGGATGGGGGAGGAGAAGGCCCGGCCGCTCATCCGTGCCCTCCAGTACCAGCGCGAGCACTTCGCGGAGACGCCGGCGGTGATCGTGCCGTGCTACTCGCGCAAGACGGCGCCGTCGGCCGCGCTGACGCTCATGCGCGGGATCGGCGGGCCGCTGGACGTCGCCCGGTTCGCGGCCCGCGGCTCGAAGATGGCGGTGCTGACCGAGGCGGCGTCCATCTACCCCGCCGTGCAGAACCTGCTGCTCGCCGCCCGCGCGCTGGGCCTCGGCGCGAACATCACGACCTGGCACATGTTCCTCGAGCACGAGTGGAAGCGGGTGCTCGGGATCCCGCGCGGCGTGCACACCTACGCGGTGATCCCGGTCGGGTGGCCGCTCGGGCGCTTCGGGCCGGTGACGCGCCGGCCGGCGCGCGAGGCCATCCACTGGGATCGTTGGTAGTCGCGGTCGTCGGGTCCGGCGAGGGGTCGTCGGACGAGGCGTTCGAGGTCGGGCGGCTGGTCGCCGAACGCGGGGCCGTCGTCGTGACCGGAGGGCTCGGCGGGGTGATGGCGGACGCATCGCGGGGCGCTGCCGGCGCGGGCGGGCTTGTCGTCGGACTGCTGCCCGGTCTCGATCGCTCCGCCGCGAACGACTGGGTGACCGTCGCCGTGCCGACGGGTCTCGGCGAGCTGCGCAACGGGCTGGTCGTGCGCGCCGCCGACGCGGTCGTGGCGGTGGGCGGCGGGTACGGGACGCTGAGCGAGATCGCGCTGGCCCTGAAGGCCGGCAAGCCCGTCGTCGGGATCGGCTCGTGGGAGATCGACGGCGTCGTCGCGGTGGCCGGCGCCGCGGCGGCGGTGGAGCGCGTGTTCGCAACTTCCTGAGCGGTCGTGCGTCGGAGCGGGCATGCGGATGTCGCTCGTCGTGCTCCTGCTTCTCGTCCTGGCGTCGCCGGCGCGGGCCGCGACGGTCGAGGTCGTCGAGGACCCCAACCCGATGTCGCCGTCGGCCGTCGCGGTATTCCGCGGCGAGGGCGACGAGGTCAACGACGTGCGGTACACGGTCGAGCGGGAGGGCAGGGACGCGGTGCTGCACGACTTCGCGGCCGTCGTGCGACCCGGGCGCGGTTGCGAGGCGATCGACGAGCACGCGGCGCGCTGCACGACGGACGTGCCGCCGGTGCGGGGGCCCCAGCGCTTGCCGGTCGTCATCGAGCTGGGCGGCGGCGACGACACCGCCGCGGCCGGCGAGGACGTCGACTCGCTCGTCGTGCGCGGTGGGCCGGGGAACGACCAGCTCTTCGCCGGGTACGCGCGCGGGTCGACGCTCGACGGCGGCGAGGGCGACGACCGGACGATCGGCGGCGCGGGCGTCGACTACCTGATCGGGGGCCCCGGGGCGGACCTGATGAGCGGCGGGCCGGGGTCCGACCAGCTGGTGGGCGATCCGGCCGCCGGCCCGTTCAGCGCGGACCAGATGTATGGCGGGTTCGGGCCCGGCGTCGACAGCGTCTCGTACGCGGAGCGGACCGTGCGGGTGTTCGTCGACGCGGCGGCCGGCGGCCCGGACGGCGCGGCGGGGGAGGGCGACGTCGTCGAGGCCGTCGAGGACATCACCGGCGGCCTGGGGAACGACGTGCTCGTCGGCGACGAGTTCCCCAACCGTCTCGACGGCGGTGGCGGCTCGGACGTGCTCGGCGGGCGCGGCGGCGACGACCTGCTGATCGGCTCGGACGGCCCGGACCGGATCGAGGGCGACGAAGGCGACGACACGGTGGAGGGCGCCGGCGGCGCGGACCTCGTGATCGGTGGCGCCGGGAACGACCTCCTCGGCCTGGGTGGCGTCTCGTCCGATCCGGGCGACCAGGCGCGCTGCGACGAGGGCGAGGATCTCGTGCGGAGCGTCGACGTGCGGGATCGGGTGCGCCGGGACTGCGAGGGTGTCGAGGTGCTCGGGCTGATCGTGGGCGTCCCGAGCGGGGTCACCATCCCGCTGGCGCCGTCGTCGAACCCCGTGCCGTGCCCGGTCGTCGTCACGCTGACGACGCGACGGGCCGCGCGCCGGTCGCGCGCCGTGCGGGTGCGGTCCTCCGTGCGCGTCGCGGTCCGGCGGCGCGTGCGCGTGCGCCGCAGGCCGCTTCCGGATCGCATGCGAGTGGAGCTGCGCGGGGTCGGGTGCGGGGGCGTCGGCGGGTTCGTTCTTGCGCCGTAGGGGTGGCGATGCGGTTGACTTGGCGCGTGCGCCGTTCCGTCGTCCTCGCGTGCTTCGCGCTGCTCGCCCTCCCTGTGTGGGCCCTCGCGCAGGAGCCGGCCGTCGCCCCTCCCGTCGCTCCGGCGCTCCCGGCGACCGGCCCGTTCACCGGGCAGGGGATGTGGATCTGGGAGGTCTCGCGGTCCGAGGGCGGGGATGTCGAGGCGATCGCTGCGCGGGCCGCCGCGGCCGGGATGTCGTACGTCGTGGTGAAGGCGGCGCACGGGACGGTGGCGTGGCCGCAGTTCTCCTCCGAGCTGGTCGAGGCGCTCCACGCCGCGGGCCTGCGGGTGTGCGCGTACCAGCGAGCGTTGGGGCGGCGCCCGGCCTCCGAGGCGCGCGTCCTCGCGCGGTTCGCCTCCTCGGGCGCGGACTGTCTCGTCATCGACGCCGAGATCGAGTATCAGGGCAAGTACTGGGCGGCGCGGTCGTACGTGCGGGCGCTGCGGGCGGCGATCGGCCCGTCGTTCCCCGTCGGGCTGACGTCGTTCCCGTACGTGGACCTCCACGGCACGTTCCCGTACTCGGTGTTCCTCGGGGACGGGGGCGCGCAGTACAACCTGCCGCAGATGTACTGGCGGCTGCTGGGGACGTCGGTGTCCGGGGTCTTCGCGCGGACGTGGGCGGCGAACGCGGTCTACGGCCGGCCGCTCGCGCCGCTCGGCCAGTCGTTCGCGCCGGCGTCGCGGGTGGAGGTCCGGCGCTTCCGGTCGCTGGCCGCGGCGCGCGGGGCGGTCGGCGTGTCGTGGTGGGTCTGGCAGCACGCCTCGCCGGCGCACTGGGCGGGGATGACCGACGCGCTCGCGGCGCCGGTGTCGCTGTTCTCGGCGCGCCCGGCGTTCGCGCCGCTGCGGCGGGGCTCCGTCGGGGACCCGGTCCGCTGGCTCCAGCTGCGGTTGCGAGCGGCCGGAGAGCGGGTCCCGGTGACGGGCCGCTTCCTCGACCTGACGTCGGCCGCGGTTGCGCGGTTCCGCGAGCAGGCCGGCCTCCCGGCGGGAACGAGCGTCGACGACACGACGTGGGCCGCCCTCCTCGCCGCGGCGCCGATCGACACGCCGCCAGCGCCGGAAGCCGCGACGCCCGCCGTCCCGCCCGCGCCGTAGCGTCTGCGTCACGGAGCGCCTGCGCTCCACGCTTTCGGCACGGGCCGCGCGTCTTTCGCCGCACCTTCGCGCCTAGCTTCGGCGGTGGTGCCGGAAGGAGTCTCTCGATCGCAGCTCGCCGTCTATGCCGCGCTCGCCGTGGCGGTGCTCGTCCTCGGTGCGCGCTACCTGCGCAGCCCGTCCGCGCCTCCTCCTCCGCCTGCCTCCGCGCAGGTCCGCGTCGAGCACTCGGGCGCGGGCGCGGGGGCGGGGGTGGTGACGGTGCACGTCGCGGGTGCGGTCCGGCGGCCGGGCGTGTATCGGCTGCGTCCGGGGCGGCGGGTCGACGACGCGCTTCAGCGAGCGGGGGGCGCGACGCGCCGCGCCGACCTCAGCGCGGTCAACCTCGCCGCGAAGGTCGAGGACGGCCGGCAGATCCTCGTGCCGGAGCGGGCGCGCCCGGGCGCCGCCGCTCCCGCTGCGCCCTCGACGGCCGCCCCAGGTGCCGCCGGGCCGCCCGCCCAGCCGGTGAACCTGAACACCGCGACGCCCGAGCAGCTCGACACGCTCGACGGCATCGGGCCCGGCCTCGCCCAGGCGATCCTCGAGTACCGCGAGGAGCACGGCGGGTTCGGCAGCGTCGACGAGCTCGCGCAGGTCCCGGGCATCGGCGAGAAGCGGATGGCGACCCTCCGCGACCAGGTGCAGGTGTGACCGCGTCGCCCGCAGCACGCGGCTTCGCGCTCGTCGCGGTCGCCGCCGACCACCCGCGCCACGTCCTCCTCGCGGCGCTCACCACCGGCCTGCTGGCGGGCCCGCGCTGGCCTGCCGTGCTCGTCGTCCTCGTCGCCGTCGCGCTGTCGCTCGCTGCGCTCTCCGCCGCAGCGGCGAGGAACGGCGTCGGCTCGCTTCCCGCTCTCGCGCCGCTCGCCGGCGGCGTCGCGCTCGCCCTCCTGCTGGGCGCGGTCGTCGGGCGCGAGCGTCTTCGCGTCCTGGACCGGACGGCTCTTCGCCCCGTCGCGAGCTTCACGGCCCGCGGGTTCGCGGTGGAGCCCGTGCGGACGCGGGCGTTCGGGATGCGGGTGGTCCCGGTCCGGCTGACGAGCGGAGCCGGCGCCGGCGAGCGGGTGCTGGTCCGCGCGCCCGCGCGCGTCGGGCAGACGGACGTCGGGATCGGCGACGAGGTCGTCGCGCGCGGGGAGCTTCGGGCGCTGCGCGATCGCGAGGGGTTCGAGCGGCGGCGGAACGTCCATGCCGTGCTGGAGGCCGAGCGGGTCGTGCGCACCGGGCGGCGGCGGTCGTCGGTCATCGACGCCGTCCGGCGCCGCGCGGAGCGGGCGCTCGGCGACGGCCTGCCCGCGGAGCAGGCGGCGCTCGCGCGTGGGATGGTCCTCGGCCAGGACCACGCGCTCCCCGACGACCTGCGCGACGCCTTCCGGGTGTCCGGGCTCGCGCACCTCGTGGCGGCCAGCGGCCAGAACGTGATGCTCCTCGCCGCGCTCGTCATCGCGGTGGCCACGGCGGCCGGGGCGATGCTGCGGACGCGGCTCGCGCTGGCCCTCGCGGCGGTCGCGCTCTATGTCCCGCTCGCGGGCGCGGGGCCGTCGATCCAGCGCGCCGGGGTGATGGGGGCGGCCGGCCTGGTCGCCGCGCTGGCCGGACGCCCGGCCTCGCGGTGGTACGCGCTGCTGCTCGCCGCCTCGGGGACGCTGATCCTCAACCCGCGCGCGGCCGAGGACCCCGGCTGGCAGCTCAGCTTCGCGGCCGTGATCGCGATCCTCGCGCTGCATCGGCGCCTGCGCGACGCGATCGCCGCGCGCGGCGCCCCGTCCGGACTGGCTGAGGCGGCCGCGCTGACGATCGCCGCCACCGCGGGGACCGCGCCGCTCATGGCGCTGCACTTCGAGCAGGTCTCGCTCGTCTCGCTGCCGGCGAACCTCCTCGCCGCGCCGGCAGTCGCCCCCGTGATGTGGCTCGGCGCCGCGGCGGCCACCCTCGGCGCGCCGGTTGCCGCCGCCGTCAACGTCGTCGCGGCGCTCCCGCTCGCGTACCTCGCGTACCTCGCGCGGACGGCCGCCGCGGTGCCGTACGCGAGCGTCCCGATCAGCCTCCCCGGACCACTCGCCGCGGCGGCGATGTATGCCGCGATGGCGATCGGCGTGCTCGGGGCGCGGAGGATCGCGCGGCGGAGCCGCGCGGTCGGCGGCGCAGCCTTCGGCGTCGGACTCGGCGTGGGCGGCGCCGGCGACACCGTCGGCGTCCGCAACGACGCGACCGCTGCCGGAGCGGCGGGCCGTGGCGTGCGGCGCGCCGTCGTCGTCGCCGCGGCCGCGATCCTGGCCCTCCTGGGCGCCGGCGCCGCGGGCGGGCTCACCCGCGGCCACCCGCCGCGCGGCTTCGCGCTCTCGGTCCTCGACATCGGCCAGGGCGACTCGATCCTCCTGCAGCACGGCGCGGACCACGCTGTCCTCTTCGACACCGGGCCTCCCGGGGCCGGCATCGTCGGGAAGCTGCGGAAGGCGGGGGTCCGGCGGCTCGACGCGCTCGTCCTCACGCACTCGTCCCTCGACCACGAGGGAGCGCTGCGCGAGGTCCTCGGCGCCTTCACGCCGGGGCTCGTCGTCGACGGCCGGCAGACGCGCGAGGAACAGGAGGAGCCCGGCGGCGGGCTGCGCTTCGAGGACCTGCCGCCGACCGTGCCCCGGACGATCCCGGAGGCGGGACAGGTCCTCCGCGCCGGGCCGATCGAGATCGACGTCCTCTGGCCGCCGCCGGACCGCCCCCGCAGCGGCGACCCGAACATGACCGCCATGGTCGCGCTCGCCCGCGACGGCCGGACGACGGCGCTGCTCACCGCCGACGCCGAGTCGCCCGTGACCCTCCCGCTCGACCTCCCGCACGTCGACATCCTCAAGGTCGCCCACCACGGCTCGGAGGACGAGGGCCTGACGCAGCTCCTCGAGGAGATCGAGCCGCGCGTGGCCGCGATCTCGGTCGGCGAGGGCAACACGTACGGCCACCCGGCGCCGACGACGATGCAGGCGCTGAAGGCCGCGGTGCCCGAGGTCCGGCGGACCGACGAGGACGGCACCGTGACGATCGAGCCGGCCGGGGGAGGAGCGCTCGCGATCCGCTGACGCGTGCGATCGTTCGCCGATGCTCGAAGCCATCGACCACCTCGACCTCGTCGTCACCGACCTCGACCGCAGCCTGCGCTTCTACGTCGAGCTGCTGCGGCCGCTCGGGTACATCCGGACCGCCGAGATCGAAGGCGAGCAGGGCGAGCGCGTCGTCTACGTCGGGCGGCCGAACGGGTCGGGGTCGGTGAGCGTGCGGCAGACGAAGACCGGCGTGCCGTACGACCGCTACAACGTCGGCATCCATCACCTCGCGTTCGCGGCGGCGCGCCGGAGCGTCGTCGACGACCGCGCCGAGTGGCTGCGCGCGAACGGCCACACGATCGAGAGCGGGCCGGAGGAGTACGGCTACACGCCCGGCTACTACGCCGTCTTCTTCTATGACCCCGACGGCATCAAGCTCGAGATCGTCCACCGCCCCCGCGAGCAGGAGCTGATGACGCGCGTGCAGGAGCTGGAGGAGAGGCTCGCGCGGCTGGAGGGCGGGCGCGGCTGAGCCGCGCGGCGGGGCGCGGCGAGGCGCGGCGGGGCGGCGGCGGCCTACTCGGGGCGGCGGCGCTCGAAGCGGAGCAACTCGACCTCGACCCCGCGGTGCTCGCGGCGGACGACGCCTTCGACCAACGCGAACCCGAGGGCGCGCGCGAAGGCCTGCGAGGCCGCGTTCGGCCGCTGGATCCGCGCCTCGACGACGCGGAGGCCGCCTCCGCCGAAGGCCCAGTCGACGAGCAGCTGCACCGCCGCCCGCCCGACGCCCGTCCGCCGCGCGTCGCGCGCCACCCACCAGAGGATCTCCGCCCAGCCGGCGTCGCGATCGACGGGATCCAGGCCGACGCCGCCGAGGACCGTCGCGTCGTCGGGGCCGAAGACGCCGAGGTGCAGCGCGTCCCAGCCGAAGAACGCGAGCGCATCCTCCTCCCTCAGCGGGATCGGGTAGTCGATCCAGCGGGCGATCTCGGGGTCGTCGATCGCGGCGATGTGGCCGTGGACGTCCCGCGGCTCCCACGGCCGCAGGATCACCCGGCCGTCGGTCAGGCGAGGACGCTGCACCGCGACGTAGACTCGCCCATCCGATGCCCGCCTGGAAGCCCGCCTACCTGATCCACGGCGACGACCACGGTCGCGTGGGGGAGCGGCGGGCGAGCCTGCGCGCGGTCGCCGAGCGGGAGTCCGGCGCGAACGGCGCCGAGGTCCTCGAGGGCGACGACGCCACGCCGGAGGCCACCGCTGCCGCCCTCAGCGCCATGACCTTCGCCATCGGCCGGCGGTTCGTGATCGTCGACGGCGTCGAGCGCTGGAAGGAGGCGGAGGTCAAGGAGCACGTCGTGCCCGCCGTCAAGGGGATCGACCCCGACACGACCGTCGCCTTCTTCGCCCGCGAGGACGGTCGCGCGAAGGCGCCGAAGGCGCTGGTCGACGCGGTCAAGAAGGCCGGCGGCGACGTCGTCGCCGAGAACATGCTCAGGGCCAAGGAGCTGCCGCGCTGGGTCCAGCAGCAGGCGACCCGGCTCGGGATCGAGATCGACCACACCGCCGCCCAGGCGCTGATCGGCGCGGTGGGGGAGCGTCAGCAGCGGCTGCTCCGCGAGCTCGAGAAGCTCGCCCTAGGGCACGGCGCGGGCGCGAAGGTCGGCGTGGACGAGGTGGAGGCCGTCGCGGCGCCCTCCGCCGAGCGCCAGGTCTGGGGCCTCGTCGACGCGCTCGTCGCCCGCGACCGCAGCGCCGCGACGAAGGCGTTCGTCGAGCTGCGCGCCCAGGGCGAGTCGCTCGCCCGGCTCGTCCCGCTCATGGCGCGCCGGATGCGCGACGTCCTCGCGATCGCCGAACGGCTGGAGGCCGGCGAGTCGCCCGCGCAGATCAAGGGCTCGATCAAGGGGAGCCCGTGGGCGGCCGAGCGCAGGATCAGCGAAGCGCGGCGATCCGACGTCGACGCCCTGCGCCGTGCGCTCATCGCCCTTGCCGACCTCGAGCTCGCGAGCCGCGGCGGGGAGGAGCTGGAGGACGACACCGTCGCCCTCCGCGCCCTGGACGAGATGGCCCCCGCATAGGAGCGTTCCTGGCGCATCGATCGTCGTCGCTCGCAAGACGCAGGAAGCGTGGGCTGCTCCGCAGCCGAGCGACCGAGGACGCCGCGAGCGGCGGCGAGGATGCGTCAGGCGCCGCGGCGGACGCGCGAGGCGCGAGACTTCTTGCGCGAGCCCGTGTTGCGGTGCATCGCGCCGCGCTTGACGGCCTTGTCGATCGTCCGCACGAGCAGCAGGTGCTCGGCGTCCGCCTTCGTGTCGTCGCCCTCGGCGACCGCGGCCTCGAGGCGGCGGAAGTACGTCTTGATCGTCGAGGTGTACCGGCGGTTCTCGAGGCGCTCGCGCTCGGACCGCAGGTTGCGCTTCTTCTGGGACGCGATGTTGGCCATGCGGCGACGTAGAGTAGCGCGCCCTTGGCTCGCATCGCCCGCAACACGTTCATCTTCAGCGTGGCGACGGGCCTCTCGCGCATCGCCGGACTGGCGCGCGAGATCGTCGCCTCGAGCTACTTCGCGACCAGCGGCGCCTTCTCCGCGTTCACGATCGCCTTCCAGGTCCCGAACCTCATCCGGAGCCTGTTCGCCGACGCCGCGCTGAGCGCCGCCTTCGTCCCCGTCTTCACCGAGCTGCTGGAACGGGACAAGCGCAAGGAGGCCTTCCAGCTGGCCTCCACGCTGTTCTTCCTCATCCTCGGCGTCCTCGGGGCCATCGCCGCCGCGTTCATGATCGCCGCGCCGTACCTCATGCCGCTCTTCACGGGCGACACCTTCGACCGGCACCTCGACGACCTGACCGCCGGGCTCAGCCAGGTCCTCTTCCCGATCGTCGTCCTGCTCGGCCTCAACGGCCTGCTCCAGGGGATCCTCAACGCGTACGACCACTTCACGGTCCCCGCGATCAGCCCGGTCGTCTGGAACCTCGTGATCCTCGCGTTCCTCGTCGGCGGACGCAGCTGGTTCGACGGCGACGAGGAGCTCTACGCGTACGCGATCGGCGTCCTCGTCGGCACGCTCGTCCAGCTGCTGATGCTCGTGCCCGTCTTCCGGCGGCTCGACTTCCAGGTCGCGCTCACCTTCAGGCCGCGCGACGAGCGGGTGAGGCGCGTCCTGATCCTGATGCTGCCGGTCACGATCGGCCTCGGCCTCATCAACTTCAACCTGCTCATCAACTCGACGCTGGGCAGCCTGGTCTCCGAGAACGCGCCGCGCGCGATCGACGCCGCGTTCCGCATCTACATGCTCCCGCAGGGGATGTTCAGCGTCGCGGTGGCGACCGTCCTCTTCCCGACGCTGAGCCGCCTCGCGACGCGCGGCGACCGCGACGGCCTGAGGAGCCTGACCGCCCAGGGGATGCGCCAGATCTTCCTGCTCCTCATCCCGGCCGCGGCGTGCACGCTCGTCCTCGCCGAGCCGATCACGCGCCTGATCTACCAGCACGGCGACTTCGGCCCGCACGACACCGACCGGGTCGCGTCCGCCCTCTTCTGGTTCAGCTTCAGCCTCCCGTTCAGCGGCGTGAACCTCCTCCTGACGCGGACGTTCTTCAGCCTGCAGCGCCCGTGGATCCCGACCGGCCTGGCGAGCGGCAACCTGCTCGTCAACGTGGTGGTGTCGGTCGCGCTCTACAAGCCGTTCGGGATCGCGGGCATCGTCATCGGGACCGCGGTCTCGTCGCTCACGACGACGCTCAGCCAGGCGTACTTCCTCAGGAGCGAGCTGCACGGCCGGCTCGAGGCGCGCGAGACCGTCGCCGCGGTCGCGCGGATGGTCGTCGCCGCCGCCCTGCTCGGCGCGGTCGCGTACGGCTGGTGGTGGGCGCTCGACCGGGCGATCGGCGACAGCGTCGTCGCCCAGGCGATCGCGGTGGGGACCGCGCTCGCCGCGGGCCTCGTCGTCTACGCGGCGGCGGTCCTCGTCGCGCGCGTCCCGGAGGCCGTCTACATCCGCGGCGTGATCGCGCGCCGCTTCTACCCTCGATGAGCCGTGGCCGACGCCGCCCACATCCGCAACTTCTCGATCATCGCCCACATCGACCACGGGAAGTCGACGCTGGCCGACCGCATCCTCGAGCTGACGCACACCGTCGACCCGCGGCTCATGCGCGCGCAGCTGCTCGACTCGATGGACCTCGAGCGCGAGCGCGGGATCACCATCAAGGCGCAGGCCGTCCGCGTCTTCTACGAGGCGCGCAACGGCGAGACGTACCAGCTGCACCTCATCGACACGCCCGGCCACGTCGACTTCACGTACGAGGTCAGCCGGTCGCTCGCCGCGTGCGAGGGCGCGCTGCTCGTCGTCGACGCGAGCCAGGGCGTCGAGGCCCAGACGGTCGCCAACACGTACCTGGCGATCGAGGCCGGCCTCGAGCTCATCCCGTGTCTGAACAAGATCGACCTGCCGGGCGCCGAGCCCGAGCGCGTGGCCGAGGAGATCCTCGACCTCACCGGCGACGACCCCGAGAGCATCCTGAAGATCTCGGGCAAGACGGGCGACGGCGTGCTCGACGTCCTCGAGCAGCTCGTCCAGCGCGTCCCGCCTCCGCGCGGCGACCTCGGCGCCGCGCCGCGCGCGCTCATCTTCGACAGCGAGTTCGACCAGTACCGCGGCGTCATCGCCTACATCCGGGTCGTCGACGGCGTCTTCACCAAGGGCGAGGCCATCAAGGCGATGGCGAGCGAGACCGAGGCCGACATCGACGACATCGGCTTCTTCACGCCGGCGCAGGCCACCGCCGACAAGCTCAGCGCCGGCGAGGTGGGCTACCTCATCACCGGGCTGAAGGACGTCACGCAGCTGCGCGTCGGCGACACGCTCACGACGAAGGCCAACCCGGCGACCCAGGCGCTCCCGGGCTACCGCGAGATCAAGCCGATGGTGTTCTGCGGCCTGTTCCCGATCGACGGCGAGGACTACCCGGACCTGCGCGACGCGCTGGAGAAGCTCGAGCTCAACGACGCGGCGCTCGTGTGGGAGCCGGAGACCAGCGACGCGCTCGGCTTCGGCTTCCGCATCGGCTTCCTCGGCCTGCTGCACATGGACATCGTGCGCGAGCGCCTGGAGCGCGAGTACGACCTCGAGCTGATGGCGACGCCGCCGTCGGTGTCCTACGAGCTGACGATGACCGACGGCTCGCAGCTGGAGGTCCACAACCCGTCGGACATGCCGGATCCCGCGAAGATCCAGGAGATCCGAGAGCCGTACGTGCGCGCGTCGATCCTCGCGCGCAAGGAGGACATCGGCGCGATCATGGAGCTCTGCCAGGAGCGGCGCGGCGAGCACAAGGGGATGCACTTCCTCAGCGCCGAGCGCGTGCAGCTGCACTACGACCTGCCGCTGGCCGAGATCGTCCTGGACTTCTTCGACAACCTGAAGTCGCGCACGCGCGGGTACGCGTCGCTCGACTACGAGATCACGGGCATGCGCGCGTCGGACCTCGTCAAGCTCGACATCCTGCTCGCCGGCGACACCGTCGACGCGCTGTCGATGGTCGTGCACCGCGAGAAGGCGTACGCGCAGGGCCGGACGCTCACCGAGAAGCTGCGCGCCAAGATCCCGCGCCAGCAGTACGACGTCCCGATCCAGGCGGCGATCGGCTCGCACATCATCGCCCGCGAGACGGTCAAGGCCTTCCGCAAGGACGTGACGGCCAAGTGCTACGGCGGCGACATCAGCCGCAAGCGCAAGCTGCTCGAGCGCCAGCGCGAGGGCAAGAAGCGCATGAAGCAGGTGGGCCGGATCGAGGTGCCGCAGGAGGCGTTCCTGGCCGTCCTCGAGTTGGGTGACGCGCCCACGAGCTGAAGCCTGACGGGCTCCCGCCGATGAACGGGGGGACATGCCCGAGCGCGAGCACCCGAGGCGGGTGGAGCACCTCCGACAGGAGGCGCTCGACGCTGCGCGTGGGCTGGAGCGCGGCGAGTCCGCGCTGGTCGGCGTGCTGCGCGACCTCGAGCAGGAGCGCAGCCGGGCCGCGCAGGCCTACCGGGCCGTCGTCCGCTCGCTGGCGGCCGCTCTCGAGGCGCGCGACGGCTACACCGGCGAGCACTCCGACGCGGTGCACGCGCTGTCCGTCGCGGTGGCGAAGAAGCTGGGGCTGTACCCCCGTGAGGTCGCCGAGGTCGAGGCCGTCGCCCTGCTGCACGACGTCGGCAAGATCGGCATCCCCGACCAGATCCTCCACAAGCCCGGGCCGCTGACGGCGGAAGAGTGGGTGCTCATGCGCGAGCACCCGGTCATCGGCGAGCGCATCCTGCGCCCGCTGCCCGGCCTCAGCGACGTCGCGACCGCCGTCCGCCACGAGCACGAGCGCTGGGACGGGCGCGGCTACCCGGACGGCAAGGCGGGCGAGGACATCCCGCTCGCCTCGCGCATCGTCCTCACCTGCGACGCCTACAACGCGCTCGTCTCCGACCGCCCGTACCGCAAGCGGCTGAGCGACGCGACCGCCGAGGCCGAGCTGCGCCGCTGCGCCGGCACGCAGTTCGACCCGCGCGTCGTCCAGGCGCTGCTCGACTGCATCGCCGACGGCGTCGACGAAGCGCCCGCGAACACCGCCGAGGACCTCGCGCGCACGCTCGCCGACCGCGCCGAGATGGGGGAGGAGCAGCGGCTGGAGCGCGAGCTGCACGCGCTGATCTCCATCGCCTCCGCCGTCGCCGCGGCGCATCGGCTCGAGGACGTCGTCGAGGTGGCGGCCGAGGAGTCGCTGACCGCGATCGGTGCCGCCTCGCTGTCGATCTCGCGCTGGGAGCACGACCGCACCGGCCTGCGCACGCTCGTCAACGTCGGCGAGCTCGGACCGGGGGAGGAGCGCCGGCCGGCCGACGAGGTCTACCGGCTCGAGGAGGACGACCTGCTGCGCGGGCTGCTCGAGCGCGGCGAGTCGTACACCACGTCGCTCGACGACGCGGACATCTTCCCGCTCGAGCGCGACCTGCTCCTCTCGCTCGGCAAGCACCACGCGCTGGCCGTGCCGATCTCGTTCGCGGGCGAGCCGTGGGGCGAGCTGTGGGTCACGCGCCACGAGCGCCAGGCGGCGTTCGCCGAGCGCGACCTGCGCTTCCTGCAGACCGTGGCGGGCCAGATCGCCGCGGCGGTCGGCCGGGCCGAGCTCTTCTCGCGCATGGCCGAGCTGGCGTTCGAGGACCCGCTCACGGGCGTCGCCAACCGACGCGCGCTGGACGAGCGGCTGGAGCTCGCGATCGACGAGGCCGTGGCCGCGGGCCGCGACCTCGCGGTGCTGCTGTGCGACGTCGACAACCTCAAGGAGCTCAACGACGAGCACGGGCACGAGGCGGGCGACGCCTGCCTGGCGCGTGTCGCCGCCACCCTGGCCTTCGCGGTCGGCGACGACCCCGACGCGCTGGTCGCCCGCGTGGGCGGCGACGAGTTCTGCGTTCTCCTGATCGGACGGACCGCCGAGGACGCGCGAAAGCTCGGCGAGACGGTGCTCACCGGGCTGGTCAAGGGCTCGGGGGCGCGGCTGACGGTCTCGTGCGGCGTGGCGTCGCTCGGCCTCGGCGCGCGGCGCGGCGGCGACCTGCTGCGCGCCGCCGACGCCGCCCAGTACACGGCGAAGCGCAGTGGGCGAAGCCGGGTCTGCGTCTCGGACGGGCATCTGGAGGAGACGTGGCGCGCAGGCCGCACGGAGCGCCGCGCGATCCGCGGGCGGCGCACGCCGGCCTCGCTCGACGTGGGCGCGGTCATCGACGGCGCGCTCGACGCGCTCGACGGCCCGCTGCTCGCGCGCTCCGCGCTCGACCGCCTCGAGGCGGTCGCGCTCGGCTGCGGCGAGGCGATCGACGCCACCGCGACCGTCGTCTCGTTCCGCGCGGCGGGGACGTCGGTGATCGAGACCGTGTTCGCGAACGACGCGCGCACGAGCCGCACCACGGGGCGCCGGTTCGGGACCGAGGGCGCCTCCTACGACTGCTCGGACTACCCCGCGACCCAGCGGATCATGGACTTCGGGGGGTCGTTCGTCGTGTCGATCGAGGACCCGGACGCCGACCCGGCCGAGACGGCCCTGTTGAGCGAGTGGGGGATGGCCGGGGTGGTCGCCGCCGCGGCGTCCTCGCCGGAGGGTGCGTGGCTCGTCGAGCTCTATGCCGACGGGGCGACGCAGCCGCCGGCCGCCGCCGAGTCCGTGCTGCGGCTGCTCGTCGGAGAGGCCGTGCGCGGCGCCGCCGAGTCGCACCCGCTGCGCCGCGTCGCCTAGCGGCTTCGGTCCGCGCCTCCGCCGCGGCGCCTTCCCGGCCCCGCACCTCCGCCGCCGCGCCTTCCCCGCCCCGCGCCCCGCTTCGCGAAGTCGTTGAGCGGGAGCAGCAGGTCCTTGAGCTCCTCGCCGCGGCCGGTCAGGCCGTAGGCGCGATCGGGGCCGCGCTCGACGAGCCCCGCCTCCTCGAGCTCGCGCAGGCGCGCGGTGAGGACCGAGGTCGAGATCTCGTCGGCCTGGAGGTCGCCGAAGCGGAGCGGGCCGTCGCGCAGGTCCCAGAGGACGCGCAGGGTCCACCGCCGGCCGAGCAGGTCCATGAGGTCGGCGATGGGGTGGCGCGAACTCGCGCGTCCCCGGCCAGCCGCGGTGCCTCGCGCGGGGCGCCCCCCTTGCACTTCGGATTTAGAAGCTCTATCGTTCACTTCGGAAACCGAAGTAGAAGTGTACGCCATGTCTCCCCGCATCGCACCGATCCAGCCGCCGTACGAGCCCGAGGTCGCCGATGCGCTCCGCCGCCTCATGGGCGCGGTCGATGCCGAGCCGCTCAACCTGTTCCGGACGATCGCGCACCACCGCGCGATCCTCGACCGCTTCCGGCAGCTCGGCTCGACGCTCCTCTCCCACACGACGCTCGACCCGGTCGAGCGCGAGACCGTCATCCATCGCGTGACCGCGCGCGCGGGCGCCGAGTACGAGTGGGGCGTGCACGCCGCCGCGTTCGCGCAGGCGCTCGGCCTGGGGGAGGACTGGCTGGAGGCGACCGTCCACGGCACGCCCGACGACTTCGCCGACGAGCGCCAGCAGGTCCTCGTCGCCATGGCCGACGAGCTGCACGAGGGCGCGACCGTGTCGCCGGAGCTCTACGCGCGGATGGAGGCGCACTGGCCGCCGGCGCAGATCGTCGAGCTGCTCGCGCTGGCCGGCTTCTACCGGCTGGTGTCCTACCTCGTCAACGCGCTCGGGATCGAGCTCGAGCCGTGGGCGAGGCGCTTCCCGGCCGTGCGCGCGGCTAGCTGATCAGCGCGACCGCCGCCCGGACGAGCGCGGCGTTGCTCTCGCCGTCGCGGGTGTCCTCCAGCCCGATGCGCGTGTCGTGGCCCCGGCGCAGCGCGTCGCGCAGGAGCGGCCACGTGGCCTCGCCGTCGCCGTGCTGCAGGCGCGGCGCGCCGAGGCCGAGGCGGTCGAGCGCGGCGTGGATCTCCTCGACGGCGGCGACGCCGCGCGCGCCCGCGTCGACCGGCTCGACGAGGACGCGCAGCACGCGCGGCCCCAGGCCGGAGGCCGCGAGCCGCTCGGCGTCGGCGACGCTCCACACCCCCGCCTCGATGCCGATCCCGACGTCGAGCAGCGCCTGCATCACGCGCTCGAAGCCCTCCTCCGACACGTTGACCGACGCGTAGTCGGGCTCGGTCCACGCGCGGACCAGCGCGACGCGGCGCTCGAGGTCCGGCTCGATCCACGCGCCGGTCGAGACGCCGACCGGCACGCCGCACGCGCGGCGGACCCGCGCAACGACCGCGTCGACCACCGCCGCGTCGAGCCGCTCGGCCCCCTCAGCGTCGCGCGGGTGCAGGTGGATCGCGCCCGCGCCGGCGGCGACGCACGCCGCGGCGTCGGCCGCGAGCTCGTCCGCGGTCACCGGCAGCGCCGGATGGTCGGCCTTCGTGAACGGCCCGTTGAGCGCGGCCTGCAGCATCACTTGCGCTCCGGCGCGACGTCGTCGAGGGCGTCAGTGCCGCCGTGAGCGGCGAGCGCGTCGTCGAGCAGCGTCATGCGGCGACGCTACCTGCTGCCAGGTCCGCCCCGTCTTCACCGACTCCGGCCGCTCGGCGACGATGTCGCTGCCGCGCCGCGCCTCGTCGTCGCGCTTCTTGACGAGCAGCCATTGCTTCGGCCCCGTCTTGGTCAGGGCGAAGCCGCCGCGCAGCTTCTCGCCGTGCAGCTCGAAGGTGAAGTGGTCGTCATCCGGCGTCCCGCTCAGCAGCTCGTAGTCGCCGCGGTCCCACTGGATGACCGCGCCGCTCCCGCCCCCCATCCCGACGTTCCCCTCGAACCCGCCGTAGGCCAGCGAGTGATCCTCCACCGGGACCGCGAGGCGCTTGACCGCCGGATCGAGCGACGGCCCCTTGGGCACCGCCCACGACTTCAGGACGCCGTCGTGCTCGAGCCGGAAGTCCCAGTGCAGCGTGGTGGCGTCGTGTTGCTGGATCACGAAGCGCGGCATCGTGCACAGCATGCCCAAGCCGCGTCCCGCGTAGGTGCCGCAGCGTCGGCGGCGCGGCCGTCGAGCGATGGCGGACCGGCACCGCTTTCCTGCTCGTCGCGATCGGGCCGGTGCTCGCCGCGGGCGCGGTCGGTTGGTGGCGCAGGACGCTCGGTCGCGGCGATCGGTCGTGAAGTGGTTTAGCGTCCCCGCCGTGTCCGCCCGCAAGGTCCTGTGCTCAGGCAGACGCTGAGCGTTGTCATCCCGGTGTTCCGCGCCGGTGCCGGGCTCGGCGCGGTCGTGAGGGAGCTGCTGGACGCCGCGTCGAGCTTCGAGGTCGCTCCCGGCGTCCGCCTCGACCTCGACGAGGTCGTGCTCGTCTGCGACAACCCCGGGCTCACCCGCGACGAGCGGGCTGCGTTGCTCGCCCTGGAGGACCTCGACCGGCGCGTGCACGTGATCTGGCTGACGACGAACTTCGGCCAGCACCCGGCGACCATCGCAGGGATCGTCTCGACGAACGGCGACTGGCTCGTGACGATGGACGAGGACGGCCAGCACGATCCCCGCCACGTCCCGGCGATGCTCCTGACCGCCGCGCGCGCGAACACCTCGCTCACCTACGCCAGCCCCACGAACCCGCCGCCGCACGGCGCGCTGCGCAACGCCGCGTCGCGCGCGGCCAAGGCGGTCTTCCAGTGGCTGTCCGGCGCTCACGGCCAGTTCCACTCCTTTCGTCTCGTAGAGGGACCGGTGGCCAGGTCGGCGTGCGCCTACGTCGGCGAGAACGTGTACCTCGACGTCGCGCTGCGCTGGGCGTGCGGGTACGCGGCGTACTGCCCGCTGCCCATGCGCGCGGAGCACGGCCCGTCGAGCTACCGCTTCCGCACGCTGGTCGCTCACTTCTGGCGGATGATCCTGTCGACCGGCACGCGGCCGCTGCGGGTCATCGCCCTCGGCGGGATCCTCGTGGCGCTGATCGGTGTCGTCATCGCGGCGATCGTGCTCGAGCGGCGCCTCGTCGGCGCGTTTCCCACACCGGGGTGGACGTCCGTGATGATGAGCCAGCTGATCCTCATCGGCGGCCTGTTCGTCTCGCTGGCCGTCGTCGCCGAGTACGTCGGCTTCGCCGTGCGCAACACGATCGGCAAGCCCCTGTACATCACGACGGACGATCCGCAGACGCGTGTGCTGCGGCGGCTTCAGGCCGCGCTCGAGGTCGACCCGGGTCCGGTGCCCGCCGGCGAACGGGCACCTGCGATCGCGCCGTGACCACGCTGCTGCTCGGCGGCGGGCTGCTCGGCAGCGGCTTTCGCGAGCTCCTCGGCGACGATGCGCTCGTGCGCCTCTCCCCGCCGTGGCGGGACGAGCACGCGGTCGACGCGTACCTCCGCGATGCCGTGCCGGCCGCGGTGGGTCGAGATGATCCCACGCTCCTGGTCTGGGCCGCGGGGGTCGGCCACGTGGGCGCCGGACCCGACGCGCTCCAGGCCGAGGGACGCGCCCTCGACCGGCTGTGCGACGTGGTCGCGGCGCTCGACACGCCGCGGGGGGGCCGGCTGACCTTCCTCTTCGCGTCGTCGGCCGGCGCGCTCTTCGGCGGCTACGGCGACGCGCTGGTGGCCGAGGACAGCGAGCCGGCCCCCGCCACCCCGTACGGACACGAGAAGCTGCGCCAGGAGCGCGCGGTCGCCGCGCTGGCGGACGGCGGGTGCCGTGTGGTCGCTCTGCGGTACACGAACCTGTACGGCCTGACGGACGGCCGCGTCGGCACCCGTGGCCTCATCCAGGCCGCTGTACGCGCGACCCGCGCGCGGCGGGCGCTGACCGTGTACGTCAGCCCCGACACCCGGCGCGACCTCGTCTACAACCGCGACGCTGCGGCGGCCGCGCTGGCGCTCGCGCGCGACGCGCCGCCCGGTTTCAGCGCGCGGCTCGTGGCCGACGGCAGGACGCGCACGATCTCCTCCGTGCTGTCGCTGGTCGGCAGGCTGGCCCGGCACCGAGTGCCGGTGACGTACGCCCACCGGCCGGAGACCCGCGTGCAGCCGCGCGTGCTGCGCTTCGCGCCGGCGGCGCGCATCTGCGACCTGGCGCCGCGCACCCCGATCGAAGCGGCCATCCACCGCATGCTGCGTGCGCCGGCGACGGTCTAGACGACGACGGGAGCGCCCAAGAGGCGCCGGGCGGCGGCGGCACCGTCGCGGATCGCGTAGTTCGTCCCCCGGTCCTCGGGATAGATCTGGGCCATCGTCGCGACGAGCGCGTTCTCGAACGGCGTCTCGGGCGGGGGGACGTAGGACGAGTAGCCGCGCGACGTCACCGGCTGGGCGTAGCGGGCCCGCCAGGTGCGGTACTCCCGCACGTCCGTCGGATCGAAGTCCGGGAACATCCGGGCGACGTGCTCCATCGCGTACGCGAAGTACTCCTCGTCGGTCATCGACCAGACGGGGTCCTCGACGTCGAGGTAGCGCGACAGGTACGCGATCCGGTCGCCGCCGTAGTGCTCGGGAGCGTCGAAGTTCGTGTGCTCGATCACGCCGACGAACGGGAAGCCCGGGTCGTTGACGTTCAGCCAGTACGTGTCCGAGAGGCTGCGGGACAGCCGCAGCACGAGGCAGACGTTGCCGAGGTACTCGACTCTGCGCATCGACGCGAGCCACTCCGCCGGCCCCGCGTCCTCGAACAGGTCGGCGAGGATCGAGAACGACGGCGTCAGGATGAACGCGGCGGCGTCGACTGGCCCCTCGGACGTGAGCAGGCGCGTCACGAGCCCGCGTTCGGTCTCGACTCCCGTGACGCGCGTCCCGAGGCGCACCTCGCCGCCGTGCGCCTCGACGTCCTGTCCGATGGCCGCCGCGAGCCGCCCGAATCCGCCTCGGAAGTACGCGAGCTGCTCGCTGCCCGACGAGCTGCGCGTGCCGCCGCGGAGCACGAGCTTCTTCCACATCCAGACGGCGCTGATGTCGTCGGCGTGGCGGCCGAACTTTGCGCGGACGAGCGGCTCCCAGACCTGCGCGTAGGCGCGCCGCCCGCACAGCGGCTCCAGCCACTCCCGGATGCTCATGTGCTCGATCGCGTGCCAGTCGTCCACGCGGCGCACCCGCAGCGTCGAGACCCCGAGGCGGATCCGGTCGCGCAGCGGCAGCGCCTCGAAGCGCAGGAGGTCCATCGGCGTCGACAGCGACCAGATGCGGCCGTTGAGGTACATGCCCGTGCGCGACGGCATAGTGACGATGTCGTCCTCCAGGCCGAGCTGCGCGACGAGGTCGGGCACGTAACGGTCGTTCGTGAACCAGTGGTGGTAGAAGCGCTCGACCTCGACGCCGTCGGCGAACGCGAACGTCCCCGCCAGGCCGCCGAGGCGGTCGTCGGCCTCGAGCAGCACCACGCGCCGGCCGGCACGGGCGGCCGTCATCGCTGCGCTCAGCCCCGCGAAGCCGCCGCCGACGACGGCGACGTCGAACTCGGTCGCCGTGGACACGGCAGCGAGGGTACCTTCCGCCTCACCCGTGCTCGGCGTCTACGGCAGGCTCTTCGACCGGCCGGAGGCGCGGCGCCTCGTCGCAGCCTCCGCCGCGGCGCGCCTGGCCATCGGCGCCTACGCGCTCCCGCTGCTGCTGGCGGTGCAGGAGGCGACCGGGTCGTTCGCGGCCGCCGGGCTGGCGGCGGGCGGGTTCTCCGCCGGGGTCGCGCTCGCGGCACCCGTTCGCGGCCGGCTCGTCGACCGCCGCGGCTCGCGCGTGGCGCTGCCGGCCATGGCGCTCGTGAGCGGCGCCGCGCTCGCCGTGGCCGCGATCCTCGCCGGGACGGCGCCCGCGGCGGTCCTCGTCCTCGCCGCGGCCGTCGCTGGCGCCTCGACGCCGCCGCTCGTCGCGAGCATGCGCCTGGAGTGGCAGCGGATGCTCGGCGCACCCGGCGACGAGCGGCTGGCCGCCGCCTACGCGTTCGAGCCGGGGCTGCAGACGGCGCTCTTCGTCGTCGGCCCGCTGCTCGCCGCCGCGGGGATCGCCACGATCGGCGCCCGCGCGACGCTCGCGGCCTGCGCCGGCGTCCTCCTGGCCGGGTCGATCGCGTTCGCCGCGGTCGCGGGGTCCGAGGCGCAGCCGACCACGGAGGGGGCGCGGTCGCCGATCCGCCTTCCCGGGGTCATGACCCTGGTGCTGGCGACGGCGCTCGCGGACGTCAGCCTCGGCGGCGTCGACGTGATCGTCCCCGCCTTCGCCGAGGCGCGCGGGCGGCCGGAGGTCGCGGGCGTGCTGCTCGCGCTGTTCGCGGCGGGGGCGGTGGCCGGCGCGCTGGTGTACGGCGCGCGCCGCAGGCCGGGCGCTCCCGCGACGCAGCTCGTCGTCGTCGCGGTCGCGTCCGCGGCGACGTGCGCCGTGCTCGCCGCTCCCGGCGCGTTCCTCCCGCTGGCGCCGCTGCTCGTCGTCGCGGGGGCGCCGAGCGCGATCCAGTGGGCCGCGGCGTCGGTCGCGCTCGACCGCGCGACCGGCGGCCACGCGGGCGCCGAGGCGTACACGTGGCTGAGCACCGCGAACGCGATCGGGATCGGGATCGGCACCGTCGCCGGCGGCGCGGCCGTGGACCGCTGGGGAACGGGGACCGCGTTCCTGCTCGTCGCGGCCGGGCCGCTGCTGGCGGCGGTCGCGGTCGCGCTGCGTCGAGGGACGCTCGGTCAGGCGTAGCGCCTCGCGGCCCGCTCGACGGACGCCGCGTAGCCGCCCCCGAACAGCGCCGCGTGCACCAGCAGCGGGAACAGCTGGTAGAGCGCGACGCGATCCTCATGGCCGTCGGCCAGCGGGGCGACCTCCTCGTAGGCGGCGAGGAAGCGCGGGCCGGGCGAGCCGAAGAGGCGCAGCATCGCGAGGTCGACCTCGCGGTGGCCGCCGTACGCCGCCGGGTCGATCAGGTAGGGCCGGCCGCCGCTCGCCAGGACGTTGCCGGACCACAGGTCGCCGTGCAGCCGCGCCGGAGGCTCCTGCGGGCCCGCGAGGTCGTGGATGCGCGAGCACACGGCCTCGACCGCCGCCACCCCGGATCCTCCGAGCCGCGCTCGTTCGAGCAGCGGCACCAGCCGCCGCTGCGCGTAGAAGGCCGGCCAGTCGGGAGCGGGTTCGTTGGGGAGGAGGAGCGGGCCGAGGCGGAGCGGCGGCGCCTCGCGGCGCGCAGCGTCCGCGGCGGACGTCGCGACGTCGCCCGGCACTCCCGGCGGCGACGCGCCGAAGCGCGGCGCTCCTGCGGCGTGGACGCGCGCGAGGCCGCGGCCCAGCTCCTCCTCGCCCGCCTCGTCGAGCCGTCCCTCCTCCAGCCACTCCAGCGCGAGGAAGTCGTCGGCGACGTCGACGACCTCCGGTACGGCGAGCGCGCCCGGCTCCGCGAGCCACCGCAGCGCGGCCGCCTCGGTCGCGTACTCGCCCGGCGCGGCGTCCGCGCGCGTCTTTACGAAGACGACGGTCCCGTCGTCGAGCGTCGCGCGCTGCGCGTCGTTGATGTCGCCGCCGGGAACGCGCCGGGCCTCGACGACCTCGCGGCCGGCGATCCTCACCGGATCTCTTCGAGCAGCGCGCGGCAGGCCTCCTCGACCTGGTCGAGCACCTCGTCGAAGCCGTCCGGCCCGCCGTAGTACGGGTCGGGGACGTCGAGGTCGCGCCCCCGCAGCAGCCGCACCTTCGCGGCGGCCTCCTCGTCCGGCGCCAGCGCGCGCAGGTCGCGGAGGTTCTCGCGGTCCATGGCGAGGATCAGGTCGAAGCGGTCGAAGTCGGCCGGGTCGAATCGCCGGGCCGCGCCCTCGACCGCGATGCCGCGGCGCCGCGCCGCCTCCGTCGCCCGCTCGTCGGGAGGCGCGCCGACGTGCCAGCCGCCCGTCCCCGCGCTGTCGATCTCGATGCGGTCCTCCAGCCCGGCCTCGCGGACGAGGTGGCGCATGACGCCCTCGGCCGTCGGCGAGCGGCAGATGTTCCCGAGGCAGACGAAGAGCAGGCGCACGGCGTGGAAGGATGACGGCTGCGATGGATCTCGGACTCGAAGGCAAGGTCTGCGTGGTCACCGGCGCGAGCCGCGGGATCGGGCTGGCGACGGCGCGCAAGCTGTGCGCCGAGGGCGCGCGCGTGCTGTTCGTCGCGCGCAGCGCGGACGCCGTGCAGCGCGCGGCCGACGGCTGCGGCGGCGAGTGGCTCGCGGTCGACGTCACGGCGCCGGACGCCGCCGACCGCGTGATCGCCACGTGCGCCGAGCAGATGGGCGGGATCGACGTCCTCGTCAACAACGCCGGCACGTCCTTCGCGCGGCCGCTCGACGACCTCAGCGACGCCGACTGGCAGGGCCAGTGGGACCTGCACGTGATGGCGCCGATGCGGCTCATGCGCTGCGCCGCGCCCCGGATGGCCGCGGCGGGCGGCGGCCGCATCGTCAACGTGACGTCCTCCGCCGGGAAGCGCCCGTCGCTGACCAACGCCGCCTACAGCGTCACCAAGGCGGCGCAGCTCTCGCTCAGCCGCGTGTTCTCCGACACGTACGCGGGCGACGGCGTGCTGGTCAACGCGGTTGCCCCCGGCCCGGTCAGCTCCGACCTGTGGATCGCCGAGGGCGGTCTGGCCGACCAGACCGCCGAGGCGCGGGGGGTGTCTCGACAAGAGGCGCTCGACGCCCAGGCCGGGAAGGTCCCGCTCGGGCGCTTCGCCGAGCCGGAGGAGATCGCCGACGTCGTCGTCTTCCTGTGCAGCGCGCGCGCGAGCACCGTCACCGGCGCGGCGTGGTCGGCCGACGGCGGCGCCGTGAACATCATCATTTGATCGTCGCGCTCGACCACGTGAGCGTGCGCGCGGCGCCGCCGGGCGTCGCGCTGGACGGCCACCGCGTGATGCTCGACCGCTCCTACCTCGAGGTCGGGCACGAGGGCGAGCCGTTGCTCTTCCTGCGGCCGGAGCGCGCCGGCGCCGGCGACCCTCGCGCCGGATGCGGCGGACCCGCCGCCATCGGGGAGGCCGCGCGGCTGCTCGGCCGAGAGCCGGTCCCGTTCACGGGCCGCGACGGCGAGTGGCTCGACCTCGAGCTCGCCGGCCCGGTCGCGCTGACGCGGCGGGTCGCGCCGCAGGCGATCGCTCGCGACTGGCCGCCCCCGCGCGCCGGGGCGCCGTCGCTCCAGACGGTCCGCGTCCGCGGCGACGCCGCCGCGCTCCTCGACCCGCTCGAGGCCCTCGGCGGCCCGCCGCCCGGCCTCGTCGTCGACCACGCGCCGGGCGAGCCGCTGCGTATCGTGGGCGTCCTGCTCTCCGACGGCGTCCAAGTGCTGTAATCCCGCGCCGTGGCGATCGAGACGAAGGCCGTCGGCAAGACGTTCCCCGCGGTGACGTACGCCGTGGGGCGCGAGAAGGTCAAGGAGTACGCGCTCGCGGTCGGCGAGACGAACCCGATCCACCTCGACCACGAGGCGGCGCGCAAGGCGGGCTACGCCGACGTCGTCGCACCCCCGATGTTCGCCGTGGTGTTCAAGTCGCGCGCGATGGCGCCCGCGATCTTCGACGCCGACGTCGGGATGAACTTCGCGCTGATGGTCCACGGCGGGCAGGAGTTCCGCTGGGGCCCCCTCGTCGTCGCCGGCGACGAGATCGACACCACGGTGACCGTCAAGTCGATCGAGGAGCGCGACGGCCGCGGCTACTACGTCTTCGAGTCGACCTCGACCAACCAGCGCGGCGAGACCGTGTGCGTCGGGACGTGGACCAACATCGTGCGGGGGGTCTGAGCGAGATGGAACCCGGTCAGGAGCTGCGCAAGCTCAGCGTCACGCCGGACAAGTACCTGACCGTCCGCTACGCGGGCGCGTCGGGCGACTTCAACCCGATCCACATCGACGAGGACTTCGCCAAGCAGGTCGGGCTGCCCGGGCGGATCCTCCACGGCCTGTGGTCGATGGCCCAGGTCGCCCGCGCCCAGACCGAGAACGCCGGCGGCCCGCACGCGCTCAAGCGCCTCAGCGTCCAGTTCCGGGGGATGGGCCTGCCGGAGCAGGAGATCGTCGTGACCTCCACCGTCCGCGAGGTGCGCGACGGCGTGGCGATCGTCGACACCGTGGCCGAGCAGAGCGGCAACCAGATCATCCGCAACGCCGAGGCGGAGATCGAGGCGTAGGGCGCTCCGCCCTCGCTTCCTAGACTCGGGGCGTGCCCACCGCGCGCCAGGAGCTCATCCTTCGCAAGGTCGTCGAGGTCTACCTCGAGTCCGGCCAGCCCGTGGGGTCCAAGACGCTGTCCACGGACCCCGATCTGGGCTGCCGGCCGTCCACGATCCGCAACGAGCTGGCCCAGCTGGAGGAGGTCGGGCTCCTCGTCCACCCGCACACCTCCGCCGGCCGCGTCCCGACCGACGCCGCGCTGCGGTTCTTCGTCGACGGCCTGCTGGCGACGCGCGGGTCGCATCCGCGCAGCGAGCTCGAGCTCAGCCTCGCCAGCCGCGAGATCGACGACGCGATGCGCGCGACCACCGAGGCGCTGAGCCAGGTCTCGCACCTGCTGGCGATCGTCACCGCGCCTCCGATCGAGACGGCGGAGATCCGCCACATCGAGGTCCTCTCCCTGCAGCCGCAGGTGCTGATGGTCGTGATCATCACCTCGACGGGCGGCGTCTCGAAGCGCATCTTCACCTTCGAGCAACCCGTGGACCCCGGCCTCGCCGCGTGGGCCGCCGCCTACCTCAACGACCAGCTCACGGGGATGGACCTCGGGGCCCGCACGCTCCAGCGCCGGCTGAACGACCCGAGCCTCCAGCCGCCCGAGCGCGCGTTCCTCGACTCGCTCATGCCCGCGTTCACCGAGCTCGCCGCCACGGCGCAGGACTCGCTCTACGTCGACGGCGCGGCGCGCCTCATCGCCGAGCACCGCCTCGACGACCTGGACCAGATCAACGAGCTGATGACCGCGCTGGAGCGCCGGCGCGACCTGCTGGCCGTCCTCGGCCGCGCGCTGACCGAGCGCGACGTCCTCGTCCGCATCGGCACCGAGAACGACACGCCGCAGCTGCAGTCGATGGCGCTCGTGGCGGCGGCGTACGGCCTGCCCGCGCGCAAGCTCGGCACGGTGTCCCTGATGGGCCCGACGCGGATGGACTACGCGGAGGCGATCGGCTTCGTGCGCGAGGCCGCCCACCAGCTGTCGCGGTACATCGAGACCGTCTACGACGACGCGTAGCCCGTGCCGACCGACGCGTACGAGCTGCTCGGCGTCCCGCGCGACGCCGACGACACCCAGATCAAGAAGGCCTTCCGCAAGCTGGCCCGCGAGCTGCACCCCGACGTCAACCCGGACGACGACACGGCCGAGGCGCGCTTCAAGGAGGTCGCCGAGGCCTACGAGATCCTGTCCGACCCCGAGCGCCGCGCCACGTACGACCGCTACGGCTACGACGGCCTGCGCTCGGGCGGCTACGCGCCCACGGACTTCGGCGCGTTCGGAGGCCTGTCGGACATCCTCGACGCGTTCTTCGGCGGCGGCGGGGCAGAGGGGGGGTTCTTCGGCGGCGGCGGTCGCGGCGGACCGGCGGCCGGCGGCGACGTCGCGGCGTCGCTGGCGATCGACCTCGTCGACGCGGCTCGGGGCGCGAACGTCGAGCTGCGCTACGAGGCCGTCACGCGCTGCCCGCGCTGTCATGGCAACGCCGCCGAGCCGGGGACGCCGATCACCAGCTGCAAGCGCTGCGGCGGCTCGGGCCGGCTGCAGGGCGTCACGCGCACGCCGTTCGGCCAGGTGGTGCGCAGCGTGCAGTGCGACACGTGCCACGGCGCCGGCAAGATCCCCGAGGAGCCGTGCACCGAGTGCGAGGGCCGGGGCCGCGTGCTCGAGCAGCGGACGCTGCGCGTCGACGTCCCCGCCGGGATCGAGGACGGCCAGCGGATCCGCCTCGCCGGCCGCGGCCACACCGGCGAGCCGGGCGCCCCCGACGGCGACCTCTACGTGACGATCCGCGTGCGCCCCGACGAGCGCTTCGTCCGCGACGGCAACGACCTCGTGAGCGTGCTCGACGTGCCCGCGCCGCTGGCGGCGCTCGGCACGACGCTGCCGGTCCCGACCCTCGACGGCGACGCGGACGTCGACATCAAGCCCGGGACGCAGCCCGGCGAGGTCGTCGTGCTGCGCGGCAAGGGGATCCCGGACCTGCGCCGCGGCCGGCCCGGCGACCTGCGCGTCGTCGTCAACGTCGTCATCCCGCGCTCGCTCACCCGCGAGCAGCGCGAGCTGCTCGAGCGGCTGTCGGGGACGCTGACCGAGGACAACCTCGGCGAGCAGCACGAGTCGGTGCTCTCCAAGCTGCGCCGGGTCCTGCGGACGTCGTGACCCGCGAGTCGCGCGACGCGGCGGCCCCATGATCCGCCTCGCTCTGCGCGTACGCCGCGAGGACGCGGAGGTCGCTCTTGCCGAGCTGCTCGCGCTGGTGCCCGCCGGCGTCGAGGAGGTCGACCTCGGCGACCGCGTCGAGTACGCGGTCTACGGCGCGCCCGGCGAGCTGCCCGACCTTCCCGACCTGCAGGCAGCGGCGGGCGACGCGCTCGTCGAGGTCACCACGACCGAGGTTGCCGACGACTGGGCCGAGCGCTGGAAGGCGTTTCACCGGCCTGTGCAGGTAGGACCGCTCCGAATCCGCCCGCCGTGGGAGGCCCCGGTGCCATGCACGGTGCCAGGCGTCGTGCCAGGCACGGTGCCAGGCACGGGGGACATCGTCATCGACCCCGGGCAGGCCTTCGGGACCGGCGGCCACGAGACGACGCGGCTGTGCCTGGAGCTGCTGCTGGAGCTCGAGCCCGGCGGGCCGCTCGTCGACCTCGGGTGCGGGAGCGGCGTGCTCGGCATCGCCGGGGCGAAGCTCGGCTTCGGCCCCGTCCTCGGCCTCGACTTCGACCCGCTCGCGGTCGAGGCCGCCTTCGAGAACGCGCGCGTCAACGGCGTCGAGATGGAGGTGCGCCGGTTCGACCTGCGCGAGGAGCCGCCGCCGACCGCGAGGACCGTGGTCGCCAACCTGCTGCGTCCTCTGTTGCTGCAGGTGGCGGCCGGCCCGATCGAGTGTGAGGCGCTGATCGCGTCCGGCCTCCTGCGCCACGAAGCCGACGAGGTCGCGGCCGCGTTCGCGGCGCACGACCTCGTCGAGCAGCGGCGCGCCGCCCAGGGCGACTGGGCGGCGCTCCTCATGGTGCGAAGCGGCTAGAGCTGCCCGCCGGCGTCGCCGTCGGCCTCGATCCGCTCCTTGCGGACCTCGTCCGTGACGGTGCGCTCGTCGGTGACGGTCTCCTTGTCGAGCCGCACGCGCTCCTTCGGGACGGTGCGCTTCTCGACGACGGGCTCCTCGGCGTGGAGGGTGACCTCGTGCTCCTCCTCGGAGATCGCCGGGCCGTCCGTCGCGGCGCCGACGTTGCCCTCGGTGATCGGCTCGCGCTCGATCCGGACCTCCTCGCGCTGCACGGGGACCGTGGTCTGGACCTCCTCGGTCACCACGTGCTTGCGCAGGCGCGCGCGGCCGCTCTCGCGGGACGTCTTGCCGACGGCGATCTCCTCCTCCGAGCGCGTCATCGCGTCGTCGGTGGTCGGGCCGCTGGTGTCGTGGCCGACGGGCTCGCGGCCGTCGCTCGCGTCGTAGTCGAACTCGCCCCACGAGACGCTGTAGTGCTCGTACAGGCGGCGCTCCTCGTCGGGCGACAGCTCGCCGTCGGCCTCGGCGTTCGGCGCGTCCTTGACGAGCGCCTTGTCGTACGGGACGGCGACGCCCTCGCCGGTCGTCGTCGCCTCGCGCAGAGGCACGAACGAGAGGTTCGACCCGAACAGGCCGGTCTTCACGGCCAGCCACTCCGGCTCGCCGCTCTGGCGGTCGAGGTACACGTCGGCGATCTCGCCGATCTTGTCGTTGTCGGGCCCGTACAGGGTCTGACCCTTCCAGGTCTGAACGTCCTGAAGCGTCGGCATCGGTTCTGTCCCTTCGTCGTGTGTTCGGTGCTGCTCGGCGAAGGGTGGCCACCCTCTCCTGCCCCACCTAGGGCATCCCCGCCTGACGTCTGCTCATTCATGGTCTCGGGCATACTCGGCGTCTTGCCGCGCATCGAGGTCACGTTTCCCTCCGGCCGTCACGAGCGGTGCGCCGCGTGGCTGTACCTGCCGGAAAACGGACCCTCCGGATGCGTCGTGATGGCGCACGGTTTCGCGGGAACGCGCCGGGACGGCATCGAGCCGTTCGCCGAGCGGTTCGCGGCCGCCGGGCTGGCGGTCGTGCTGTTCGACTACCGCCACTTCGGCGACAGCGAGGGCGAGCCGCGCCAGCTCCTGGAGTTCCGCCGCCAGCTCGAGGACTACCGCGCGGCGATCGACTACGCGCGGTCGCGCGAGGAGGTCGACGCCGCGCGGATCGCGGTGTGGGGGACGTCGTTCTCGGGCGCTCACGCGATCGAGCTCGCGGCGCACGACCCCTCGCTCGCCGCAGCCGTGGCGCAGACGCCGATGGTCGACGGGCGCCTGCAGGTCCTGCGCTTCCCGCGGCCGGCGCTGTACAAGGCGACGGGGCGCGCGATCCGCGACCAGATCGCCGCCGTGCGCCGCCGCCCGCCGGTGACGATGCCGGTGCGCGGCCGCCCGCAGGACGTCGCCGCGCTCACCTCGCCGTCGTCCTACGAGGGCTACGGGCGCCTGGTGACGGAGGAGTCGAAGTGGCGCGACGACGTGGCCGCGCGCGTGCTGCTGCAGGTCGGGCTCTACCGCCCGCTGACGGGCGCCGAGCGCGTGACGTGCCCGCTGCTCGTGTGCGCCGGCGACCGCGACGACCTGACGCCTCCGGAGCCCGCGGTCCGCTGCGCCGAGCGCGCGCCCCGCGGCGAGCTGAGGCGCTACGACGCCGACCACTGGTCCGTCTATCCGGGCGGCGACGCGTTCGAGGACGTCGTGTCCGACCAGGTCGAGTTCCTGACGCGCCACCTGGGGGAAGGGGGCGGCTGAGATGGCCTGGAGGATCGTCATCGCCGGCGGCGGGTTCGGGGGGCTCTACGCCGCGCGCACGCTCGAGAAGGTGCTGCCGCGCGCGTCCGCGCGGATCACGCTCGTCAACGACGTGAACTTCATGCTCTACACGCCGCTCATGCCCGGCGCGGCGGGCGGGACGCTGGAGCCGCGCCACGTCGTCGTGCCGCTGCGCGAGCAGCTCGAGCAGACGGACCTGCGCCTCGGCCGCGTCACGGGAGCCAACCCGGCGGACAACTGCGTCAGCGTGCAGACGCTCGAGGGCCACGAGGAGCGGATCCACTACGACCACCTGATCGTGGCGCTCGGCTCGGTCTCCCGCACGCTGCCGATCCCGGGGCTGGCCGAGCACGCGACGGGCTTCAAGTCGCTGCCGGAGGCGATCGGGCTGCGCAACAAGCTCGTCCGCCACCTGGAGATGGCCGAGACGCTGGAGGACCCCGAAGCGCGCGCGGAGTACCTGAACTTCGTCTTCGTCGGGGGTGGCTACGCGGGGGTCGAGGGGCTCGCGGAGCTCCAGGACTTCGCCGCCGACGCGATCCAGGAGTACCCGCGCTGCAGGGCGCAGGGGATGCGCTGGGTTCTCGTCGAGGCGGCCGACCGGATCATGGGCGAGATCGCGCCCGACCTCGCGGAGTTCTGCATGCGCGAGCTGCGCGGCCGCGGGATCGAGATCCGCACGCGGACGACGCTCGAGGAGGTCACGGCGACGAGCGCGCGGCTGTCGGACGGCGACACGATCCCCACGCGCAGCGTGTGCTGGACCGCGGGCGTGCGCCCGCACCCGGTCATCGAGCGGCTCGGCCTGCCGCTCACCGACCGCGGGCGGATCGAGGTCGACCGCTACATGCAGGTCACGGGGCACGACCGGGTGTGGGCGATCGGCGACGGCGCCGCCGTGCCCGATCCCGCGAAGAAGTACAAGGAGCCGTGCCCGCCGACCTGCCAGCACTCGCTGCGCCAGGGGCGCAACGTCGCGCGCAACGTGGCCGCCGCGATCGGGACGGGGCGCAAGAAGCCGTTCCGCTACAAGACGCTCGGCGTGTTCGTCGACCTCGGCCGGCGCAAGGCGGTCGCGTCGACGCTGGGGATCAAGTGGCGCGGGACGCCGGCCTGGCTGCTGGCGCGGACCTACCACCTGGCCGCGATGCCCGGGATGGGCCGGCGCGCGCGGCTGCTCATCGACTGGAACGTCGGCCTGCTCTTCGGCCGCGACATCTCCGAGCTCGGCCAGCTCGGCCAGCCGCCGCCGTCGCTGCACGACGAGACGGCGCTGGAAGGCCATTCGTCGGGCGGGACGACCGCCGTACACTGAGTGGCGGTGACGCTGGCCGACAAGGTGAAGGAGGATCTCGCTGCCGCGATGCGCGCCGGCGAGCGGGATCGCGTCGGCCGCCTGCGCCTCGTGCTGTCCGAGCTGCAGAAGGCGGCGAAGGAGGGCAACGACGACGAGGTCGGCGTCCTGCGCCGCGAGCGCAAGCGCAGGCTCGACGCGGCGGCCCAGTTCCGCGACGCGGGCCGCGACGACCTCGTGGCGGGGGAGGAGGCCGAGGCCGAGCTGATCGGCGCCTACCTGCCGGCCGAGCTGCCGGAGGAGGAGCTGAAGGCGATCGTCGCCGAGGCGGTCGCCGAGGCCGGCGCCACGTCGCCGAAGGACATGGGCAGCGTGATGAAGCTCGTGATGCCTCGCGTCGACGGCCGTGCCGACGGCCGCCGCGTGTCGGCGGCGGTGAAGGAGATCCTCACGTGAGGCGGCAGATCCACCTGGGCAACGACGTCGCGCGCGAGCTGGCGGGCTCCGAGGACGTCGTCCTGCGCGAGATCGAGCGCCACGTGGAGTGCGAGGTCTTCCTGCGCGGCGACGTCGTGACGCTCGACGGCTCGGAGGAGGCGGTGACGGCCGCGGCCGAGGTCGTGCAGGAGGTCGCCGACCTGATCGCCGGCGGGCACCAGATCTCGCCCGGGACGATCTCCACGGTGACCGGCGCGCTGGACTCGAAGACCTCGCCCGCCGAGGTGCTCGAGGACGTCGTCTGGCGCCACCGCTCGACGAAGGTCGCGCCGAAGTCGGTCACCCAGAAGCGCTACGTCGACGCGATCCGCAACAAGACCATCACCTTCGGGATCGGCCCGGCCGGCACCGGCAAGACCTGGCTCGCGGTCGCGTCCGCCGCCGCCGCGCTGTCGCGCCGCGAGGTCAACCGCATCATCCTCACGCGCCCGGCCGTCGAGGCGGGAGAGCGGCTCGGCTTCCTCCCCGGCGACCTGATGGCCAAGGTCGACCCGTACCTGCGCCCCCTCTTCGACGCGCTCCAGGACATGCTCGACCCCGACAAGGTCCAGCAGCACCTCGAGCGCGGCTCGATCGAGGTGGCCCCGCTGGCGTTCATGCGGGGCCGAACGCTTAATGATTCTTTTGTAATCCTCGACGAGGCGCAGAACACCTCGCCCGAGCAGATGAAGATGTTCCTCACGCGGCTCGGGTTCAACTCGAAGATGGTCATCACGGGGGACATCACCCAGATCGACCTGCCGCGCGACCAGCAGTCCGGGCTCATCGTGGTCAAGGACATCCTCGACGACGTGGACGGGATCGAGTTCGTGCAGTTCGGGCGCGAGGACGTCGTGCGCCACCGGCTCGTGCAGCGGATCGTGGACGCGTACGCGGACGCCGCGAAGCGCGGCGCGACCGAGCTGCGCCCGGCCGACCGCAAGCGCGCGTAGTGGACGTCGAGGTCATCGGCAGCGCCGCGCTGCCGCCGGTCGAGGTCGAGCGCCTCGCGGCCCTCGCCGCCGCGTCGGCGGGGATCGAGGACGCGCACCTCGCGGTCACCTTCGTCTCCGGCGAGCGGATCGCCGAGCTCAACGAGCAGTTCCGTGCCAAGCAGGGGCCGACGGACGTGCTCTCGTTCCCGGTCGACGAGGGGGGCGAGGCGTTCGGGCCGCGCGAGCTCGGCGACGTGTTCATCGCGCCCGACTACACGGTCGACCTGCGCGAGGCGGTCGTGCACGGCGTTCTGCACCTGGTGGGGATGGACCACGAGACCGACGACGGCGAGATGCTCGCCCTGCAGGCGGAGATCCTGTCGTGGTGAGCGGCGGCGCCACGCGCTCGGGCTTCGTCGCGCTCGCGGGCCGGCCGAACGTCGGCAAGTCCACGCTCGTCAACGGCCTGGTCGGGCGGAAGATCGCGATCGTCTCGGACAAGCCGCAGACGACGCGGCGGGCGATCCGCGGCGTCGCGACGTACGGGGACGCGCAGCTCGTCCTCGTCGACCTGCCGGGCGTCCAGCGCCCGCGCGACGCGCTGACGCAACGGATGCAGGCTCGCGTCGAGCGGGAGGTCGCCGACGACGACGCGGTCCTGATGGTCGTCAACGCCGAGGAGGGGATCGGGCCGGGCGACCGCTGGATCGCCGAGCTGCTCGGCAAGGCGTCGGTCCCGGTCGTGATCGCCGTCAACAAGATCGACCGGCTGAACCGCCCGCAGGTCGCGGCGGTGCTGACGGAGGCCGCCGAGCTCGAGGTCGGCGACGACGTCTTCCCGCTCAGCGCCAAGACCGGCGCGGGCGTCGGGCCGCTGCGCGACCACCTCGTCTCGCTGCTCCCCCAGAGCCCGTTCTTCTTCCCGCCCGAGGCGCCGACCGACCAGCCGCGCGAGGTGCTGCTGGCCGAGCTCGTGCGCGAGCAGGTCCTGCGGCGCACGTTCCAGGAGGTCCCGCACTCGGTCGAGGTCGTGATCGAGGAGCTGGACGAGGAGACGCGGGAGGACCTGGTCCACGTCCGCGCCCGGATCTGGGTCGAGACCGACTCGCAGAAGGGCATCCTCATCGGCAAGCAGGGACGGATGATCAAGACGGTCGGGACCGCGGCGCGCGAGGCGCTCGAGCTCGAGCTCGGCGCGCGCGTGCACCTCGATCTGCGCGTCGACGTGCGCCGCCGGTGGCGCACAGACGAGCGCCTTCTGGACCGCCTCGGCATCGAGTAGTCCGACAGGCGTCCACGCCGGGTCAGGCCGGCGCCGTCCTACCGATGAAGAGAGCACAGGCGGACGCGGCCCACGGACGGGCCCCCCGGCCGGGAGAGGCGAGCAAGGGACCGCACGCCGAACCTCGATCGGGTCGCCACGGATGCCGACGAAGCTCAGCCGTTCCCGCACGCGTTCGAGCGCGGCGAGCGGAGCGCGCCTGCGCGCCACAGACCTCCTGAGCGAGGGACATCCGCCGGGCCGGGCGTTGGGGGACGCCCGGCCCGGCCGCTTCGCGGCATCACGTCACGGCCGCTTCGCGGCGATGGCATCACGGCCGCTTCGCGGCATCACGTCACAGCCGCTTCGCGGCGATGGCGTCACGGCCGCTTCGCGGCATCACGTCACAGCCGCTTCGCGGCGATGGCGTCACGGGCACGTTTTCACCGACTTGGCGCGTTCGAGATGCGTCGCGGCGAGCCGGTGGGACACCCGTCCAGCGAGCTTCACCGCAGGGCGCCCGCGCCGACGAAGAGAAGGCAAGGCGAGAACGGCTCAGGGACGAGCCGCCCGACCGGTGGAGGCGCGCATTTCCTTCCGCGCACCGAACCTCCGGAGGGTCGCCAGGGATCTGCCAGCGCTCGAGTCGCCTTCCGGGGAGACGACTGCGCCGCGCACACCTCCGAGCGAGGGGATATCCCACCGGGCCGGCGTCGTTGGGGGACGCGCCGGCCCGGTTGCATTTAAGGGGCCGTGCGGGAGGCCGGCCTCCGCGCCGCGGTCAAACGCCGGCGGCCCAGAGCTGGTGCGTCGCGTAGGAGCGGTAGGGCCTCCAGCCGTCCGGGTCTGTGCCCGGCGGGAGCGCCGCGAGCGCGCGGCGGACGACGAGGTCGGTGGTGAGGAGGACGTCGGGGTCGCCGAGGCGCATCGCGACGTACTGCGCCGTCCAGCGGCCGATGCCGGGGATCGCGGTCAGATCGTCCGCGGCCGGGTCGACGCCGGCGAGCGCGGCGACGGCGCGCGCCCGGGCCCGCGGCATCGGGAGGTCGGCGCCCGCGAGCGCGGCAGCGCGCGGGAAGAGGTGCGTGACGCCCGGGAGGCCGGTGGCGACGGGCTCGCCGTGCGCGGCGGTCAGGCGGCCGAGGACCGTCCGCGCCCCGGCGACGGAGACCTGCTGGCCGACGACCGCCCGGATCGCGATCTCCTCGGCGTCGACCGCTCCAGGTGAGCGGATGCCGGGTCGCTCGCGCGCGAGCGGGCCGAGCGCGCGCCGGACGCCGGCCATGTCGGCGTCGAGGTCGAGCAGGCGGCGGACGCGGCGGAGGGCCTCGTGGACGTCGCGCCGGTCGGCCACGCCGAAGGAGGCGCGGACGCGGCGCGCCGCGAACGCTAGCGACACCGTCGCCGGTCCGCCGGCCAGCGCCAGGGACCGGCGGTAGACGCGGCCCTCGACCGCCTCCACGCCGGGCACGGCACGAGCGGCGAGGAAGCCCAGCATGTGGCCGGCGTCGAAGACGCCCCGCGGGCGCAGCTCGACCTCGATCCGGCCGGCCTTCCACGCGGCGTAGCGGTGCGGGAGGCAGGTCGCGCAGGGGCGGTAGCCCGCGGCCAGGGCGGTCGCCTCGTCGGCGAAGAACACGCGGTGCCGGACGTAGTGGCCCTTGGCGATCCAGCGCAGCGCGGCCGGGCAGTCGAGACGGCCGTAGCCGCGGTTGCGCCGGTGGCCGCCGAGCGTCCCCGGCGAGCGGCTTCGGTGCGCCGCGCCGTCCGGCCCGATCAGCGTGTACATGACAAAGCAACGCTACGCGGCCACGTTCCGTGAGTGGCCTTGACTCCGCCCGCCACTCCTGATTACGGTAGGACGCACCGGAGACGCAAGGAGGCAGTCCATCGTGTACGTCAATCCCGAGACGCGCGGCATGCGCGCACGGATCGCAATCGCAGCCGTCGTCGTCATCGCCGCCCTGGCGGCGATCGCCCTCGCGAGCGGCCCTGCCGCCGCCGGCACCGGCTCGCCCGCGGCGAGCGCCGCCAAGAAGAAGTGCGGCGGCGGCAAGGTCCTGGTCCGCCGGCCCGGGCGCAGCAGCGTCTGCGCCAAGAAGTGCCCGGCCGGCAGCACGCGCGCCGTGAGCAGGAAGGGGCGCGTCAGCTGCGTCAAGAAGGGCAGGGTGGACACGCCGCCCGTCCCCGCGCCGCCGGCGCCGTCCGGAGGCGGCACCCCGCCGCCGCCGCCGTCGAACGACCCGGGCCCGTCAGCGCCTCCCGCCTCCAGCGGTCCGGCGCAGGGCAACTACAGCGGCCAAACGGACCAGAGCCGCCCGGTCACGTTCACCGTCGGCAACGGCCAGGTCACGAACTTCGAGGCCGGCGTCAACACATGGTGCAACACGATGTACAACAACCGCCTCAACTTCGACGCCATCGCGAACGTCCCGCCGATGGCCATCGGCCCGGATGGCACCTTCAGCTACAAAGGCGACGAGAACAACGGCAACATGGACATCAAGGGCCAGGTCACCGGCAACACCGCGACGGGCACGGTCGGCATGAACCGGGGCGACACGAACTACTCCGGCGGCCAGATGTACTTCGGGAGCTGCTCGGCCTCCGACGTCAAGTGGAACGCCACGGCCGGTTGATCGGCCGCTGATGGCGACGCGGCGCGTGACCGGTCTCGCCGGTCTCGCGACGGCGCTGATCTTCGCCGCCGGCAACGCGGTGTGGGCGCTCGACCAGCCGAAGGGGGGCGCGTCCGGGCGGGAGGTCGTCGGCTTCTACGCGGACGCGTCCGACCGCATCGTCGTCGGCGGCAGCCTGAGTCTGATCGCGATCGCGCTCTTCGTCCTCTTCGCGAGTGGTGTGCGGGCGATCCTGCGCGAGCACCAGGGCGACGACCTGCTGGCCGACACCGCGTTCGGCGGCACGCTCCTCATGTGCGCCGCCGGGCTCGCCGCCGAGTCGATCAACATGGCGGCGGCGTTGCGCGCGGGCGACGGCAAGCTGTCGGAGGAGCTCGCGCGCTCGCTCTTCGAGATCTCGTACGTCTCGGGCTACAACGCGGCGGGCATCGGGATCGGGATCCTCCTGCTCGCCGCCGGCGCGGCGGCGCTGCGCCGCGAGGGGCTCATGCCGCGGTGGACCGCGTGGATCGCGATCGTCCTCGGGCTCGCGTTCCTCACGCCGCTGTCGCTCTACCTCCTCGCGCCCGCCGTGCTGCTCCTCGGCGTCGTCTCGGCGCTGCTCCTCAGGCAGGCCGCCGCTTCCCCCTGAAGAAGCGCCATACGCGGTCGGCGGTGCCGGGCGGCCACTCGTGGCCGAGCCTCGGGTAGAAGATCCGCTGCAGGTCGCAGCGCGGCCAGACGGTGCGGACGGAGGCGGGGAGCGGCCCCGGCCGGCGCACCGCGCGGCGGCGGCATCCGTTGCGCGCAGCGGTCATCCGCATGAGCCGCGGCACGGTCCACAGGTAGTCGTCGCGCCCGTGCTGCTCGAGCGTCGGCATCGGCCCGCGCCGCCGCGGGCACGCGTCCTGCGCCTTGAAGCTGCCGGCCACGGGCGCGATCGCCGCGACACGCCCCGCCAGGTCGCACCCGACGCGCGCCGAGAAGCTCGCGCCGTTCGAGAACCCGGTCGCGTACACGCGCCGCCGGTCGATGCACCCCTCGCGCACCAGCGCGTCGATCAGCCGCCGCGTCGTCGCGATGTCGTCGAAGCCGCGGCGGCGGCTGAGCTCCCAGCTCCCGCTGTGCGCCGCGGTCGGGTACGCGGTGAGAAAGCCGGCGCGGCGTCCGACGTCGTCCAGCCCGGTGCCCGGCGCGAAGCCGGGGCCGTTCCCGCGCGCGCCGTGGAAGGCGATGACCAGCGGGGCGCGACCGGACACGCCTTCCGGCACCCGCACGAGCTGGCCCTCGAAGGTGCGGTCCCCCGGCGGGCACGCCGGCGCTGCGGGCGCGGCTGCGTCGTGACCCCGCGCGAGCAGCACGACGGCGACCGCGACCGCGACCGCCCGCGCGATCACTTCCGCCTGGCGGTGAACGCGATGCTGCCGGTGTCGCAGTCGCCGTAGTCCTCGTAGCCGGCAGTCGACGCCGGGAACTGCACGCGCAGCGTCCCCTTGACCTTGCCCTTCGCGATCCGCCCCTTGAAGGTCGTGATGATCAGACCGTTCTGCGCGGCCGTCTCGCCGTCGGTCTTGTACGAGAACCGCCCGCCGGTCCGCAGCTTGGCGCTCACGCCGAGCACGCTCGGCTTCGGCTTGAGCGTCACGAGCAGCGGGTCGGACGGGTTGCTCGGGTTCGCGCACACGGTCGTGAACCGGGCGGAGACGCCGGACACCTTGGTCCTGGAGACCTTGAAGGAGATGACGTCGTCGGAGTCCGTCTTCCCGGCGTAGGTCCCGGGCTTGACGGCGGCGCCCACCGGGGCGGCGAGGGCGAGCGTGAGCGTCGCGGCGAGGAGGAAGGGCTTCATACGGCGCGACAAGGTAGTACGGGTGAACGGCGGTCAGCGCGATCCTGGCGCGAGCAGGCCGAGGATCATCCGCTCGGCGAGCGCCTCGTCGTGCGGCGTTCGCCCCGCGACCCCGATCGCGAGCCCTTCCAAGGCCGACAGGCACGCGGCCGCGAGCACCCGGGCGGACGGGCCCGGCGGGATCGCGCCGGCGCGACGCGCTCGCGCGACGAGCCGCTCGACGCGCCCGCGCAGCGCCTCCGCCTTCCGCCACACGTCCCGCCCGACGGGGTGGTCGCGCTCGGCGAACTCGACGCGCAGGGTCATCATCACGCGGGCCCGGCCGTCGCGGCAGTAGGCCATGTGCCCGCGCGCGAGGGCGACGAGCGCGTCGACCGGGTCGTCCTGCGCCTCGGCGCGCGCCCAGACCTCCTGCTCCCACGTCTCCTCGACCCGCGCCACGACCGCCAGCGCGAGGTCCTCCTTGTCGGCGAACAGGTGGTAGAGCGCGCCGCGGGTGTAGCCCGCCTCGGCGGCGATGTCGGCCAGCACGAGGTTCCCGTAGCCGTGGCGGGAGAGGCCGCGCGCCGCCGCGTCGAGCAGCGCCGCGCGCGTCTGCGCGCGGCGGTCGGCCTGGGTGCGGGGAGGACGCTGTGTGCGCACGCTCACAAGGTAACGAGACATACATACACGCCTGTACGGAAATACCCAGGCCGTGAGCGGCGCAGCGGAGGGGTTCTTCATCGCGGGCTCGATCCCGCCGATCCTCGCCGGGGGCGCGCACGGCCTCCACGCGCTGCGCGACGCCTTCCGCCCGAGGGCCTTCGCGCCGATCGACCGCTCGGTCCAGCCGGTCATGGCGGGCACCGGGATCCGGCTGCGGCGCTGGTTCGGCGGCGACGGCGCGGAGCCGTCGGTCTGGCGGGTCTGGCTCGGCGTCCACATGACCCACGGCCTCGGCATCTTCACCTTCGGCCTGCTGTGCCTGCTGATCGCGCTGCAGGACTACGCGCTGGTCGAGCGCATCGACGTCCTGCGGCCGATGGCGATCGCGTTCTCCGCCGCGCTCCTGGCGATCTGTCTGCGCTTCTTCTTCTACGGCCCCGTGATCGTCGCGACGACGTCGACGGTCTGCTTCACGCTGGCGGCGGTGCTGTGAGCGAGCCGTTCGACGTTGCGGTCGTCGGGGCGAGCGTCGCGGGCTGCACCGCCGCGCGGCTGTTCGCCCAGGCCGGCGCGCGCGTCGCGCTGATCGAGCAGCGCGCCGACCCGGCGGCCTACAAGGTCGTCTGCACCCACGCGGTGCTGCCGCCCGCGACGCCGACCATCGAGCGGCTCGGCCTGGCGCCCAAGCTGCTGGAGCGGGGCGTCCCCCGGACGACGGCGCAGTTCTGGACCCCGTACGGCGGCTGGTTCGACTTCCCCGAGGACCTCCCGGACGGGTGGGGCGTCACGCGCCGGACGCTGGACCCGGCGCTGCGCGAGCTGGCGGCGAACACCCCGGGCGTCGAGCTGCACGCCGGCTGGACGGCGAAGCGGGTGCTGGACGAGGGCGGGCGCCCCGGTGGCGTCGAGGTCGAGGACCGCCGGCACCGCAGGCAGGCCATCCGCGCCCGGCTCGTGGTGGGCGCCGACGGGCGCGGCTCGGCCGTCGCCCGCCTGGCGGGCGTCCGGGGCCGGGTCCGCCCCCACAACCGCTTCTTCTACTTCGCCTACTGGCGCGGGATCGAGCCCGCGCGCTCGGCGGGCCGGCCGGCCTTCCGCCTGTGGATCCTCGACCCCGACGGCGCCGCCGAGTTCCCCAACGAGGACGGCCTGACGGTCCTCGTCACGACGTTCCACCGCTCGCGCCTGGCCGAGGTGCGCGCCGACCCGGAGGCCGCGTACGAGCGGGCGCTCGCAGGGCTGCCGGACGGCCCGGACGTCGCCGGCGGCGAGCGGGTGTCCAAGGTGCTCGGCAAGCTCGAGGTGCCGAACGTGATGCGGCCCGCCGCCCGGCCGGGGGTCGCGTTCGTCGGCGACGCCGCCCTCGCGACCGACCCGCTGTTCGGGGTCGGCCTGACGTTCGCCTTCCAGAGCGCGGCGTGGCTCGTCGACGAGACGAGCGCCGTGCTCGGCGACCGGCGCGCGCTCGACCGCGCGCTGCGGCGCTACGCGCGCAGGTTCGCGTGGCGGCTCGGCCCGCACCACCTCCAGATCGCCGACTTCTCGACCGCGCGGACGACCCGGCCGCTCGAGCGGCGGACGTTCAGGCGGGCGACGACCGACCCCACGGTCGCCCGCACCCTCGGCGAGGTCCTCGGGAGGGAGCGCTCGCCCCTGCGCCTCTTCGACCCCAGGCTGACCGCCCGTATCCTCCTCCCGCAGCGCTCGACATGACCTCCCGCGAACGGATCCTGCTCGCCCTCACCGTCGTCGGGTTCCTCGTCCCGAACGCGATGGTCGTCGCGTTCGTCATCGACCACGGCGTCGACGTCGGGGAATACCTCGAGGCATGGTTCGACTCGCTCCCCGCCGCACAGCTCGCCGCCGACCTGAGCATCGCCTTCCTCGCGTTCGCGCTGTGGGCCGCGTGGGAGGGACGTCGGCTGCGCATGCGGACGTGGTGGGTGCCGATCCCGGCGTCGCTGCTCGTCGGCCTGTGCTTCGGCCTCCCGCTGTTCCTGCTGCTCCGCGAGCGGGAGGTGGGCCGGCCTTCGGCGTAGTACCGTCGCGCCCATGGCCACGACCGCGACCGACGTCGTCCTGCGCCAGGTGCAGGACGGCGTCTGCACCCTCACCCTGAACCGCCCCGAGCGGCTGAACGCGTGGACGCAGCCGATGGAGGAGCGGTACTTCGACCTCCTCGAGGAGGCCGACCGCGACCCCGAGACGCGGGTCGTCGTCGTCACCGGCGCCGGTCGCGGGTTCTGTCCCGGCTTCGACATGGACGCGCTCGCCGCGCTGTCGGACGGCGACGCCGAGGGCGTCACCGCGCCCACGCGGCCGCAGACCTTCCCGCTGAGCGTCCGCAAGCCGGTCATCGCGGCGATCAACGGCGCGTGCGCGGGGATCGGGCTCGTGCAGGCGCTCATGTGCGACATCCGGATCGCGGCCGCGGGGGCGAAGATGACGACGGCGTTCGCGCGGCGCGGCCTCGTCGCCGAGCACGGGATCTCGTGGATGCTGCCGCGGCTCATCGGCCCGTCGGCCGCGCTCGACCTGCTGCTCTCCGGGCGCGTGTTCCTGACGGAGGAGGCCGAGCGGCTGGGCGTGGTCAACAAGGTCGTCGCGGCCGACGAGGTCCTCGACCACACGCTCGCGTACGCGCGTGACCTCGCGCAGAACTGCTCGCCGGCGTCGATGGCCGTCATGAAGGCGCAGGTCTACCGCGACCTCGGCCGGGGCCTCGACGACTCGCTGGCCGACGCCAACCGGCTCATGGGCGAGTCCTTCGGCCGGCCGGACTTCGGCGAGGGCGTCCAGAGCTTCGTCGAGCGCCGCCCGCCGCAGTTCGCGCCGCTGGGCGACTAGAGGGCGGGCGCGAGCACCGTCGCCAGCCCCGCGACGTCCGCGGGCTCGAGCGCGGGCGTGAAGAGGAACGGCAGCTCGTGGATCGGGCAGTCGGCCGCGGCCTCCAGCCGGCTGAGCTGCTCGTGCTGGTTCTCGGCGCGGCCGTCGGCCTGGCCGATCTCGGTCACCACCGTACGCGCCCGCTTGCGTCGCCCGGCCGCCTTCCTGATGGCCGCCACGTCGTCCGCGGTGAAGCGGTCGGGGAGCACGCCGTTGACGACGATCGTCTCCAGCCGCCGCCCCATCGACTTGCGCAGGCGCTTGCCCAGCTCGAGCGTCTCTGTCACCGGCAGCTCGCCCGGCAGCGCGACCGCCACGTACGCCGTCTCGCGGTAGTCCTCCAGCCACTCGCGCACCCGCTGGGACTGCGTGGCGATCGGCCCGACCCGCGCGATGTCGGCGAACGTGCCGGGCGTGCGCAGCATCCCGATCGCGTGGCCGGAGGCCGGCCCGTCGACGATCACGAGGTCGTAGGTGCGGCACCGCTTGTCCCAGCGCGCCCGCTGTGCGAGCTCCCACGTCTTGACGACCGTACCCAGCTCCATGCCCCCCGGAGCGGCGTCGGCGAAGGCGCGGAAGAAGTTCGAACGCGTCAAGACGCTCGTCAGCGCGCGCGAGCCGAGGATCTTCGCGATCCACTCCTCCATGACCTTGTACGGCTCGATCGTGACGGTCCACAGGCCCTCGCCGACCTGGGTCTCGACGCCCGGATCGCCCGCCGTTCCGCCCAGCAGACGGGCCGCGCGGGCCGCGCCGCCGACCTCCGCGACGATCGCCGTCTTGCCGCGCTCGGCCGCCGCGAGGGCGAGCGAGGCCGCCACCGTCGTCTTCCCGACACCGCCCTTGCCGGTGACGAAGAGCATCTGTCGGTCGAGGAGGTTCACGTGACGCGGCACACTAGGGGAGTGGTGAGGAGCGAGAACGGGCTGAGGTCGGCGTACGCGCGGTGCGCTCGCATGCAGCTCCGGCACGACCCGACGTTCTTCTGGGCCACCCGGCGGCTGCCGCGCGAGGTGCGCCCGGCCGTCCATGCCCTGTACGGCTACGTGCGCTCGGCGGACGAGGTTGTCGACGGCCGGCGGCGCGCGCCCGACCCCCGGCAGCGGCGCGCGCAGCTCGACGCGTGGGAGCGCGCGCTCGACGAGGCCCGCGCCCGCGGCGGCGCGGACCACCCGGTCATCGCCGCCTTGGTCGACGCGGGCGCGCGCCACGGCCTGCCGCTCGACGAGCTGCGCGTCTACATGCGCTCCATGCGCGTGGACTGCGATCGCGTGCGCATCGCCACGCGCGACGAGCTCGACGCCTACATGGACGGCAGCGCGGCCGCGGTCGGGCGGATCATGGCGCCGCTGCTTGGCGCGCCGGAGCGCGGAGCGGACGTCGCGCGGCTCGGCGTCGCGTTCCAGCTGACGAACTTCATCCGCGACGTGCGCGAGGACTGGGAGATGGACCGCGTCTACCTGCCCGGGCTGCCGGAGGGCGACCTCGCCGAGCGCCGTCCGAGCGACGACGTGCGCGAGCGCGTGGCCGAGGAGGTCGCCCGGGCGCGGGCGCTCTTCGCCGCGACCGAGGACGTCCCGGCGGCGTGCGACCGCGCGGTCCGCTCCGGCATGCGGATGGCCAGGCGCGTGTACGGCGAGGTCCTGGACCGCGTCGAGCGCCTGGACTTCGACGTCGTCGGGCGCCGCGCCGACCTGTCCCCGCTCGAGATCGCGCGGGCGGTGCTGCGGGCGTGACCGCGCGGGCGACCAAGCGCGGCGCCGAGCGGACGTCGCTCGACGGGGCGCAGGCCGACGTCCTCGTGTGCGGCGCGTCGTTCGCCGGCCTCGCCGTCGCGCGCGAGCTCGCGGGCAGCGGCGCCGACGTGCTGCTCGTCGATCGCTACGACGTGGGGGAGCGGGCGACGAGCGCCTGCGCCGCGCCGACGCCGTGGCTGCACGCGATGGGGGTCGCGGACTCGATCCGCCAGGAGCTTCCGTGCATGCGCTTCACGACCCCGCACGGCAGCGTCCGGATGAAGCTGCCCTGGAGCTGGTCGGCGTTCGACTACCGCACGCTGTGCGAGCAGCTGTTCGCGCAGGGCGACGCGCGCTTCGACACCGCGAAGGTCGAGCGGCGGACCGAGCGCGGCGTGATGACCGACCGCGGCGAGATCGAGGCGCCGATCGTCGTCGACGCGCTCGGGTGGAAGCGCGTCCTCGGGGACATGCACCAGCCGCCGGAGGCGCCGCTCTCGCGCGGGCTGGAGGTCCATCCGGCGCACGACGGCAGCGGCGACGAGCTGCACTGCTGGGTCGAGCGCGACGTCGTGCGCCACGGCTACGGCTGGCACGTCCCGGCGGGGCGCGAGGTCCGGATCGGCGTCGGCTCGTACGACCCGCGCCGCCACGTCAAGGAGGCGACGGTCGCGCTGGCCGAGCGTGAGGCGGGCGAGGCCGTGCGGTTCCAGGGCAACTGGTTCCCGCATCGCCTGCGCCCCGCGTCGGACGGGCGCACGTTCTTCGCCGGCGACAGCGCCGGCCACTGCTTCCCGCTCTCCGGCGAGGGAATCCGGACCGCGTTCTACTTCGGCATCGCCGCCGGGCGGGAGATCCGGGCGGCGCTCGACGGCGCGAAGCCGCGCGAGGCCGCGCTGCGCGACTACGCGGCGTTCAGCGAGCGCCACGCTCCGGCCTACCGGCGCGCGCTCGCGCTCCAGCGGCTCGTGCCCGCGCTGCCGCCGCGACTGCTCACGTGGGGGCTGCGCGCGGTGGGCCGCGAGTGGCTCACGAGGCGTGCCTTCACGTGGTATTTGGCGCAGGCGCACCCGGGTATGGCGACAGCATGGGACAGAACGCAGACATCCTCAAGAAGGGCTGGCAGGCCTTCGGTGAGGGCGACCTAGACGGCGCCTCGGAGTTCTGGGCCGACGACATCCGCTGGGACGGGACGAACGACGACCGTCTCACCCTCGGCGGCAGGATCGAGGGCAAGGACAACGTCAAGGAGGCGCTCGCCAAGCTCGGCGACGACTGGGAGAAGTTCTCGGCGACGCCGGACGAGTTCCACGACAGCGACGACACCGTGATCGTCCTGGGCCACAACGAGGCCAAGGCGAAGGAGTCGGGCAAGGACATCCGAGTGCCGTTCGTCCAGGTCTGGCGCTTCAAGGACGGCAAGGCCACCGAGGTCCTGGCGCTGACCGACACGTTCGAGACGGCGAAGGCGCTGGGACTGGCCGACTCCTGAGGCGCGCGGGCGCGGGGCTGCGAGAATGCTCCGCCCCGCATGGCCTTCGATCCATCACAGCTGAGCTACGACGACCGCGGCCTCGTCGCGGTCGTCGTGCAGGACTGGCGGACCGGCGAGGTCCTCACGCTCGCGTACGCGAACGACGAGGCCGTCCGCCGCACGCTCGAGACCGGCGAGCTCCACCTGTGGAGCCGCTCGCGCGACGAGCTGTGGCACAAGGGCGCGACGAGCGGCAACACGCAGGCGGTGCGCGCGCTGCGCGTCGACTGCGACGGCGACGCGCTGCTCGCGCTCGTCGACCCGGCCGGCCCCGCGTGCCACACGGGGGAGCGGACGTGCTTTCACCGCGGCGATCTCGATCCCGCGCCGCACGAGGCGCTGCCCGCGCTCGAGCGGACGCTGCGGTCGCGGCAGGCGGAGCGGCCGGCCGGCTCCTACACGGTGGAGCTGCTCGACGACCCGGCGCGGATCGCCGCGAAGGTCGAGGAGGAGGCGGAAGAGGTCGGCAGGGCGGCGCGGGAGGAGAGCGACGAGCGTGTCGACGAGGAGGCGGCGGACGTGCTGTACCACCTCGCGGTCCTGCTTCGTTCGCGTGATCGCGATGTGAGCGACGTGGGACGGGCCCTCAATGGCCGTCGGCGCTGAGGCCGCGGCGGAGGGGGGCGTCGCGCCCTCGCTCGACGAGGTGCGCGAGCTCGCGCGGGAGTACAACGTCATCCCGCTGCGGACCTCGTTCATCGACGACGTCGAGACGCCAGTCTCCGCCTTCCTCAAGCTGCGCGGCCGCAACCCGGAGTACCCGGCGTTCCTGCTCGAGTCGGCCGAGCGCGGCCAGCAGGTCGGGCGCTACTCGTTCATCGGCGTGCGCCCGAGAAAGGTCCTGCGCTGGCGGCTCGGGGACGAGGGCGATCCGTACGCGATCGTCGCCGAGGAGGTCGGCCGCCACCGGCAGGCGCCGCTCGAGGACCTGCCGCCGTTCAGCGGCGGCGCCGTCGGGCTGTTCGGCTACGACCTCGTCCGCACGGTCGAGACGACGCTCGGCGACCCGAACCCCGACGCGATCGGCCTGCCCGACCTCGCGCTCATGCTCAGCGACGTGCTCGTCGTGTTCGACCACCTCAAGCACACGGTCAGCATCCTGGTGAACGTCTACGCCGAGCGCCCGGAGGACGTCGACGAGGCCTACGCCGACGCGATGGCGACGATCGCCAAGGCGCGGCGGCTGCTGGCCGGCCCCGTGCCCGACCTCGGCGCGCGCCCGCCGCGCGACGAGCGCCCGCGCTTCACCTCGAACATGCCGCGCGAGCAGTTCGAGTCGATGGTCGCCCGGATCGTCGAGTACGTGCACGCCGGCGACGCGTTCCAGGTCGTCCCCTCGCAGCGCTGGAGCGCCCCGCTCGACCTCGACCCGTTCAGCGTCTACCGCGGGCTGCGCGTCGTGAACCCGAGCCCGTACATGTACTTCCTCGACTTCCAGGACTTCCAGGTCGCGGGCGCGTCGCCGGAGCCGCTGCTCACCGTCACCGGCCGCCACGCCTCGACGCGGCCGATCGCCGGGACGCGTCCCCGCGGAGCGAACGCGGCAGAAGATGCGGGGATCGCCGACGAGCTGCTCGCCGACGAGAAGGAGCGCGCCGAGCACGTGATGCTCGTCGACCTGGGCCGCAACGACCTCGGTCGCGTGTGCGAGTACGGCAGCGTCGCGGTCGACGAGTTCATGGCGGTCGAGACCTACTCGCACGTGATGCACATCGTCAGCTCCGTCAGCGGGGAGCTGCGCGAGGACGTCGGGCCGATGGACGCGCTGCGCTCGATCCTCCCGGCGGGGACGCTGAGCGGCGCCCCGAAGGTCCGCGCGATGGAGATCATCGACGAGCTCGAGCCGGTCAAGAGGGGTGGCTACGGTGGAGCGATCGGCTACCTCAGCTACACCGGCGACCTCGACACCTGCATCCACATCCGCACCGTCGTCATGAAGGACGGGGCGGCGCACGTGCAGGCCGGCGGCGGGACGGTCGCGGACGCCAAGCCCGACTACGAGTTCGCGGAGTCCCAGGCGAAGGCGAGCGCGGTGCTGCGCGCGTTCGAGCTCGCCGAGGAGCAGGCGGAGTGGCCTTGACGTCCGTCCTGGTCATCGACAACTACGACTCCTTCACCTACAACCTCGTCCAGTACCTCGGGGAGCTGGGGGCGGAGCTGGAGGTCGTCCGCAACGACCATGCCTCGGTCGACGAGCTGCTGGCGCGCCGGCCGGATCGCGTGGTGGTCTCGCCCGGGCCGTGCACGCCGAACGAGGCGGGCATCTCGGTCGAGGTCGTCAAGCGGTTCCCGGAGGCCGGCATCCCGACGCTCGGCGTCTGCCTCGGCCACCAGTCGATGGCGCAGGCGTTCGGCGGCAGGGTCGTCCAGCACGAGCCGGTGCACGGCAAGACGTGCCGGATCGAGCACGACGGGCGCACGATCTTCGAGGGCCTGCCGTCGCCGCTGACCGTCGGGCGCTACCACTCGCTCGTCGTCGACCCGCAGCTGCCGGACGCGTTCGAGCCCTCGGCGGAGGGCGGGGGCGTCGTGATGGCGATCCGCCACCGCGAGCTGCCGGCCGAGGGCGTGCAGTTCCACCCGGAGAGCGTCCTGACCGACCACGGCAAGGCGCTGCTGAAGAACTTCCTGGCCGGGTGAGGCTCCGCCGCGCGCAGCCCGAGGACGTGCCGGCGCTCCTCGACATCAGCCGCGAGGGGTTCGAGACGTACCGTTCCTTCGCGCCCGAGGGCTGGAGCCCGCCGAACTTCGAGGTGACGGACGTCGTCGCCATCGAGGACGTCGCGACGTGGATCGTCGCCGAGGAGGAGGGCGAGCCGGTCGGCCACGTGCTCCTGATCCCGGCGACGCGGTCGCGCGAGCCGGCCGACGACCCCGCGCTCGGCCACCTGATGATGCTGTTCGTCCGTCGCACGCACTGGGGCACGCCCGTCGCGACCCAGCTCCACGAGGCCATGCTCGACGCTGCCCGCGAGCGCGGCTTCACCGAGCTGCGGCTCTTCACGCCGGTGGAGCAGCGGCGCGCGCGGCGCTTCTACGAGCGGGAGGGGTGGCGCGCCGCGAACGCGCGCCACGCACCCCACCTCGGGTTCGATGTTGTGGAATACCGGCGCGGATGCCCCACCCCGTCCTGACGCAGGCCATCGACCGCCTCGCCCAGCGCGAGGACCTCGCCGTCGAGGAGGCCGAGGAGGTCCTCGGGCTGATCATGGCGGGCGACGCGGGGGACACGCAGATCGCGGCGTTCCTGATCGCCCTGCGGACGAAGGGGGAGACGCCGGACGAGCTGGCGGGCCTGGCGCGCGCGATGCGCTCGCACGCCACGCGCGTCGAGACCGGCCGCGACGACCTGCTCGACACCGCCGGGACCGGCGGGGGCCGCACGACGTTCAACGTCTCGACGACGGCCGCGATCATCGCCGCCGGCGCGGGCTGCGCGGTCGCCAAGCACGGCAACCGCAGCGCGACGGGGCTCAGCGGCTCGGCCGACGTGCTGGAGGCGCTGGGTGCGCGGCTCGACGTGTCGCCCGAGCACGTCAGCCGCTGCATCGAGGACGCCGGCTTCGGCTTCATGTTCGCGCCCGCCCACCACGGCGCGACGCGCTACGTCGTGCCGGTGCGCAAGGAACTGGCGGTCCGCACGATCTTCAACTTCCTCGGCCCGCTCACGAACCCGGCCGGGGCGACGCGCCAGCTGATCGGCGTCTCGGATCCCGGGATGATGGACGTGATGGCCCAGGCGCTCGCCCGCCTTGGCGCCGTGCGGGCGCTGGTAGTGTCCAGCGAGGATGGGCTCGACGAGCTGTCGACCTCCGCGCCGACTACGGTTGTGGAAGTGAACGGAGAGCGCATCGAGCGCTACACGGTCTCGCCCGCCGAGTGCGGGCTGCCCGAGGCGCCTCCCGACGCCGTCGGCGGCGGCACGCCCGACGCCAACGCGGCGACGACGCGCGCGATCCTCGCCGGGGAGAAGGGCGCCCGCCGCGACCTCGCCGTGCTCAACGCCGGCGCCGCGATCTACGCGGGCGGCCGCGCGGAGTCGATCGCGCAGGGCGTGCGGGTGGCCGAGGAGGCCGTGGACTCGGGGGCCGCGGCGCGCACCCTGGAGGCCTACGTGGAGCTGTCGAGAGCCGCGTGAACGTCCTGGAGCGCATCGTCGACGCGACGCGCCAGGACGTCCGGCGCCGCCGCGAGCAGGTCCCGCTGGGCGACCTCGAGCGCCAGCTGGCCGCGCCGCGCCAGGACCGCCCGTTCTCCGAGGCGCTGACGCGCCCGGGCGTCTCGGTCATCGCCGAGCACAAGCGCCGGTCGCCGTCGGCGGGCGACATCCGCGCCGGCGCATCGGTCACCGAGATCGTCCAGGCCTACGAGCGCGGCGGGGCGGCGGCGATCTCCGTCCTCACCGAGGGCCAGCACTTCGGGGGCTCGCTCGACGACCTGCGCGCCGCGCTGAGCGCCTCGCGGCTGCCGATCCTGCGCAAGGACTTCATCGTCGACCCCTACCAGGTGTACGAGACCGCGGCGGCCGGCGCGGACGCGCTGCTGCTGATCGTCGCGGCGCTCGAGCCGCGCGACCTCGAGCGCCTGTTCGCCGAGGCGCGGTCGCTCGACCTCGACGTGCTGGTGGAGGTCCACGACGAGGACGAGCTCGAGTGCGCGCTGGAGACGATCGACGCGCAGGTCATCGGCATCAACAATCGCAACCTCGCCGACTTCTCCGTCGACGTGGAGCGGACGTTCGAGCTCCTCTCGGACGTTCCGGCGGGCAAGACCGTCGTGTCGGAGTCGGGCTTCCACTCGCGCGAGCAGCTCGACGAGCTCGAGCGCGTCGGCGTGGATGCCGTGCTCGTCGGCGAGGTGCTCATGCGGGCGCCCGACCCGGAGGCGGCCTGTCGCGCGCTCACCGGCGCCGACTTCGAGCACGACACGATGTACTGATGCGCCAGGCCCTCGTCCCCCTCCTCGCGGCACTCGCCGGCGGGGCACTCGGCGCCGGGATCGTCCTGGTCGTCGACGACGGCGACGCCGGCACGACGAAGACCGTCGTCGAGCAGGCGCCGGTGGCCGGGAAGGGCCGCGGCGTCGACGCCGCCTCGATCTACAAGCGCGACGGGCCCGGTGTCGTGTTCATCGTCTCGGACGTCGTCGAGCCGGCGCAGTCGCCCTTCGACTTCGGCCTGCCCCAGCAGCGCGGGCAGGCGACGGGGACCGGGTTCGTCCTCGACGACGAGGGCGACATCCTCACCAACGCGCACGTGGTCGAGAACGCGACCAACGTCGTCGTCCGCTTCTCCGACCAGACGACCGAGCGGGCGCAGATCCGCGGGCGCGACCGCTCCTCCGACCTCGCGCTGCTCAGGGTCGATCCCGACGGGCTGGACCTGCATCCGCTCACGCTCGGGGCGAGCAGCCGGGTCAAGGTCGGGGATCCCACGGTGGCGATCGGCAACCCGTTCGGCCTCGAGCGCACGCTCACGACGGGCGTCGTGTCCGCGCTGCAGCGGCGGATCGAGGCGCCCGACGGGTTCGAGATCACGAACGTCATCCAGACCGACGCCGCGATCAACCCGGGGAACTCGGGCGGGCCGCTGATCGACGCGACCGGGCGCGTCATCGGCATCAACTCGGCGATCCGCACCGGCGGGGGCGGAGGGGAGGGCGGCAACATCGGCATCGGGTTCGCGGTCCCGATCGACACGGCCAAGCGCGTCCTGCCGACGCTCAAGGCCGGCAAGGACGTCGAGCGCGCCTACCTCGGCGTGACGACCGCGACCGTGCTGCCCGAGATGAACCTGCGCGCCGACCACGGCGCGGTGGTGCAGGACGTCGCGCCGCTCTCGCCGGCCGACGAGGCCGCGCTGATCGTCGGGGACGTGATCGTCAGGCTCGGCGGCAGGGACGTACGCAGCACGGAGGACGTCACGAAGATCGTCGGCGAGCACGAGCCCGGCGACGAGCTGGAGATCGAGGTCGTGCGGGGCGGCAGGCACGTGACGGACAAGGTCCGGCTGACGAAGCGACCGGTGACGCCGTAGGCGCGGAGCGACGTACAGTGACCGGATGACCCGGGTCAAGCTCTGCGGCATCACGTCGCTCGAGGACGCGCAGCTGTGCCTCGAGCATCGGCCGTGGGCGCTCGGGCTGATCTTCGCCGGCCAGTCGCCGCGGCGGGTGAAGGTCGGCATCGCCGCCGAGATCGCCGCCGCCGTGCGCCGGCAGGTCGAGGTCGTCGGCGTCTTCCAGAACGCGACGCTCGACCACGTCGCGCGGACCGCCGAGCAGGTCGGGCTGTCGATCGTCCAGCTGCACGGCGACGAGGGGCCGAGCTTCTGCGGCGAGGTCGCGCGGCGGACTGGCGCGAAGGTGATGAAGGCGGTGCGCGTGCGCTCCGAGGAGGAGGTGCGCTCGCTGCGCGCGTTCCACGTCGACCTGCACCTGTGCGACGGACCCGGCGGGGGCGAGCCGTTCGACTGGTCGCTCGCGCGCGTGCGCCGGTCCGACGTCCCGCTCGTCGTCGCCGGCGGCCTGACGGCGGAGAACGTGGGCGCGGCGATCGAGGCGACGCGGCCGTTCGCGGTCGACGTCGCGAGCGGCGTCGAGGCGCGGCCCGGCGTCAAGGACCCCGAGAAGGTCGCGGCGTTCGTGCGCGCGGCCGAGGGAGCGCTCGTGTGACGCGCGTCGAGGCCGGCGTCGAGCACCGGTTCGGCCCCTACGGCGGCCAGTACGTCCCGGAGACGCTGATGCCCGCGCTGGGCGAGCTGGAGGCGGCGTGGATCGAGGCGCGCGACGACGCCGGCTATCGCGCGGAGCTGGGCGGGCTGCTGCGCGACTTCGTCGGGCGCCCCACGCCGCTGTACCTGGCACGGCGGCTGAGCGAGGTCGCCGGCCGCGAGATCTGGCTCAAGCGCGAGGACCTCAACCACACCGGCTCGCACAAGATCAACAACGCGCTCGGCCAGGCGCTGCTCGCCAGGCGGATGGGCAAGCACCGCGTCATCGCCGAGACCGGCGCCGGGCAGCACGGCGTAGCCAGCGCGACGGCGTGTGCGCTGCTCGACCTCGAGTGCATCGTCTACATGGGCTCGGAGGACGTCCGCCGTCAGGCCCCCAACGTCCAGCGCATGCAGCTGCTCGGCGCGACGGTCGTCCCGGTCGAGGCGGGCGCGCGGACGCTGAAGGAGGCGGTCAGCGCGGCCATCCGCGACTGGGTGACGAACGTCGAGACGACGCACTACGTGATCGGCAGCGCCGTCGGCCCGGCGCCCTATCCCGCGGTCGTCCGCGACCTGCAGCGCACGATCGGCGACGAGGCGCGCGCCCAACTGCTCGAGCGCACGGGCCGCCTGCCCGAGCGCGTCATCGCGTGCGTCGGCGGCGGGTCGAACTCGATCGGCATCTTCGCCGGCTTCTACGACGACCCGGTCGAGCTGATCGGCGTCGAGGCGGCGGGGGAGGGGCTGGAGAGCGGCCACCACGGCGCGCCGCTGACCGCGGGCGGCCGGCCCGGCGTGCTGCACGGCGCCCTCTCGGCGATCATGCAGGACGACGAGGGCCAGATCACCGAGGCGCACTCGGTCTCGGCCGGCCTCGACTACCCAGGCTCCGGGCCGGAGCACGCGTGGCTGCGCGACTCCGGCCGCGCGACGTACGTGGCCGTCAGCGACGCCGACGCCCTGACCGCCTTTCGCCGCGTCGCCGCGCTCGAGGGCATCGTCCCGGCGCTCGAGACGGCGCATGCACTGCACTACGCGCTGTCGGTGCCGTCGGAGTCGGCGGTCGACCTGCTGTGCCTGAGCGGCCGCGGCGACAAGGACCTGGCCGAGGTCCTCGCTCGCGGCTAGCTGTCCTGCCCGGGGACGTTGTGAACGCGGCTGATCGGTGGCTGGTCGTTCAGAGCGCTGTGCGGTCGGCGTCGGTTGTAGTGCGCGAGCCAGTCTTGCAGGAGGCCGGCTCGCTGGCGGCTTGAGCTGTAGGCGCGCCCGTGGGCCCATTCGCGGCCCATGGTCTGGTGGAAGCGTTCGACCTTGCCGTTGGTCGGCGGCCGGTAGGGCTGGGTGGTCAGGTGGCGGATCTGGTGGGCGGCGAGCAGCTCTCTGAGCGAGCGGTTCTTGGTGTAGGTGAACGCGTTGTCGGTCATCAGCCGCCGGGCGCTGATGCCGTGGGCGGCGAAGAACCCAAGCGCGCGCTCGACGAACGCGGTCACCGTCGCGGCGCGCTCGTCGTCGCACAGCTCGACGTAGGCCAGGCGCGAGTGGTCGTCGACGATCGCGTGGGCATAGTCGTAGCCGACGCGCGTCTCGGCGCTCATCCAGCGCCGCTGGCGCTGCGAGCGATCGCCGCTGACGCGATGCCCGGGCCGCTCAAAGCGCGCGTAGGTGCAAACGTCCATGTGCAGCAAATCGCCCGGGCAGGGCCACTCGTAGCGCTGCGGGTCGCCGCGCTCGGCCGGCGCGGTGCGCGAGAGGCCGTGACGCTCGAGGACCTTCCAGACCGTCGAGTGGGACTGGCCGGTCGCGCCGGCGACCAGCCGCGGTCCCCAGCCCGTTGCCTGACGGACCGCGCAGATGCGCGCCTCCAGCTCGACAGCGAGCCGGCGGGGCTGGCGGTGCGGGCGCGACGAGCGATCCTGCGCCCAGGAACGAGTCGATAGCTCTGCCGGCGAAGCTATCTCGAAGCGATGCCACCATCGGTGGGCGGTGGCCGGCGCGACGTTGAAGGCCGCCGCGGCGGCCTTCAACGTCGAACCCGACGCGATCACCTCGACCAGCGCCAGCCGACCGGCCGGTCCGAGCTTGGCGTTAGCGTGCAGCTGCATCCGGGCCCTCCTTCGGGCGGTGAGTCCTCGCAGACCCACAGCCTCTGGACGGGCCCGGACGTCTTTTCAGACGCGGTTCACAACGTGTCTAGGCGGGAGAGCTAGCGGCGCGCCGGCAGCCCCGTCACGCGCACCGTCGCCGCGATCTTCAGCCGCTTGCCGCCGCGTAGCAGCGCCTTGGCGCGGGCGTTGAGCGGCACGCGGAAGGTGCGACCGAGCTTCGGCGGGGCCGCCGTCACCGACCGCTCCCCGAGCAGGATGCCCTTGTTGCGCGTCCACAGCCGCGCCCGGGCGGTGCCGTCCGTGCCTGCGGGCCACGTGACGCGGACGAGGACGCCGCGCTTCGTGACGCGCGAGTTCAGGAGTCGGATCGACACGCCGCCGGCCTGCCGGCTGCGGCCGGTGCCGCTGGCGCCGGGGCTGGGACCCGGCTTCGCGTCCGGCCCGTGGCCGCCGCTCTCGCCGGTGCTGCCGTTGTTCTGGATCTCGCCCTCGGTCGAGCCCTGGCCGGGCGCGCCGTCGCCGCCCTGCAGCCGCGCGACGAGCATGACGTCGCGCCCCCCGGAGCGGCCGGTGAGGCCGACGACGATCGCGCCGTCGGGCTGCACGAGGACGTCGCTGTGGGAGCCGCCGATGGCGGGCCGCGCGACGCCCGCGTCCCCGAACGTCTCGTCGATCGCCCCGTTGACGAGGTAGCGCGCGACGAGGAACGCCCCGTCGAGGTCGTGGCCGGAGACGACGAGCCGCTGCTGGGCGTCGACCGCGACAGCGTCCGCGTAGCCCACGGGCCCGTCGACCTGCCCGCCGGCGCCGAACGCCGGGTCGAGCTGACCGTGCTCGTCGAAGCGCTGGAGCAGCCACCGGCCGGCGCCCGCCGTCGGCGAGGTGTAGCCGGCGACGACGAAGCTGCCGTCGGACGTGCGGGCGACGTCGCGCGCCGTCGCGACGTGGTCGTAGGGGACCAGCGTGCGGCCGTCCGTCCCGAACTCCGGGTCGAGCGTGCCGTCGTCGCGGATCCGGCCGATCACGGTCCCGCTCGGCAGATCGGAGCCCTGGCCGGGGGAGGAGGTCCCGACGGCCACGGTGGCGCCGCCGGCGCCGTCGGCGACGAGCGCGGAGAGGGTGTCCTGGCCGTGACCGAGCGAGGGGAAGTCGGCGACGCCGTCGTCGGAGAACGAGGCGTCCGGGGCCCCGTCGCTCAGGTAGCGCCGCAGCTCCCAGTTGGCGCGGCCGATGCCGTACTCCCACCCGCCGGCCGTCACCCCGCCATCGGCGCCGGCGACCACGCCGGCGGCGCGGCCGTGGACGAAGCCGGTCTGGTCGAGACCGTCGCCGCCAAACAGCGTGTCGGGGTCCCCGTCGGGGCCGTACGCGCCCACGAGCCCGCCGTCGCCGTTCCCGCGGAAGTGGAAGCCGCCGGCGAACATCCCGCCGTCGGGGCGGACGGCGAGCGAGACGTACTCGCCGCCGGCCGAGACCGGTTCGTCGCAGGGCGTGCTCGGCGTCCGCACGAGGCCGCCGTCGCCGAAGCCGGCATCGAGCGTGCCGCCGGAGAGCCAGCGGGCCAGCGCCAGCTCCTGGCACTCGCCTGTGCGGATGGCCCCCGCGCCGACGATGGCGCCGCCCTGCAGAGCGAGGGCGTTCAGGCGGCTCGCGTCGCCGGGCGCCGCCGTGACGATCCCGTCGCCGCCGAACGTCGGGTCGAGGTCGCCGGGGGCCGCGAGCGCTGCGGGCGCGGCGACGGAGAGCGCGCACGCGGCAGCGGCGGCGGCGGTGACGAGGAGCCTCATGCGGTCACGCTAGGTGACCACTAAAGGCGTGTCAATCCGACGCTCGCGAACATCCGTCCACCTGCGGCCCCGTGGGCTCACGTCGCGAGCTCAGCGCGCGCGGGCGCGCCGCCCACCGAGCAGCCGGGCGACGACCATGGCGCTCGTCCCGTCGCGCTCCGCGCTGCCGCCGACGACGATCCGGCCGTCGGGCTGGACGACCACGTCGCGCGGGCGCCGCACGGCGCGAACCTCGACGTTCCCGCGGTCGCCGAAGGAGCGGTCGACCGCGCCGCCCGAGAGGTAGCGCGTGACCACGGCGGCTCGCCGCTCGGCGCTCGCGACCACGAGCCGCCCGGCCGGGTCGACGGCCAGCTCGACGGCGCCGGGCGCGACCTGGATCCGCCCGTCGCCGCCGAACGACGGGTCGAGGGATCCGTCGGCGCGGAGCCTGAAGAGGAACGACGCCGGCTCGCGCCCCTCCGCCGAGCCGTGGACGGCGACGACGAGCGCGCCGTCGGGGGTCCGGACCGCCGCGAACGGCTGCGCCGAGAGCCCGGGGAGGTCGATGTGCACGTCGAACGACGGGTCGAACGAGCCGTCGGGCAGGAGCCGGTCGACCGCCAGCTCGCTGCGCGCCACGTCCGGGCGCCCGGCGCCGCGCGCGACGACGGCGCTCCCGTCGGCCGCGACGACGATCGCGCCCATGAAGCTCTCGTAGCGGCCTCCCCAGTCGAGAGCGCCGTCGCCGGAGAAGGAGGGATCGGGCGTGCCGTCCGGCAGGTACCGGTGGACCTCGACGTAGTTGCGCAGGCCGTACGCGCTGCCGCCGACGACGAGGCGACCGTCCGGCAGGCGGACCACGTCGCCGGCGGCGCCCTGCTCGAAGCCGTCCGCGACCCACCCGTCGCCGCTGAACGACGCGTCGAACGCGCCCCGCGGGGTGTACGCGCTCACGAGCCCTTGGTCGCGGGTCCTGTCGGCGGGCACGGTCGCGCCCGCGACGAAGATGCGCCCGTCGGGTGCGGCCGCCACCGCCTTCGGCCACGCCGTGGGGGCGAACCCGCCGTTCAGCCCGGCCTCGGAGCACGGGCCGGTGCGGGGCGACGCCATCCCGTCGCGGTCCAGCGCACGGTCGGGCAGGCCGTCCGGCCGCCAGCGGGCGATCAGGATCGCGCTGCACGCGCCTCGCCGCGTCGTGCCCGTCGCGACGACGCGCCCGGCCGACAGCGTGAGCGCCGCCAGCTCGGCCCCGTCGCGCGGCGCGGCGATCGCGACGCCCGAGCGGCCGAAGCTCGGGTCGAGGTCTCCCGCTCGCGCATGCGCCGGCGGGGCCGACGCGAGGCCCGCGACGAGGAGGAGGAGCAGGGCGCGAGGGGTCACGGCGGCAGAGGCAGGATATGGCCTAGCGTCCAGCCCGATGGCAGGAACCGGCACCGATCGGATCGCCGCCGCCTTCGCCGGCTCCGGCAAGCGCGCGGCCCTCATGCCCTACCTCATGGGCGGCTTCCCCGACCTCGAGACCTCGCTGCGGATCGGGGAGGCCTACGCGGATGGCGGCGCCGACCTCGTGGAGCTGGGCATCCCGTTCTCCGACCCCTTGGCCGACGGGCCGGTGGTCCACGACGCCGGGACGAAGGCCCTCGCGGCGGGCGCCACCGTCGAAGGGGTCCTCGAGCTCGCGCGGCGCCTCTCCGAGCGCCTGCCGGTCGTCCTCATGACCTACGCGAACCTCGTCCTGGCCCGGACGCCCGAGGGCTTCGCCGACGCGCTCGCGGACGCGGGGGCCAGCGGGCTGATCGTCCCCGACCTGCCGCTCGAGGAGGCGCCCGCCGTGCTCGGCGCCTGCGACGCGCGCGGGATCGCCCTCGTCCCGCTCGTCGCCCCGACGACGCCCGACGACCGCCTCGCGCTCATCGGCGAGCGGGCGCGCGGCTTCCTCTACACGGTCTCGGTCCGCGGCACGACGGGGGAGCGGAGCTCGTCGGAGGACGCCTACGCCGCGGTGCTGTCGCGCGCGAAGGCCCACACCGACGTCCCGGTCGCGCTCGGCTTCGGCATCGGCACGCCCGAGCAGGCGGCGGCGGCCGCGGCCGCGGGCGCCGACGGCGTCATCGTGGGCAGCCGGCTCGTCCGCGCGGCCGCCGAGGCGGAGGATCCCGCCGCCGCCGTGCGCGAGGTCGTCGCCGCGATGGCGACCGCGCTGCGCGGCTAGTCGCGGCCCGGCATGTAGCGCTTCACGATCTCGACCGTGGCGGCTACGAGGAGGATCGTGACGCTGAGCAGCATGGCGTCGAACGCCTTGTTGCCGAGCGCCCAGAGGACGATCCAGAGGAGCAGAACGAAGGTGGTCCAGACGACGAGGGTCATTTCGGCGCCGGACCTTAGCCGAAGAAGACTTCGGCGGTCTCGAAGAAGCCGGGGTCGAGCAGCTTCGGCTCGGCGAGCGCCTCGCCGAGCGGGACGAGCACGATCTCCGTCCCGCGCAGCGCCACCATCTGGCCCAGGTTCCCGGCCGTCACGGCGTCGATCGCCGCCACGCCGAACCGCGTCGCGAGCACGCGGTCGTAGGCCAGCGGCGTGCCCCCGCGCTGGACGTGGCCGAGGATGGTCATCCGCGTCTCGTAGCCGGTCCGCCGCTCGATCTCCTGCTCGAGCATCACCGCGATCCCGCCCAGGCGGGCGTGACCGAAGGCGTCGGTCCCCTGGTGCAGCGACTGGGCGAGGCTCTCGTCCTGCGGCAGGGCGCCCTCCGCGACGACGATGATCGAGAACGTCGAGCCGGAGTCGTGGCGCCGGCGCACGCGCGCGCACACCTCCTCGACGTCGAAGCGGCGCTCGGGCACGAGGATCACGTCCGCGCCGCCCGCCATGCCGCTGTGGGCGGCGATCCAGCCCGCGTGGCGGCCCATGACCTCGACGACGATGACCCGGTTGTGGGACTCCGCCGTCGTGTGCAGCCGGTCGATGGCGTCGGTCGCGATCTGCACGGCCGTCTGGAAGCCGAAGGTGTAGTCGGTGCCCGCGAGGTCGTTGTCGATCGTCTTCGGGACGCCGACGACGGCGACGCCCTCCTCGTGCAGCCGGCCGGCGACGCCGAGCGTGTCCTCGCCGCCGATCGGGATGAGCGCGTCGACGCCGTCGCGCTCCATCGTCTCCCGCACCGGCGCGCCGCCCGCCGGCTCCTTGTACGGGTTCGTGCGCGACGTCCCGAGGATCGTCCCGCCGCGGTGCAGGATCCCGCGCGTGGTCTCCGGGGTCAGCGGCACCTTGTCGCCCGACAGCGCGCCCGCCCAGCCGTTGCGGTAGCCGACGAACTCGTGGCCGTCCTGCGAGCCCTTGCGGACGACGGCGCGGATCACGGCGTTGAGACCGGGGCAGTCGCCGCCGCCGGTGAGCAGTCCGATGCGGGCCATCGGGGGAGCGTAAATAGACTCGCGCACCGATGCTTGGACGGACCCTCGCCCTCCTCCTCCTGCTCGGCGTCGCCGGCTGCGGGAGCAGCGAGCGCGCCGAGGAGTCGCGCATCGTCGGCGACGCGCTCACCGTCTACTCGAGCCTGCCGCAGAACGGCCCGCTGGCGCCGCTGTCGCGCGACGTGGTGCGCGCGGAGAAGCTCGCGCTCGAGGAGGCCGGCGGCCGCGCGGGCGACTTCCGCGTCTCGTACGTCTCGCTCGACAGCGCGGACCCGAAGACGGGCCACTGGACCCCGGCGCGCGTCGCCGACAACGCCCGGACGGCGGTCGAGGACCTCCAGACGATCGCCTACCTCGGCGAGCTGGAGTCCGGCGCCTCCGCCATCTCCGTCCCCATCCTCAACGAGGGCGGGATGCTCCAGGTCAGCCCGGGGGACACGTTCGCCGGCCTGACCGAGCGGGTCGGTCCCGGCGAGCCGGACAAGTACTACCCCTCCGGCCGGCGCACGTTCACGCGCGTCGTGCCCGCCGACGACGAGCAGGTCGCCCAGCTGGTCACGCTCCTGCGGCGCGCCCACGTCCGTCGCGCGTGGCTCGCCGACGACCGTCAGGTGTCCGCGACGGCGCTGACGGGGCGCCTCGCCGCGGGCCTGGAGGCGGCCGGCATCGAGGTCGTCCACCGCGCGCGGCTGAATCCCCGGGGCGACGTGCCCGACGACCTGGGGCGCGACGTGCGCGAGGACCGCGCGGACGCGTTCGTGTACGCGGGCGCCTACCGGCCGTTCGCGCTCCAGGCGCTGCGCGCGGTCCACGACGGCGCGCCCCGCGCCGCCCTCTTCGCCGCCGACGGGATCCCGATCGCCGCCGACCTGCGCCGCGACGCGGGCCGCGCGGCCGACCGCCTCGTGCTCACCGGGCTCGACCCGCAGCGCGGCAGCGACGCCCGGGCGTTCGCCCGGCGCTTCCGGGCCCGCTACGGCGCGGAGCCCGACCCGCGCGCGGCCCTCGGCTACGCCGCCATGCAACTGGTCTTGCACGCGATCGAGCGCGCCGGAGCGCGCGCGAACAGCCGTCCCGAGGTCATCCGAGAGGCGCTCGCGCTCGCCGGGGAGCCGCGCGCCAGGTTCGCCGCGTTCCGGATCGCCGGTGACCGTTTGGTACGCGTGCCGCCGGACGTATAGGCTGCTCGCGCTTCTGGTCGCACGACCTGACTTCTAGGAGGAGGAACTTTGCGGTTCCCACGTATTCTCACGCTGCTGCTCGTTCTGAGCATCGCGCCGTTCGCCCTTGCGGCCTGCGGTGACGACGACAAGGAATCCAGCGGCGACACCAAGACCGGCTCCAGCAGCGACAGCGGCGGCGGCACGGTCAACATCTACTCGAGCCTCCCGCTGCAGGGCGCACAGCGCCTTCAGACCACCGCGGCGGTGAAGGGCATCGAGCTCGCCCTCAAGCAGGCCAACAACAAGGCCGGCAACTTCACGGTGAACTACAAGTCGCTCGACGACTCGACGGCCCAGGTGGGCAACTGGACGCCGGAGGCCACGTCGGCCAACGCGCGCAAGGTGGCCCAGGACGACAAGGCCGTCGCGTACATCGGCGAGTTCAACTCGGGCGCGTCGGCGATCTCGATGCCGCTGCTGAACGAGGCGTCGCCGCCCGTCCCGCAGATCTCGTTCGCCAACACGGCGGTCGGCCTGACGTCGGACGAGCCGGGCGCCGAGCCGGGCGAGCCCGACAAGTACTACCCGTCGGGTGAGCGCCACTACATGCGCATCGTCCCGAAGGACACGATCCAGGGCGCGGCGCTGGCGACGACGATGAAGGAAGACGGCTGCACGACCGTCGCGATCGCCAACGACAAGGAGGTCTACGGCGCGGGCCTGGCCAAGAACGTCCAGGGCTCCGCCGAGGACCAGGGCCTGAAGATCGCCTTCAACGAGGGCATCGATCCGAAGGCGTCGAACTTCCGCTCCCTCGCCGGGCGCGCGAAGTCGGCGAACGTCGACTGCTTCGTGTTCTCGGGCACCACCCCGAACGGTGGCGTCCAGATCATGAAGGACTTCTCGGCGGCGATCCCGAACGCGAAGCTCTACGGGCCGGACGGCGTCTCGAACGCCGAGTTCTTCGACCCGAAGGAGGGCGGTGTCCCCGCCGGCGTCGCGAAGAAGGTCAAGATCACGGTCGCGACGCTCGACCCGGAGTCCTACCCGCCTGAGGGCCAGGAGTTCTTCGAGCAGTACAAGAGCGAGTACGGCGTGAAGAACGTCGACGTGTACGCGCTCTACGCCTACGAGGCCACGCGCCTCGTGCTCGACGCGATCGAGCGCGCCGGCACGGCCGACAGGACCGAGATCCTGAAGGCCATGTTCGAGACCAAGGACCGCAAGAGCGTCCTCGGCACGTACTCGATCGACGAGAACGGCGACACGACGATCACGGACTACGGCGTCTACACCATCGAGGATGGTCAGCTGAAGTTCGACAAGACGATCAAGGCGGGCGGCTCCTAAGCCACCGCCCGATCCAGGTTCACGCGGGGGCCGGTCGCTTGCGACCGGCCCCCGGACCTGATCTGATCGAACGCGACCCTGATGGAAGCTGCCAGCGTTCCCGCACCAGGCACGTCCCCGATGGCCGCCGTCAGGCGGTTCTTCGGGACCTTCGGCCTGATCCTCGTTCTGCTCATCCTGCCGGTCGTCTTCGCGATCGACGACCTCAAGACCGAGCACGACCTCTCCCGGCTCGCGAACAACATCGTGGACGGGATCTCCAACGGCGCCATCTGGGCGCTCGTGGCGATCGGCTACACCCTCGTCTACGGCATCATCGAGCTGATCAACTTCGCCCACGGCGAGGTCTTCATGATCGGCTCGTTCACGACCGCCTGGTTCTTCGGCGTGCTCGGGCTGACCGCCGCGACGGGCACCATCGGGCTGGTCCTCGGCATCGCCGCCACGCTGCTCGTGGCGATGTTCATCCCGGCGACGATGAACGCGATGATCGAGCGGGTGGCCTACCGGCCGCTGCGCAGCGCGCCCAAGCTGGCGCCGCTCATCACCGCCGTCGGCTTCTCCTTCATCCTGCAGAACGTCGGCCTTCTGTGGAAGGGCGGCTCCCCGCGCAGCGTCGAGGACATCATCGACTCGCAGAAGTCGCTGATCACCCTCGGCGACGTGATCATCACGCGCGGCGACGTGCTCGCCATCGGCGTCACGATCCCGCTCGTCCTGCTCATGACGGCCTTCATCGCCCGCAGCCGCTTGGGCAAGGCGATGCGCGCGACCGCGCAGGACCCCGAGGCCGCGCGCCTCATGGGGATCAACGTCGACACGACGATCTCCGCGACCTTCCTGCTGGGCGGCGCCCTCGCCGGCGCGGCCGGGCTGATCTACGTCCTCTACCAGACGCAGATCTGGTACTTCCAGGGCTTCACCGCCGGCCTCATCGCCTTCACCGCGGCGGTCATGGGCGGCATCGGCAACATCAAGGGCGCCGTGCTCGGCGGGTTCATCATCGGGATGATCCAGCAGATGATCGACAACCGCGCGGACCTCGGCGTCTTCCAGATGGGCCCGTCGTGGACGCCGGTGTACGTCTTCGCCTACCTGATCCTGATCATGGTCTTCAAGCCGTCCGGCCTGCTCGGCGAGCAGACGAGGGAGGCCGGATGAGCGCGCCCGAAGCCGTCGTCCCGGAGGCCCGCCGCGGCTCGCGCTTCCGGATGCCCGAGCTGAGCTCGACGCAGAACCTGCTCATCGCGGTCGTGGTCATCGGGCTGGCGATCGTGCTCTCGTTCTTCGTCGACGAGTCCGGCGACGGGATGAACAACATGATCCTCGCGGCGTCCTACGTCGTGATGGCGCTCGGGCTGAACATCATCGTCGGGTTCGCGGGGCTGCTCGACCTCGGGTACGTCGCGTTCTTCGCGATCGGCGCCTACACGGTCGGCTACTTCGGGTCGGGCTTCTGGTCGAACGCCGGCGGCGGCGAGGGCATCCACTTCGGGGTGAGCAAGCCGGCGTCGAACCTGCCCGGCATCCACCTGAACTTCCTCATCATCATGGTGCTGGCGGTCATCGCGACGACGATCGCCGGGATCCTGATCGGGCTGCCGACGCTGCGCCTGCGCGGCGACTACATCGCCATCGTCACGCTCGCGTTCGGCGAGATCGTCGGCCGCATCGCGATCAACGGCGACGACATCAACCTCTTCGGCGGCCACCTGACCGCCGGCCGCCAGGGCGTCACGCCGGTCGACAAGATCGACCCGCCGTTCGTCGACCGCTTCCAGGCGCTGAACCTCAGACCCTGGTTCTGGTTCGCTCTCGCGCTGGTGATACTCGTGCTGTTCGTGAACTTCCGCCTGCGCGACTCGCGCCTGGGCCGCGCGTGGATCGCGCTGCGCGAGGACGAGGTCGCGGCGGCGTCGATGGGCGTGCCGCTCGTCCGCACCAAGCTCATGGCCTACGGCACCGGCGCCGCGTTCGGCGGCATGGCCGGCGCGTTCCTGGCGTCCTACCTCAACACGGTCAACGCCGACCAGTTCGCGTTCTCGTTCTCGATCTTCGTCCTGGCCATGATCATCCTGGGCGGCCTGGGGTCCATCTGGGGCGTCGTGCTCGGCGCGATCGTCCTGTCGTACATCAACAACCAGCTGATCCCGAACGTGTTCAACACGTGGCCGAGCAAGGTGGGGCTGGACTTCGACCTCACCGAGCTGTCCTTCGGCATCTTCGGCTTCCTGCTCGTGATCATGATGGTGCTCCGGCCCGAGGGCCTGCTGCCCGAACGCCGGCGGCAGCTCGAGCTCGAGGAGGGCGTCGGCACCGACGAGGGCGTCTACGAGGCGAGGATCCCGTGAGCGGCGCCGTCTCCGCCTCGCGCCCCGACGCGCCCGGGCCCGGCCCCGACGGCGCGCCGATCCTCGCGGCGACCAACATCTCGAAGATCTTCGGCGGCCTCACCGCGGTCGGCGACGTCACGTTCTCGATCCCGCGCAAGTCGATCGTCTCGATCATCGGCCCCAACGGCGCGGGCAAGACGACGTTCTTCAACATCCTCACGGGCCTCTACAAGCCGACGATCGGCAGCGTGACGTTCGACGGCAAGGACATCACCGGCGGGCGCCCCGACAAGATCATGGCGATGGGCGTCGCGCGGACGTTCCAGAACATCCGCCTCTTCGGCACGATGAGCGCGGTCGAGAACGTCATGGTCGGCCAGCACGCGCGGATGAAGGGCGGGCTGTTCGGCTCGATCCTGCGCACGCCGGGCGTGCGCAACGAGGAGAAGCGCGTGCGCGAGCACGCGATCGAGACGCTCGAGTACGTCGGCCTCGGCAAGAACACGCACGATCAGCTCGCGATCAACCTGAGCTACGGCGACCAGCGCCGCGTGGAGATCGCGCGCGCCCTCTCCTCCGACCCGAAGCTGCTGCTGCTCGACGAGCCGACCGCGGGCATGAACCCCGCCGAGTCGGACCGCCTGACCGACTTCATGCGCCGGGTCCGCGACGAGCGCGGTCTCTCGATCCTGCTCATCGAGCACGACATGAAGGTGATCATGGGCGTGTCCGAGCACATCACGGTGCTCGACCACGGCGAGAAGATCGCCGAGGGCGACCCGCAGTCGGTGCGCCAGAACCCGCAGGTCGTCGAGGCGTACCTCGGCAAGCAGGCGTCGCAGGAGCTGAACGGCTGATGGCGATGCTCGAGCTGGAGGACGTCCAGACCTTCTACGGCAACATCCAGGCGCTGAAGGGGATCACCCTCACGGTCGAGGAGGGCGAGTGCGTTACGCTGATCGGGGCCAACGGCGCCGGCAAGTCGACGACGCTGCGCTCGATCTCCGGCCTCACGCCCGCCCGCACGGGCACGATCAAGTTCCGCGGCCGCGACATCAGCCGCATCCAGCCGCAGGACATCGTGCGCCTCGGCATCTCGCAGTCGCCCGAGGGGCGCAAGTGCTTCCAGCGCATGACGGTGTCGGAGAACCTCGACATGGGCGCGTACCTGCGCCGCGACACGGACGTGGCCAAGGACCGCGAGCGCGTCTTCGAGCTGTTCCCGCGTCTCGAGGAGCGGCGCACCCAGAAGGCGGGCACGATGTCCGGCGGCGAGCAGCAGATGCTCGCGATCGGGCGCGCGCTGATGGCCCGGCCCAAGCTGCTGCTGCTCGACGAGCCGTCGATGGGCATCTCGCCGATCCTCACCGAGCGCATCTACGAGACGATCGCCGAGATCAACAAGCAGGGCACGACGATCCTGCTCGTCGAGCAGAACGCCAACTTCGCGCTGGCCGTCTCGAACCGGGGCTACGTGCTCGAGACGGGCGCGGTCGTGCTCAGCGACGACTCGGCGAAGCTGCGCGAGAGCCCGCAGGTCAAGGAGGCGTACCTCGGAGGATGACCGTGCTCGCCGTCATCGGAACGCTCGCGCTGTGGCTGCTCTTCGGCTGGCTGATCATCACGATCATCTGCCAGTACCTGGCCGAGCGGAAGGGCTACGGGCAGCGGTGGGGGCTGGCGACGGGGCTGATCTTCCCGCCCGGCGTGATCGTCTGGGTGTTCATCCCCGCCAAGCCGGAGTCCGACTGGAAGGTCGTCGGCGCGTTCGGCGGCAAGTCGATCGACGCCGACGAGGCCGTCGATCCCGCGGCCGAGCGCCCGCCCGCCGGCGGCCCCGGGCCGACCGGCGCCGCGAGCTAGACCGTCGCCTCCAGCGCCTCTTGCACCTGCGGGTGGCGGAAGGCGTACCCGAGCTCCTGCGCGCGGCGCGGCACCATGTTCACGCCGGTCAGCACGATCTGGCTCATCTCGCCGTAGAGGAGCTTGAGCGCCGCTCCCGGGACGGGCGCGAGCGCCGGTCGGTGCAGCGCCCTTCCGAGCGCCTTGGAGAAGTCGCGGTTGCTGACGGCGCCGGGCGCCACGACGTTGACCGGCCCGCTCCAGCGCTCGTCGTCGATCGCGGCCAGGTACATGCCGACGACGTCGTCGAGATGGACCCACGGGATGTACTGGCGCCCGCCCGCGACGGGCCCGCCGACGCCGAGCTTGAAGGGCGGCAGCATCTTCTTCAGCGCGCCCGCGTCGGCGGACAGGACGACCCCCGTGCGCATGAGGGCGACGCGCAGGCCGAGCGCCTCGGCGGCGGCGGCCTCGCGCTCCCACGCTACGACGACTTGCGCGAGGAAGTCGTCTCCGGGAGCGGCGTCCTCGGCGACGGGCTCGTCGTCCCGGGGGCCGTAGTAGCCGGCGGCCGACGCGCTGACAAGCGCCTTCGGCCGCGGGCCGGCGCTCGCGATGCCCGCGACGAGGTTGCGCGTGCCGGCCTCGCGGCTGGCGCGGATCTCCTCCTTGACCTTCGCGCTCCAGCGCTGGGCGACGTCCTCCCCGGCGAGGTGGACGATCGCGTCGCGGCCCGCGAGCGCGTCGGCGGGGGCGGGGCCGGCGGTCGGATCCCACGCGTGCGCGGCGACGGCCGACGGGAGCTTGTGCGCCGCGCGCTCGGGCCTGCGCGTGAGGACGGTGACCTCGTCGCCGCGGGCGACGAGCGCGTCGACGAGGGAGAGGCCGATCCGGCCGGTGGCTCCGGTGAGCGTGACGCGTGCCATCGGTGAACCGTACGGCGGCGGGGCGGGCGTGGATCGCGGCCGCGCGCTATCCGACGCCGGCGCCGCACGCCTCGCACGCGGGGTCGCGCGCGAGCGGCTCGGTCCTCACCGACAGCGTGCGCGTGTCGATCAGGATCGCCGCGCCGTGGGTCGCGGGCGTCGCGATCCCGCTGAGCAGGTGCATCGCCTCCGTGGCGAGGATCGAGCCGACCAGGCCCGACAGCGGCCCGGAGGTCGCCGCCGGCCGGTCGTGGCGCCGCCGGTACGCGACGAGGGCGTCGTACTCGGGGTAGTCGCGGCGCGCCGCCGTCTCCGCGCAGCGCTCGCAGCCGGTCTCGCCCGGCACGAAGAGCGGCCCGACGCGGACGTGCGGGGGGAACTGCGCGGCGCCGACGTGCGGGATGCCGAGCGCCAGCGCGCCCTCGTCGATCCAGCGGGTGATCGCGTACGGCGGGCTGTCGGCGGTGGCGACGACGAGGTCGCTGCCGGTCGCCAGCTCGCGGACGTCGTCCGGCCCGCCGACCCGGCGGGGGACGGCCACGACCTCCAGCCGCGGGTCGAACGCCGTGAGCGCCTCGGCCGCGACCTCCACCTTCGGGCGGCCCACGTCGGCGCGCCGGAAGAGCAGCTGGCGGTTGAGGTTGCTCAGCTCGACGCGATCGTCGTCGACGAGCACCAGCCGGCCGACGCCGGCGCAGGCCAGCGCGGCGGCGGTCCACGAGCCCAGCCCGCCGCAGCCGACGATGCAGACGGAGGAGTCGAGGAGGCGCTGCTGCGCGGCGGCCGCCGCCTCGTCGTCGCCGCTCTCGCCCGCGAAGTACAGAAGCTGGCGGTCGTAGCGCTCCGCGGCCTCGCCGGGCAGGGCCGAGGGGAGGCCGGCGTCGGTGCGTACCAGGCCCAGCTCGCGCAGCTCGGCGAGGATCGCGGCGGCGCTCCCGCCCGGCACGGCCGCGTGCAGCTCCTCCGCGGTCCGCGGCTCGTGGAGCAGCTCGAGCAGCGCCCGCTCGTCGTCGCTCGGCTCGGCGAGCACGAGCTCGGCGTCGCCGCCGCCGCGCAGGAAGTAGATCGACCCGTCGCTCGCGGGGAAGGCCTCGACCGTCGGGCGCAGGGCGTACGTGGTCGCCGCGCGCCGGCGGGCGATCACGATGACCTTGGAGTGGCGCAGCTCGTCCGGCACCGCGTCGACGTTGCACTCCTGGTCCTGCCCGTAGGTCGCGACGAGCTCGAGGCCCGCCGCCTCCAGGGTGGCTCGCACGCGGTCGAGTGGGTGGTGGTGCTCGCGGTGCAGCGCGCGCGAGTGCCGCCACTCGCCGCCCCCGGTGCGGACGAACGCGTCCAGCGTCGCCTCCGCGCTCTCGCCCGGCCGGTGCGCGGGGTCTCCGAGCCCGCGCCACACGGCCATGACCCCGTCGCCCTCGCGCACGTCGGGCTCGGCGAAGAAGGTCCGGAACGTGTCGAGCGTGTTCAGGTCGAAGATCACGAGGCCGTCGGGCGCGAGCGCGCGCGCCACGCCCTGGAACACGGCGTCATGGTCCCCCGCGTCGATGTAGTTGACGACGTCGTCGAGCAGGAGGACGAGCTCGAACAGTCCGAGGTCCGGCAGCCGGCGCGCGTCGGCGACGAGCAGCTCGACGTCCGGCGGCACCTTGGCGCGGGCGCGGGCGAGCATCCCGGGCGACATGTCGCAGCCGGTGACGGACCACCCGCGTTCCAGCCACGGCAGCAGGCTCTTGCCCGTGCCGCAACCCACGTCGAGCAGCCGACCGCGCTCGACGAGGCCGTGGCGCCGCGCGAGCCCCTCGATCAACACCGTCCACTTCTCGTAGTCGTGGTGCGACGTCAGGACGTCGTAGACCTCGGCCGAGGCCTCGAACGCCTCCCGAGCGTCGCGCGGCGGCGCGGCGTGTAGATCGATCGTGGTCATGGTCCCATGACCGATCCGTGGTGCGGAACCGTTTCCCGACCGCGGTGGTGGCGGCCGCGCGGCGCCGTGCCGCACGACCGCCCCGCGGACCTACGCGCCCTTGCCCGTTGAGGCGCTGGGCGCGATGCGGCGTGATGACTTCTCGATGCGCATGGATCACCTCCTTCGGCGGTGTTGTGCCATCGGGACCTGCCGGACGCATCGCACCGTTTCGGCACCCGCTCCTGCGCGTGTCAAGGACGTTGAGTGCGTTGACGCATCTTCCGGAGGCGGTAGGGTCTGTCGCATGGAACCGCGCGCGCACGAACCCGCCGTGGAGGTGCTGCCGCCCGCACTTCCGAAGCCGTCCTCAGAGCTCGCCGCAACCCGCGCCAGGTTGGATCGGGCTCTCGGGCACCCGTTCCGCGATCACCTCCTGAAGATCCTCGTGGCGGACGGTCCCAGGACCGCGGGCGACCTGGCGGCGGCCACCGGACGGACGCGGAGGGCGGTCGCCTACCACCTCGGGGTGCTCGAGGAGGCCGGCGCTGTCGAGCAGGCCGAGGTGGAGCGCCAGGGTGGCACGCGCCGCGCCTACCGACACACGGCGCGGCGGCTGTATCTCGGGCCCGAGGAGTGGGGCCGCTTGCCGCTACAAGTGCGCGCGACCTCATCGAGGCCGACCTCGCCCAGATCCACGAGCGTGCGCAGGACGCGTTCGCGGGCGGCGGCTTCGACGACGCCGACGTGCACGTGTCGTGGACGCCCGTCGAGCTCGACCGGCCCGCCCATGACGCCGTCGTCGCGCTGATCGACGAGACGCTGCAGCAACTGCTCACGATCGAGACCGCTGCGAAGTACCGCGTCGAGCGCGAGCCGGCGACGGAGCGGATCAGGAGCGAGATCGCGATGCTGCACTTCCGGCGCGAGCCCTCGCCTTCCGTCGCGCCCGAGCCGCCGGACGGGGACGTGTCGCTCTCGAGCGGGCTCAACCATCTCTACGAGCTGGGCGAGGAGCTGGCCGCCGAGCTGCCGTCGCCGTCGCCGGATTGTCGCCTCATCGCGGAGCGTGCCCGGGCGGTGGCCGAGCTGGCAGAACTGCTCGCCGCTCGCGGCGTCTAGGCGTCGTCGCCCTAGTCGCCCGAGCGCAGGCGCTCGGCGTCGACGGCCGCGAAGCCGATCGTGTCGCCGCGCTCGCTCGCGGTGCCCTGCTCGTGGGCCACGCGCGAGACCGCGTCCGCGACCGCCGGGGCGACGTCGCGGTTGAAGACCGAGGGGATGATGTAGTCCTCGCGAAGCTCGCCCTCGGGGATGATCGCCGCGATCGCCCGCGCCGCGGCCAGCTTCATCTCCTCGGTGATCTGCGTCGCGCGGACGTCGAGCGCGCCGCGGAAGATGCCGGGGAAGGCGAGGACGTTGTTGATCTGGTTCGGGTAGTCCGAGCGGCCCGTCGCGACGATGCGGGCGTACGGCGCGGCCTCCTCCGGCGTGACCTCCGGCGTCGGGTTGGCCATGGCGAAGACCATCGCGTCCGGCGCCATGCGCGACAGCGCGTCGGGCGGCATCACGCGCGCGCCGCTCAGCCCGACGAAGAGGTCGGCGCCGTCGATCACGTCGCCGGGGGAGCCGCTGCGGCCCTCGGGGTTCGACATCTCGGTGTACCAGCGCTTGATCGCCGGCATCGAGCCGTCGACGTAGTCCGCGCGGCCGCGGTGCAGCGCGCCGCGCGAGTCGCAGCCGATGACGTCCTGCACGCCCGCCTCGAGCAGGATCTTCGTGACGGCGACCCCCGCGGCGCCGAGCCCGACGACGAGCACGCGCAGGTCCTCGATGCGCTTGCGCGTCAACTTGAGCGCGTTGAGCAGCGCGGCGAGCACCACGATCGCCGTTCCGTGCTGGTCGTCGTGGAACACCGGGATGTCGAGCAGTTCCTTCAGCCGCTCCTCGATCTCGAAGCAGCGCGGCGCCGAGATGTCCTCGAGGTTGATCCCGCCGAACGTGGGCGCGAGGCGCTGCACGGTCTCGACGATCTCGTCCGGGTCCTTCGTCGCCAGGCAGATCGGGAACGCGTCGACGCCGGCGAACTCCTTGAAGAGCATCGCCTTGCCCTCCATCACCGGCATCGCCGCCTCGGGGCCGATGTCGCCGAGCCCGAGGACCGCCGTCCCGTCGCTGACGACGGCCACGGTGTTGCGCTTGATCGTGTACTGGAACGCCTTGTCACGATCGGCGGCGATGGCCTGGCAGACGCGCGCGACGCCGGGCGTGTAGGCCATCGAGAGGTCGTCGCGCGTCTTGAGCGGGATCTTGTTGTGCTGCTCGATCTTCCCGCCGATGTGGACGCGGAACGTGCGGTCGGTGGCGTCGACCACGCGCGCGCTCTGCACCGCCTCGATCGCCCGCAGGATCGACCGCCAGTGCTGCTGGTCGCGCGCGTCGAGCGTGATGTCGCGCAGGGTGCGGCGGTCGTCGGCCTCGATCAGGTCGATCGCGCCGAGCTGGCCGCCGGCGCCGCCGATCGCCGTCAGGACCTCGCCGAGCGCGCCGGGGCGGTGCTCGAGCTCGACGCGGATCGTGAGGCTGTACTGGGCGGAGGTGGGGGCGGCCACGGAGCGCAGCATCCTACGATGGGCCGGTGGCGACCAACGGCGACGCTCCGCGCGAGCTTTTCCTCATCGACGGCAACTCGCTCGTGTACCGCGCCTTCTTCGCGCTGCCCGAGTCGATCGCCACGTCGGACGGCCGGCCCACCAACGCGATCTTCGGCTTCGCGTCGATGCTCGTGAAGCTGCTCACCGACCACGGCCAGCAGCCGACGATCGTGGTCTGGGACGCCGGGTCGAGCGGGCGCCGCGAGGTCTACCCGGAGTACAAGGGCGACCGGCCGTCGCGGCCCGACCTCCTGGCCGAGCAGTACCCGCACATGGAGCCGCTCGTCGAGGCCTTCGGCTACACGAACTACCGCGTCGACGGCTTCGAGGCCGACGACGTGATCGCCACCATCACCGAGCGGGCGAAGGCGGAGGGGATTCCCGTGACCGTGGTGACCGGCGACCGCGACGCCTTCCAGCTGGTCGGCGACGGCGTGAAGGTCATGGCGACGTCGCGCGGGATCACCGAGACCAAGACCTACGACCGGCAGGCGGTCATCGACCGCTACGGTATCCCGCCCGAGCAGATCCCCGACTTCTACGGCCTGAAGGGCGACACGTCGGACAACATCCCGGGCGTCCCGGGCATCGGCGACAAGACGGCGGCGCAGCTGCTGCAGCAGTTCGGCTCGCTCGAGGCGGTGCTCGAGAACATCGACCAGATCTCGGGCGCCAAGCGCAAGGAGAACCTGACGAACCACGCCGACGACGCCCGGATCTCCAAGCAGCTCGCGACAGCGCAGTGCGAGGTCCCGGTCGACATCGACCTGCAGGACGCGCTCGCGCGCACGCCCGACCGCGCGCGCCTGCGCGAGGTCTTCCGCGACTTCGAGCTGCGCGACCCGCTGCGCCGGCTGGAGGAGGCGCTGGGCGACGACGAGGCCGCGCCGGCGCCCGTCCCGGAGCGGACGGTCGAGGCGAACCTGCGCGAGGCGACGCTGAACGACGTCGCCGAGCTGCCGGCCGAGCCCGTGACGCTCGCGGTGCGCCGGCCGGAGACGCCCGAGGGCGAGCTTCCGCCGGCCGGCGACGCGTGGCGCTTCGGCGTGGCGACGGGCGGCGAGGTGCTGGCCGGCGACTGCGACGCGCCGCGCCAGGTGATGCTCGCGGCCGACGAGCGCCCGGTCACCGCGCACGACGCGAAGTCCTTCGAGGTCGTCCCGCCCAACCTCGCGCACGACACGCTGCTGGCGGCGTACCTGATCGAGCCGGCGCGGCGGGCGTTCCCGGTCCGCGAGCTGGTCGAGGAGCGCGGGCTGGCGACGAGCGTCGCCGACCCCGCCGCCGCGGACGCGGTGCTGCTGCGCGAGCTGGCGGCGTGGCAGCGCGCGCGGATCGAGGAGTGGGGCCTCGCGCACGTGATGGACGAGATCGAGCTGCCGCTCGTGCACACGCTGCGGGAGATGGAGGAGGCCGGGGTGCGGCTGAACGTCGCGCGCCTGCAGGAGGTGCGCGACCGCGTCCGGGCGGAGATCCGCGACCTCGAGGACGACATCTTCAAGCTCACCGGCGAGGAGTTCGTCATCGGCTCGCCGCAGCAGCTCGGCGAGGTCCTCTTCACCAAGCTCGGGCTCTCGAAGAAGCGCCGCGGCAAGACCGGCTTCTCCACCGACGCGCGCGTCCTTCAGGCCATCCGCGACGAGCACCCGGTCATCCCCAAGATCGAGCGCTGGCGCGAGCTCAACCAGCTGACGAAGACGTACCTGGAGGTCCTGCCCGACCTCGTCGACTCGCGCTCGCGCATCCACACGACGTTCGACCAGGCCGTGGCGTCGACCGGGCGGCTGTCCTCGACGAACCCGAACATGCAGAACGTCCCGATCCGCACCGCGCTCGGACGCGAGATCCGCGGGTGCTTCGAGGCCGAGGAGGGCAACGTCCTCGTCAGCGCCGACTACTCGCAGGTCGAGCTGCGCGTCCTCGCGCACATCGCCGGCGAGCAGGTGCTCAAGGACATCTTCAAGCGCGGCGAGGACGTGCACACCGCGACCGCGCGCGAGGTCTTCGGGGTGCGCGAGGACGAGATCGACCCGGGGATGCGGTCGAAGGCGAAGATGATCAACTACGGGATCGTCTACGGCCTGTCGGACTACGGCTTGGCCGACCGGCTCAACATCCCGCGCGAGGAGGCCAAGGCGTTCATCGACGCCTACCTCGAGCGCTTCTCGGCGGTCGCCGCGTTCATCGCGTCGACGATCGAGCAGGCGACCGAGCAGGGCTACGTCTCGACGCTGTTCGGGCGCCGGCGCCAGATCCCCGAGCTGCGGGCGCGCAACTGGCAGATGCACTCGCTCGGCGAGCGGCTCGCGGTCAACACGGTGATCCAGGGCACCGCGGCCGACATCCTCAAGCTGGCGATGATCCGCTGCGCGCGGGCGCTGCGCGACGAGGGGCTGCGGGCCAGGCAGATCCTCACCGTGCACGACGAACTGCTGCTCGAGACGCCGGAGGACGAGGTCGACGCCGTGCGGTCGCTCGTGTGCCGCGTCATGGTCGAGCCGTGGGAGCCGCGCGACCCGCCGCTCGCCGTCGACGTCGGGTCCGGGCGGACCTGGCTGGAGGCGAAGTAGTGGATCGCGGGGCCGCGGTCGTCCTGACGGCGGGCGTCGGCGGGCTGATCGCGCTGCAGGCGCCGATCAACTCGATGCTCGGCAAGTCCGTCGGCTCGTTCCAGGCGGCGTTCCTCTCCTTCGCGCTCGGGACGGTCGTGCTCGCGGTGATCGCCGCGTTCGCGAAGGGCGGCTTCTCGCACGTCGGCGAGGCGCGCCACCTGAGCTGGTACTACCTGACCGGCGGGGTGCTCGGCGCGGCGTACGTGACGACGGTGCTCGTGACGGTGCGCGAGCTGGGCGCCGGGCCGGTCGTCGCCGCGACGATCGCCGGCCAGCTGACGATGTCGGTGGTCATCGACCAGTTCGGGCTGCTCGGGCTGCCGAAGGACCCGATCAGCGTCGGCAAGGTGGCCGGCGTGCTCCTGCTGGCCGCCGGCGTGTTCCTCGTCGTGCGCGAGTAGTGCACGGCAGGCTCCTCGTCTCGTGTCCCGATCGCCCCGGCATCGTCGCCGCGGTGGCCGGGTTCCTGCACGCGTCCGGGGCGAACATCACCTCGTCGGCGCAGCACTCCGGCGAGCGCTTCCACATGCGGATGGAGTTCGACGCCGAAGGCGATCTCGCGACCCTCCGCGACGCGTTCACAGCCGACGTCGCCGCCTCCTTCGGGATGACTGCCCGCTTCGCCGACGCCTCGATCCCCCCGCGCATGGCGATCCTCGTCAGCCGCGAGGAGCACTGCCTGCTCGACCTGCTGTGGCGGCGGCGCAGCGGCGAGCTGTTCTGCGAGGTCCCCGTCGTCATCTCCAACCACGAGGTCGCGCGCGACGACGTCGAGGGGTTCGGGGTCCCGTTCGCGCACGTGCCGAACACGCCCGAGCAGCGCGCGGCCGCCGAGGACGCGATGCTCGCGCATCTCGCCGACGTCGACCTCGTCGTGCTCGCGCGGTACATGCAGATCCTGTCCGGGGAGTTCCTGGCGCGCGTGGGCGCGCCGGTGATGAACATCCACCACTCGTTCCTGCCGGCGTTCGCCGGGGCGGCGCCGTACGAGCGGGCCCGCGAGCGCGGGGTCAAGATCATCGGCGCGACGGCGCACTACGTCACCGAGGAGCTCGACGCCGGGCCGATCGTCGAGCAGGACGTCGCGCGCGTCTCGCACCGCCACGACGTCGCGGCGCTGGAGCGCATCGGGCGCGACATCGAGCGGACGGTGCTCGCGCGCGCGGTGCGCTGGCACCTCGAGGACCGCGTCCTGCTCGACGGAACCCGCACAGTCGTCTTCTGAGTCGGGTACATTCGCGCCACGATGGCCGAACGGCGCCAGCGACCCGACCGACGCGCGAGCCCGGGCCGACGCTCCAGCGACTACCGGGGCGGCGTCACGCCGATCACGATCGTCATGGCGATCTGCGGCGCGCTCGTGGTGCTCTTCCTCTTCTTCGTGGCCATCGGCGGCGTGGACCCGACGGAGGAGCCGGGGTGGGCGATCGCCGCGCTCGTCCTCGCGCTCCTCTGGCTCGTGTACTCGTGGCGGCGGCTGTGGTCGGGCGGCGCGTCGCCGAGCGCCGACCGCGAGCGCCGCGGCTTCTAGCTTCCGGGTCCTCGCGGTGTGACTCGGCGTCAGGACTGACGCGTCCGCGCTCGGCCCGCCGTACGGTCACGACGGGATGGGGGACGAGCACCGGCACGACGGGTTGACGCGCCGCGAGGCGCTGGCGGGGGCGGCGGTCGCCGCTGCCGCGCTGACGCCCGCCTCGGCGCTCGCCGCGAAGAAGCGCAAGCCGCACCGGCGGCGCCGGCCGACGAGCGGCCGGGAGGTCGCCGTCCTCGGTGGCGGGATGGCCGGCCTGGCGGCCGCGCACGAGCTCGCCGAGCGCGGGTTCCGCGTCACCGTGTTCGAGCGCAAGGCGCTCGGCGGCAAGGCGCGCAGCATCCCGGTGGCCGGCACCGCGGCGGGCGGGCGGCGCGCGCTTCCCGGCGAGCACGGGTTCCGGTTCTTCCCCGGCTTCTACCACCATGTCCCGGACACGATGCGGCGGATCCCGTTCGCCGGGAACGAGCACGGCGTGTGGGACAACCTCGTCGACGCGATGCAGACGCGCTCGGCGCGCGCGGGCGGGCGCGCCGACGCGCAGCTCTTCGGCGCCGTCCCCGATCCGGGCGAGCTCGGGCGCCCCGGCGGTCTCGAGCGGCTGCTCGTCGAGGAGATGCTGAAGCACCAGGGCATCTCGCCGCAGGAGGCCGAGCTCTTCACCAACCGCGTGATGGTCTTCCTGACGAGCTGCGAGGAGCGCCGCTACGGCCAGTGGGAGCAGACGTCCTGGTGGGACTTCGTCCGCGCCGAGGCGCAGTCCGACGAGTACAAGAAGGTCATCGCGCGCGGCCTGACGCGCTCGCTCGTCGCCGCGAAGGAGACCGTCGCCAGCACGCGGACGATCGGCAACATGGCCGAGGCGTTCGTCATGAACATCATGCAGCGCGGCAACGACGGCGCGCCCGACCGCGTGCTGAACGCCCCGACGAACGAGGCCTGGATCGACCCCTGGATCATCCACCTGCGCGAGCTCGGCGTCCGCTTCCGCGTCGGGCAGACGGCCGAGGCGCTCGACGTGCGGCGCGGGCGCGTCGTCTCCGCACGGGTGCGCGACCGGCGCGGCCGGCGGCGGACCGTGGACGCGGACTGGTTCGTCAGCGCGATGCCGGTCGAGCGCGCGCGGACCCTGCTCTCGCGGCGCGTGCTCGCCGCGGACCCGAGCCTGGAGGGGATGCACGAGCTCCAGGTCGACTGGATGAACGGGATCCAGTTCTACCTGCGGCGCAAGGTCGAGCTGACGCGCGGCCACGTGACCTTCGTGGACGCGCCGTGGGCGCTGACCGCGCTGACGCAGGGCCAGTTCTGGGCGGACCGCGACTTCCCGCGCGACTACGGCGACGGCTCGGTCGTCGACTGCCTCTCGGTCGACGTCTCCGACTGGGACACGCCCGGGATCGTCTTCGGCAAGCCGGCGAAGCAGTGCATGCGCGAGGAGATCAGGACGGAGGTCTGGGCGCAGATCAAGGCGCACCTCGAGGACAGCGGCGAGGGCCTGACCGACGACATGGTCCACTCGTGGTTCCTCGATCCCGCGATCCAGTGGCAGCGCCGCAAGGGCCACAACCGCAACGACGAGCCGCTGCTCGTGAACACCGTGGGCTCATGGGAGAAGCGGCCGGCGGCCGGCACGGCGATCCAGAACCTGATGCTCGCCGGCGACTACGTCCAGACCGACATCGACCTCGCGACGATGGAGGGCGCCAACGAGTCCGGGCGCGAGGCGGCCAACGAGATCCTGCGCCGGTCAGGCTCGAAGGCGGCGCCCGCGGCGAAGTTCAGGCTGTACGACCCGCCGGAGTACGAGGCGGCCAAGCGCGCCGACGCCGAACTCTTCCGCGCCGGCCAGCCGAACGCGCTCGACCATCACCCCTAGGCGGGGAGGAGGGCGGCGCGCAGCTGCTCGAGCTCGTCGTCGAGCAGCGGCAGCCACGTCCGCTCGCCGTGCAGGAGCGCGCGACGCTTGACCTCGCGCGTCGCCGCGGGCGGGGCGTCCGCGATGCCGCGGGCGACGGCCACCGCGTCGTCGTACGAGCCGACCGAGGACACGACGCCGCGGGCGCGCGCCTCCTCCGCGTCGAGCACCCGGCCGGTGAGGCACAGCTCGCGCGCGAGCGCCTCGGGCAGCGCGGCGCGCGCCGCCGCGTACGACGGCGGGATGTGGCGGCCGATCTCCGGGAACCCCAGCCGCGCCGCCGGCGCGGCGACCCTCACGTCGCACAGCAGCGCGATCGCGAAGCCGCCCGCGATCGCCGGTCCGTTGACGTACGCCACGAGCGGCTTCGGGAACCGCGCGACAGCCCCGAACGACCGCGCGCTCGACTCGAGCAGGTGCTCCTTGTTCGCGCGGTCGCCGCCGAACTGGGTGACGTCCACGCCCGCGCAGAACGCGCTCCCCGCGCCGGTGAGCACCGCGGCATGCACGGCCTCGTCGGCGGCGAGAGCGTCGAGCGCGTCGGCCAGCGCGTACCGCAGCGCGATCGACAGCGCGTTGCGCTTCTCCGGCCGGTCGAGCGTCAGGACGGCGAGTGCGCCGTCGATCTCGGTTCGCAGCGGCGAGGCCACGGCGGCAGCGTAGTCTCAGAGCGTGACCCTCACCGCCGCCCAGAAGCGCACGACGCTGCTCGCGGCGATCATGGGGTCGTTCGTCGTGATCCTCGACTCGACGGTGGTCAACGTCGCGCTGCCGGCGATCCGCGGCGACCTCGGCGGCGGCCTCGCCGGTCAGCAGTGGATCGTCAACGCGTATCTGCTGATGCTCGGGTCGCTGATCCTGATCGGCGGCTCGCTGGGCGACGTGTACGGGGAGAAGCGCGTCTTCGCGATCGGCGTCGGCGGGTTCGGCCTCGCATCGGTCGTGTGCGCCGCGGCGCCGTCCATCGAGGTGCTCGTCGCCGGGCGCGCGCTGCAGGGCGGGTTCGGCGCGCTGTGCACGCCGGCGTCGCTGGCCATCATCGTCGCGGCCTTCAACGGCCGCGAGCGCGGCGCCGCGATCGGGTCGTGGACCGCGTACAGCGGCATCGCGGCGGTCATCGGCCCGCTCGCCGGCGGGTGGCTCGTCGACACGCTGGACTGGCGCTGGATCTTCGCGCTCAACGTGCCGTTCGTCGCGCTCACGCTCGTGCTCGCCGCGCGCATGCCGGACCTGCCGCACATGGGGGAGGGGCGGACGGTCGACTGGGTCGGGGCCGGGCTGTGCGCGGTCGGCCTCGCAGGCCCGACGTTCGGCCTGATCCAGCAGCCGCAGCACGGCTGGGGGAGCCCGTCGGTCGTCCTGCCGATCGTCGTCGGGCTCGCGATCTTCGCCGCGTTCCTCGTCTGGGAGCGGCGCCGGCCCGACCCGATGCTCCCGCTGCGGCTCTTCTCGCGCGGCAACTTCGCGTGGGGGAACGTCGAGACGTTCGCGATGTACGGCGGCCTCGGCGTCACGTTCTTCCTGCTCGTGCTGTTCCTCCAGCAAGTCGCGGGCTACGAGGCGTTCGAGGCGGGCCTGGCCACCATGCCGGCGACGATCGTCATGTTCGCGCTCTCGCGCAGGTTCGGCGCCCTGTCCGACCGCCACGGCCCGCGCCTGTTCATGGGCCTGGGCCCGCTCGTCTCCGCCCTCGGGATCCTCTCGCTGCTGATGATGGTCGACGAGGACCCCTCGCTCGTCGCGGACGTCCTGCCGGGCGTCGTCGTCTTCGCGATCGGGCTGTCGATCACCGTCGCGCCGCTCACCGCCGCGATCCTCGCCGACGCCGAAGAGGCGAACGCCGGCATCGCGTCGGGCGTCAACAACGCGGTCGCGCGCGTCGCGTCCCTGCTCGCGACCGCCGCGATCGGCGCGGTCATCGGCGGGACGCTCGACCTCGACGGCTTCCGCATGGGCCTCGGCTTCGCGACGATCCTCGTCGCCCTCGGCGGCGTGATCGGCCTGCTGCGGATCCGCAACCCGCGACGCGAGGTCCACGCCGAGGACTGCCCGGGCGGGCAGCTCGCCGGACAGCCGAAGCCCGCGTGGTGCCCGGAGGAGGAGGACTACGCCGTGGCGACGGCGACGCGCGCCGACGGAGATGCGGCGCCGGCCGGCGCGGGCGGCGGCGCGATGTTGAGGTAGTGCTCGAACGACCAGCGCAGCAGGCGGTCGTTCGACATCGCGCGGATCGCAAGTGGCATGACCGGCGTCGGGTTGATCCGGCCGACGAGGTTCTGTACGCGCTTGAGCCACAGGTACTTCCACGCGTGCGCGTCCGAGAACGCGCCGTACGCGGCGAGCGCCTGCTCGCGCGTCTGGCGGCCGTCGAGGACGGCGCGGATCTCGCGCCCCGCTGCGAGGCCGAAGTACAGCGCGGTCCGGATCCCCTCGGCGGTCACCGGCAGGCAGTGCCCGGCGCTGTCGCCCGCGAAGAAGATCCCGTCGTCGCTCGCCTTGCGCAGCTTGTGCGGGATCCAGTTGCCCTGGAAGCGCACGGCGTCGACGTCCACGTCGCGCGCGAGCTCGAGCGTTGGGTCCTTGACGTGGTAGCGCGGGTCGAACGAGCCGACGCCGACGCGCAGCTCGTCGTCGGCGGGGAACGACCACCCGTAGCCGGCCGGGACGTAGCGCGGGTCGAGCCACAGCTCGAGGTCGTCGCGGCGCCCGTGCGGGTGCACCTCCAGCCCGCGCGAGAGGAAGGCCTCGGGCGGCTGCACGTTCGCGCCGGCGCCGAGCACGCGCCGCCAGCCCAGCGCGTCGACGACGAGCGGTGCGCGAAGGTCCCCGCGGTCGGTGTGGACGGTGAAGCCCGTCCGCCCGTTCACCTTCGCGTGGTCGAAGGTCACGGTGTCCGACGACTGCTCGAACAGCAGCTCGCACAGCGTGCGGTAGTCGAACGTCGAGAACGTCCACGGCAGCGGCCACGTCGACGTCCCCTTCGGCGTGTGCACCACGAGCCGCGCGAACGTCTGCTGGATCGCGCCCTGCAGTCCGAGCGCCTCGAGCCACTCGGTCGGCGCCGCGCAGGCCGACGTCTGCTTCTCGCCGACGTCGTACCGGTCGACGATCAGGACGTCCTTCCCGGAGCCCGCCAGTTCGCGTGCGACGGCCAGTCCGGCGAAGCTCGCGCCGCAGATCAGGACGTCGCAGTCACGGTCCAGAGGCGTGCGTTCCGCACCGCGTTTCGTGGCTCGCACGGGCACAGCGCGGCAAGGGTACTGCGCTAGGCTTTCGCGACTCATGGCCACTGACACAACGACCCCCGACGCGCGCGTGGTGGAAGGCTCCGACGGTCTCCTGCTGGAGATCGACGGTCAAGTCGTCCCGAACTACGACGCCACGCTGCGCCACTTCGACGAGGGGGATGTCGTCACCGGACGCGTCGTCCGGATCGACAACGACGAAGTCCTCGTCGACATCGGTTACAAGAGCGAGGGGGTCATCCCCTCCAACGAGCTTTCCATCCGCAAGTCCGTCGACCCGCACGACGAGGTCGAGCTCGGTGAAGAGGTCGACGCGCTGGTCCTCACCAAGGAGGATCAGGACGGGCGCCTCATCATGTCCAAGAAGCGCGCCCGCTTCGAGAAGGCGTGGCGGCGCATCGAGGCGGCTCAGGAGTCCGGCGTCCCGATCGAGGGCAACGTCATCGAGGTCGTCAAGGGCGGCCTCATCATCGACCTCGGCGTGCGCGGCTTCCTGCCCGCGTCGCTGGTCGACATCCGGCGCGTCCCGAACCTCGACGAGTTCATGGGCACGACGCTCGAGACGAAGGTCATCGAGCTCAACCGCTCGCGCAACAACGTCGTGCTGTCGCGGCGCGCGGTGCTCGAGGAGGAGCGCAAGGAGCAGCGCCAGGAGATCCTCGACCGCCTCCAGCCGGGGCTGATCGTCGAGGGCGTCATCTCGAACATCGTCGACTTCGGCGCGTTCGTGGACCTCAACGGCATCGACGGCCTGATCCACATCTCCGAGCTCTCGTGGTCGCACGTCAACCACCCGAGCGAGGTCGTCGCGATCGGCGACGCCGTGCAGGTGAAGGTGCTCGACATCGACCGCGACCGCCAGCGCATCTCGCTGGGTCTCAAGCAGACCCAGGAGGACCCGTGGCAGCGCGTCGTCTCGATGTACAACGTGGGCGACGAGCTCGAGGGCAAGGTCACGAAGGTCGTCACGTTCGGCGCGTTCGTGGAGATCCTCGACGGCGTCGAGGGGCTCGTGCACATCTCCGAGCTCGCGCCGTACCACGTCGAGAACCCCCGCGAGATCGTCGAGCCGGGCGTCGACATCATGGTCAAGATCCTCGAGATCGACTCCGAGCGGCGCCGCCTCTCGCTGTCGGCCAAGCGGGTCGAGAACCAGATCCTGCCGCGCCGCGAGGGTGCGCCGCCGCCGGACGACGCCGGCGAGGAGGGCGCGGGCGACCTGGACGACGTGCGCGACCTCGGGCTGAGCGAGGACGTCTTCGCCGCGCAGGCCGAGGCGCCGGGCGCGGTGGAGGCCGAGGGCATCGAGCCGACCGAGCCGGAGGCCGCGGCCGACGGGACGTCCGTCGCCGACCTGGCGAGCGCCGCGGACGAGGCGCCGGCCGCCGACGAGGCCGCCCCGGAGGCGGACGCGTCGGGCGAGGACGCGGCTGCTGCGGAGGCTGCGGAGGTTGACGCTTCGGGCGACGACCCCGCCGCTGCCGAGGCTCCGGAGGTGGAGGCCGCGAGCGACGACGCCGCCGCTGCGGACGCTCCGGAGGTGGAGGCCGCGGCTGGCGACGACGCCGAGCGCCCCGCCGCCGACGAGCTCGACACCGAGCCCGCGGACGCCGCCGGCGCGGCTGCCGAGCAGGGCACCGACGAGACGGCCTGAACGGGGCCGCCGATGGCGGTCCCCTTCGTAGGTCTGACCGGCGGCCTCGGCGCCGGGAAGAGCACCGCCCTGAGCGCGCTGGAGCGCCTCGGGGCGGCGACGCTCTCCACCGACGCGGTCGTCCACGAGCTGTACGAGACCGACGACGTCCGCGACGCGGTCGTCGGGCGCTGGGGCGAGGAGGTCGCGCCCGGCGGCTCGGTCGACCGCTCGGCGGTGGCGCGCCGCGCGTTCGCCACCACCGACGACCGCCAGTGGCTCGAGCAGCTCCTGTGGCCGAAGGTGGGGGAGCGCGTCGCGGCGTTCCGCGAGGAGGCGCTGGCCGCCGACCCGCCGCCGCGCGCGGCGGTGGTCGAGACGCCGCTGCTCTTCGAGGCCGGCCTCGACGGCATCTACGACGCGACGATCGCGGTCGTCGCCGACGAGGCCGTCCGCGCCCAGCGCGCCGGCGCGCGCGGCCACGAGGCGGTGGACGAGCGCGCCTCGCGCCAGCTCCCGCAGGAGGAGAAGGCCCGCCGCGCGACCTTCACGGTCCGCAACGACGGCACCGTCGACGAGCTCGAGGCGAGGCTGTCGGAGCTCCTTGGCAAGCTGGGCTGAGATGACGCGACGGTCGAGCACCCAGATCGCGGTACGCCGGCGGCGCCGGATCGCAGCGCTGCTCGGCTTCCTGCTGATCGTCGTCGCCGGCTTCGCGATCCTCATGCCCGTCGCCGACAAGGCGATCGAGGAGGTCACGCTCCCCCTGCGCCACGAGGACATCATCCGCCAGCAGGCGCGCGACAAGGGCCTCGACCCGGCGCTGATCGCCGCGGTGATCTACGCCGAGTCGCACTTCCGCGACCAGACGTCCCACGCGGGCGCCCGCGGGCTCATGCAGATCACGCCGCAGACCGCGCACGAGATCGCGCAGAAGTCGGGCGGGACCGAGTTCGAGCAGGGCGACCTCGGGACGCCGCAGATCAACATCGCCTACGGGTCGTGGTACCTGCGCTGGCTGCTCGACCGCTACGGCGACAACGACGCACTCGCCGTCGCGGCGTACAACGCCGGCAGCGGCAACGTCGACCGCTGGATCGTCGACGACCCCGGCATGCAGCCCGACGAGATCCCGTTCCCCGAGACGCGTGCCTACGTGAGAAAGGTGCTCGACGCGAAGGACCAGTACCGGCGGGAGTATTCGGCAGAGTTGGGACTCTGATCCTCAGTCACCTGAATTCCTGCAAATAGGCGCAAGTTTTGTGGCGCCCCGGCGTTCGGATGGATGTTGCGCTCGTTGCGCCATCCCACAAATCCGTTGCAGGGGGTTCGATGAAGGTTCGTAAGTTGGGTCTGTTGGCTGCAGTCGGCATGGTCGCCGCGGTTCCGATGACGGCGGATGCCGACTCGGCGCGCGATCGCGCGACGGGCGGCGGGCAGGTGCTGCTCGATCCGAACAACCCGCCCACCACGGGCGCGCTCGATACCGTCGCGTTCACCGCTCAGCGCGCCCAGGGCGCCGGCGACGACTCCACCCTGGCCACCGGCCAGGTGCAGGTCAACCGCCGCAGCGGCACGGGTGACACGCAGGTGAAGTTCCACGGCGTCGTCGACTGCCTCGTCGTGTTCGGCACGAAGAGCGCCGGCAAGGCGTACATCTCCGGGCACGTCAAGAACGATCCCGAGACGCCGTTCGAGCTCTACGTCGTCGACGGCGGCTCCGGCGCGGAGGAGCGGGGCGCTGACCAGATCCTCGTCTGGTACGGCGACGAGACCAACTCGAACCACTCCGATCAGCAGGTCCCGGCGAACATGCCGACCGGCCTGCCGGAGGACGAGTTCTGCGGCATCGAGGAGGACCCCTCGAGCAAGCGCCAGATCCCGGTGCAGGCTCGCGGGAACACGCAGGTCTACGACGCCAGCGGCGCGGCCGCGGCGCGTCAGCAGAGCACGACGAAGTCGTCGGCGCTCCGCCTCAGCGCTCTGCGCTAGGGCGCGACCCCAGCACGAGCAGTTCTGCGAGCGGGCGGCCTCCGGGCCGCCCGCTCCGCGTCTCAGCTCGCCGCGCGCAGGTACTCGCCGAGCGTGCGCTCGCCGTGCCGCGGGCCGACCATGTCGATCGAGCAGACGCGCCGCACGAAGTCGAGCATCGCGGCGCGGCGCGGGTCGACCGGCCGGAGCAGCACGGCTCCGGCGCGCGGGATCGCGCCCGGCATCCGCTTCGCCGTCCGCCCGCGGCCCGCGACCTCGTTGACGAGCTCGACCTCCTCGCGCCGCGTCAGCGTCTCCGGGCCGCCGATCTCCACCTCGTCGGCGCCGGCCTCCAGCGCATCGGCGCACGCGGCGGCGAGGTCCGCGTCGTGGATCGGGTTGCTGAGCCGGTCGGGGTCGCCGACGACCCGCGCGCGCCCCTTCCGCGCGAGGTCGAGGAGCTCGTCGTACGAGCTGAAGAACCCGTTCGCGCGGATCACGGTGCCGGGCACCGCGGACGCGCGCAGCGCGTCCACGACGGTCTCGTGCGCGTCGACGTACGCGTTGCCGCGCAGCCGGTCGGCGTTGAGGATCGTCACGTACGCGAACCGCTGCACCCCCGCCCGCTCGGCGGCGCCGAGCAGTGCCAGGTTGGGCGCGGTGTCGAGCTCGCGGAACGGACGGCGCGGGCCGCGGTCCAGGCGCGAGGTGCCGCCCAGCGCGGAGAAGACGGCGTCGACGCCGGCGAGCGCGTCGTCGAGCGGGTCGCGCGCCGCGTCGGCCACGGCGACCTCGTCCGCCGCCGGCGCGCCCGCCGCATCGCGGACGACCGCGCGCGTCCGGTGCCCGCGCCGCGCCAGCTCGCCGACCAGCGCCCGGCCCAGGTGGCCGGTGGCCCCCGCGACGAGGATGCGCATCAGCCCGGGAAGCCCTCGCGGACGCTCGGGCGCGCAGGCGTCCAGCCGAGCTCCCGCCGCGCCCGCGCGTTCGACGCGCCCGGCAGGGTCGTCGCCCAGTGCGCGGCCAGCGGCATCATCCGCCGTACCGGCCACGCGGGCACGCGCAGCGGCCTGGGCGCGCGGATCGCCCGCGCGTACAGCGGCAGCCACTCGCGCATCGCCAGCGGCTCGTCGTCGACGACGTTGAGGATCCCGGTCGTCCCGCGCTCGAGCGCGAGCACGGTGGCCGCCGCGGCGTCGTCGACGTGGATGAACGGGAAGCGCCCGGTCCCCTTGCCGACGATCGGCATCCGCCGGCGCCGGACGTCGTGCTGGATCTGGCCACCGTCGAAGTGGGTCCCCGGGCCGTAGAACATCCCGTAGCGCAGGACGAGCCCGCCGAGGTCGACGACCCGCCGCTCGAGCGCGATGATCGCGGGCAGGGCGAGGTCCCACGGGAACGGCGCGCCGCGCTCGTACGGCGGGTCCTCCTCCGTGCACAGACGGCCGTCCTCCACGGGCGCGTACATGAAGGCGATGCTCTGGAAGGCGATCCTCGCGCCGGTCGCCTGCGCCGCCTCGATCAGGTTCGGCGTGCCGCGCAGGCGCAGGTCGACCATGCCCTCGTAGAATTCCCACATCTTGCGCGGGTCGTAGCGCTGGGGCAGCGCGGTCGTCTCGTCGAGGACGACGTCGGGCCGCACCTCGTCGGCGATCGCCAGCGTCGCCGCGCGGTCGACGACGTCGCAGACGACGCCGCGCGCCCCCGCCGCGTCGACCTCCCGCGCGCGCTCGGGGCGGCGGGTCAGGCCGACGACGTCGTGGCCGGCCCCGACGAGGCGCCGCACGAGCGGCCTGCCGATGGCACCGGTGGCTCCGCCGAGCAGGACCCTCATCGCGACCGCTCCCGCAGGAACAGCCCGCCCAGGACCAGCGTGCCGAAGGCCTGCGCGACCAGCGCGAACGGGCCCTGCCACGACGGGTCGCTGTCGCCGACGTCGATGATGTGCGAGACCATGTGCAGCCCGTACTGGAGCGCGAGGAAGCCCAGCAGCGGCACGTGCCAGTCCGGCCGGCCGGCGCCGTAGACGGCGATCGCGCCGAGCGCGACGTTCCACGACCCGACGTCCATCAGGAAGTGGTGGTTCTCGGGCGGGTAGCCGGCGAGGAGGTCGTAGAAGGCGCCGGGGGCGAAGAAGGCGAGCACGCCGACGGCGAGCTGGCTCACGCCGACGACGATGAGGACCGCGCGGATCATGGCCGTCATTCCACCGCACGCTGGCCCTGCGGTTAAGGTCCACTCGCACGTGTCCCGACAGGACCAGTTCGCGCTCGACCTCCTGCTGCCGATCGACAGGGGCGCCGGCGCGCTGCACCGGCAGATCGAGCGCGCGCTGCGCGACGGCATCCGCGACGGGCGCCTCGTCCCGGGCGCGCGGCTGCCCTCGACGCGCGCGGCCGCCCGCGAGCTGGGCGTCTCGCGCGGCGTGGTGAGCGAGGCGTACGCGCAGCTCGTCGCCGAGGGGTGGCTCGTCGCCCGCCAGGGCGCGCCCACGCGCGTCGCCGCCGCGCCCGCGCCGTCGCCGCCCGCGCCCCGGGGCACGCGGCGCCCGTCGCCGCCGCCGTTCGACCTGATGCCGGGCCGGCCCGACCTCGCGGCCTTCCCGCGCGACCAGTGGCTCGCCGCGACGCGCCGCGTCCTGCGCCGCATGCCGGACGCCGCGCTGGGCTACCCGGACCCGCGGGGGACCCCCGAGCTGCGCCACGCGCTGGCCGGCTACCTCGGCCGCGCGCGGGCCGTCGCGCCGGATCCCGAGCGGACGGTCGTGTGCAGCGGCGTCACGCAGGGCATCGTGCTGATCGCGCGCCTGCTGCGCGAGCGCGGCGACCGGACGATCGCCGTCGAGGACCCCGGCTTCCACCTGCACCGCTGGTCGCTCCAGCGCGCCGGCCTGCGGCCGGTGGGCGTGCCGGTGGACGAGGAGGGCCTGGACGTCGGCGCGCTCGCGCGCAGCGGGGCACGGGCCGTCCTCGTCACCCCGGCCCACCAGATGCCCACGGGCGTCGTGCTCTCGCCGGAGCGCCGCGCGGCGCTGCTGACCTGGGCCGAGCAGGAGGACGGGCTGGTCGTCGAGGACGACTACGACGCCGAGTACCGCTTCGACCGCGGGCCGGTCGGGGCGCTGCAGGGGCTCGCGCCCGAGCGGGTCGTCTACGCCGGCTCGGCGAGCAAGTCGTTCGCGCACGGGCTGCGGCTGGGCTGGCTCGTGCTGCCTGAGCGGCTCGCGGCCCCCGTGGCCGCCGAGCGGATCGCGGCCGACGGCGGCGGGCCGGTGCTCGAGCAGCTCGTGCTGGCCGACCTCGTCGAACGCGGCGACCTCGACCGGCACCTGCGCCGCACGCGTCGCGAGTACCGCCGCCGGCGCTCGGCGCTGCTCGCGGCGCTCGCCGAGCACCTGCCCGGGGCCGAGGTCGTCGGCGTCGCCGCGGGGCTGCACGCGCTCGTCCTGCTGCCGCAGGCGGTCGACGAGGTGGCGGTGCTCCAGCGCGCCGCGGCCGCGGGCGTGGCGGTGGAGAGCCTGCGCTCGCTGCGGGTCGAGAGCAGCGGGCGGCCCGGCCTCGTGCTCGGCTACGCGCACCTGCCGCAGCCCGCGATCGCCAGGGCGGTGGCGGCGCTCGGCGAGGTCGTGGCCGCCTCTACAGCCCCGACCAGCCCGCGTAGCGCATCGTCTCGCGCACCTGGTCCTCGGTCGCGGCGAGCAGCAGCGCCGCCGCGGCAATGAGGACGAGGGCGAGCGGCAGCGCCCGCCAGGGGCGGACGAGGAGGAACGGCGTCGCGCCGGCCGCGGCCAGCTCGGCCTCGAGGAGCGGTGTCACGCGCTGTGGCCACTCGCCCGCCAGCAGGACGGCCTCGCCCGCCATCGCGCCGGCCAACAGGACCACCGCCGCCACGCGCACGGGAGCCGAGCCGCCCCGCCACGCGCCGCCCGCCAAGCCGAACAGCCCGCCGGCGGCGACCGACGCCGCGCCCCAGCCGACGACGATGAACGCGCCGGCGAGCGAGCGGTGGCCGTGGCCGATCATCAGCCCGTAGTACGTGCCGGTGGCGACGGTGAGCGCGACCGACCCCGCGACGGCGCCCGCCAGCCTCGTCCCGGCGACCGCCCCGGCCGCCCAGCACACGACCAGCCAGGGCGTTCCCAGGGCGAACACCCACTTGAGCTGCTGGACGACCTCCTCGCCCTCCTGACCGGCCACCCCGAGCACGACCCCGAGCGGGACCGCGGCGAGCGCGGCGACGACGACGCGGCGCATGCCGGCCAGCGTTGCAGGCGCATGTCAGGGATTCGTCAGAGGCGCAGGCGGTAGAGGACGTGGGGGAGGCCCGCGTGCGTGATCGCGCGGTCGAAGGCCAGGCCGGCCTTCTCCATCACCCGCCGCGACGCGGCGTTCTCGGGCAGCGTGAACGAGACGACCTCCGGGAGCCCGAGCTCGCGGGCCCAGGCGACGGCCGCGAGCGCGGCCTCGGTCGCGAGCCCGCGCCCCTGTGCCGCGCCGACCAGCGCCCACGCGAGCTCGACCGCGCGCTCGCCGGCCACGCGCGTCGTGTTCAGCCCCGCGCGGCCCGCGAACCCGTCCTCGCCCGACTCGACGATCCACGGCCCCCACCCGTGCTCCTCCCAGTGGCGCAGGTCGCGCACCAGCAGCGCGGGCGCGTCGGCCTCGGTGAAGGGGCGCAGCGGCGGCGGCCGCAGCCAGGGCGCGACGGCGGGATCGAAGAGGAGCCGGCGAAGGCTGGCCTCGTCGCGGGACTCGGGCGCGCGGAGGATCACGTCCGGCATGGTGCCTATCCTCAGTAGGTCGTGCCCAAGTTCCGCCTCGACAGCACCTACGCGCCCACGGCCGACCAGCCGAAGGCGATCGACGAGATCTCCGCCGCGCTCGACGCCGGCGACCGCTTCACGACGCTGCTCGGCGCCACCGGCACCGGCAAGACGATGACCATGGCCGGCGTCATCGAGCGCGTCCAGCGGCCGACGCTCGTCATCGCCCACAACAAGACGCTGGCCGCGCAGCTGTGCAACGAGTTCCGCACGTACTTCCCCGACAACGCGGTGGAGTACTTCGTCTCGTACTACGACTACTACCAGCCCGAGGCGTACGTCCCGAGCAGGGACCTCTACATCGAGAAGGACTCGGCCATCAACCAGGAGGTCGACCGGCTGCGCCACGCGGCGACCGCCGCCCTCTTCGCCCGCCGCGACGTCGTCATCGTCGCCTCGGTCTCCGCCATCTTCGGCCTCGGCTCGCCCGAGACGTACGACGCGAACGTGCAGATCCTCAAGTGCGGCGACTTCGTCGACCGCGACGAGCTGCTGCACAAGCTCGTCTCGCTGCAGTACACCCGCAACGACGCGGCGCTCGGGCGCGCGAACTTCCGCGTGCGTGGCGAGACGCTCGAGGTCTTCCCGGCCTACGCCGAGAGCGCGTACCGCGCCGTCCTCTTCGGCGACGAGGTCGAGCGCCTGCAGCACTTCGACCCGCTGACCGGCGAGATCATCGAGGACGACCTCGAGCACGTCGCCGTCTGGCCCGCGACGCACTACAACGTCAAGGAGGGGACGATCGAGCGCGCGGTCGAGGAGATCGGGCGCGAGCTGAACGCGCGCTGCGCCGAGCTCGAGGCCGAGGGCAAGCTACTCGAGTCCCATCGCCTGCGCCAGCGCACGCAGTACGACATGGAGATGCTGCGGGAGATGGGCTTCTGCAACGGCATCGAGAACTACTCGCGCATCCTCGACGGCCGCCCGCCCGGGTCGCGCCCCTACTGCCTGCTCGACTACTTCCCCGACGACTTCCTCTGCTTCATCGACGAGTCGCACCAGACCGTCCCGCAGATCGGGGCGATGTACGAGGGCGACCGCTCGCGCAAGAAGACGCTCGTCGACTACGGCTTCCGGCTGCCCAGCGCGATGGACAACCGGCCGCAGACCTTCGACGAGTTCCTCAAGATCACGCCGCAGATGCTCTTCGTCTCCGCGACGCCGAGCGCGTTCGAGCGCGACCACTCCACGCGGATCGTCGAGCAGATCGTCCGTCCGACCGGCATCGTCGATCCGCAGGTCGACGTGCGCGAGACGCGCAACCAGATCGACGACCTCATGAACGAGGTCCGCGCGGTGGTCGACAAGGACGAGCGCGTCCTGGTGACGACCCTCACCAAGAAGATGTCCGAGGACCTCACGGACTACCTGCTCGAGATGGGCTTCCGCGTCCGTTACCTGCACTCGGAGATCGACACGCTCGAGCGGATCCAGATCATCCGCGACCTGCGGCTGGGGGAGTACGACGTCCTCGTCGGGGTCAACCTCCTGCGCGAGGGGCTCGACCTGCCCGAGGTCTCGCTGGTGGCGATCCTCGACGCCGACAAGGAGGGCTTCCTCCGCGGCGAGACGTCGCTCATCCAGACGATCGGCCGCGCCGCGCGCAACGCCGACGGCCGCGTGATCATGTACGCCGACAAGGAGACCGCCGCGATGCGGGCCGCGCTGTCGGAGACCGACCGGCGCCGCGCGATCCAGGTCGCCTACAACGCCGAGCACGGCATCACGCCGGCGTCGATCGTCAAGGGCATCTCGGACATCGCCGAGTTCCTGCAGAGCGAGTCGAAGGTCCCGAAGAAGGGGCGGCGGACTCGCACGCACGGCAAGAAGAAGGGCGAGGAGATGACGCTCAACGAGCTCGAGACGACGATCGTCGAGCTCGAGGAGGAGATGGCCGCGGCCGCCGAGGACCTGCGGTTCGAGTACGCGGCCCGCCTGCGCGACGAGATCCGCGACCTGCGGCGCGAGATCCGCGAGGCGCGCGAGCATGGGGCACCCGCTTGAGCGAAGGCGACGACCCGTTCGGGCGCCGGAAGGACGAGGAGACCGACGCGTTCGGGCGGCCCGTGGAGCGCGGCGGGTCGCTGTGGAGCGGCGGCGACGCCGCGCCGGCCGGCTGGCTGCCGCCCAGCGAGGCCGCTCCGCCGCCGAGCGCGCCGTCCCCGCCGGCGTTCCGGCCGCCCACCGACGCCGCGCCCGACGTCTCCGCGTGGTCGGGCGGGTCGCAGACGCCGTCGACGCAGCCGGCGGGCGACCAGCCGGCCGGCGGCCAGTCGGCCGACTACATGCAGCGGGTCGGCGCGGCGGCGATCGACTTCGTCATCCGCGCGGTCGTCCTCGTCGTGCTCGTCGTAGCCCTGGCGGGGATCGGCGGCGAGGACGCGGCCTCGGTCGGCGTGTTCGTCCTCCTCCTGCTCGTGCTCCCGTTCTACGGGCCCGTCCTCATGAGCCGGTGGGACGGGCAGACGGTCGGCCACCGGGCCACGGGCACGCGGATCGTGACCAAGCACGGCGCGCCGGTCACGGGCGGCAAGGCCGTGGTGCGCGAGGTGGTCGTCAAGAACCTCCTGATCGAGATGATCGGGGGGCTGTTCAGCTTCGGGATCCTCGGCCTCCTGAACTACCTGTGGCCGCTGTGGGACGACCGCTACGAGGCGCTCCACGACAAGATCTGCGACACGCGCGTCGTCAAGGCGTGACGGGAGCCCTCCTGCGCTGGTACGCGCGGGAGCGGCGCGACCTGCCGTGGCGCAGGACGCGCGACCCGTACCGGATTCTCGTCTCCGAGGTCATGCTGCAGCAGACGCAGGTGGCGCGGGTGGTCCCTCGGTACGAGGCGTGGATCGAGCGCTGGCCGACGGCGGGAGCGCTGGTCGCCGCGCCGCTGGCCGACGTGCTGCGCGAGTGGGTCGGGCTCGGCTACAACCGGCGGGCGGTGCGGCTGCACGAGGCGGCGCGCGTCGTCGCGGCCCACGGGTGGCCGGCGCGGCTGGAGGACCTGCCCGGCGTCGGCGCCTACACGGCGGCGGCCGTGGGGTCGTTCGCGTTCGACCGGCAGGTCGTGGCGGTCGACACCAACGCGCGCCGCGTGTTCGAGCGGGCGGGGCCGCTCATGCCGCCGCCCGGCGCCGCGGCGACGTTCAACCAGGCGACGATGGAGCTCGGCGCCACGATCTGCACGGCCCGCCGGCCGCGCTGCGGCGAGTGTCCGCTGACCGCCGCCTGCCCCTCGAGCGGAAGGGTGGCCGCGGCGCCCCCGCGGAGGGCCGCCGGAGGCCGGCCGCGCTTCGAGGAGACCGACCGCTACGTCCGCGGCCGGGTCGTCGCGGCGCTCGCGACGGGGGAGCCGCTGCCGTCCGGGATCGGGGAGGACCGGCTCGAGCGCGCGGTGGCGGCGCTGGAGCGCGACGGCCTCGTCGCGCGCGAGGGCGGGCGGCTGCGGCTGCCCTGAGGGGTCCCTCCGCCTCCCGAAGCCCGGCGCGTTAGATTTCCCCCCATATGGCTTTGGACCGACAGACGATCGAGCGTAAAGACTTCCCCATCGGCCGCCGCGGCTACGAGCCGGAGGCGGTCGACGAGCACCTCGCCCGCGTGGCCGAGGAGCTCGAGTCGCTCCAGCGCCAGGCCCAGCGGCGCAGCGGCGCCTCCCTGGCGCAGGCGGCCTCCGAGCAGGTGCGCTCCATCGTGGAGGCGGCGGAGCAGAGCGCCGCGGCGATCGAGCGCGACGCCGAGGCACAGGCCTCCCGCATCCGCACCGAGGCCGAGCGCGAGGCCGAGCGCAAGGACCAGGAGGCGGTCGAGCGCTCGCGCGAGCACGTGGCCAAGGTCTCCGAGCAGGCCTCGCTCATGCTCCAGCGCGTCGACGCGATGGAGAGCGAGCTGACGGCGCTGATCGAGTCGCTGCGGACGGGCGCGAACCGCCTCAACGCCGACCTGACGCTCCTCGAGGGGAACATGGGCGAGCTCTACGAGGCCTCCGGCGGCCAGCCGTCGGGCGGCTCGTCGCGCCCCGCCTCCGCGCAGACGGCCGTTCCGCCCGCCGCGCCGACCGGCGGCGGCGCCACGAGCGAGCCCGCGCTGGACGAGGACGACGCGCTCGCCGCCGGCCCGACCGCAGACCAGGACGTCGAGCCGCCCGCCCCGCCGCAGCCGCGCCGCGCCGAGCAGCCCGCGCCCACTGCCACCGAGCCGCCCGAGCCCGCCGCGGCCACCGGCACCGGCGACAGCGGCGACGTCGAGGGCGCGCGGCTGATCGCGCTCAACATGGCCCTCAACGGCCAGTCCCGCGAGGAGACCGACCGCTACCTCGCCGAGAACTTCGACCTGAGCGACCGGCAGTCGCTTCTGGACGAGGTCTACGATTCCGTCGGCGGCTGACGACGCGCCGCATCCGGTCTGCGATCGCAGACCGGATGAAGTACCTGGACGAGTGATCTATGGAGACTGGCTGTCCGGCCAACTACGGTCGGACGACCCGCGCAGTCCCCGCGGGCGGTCCCCGGAGAAAGGTCGTTCCCCATGCGCATCCGCGCCCGGGCGACGTTGCTGTGCGTCGCCGTCCTCGCTGTCCTCGCCGCCGTGCCCGCCGCCGCGCTGGCCGACGACCCGACGATGCACGACACGCGCTGGCCGGGCTCGCTCGCGCTCCCGGGCGACTGGGACCCCACCGCCGATCTCCTGGTCCCGGACATCATCTCACCGGGCATCTGCCCTCCGATCGGCCAGACCGCGACGTTCACCTTCTCCTATGCGGACAAGGGCGTGGTCCTCGGGGCCGACGGCCGGTTCGCCGAGCACGGTTCGTTCACGATCGTGGGCACGGAGGAGGACGCCGCGGTCACGGACTACGACTCGACGTTCTCGGCCTCGTCGCCGAACGGGAGCGTCGAGGGCGAGCGCCACATCACGCCCGCCGAGGCGGCACGTTCGGGCGTCACCTGCGAAGGCACGTCCGACGCCCACCGCGGCATCGCCGTCAACGTCCAGCGCCTGCCGACCGAGCTGCGCATCACCACCGCGGCCGGCCAGGCCACGACCGAGGTCGGCTGGGCCTTCGTCGGCGTCTTCAGCTTCCGGGACTACGGCCAGGGGCTGTACATATCGTGGTTCCGATCGGACCAGGACCAGGACGGCTGGGACGCCGCCGAGGACAACTGTCCGAACCTGCAGAACTTCGATCAGGCCGACAGCGACGGCGACGGGGTCGGCGACGACTGCGAGACCGGCGACTCCGATGGCGATGGCGTCTTCGACCTCGTCGACAACTGCGTCGACGCCCCGAACCCCAACCAGGCGAACGCCGACGGTGACGGCCTCGGTGACGCCTGCGACGCGGACGACGACGACGACGGCGTGCTCGACGTCGCGGACAACTGCCGGACCGTGGCGAACGCCGGCCAGCGCGACGACGACGAGGACGGCGCCGGCGACGCCTGCGACGGCACCTTCAGCTCGACGGACGGCTTCGCCGGCGGAGGAGGCAAGCTGGCGGGGAGCGTGTACCTGAGCATCGCCCTGCACAGCCGCGGGGGCGACCTGAACGGCAGCGGCCACCTCGCCGACGGCGCGACGAACGTCAAGCTCCTCGACCTCACCGGGCTGCGCAGCGACGGCAACCGGGCCGTCGGCGTCGGCAGCGCGACGGTCGACCGCGGCGGGCGCGTCCCGTACCGGATCGTCGTCGTCGACGCCACGAACACCTTCGACCTGACCGTCGGGGACCGCCACTGGTCGGGGGCGCTGAGCAACGGCAACCTCGTGGTTCATTAGCGCCAGGTCGCTGGTACAAACGTCCAGAAAGCACGAAAGGCGGTCAGCGCGGCAGCACTGCGGTCGATCCTCCGGCCAGTCATCTGAACGCACGAAACGGCACCCCCGTCGCGAGGCGGGTCCGCAAAGTCACGGGGCTCCCTGAGTCGGCCGGGCCACCGAATGCGAAACGAACACGGCTTTCATGGAGGAACCCCGTGGCCCGAATCGCATTTCTCATCAAGCAGCCCAAGCGCGCGCTCGGCGCCCTCGCCGTGCTCGTCGCCGCGACCGGCGTGGTCGTCGGCTCTGGCGCGAACTTCAGCGCCTCCGCCGCGAACCCGAACAACAGCTTCGCCACCGGTGCGCTGTCGATCGAGGACAGCAAGTCGAGCACGACCGCCGTCCTGACGGCGACCGGCCTCAAGCCGGGCGGCACGGCCGCGGTCGGCACGGTCGACATCCGCAACAGCGGCACGATCGCCGGCACGTTCACGGTTACGCGCAGCGCGCCCGTCAACAGCGATACGGCGAACCCGCTCTCGTCGAAGCTGAACCTCGTCATCAAGGACTGCGGCGTCTGGTCCAACGCGTCGACCCCGAACGCTTGTGGGGACGGCGACGACACGGTGCTCTACGGCGCGTCGACCGCGACGCTCGCGGGCATGAGCTCGCCGGTCGCCCTCGGCGTGTTCGCCGCCAACGAGAAGCACCGCTACGAGTTCACGGTGCAGCTCGACGCGTCCGCCGGCGACGTCTACCAGAGCGCGACCTCGTCGACCGACTTCACCTGGAACGCCGTCCAGTAGCAGGGCCGAGCCGGCACACCGCCATGTCCCGTTCGACTCCCGTCCGCCGGGCCGCGCGCGTCGCGGCCCGGTCCGGGTTCGTGATCTGCCTCGCGTTCGCCGCCGGCATGATCGCGCTGCCGCTCCTCGGCTACGAGCGGTACGTGATCACGGGCGGGTCGATGGGGGACACGATCGCGAGGGGGTCGATCGTGTGGGACGAGGCGGTGCCGGTGGACGAGCTGCGGGTCGGCGACGTCATCACGTACACGCCGCCGCGCGGCGCCGGGCCCGCCGGGATGGTGACGCACCGCATCGTCTCGATCGGGCGCGAGCGCGACGGCCGGCGCGTCTACCGGACGAAGGGCGACGCGAACGCGTCGGCCGATCCGTGGCGCTTCCACCTCGACGGCGCGACGCAGGCGCGGGTGGCGTTCCACCTCCCGCACGCCGGCTACGTCCTCGTCGTCGCGTCGGATCGCACGCTTCGCACCATCGGCGTCGGGATCCCGGCGCTGCTGATCGTGATCCTCACCTTCGGGCGGCTGTGGCGCGACGCTGGGGAGCGGGCGGCGGAGGGGAGCCCGGCATGAAGGGGCTGAAGCGGGCCGCCGCGGCGATCCTCCTGGTGATCGCGTCGGGGACGACGATGTCCGGCGCCACCTTCACCGCGTCGGCGAGGAACCCGACGACGATCAGCGCCGCCGGCGACTTCCTGGTGCACGTCAGCCTCGCGGACCCCGGCTCGCCGAAGAACGGGACCGTCAACCTCTCAGCCACTGCCACCGACACCGGCGGCGGCACGATCACGTCGGTCACGTTCCAGCGGTCCCCGGCGGGCGCGGGCACGTGGACGAACGCGTGCGCGCCGGACACCGTCTCGCCCTACGCCTGCGCGCTGAACACCGCGACGCTGAGCGACGGCCTGTACGACCTGCGCGCGCTCGCCGTCGACAGCCTCGGGACGCAGGGCACGTCCGCGGTCATCGCGAACCGCCAGTTCGACAACGGCTCGCCGAGCGTGTCGATGCCGGACCCCGGGCTCTGGTTCCGCGGCACGCTCTCGATGACGTCGACGACGAGCGACCCCGCTGGGGGCACGGGCGTCGCGCAGGTCAGGTACGAGTACAAGACGACCGCCGGCAGCGTCTGGCTCACCGCATGCACCTCCAGCTCGGCGCCCTTCACCTGCAGCTTCGCCACGACGGGGCTGACCAACGGCACCGGATACGACTTCCACGCGGTCGCGACCGACGGCGCGGGCAACGCCACCACCTCGGCGGGGTGGACGAATCGCAAGCCGGACAACGCCGCCCCGACGGCGACCCTCACCGCCCCGGCGACGCTCCTGCAGGGCACGGTCTCGCTGGCCGGCACGCTCGGGGACACCGGCGGCTCGGGCGTCGCCAGCGCGACCTTCCAGTACAGCCCTGCCGGTGCCAACACCTGGAGCAATGCGTGCCCGCCGGACACCGTCTCGCCGTACAGCTGCTCCTGGGCGACCACCGCAGTCCCCGACGGCCTCTACGACGTGCGCGTCGTCGCGACCGACGTCGCGGGCAACGTGACGAGCTCCGCGGTCGCCACCAACCGGCGCGTCGACAACACCGCCCCGACGGTCGCGGTGAATGATCCCGGCCCCTACATACGGGGGACGACCGCGCTCGGAGCCACGGCGTCCGACGGCAACGGCAGCGGCATCCTGAACGTCCAGGTCCAGTACCGGGTGGTCGGCGCCTCGACGTGGACGACGGCCTGCACCGACACGACGTCGCCGTACTCGTGCACCCTCTTCACCAACTTCATGGCCGACAACGTCTACGAGGTCCGGGCGATCGCCACCGACAACGCCGGGTTCACGAGCACGGCGGCGACGGTGACCACGCGCATCGACAACGGCCTGCCCAGCGTGACCATGACCAACCCCGGGAGCCCGCTGAGCGGCAGCGTGAGCGTGAGCGCCACCGCCAGCGACTCCGGGTCCGGCGTCGCCGACGTCGACATCAACGTCCGGCCTGCCGGAGGTGCATGGTCGCTCGTCTGCACGGACACGACCTCGCCGTACTCCTGCACGCTCGACACGACGACGCTGACCGACGGCGTCTACGAGCTCAGGGCGGTCGCCACCGACGCGGCGGGCAACGCCCGCACCTCCACAGCGGTCACCAACCTGGTCGTCGACAACACGCCGCCGACGGTCGCCCTCGGCGCCGCGGGCGCGTGGCTCGGCGCTTCCACCGTGCTCACGGCGACGGCGGGCGACGGTTCCGGGGCGGGCGTCTCCTCGGTCGCCTTCCAGTACGCGCCGGCGGGGACCGCCTTGTGGTCGACGGGCTGCACCGACACGACGGCGCCCTATTCGTGCGCGGTCGACGGGTCGGCGCTGACGAACGGCGCCTTCTACGACGTCCGGGCAGTGGCCACGGACGGTGCCGGGTTCAGCACCGCATCGACCGTCGTCACGAATCGCCGCGTCGACAACGCAGCGCCGACGGGTGTCACGATGACGGATCCCGGGTCGCCGCTCACCGGCACCGTCGCGTTCTCCGGCGACGCGGCCGACGCGCTCTCGGGACTCGCTTCGATCACGTACCAGTACTGGTCGGGGAGCGCCTGGGTGGACATCTGCACCGCCGGTACATCCCCCTGGTCGTGCTCGACCAGCACGGCGGCTGTGCCCGATGGCGCGCACGACGTACGCGCGCTGGCCGCCGACCAGGCCGCGAACACGACGGCGTCGGCGACCATCACCTCGCGCATGTTCGACAACACGGACCCGTCCGTGGCGGTGACCGACCCGGGGCAGTACCTCCGCGGCAGCGTCGTCTTCGCGGCCACGGCCTCCGACGGCTCGGGCACGGGCGTCACACAGGTCGCGCTCCAGCGCTCGCCCGCGGGGACGAGCACGTGGACGACGATCTGCACCGACACGAGCTCGCCCTACGCGTGCCCGGCGTTCGACACCACGACGCTCGCCGACGGGCTCTACGACTTCCGCGCGGTCGCGCTCGACGGTGTCTCGCGCACGGGGACGTCCGCGACGTTGACCAACCGACGCGTCGACAACGCGCCGCCGGCGACCTCCGTGACGGACCCCGGCGCGTACATCGGCGGGACCGTCGCCATCGACGCCACCGGCACCGACACGGGCGGCTCGGGCGTGGCGAACGTGAGGATCCAGCGGTCGCCCACCGGCGCCGGCACCTGGACGGACATCTGTACGGACACGGTCTCGCCGTACAGCTGCAGCTGGGTGACGACGCTCGTCGCCGACGGCGGCTACGACCTGCGGTCGATCGCGACCGACAACGCCGGCAACACCACGACGTCGCTCCTCGTGACGAATCGCAGGGTTGACAACACGGCCCCGACGGCGGTCGACGTCCAGACGACGAACGGCGGGACGACTCCGGGGCGGATCGACACCGGCGACGCGATCGTCTTCACCTACAGCGAGCAGGTCGACCCCGGCACGCTCGTCGCGGGGTGGAACGGCACCGGCACCACCCCCGTCACCATCCACGTCGACAACAAGGCCACGAACGACCACATCGTGGTCTTCAACGCGGGGAACACCGCTGCGATCCCGCTGATCGACTCGGGCAACTGGCTGGTGCTCGGGCGCGACTACGCCTCGTCGAACGCCGTGTTCAGCGGCACGCTGGCGCAGAGCGGCGCGACGGTCACGCTGCTCTTCGGCGCCTACCAGAGCGGCGGGCTCGGCACGCCGGGCGGCACGCCCTCGATGACGTGGAACCCGAACGCCTCGGTCCTGGACTTCGCGGGCAACGCGACGAGCACGGCCTCGGTCGGCGAGCAGGGCGGCGCGGACACCGACTTCTGACCCCGCGGCCGTCGAACGCTCGTCCACGCCGGGGCCGCGCGGCTGCGGCGGAGGGCGACCGCGGCCGATCACGGGGTCGAGACACCGAAACGCAACGGCAAACCCGTCGTGAGGCGGGGGCGCAAAGCCAGAGGTCTCGCCTCGCGCGAGATGGCTCAGCCGCCGGGAGACAGCACGGAGCTTCTCTCGTCACTTTCCCACCAAGGAGGGATGAGCCATGTCCAGGACCAAGAGCCTTCTCCGAACGCTTCTCGTCATCGGCGCCGCCGGTGCCGTCGCCGCGTTCGGCACCTTCTCCGCGTTCTCGTCGACGACCGAGAACCCGGGCAACAAGATCGACTCCGGCACCGTCGCCCTCGGCGACAACGACTCGGACAGCGCCCTGTACGACGTGACCGGTGCCGTCGCCGGCACCACCGTCGACCGCTGCATCACCGTCACCTACACGGGCAGCCTCGACGCCGACGTGAAGCTGTACCTGCCCGACGCGGTCGGGCCGCTCGCGCAGTACGTGAACATGACCGTCGAGTCGGGCACGGACCCGACGCCGTCGTTCGGCGACTGCACCGGCTTCGTCGCCGACGGCGCGCCGATCTTCACGGGCACGCTCGCGGGCTTCCGCACCGCGCACAGCGGCTGGGCGAACGGCCTCGTCGACAACCCGGGCAGCGCCACCAAGTGGGCTCAGGGCAACTCCCTGACCTACCGCGTGCAGCTCGCGGTCCAGGACGACAACAACGCCCAGGGCAAGTCCACGGGCACGCACCGCCTCATGTGGGAGGCCCGCAACCAGTAGTCGGCTGAGGCTCGAGGCTCGTGTCTCTGTCACCGGTCATCGCGAGCCGGGCGGCGGGTCTGCTCGCCGGCCTGTGCCTCGTGGGCGTCGCCGCGCTGTTCGCGTGGCGGGTCCCGGCCTCGGCGCGCCCGGCGGCGGTCTCCGTCGACGTGCGCGCCGTGCCGAGCGGCGAGGTCGGCGTGTCTCCGGCCGCTCCGCTGCTCGGGCGCTCCTCCGTGGCGCCCGGCGGGCCGGCGGCCCGCGGCACGGTCCGGCTGACCAACCGCACGGCGGGCGCCCTGGCTGCGCGGCCGCGCGTGACCGACGGCGACCCCGCGCTCGACCGGCTCGTCGAGGTCGAGCTGCGCACGGCGGGACGGGTGGTGTTCCGCGGACCTCTTGGCGGTCTGCGGTCAGGTGTCTCCACCCCCGTCCCGCTGCCGCGCGGCGGCAGCGCCACCGTCGCCGTCCGCGTCTCCGTCCCCGGCTCGGCCGCCCCGGGCGCGCTCGCGCGCGCGGGTCGCTGGACGCTGACGTTTACGGGGGCGCCGGCGCGATGACGCGGCTGGCGACGACCTTCGCCCTCTGGTGCGCGATCGGGGTCGTCTGCGGCCTCGCCGCGCTGGTGGTCGCGCCGCGCGCGGTCGGCGTCACGCCGTTCACGATCCTCACCGGGAGCATGCGGCCGGCGATGGCGCCGGGCGACGTGGTCCTCAGCGAGAGCGTCGCGCCGCTGGACGTGCGCCCGGGCGACGTCGTGACCTTCCACGATCCGTCGCGCGGGGGAGAGCTCGTCACGCATCGCGTCCGGAGCATGCGCCGGACCGGCCCGCTGGTCCGCTTCGTGACCAAGGGGGATGCCAACGACGTGCCGGAGCGCTGGAGCGTCGCGGCGGACGGCCGGATCGGCCGCGCGACGGTGAGCGTGCCGAAGGTGGGGCACGTGCTGCACTTCGCGAGCAGTCGCGACGGGAAGCTCGCGCTGATCGCGATCCCCGCCGGGCTGCTCGTGCTGCTGGAGGTCGTGGGCCTGCTCGGGCTGCGCGGCCGGCCCGCGGAGAGCGCGGCGTGACCAGCCGGATCCTCATGCTGGCCGCGACGGTGCTCGCGGCCGTGGCGTCGCTGTCGCTCGGCGGCTCGCCGCAGGCGCCGATCCTGCGGGCGACGGCGGGCGGCGCGCTCGAGCTGGAGAGCTCCCGCGACGGGCAGGCGGTGCTGGTGGCGACGGACCTGGCGCCGGGCGACTCAGCGGAGGGGACGCTCTCGCTCACCAACCGCGCCCCGGGGCCGCAGCGGCTGACGCTGTCGACGAGCGGGCTGCAGGACGCGCCCGGCCCGGGTGGCGGCGCGCTGTCACGCTGGCTGGACCTACGCGTCGAGCGCGCGGGCGACGCCGTGTTCACCGGCAAGCTCGCGGACCTCCCGTCGCTCGACCTCGGGTCGCTGTCTCCCGGGAGCACCGCGCCGTTCCGGCTCGTCGTGACGCTGCCCGAGCAGGGGCCCGCAATCGACGACGCATATGCGGGCGGCAACGTCGAGGTGGCGTGGACGTGGCGCGGCGACGCGGACGTGAGCGGGGAGAAGGCCGAGCCGGAGCCGCCGCGCGTCGCGCCCGATCCTCCCGCGGCCGATTCGCCTGCCGACCCGCCCGCCGACGTCGCCCCGAGCGGCCGGCCGGCGACTCCGGACATCGACTCGATCGAGGGCGGGCCCGCGGGCGGCCCCGGCGGCATGCCGGCGGTGCGGCTGTGGCTCGGCGGCCGCGCGTCGCAGCGCCTCGGCGGCTCGCTCGGCCTGTCGGCGGTCTGCCGCCCGGCCTGCTCGCTGCGGGCGGCGGCGCGGGTGCGCGTCGGCGGCCGGTGGCGGTCGCTCGGCCGGCGGTCGCTCGGCTCGGTGTCCGCGACCTCCTCGCCGACGGCGCTGCGCTTCTCGCTCTCGACCCTCCAGCGGCGGTCGCTGCGGGCGACGCTGAGCCGTTACGGCGCGTTGACGGTCCGGATCACGGTCACAGCCGTGTCGCCGGATCGCAGGACTGTGACAAAGGTGCGCACTTTGCGGCTTCGCCCCTGATCGAACATCCGTTCGCCCTCCTACACTCCCTAGGAGATGCGGCAGGACTCGATCGTCGTCTCCGGTGCCAGGGAGCACAACCTCAAGGACATTGACCTCGTCCTGCCCCGCGACGCCCTCGTCGTGCTCACCGGCCTGTCCGGGTCCGGGAAGTCGTCGCTGGCGTTCGACACGATCTATGCGGAGGGGCAGCGGCGGTACGTCGAGTCGCTGAGCGCGTACGCCCGGCAGTTCCTCGGGCAGATGGACAAGCCGGACGTCGACTCGATCGAGGGGCTGTCTCCGGCGATCTCGATCGACCAGAAGACGACCTCGCGCAACCCGCGGTCGACGGTCGGCACGGTCACCGAGATCTACGACTACCTGCGCCTGCTGTGGGCGCGGGTCGGCACGCCGCACTGCCCGGAGTGCGGGGCGGTCATCCAGGGCCAGTCGGCCGAGCAGATCATCGACCAGGTGATGGAGCTCGAGGAGGGCACGCGGTTCATGGTGCTCGCGCCGGTGGTCCGCGGGCGCAAGGGCGAGTACGGCAAGCTGCTGGAGGAGCTGCGCGGCGAGGGCTACGCCCGCGTGAAGGTCGACGGCGAGCTGCGGATGCTCGAGGAGAAGATCGAGCTCGACAAGAAGTTCAAGCACGACATCGCGGTGGTGGTCGACCGGCTCGTCATGCGGCCGGAGGTGCGCAAGCGCCTGGCCGACTCGGTGGAGACGGCGGTCGGGCTCGCGGCGGGCATCGTCGAGGTCGAGGTGGTCGGCGGCGACGGCCCGGGTGACGTCCGCACGTTCTCCGAGCGCTTCGCGTGCCTGTCCTGCGGCACCTCGATGCCGGAGCTCGAGCCGCGCATCTTCTCCTTCAACTCCCCGCACGGGGCGTGCGACCGCTGCACCGGGCTGGGATCGCAGATGGAGATCGACCCCGATCTCGTCGTGCCCGACCCGTCGCTGTCGATCGGCGAGGGCGCGCTGCTGCCGTGGGCGAACTCGTCGTCGAACTACTACGAGCAGATCGCGCAAGCGATCGCCGAGAAGTACCGCGTCGACCTCGAGCTGCCGTGGGAGGACCTCGACGACGACGCGCAGGACCTGTTCCTGTACGGCACCAACGGCGACCGGATCCAGGTCACCTACCGCAACCGCTACGGGCGCCGGCGCTCGTACGCGACGCAGTTCGAGGGGATCATCAACAACCTCGAGCGTCGTTACCGCGAGACGGAGTCCGAGCTCCAGCGCGAGAAGATCGAGGAGTTCATGTCGATGGTGCCGTGCCCGGCGTGCAAGGGCGCGCGCCTGCGGCCCGAGTCGCGCGCGGTGCGCGTCGGCGGGCTCGGCATCCACGAGTTCAGCGCTCTGAGCGTGCGGCGGGCGCGGACGTGGCTCGACGAGGTCTCGCTCACCGAGCAGCAGCGCCGGATCGCCCGTTTGATCCTGCGGGAGATCGAGGAGCGGATGCGCTTCCTCGACGACGTGGGGATCGGGTACCTGTCGATGGACCGCGCGGCGGCGACGCTCTCGGGCGGCGAGGCGCAGCGGATCCGGCTGGCGACGCAGATCGGCTCGGCGCTCGTCGGGGTGCTGTACGTGCTCGACGAGCCGTCGATCGGCCTGCACCAGCGCGACAACTCGAAGCTGATCGGGACGCTCGAGCGGCTGCGCGACCTCGGCAACACCGTGCTGGTGGTCGAGCACGACGAGCAGACGATGCTCGCGGCCGACTACCTCGTCGACCTCGGGCCGGGTGCCGGCGAGCACGGCGGCCACGTCATCGCGAAGGGGACGGCCGAGGAGGTCATGCGCGTCCCCGAGTCGCTCACCGGCCAGTTCCTCTCGGGCGCGAAGACGATCCCGCTGCCCGAGGAGCGCCGCAAGCCGAGCGGCTACGTGGAGATCCTGGGCGCGACGCAGCACAACCTCAAGAAGGTCGACGTCAAGGTCCCGCTGGGGGTCATGACGTGCGTGACCGGCGTGTCGGGCTCCGGCAAGTCGACGCTGGTCAACGAGGTGCTCTTCAAGTCGCTCGCGAACCGGCTGCACCGCGCCCGGCAGCGCCCAGGCGCGCACCGCGGCGTCAAGGGCCTCGACCAGCTCGACAAGATCATCCAGGTCGACCAGTCGCCGATCGGGCGGACGCCGCGGTCGAACCCCGCGACGTACACCGGCCTGTTCGACGTCATCCGCGACCTGTTCTCCAAGACGCAGGAGGCGCGGGCGCGCGGCTACAAGCCGGGGCGCTTCTCGTTCAACGTCAAGGGCGGGCGGTGCGAGGTCTGCCGCGGCGACGGCCAGATCAAGATCGAGATGCACTTCCTGCCGGACATCTACGTCCCGTGCGAGCAGTGCCACGGCAAGCGCTACAACCGCGAGACGCTCCAGGTCCGGTTCAAGGGCAAGACGATCGCCGACGTGCTCGACATGCCGGTCGAGGAGGCGCTCGAGTTCTTCGAGCACATCCCGAAGATCCGCCGTCGGCTGGTGACGCTCAACGACGTTGGGCTCGGCTACATCCGGCTGGGCCAGCCCGCGACCACGCTGTCGGGCGGCGAGGCGCAGCGCGTCAAGCTCGCGACCGAGCTCTCGAAGGTCGCCACCGGCACGACGCTGTACATCCTCGACGAGCCGACGACCGGCCTCCACTTCGCTGACGTCGAGCGCCTGCTCGACGTCCTGCACCGCCTGACTGATCAGGGCAACTCGGTAGTCGTCATCGAGCACAACCTCGACGTCATCAAGACCGCGGACCGGATCATCGACATGGGCCCGGAGGGCGGCGACGAGGGCGGAACGGTCGTGGCGACCGGGACGCCCGAGGAGGTCGCCGGGACACCGGAGTCCCACACCGGCCGGTTCCTCGCCGACCTCGTGACCCCGGCCGCGCCGACGCTGCGCCGGGGGAGGAAGCGCAAGCCGCCCGCCGCCGCGAACGGCAACGGCAACGGGCGCGCGAAGTCGGGGCGCGCCGCCGCAACCGTGTAGCGGGCTCCGCCGCGCGCTCGACCGCGCCCCTGCGCCGGCGCGCCCCTCCGCGTCCCCCCGCCCGCCGCCCGCCGCCCCACCGCGCCCTTTCGCCGGCCGCTCCACCGCGTCCCTCCGCCGGCTCCCCGCGCGCCCCTCCGCCGGCGCGCGCCCCACCGCGTCCCTCCGCGGCGCGATGCGCGACGATCCTCCGATGGACCTCCTCGACCGGCTTCGCCTCGAGCACCCCATCCTGCAGGCGGGCATGGGTGGCGGGCTCGCGCGGGCGGAGCTCGCCGGTGCGGTGTCCGCCGCGGGTGCGCTGGGGACGGTCGGGATCCTCCCGCCGCCGGTCCTGCGCGACGAGCTGCGGCGGGCGCGCGAGATCGCGGGGGAGGGGCGGCCGGTCGCCGCGAACCTGCTGCTGCCGTTCACGCGGAAGGCCCACGTCGACGCGTGCGCCGACGGCGGCGCCGAGGTCGTCGTGCTGTTCTGGGGGTTCGACGCGCGGCTCGTCTCGGCGCTCCACCAGCGCGGGATCGTCGTCCTGCACCAGGTGGGGAGCGTCGAGGCTGTGCGGCGGGCGGTCGCGGAGGGCGTCGACGGCGTGATCGCACAGGGCCTGGAGGCCGGCGGGCACCTCAGCGCGACCGAGCCTCTGGAGACGTTCCTGCCGCAGGCGATCGATGCGGCCGGTGGAAAGCCGGTCCTCGCCGCGGGCGGGATGGCGCGGCGCGCCGACGTGGAGCGGGCGCTCGGCGTCGGCGCGACGGCGGTCGTCGCCGGCTCGCGCTTTCTGCTGACCGACGAGTCGCGCGCGCATGCCGAGTACAAGCGGCGGGCGCTCGGTGCGACGCGCACGATCGACACGAAGCTCTTCGGCTTCGGGTGGCCGGCGCGCCACCGCGTCCTGCCCAACGCCGCGACGGAGCGCTGGGAGCGCCACCCGCGGCTCACGGACGCCCTCACCGCGCCGACGGCGGCGCTCGGCCGCCTGATCCCGCTCGCCGCCGCGAGCCGGATGCCGGCGATGCAGCGCGCATGGCTGCCGCTCTTCGGCCCGGCCGCACCGCTCGAGGGGATGCCCGACCGCCTCTTGGAGGTGACGCCGCTGTACGCCGGCGAGTGCGTGAGGCAGATCGACTCGGTCATCCCGGCCGCGGACGCGGTGCGGGAGCTCGCCGGCGCCTGAACCACGAGCGGCGCCCCGGAGGGCGCCGCTCGATCGGTCGGATGTTGGAGGTCTACGCGCGCCGCGCCGCGGCGCGCTTCGTCTTCTTCGCCTTCTTGCCCACGCGGACCTTCCGCGACGAGCGATGAGGGCGCCGGGCGACCGATCGAGCCGCAGGGGGTACCGTCCTCGCCCGTGAGCGCAGCCGCCGACCTCAAGCTGTGGGCCCAGAAGTGGCGCTGGTACGAGCGCAACTCGATCCCGTGGAACCGCGCGCGGATCCACTGGCACTTCGCCCGCCGGCGCGCGTTCTGCCGCTGGCCGGTCCACGGGAACGTGCTGGAGGCCTTCGAGGACGGGCGCCTGGAGGTGGGCGAGCAGACGCTGCTCGAGCCCGGCGTCTGGATCACGATCGCCGACGCGGCGCGGGTGCGGATCGGGTCGGGCACGTTCCTCAACCGCGGCGTGATGGTGGCCGCGGACGGCCTCGTCGAGATCGGCGACCACTGCATGTTCGCCAACGGCTGCTTCGTCACCGACGCGAACCACCGCTTCGACGACCCCGACAAGCCGGTGACCTGGCAGGGCTTCACGTCGAAGGGCCCGACGCGGATCGGCGACAACGTGTGGTGCGGCGCGAACGTCGTCGTCACCAGCGGGGTCACGATCGGCGAGCGCAGCGTCGTCGGCGCGAACTCGGTCGTGACGACGGACGTCCCGCCGTTCTCGATCGCCGCCGGAGCACCCGCGAAGGTGCTCCGGCAGGTGACGTACGACTAGCCCCCGAACCGGCTCCGCAGCGCCATGACGTTCGCCACGTAGCGCTGCGTCTCGGGCAGCATCCCGATCCGCCGGACGGAGGCGAGGCCCTGGTAGTAGCCGGCCGCCGCGAGCGACGGGTCGCCGCCCGTCTCCTGCAGGAGCTGGCGCAGATAGAGCGTCCCGGCGTGGACGTTGTCGACGGCGCTGCCCGGGTCGAGCCGGCGCTGGGCGAGGTTGCGCTGCACCCAGTCCCACGTCCCGGGCATGACCTGCATCACGCCGCGGGCGTTCGCGGCGGAGACCATGCCGTTGTTGAAGCCGCTCTCCTGCCACGCGATCGCGGCGGCGAGGGAGCCGGGGACGCCGTTCTGCGCGGCGACGGTGGCGATGTCGCCGCTCGACACGCGCGACGGCGTCGGGACGGGAGCGGACTGCGGGGCCTGCGGCGTGGTGCTGGTGGCGGGCGCGGCGGGGGCGTTGCCGGGCGGCAGCTTGATCGCGGTTCCCGCGATGAGCGGGGCGGTCACGCTGAGCCCGTTGACGCCGGCGACCTGCTCGGCCGTGACGCCCGTGCGCGCGGCGAGCGAGCTGAAGGTATCGCCCGGCTGGACGGTGTAGGCGCCCGCGGGCGGGGGAGCGGCCGCGCTCGGCGTGGCGGCGGGGGAAGCCACCGCCAGCTTCGCGGCATCCTCGGCCACGGTCGGCACCAGGATCGTCGAGCCGAGGACGACGTTGCTGTCCTCCGGCAGCCCGTTGAACGCGGCGACGGTCCTCGTCGTCAGGTTGTTCGCGGCGGCGATCGACCACAGGGTCTCGCCCGGCTGGACGGTGTGGGGGACGGCGGCGGAGGCGGTCGCCGGCGCAGCGAGGGCGACGGCGAGGAGCAGGAGGCATGTTCGGCGCATGCGCCCCACCGTTCCGCGTCCTCGCGACCACGACACGCGCTTTCCCGGTGTTCCGTGAACCCGCAGGAGATGTTGCGGTGGGCGGACCGGGCGTCGGACCGGCCCGCCCATGCTCAGGGAAGCTTACGCCTTTTCAGGCGTCTCGCGGCGAAATCGCTCGAGCTCCTCCGGCGGCATCGAGTAGCCGTGCTCCGGCCCCGGGTATGCACGCGACCGCACGTCGGCCGCGAACTGCCCGACGCCGGCCTTCATGTCGTCGAGCAGGTCGGCGTAGCGCTTGACGAACTTGGCCCCGCGGCCCTCGCGGATCCCCAGCAGGTCGTGGAAGACCAGGACCTGCCCGTCCGTCGCGGGGCCCGCGCCAATCCCGATGACCGGGACCTGCATCAACGGCATGATCTTCTCGGCCACCGGGCTCGGGATCGCCTCGAAGACGACGCTGAAGCAGCCCGCCTCCTGCAGCGCCAGCGCCTCGCGCTCCACCCGCGCGGCGGCGTCCGCGTTGCGCCCCTGCGCCCGGTAGCCGCCGAGCGCCGTCGCCGTCTGCGGCGTCAGCCCGACGTGGCCCATGACCGGGATCCCCGCCTGGGAGATCGCCCGGGCGCGCGCGACCGACGTCGGCCCGCCGCCCTCGAGCTTGACCGCGTCGCAGCCGGCCTCCTTGACGAACCGCATCGCGGTGGTGATCGCCTGCTCGTCGCTCACCTCGTACGAGCCGAACGGCAGGTCGCCGACCATGAACGGCGTCTGCAGGCCGCGGCGCACGGCCTTGGCCAGCATGATCAGCTCGCCGAGCTCGACCGGCACCGTCGACGGGTGGCCGAGGACGGTCATGGCGCCGGAGTCGCCGACGAGGACCATGTCGACGCCCGCGCCGTCGACCGCCAGCGCGCTCGGGTAGTCGTACGCGGTGACCATGACGATCGGCTCGCCGAGGGCCTTCATCTCGGTCAGCCGCGGCAGCGTCATCGGCAGCCGCGACGCGTCGTTCGGGATGTTGAGGTTCTGGGGCAGCGTGGACATGCAGGGGCTCCTAGGCGAGCAGCGTCGCCACGTTGGCGTCCGCGGCGATGATCCGGTTCTCGCGGTCGACGTGCACGACGCGCGGCTCGTAGTGCTCCATCTCCTCGCGCGTGTACTGCGCGTAGGAGATGACGATGATCGTGTCGCCGCGGTGCACGAGGCGCGCGGCGGCGCCGTTGACCTTCATCTCGCCGGTGCCTCGCTCGCCGGTGATCGTGTACGTCTCGAAGCGGGCGCCGTTGTCGACGTCCACGACGTGGACCTGCTCGTGCTCGAGGATGTCGGCGGCCTCGAGCAGGTCCGGGTCGACGGTGATGGAGCCGACGTAGTGCAGGTCGCAGTCGGTGACCGACGCCCGGTGGATCTTGGACTTCAGCATCGTTCTGGTCATCTCACGGCCCCCCGGCCCGTGGGTTCTGCGGTCTCGATGAGTGCGTTGTCGATGAGTCGTGTGCCCCCGACCCGCGCGGCGACGGCGACCAGCACGCGGCCGTTCACCGTGGTCACCGGGTCGAGGCTCTCCGGCGAGACGAGCTCGAGGTACTCGGGCTCGACTCCGAAGTCGTTCATGGCGCCGAGCGCGGCGGCGCGGATCGCCTGCGCGTCGCGCTCGCCGCGGGCGATCGCGGCCTCCGCCTCGCGCAGCGCGCGGCTGAGGGCGAGCGCGCGCTCGCGGTCGCCGTTGTTCAGGTGGACGTTGCGGCTGGAGAGGGCCAGCCCGTCCGGCTCGCGCACGGTGGGGACGGCCTCGATCTCGACGGGGATGTCGAGATCGCGGACGAGGCGGCGGATGACGACGAGCTGCTGGGCGTCCTTCTGGCCGAAGTAGGCGACGTCCGGCCCCACCATGTTCAGGAGCTTGGTGACGACGGTCGCGACGCCCGCGAAGTGGCCGGCGCCGCGGACCGCGCCCTCCATCGGCTCGGTGACGCCGGCGACGCTGACCGTGGTGCTGAACCCGGGCGGGTAGACGGCCTCGACGGGCGGGGCGAAGAGGACGTGCGCGCCCGCGGCCTCGGCGAGCTCGGCGTCGCGGGCCTCGTCGCGCGGGTAGGCGGCGAGGTCGCTCTGCTCGTCGAACTGCGCCGGGTTGACGAAGAGGGAGACGACGACGAGGTCGTTGTGCTGCGCCGCCGCGCGGACGAGCGCGAGGTGGCCGTCGTGCAGCGCGCCCATGGTGGGGACGAGGCCCACGCGGCCCTGCGCGTCCTTCACGGCGGCGCGGACGTCGTCCACGGTCCGGACGATCCTCATGCCGCAGTCCTCGCCATCTCGCGGGTTCCCTCGACGAGCGCGTCGAACAGGGGGAGGAGGTCCGCGGCGCGCTCCTCGACCGCCTCGCGCTGGCGCTCGACGGTCTCCTCGTCGCCGCGGACGATCGGGCCGGTCAGCGCGGCGTCGCCGAGCCGGGCCCAGTTCTCCACCGTCGCCCGGACCAGCGGGACGAGCAGCTCGCGGTCGTGACCGAGCATCCGCTCCGCCGCGGACTCCAGCGTCACGAGGAAGTTCGAGGCGATCGACGCGGCGGCGTGGTAGGCGGCGCGGTCCTCGTCGTCGAGCTCGATCACGTTCATGCCCAGGTCGTCCGCCAGCGCGCGGGCGAAGGCGAGCGCGTCCGGGGTCGAGCCGCCGATCGCGCCGCCGGCGCCGTCGAACCTGGCGCCCTCCTCGGTGACCGTCATGAGCGGGTGCAGCCCGAAGCGCTCCCGGTCGCCGAGCACGCTCAGCGGCGTCGCGCCGGAGCAGTGGCCGAGGAGCGGCCCGTCCGGGATCGTCGCTGCGACGCTCGCGATCTCCGCGTCCGGGACGCAGAGGAGGACGGCCTCCGCCGACGGCGGGGGCGGCGCGCCACGGCCGAGCGGCCCGGCCACGGGGCGGCCGGCCGCGCGCAGGGCGGCGCTCAGTGCCGTGCCGAGGCGGCCACGGCCGATGATGGCGATGCGGGACATCTGCGAGTTCGGTCCAGTTCCCTCGCGGGATACCGGCCTGTTTGCGGAAACTTCGACGCGGCCCCCAGGGTACCCATCCCCCTGCGGATCTACCATCGCGGTGTGAGCGATCCAACGGAACGCCGCGAGGCGCTCAAGGACCTCTTCACGACCTGCCGCGGCTGCCTCCGCTGCCCCCAGCTGGCGTCCACGCGCCAGAACGTCGTCTTCGGCGCCGGGAACGCCGACGCGGACCTGATGTTCGTCGGCGAGGCGCCCGGCAAGAACGAGGACGCACAGGGCCTGCCGTTCGTCGGCCAGGCCGGCAAGCTGCTCGACCAGCTGCTCTCCGAGATCGGGCTGGACCGCGGCGAGGTGTTTGTCGCCAACGTCTTGAAATGCCGCCCGCCCGGCAACCGCGATCCGCACCCGGTCGAGATCGACAACTGCCAGGGCTACCTGTTCGACCAGGTCTCGCTGATCGAGCCGAAGCTGATCTGCACGCTCGGCAACTTCGCCACGAAGCTGCTGCGGGGCGACCAGACCGGGATCACGCGCGTCCACGGGCGCGACGAGATCACGGTGATCGGGCGGCGCGCCGTGCGGCTGCTCCCGCTCTACCACCCCGCGGCCGCGCTCTACACGCGGCCGATGCTCGACGGCCTGCGCGAGGACTTCGCGCGGATCCCGGAGTTGCTCGCGCGACCCGCCCCCGACCAGCCGGCGCCCGAGGCCCCTCCCGAGCCGGCGATCCCCGAGCCGGAGCTGGCCGCCGAGGAGCCCGAGCGCGAGCCCGAGGTCGTCGCGGCGTCCCAGCTAGGTCTCTTCTAGGACCTCGAGCAGCGCGGCGGCGACGATCGGGTCGAACTGCCGCCCGGCGTCGGCGTCGATGCGCCGCCGCGCCTCCTCCGGCGTGAACGCCTCGCGGTAGCTGCGGTCGTTGACCATCGCGTCGTAGGCGTCGGCGCAGCTGACGATGCGCGCCTCGAGCGGGATGTCCTCGCCGGCGACGCCGTCGGGATAGCCGTCACCGTTCCACCACTCGTGCGTCGCGCGCACGAGCGGGCCCAGGTGCTCCAGGCCCGCCGTCATCACGAGGATGTCCTCGCCCTGGATGGTGTGGCGCCGCATGACGTGGCGCTGCAGGTCGTCGAGCGGACCTCGGTGGTCGAGGATGCGGCGGTCGATCGCCAGCTTGCCGACATCGTGCAGCACGGCGACGAGCTCGACCTCCGTCGCGCACAGCGGATCGAGGCCCATGTGATCGGCCACCCGGCGCGCGAGCGTCGCCAGCCGGTGGCTGTGGTCCGCGGTCGCGCGGTGGTGGGCGCGCAGCTCGGCCGCCAGGACGCGCAGGGCCTGACGGACCCGAGGGCTCTCGGGCCGAAGGGAGGTTGGAGGCGAAGGCACTACATGCGGCATTCCCTGGGGTGATCGCTGGTCCCTCCCAAATGGACGCGTGTCCTACGAGCGGGAACGCGCCAGCAACGGATCAGCCGCGCAGCTTCGGCAGCACCTCCTCGCCGTACCGCCGGATCGAGCCCATCGGGTCGGCGTTGCCGATGAGCTGCAGGCAGACGACGGTCGCCCCGACCGATTCCATCTCGCGGATCCGCTCCACGTGCTCGTCCGCGTCCGCGCCGACGAGGAAGCCCTCGCGCGCGAACTCCTCGTCGGTCATCTTCTCGTCGGCGAGGCGCTGCTTCTCGGCGGGGTCGTGGATGTCGTCCTTGTAGACCTCGGGAAGCTGGGTGGGCTTCCAGTGCCGCGCTCCGTCGATCGCGCGCTGCTCGTCGTCGGCCAGGTGGAAGCCGGCCTGGACGATGATCTCGCCCTCCGGCTTGCCGTTCTTCGCGCAGGCCTCGCGGTAGGCCTCGATGACCTCCGGCGCGGACTCGGGGTCGCCGAGCGTCCACAGGCCGTCGCCGTACTTCCCGGCGACCTGCGCGGCCTGCGGGCCGAAGGCCGAGACGTAGAGCTTGGGCCTCGTCTCGACGCGGGTGTAGAGCTTGGCCTCGCTGAGGCGGAACCACCCGCCGTCCATGGTCACGGTCTCGCCGTCCCAGAGCCTCGTGATCGCCTCGAGGCCCTTGTCGAGGCGCTCGATCTGCTCGGTGACGGACGGCCATTCCAGCCCGAGCGGCACCTCGTTGACGGACTCGCCCGAGCCGACGCCGAGCCAGGTGCGGCCGGGATACAGGGCCTCGAGCGACATGAACGTCTGGGCGACGACGCCCGGGTGGTAGTGGTGGACGATCGGCGTCACGCCGGTGCCGATCGGCTTCGTCGTCACCTGCCCGACGGCGCCGAGGTGGATCCACGCGCTCGACGCGCGGCCCTCGGGCCACCAGGGGGCGAAGTGGTCGGACACGCCGAGAGCGTCGAAGCCCGCCTGCTCCGCCGCCTTGGCCTGCTCGACGAGATCTTGCGGGAGGAACTCCTCGGTGGAGGCTGCGAACCAGTACTGGGTCATGCGCCGCGGGCTACCCGCCTGGCGCGAACCAGCGCACGCAGCTGGGCGCGGGATCGCTTCTTCAGCGGGGCGGCGCGGGCGAAGGTGATCGCCTGGGCGAGATCGTCGAGGCGTTGCGCGCGAGCTCCTTGCCGCGCGAGGACGACCTCCCTTCGCCGCTGCGCCCGCCGGTCGAGGTCCTCGCTCGTCGAGTGGCCGCCGGAGTGGCGCAGCCGGACGTCGGGGTGGAGCTCGACGCGGCCGGCCCGGAGGCACAGGTCCAAGTCCTCGTACCAGAGGAACGCGTGCGGGTCGAAGGGGCCGAGGCGTCTGAGGTCGGCCGTCCTTCCGACCAGCGCCGCCCCGGTCGCCCAGCCGACGATCGTTCTCGTCTCGGCTCTCCACGGCGGTCTTGCGAGGGGCGGCGGCGTGAGGGCCCGCAGGATCTGCCTGACCGTGCCGGGCACGGGGTGGGCGGAGTCCTGGATGCTCCCGTCGTCGTTGAGGAGGCGCGGGGCGAGGAGGGCGCCGGTGGCGCGGGCGCGGTCGACGAGCCTCACCAGGCCGTCGTCGAGCAGCTCGACGTCGGGATTGAGGAGCGCGGTGACGTCGTGTTTCGTCCTCTCGACGCCCGCGTTGTTGGCGGCGCCGAAGCCCGGGTTCGTGTCGAGCTCGATCACCTCGGCGGCCCACTCGCGGGCGCGTTCGGCGCCGTCGTCGGTGGAGAGGGTGTCGACGACGATCGTGCGCGCCTGTGGTGCGTGCGTGGCGAGCGACTCGAGGAGCCGCGTCACCTCGCTCGCCGAGTCGTGGATGACGACGACGACGTCGAACGGCTCGCTCATCGCGCGAGCACGTCCCGCAGGCGCTTGGCCGCTTCGCTCCAGCTGAGCCGGGCCGCCTGCGCCCTGGCGGTCTCGGCGAGCCGTTCGCGCAGATCGTCGTCGGCCGCGATCCTCAGGAGCGCCTCCGGCCAGTCGCGAACCTTCAGCGTCGCGCCGGGCAGCGTCTCGTCGAGGACCTCGAGCGCCTCGCTCGCCAGAACGGGCGTCCCGGCGCGCGCCGCCTCCAGCGCGGTGAAGGCGAAGCCCTCCGCGTGGGAGGGGAGCGCGAGCGCGAGCGCGTGGGTGTAGAGGGCGGCGAGCGTCGCTCCGTCCGCGTCCTCGACGACGTGGACGCCGGGGCCTCGCACGGCGTCGGAGAGCCGGCCGCGTCCGGCGAAGACGAGCTCGGCGTCGAGGCCGGTCTCGCGCGCCTTCGCGAACGCTCGCGCGAGGACCTCGGGAGCCTTGCGCGGCTCGAGCGCGCCCACGGCGAGGAAGTAGCGGGGCGGGAGCCACGGCGGGCGCGGGCCGGGGTCGGGCAGCGGCGGGATGCCGGAGTGGACGACCTCGACGTGCCTGACCGACGGCCAGTGGCGCTCGATCGCGCGCCGCGTCGCGTGCGACACCGCGACGATCGCGCGTGCCTCGGTCGCCAGCCGCTCCAGCCGGCCCAGCCGGTGCCAGGCCCGCTCGTAGCGCGTGAAGTCCTGGGGGCGATCGAGCCACGAGAGGTCGTGGACCGTCAGCACGTAGGGCGTCCCGCGAGAGACGGCGACCGGAGCGGGAGCGGGGATCCAGACGACGTCGCAGCCGCCGACGAGCCTGTCGAGCCGCGGCCGGCCGAGCAGTGCGGCGGAGCCGAAGAGCGCGCGCGAAGGGAGGCGGTGCCGGACGACGTCCACGGCCGCGGCCGGCGCAGCCCCTCGTGCCGCCTCGATCGACCCCGGCCCGCGCGGCACGAACGCCAGCCACTCATCCGCCGGGAACCCTTCGGCGAGGGCGGCGAGCATCGCGGACGTATAGTGCGCCACGCCGCGGCCTCCGGTGAGGTGGCGCGCGTCGACGCCGACTCTCAATGGCCCCCGGCCCCGTCCATCCCGGCGAACCCTCCGGCCGCGCGCGCCCCGTCCTCGTCAACGCGCGCGCCGCTGCGCGGCCCGAGCTCGGCGGCGTCGAGCGGTGGGCCCGGGAGATGAGCGCTCGTCTTCCGCGGCTCGATCCCGGCGGGTATCGCGTCGTCCGCCCGCCGGCGGCGCTGGTGCACCGTGCCGGGCACGCATGGGAGCAGGTCGCGCTGCCGGCGATCGCCGCCCGCGCCCGGACGCCGCTCCTGTTCGGCCCCGCGAACCTCGCCCCGCTCGCGTTCCCGCGCAACGTCGTCGTGATCCACGACGCGGCCGCCCTGCGCGAGCCCGGCTGGTACTCGCGGCTCTACGTGGCCTGGCAGCGGGCGCTGCTGCCCGCGCTGGCACGGAGGGCGGTGCATCTCGTGACAGTGTCCCAGTTCTCTCGGCACGAGCTGATCGACCTCCTCGACGCTGATCCGGAGAAGATCACGGTCATCCCCGGAGGCGTCGACGAGCGCTTCCACCCCGACGCCGACCCAGAGCCCGCCCGTGCCGCCCTCGACCTCTCCCGCCCGTACGTCCTCACCGTCGCGAGCCGGACCGCGCGCAAGAACCTCGCCGCCTTGGAGGAGACGGCGCGCGCGCTGGCCGCCGAGGGGGTCGAGCTCGTCGCGGCCGGAGGAGACCGGCCGCAGTTCCGTGATGACGCCGGCCGCGCGGAGGGGCTTCGCGCAGGCGCCGCGCGGCGGCGCGCGCCGGGCCACGGCGGCGGCGCCGGCGGGGTGCGGTTGCTCGGGCACGTTCCCGACGAGCACCTTCCGGGCCTCTACGCCGGCGCCCGCGCCTTCGTGCTCCCGTCGCTGTACGAGGGGTTCGGGCTGACCGCGCTCGAGGCGATGGCGTCGGGCGTTCCGGTGGTCGTCTCCGATCGCGGCGCGCTCCAGGAGGTCGTCGGCGAGGCCGCCGTCCTCGTCGACCCGCTCGACCGCGAGGCCATCGCGGCGGCGGTACTGCGCGCGGCGGCGAGAGGGGCGGGTGGAGCGGGGTGCGACGGCGGCCGGTCCGGGGGCGCGGGCCGCGGCGCCGCCGGCGTCGAGCGCGCCCGCGCGTTCTCGTGGCACGCCTCCGCCGAGCGGGTCGACGCGCTCCTGCGCGGCCTGCGCCACGGCGCGGCCTAGCGGAGCTTCTTCACGACCTCCTTGAACGCCTTCAGCGCGGGCTTGCTGATCGGCTTGCCCTTCGCGCTCATCCGCCGCAGGCCGGAGTACGAGAACGACTCGCGCTGACCCTCGGCCGGGGACAGCCACGTGTACCAGTACAGCGACTGGATCCTCAGCCTCCGCCGCCACTCGGTGAGCAGCGGCAGGATCTGGCGGATCCGGTCGGCCTGGCCGCGCTCGCTCGTCTCCCACCCGTAGTTGAGCGTCGACTTGCCCTTGCCCGACGACCACGAGATCTCGCTGAGCACGATCGGCTTGCGGCCGTCTCCCTCGCTCTTCATCGCGGCGCGCGCGAGCCGCACGATCTTCAGCACGTTCGACGGCCGCCGGCTGAACGGGTGGATCGCCGCCACGTCGAAGAGCTTGCGCGCGCCGTCGTGGTAGAGCGCCTTGAGGTCCTCCCAGCTCTTGTTGGTCAGCCCCGCGAGCACGACCTGCGCCTGCGGATCGGCCGCCTTGATCGCCGGCCGCGCCGCCCGCAGCAGCTTCACGTAGGTCGACGGCCACGGGTTGCCCTGCCAGTAGCGGCCCTGGTCCGGCTCGTTCCAGACCTGCCACGCCCGAACCGGGCGCACCGGCACTCCCGCGGTCGACCAGAACGTCCCGCCGCGGCCGTAGCGCCGGACCGCCTCGCCGACGAACGACGCGTACGTCGAGGGATCGATGGGCACCGCGCCCTCGCGCTCGTCCCCGCCGGTCGCCCACGGCGGCGCGCGCACGACGACCGGGAACACGCGGAGACCGGAGCGCGCCGCGGCGGCCACGACCCGGTCGGTCACGGAGAAGTCGATCGGGGCGGCCGCGTCCGGCTGCATGTCCCGCCAGTAGAAGGCGACGCGCACCGATCCGGCGCCCGTCGAGGCCATCAGGCGCGTCTCCTTGCCGATGTCCAGCAACGGCGAGAGGCCCGGCCCGTCGAGCATCACGCCGAAGAACTCGCGCGGCGTCGCGGCGCCCGCCGGGGCGGCCGGAAGCACGAGCAGACAGGCGGCGAGCGCCGTCAGGAGGAGCAGATGACCCGCTCTCATCGGCCGCGGAGCGTCGCATAGACTCGACGCCGCATGGGTCGCCGCATCGCGCTCGTCCACGACTTCCTCCTCGACGTCCGCGGCGCCGAGCGCGTCTTCGCGGCGCTCTGCGACCTGTATCCGCAGGCGGACGTGTTCACCGCCGTCTACGACGAGCGGGGGACCGAGGGCTGGTTCGCGCACAGGGACGTGAACACGTCGTTCCTCCAGCGGTTGCGTCCCACCGCGAAGACGTTCCGAGGCCTCCTCCCGCTCTATCCGTACGCGATGGAGTCCCTGGACCTCTCCAGCTACGACCTCGTGATCTCGAGCTCGAGCGCCTGGGCCCACGGCGTGATCGTCGATCCCGAGACCGTCCACGTCTGCTACTGCCACAACCCGTTCCGCTACGCCTGGAACGCCCGCGAGACGACGCTCGCCAAGCGCGACGCGCTGACCCGCGCGGCGCTGACGGTGATCCTCAAGCGCTGGCGCCAGTGGGACTGGATCGCCGCCCAGCGCGTCGACCGGTACGTCGCGAACTCCGAGACGACGCGCCGCCGCGTCAACCGGTACTTCAGCCGCGAGGCGGACGTCCTGCACCCGCCGGTCGACACCGCACGCTTCCAGCCGACCGAGGACGTCGGCGACGCGTACGTCGTGCTCTCCGAGCTGATGCCGCACAAGCGGATCGACCTCGCGATCCGCGCATTCAACCGGCTCGGCCTGCCGCTGCTGGTCGTCGGCAACGGCCCGGACGCACGGCGCCTGCACCGCCTCGCCGGCCCGACGATCCGCTTCACCGGCTTCCTCGGCGACGACCGGGTCGAGCAGCTGCTGCCGCGCGCCCGCGCGCTCGTCGTGCCGGCGACCGAGGAGTTCGGGATCGCGGCGGTCGAGGCGCACGCCGCCGGGCGGCCGGTCATCGCGCTGCGCGAGGGCGGTGCGCGCGAGACGGTGATCGAGGGTGTCAACGGGACCTTCTTCGACCAGCCGAGCGTCGACGCGCTGGCCGACGCCGTCCAGGGCTTCGACCCGATGGCGATCGACCCGGCGGCGTGCGTGAGCAGCGCCGAGCGCTTCGACGTCGCCGACTTCCGCCGCGGGATGGCCGCGATCGTCGACGAGGCCGTCGCGGACGAGCGCCCGCCGCGCGAGCTGCGCCGCCGCCGGCCGCGCGGGCTGGCGCTGGCCTCCTGAGTGCGCGCCGCCGTCGTCGTTCCGAACTGGAACGGCGTCCGCTGGCTGCCGGGGCTGCTCGACTCGCTCGCGGCGCAGACGCGCCCGGCCGACGAGATCGTCGTCGTCGACAACGGCTCGACGGACGGGTCGCTGGAGCTGCTCGGCGAGCGCGGCGTCCGGACCGTGTCGCTCTCTCGCAACACCGGCTTCGCGCATGCCGCGAATCGCGGCATCGAGGCAGTCAGTGCGGACGCCGTGGCGCTCGTGAACACCGACGTCGAGCTGGAGCCGGACTGGCTGGCGCGGGCGCTGGCGCCGCTCGCGGACCCCGCCGTCGGCTCCGTCGCCACGAAGATGGTGCTCCTCGACGACCCGGACGTGCTCGACGACGCCGGCGACGAGCTGCGCCGCGACGGCGTCGCGCACCAGCGCGGGCACGGCAAGCGCGACGACGGCCGCTTCGCGGTGCCGGGCGAGGCGTTCAGCGCGTGCGCGGGCGCCGCGGTGTACCGGCGCGCGGCGGTCATGGAGGCCGGCGGCTTCGACGAGCGGCTGTTCTCGTACCTGGAGGACGTCGACCTCGGCCTGCGCCTGCGCCTGGCCGGCTGGCGGTGCGCGTACGTCCCCGCGGTGGCGCGGCACGCGCGCCACGGGTCGTCGGGGCAGCTGGACCGGGCGGTCGACGCGTGGGTCGCGCGCAACACCGTGCTGCTCGTCGCGAAGGCGTTCCCGCTGCGATGGATCTGGCCCGTCGCCTACCGTCAGCTCTCGTGGACCCGAGAGGCGGCGCGGGAGGGACGGCTGGGGGAGCACCTGCGCGGGCTGGCGATGGCGCTGCCGCTCCTGCCGGCGATGCTGCGCGAGCGGCGGCGGCTGCGCGCGGCGGCGGCGATGCCGATCGAGGCGGTCGTGCCGCCGCTCCCGTGGCACGGGCCGCAGGCCGGAGGCCATCCCTCGAGCTCCTACTGATCCTCGCCGCCGCGCTCCTCTCCGGTGCGACGGTGTGGTGGGGGCTCGGGCCGCACGACGAGGGGCTGATGCTCCAGGCCGCTCGCCGGATCGGCGACGGCCAGTGGCCGTACCGCGACTTCTGGTGGAACTACGGCCCCGGCCAGCCGCTGCTCCTCGCGCCGTTCGGAGGGTCGCTCGTGGCGTGGCGGGTCGTGCGGCTGGTCCTCAACGTGATCGTCGCGTGGCTCGCCTACCGCCTGACGCGACAGGCTGTCCTGGTTGACCCGCGGTATTCGCGGGTTAGGCAGGACGGTCTGTCGGCCGCGGCCGGATTGACCGTCGCCCTGGCGATGGCGTGGCCCGCGACGCCGGGACCCAACCCCGCCGCGCTCGCGCTCGGACTGGCCGCCATCCTCATTGCCCAAAAACGGCCGGTCGCCGGAGGGGCGTTGGCGGGGATCGCCACCCTGTTCCGTCCGGAGATCGGGATCGCGGCAGCGATCGGGGCGGGCCGGAAGGCTCTGGCGGTCGCGTGCGGCGTCGCCGTCGTCGTCTGGCTGCCGTTCTTCCTCGTGGCCCCCGGCGACCTCCTCGACCAGACCGTCGGCTTCCTGGGGATCCAGGACCTCCAGCGCCTCCCGTTCCCGCTCGACGCCGACACGACCGACCCGAACAAGCTCCTCGAGTTCTACGCCCCGCTGATCCTCGTCGCCGCAACAGCCGTCGCCGCGCTGACGAAGCCGCCGCTCGCGCTGATCCCCCTCACCCTCACCAGCCTCCTCTACCTGCTCGGCCGCACGGACGAGTTCCACCTGATCCCGCTCGCCGCGGTCCTGCCGATCGTGCTCGTGCAAGCACAGCGCGTCCGCGCCCTGGCCCTCGCGATCGTCGCCCTCATCGCCCTCCACGGCGCCGACCGGATAGCCACGCTGGACCGAAGCGAGCCGGCCTGGGGCGACCACGAAGCGGAGGTCATAAGAGCCATCGGCGACCGCACCCTCTTCGTCGCGCCACCGCGCTTCGACCGCGTCACCGCCGGCGACCCGCTGCTCTACGTCCTCGCCGGCAAGGACAACCCGACGCGCTACGACGTCATGCAGCCGGGCGTCGTCACCACGCGCGAGGTGCAGGAGGAGATCCGCGACGACCTCGAGCGGGCGAAGCCGCAGGTCCTCGTCCGCTGGCTCGACCCGCGCACCGCCCCCGAGGACAACGGGTCGGGCCGCTCCTCCGGCGTCACGCTCCTGGACGACTACCTGCGCAGCACGTACCGCCGGATGGCACGCTTCGGCGTGTACGAGGTCCACGAACGGAAAGGGCCGTGACCATGGCCAGGCTCGCAGGGCTCGTCGCGATGATCGGGATGGCGATCGCGTTCGTCATCGCGATCGGGATCGCGCTCGTCTGCCTCGACGCGAAGGAGTCCAACGACATCGTCAGCGCCTGGCTCGACGTGAGCCGCTGGCTGACGAGCCCCTTCCACGGCATGTTCGACCTCGAGCGCGGCAAGGAGCACCTCCAGACCGCGATCAACTGGGGGATCGGGGCGGTCGTCTACTGGCTGGTCGCGACCCTCGTCGCGGCCGTCCTGCGGCGCGCGAGCGGCCCGGCGTTCCTCACCCGCCGCCGCGCCGCCGCTCGCTAGAGCGACCAGCCGCCGAACCGCTGGCCCGTCGTCTCGCGCAGCTGGCGGACGTCGTCGCGCAGCTGATCGACGAGCCACGCGCGCAGCGCCGGCGAGACCGCCGGGCGCGGCGGCCGGAACCCGGCGCGGCCGGCGGCGCGGCCGAGCAGGTCCCGCGCGCGATCCGGGAGGAACCCGGGGCCCAGCTTGCGGCGGTCGGCCGTGCGGTGGTAGCGCAGGCGGTGGCGGGAGCCGCGGTGGCCCTCGTCGATGCCGAGGAAGCGGTGGACCCGCCGCAGCGTCGCGGCGCGGTCGCGGTCCAGGTCATCGCTGTCGACCACGAGGATCTGCTCGGGCGGGAAGTGCTCCAGGTAGAGCCCGAGCTGCAGGTGGTAGCGGCTGCGGAAGAGGTAGTCGGCGCCGTCGACGTGGCGCAGCGCCGCGTCGAGCGGGCGCGACTCGACGCCGTTGCGCGTGCGCATCGTCCACTGCGAGACCATGCGGTCGATCGGGTCGCGGACGAGGTAGATGAGCCGCGCGGCCGGCACCGTCCGGTGCAGGCGCTCCGGCACGCCGCGATGCGTCGGCCACGCCGAGTACGAAGGCGACGCCTCGCCGTAGATCGCGCGGCCGGGCGCGTCGAAGTGGCGCTCGTACCACTCCAGGCCCCGGCTCCAGTTCCCGGCCTCCACGAAGAAGTGCAGCTCCTTCGGCCGGCTCATCTGGACCTGCGGGTGGCCGGCCAGGTACAGGTGCAGGCTGGTCGTGCCGCACTTCTGCGCGCCGATGATCACGAGGTTCGGGAGCATCACCCGCTAGAGGTCGCGCCGGGCGAACGACCACGCCGTCAGCGCGACGACCGCCGCGACGTACGCCACCGCGAACGGCCACAGCGCGAGCGACGCCTCCTGCGCCCCGCCGAACGGCCCGAGGTTCACGATCGCCGCGGTCGTCCCCTCGACGTCCGCGGTCAGCCGCGACAGGCCGTGCTGGTAGAGCGCCTCGAACGGCAGCAGCCACGAGCCGATGTCGGCGATCCGGTCGAGGGTCCGCGAGTCCAGCGCCTCGCCGATCTGGCCGAGCAGCCCGGCGGTGAGGCCCGCGCCGAGCGTCATGAACACCGCGATGCCGTTCGCCGTCGTCGACAGCACCGCGCTGCCCAGCAGCGACAGCGCGGCGACGACGACCGCCGCCCCCGCCAGGCACAGCGCCGGCGCGACGAGGCGGTCCGGCCACCAGCCGAGCAGGCCCGTCACCACGACGCACGCGCCGTACAGCGCCACGACGTACGCGCCGCTCACCGCCGCCGCGGCGAGCAGCCGCCCGGCGAGGTAGGCGAAGCGCCCGAGCGGCCGCACGATCACCGGCTGGAGGAGGCCGCGCTCGGCGTCCCCGCGCACCGCGCCGATCGTCAGGAACGTCGCGAGGACGGCGCCGAGGAAGAGGATCGCGAACATCGCGAGCCCGAGGATGGTGGCGCCTGCGAGCGTGTCGGGCTCCACGCCGAACTCGTTGCCGCCGAACGAGTCGACGTCGTCGAACAGCTCCGCGGCGCCCCACGTGTAGAGCCCGAGGAAGACGACGCTCAGCACGAGGACGACCACGAAGACGCGCCGGCGCAGCGACTCGCGCACCGCGTGCTGCGCGACGACGAGCGCGCCGCTCACGACACCGCCTCGACGTAGACGTCCTCGAGCGTCGAGCGCAGGACTCGCACGCCGTAGACCTGCTCACCGGCCGCGACGAGGTCGGCGACGATGCGCGGCGCCTCCTCGCGGGCCGAGCCCTCGAACAGGCGCGTTCCCGCCGCGGTCTCGACCTCCACGCCGCGCGGCCGGGCGAGGTCCTCCGGCCGCCCGCGCGTCACGACGCTGCCGCGGTTGACGATCACGACGCGATCGCAGACGAGCTCGATCTCGGACAGGAGGTGGGAGTTGAGGAGCACCGACTGCCCGCGCCGGCGCAGCTCGACCAGGACCTCGCGCACGAGGCGCCGGCCCACGGGGTCGAGCGCGCTCGTCGGCTCGTCGAGCAGCAGCAGCCGCGGGCGCCCGACGAGCGCCTGCGCGAGCCCGAGCCGCTGCTGCATCCCCTTCGACATCGTCTCGACGCGGCGCCCCCGGGCCTCGCCGAGGCCGACGAGCTCGAGCAGCTCCGCCCGCTCCGCCGCGCCGCCCTGCGATCCGCTGAGCCGCTGATGCAGTGCGAGCACCTCGTCCCCCGACGCCCAGCCCGGGAAGCGGAACAGCTCGGCGAGATAGCCGAGCGACGCGCGCGCCACCGCCGATCCCGCGGGAGCGCCCGCGACGACCGCCGTCCCGCCGCTTGGCCGCACGAGGCCGCAGCAGATCTTGACGAGCGTCGACTTGCCGGCGCCGTTCGGGCCGAGCAGCCCCACGAGCTCCCCCTCCGCCACGTCGACGTCGACGCCGTCCAGCGCCACGACGCCCGAGCCGTAGCGCTTGCTCAGCCCGCGGACCTCGAGGACCAAGGTCAGCCCCGGACCCGGAAGCGCACGAGGACCGCGACCGCGCGGAAGCCGTCGCGCCAGGTGATCTTCTTGCCCTCCTCGTAGGTGCGCCCGTAGTAGGAGATCGGCACCTCGTAGAGGCGGACGTCCCGGCGGCGCAGGATCTTCGCCGTCACCTCGGGCTCGAAGCCGAAGTCGTCGCTGACCAGCTCCAGCGAGCGGATGATGTCGCCGCGGAAGGCCTTGTAGCCGACCTCCATGTCGCTGATCGTCGTGTTGAAGAGGACGTTGGTGAGCAGCGACAGCGCGCGGTTGCCCGCGTAGTGCCAGAAGAGGTGCGCGCGCTGCGGCTCGCCGCCGCCGCGCAGGCGCGTGCCGAAGACGACGTCGGCGACGCCCTCGATCAGCGGCCCGAGCAGGCGCGGGAGGTCGCGCGGGTCGTACTCGAGGTCGGCGTCCTGGATCACGACGATGTCGCCCGTGGACGCCTGGATCCCCGTCCTCACCGCGGCCCCCTTGCCGCGGTTGCGCTCGTGGCGGATGAGCTGGACGTCGGGGGCGCCGGCGACGAGATCCGGCGTCCCGTCGCGCGAGCCGTCGTCGACGACGATGATCTCGGTCCGCAGGTCCAGCTCGCGGACGCGGTCGAGCACGATCGCGATCGTCGCGGCCTCGTCGTAGGCCGGGATGACGATCGAGACGAGGCGCCGCTCGTCGACGTCGGGGAGGTTCGAAGGGGTCTGCTCCACGAGGGGGTGCGATGGTAGTGGCGCGAATGGCCGGCCGATTCTCGTTCCCCCGCGAGCAGCTGCGTGCGCGGACCGTGCGCGGCGCGCTGGTCACCGGCGTGTTCCTGATCGCCATCGACGCGTTGACGGTCGCGCAGGGGCTGGTCGTGACGCGGCTGCTCGGGCCCGAGCTGATCGGCCTGTACGGGATCGTGACGGTGACGACGATGACGGTCATCGCCCTGAAGCGGGTGGGGATCGACGAGGCGTACGTGCAGCAGGAGGCCGAGGGGGAGGAGGAGTTCCAGCGCGCGTTCACGCTCGAGCTGGGCACCTCGGTGGCCTTCGCGCTGGTGCTGTGCGCGCTGGCGCCGGTGGTCGCCGCGGTGTACGGCGACTCGCGCCTGCTCGGCCTGATGCTGGCCACGGCGTACCTGCCGCTGGCGTTCGCGCTGCTCGCGCCGCTGTGGGTCTTCTTCCGGCGGATGGAGTACGGGCGCCAGCGGGCGTTGCAGGCGATCCAGCCCCTGGTGTCGTTCGCGGTGACGGTGCCGCTGGCCGCGTCGGACTTCGGCGTGTACTCGCTGGTCGTCGGGCCGCTGGCGGGCTACGTGGTGGCGGTCGTCGTGACCGTGGCCGTCTCGCCGTACCGGCTCGCGCTGCGGTGGGACGGCACGGCCGCGCGGCGCTACCTGCGGTTCTCGGCGTGGATCCTCGTGGCGACGGTGGCGACGCTCGTCGTCCAGCAGGGGCAGGTGCTCGCGTTCGACGCGTCGGAGGGGCTGCGGTGGGTCGGGTACCTGACGCTGGCCGTGACGGTGACGCGCTACGTCGACCGTGCCGACCAGATCGTCACGGCCACGATCTACCCCGCGATCGCGGCGATCCAGGGGCGGACGCGGACGCTCGAGGAGCTGTTCGTCAAGTCCAACCGGGCGACGCTGCTGTGGGTGCTGCCGTTCTGCGCGGGGCTCGTGCTCTTCGCCGGGGACCTCGTGTCGTTCGTGGTGGGGGAGTCGTGGCGGGACGCCGAGGTGCTGATCCAGGGGCTCGCCGTGGCGGGGCTGCTCCAGCACCTGGGCTTCAACTGGTTCTCGTTCTACCGGGCGCACGGGCAGACGCGGCCGCCTGCTCTCGAGGCGGTCGTGGCGGGCGCCGCGTTTCTCGTGCTGGCCGTGCCCGGGCTGGTGGTGTGGGGCGCGACGGGGTTCGTGGTGGGGAGGATCGCGTCGGTGCTGATCGGCCTCGTCGTGCGGGCGCGGTACGTGCGCCGGATGCTCCCCGGAGTGACGCTGGGGGCGCTGGTCGCGCCGGCGGTTCCGCCGGTGGTCGTCGCGGGTGCGGCCACTCTGGCGGTGCGGGTCGTGCTGTGGGGAGGGGAGCGCCCGGCGTGGCAGGCGGCCGTCGAGGTCGCCGTCTTCGCCGCGGTCTTCTGCGCGCTGGCGCTACCGCGCGAGCGGGCGCTGCTCGCCGAGCTGCGCGGGGCCGTCGGCGGCGGCGAGGGCGGCGCCGGCGAGCGCGACCGCGACGAGCGTGAGCGCGGGCATCTCCCAGTCCCAGTCGATCGCTGAGTGGGCCGCGTAGACGGCGAGGCCGGCGGCGATGCCGGGGTGGGCACGGGCGGTGCGGCGGGCGGCGGTGGCGATGCCGCCGAGCGTCAGCGCGAGCAGCACGAGGCCGACCAGCCCGAGCTCGGCGGCCGTCTCGAGCTCGAGCGAGTGCGCGTCGACGACGCGCTCGACGGCGTCGCGCTCCTGGAGCCACGTCGCCGCGTACCCGCCCGCGCCGACGCCCTTCAGCGGGTGGTCGGCGAAGCCGCTGAGCGCCGCCTCCCAGTAGTCGAAGCGCCGGCTGCCGACCGACCCGAACCGCTGGGCGGTCGCGCCGAACGCGGGGTCGGCCGGCTTGTCGCCGGGGTCGATCGCCGCCGCCGCGAACGGGGCGATGGCAAGGAGGGCCGCGGCCGCGAGCGCCCACCGCGGGACGCCCTCGGGAAGAAGTCCGGTCCGCGTCGTGCCGTCCTCCTCGGCCCGCGCGCTCCACACCTGCATCGCGGCCGCGCCCGCCATGACGGCGAGCAGCACGACCAGGAGCACGGCGCCCTGCGCCGCAAACGCGTCGCCCTCGGCGGCCTCGACGGCGGGGAGGAAGGAGGCCACCCCCGCGCAGGCGGCGCCGGCCTCGAGCGCGATCGCGGTGGCGCGCAGCTGCGGCCACGTCGGCGCGACGGCGACGAGGACCGCGAGGCCGACGCCCAGAGCGGTCAGCGCGCCGCGCGAGAACGACAGGTAGACGCCGAGGCCGAGAGGAGCCGCCGCGGCCGCGGCGGCAGCGCGCAGGGCGAGCGGTCGCGAGCGGTCGCCGGCGAGCCGCGCGCAGAGCACGAGCCCGAGCGCGGCGAGGGCCCCCGTCGCGTTCCAGTACGTGAGCGGCTGATCGAGCCGCCCGCCGGCCGACCGCGTCCGGGAGAGGGAGACGAGGTCCGGAAGGACCCGCCCCGCGATCCCGTAGCCGATGACGACGACCGCGCCGAGGGCAAGGCCGGGCTCGACGAAGCGGCGCGCGTGCGGGGGGGCGAAGACGAGGAACGCCGCGCCTAGAGCACCCAGATACAGAAGAGCGAGCTCGAAGGAGTCCGAAGCACGCGCACCGATGGGAGCCCACGAAGACGAGAGACCGGTCCAGGCAGTGAGGAGGGCAACTCCGGCGAGGGCAGCGAAGGCGGGCGACCGGACGGCCGCTCTGGCGGGGGGCCGATCTTCCGCCGGCCAGACGCTCGGGACCTGAGGGCGGAGCCCGATGTCCGTCTGGACGGTGGAATGGTCGGACGCCCGCCCCCCACGGCGCGAGCGGGCGGCGTGGGCCACGAGGGCGACCGCGAGGAGCGCCCACGCGATCATCCCGGCGACGAGGCGAGGGCCCGAGAAGAAGCCGCCGCTGAAGAACGCGAGCGCGAAAGGGCCGGCGAGCGCGATGGGGAGGAGGGCCAGCGGGCGCACGAGCGCGCCGAGCGTAGTCGGGCGAGCGTCCGCGGCGCACTACGCTGCCGGGCGCTCATGGGTCCCAGGCTGATCCCCCTCGGCCTGGCCGCGGCGTCGTACGTGCTCGCGCTCGTCCAGCGGCCGGGCGTCGTCGTCGCCGACACGAAGGTCGACCTCTACGTCGACCCGGGGTCGTTCATCGCCGACGTCGCGAGCGCGTGGACGCCCACCGGGCAGCTCGGCCACGTCTTCGGCGGCCAGTACGGCGGCTACCTGTTCCCGATGGCGCCGTGGTTCGCGGGCGGCGACGCGCTCGGGGTCCCGACGTGGATCGTCCATCGGCTGTGGCTCGGCACGCTGTTCGCGCTCGCCGCGTGGGGCGTCGTGCGGCTGCTCGACGACCTCCTCGACCGCCCGCGCGGCGCGCCGCACGTCGCCGCCGCCGTCCTTTTCGTCCTCAACCCGTACGTCGCGGTCTACGCGAATCGCATCAGCGTCTCGCTGCTCGCGTACGCGGCGCTGCCGTGGCTGCTGCTCGCGGTCCACCGCGGGCTCAGGCAGCCGCGCGCATGGCGCTGGCCCGCGCTCTTCGCGCTCACGCTCACGTGCACGGGCGGCGGGGTGAACGCGGCGGTCACGGGCTGGCTCCTGCTCGCCCCGCTGCTCTTCGTCGTCTACGAGCGCACGCTCGGCGGCGTCGAGAAGGGCGCCCTCAAGCCGTTCCTGCTGCGCCTCGCGCCGGCGGTCGCGTTCGCGAACGTGTGGTGGGTCCTGCCCGTGCTCGTCCACGCGCGCTACGGCCTGGACTTCCTCCCGTTCACCGAGCAGCCCGGCACGATCTGGCAGACGACGAGCGTCACCGAGGCGCTGCGCCTGATGAGCTTCTGGACGAGCTACATCGGGCTCGGGTTCGGGGGCGTTCTGCGGCCGTACTCCTCGTACGGGCCGGACATGCTGTTCAACCCCGTCGTCGTCGTCGCGACGCTGCTGATCCCCGCGCTGGCATTGGGCGGCTTCGCGTGGACGCGCCGCTGGCGCTACGCCCCGTGGTTCCTGATCCTCACCCTCGTCGGGCTGCTCGTGATGTTCGCCGGCTTCCCGGAGGGGACGCCGCTGCGGCGCGCGCTCACCTTCACCTACAACCACGTCGGCGTCGTGCAGTTCCTGCGCACGACGTACAAGGCGGGGCCGCTCGTCGCGCTCGGGCTGGCGTGCCTCGGCGGGGCCGGCTTCGGGCTGCTGTGGACGCGGCTGCGCGGCGCGCCCGCGCGGGCGGCGATCGCCGTAGGCGCGCTCGCGGTGGTCGCCGTCGCCGCCTGGCCGCTCACCACGGGTACCGCGCCCGAGCGCCAGCTCGCCTTCGAGATCCCGTCGTACTGGAGGCAGGCGGCGGACGAGGTCGACCGCCTCCCCGACAACCAGCGCGCAATGGTCCTCCCCGGCCAGCTGTTCGGCTTCTACGACTGGGGCGGGACGTGGGACCCGATCCTGCAGACGCTCGCGAAGCGGCCGGTCGCCGAGCGGTGGGTCGTCCCGTTCTCGGACCTCCGCGCGGTCGACCTCATGTGGGCGACGGACTCGCTCGTCAGCCAGGAGCGCCTGCTGCCCGGCGAGCTCCCGCCGCTGCTCGACCTCATGGGCGTGGGGATGCTCGTCAAGCCCGCGGACCGCGACCGCTCGCGCAGCGGAGCGGTCGGCGCGCTCGAGGGCCTGGACGCGCTCGGCCGCTCGGGGCGACCGCTCGGTCCGCAGCGCCGCCACGCCGCCGCGGCCGGCCGGGTGCGCGTCCCGGCGAGCGAGCCGCGGCTGCGCCTCGAGCGCCTGCGCACCGGCGGGACGGTCCGCCTGCTGCGCCGCGCCGACGCGACGATCGTCGACGGGGGCGGCGAGGGGATCGCGCAGCTGGCGTCGTTCCGCGCGCTCGACCCCGGGCGCCCGCTCGAGTTCGCCGCCGACCTCGACGCCGCCGAGATCCGCCGTGCCGCGCGCGACCGGGCCGCCCAGATCGTCGTCACCGACACGAACCGCCGCCGCGCCTACACGGCGGCGCGGCTGCGCTCGAACACCGGCCCGACGCTCGCGCCGGACGAGGACGTCTCGGAGGACGGCGCGATGCTGAACCCGTTCGCGGATCGCGGTCCGGACGCGCAGACCGTCGCGCACGTCGACGGCGTGCGGTCAGTGAGCGCGCCCGCGTCGCCGCAGGTCACGCAGTTCCCCGAGCATCGCCCGTTCGCAGCGCTCGACGGCGACCCGTCGACCGCGTGGCTCGCCGACCGCGCGCTCGCGCGGCCGCGCCACGTGCTGACCGTGAAGCTCGACGCGCCGCGCGACCTCGACGCGATCGAGCTCCTGCCGTACAGCGACGTGCACGGCATGCTGAAGCGCGTCGCGGTCAACGGCCGCGAGGTCGCGGTGCATCCCGGCTGGAACCGGATCCGCGTGGGCGAGCGGACCGACGAGGTCAGCGTCCGCATCGTCGAGGTCTCCCAGCCCGACGGCATCACCGGCGGCGCCGGCGGGATCCGCGAGCTGCGGATCCCCGGGGTCCGCGCGAGCGAGACGCTGCGCCCGCCGGTCCTCGTCGAGCGCGCGCTGCGCGGGACCGGGGTCGTCCCGATCTACCTGCTGTCGCGCACGACCGTCGACGCGCCGCTGCGCTCCGGCCCGCCGAGCGGCCCGTTCCAGTCCTACCTCGTCCGCGACCGCGTCGACCCCGAGCGCCGGCTCGCGCGGACGATCGCGCCGCCGCGCGCGGCCCTCTACAACGCCGACGCGTGGACGTCGCCCGACCCCTACGCCTCCGACGCGCAGCTCGACCGCCTGGCCGGCGGCCCCGCGTCCGTGACCTCGTCCGGCCGCTATCGCGGGATCGCCGGCTTCCGCGGGTCGCGCGCGCTCGACGGCCGCCGCGACACGGCGTGGATCGCCCCGTGGCTCGACGCGCCGCAGTTCCTGACCCTGCGCGCGAAACGCCCGATCGAGGTTCGGGGCCTGCGGCTCGTGGCCCCCCGCGAGGTCGTGAGGCGCCCCACGCGCGTGCGCGTCAACGGCGGCCCCCCGCTGGACGTCGCGGACGACGGGGAGGTCCCGCTCTCGCAGCCGCTGCGCGCCCGGACGGTGACCATCGAGGTCGTCGACGCGGCGTTCCCGGCCGGCGCCTCCGGGCGCGACCGGCAGCGGCGCGCGGTCGGCATCGCCGAGGTCGACGGGCTGCCGCGCGTCGGCGTCCCGCACTCCGGCCGCCTGCGCGGCCGCTGCGGCGACGCGGCGATCGCGCTCGGCGGGACGCGCGTCCCGCTGCGGCCGGCCGGGCGCGTCCAGGACCTCGACGCCGGCCGCGCCCTTCACGCGGTCGGCTGCCAGCAGGCGCGCTCGGCGACGGGCGAGCAGGAGGTTCGCGGGCTTCCGGGCCTCCTCACCGTCGACCACCTGCGGCTCTTCCCGTCCCGCGGCCTTCCCCCGCAGCTCGGCTTCGACGCGAGCCTCGCCGGCCGCGTCGTCGACCCCGGCGACCCCGGCCGCGGCAAGCGCGACGACATCCGGCTCGACGTCAGGGAGCCCGCGTGGCTCGTCGTGGGCGAGAGCTACAACGAGGGCTGGCGGGCGACGTGCGACGGGCGCGACCTCGGCAGGCCGACGCCGCTGCAGGGCTACGCGAACGGCTGGCGCGTCGAGCCGGGCTGCAGAGACGTCGACGTCGCGTGGGCGCCCAACCGCCTCCTCCTGCCCGGCTACATCGTCTCGCTGCTCGCATGCCTCGCGCTGCTGGCGCTCGCGGCGCGGACGCCGCGATCAGAACGGGCGGCAGTCCTCGGCCCGATCCCGGACGGCGTCGCGACGGCCTGGCCGCTGCGCCGCGCGCTCCTCGCCGGCCTCGCGGCGGGCGTCGTCCTCGGCTTCGTCTTCGCGATCCGCGCCGGGATCGTGATCGGCCCCGCGGTCGCGCTCCTGCTCTGGCGCGGCGTCCCGGCGCGCACGCTGTCGATCGCCGCCGGCGCCCTGCTCGCCGTCGTCGTCCCGGTCCTCTACCTCGCGATCGCCCCACGCGACCCAGGCGGCTACAACACGAACTACGCGGTCGAGCTGATCGCCGCGCACTGGGTCGGCGTCGGCGCGGTCGTCCTGATCGGGCTGGCGCTGTGGCGTACCGTGCGGGCGGCCCGATGAGACTCGCGCTCGCAGCCGTCGCCGTCGTCGTCGCCGCGTTCTTCGGGGCGCGCCTGCACGACCACGACCGCTGTGAGGACGCGCGGCGGACGATCTTCAGCGGCGTCCTCGGCGGCGCGACGGCCGATGCGGGCGCGATCGACACCATCCGCGAGTCCTGCCGCGGGACGAGCGCGCTCGTCTCGGTCGCGGGCGCGCTGCACGCGCAGGGCGCCGACGAGCAGGCCGAGCGGCTCGCCCGCGAGGCGACGAAGGACGAGCCCGACAACGCCGCCGCATGGCGGGCGCTCGCGCAGACGGCTCAGGCGCCGGCGGAGGCGCGCGCCGCCGAGGAGCGGCTGACCGAGCTCGACCCCTTGGGCGTCCCCCGGCGGCGGTCCTTGAACCGCAGCGCCGGGCGCTCGACGAGGTAGTAGCTGGCGGCGGCGCAGGCCGTCGCCACCGCGAAGGTGACGAGGGTCAGGGAGACGTAGTTCGAGCCGGGGATCCAGTCGATCGCGCCCGCGTCGTTCAGCTCGACGAGCAGCGGGGCGTGGTAGAGGAACACGCCGTAGGAGACGAGCCCGAACCACGCGAGCGCGGGCCGCGCCAGCAGGGTCCGCGGCCAGCCGCCGCGGGCACCGCCGAACATCGCCGGCAGCAGGAGCAGCGCGGCGCAGAGCGCGTAGAGGACGTGCTCGCCGATGTAGTTCCACGAGTTGTAGACGAGGAAGAAGCCCCGCGGGAGGTTCAGCTGCGTGGCGACGAACCAGAACGGGACGAGGAACACGAGCCACGGCAGCCACGGCCGCCGCGCGATGACGCCGAGCACGCGCGAGTCCTCCTCGCGCCCCTGCCACCACACCGAGACGACGGCGAGCATCATCCCGTAGGCGAACCAGTCGATGAACGCCAGCAGCGTGTTGAGCAGGACGTACGAGCCCTCCGTGATCTGCATGTACGTGCGGAAGCTCATGCACGCGACCGCGATCGCCACCAGGGCGCCGAGCTCGAAGCGCACCTGCGCGCGCGGCTCGCGGCCGCGCCCGAGCCGCGCCAGCGCGGCGGCCAGGAACGGCAGCGCGACGTAGAAGGAGATCTCGACGCACAGCGACCACGCGGGCGGGATCCCGAACAGCGTCGACTCCTGCCAGTAGGTCTGCGTGAACGTGTAGTAGCGCCACCAGGTGTCGCCGTCCCACAGCCCGGCCAGCCCGGGCCACAGCGCGAGCAGCGTCAGCGCCACCCAGTAGCCGGGGACGATGCGCAGGAGGCGCCGCCGGGTGTAGTCGCGCAGCCGGATCGGCGGGCGCCCCTGCAGCCGCGCGGCGATGAACGGGCGGTAGAGGAGGAAGCCGCTGAGGAGGAAGAACAGCGTCACGCCCATGTTCAGCCGGGCCGCGTAGGCGCCGAGGCCGTTCTCGACCGAGAACGTCGAGACCCCGGCGGTGTGGCAGAGGACGATCATCCCGGCCGCGATGCCGCGCATGGAGTCGAGGAGCGGGAAGCGCGGGTTGCCCGGGGGCGGCGTGAACGCGGGCGAGGCGGCCATCGAACGGATGAGCATACGCTGCGCCCGTGACCGCCCCGGGCCCTCCGGCGGACCTCCGCGGCCGCTTCGTCCCCCTCCTCGCGGTCACCGCCGCGGGCGCTCTCGCCATCCGCATCTGGGCCGCTCTGACGCTGGATCACCCGGTGGTCCAGGGCGACGCGATGACCTTCCACCAGGTCGCGCAGCACCTCGCCGACGGCGAGGGCTTCCGGGCGGCGTTCGACCACGTGCCCACCGCGGAACACCCCCCGCTGTGGGAGCTCGTGCTCGCCGCGGCCGACCTCGTCGGCGGGAACGGCTATACGACGCACCGGCTCATCGGCGCGCTGATCGGCACGCTGACGGTGATCGCGACCGGCCTCCTCGGGCGGCGCGTCGCGGGCGACGCGGTGGGCGTCGTCGCCGCCGTGCTGGCGGCGGTGAACCCGATGCTCTGGGGCGCCGACGTGTCGCTCATGAGCGAGCCGCTGTACGGCCTGCTGCTCGTCTGCGCGCTGCTCGTCGCCACGCGACCGCCCTCCGTCCGCGACGCCGCCGCGCTCGGCGCCCTCATCGGCCTGGCCGCGCTGACGCGAGGCGAGGCGGTCGGGCTCCTCGTCCTGCTCGTCGTGCCGCTTCTCTGGCGGCGGTGGAAACCGCTGGCCGCGGCCTTCGCCGCGTGCGCGCTCGTCATCGCGCCGTGGACGATCCGCAACCTCGTCACCTTCGACGCGCCCGTCCTCATCTCGACCAACGCGAACACGGTGTGGATCGGCGCGAACTGCCCGGAGACGTACGCCGGCTCGCTCGTCGGCCACTGGAGCTTCCGCTGCTTCGAGAAGATCCGCCCCGGCGAGGACGAGGCGCAGTGGTCGGTCCGCCAGCGGCGCGACGGCCTCGACTACGCCCTGGACCACACCGGTCGCTGGCCGGCCGTCGTCAGGGCCCGCCTCGCGCGCACGTTCGAGCTGCACGACTTCGGCCAGTCGCTGTACCTCAACGCGAACGAGGGCCGCGCGGTCAAGCCGCTGCGCTGGGGAATCCGGTTCACGTGGGCGCTGCTCGTGCTCGCGGCGATCGGCGCCGTGCTCCTGCGCCGCCGCCGCGCTCCGCTGCTCGTGGTCCTCGCCCCGATCGCGCTGGTCGTCGCGCTGAGCGTCCTCGTCTACGGCATGACGCGCTTCCGCTTCGCCGCCGAGCCGTCCCTCTGCGTCCTGGCCGCGGCTAGCCTTGCCGCGCTTCCATGGGCGCGCACGACGACGAGATCTGGGACCTCGAGAACCTGAAGCGCGCCCGGCGCCTCGGGGACTGGGTGTTCGAGCAGTTCCGCCCGTACGTCCGCGGGCGGGTGGCGGAGATCGGGGCGGGGATCGGGACGTACAGCGAGCGGATCGAGGGCGCCGGCGTCGAGGATCTGCTCCTCGTCGAGCCGGAGCCCGCGTGTGCGACCCGGCTGCGCGAGCGGTTCGCGCACGTCGCCGAGGAGATGCTGCCCGACGCCCCGTCGCTCGCCCCCGGCGACCGCGACTTCATCGTCGCCCTGAACGTCGTCGAGCACATCCCGGACGACCACGGCGCGGTGGCCGCCATGGCGCGGGCGCTGAGACCGGACGGCGTCCTCACGCTGCTCGTCCCCGCCCACCCGCGGCTGTACGGGCCGCTCGACCGCAAGTACGAGCACCAGCGGCGCTACACGAAGGAGCGGCTGCGCGACGTCGTCGAGCGGGCGGGCCTCGAGGTGCTCGACCTCTACCGCTTCAACGCGCTCGGCATCCTCGGCTGGGTCGTCAAGAACCGGACCGGGGACCCGCGGCTCGACCCGCGCTCGCTGGCGACGTACGAGCGGATCCTGCCCGTCTACCGGAAGGTCGTCGAGGACCGGTTCAGGCCGCCGGTGGGGCTGAGCCTGATCGTGCACGCGCGCCGCGCCGCCTGACGCGGATCACGCAGTTCCACATCGCCACCTCGCGCAGGCCCGGCACCCGCGCGATGAAGGCCAGCTTCGGCCAGTAGCGCGGCTCGACCCGCTCGATCTCCAGTCCCGGCCGCTCCCGCACGAGCCTGATCGTCGGTCCGACGTGCACCGCCCACAGCCCCGCGCCGTACGGGTTCTTGCGCGGCGGCCCGTGGCGCCTGACGTAGAGCTTCGGCCCGCGCTCCGGCCCGAGGAAGTGGTACGGCGACATGTCGTGCCCGCCCCACGGCGAGTACCAGTTCGTCCACGAGATGTAGCCCCAGCCACCCGGCCGGAGCACGCGCTCGATCTCGCGGATGACCGCGGGCGTGTTCGGTGTGTGCTCGAGCAGGTTGGAGGCGAAGACGCCGTCGATCGAGCCGTCGTCGAAGGGCAGCGCGCCGGCGTCGGCGATGATCGCGCCCTCGGGCGGGTCGCCGGCGAGCGCGAGCTCCTCCTCGGAGTTGTCGACGGGGAGCACGGTCGCGCCGGCGGCCCGGAACGCCCGCGTGTAGATGCCGGGCCCGCAGCCGAGATCCGCCACGACCTGACCGCGCAGCGGGCCGTAGCGCGCGTCGAGGTCGGCGACCGCCTCCCGTGCGAGCACGGTGTAGAACGGCGTCGGGTCGGTCTGCTCGTTGCGCCACAGCGTCCAGAGCTGGCGCACGCGCGCGAGGCCGTGCAGGACGGGCGGCTCGGCCGTGCTCACGTCGCGGCGACGGTGGGCCCGCGGCGCCGGCGGCGCAGCGCGAGCGTGACGGCGCCGGTCGCCGCCGCGCACTGCAGCGCGAAGACGACGCCGGCGAAGGAGACGAGGCTGAAGTCGGCGGCGGTGAGCAGGAAGGGCTCGGCGATCGCGACCACGCCGAGGACCCAGAGGAACCCGGTCTGGCGCAGGGCGAGCATGTACTGCACCGCGAGGTAGGCGACCGCGAGCAGCGTCATCGCCGCGCCGAGCAGCACGAGCGCGTCGGCCGCGGTCGTGTACTCCTCCCCGAAGGCGAGGCGTAGCAGCAGCGACGGGACGACGGCGAAGATGAGCAGGGCGGGGACGCACACGATCCCGAGCAGCGCGAGCGCGCGCATGAACACCGGCCGCGGGTCGAGGCCGGCGGCCGCTCGCCGGGTCGCCTCGGGCAGCAGGTAGAGCCCGATCCCGATCGCGGTCCAGACGACGAGCTTCGCCGCGACCACCGCCGCCGCGTACGCGCCGGCCTGGTCGTCGCCCATCTGGTGCTTGGCGACGATGACGTCCACGTTCTGCAGGGCGGCGAGGAAGATCAGCCCGACGATGGGCGCCCAGCCGCCGGAGACGACGCTGGCGAGCGTCCGCCGGCGCGCCGTCGCGGGGGCGGCGCCGGTGCGCCGGTTGACGAGGAACGCGAGGATCAGCGCGGCGACGATCATCGACAGCGGCGTCCCGAGGAACGCGCCGGTGACGCCGAGGCCGCCGAGGACGAGGACCAGCCCGAACGCCAGCCGCCCGATCGCCTCGTAGATCAGGCTCGAGCCGACGAACGCGTACGCGTGCAGCCCCTGCAGCGCGCCGCGCTGGACGGACAGCAGCAGCCACAGGACGCCGGTGGGGAGGATCGCCGCGGCGGCCCACGCGTGCTCGGGCACGGCGACGACGTCCGCGATCGGCTGGCGCAGGATCAGCGACGCGGCCGCGACGGCGACGAACGTCGCCACGAGCTGCCCGGACCATCTTCGGACCGTGTGGCCGACCTCGGCGCGGTCGCCGAGCCGCCCGAGCGCCGTCTCGCGCGCGACCGCCACCTGCAGCGCCGACCCCGCCACCGCGAGGATCGTGAACGTCGACAGCAGCGCCCCGAGCGAGCCGTAGTCGCCGACCCCGAGCAGCCGGGTGAAGACGATCGTGAAGATCACCGCGATGGCGTTGGCCGACAACGTCGCGACGGCCATCCCCGCGGCCTTCGCGGTCTCCGAGCGCCTGAGGCCGGCCGCGAGGGTCGTCGCCGGCTCGTCCGCGGCGCGCTCGAGCACCGCGAGGTTCTCGCGCGCCGTGCGGTCCCAGGTGAAGCCGCGGGCGCGGGCCTCCGCGGTCTCGCCGAGCCGCTCGCGGCGCTCGGGGTCGCGGACGAGGTCGCGCACCTTGACGGCCAGCTCCTCCGGCGTCTCGGCGAGGACGCCGGTCTGCTCGTCGACGATCGACTCCGCCAGCCCGCCGACGCGCAGCGCCGCGCTCGGCGTGCCGCACGCGGCCGCCTCCATCACCGTCAGGCACCAGCCCTCGGCGGAGGAGGCGGTCAGCGAGACCCACGCGCGGCCGTACAGCTCGGCCTTGTCCTCCTCCTCGACGAAGCCGTGCAGCGTGACGCGGTCGTGGAGGCCGCGGCGGTCGATCTCCTCCTCCAGGACCGGCCGGTGCGACCCCTCGCCCGCGATCTCCAGCCGCGCCTCGGGCACGGCCTCCAGCACGTCGAGCAGGACCTCCAGGCGCTTGTACTGCTTCAGCCGGCCGAGGTAGAGGAGCGTGGGCTGCTCCGCACGCTCGGTGCGGTGGAACTGGGCCTGCTCGACGCCCATGTAGACGACGTGGATGCGCTCGCGGTCGACCCCGAGGTCGATGAGGTCGTCGCGCGCGGCGTTGGAGATGGTGAGGACGCGGGTGCCGCGGTAGAGGAACCGCAGCGGCAGCTGCTCGAGGAGGAACGCGGCGACGCGCCCGCGCGTCCCGAGCTCGTGGACGTAGTGCTCCTGGTGGACGTGGTGGACGAGCGCGACGCGCGGGGTCCGCAGCCACCACCACAGCGGGGTGAAGAAGGCGATCCCGTTGACGACCTCCAGCACGACGTCGGCGTCCCGGGCCAGGCCGCGCAGCGTCGCGAGGGCGGCCCTGGGGAAGACGGTCAGCCGCGTGCCCATGCGGTGGACGACGAGGTTCGGCGCCAGCTCCTCGACCTTCTGCGCGCCCGGGTAGTCGCCGGCGACGACCGTCACGCGGTGCCCCCAGGCGACCCAGCGGGCGATCTGGCCGTACAGGTTCGTCCCCGTCCCGCCGCCCTGCGGGTGGGTCCAATCGCGGTCCGTGAGCACCAGGATGTGCCGAGACTCCGGCATCCCCGCGACCTTATCGCCGCGTCACGCGCCTTCCGGCCGCCAAGCTGTCTACATTGCAGGCATGTCGCGTTCCCGCGCCATCGTCGCTCTGCTCGCGCTCGTCCTCGCACTGCCCGCCGCCGCCTTCGCGCAGGGCGCCGGCGACGACCAGTACCAGGACCCGTTCGGCGACGAGCAGGCCCAGGGGTCGGGCGGCGGCTCGGGGAAGGGCAGCGGCGGAGGGGGCGGCACGCAGGGCCGGGCGGCGCAGGACGACGGGCTCAGCGACGCTCCTCCCGGCGCCGGCGACGACTCCGGTGGCGACGACGGCTCGTCGGACTCCGGGTCGGGCGACACCACGCCGCCCGCGGACGACGGCGCCGGCGACGACGCGGCCGCCGACGACCAGCCGAAGGCCCTGCCGAACACCGGCTCCGACCCGCGGCTCCTCGCGTTCGTCGGCCTGATCTTCGTGCTCACGGGCGTCGGGCTGCGGCTGCGCACGATCGACCCCGACCTCTTCTAGGCACGACGCGGACGCTCGTCACCGCCTCGGCCGAGGAGACCGCCGCGCTGGGCGCGGAGGCCGCGGCCGAGTTGCGCGCGGGGGACGTGGTCGTGCTGCACGGCGAGGTGGGCGCCGGGAAGACGACGTTCGTGCGCGGGGCGGCGCGGGCGCTCGGCGTCGACCGCCCCGTCACCTCGCCGACGTTCACCATCGGCCGCCGCTACGAGGAGGCGCGCCCGCCCATCGCGCACGTCGACCTCCACCGCGTGGGGTCGCTGGACGAGGAGGAGCCCGAGCTGCTCGCCGACTACCTCAACGCCGAGCACGTCGCGTTCGTCGAGTGGCCGGAGGCCGCCGGCGGGGAGATCGAGCCGCGGCTGCGGGTGCGGCTCGAGCACGCGGGCGGCGACCGGCGGCGCGTCGACCTGGAGTGGGCGGAGTGACCGGCCGCGCCGCTCCGCGCGCGGCCGCGCCGCTGGAGCGACGATGAACCTCCTCGCCTTCGACACGGCCACGCCGGCCACCGTCGTCGCCCTCGTGAGCGGCGAGCGGCGGGCCGAGGCCCGGCACGACCCGGAGCCCGGCGAGCGGCCGGGCCACGCGCAGCAGCTGCTCGCGCTCGCCGCGGGGCTGCTGGAGGACGCGGGGCTCGCGTTCACCGACCTGGACCGCATCGCCGTCGGGACCGGCCCGGGGACGTTCACCGGCCTGAGGATCGGCGTGGCGACCGCCCGCGCGCTCGCGCAGGGGACCGGCGCCGAGCTCGTGGGAGTGTCGACGCTCCACGCGCTGGCGGCCGCGGCCGAAGGGGCGCCTTCGGCCGCCGCGACCCTGGCGGTCCTTGACGCCCGCCGCGGCGAGGCCTTCGTCGGCGCCTGGCGCGGCGAGGAGGAGGTCGTTCCTCCCGCCGCGGTCACGCCCGCGCTGCTCGCCAACATCGTGCGGCGCGGCTGGCTGGCCGTCGGAGACGGGGCGGTACGCTTCAGGGAAGTGCTGGAAACGAGCGGGGCGACGGTCCCCGCGGACGGCTCGCCGCTCCACCGCGTCAGTGCACTGGCCGTCGCCGGGCTGGCGGCGAAGGCGCCGCCCGCCGGGCGGGACGTGGTCCCGGAGTACCTGCGACTGCCCGACGCGGAGATCGCCCTCCGCGCGCGCCGCGTCGAGCAGTGAACCCCACCCCGCCTCCCGATCTCCTCATCCGCCGCCTGACCTATGCGGACCTGCCGCAGGTCATCGCGATCGAGCGGCGCGCCTTCCCGGCGCCGTGGTCGCTGGCCATGTTCGTGCTCGAGCTCTCCAAGCCCGGCGGCATCTGCCTGGCGGCGAGCGCCCAGGGCCGGCTCGCGGCGTACATGGTCTGCTCGCGCTACGACACCGTCTGGCACGTCATGAACGTCGCGGTCGACCCCGTTCAGCGCAACAACGGGATCGGCACGGCCCTCCTGGAGCGGCTGATCGAGGAGGTCGGCGACCCGAGCGCGCGCTACACGCTGGAGGTCCGCACCTCCAACAGCGGCGCGATCCGTCTCTACGAGCGGTTCGGCTTCCGCGCCGCCGGCCTGCGCCGCCGCTACTACCAGGACAACGGCGAGGACGCCCTGATCATGTGGCGCACACCGGCCACGCTCGAGGGGCGGCTGGACGACATCCCCGCGGCGGGGCCCGTCCCGACCTCACCGTGAGCATCCTCGCGATCGAGACGAGCTGCGACGACACGTGCGCCGCCGTCGTCACCCGCGACGGGCGGATCCTGTCGAACGTCATCTCCAGCCAGGGGATCCACGACCGCTACGGCGGGGTCGTACCGGAGGTCGCCAGCCGCCACCACCTCGAGCTGACCAACGCCGCCGTCGACGACGCGCTCGCGCGGGCCGAGACCACCCTCGACGACGTCGACCTCGTCGCGGTCACGCAGGGCCCGGGGCTCGTCGGGGCGCTGCTCGTCGGCGTCGCGACGGCGAAGGGGATCGCCGCCGCCCGCGGCCTGTCGCTCGCCCCGGTCGACCACCTGCAGGGCCACGTCGCCGCGAACTTCCTCGGTGACGAGCCGTTCGAGCCGCCGTTCCTCTGCCTCATCGCCAGCGGCGGGCACACCTTCCTGGCCCGCGTCACCGAGCACGGCGGCTTCGAGGTCCTCGGCCAGACGCTCGACGACGCCGCGGGCGAGGCGTTCGACAAGGGCGCGCGCCTGCTCGGTCTGCCGTATCCGGGCGGGCCGGCGCTCGAGAGGCTCGCGCGGGAGGGCGACCCGAGAGCCTTCGACTTCCCCGTGGGTCACGGCGTCGAGGGGCTGAACTTCAGCTTCGCCGGGCTCAAGACGGCGCTCCTCTACAAGCTGCGCGACGAGGGCGGGCGGGGACGGGTCAGCGAGCCCGACCTCGCCGCGGCCTACCAGCACGCGATCGTCGAGCAGCTGGCGCGCCGCGTCGAGCGGGGCCTCGAGCGGACCGGGATGGACCGCCTGGCGATCGGCGGCGGCGTCGCCGCCAACGGCCCGCTGCGCGAGCGGATGGCGTCGCTCGGCGTCGCCCTGCGTGTCCCGCCGCGCGAGCTGTGCACCGACAACGCCGCGATGATCGCCTCCGCCGCCCGTTACACCAGCGTGCTCGCCTTCCCCGACTACCTCTCGCTCGACGCGTACGCGACGGGCGAGCGCGGCCTGTAGCGTCCTCACGTGCGTCGCCTCCTCCTCGCCGCGGTCCTCGCGGCCCTCGCGCCGGCAGCGCCCGCTCGGGCCGCGACCGTGGAGTCGCTGCCGTCGTGCAACGACAGCCCGGGCTGAGCGGTGCGCGCGCTCCTCCTCGTCGTCTGCGCCGTCGCGGGCAGCGCCGCGGCCGCCGCGCCGGCGGGCGCCGCGACCGCGTCCACCGAGACGCGCTGCGTCAACACCGTCAAGTCGATCCCGACCGACTGCTTCTCCGTCGCCAGGTACGTCGCGGCGCCCGGAGAGGCGAACGCGGTGACCGTCGCGTTCGACGCGACCACCCTCGTCTTCGCCGACTCCGGCGCGCCGGTCGACGTCGCCGCGAGCTGCACGCGGCTCGACGAGCACAGCGCCCGCTGCCCCTCGGGCCAGGCCGAGATCGCCCTCGGCGACGGAGACGACCGTGCCGGCCCCGACCCTCAGAGCCCGGGGCGCGGCCCGCTCGTCGTCACCGGCGAGGCCGGCGACGACGTCATCACGGGCGGGCTCTCGGCCGATGCGCTCGACGGGGGCGACGGCGCGGACGTCCTGCGCGGCGGTCCCGCCTCGGACAACCTCGCCGGGGGACCGGGCAGCGACGACGCCGACGGCGAGGCGGGCAACGACGCCGTCTCGGTGGCGGACGTCGCCGCCGACCCGGCGCCGGACCGCGCCTCCGGCGGCGAGGACGCCGACACGCTCCAGTACACCGGAGAGGACCGCGGGGTCGAGGTGGACCTCGCGACCGGCGGCACCGGCGGGGCGGCGGCCGGCGACGTCGTCGCGGGCTTCGAGAACGTGCGCGGCGGCGGCGGCGCCGATCAGCTCGCCGGCGACGACGGCCCGAACGTCCTGAGCGCCGGCGACGGCGGCGGCCGGGTGGCCGGCCGCGGCGGCGACGACGCGCTGACCGGCGGCGCCGGCCCCGACACGCTCGACGGCGGCGACGGCGTCGACCACCTCGCCGGCGCCGGCCGCGACGTCGACCTGCTCTACGGCGGGCCGAACGACGACCTCCTCGAGACCGACTCGGCCGGCCTGGTGGACGCCGGCGACGGCGACGACAAGATCGACGTCCTCCGGGCACCACCGAGCCCGTTGCGGATCACCTGCGGGAGGGGCGACGACGTCGCGACGACGCGGCGCCGGACCGCGCTGGGCCCGGACTGCGAGGCCGCCGCCTTCGGTCCGCGCGTGGCGATCCGCCGCGAGCTGCGCGTCCGCGGGCGCGTCGCCCGCGCCGCGATCGTCGGCGACCCGTCGCTCGAGGGGCGGCTCGTCGTGCGCGACCTGCGCAGGCGCCGCCTCGGCTCCGGCCACTGGGACGGCATCGACGGCACGATCCGCATCCGGCTCACCCTCGCCGCGGCGCGGCAGGTCGCCCGCCGCGGCAGCCTCCCGGTCACGATCGAGGAGCGGCGCCGCCCCGCCGTCCGCGCCACCGCCACGCTGCTCAGCGGTGCCTAGGCTCGTCCTCTACGGCCGCGACGGCTGTCACCTGTGCGACGACGCGCGGGCCGTCCTCGTCGCGGTGGGCGAGCCGTTCGAGGAGATCGACATCGAGAGCGACGACGAGCTCTTCAAGCGCTACCTCGAGCGGATCCCGGTGGTGACGGTCGACGGGGAGGAGGCGTTCGACCTCTTCGTCGACGCGGACGCGCTCCGACATCGGCTGAGACCCCGATAGCCCCAGCTACAGTGGATCGAAGCCATGACGAGCCTCGGTTCACCCGTAGAGGGCAACGGCCAGATCGCCTCCGTCGAGCGGCTCTCGCTCGGCGTCGCCGCCCGCCTGTCGCGCTATCTCCAGGTCCTCACGCAGGCCAAGAAGATGGGCAAGGAGACGATCTCCTCCCAGGAGCTCTCCGACTACACGCACGTCAACTCGACGCAGATCCGCCGCGACCTCTCGGGCTTCGGCAAGTTCGGCAAGCGCGGCGTCGGCTACAACGTCGACTCGCTGGTCAGCCAGATCCGCAAGATCCTGCGGACCGCGGGCCAGCACAACATCGCGCTCATCGGCGCCGGCAACCTCGGCACCGCCATCGCCTCGTCGGACATCTTCGCCGACCACGGCTTCCAGATCGTCTCGGTCTTCGACACCGACCCGGCCAAGATCGGCTCCGAGGTCGGCGGGCTCGCCGTCCGCGACCTCTCCGAGCTCAAGCAGGCGGTCGAGGAGGAGGAGATCGTCGTCGCCGTCCTGGCCGTGCCGGGCCACGCGGCGCAGGCGCTCGCCGACCAGCTCGTCGACGCCGGGGTGAAGATCATCTTCAACTACTCCGAGGCGCTGCTGCAGGTGCCGCCGGAGGTCACGGTCCACACGTCCAGCCCCGCCGTGGACCTCCTGTACGCGCTGTACTTCTACCTCACGTAGCGTTCAACCCGTGATCGACCTGGGCGCCGCTCGCGAGGCCTTCGCGCACTCCAAGGACGGCACCGTCGGTCTCGAGGAGGAGTTCGCGATCCTCGACCCCGAGACGCTGCAGCTCGTGCCGCGGTTCGAGGAGCTGCGCGACGAGGCGCCGGCGTCGCTCGGCCAGCAGATCACCGGCGAGCTGATCAAATCGGAGATCGAGATCGTGTCGGGCCGCGGCGAGGACTTCCGCGACGCCGTCATGAAGCAGCGCGGCCTGCGGCGCCTGCTCTTCGAGCACGCCGCCGAGTGCGGCGTCGTCCTGGGCGCCACCGGCACGCACGCCTTCGCCGACTACCGCGAGCAGGAGTTCATCGAGACCGACCACTACCGCCGCGTCGCCGAGGGTCTGCAGTGGGTGGCCAAGCGCAACAACACCTTCTCGCTCCACGTCCACGTCGGCGTCAGCGGCGCCGACCGCGCCGTGCGCACGTGCGACCGCCTGCGCCCCGTGCTCCCGGCGCTGCTGGCCGTCTCCGCCTCGTCGCCGTTTCTCGACGGGCTCGACTCCGGCCTGCACTCGGCGCGCACGCAGATGTTCACGCGGACGTTCCCGCGCTGCGGGGTGCCCGACGCCTACGGCGGCTGGGACGCGTACGCGGACTACGTCGACTTCCTCGTGAGGACGAGCTCGATCGTCGAGTACACGCAGGTGTGGTGGTCGGTGCGGCCGCACTTCAGCTTCGGCACCGTCGAGATGCGGATCTGCGACGCCCAGCCGACGGCGGCCGAGAGCGAGGCCCTGGCCGCGCTGATCGCGGGCTGCATGCTGCAGGCGGCGCGGGACGAGGCCGAGGGCGTCGCCTTCGCCGATCCGCCGAACCGCCTGGTCGAGGAGAACGTCTGGCGGGCCATCCGCCGCGGGATGGACGGCCGCCTGATCGACCTGGAGGCCGGCGCGGAGGTCGAGGCGCGCGCGGTCGTGGAGGGCCTCGTGGCGTGGTCGGCCCCGGCGCGCGCCGAGCACGGGATCCCCGAGCCGGCGTTCCCCGGCCGCAACTCCGCCCAGCGCCAGCGCGCGCTGATCGGGGAGGGCCTGTCGCCGCGCGACGTCTACGCTGCGACCGTTCGCGAGACGCGCGCCACGTACGCGCAGGAGGTCCCCACCGCATGAGCACGCCGCCCCCTGGCCAGCCCTCCGAGGAGGAGCTGCGCGCCGCCTACGAGGCGGAGATCAAGAAGCTGAGGGTCGAGGACGTCGTGATCCAGACCGTCGTCTCGCTCGTGAACCTGGCCGGCCGCAAGGCCGGGCTCGCGCCGGGGACCGAGGACGAGCGCGACCTCGACCAGCTCCGCGTGGCCATCGAGGCGTCGCGTGCGCTGCTGCCGCTCGTCGAGCAGGAGCTGGGGCCGGACGCCGCGCAGGTGCGCAACGCGCTCAGCCAGCTGCAGATGGCCTACGCGCAGGGCGCCGGCGAGGGCGGAGGCCCCGGGGAGACCCCGTCGGCGCAGGGCAGCGCGGGCCAGCAGGGCGCGGCGGATCAGCCGCAGTCGCCGCAGCAGCCGCCGCCCAGCCGGCTCTGGGTGCCCGGCCAGTAGGCGAAAAGCAACCCTGCCGGAGGGTGTAACGCCTTCCGGCGGGCGGGTTTCGTATCCTCAGATGGCCTTTCTGGGCGGGCCGGTGATCGTGCCCGCCCTTTCCATGCCTGCGCTGCCCCCTTGGCTGCGGGCGCAATGAAGACTCTCGGAGGACTGTTCCCTTGACCGACTTCCTTGACGACTGGGGTGTCGTCGTCGCGCTCGTCGCCGCCGCGCTCGCGGTCGTGTACGGCGTGGTCACCTCGCGCCAGCTGCTCGCCCTCTCCCCGGGCAACCAACGAATGCAGGACATCTCGGGCGCCGTTCAGGAGGGCGCCCGTGCCTACCTGAACCGCCAGTACACGGTGATCGCCGGCATCGCCGCCGTCCTCTTCGTCCTGCTCTTCATCCTGCAGGACTGGAAGGTCGCCGTCGGCTTCCTCATCGGCGGCGCGGCCTCCGCGGCCGCCGGCTACATCGGCATGAACGTCTCGGTCCGCGCGAACACCCGCGTCGCCGAGGCGGCGCGCGGCGGCATCCGTCCCGCCCTGCAGGCCGCATTCCGCGGCGGCGCCGTCACCGGCATGCTCGTCGTCGGCCTCGCGCTGTTCGGCGTGGCGGCGTACTACGGCTTCCTCGTCTACATCGTCGACGAGGACCAGCGCGGCGCCACCGAGGCGCTCATCGGCCTCGGCTTCGGCGGCTCGCTGATCTCCGTCTTCGCCCGACTGGGCGGCGGCATCTTCACGAAGGCCGCCGACGTCGGCGCGGACCTCGTGGGCAAGGTCGAGGCCGGCATCCCCGAGGACGATCCGCGCAACCCGGCCGTGATCGCCGACAACGTGGGCGACAACGTCGGCGACTGCGCCGGCATGGCCGCCGACCTCTTCGAGACCTACGCGGTGACCGCGGTCGCCGTCATGTTCCTCGGCGTCCTGACGTTCCAGGAGGCCGACTGGAAGCAGGTCGCGGTCTACCCGCTCGTCCTCGGCGCCGTCTCGATCATCGCCTCGATCATCGGCACCTACGCCGTCCGCGGCGAGAACGTCGAGCGCGCGCTGTACCAGGCGCTGATCGTGTCCGGCATCATCGCGGCCATCATCTTCCTGCCGGTGACGGCGTGGATGATGGACGACATCACCAACAACGCCGGCGACGTCCCGGCGGAGTGGTTCGACTACTACCTCTGCGCGCTCATCGGCATCGGCGTGACGGCGCTGCTGTTCGTCATCACCGACTACTACACGTCGACGCGCTTCGCCCCGGTGAAGAGCACGGCGCGCGCGTCGCAGACCGGCCACGCGACCAACATCATCCAGGGCCTCGCCCAGGGCATGCAGGCGACCGCCGCCCCGGCGCTCGTCATCGCCCTCGGCATCCTCGGCGCCTGGCAGCTGGGCGGCGGCGGGACGGTGGGCATCTACGGCATCGGCGTCGCGGTCATGGCGCAGCTGTCGCTGACGGGCCTCATCGTCGCGCTCGACGCGTTCGGCCCGATCACCGACAACGCCGGCGGCATCGCCGAGATGGCGGAGCTGCCCGAGGAGGTCCGCAACGTGACCGACCCGCTCGACGCGGTCGGCAACACGACGAAGGCCGTCACCAAGGGCTACGCGATCGGCTCGGCCGTGCTCGCCGCGCTCGTGCTCTTCGCGGCGTTCAAGCTGGACCTCCAGGAGGAGCGCAACGAGGCGCTGCAGTTCAACCTCGACGACCCGCGCGTCCTCATCGGCCTGCTGATCGGCGGCCTGATGGTGAACCTGTTCGCCTCGCTGTCGATGGAGGCGGTCGGCCGCGCCGGCGGCGCCGTGGTCGAGGAGGTGCGCCGCCAGTTCCGCGAGATCCCGGGGATCATGGAGGGCACCACGCGCCCGGACTACGCGAAGTCGGTCGACCTGGTCACCCAGGCCGCGCAGCGCGAGATGATCATCCCGTCGCTGATCCCGATCCTCGTGCCGTTCGTCGTCGGCCTGCTGTCGACCGAGGCCCTCGGCGGGCTGCTGATCGGCGTCATCGTCGTCGGCTTCTTCTACGCCGTCTCGATGACCTCCGGCGGCGGCGCGTGGGACAACGCGAAGAAGCTCATCGAGGACGGCGCGTACGGCGGCAAGGGCTCGGAGGCCCACGCCGCGTCGGTCACCGGCGACACCGTCGGCGACCCGTACAAGGACACCGCCGGCCCGGCGATCAACCCGATGATCAAGGTCGCGAACGTCGTCGCGATCCTCATGATCCCGCTGATCAGCTAGCGACCGGCGCAGCGCGGAAGCACCGCTTCAGGAGGGGCCCCGCGAGGGGCCCCTCCGTCGTTCGCGGCCGACGTGAGACCAGATCGACACTGTGGTCGCGCGGAGCTGTCCGTACGTTCGCGCACATGCTCAAGAGCCTCCCCCTCGCGGTCGCCGCCCTCCTCGTCGCTGCCGCACCGGCCGGCGCCGCGACCCGCCACGCCGCCGCGCTCGGCTCGGGAGGGGCGTGCACCCAGGCCGCGCCCTGCTCCTTCGAGACCTCGATCGAGCAGGCGGCGGCCGGCGACGAGGTCGTCGTTGCGCCGGGCACGTACGACGTCGGCGACGCGGTCGACGCGTCGTCGCTGCTGAGCCTCGACGTGCACGGCGTGGCGGGCGCGCCGCGGCCGAGCGTGCACATCGCCGCCCCCGACAACGCGAAGTCGCTCTCGCTCGGGGCCCTCGCGACGGTCCGCCACCTCGAGCTCGTCATCGCGTCGGCCGGCAACGTCGGCCTGCAGACCGGCGGCGGGCTGACCGCGGAGGACATCGTCATCGATGCTCGCGCCGCGAACTCGCTGGCCCTCGCGGTGCTCGCCACGGGGACGCTTTCGACGGTGGTGCGCGACGTCACGTTGAACGCGAGCCACGAGGGGCTCTACCTCCACGACGCGAACGCGGAGCTGCGAGACCTGACCGTGGCGGCGCACGCGCCCTCCTCCTACGGGCTTCTGGCGGTCAACTCGACGGGCAATGCGCGCACCGTCACGGTGCGCGACGCGATCGTGGCCGCGAACGGCACCGACCTGTACGTGGAGGGCGTCGACATGGCCGTCGACATCGACTTCTCCGAATGGGCGAACCAGAGCTCGTACATGGGCACGACGCTGGTGAGCGGCGCGCACAACGTCTCCGCGCCGCCGGCGTTCGTGTCGTCGGGCGACCTGCACCAGGCGCCCGGCGCCCCGAGCATCGACCGGGGCGCGCCCGCCACGTTCACCTTGCCGTTCGACATCGACGGCGACGAGCGGCCGCTGGGAGGCGCACGCGACATCGGCTCCGACGAGTTCCGGCCGCTGCCGCCCGCGCCGGCGGGGGAGACCGGCACCGCCGATCCGCCGCCGCCGCCCCCGGCGCCCTCCGAGCCCGTGAACCCCACGCCGCCCACGCCGCTCGCACCGCCGGCCGGCGGCCCGCCCGGGCTGCCCGCCCAGCCGGTCGCCGCGTCCCGCTGCGTCGTCCCGCGGCTCGAGGGGCTGTCGAAGCGGCGTGCCCGGGCCCGGCTGCGGACGGCCAGGTGCCGCCTCGGCCGCGTCCGCGGCCACGGCCGCCGCGTACGGCGCCAGACGCGCCGCGCGGGCCGGAGCCTCTCGGCCGGGGCGAGGGTCGGCGTGACGCTGCGCTGACGGCGGCCTCAGCCGCGCGCCCGCTTCCTCCGGGTGGTCGGCAGCCGCCGGTGCGCCCGGTGCTTCGGGAAGCACGTGTGGTAGGTGCGGCGGACGATCGCCTGGCCGCCGCGGCCGAGGTCGATCACGAGCCGCACGCGCACCGTCCCCTTGCGCCGGCCGCGCAGGTTCAGCAGCACCGACGAGCGCCGGCCACGCACGACGCCGGTGCGGCGGCCGTTGATCGAGACGGTCACCTTGCGGACCTCCGTGCGGCGCACGCCGAACAGGTGGATGCGGATCCTGCGGCGGCTGAGGCAGCGACGGCCGGCCTTGCCCGCCGGCCGGTTCGGGAGCACGGTCACCAGCGGGATCCGCGCCGTCGGCCCGTCGCCGGTGCACGCCGCGTCGCCGACGGCGATCGAGCCGCGCAGCGGCAGGTCGCGCGACGAGCGGCCGGCCAGGATCCCGTAGCACCCGGGCGTGACGCGCCACTCCTCGACCCCGCTGTCCCAGTGCGCGAACGAGCGGAAGTCGAGCGGCAGCGACACGCGCCGGCTCTCGCCCGGCACGAGCGGGACCTTCGTGAAGCCCTTGAGCTGCTTCGGCGGCTCGCCGTCGCCGGCCGGGTTCGCGACGTACAGCTGCGGCACCTCGGCGCCGGCGCGCGAGCCCGTGTTCGCGACGTCGAAGGTGACGCGGGCGGCCGTCGTGCCCGCCGCGCCGGGCTCGATCGCGAGGTCGCGCACGTCGAACGACGTGTACGACAGGCCGAAGCCGAACGGGAACAGCGGCTCGATCCCCTTCGCGTCGTACCAGCGGTAGCCGACGAGCAGCCCCTCGCTGTAGGTCGAGTGCGGCACGCCCTCCGCGTCCTTGACGCCCGGGTACTGCTCCGGGCTCGTCGTCGGGATGTCCTTGATCGACTTCGGGAAGGTCTGCGTCAGCTTCGCCGACGGGCTCACGTCGCCGAACAGGAGCGCCGCGATCGCGTTGCCGTCCTCCTGGCCGGGATACCAGGCCTCGAACAGCCCCTTGACGTGATCGAGCCACGGCATCTCGATCGGGCCGCCGGTGTTGAGCACGACGACCGTGTTCGGGTTCGCGGCGGCGACCTGTGCGATCAGCGCGTCCTGGTCGACCGCCGCGGGCGTGCAGCCCCCGAGCGTGCAGTTGCCCGAGCTGAGGCGCAGCTCCTTGCGGTCGCCGCCTTCGCTGTCCTGCGCGCCGACGAACACGACCGCGACGTCGGCCGCGGTCGCCGCCGCGACCGCGTCGGCCTGCGAGGAGCCGTTGGCGTAGGTGACGGTGTCGCCCTGCGCCTGCGCACGCTGCGTGATCCCCTGGAGCGGGCTGACCACGTCGGCCTTGCCCCCGGCCTCCGGGATGTGGGCGCTGCCGCCGCCGTTGTAGAACTGCTGCGCGCCCTCCTCGCCCGCGCCCGGGCCGATGACCGCGAGGCGCTGCCCCTGGCCCGTCAGCGGCAGGATCCCGCCGTCGTTCTTGAGCAGGACCGTGCCGTCCTCGGAGAGCTTGCGCGCCAGCGCGATGTCCTCGGGGCGGCGCACGTCCGCGTTGTAGGCGCCGGGCTGGTCGGGGGTCGGGTGCTCGAAGAGCCCGAAGCGGAACATCGGCCGCACGATGCGCAGCACCATGTCGTCGAGGCGCTCCTTGGAGACCTCGCCCGCCTCCACCGCCTCCTTCAGCGGCTGCGTGAAGTACCGGCCGGGCCCGAGGTCCATCTCCATGTCGAGGCCGGCGTTGGCGGCCTCGACCGTCGAGTGCGTCCCGCCCCAGTCCGACATCACGAAGCCGTCGAAGCCGAGCTGGTGCTCGAGGACCTTGCGGAGCGTCTCCGGGTTCTCGCACGCGTACGTGCCGTTGACGCGGTTGTAGGAGCACATGACCGAGCCCGCCCGTCCGTCGCGCACCGCGCCCTCGTACGGCGGGACGTAGATCTCGTGCAGCGTGCGGTCGTCGACATCGGAGGAGTCGCTCATCCGGTCGATCTCCTGGCTGTTCGCGATGTAGTGCTTCGGCGTCGCGATGACCGGGTTCGACTGGATGCCGCGCACCAGCGCGGCGGCGCCCTGGGAGGACATGAACGGGTCCTCGCCGAGGTACTCGAAGTTGCGCCCGTTCATCGGGATGCGGTCGATCTCGATGCCGGGCGCGAGCTGGACGTTGATCCCCTTGTGCCAGGCCTCCCAGCCGAGCGCCTCGCCGAAGCGGCGCTGCAGGCTCGCGTCCCAGCTCGAGGACTGCGCCTTCGGCGCCGGGAACGCGACCGTGTTGATCGTCATGTCGCCGACGCCCTGCCCGGCGTCGTTGAGGACGAGGTCCGGGATGCAGAGCTCGGGCTGGCCGGGGACGTAGCCCGCGACGCCGTAGTGCGACCAGATCGGCTGGGCCTGCGCGAGCATCGCGATCTTCTGGTCGATGTCCATCGCCGCGACGAGCTTCGTCGCCCGCTGCTCGGGCGAGAGCGAGGTGCTCATCCACGGGCACTGCTGCTCTGACTGCGCGCCCGCCGGCGCGCCCGCCGCCAGCGCCGCCGCCACGCACACGCAGCCGATCGCCGCGGCCGTGCCCCATCCCCTGGTCCGCATGCCGCCGACGATACGCGTTGCGTTCGGGGAACGACGCGATCATGATCCCGGTGCGATGCGCGCGGACGATCCCCGCCGGGAGCACAGGGTCGCCGCCCTGACCGGGGCCGCCCGGGAGTGGATCGAGCGGCGACGCGCGCGCCGGCTGCCGACGGTGCACGTCGCGCCGCCGCCCGACGGCCCCGGCCCGTGGACGATCGGCCGCGCCGACGCGTGCCGCCTGGTGATCGACAGCGCGACCGTGAGCCGCCGCCACGCGGTGGTCAAGCGCACCGGCGACGGCTACGAGGTGCGCGACCTCGGCTCGACGAACGGGACCTGGGTGAACGGGTGGCGGATCGACCGCGCGACGGTGCGCGCCGGCGACGTGCTCGAAATCGGCGAGGTGCGGGTAGTGCTGCGGAATGGCTGAACCCGTTCCCGCCGGCAGCGACGTCTCCGCCGGCACCTACCGCTGCACGAGCTGCGGCAACACCATCGACGTGGGCTCGGTCCAGAGCCTTCCGCCGTGTCCGAACTGCCAGAACGGCGAGTGGTCGACCGTCTCCGGCGGCGACGCCAAGGACGACCCCTACCCCGACCGCGCGTAGACCGCGGCGCCGGCTCGTGCGCGCGGCGCGAGCGGCCGGTAGGTGATCCTCCGGCCGTTCAGGACGCCGCGCACGCGGCCACCGGCGACGCGGAGCGTCCCGGTGGCGCCGCTGCCGGTGACCGTGAGCGTGTCGGGGCCGCGGCGGAGCGTCCCGCTGACGCGCACGCCGGGCACGACCTCGTAGGAGGACAGGCGCACGCTGCGGCCGCGCAGCTCGAGGCTGCCGCGCCGCAGCCCGGGCGCCGCGCGCAGCCCGGCCAGCTCGGCCGCGACGGCCCAGCGCTCGGCGTCGCGCAGCGTCAGGTCGACCGCGACGAGCGTGCGCCCGATCCGCGCGGGCACGTCGCCCGCCGGCCGCGGCAGCGCGCTCAGCGAGCGGAAGGCGGGCAGCGCGACGTCGAACAGCGGCGCCCGGCCGGGGCAGCGCTCGACCGGCCGGTCGGCGAGGAAGCCGCGCAGCGCGCGCAGCGCGCAGCCGCTGAGGTCGGAGGCCAGCACCGAGTGCCCGACGCCGGGCACGGACAGCAGCGTCGCGCGCGGGAACTGCGCGGCGATCCGGCGCTGGTCCTCGAGCGGGGTCCGCAGGTCCTCGCGGCCGGCGAGCACGAGCACCGGGACGTCGGGCCCGGTCGCGATGGCCGGCGGCTGCGGCGGGCGCGGCGTCGCGGGCCAGGCCAGGCACAGCGACGCGGGGACCCGCGTCAGGACCGAGCCCACCGGGAACGGCGCGTACGCGGCCCGCGCCGCGAGGCGCTGCTCGACGTACGGCGTCACGCGCGACGCCGGGTCGGAGTCCGTCGGCCAGGGCAGCTGGCCCTCCATGCACTGAGTGGCGAGCAGGCGCGCCTGGTTGACCGCCGAGCCGCCGCCCGATCCGGCCTTCGCGTAGCGGACGAGCCGCAGGAGCGGGTCGGCGTCGCGCTGCGTCGCTGCCTGCAGCGCGGCCGGCAGCTCGGCGCGCAGCAGCGGGTCGGTGTCGGAGGCGCGCAGCAGGTCGTACAGGACGCCGCGCGTGATCCCGCGCAGCCCGCGGCCGCCGAGGACCTCGACGGCGCGCGCGAGCATCACCTTCGGGTCGCCGAGGATGCGCTCGCAGTCCGGCGCGAAGCACAGCTCGGAGAGCACGCGCGGCAGCGCGAGCTGCGGCAGGCGGCCGAGCATGTCGGCGCCCTCGACGGGCGACGACGAGTCGAGGACGACCGCCTGCACGCGATCGGGGAACCGCCGTGCGTACTCACCGGCGATCTGGCCGCCGTAGGAGACGCCGAGCGGGATGATCCGGTCGATCCCCAGGCCCGCCCGCAGGTCCTCGAGGTCGCGCACGGTCTCGTAGGTCGAGAAGAACCGCCGCTTCGCGCCGAGGCGCTCGCCGCAGGCCGACACCGCGGCCGCGATGTCGTCCAGCGTCGTGTCGTCCTCCGCCCTGCGCAGCGACGGGCAGCTCAGAGGGGAGGAGCGCCCCGCGCCGCGCTGGTCGACGACGAGGATGTCGTAGGAGCGGCGCAGCGGCCGCAGCAGCCCGTCGGCGATCGCCCGCGCATCGCGCACGGCGGCCTCGCCCGGGCCACCGGCGAGGAAGAGGATCGTGCCGCGCGACGTGCCCTTGGCCGGGAAGCGCGCGTAGGCGAGGTCGAGCGTCGCGCTCGCGGGGTCGCCGTGGTCCAGCGGAACCGGCAGGGTCCCGCGCACCGTCTGCGCCTGCGCGCCGCTCGCGAAGTTCACCAACCCTGCGCAAAGGAGCGCAACCACTGAGCACGTCTTTGTCCGCCGCATGCCGGAAACGTGCCACACCTCCCGGTCCGGGGCGTCACTTCCGCCGCCGACCTAGACTCTCCGGACCGAATGGCCCAGCGCCGACTTCACGGGCTCCAGCGCGTCCTCGGCGTCAACGCCCTCTTCTCGACCGCCTACGGCAACGTCGGCTCGTCGATCTACTACGCGCTGGGCCTCGTGGCCAGCTTCGCGCTCGGCCTGACGCCGATCGTCTTCCTGATCACCGGCGTGATCTTCTACTGGACCGCGGCCACGTACGCCGAGGCCACCGCGATGTACCCGGAGGCCGGCGGCTCCTCGAGCTTCGCCCGCCGCGCCTTCAACGAGTTCTGGTCCTTCTTCGCGGCGTGGGGCCAGATGCTCAACTACGTGATCACGGTCGCCATCTCGGCGTTCTTCGTGCCGCACTACCTCGGCGGGCTGTTCTGGGACCCGCTGCGCCACGCGCCCGGGGACATCCTCTTCGGGATGGGCGTCATCGTCGTCCTGGCGCTCATCAACATCTTCGGCGCCAAGGAGTCGGCGGGGCTGAACATCGGCCTCGCCGTCGTCGACTTCATGACCCAGGTGCTGCTGGTGGTCGTCGGCGCGGTGCTCGTCCTCTCGCCCGACACGCTCGTCGACAACGTGAACTTCGGCGTCGCGCCGACGTGGAGCGACTTCCTGCTGGCGATCCCGATCGGGATGATCGCCTACACCGGCATCGAGACGATCTCGAACATGGCCGAGGAGGCCCGGGACGAGACGAAGACGATCCCGGAGGCCATCAACCGCGTCCGCCTCGCGGTGTTCGCCATCTACTTCACGCTGCCCGCCGTCGCGCTGAGCGCGCTGCCGGTGGTGCGCAACGCCGACGGCGACTACGTGACCCTGCTCGGCGTGAGCGAGGAGGACGGCGGCTACGCCGGCGACCCGATCCTCGGCGTCGTCAAGTCGCTCGACCTCGGCCCGCTCCAGGACGCCGCTCAGCTGTACGTCGGCATCCTCGCCGCGACGATCCTCTTCCTGGCGACGAACGCGGGGCTCATCGGGGTCTCGCGGCTCGTGTACTCGATGGGCGTCCACCGCCAGCTGCCCGACCGCCTGCGCCAGCTGCACCCGAGGTACGGGACGCCGTGGATCGGGATCATGCTCTTCGCGGCCATCGCCTGCCTGACGCTGATCCCGGGCCAGGCCGACTTCCTGGGGAACATGTACGCGTTCGGCGCGATGCTCTCGTTCACGATCGCGCACCTCGCCGTGGCCGTGCTGCGCGTCAAGCGCCCGGACGCGACGCGTCCGTACCGCGGGCCGGGGATCATCCGGGTGCGCGGGTGGGACCTGCCGCTCTTCGCGATCTTCGGCGGCCTGGGCACCGGCACCGCGTTCGTCGTCGTCACGGCGCTCAACCTCGACGTCGCCCTCGCCGGGGTGCTGTGGCTCGCGCTGGGGATCGGCGTGTACGTGCTGTACCGCCGCTCGCAGGGGCTCGACCTGACCACGACCGCGAAGGTGGCGATCCCGCTGCCGGTCGTCGACCGCGAGGCGGAGTACAAGTCGATCCTCGTCGCGTTCGAGTCGGGCCACTACGTCGAGGACGCCGTGGCGACGGCGGTCAAGCTCGCCGCGCGGCGCCGGCGCGGCATCCACGTCCTCGTCTGGGTCACCGTGCCGAACGCGGTGCCGCTCGACGCCGAGATGCCCGAGCAGGAGATGTCCGCGCACGCGATCGTCGAGCAGGCCAAGCTCGCGGGCGGGCGGCGCGTCTCCGGGCACGTCGAGAAGGTCCGCTCCGGGCAGGCGGGCCGGCTCGTCATCGGCCAGGCCAAGCAGATGCACGCGGCGGCGATCGTCATGCCGCTGCCCCCGCGCGTGCGCGGCGGCAGCCTCTTCGGCTCGACGCTGGAGACGGTCCTCACCGAGCGCCCGTGCCGGGTGATCATCGAGTCGGTGCCCGACGGCGCGGCTGCCGCGGCATAGGCTGCCGCCGTGCTCCGGCCCGCCGCAGTGCTCCTCTCGGCAGCGATGGTCGTCATCGGCGTGGCGATGCTCGTCGTGACGCTCGCCGGCGGCGGCGGCCCGCTGGCCACCGGCGTCGTCTTCGGCGTGCTGTTCCTGGCGGCCGGGCTCGCGCGGCTGCACCTCATGCGGAGCGACGGCTAATGGCCGAGTACGTCCCGACGCGGCCGGTGTACCGCCGCTGGCTCGGCTCGCCCGCGCTCTTCGCGATCCTCTACACCTCCGTCGCGAGCGCGCTCTACTTCACGCTCGGCGTCGTCGGCGAGAACGCGCTCGGGCTGACGCCGGTCGTCTTCCTGATCGCGGCGATCTCGTTCGCGATCACGACGATGACCTACGTCGAGGGCGCGTCGCTGCACCAGGAGCGCGCGGGATCCACCGTGTTCGCCCGGTACGCGTTCAACGAGCTCGTCTCGTTCGTCGCCGGGTGGGCGATCCTGCTCGACTTCCTGATCCTCATCGCCGTCACCGCGTTCGCGACGACCGACTACGCCGGCGTCTTCGTGGGTGAGCTGCGCGAGGGGGCGCCCGAGGACGTGGTCACGCTGGGCGTCGTCCTCTACGTCGGGGTGCGCAACGTGCTCGGCTTCTCGCAGCGCAGGTCGCGGCGCATCCTGTGGCTCGTCGTCGCCGACCTCGTCGTGCAGCTGGCGATCATCGTGATCGGCGTCTTCATGGTGCTCGACCTGTCGCTGCTCTCCGACCAGGTCGACCTCGGCACCACGCCGGACTGGGACGACGCGATCTTCGCGCTCACGCTCGCGACCGTCGCGTTCACCAGCCTGGAGTCGGCGTCCGGGCTGGCGGGCGAGGTCGCGGTCGGCCGGCGCGGGCTGCGGCGGATGGTGACGAGCGTCGCGCTCGCAGTGCTCGTGGTCTACGTCGGGATGGCGGCGGTCGCGCTCAGTGCGCTGCCGGTCGTCGACGGCCAGACCGCGCTGGGCACGACCTACCTCGAGCGCCCGGTCATCGGGGTCGTGAACGCGTTCGACCCGGCATGGCTGGCCGACGGCCTGCGCTACGTGGTGGGCGCGCTCGCGGCGGTGACGCTCGTCGCCGCGTCGAACTCGGGCATGCTCGGGCTGTCGCGGCTGGCGTACTCGCTGGGCACGAACCGGCAGATCCCGTCCGCGGTCGGGCGGCTGCACCCGACGCGCGCGACGCCGTACGTCGTCATCGCGATCGCGTCGGTGCTCGCTGCGGCCCTGGCCCTGACGAAGGACCTCGAGTTCCTCGTCGGCATCTACGCGTTCGGCGCGCTGCTCGCGTTCACCATCGCGCACCTGTCGATCATCGTGCTGCGCTTCCGTGAGCCCGAGCGGGCGCGGCCGTACCGCATCCCGTTCAACGTGCGGGTGCGCGGCGCGGACGTGCCGATCCCCGCGGTGATCGGCGCGGTGGGCTCGTCCGCGGCGTGGATCAGCGTGCTGGTGCTGCACGAGGGCGCGCGGTTCGTCGGCATCGGGTGGATGGCGTTCGGGATCGCGCTGTACGTGATCTACCGCACGACCCAGGACAAGCCGCTGCTGCGGCGCGTGCAGGTCCCGCAGGCGGCGCTCCAGCGCGAGGCGCGCGAGGCCGAGTACGGATCGATCCTCGTCCCGCTGATGGGCAGCCCGCTCGACGACGACATCATCCAGACGGCGGGCCGGCTCGCGTCGGAGGAGCGGACCGACCTGACGCCGGACGGCGAGGGCGCGACGATCGAGGCGCTGTGGGTCTTCGAGGTCCCGATGGCGCTGCCGATCGACGCCCGGCTGCCCGACGCCCAGCTCGAGGCGGCGCGGGCGGCGCTGCGCCGGGCCAAGGCGGTGGGGGAGGAGTACACGGGTGTCGAGGTGGCGACGGCGACGGTGCGCGCGCGCCGCGCCGGGCAGGCGATCGTGGAGGAGGCGCGGCGCCGCGGCGTCGAGGCGATCGTCCTGGCCGCGGAGGAGCCCACGAAGGTGCGGGGCGGCGCGCTGCTGGGGGGGCGCGGGGCCCCGCGGGACCAGTTCGTGGGGGAGGTCACGCGGTACGTCGTGACCAAGGCGCCCTGCCGGGTGATCCTCACGGCGCCGCCCGCGCGCGACGCCGGCGGGCGGCGCGATGCCGTGGCGCCGCCTCCCTCCCCCGACGGCGGATAGCATCGCAGGGGTGTTCGTGTTGATCGTCGGCGCCGGCCGTGTCGGCTCGTCCGTCGCCAAGAAGGCGCTCGCCGCAGGCCACGAGGTCTCCGTCCTGGACGAGGACCCGCTGTCCCATGAGCGGCTGGACGCCAACCAGCCGACGTCGTGGGAGGACGCCGGCGGTCGCTTCACCGTCGGGACGGCGCTGGAGATCGACGCGCTGCTCGAGGCCGGCGTCGAGCAGGCCGACACGTTCATCGCCTCGACGAACGGGGACAACACGAACCTGGTGATCGCGCAGATCGCGCAGCGGCGGTTCGGCGTGACGCGCGTGATCGCGCGGGTGCTCGACCCGGCGCGCGCGGCGTGGTACGCCGAACGCGGGCAGGGACTCGAGACGATCTGCCCGACGCAGTACGCGATCTCCGAGTTCGACAAGGTCCTCGGACTGGACGCGGCCTAGATGTACGTCGTCATCTGCGGCGGCGGCAAGGTCGGCTGGAACCTCGCCCGCGAGCTGATCGAGAAGGGCAACGAGGTGACGCTGGTCGAGCAGGACCGGCGGCGCTACCTCATCATCGAGGAGGAGCTCGAGCACGCCGTGCAGTACGGCGACGCGACGGAGCTGTGGGTGCTCGAGCGCGCGGGGATCCAGCGCGCCGAGCTCGTGATCGCGGTCACCGGCGACGACGAGGACAACATCCTCATCTGCCAGATCGCCAAGGAGAAGTACCTCTGCGAGCGGACGATCTCGCGCGTCAACAACCCGCGCAACCTCCAGCACTTCGAGCTGCTCGGCATCCAGCCCGCCGTGTCCGCCACCGACCTGATCCTGCGGCTGATCGAGCACGAGGTCCCGCAGTACGGGCTCGTCCACCTGCTCGACCTCCCGGCGGAGCGGCTGGAGATCATCGAGATCGAGGTCACGCCGAACGCGCCGGCCGCGTCGAAGGCGGTGAGCGAGATCGACATCCCCGACGGGTCGCTGATCATCTCCGTGCTGCGCAATGGCGAGGGCTTCGTGCCCAAGGCGGAGACGGTGATCGAGGCCGGCGACGAGGTCCTGCTGGTCCTCGACCCGGGTCTCGAGCAGGACATCACCAAGCAGTTCGCGCCGAACGGCGCGCGTCCGGGCCCTTGAGCGACCGCTCCGTCGACGTCCTGATCGTCGGTGCCGGGCCGGCGGGCGCGTCGTGCGCGTCGGAGCTGCGCGCGCGCGGGTTCCTGGGGTCGGTCCTGCTGGTGGGGCGCGAGCTCGACCCGCCGTACGAGCGCCCCCCGATCTCGAAGGAGCTGCTGCGCGGCGGCGGGGAGCCGACGTTCCTCCCGGTCCCGTCCGACGTGGAGCTGCTGACGCGGACCTCGGTGATGAAGCTCGACGCCGAGGGCCGCACCGCGCTGCTGTCGACGAAGGAGACGGTCTCGTTCGAGCGGGCCGTGCTGTGCACCGGTGCGAACGTGCGGCGGCTGCCGATCGAGGGCACGGACCTGGAGGGGATTCACTACCTCCGCGCGCTGCGCAACGCGTCGGCGCTGCGGTCCGACGTCGAGGGCGTCGAGCGCGTGGCGCTGGTGGGCGGCTCGTTCATCGCCTGCGAGGTCGCGGCGTCGCTGACGTCGATGGGGATCGCCTGCACGCTGGTCTTCCCGGAGGAGGGCCCGCTGTCACTGCAGTTCGGCCCTGCTGTCGGCGCGTGGGCCCGCGGGCTGCTCGAGTCGCACGGGGTCGAGGTGCTCGCCGGCGAGCAGGTCGCCTCGCTGGAGGGCGACGGCGAGGACGTCCAGCGGCTCGTCTGCGGCTCGGGACGGGTGGTCGAGTGCCAGGCCGTCGTCATCGGCGTCGGCGCCGTGCCGGACGTGATGCTCGCGCGGTCGTCGGGGCTGGCGCTCGGGCCTCGCGGCGGCGTGCTCTGCTCGTCGTCGCTGGAGACCTCCGCGCCCGGCGTGTTCTGCGCCGGCGACGCCTGCGAGTACGACAGCGTGCTGCACGGGCAGCACGTGCGGATCGAGCACCACGAGGTCGCGCTCGGGCAGGGGCGGTGCGCGGCGCGGAACGTGATGGGGGAGGGCGCGGCGTTCGACGAGGTGCCCTACTTCTGGTCGGACCTGTCGGACTGGGCGACGCTCGAGGCCGTCGGGCCGGCCGTCGACGGCTGGGACGCCGAGGAGGTCCGCGGCTCGTTCGAGTCGGGCTCGTTCAGCGTCTTCTACTCGCAGGCGGGGCGGCTCGTCGCGGCGATGACGTGCGGCCGCGGCGACGACCTCGACGAGGCGCGCGAGAGGCTCCGCGCCGCCCGGCCGTGATCCGCGCGGCCCGCCCCCGGCCATGACCCTCGTCGTCCGGCGGATGCTTCCCTCGCACGCGAACCCCTCCGGGGCCGTGTTCGGCGGCGAGATCCTCAAGGCGTGCGACGAGGCCGCCGGGATCGCCGCGGGCCGGCACGCCCGCCGCCGCGTCGTCACCGCCGCGATCGACGCGATGGAGTTCGTCGCGCCCGCGCGGATCGGCGAGGTGCTGACCTGCAAGGCGGCGGTGAACGCCGTCTTCGGGTCGTCGATGGAGGTGGGCGTGCGCGTGGAGGCGGAGGACCTCGTCACCGCCGAGGTCCGCCACACGAACAGCGCGTACTTCGTGATGGTCGCGCTCGACGACGACGGGGATCCGGTCGACGTCGAGGACGTCTCGCCGTCGACCGACGACGAGCGTCGCCGGCACGCGCAGGCGCGCGAGCGCCACGACCTGCGCGAGCAGCGCTAGCGGCGCAGGACGAAGGCGGCCGCGGCCGCCGTCCGCGCATCAGCCGCCGGCGAAGACCTGGTCGAGGAGGGCGTCGACGGGCGCCAGCTGGATCGCGCCGCGCAGCAAGAACGCCTCCGTCCCGCCGAGGCGCCCCGCCTTCTCCTCCTCGTCGACGGCGCGCCGCAGGCCGGAGCGGAACGCGTCGTTGCGCTCGTTCTCGCTCAGGCCGGCCGGCGGGTCGCCCTCGCCGGCCAGGACCAGCACCAGCCGCTCGCGGGTCAGACCGAGCTCGCACGCGGTCCCGGTGAGCGCGTTCAGGCCGACGCGCTCGGCGGCGCCGGTGATCCCGCTCCGCGCCGCGGACGCGCTGCGCGTGCAGGGATCGGGAGGCGCGTCGACGTCGTACCCGCCGCCGCCGAGCGCGGCGTAGGCGCCGACGAGGAGCACCCCCGCGAGGAGCGCGGCCGCGAGGGCGCGCGTCATCGTCCCGTGCCGCTCCCGCGCCCGGCGACCAGCGGCACCGCCGCGAGCGCCGCGAGCAGCGCGGCGACGAGGAAGGAGCGCTCGAACGAGGCGGCGGCGGCGCGGTCGAGGTCGTCGGTCACCGTGTCCTGCAGGCCGTCGAAGGCGGGGCGATCGGCGTTCTCGGGCGCGACCTCGGCGAACGCCGGCGCGACGTCCGGGACCTCGCCCTCCGTCGCCCGCAGCTTCGACGCGAGGCCGAGGCCGAGGTCCAGCTTCGTCGCGGGGTCGATGGGGCTGTCGAGGATGCGGGCGAGGACGATCTCCTGCGCGCGGTCGGTCTGGTCCTCGAGGTCCGCGGTGAAGATGGGGGTGAGCAGCGCGAGCGCGGCGACGACGCCGGCGTGGCGGGCGGCGATGGTCCAGCCGCCGTGGAGGGCGAGCGGCGTGCGGTCGCGCAGCGCCTCGTCGGTGACCGCCCGCAGCGCCAGGCCGAGGCCGAGCCCGACGAGGACCTGGGGGGCGATCAGCCACGCGACGCTCGAGCCGGGCAGGAGGCCGAGCGCCGCGAGCCCGCCCGCGCAGAGGATCGCGCCGGCGGCGCCGCGGGCGCGGTCGTCGAGCGCGCGGCCGACCGCTCCCGCGAAGAGTGCGGCCACCGGCATCGCGGAGACCGCCGCGGCCGCGGTCAGCGGCGAGTGCCGCCAGCCCGCGATGAGCAGCAGGACGGGCAGGAACAGCGCGGCCGTCAGCCCGGCGCCGAGGAACGCGAGCGAGGCGAGGGCGGGCCAGTCCGGCCGGGCGCTCCCCGCTTCGGGCTCCGGCGCCGCGACGCCCCGGCTCCCGAGCAGGCACGCGAGCGCCACCGGCACCTGCACCGCGAAGATCGCCTGCCACGCGAGCGCGTCGGTGAGCGCGCCGCCGACGGCGGGCCCGACCGCGGCGCCGATCGCCCCGGCCACGCCCCAGATCGCCGTGGCCCGCCCGCGGTCGCCGACCGCCCCGACCAGCAGCGGCAGCGCCGCGCACGCGACCGCGGCGCCTCCGAGGCCCTGGACGCAGCGGGCGGCGACCAGGACGCCGAGCGAGCCCGCCAGCGCGCAGACGAGCGACGCCGCGGCGAAGACGAGGAGGCCGCCGGCGAAGAGCGACGCGACGTCCCGCCCGCCCGCGCGCCGCTCGACGTCGCCGCCCGCGGCCGCGGCACCGCGGGCCGCTCCCCTCGCGACCCGCCGCGCCACCGGCACGGCGGCCAGCGCGAGCACGAGGTTGTAGCCCGTCAGGACCCAGGAGACGCCCTGGGGCGAGGCGTCGAAGTCCGCGAGGACGTCCGGGAGCCCGAGGGTGACGACCGAGGAGTCGGCGAGGACCAGACCGACGGCGATCGCGAGCAGCGCGGCACGCATCCGGCCGCCATGCTGGCAGGCGGGGCGAGGCCCCGCCTGCCGGAGACGCCGCGCGGGCTACCGCGCGGGGGAGACGCGACCGCCGTGGTCGCCGTCCTTGCGCACGAACGCGCGGTACAGGCCGAGCAGCAGCATCGCGCCGATGACGGCGCCGATCAGGCCGCCGAGGTCGAACGCGTCGTCGTCGCCGATGTGGAGCAGCTTGGTGAAGACGAAGAAGCCGACCAGCGAGCCGGCGAGGCCGAGCAGCACCGTGGCGATGAAGCCCATGGGATCACGGCCGGGCATCAGGGCGCGGGCGAGAAAGCCGGCGACGATGCCGAGGATGATGGCTCCGATCATGGTGTGAGTCCTTTCCTTGAAGGGGTGGAGGCGAGGACGGGCGTACCCGCGGCATCGAGCGCGGTAAGCGCCGATGACCGCCGGTTGGCAGGGGTCTGACGTCACTCTCCGACCTTCGCGGTCCTGCGGCGTTTGCAGGGACAGATGAGCAGGACCGTCCTCGGAGCGGGCGCCACGCGCTCGGATCGCTCGCGGGACTCGGGCTGATGATCGGCACGGGCCTCCAGCACGCGCGTCGGCCGGCGCTAGCGTCGCCCGGTCCCGCACCGTCACCGGCCTCGATCGACTCCTTCCCGGCGGCGCCGACCGCGGCCACAGCGTTCCCCAACCGGAGGCCGAGCGTCCCTCGCCGGCCCCGAACCCCGGTGGGGTCCCACCGTCGCGCCCGGAAGGCGGAGCCGTGACGCAGACGCCCGGGACCCCACCGGCACCCACCACCGGCGCCGGGGGAGCAGGGCCCTCCGGCGCCGGGCCGGGTGACGCCACGACGCCGCCTGCAGAGAGCGGCGCAACCGGCGCACAGCCCGGCAACGGCGAGGCCCCGCCCGGTCCGGCCGGCGGAGGGCCGGATCCGGGCGGCGGCCCGCCCCGAACCCCCTCCCGTCAGAACGAACCCACGACCACCACCCCAGGCACCGCGCCGCTCATCCGCGAAGAAGCCGCACCACCACGCGTCGTCGTCATGGCGCGCAGAGGCGCCGCGGACGCGCGCTCCCAGCCGCAGAGCGAAGCCGCGGCGGGGGACCGCCGCACCCAGCGCCGGCGGCGAGCGTCCGGTTCGGCGCGCCCGGGCGCGCCCACGCGAACCCGCCTCCTGAGCCGGACGCTCGCACGGCCGCCGGCACGGCGCGCGGCCGCAGGCACTAGTCCGCGTCTCGCCGCCGCGTCACATCACGACGCGCCTCCGCCGGTTCCGCCCCGCGAAGTTCTCCGTCTGGCTGTGGCAGTTCGGGCACAGCATCTGGAGGTTCTCGAGGCGGTTGTCGGAACCGTCGCCGTTGACGTGGTGCAGCGCCATCGACAACGGCGTCCCGAGCCAGTCCTCGATCCCGCACCGCTCGCACCGATTCTCCTTCAGCCCGGCCGCCAGCAGTCGGCGCTTCACGTGCTTTCGACCGCGGGGCGCCGCGAGCAACTCGGCGACCGGCATCGCCGTCGGCCGAGCGACCACCGCGCCCCGTTTGACCGCTTGGTGCCACGACCAGAGCGAGAACCCGAAGTGGGCCGCGCAGTCGCGGACGCTGTGACCCAGGTCGTAGTACGCCTGGATCTCGGTCCAGTCGTACCTCCGCGCGCAGCGCGCGTCGATCGGCCGGTCGAGCTGTCGTGCGTGCCACGAGACGGTGCTCTTCGAACGGCCGGTCCGACGCGCCACCTCGGCCTGCGACACCCCCTCCCGCAGCAACCGCCGGACATCGTCAACGCTTGCCTTCATACGAACAGATGTTCGCATGACGCGCGGACGGATCGGCGCACAAACGACGCGCGTCGCCAGCGCCGGGTTTCGAACCTTGACGAGGCTGCCGGGCAGGGACTCGAACCCCAAATTCGACGTCCAGAGCGTCGCGTGTTGCCGATTACACCACCCGGCAGTGCATTGGGCGCCGCGGACGGCGCGTCGCAAAGAATAGCGCCGCCTACGCGGCCGCCTGCTCCGCCCAGTCGCGGTACAGGCGCCAGTACGCGCCCTCTGCCGCGAGCAGCTCGTCGTGCGTTCCCTGCTCGACGATCCGGCCTCCCTCGAGCACGACGATCCGGCCCGCCTGGCGGATGGTCGAGAGCCGGTGCGCGATGACGATCGCGGTCCGGCCCGCGAGGAGCCGGCGCAGCCCGGTCTCGATGCGGCCCTCCGTGTGCAGGTCCACGTTCGACGTCGCCTCGTCGAGGATCACGATCCGCGGATCGGCGAGCAGCGCCCGTGCGAACGCGACGAGCTGGCGCTGGCCGGCCGAGAGCTGGATCCCGCGCTCGCCGATCTCGGTGTCGAGCCCGCCGGGGAGCGCGCGGACGAAGTCCTCGGCGCCGACCCCGCGCAGCGCCGCCCACACGTCGTCCGAGGAGGCCCCCGGCCGGCCGAAGAGCACGTTCTCCCCGATCGTCCCGCTGAAGAGGAACGCCTCCTGCGGCACGATGCCCATCTGCGACCGCAGCGAGTGCGTCTGCGCGTGCGCCAGGTCGATGCCGTCGACGAGCACGCGCCCCGCGGTCGGGTCGTAGAACCGCGCGACGAGCTTCGCGAACGTCGACTTCCCGGCGCCGGTCTCGCCGACCAGCGCGACCGTCTGCCCAGGCGGGATGTCGAGCGAGACGTCGCTCAGCGCCCGCACGCACGACCCGTCCCGCGACCGGTACTCGAACGTCACGTCCTCGAAGCGCACGCCGCCCCGCAGCGGGACGGGAAGCGGCACGGCGTCGACGGCGTCGACGAGGTCCGGCTCCTCGTCGAGCAGCTCGAAGATCTTGTCCAGGGCGGCCATCCCCGCCTGGTACTGCGTGTACAGCTGCGACAGCGCCTGGATCGGGTCGAAGAACCCGTTCAGCGCCGCGATGAAGCCGACCAGGACGCCGACGGTCACGTCCCCCGAGACCGCCTGGTAGCCGCCGTACAGGAGGATCCCCGTCGTCGCCACCGCCGACAGCAGCTCAACGCCCGGGAAGTACGCCGCGTTCAGGTAGACGGTCGTCATGTTCGCGTCGCGGTTCTCCGCGTTCAGCTCCGAGAACCGGCGCAGGTGCCGCGGCTCCTGCCCGAACGAGCGCACGACTCGGATCCCCGACAGCGTCTCCTGCAGGTACGCCGTGATCGCGCCGATGGTCTCGCGCGTCCGCGCGTACGCGCCCGCCGACACGATCCGGAACGCGAGCGACCCCGCGAACAGCAGCGGGAAGATGAGGAACGTCAGCATCGCCAGCTCGACGTCCAGCAGCGCGAGGATCACGATCGTCCCGAGCAGCGTGAGCGTCGACTGGAACAGCGTCACGACGCTGTCGGTCACGAGCGAGTCCAGCGCCTGGACGTCGTTCGTCATGCGCGAGATCAGCACGCCGGCCTGCCGGCGCTCGTAGAACCCGACCGGCATCTCCTGCAGGTGGCGGAAGATCTGCAGGCGCAGGTCCTGCAGCGCCCGCTGCCCGACCCACCCGACCAGGTACGTCTGCGCGTACGACGCCGCCCAGTACACGAGCGCCGCCACCACGAAGAGGACGACGACCATGTTCAGTCGCCCGAGGTCGCCGGGCACGATCCCGTCGTCGATCGCCATCTTCGCCAGCGGAGGCGGAGCCAGCGACGCCGCCGTCGCGAACAGCAGCGACAGGAACATCAGGGCGAGCCGCGCGCGGTAGGGCCGCAGCAGGCGCAGCAGCCCGCGGAGGCGACGGCCGCGGCCCTCGGGGACGTCCCTCACAACCCCGCCACCTCTCGCTCCGGCGAGACCCGGTTGAGGAACACCTGGTCCGGCAGCCCCTTCTCGACGATCTCGCGGTAGAACGGCGAGCGCGAGAGCAGCTCGTCGTGCGTCCCGCGCTCGATCAGCTGCCCGCCCTCCAGCACCACGATCTCGTCGGCCAGGGCGATCGTCGACAGCCGGTGGGCGATCACGAACGTGGTGCGGCCCTGCATCGCCTCGCGCAGCGCGACCTTGATCTGCTGCTCGGTGGAGGCGTCGACGGACGACGTCGCGTCGTCGAGCACGAGGATCCGCGGGTCGGCCAGCAGCGCCCGGGCGATGGCGATCCGCTGGCGCTGCCCGCCGCTCAGCGTCAGGCCGCGCTCGCCGACGCGCGTGTCGTAGCCGTCCGGCAGCCGCGTGATGAACTCGTGCGCCTGCGCGCGCCGCGCGGCGGACTCGACGTCCTCCCGCGACGCCCCCTCCCGCGCGTACGCGATGTTCTCGTGCACGGACGCGCTGAAGAGGAACGGGTCGTCGGTGACCAGGGCGATCGCGGAGCGCAGCTCGGTCAGGTCGAGCGTGCGCACGTCGGCCCCGTCGACCAGCACGGAGCCGGACGTCGGGTCGTACAGCCGCGGCAGCAGCTGCACCAACGTCGTCTTCCCCGAGCCGGTCGCGCCGACCAGCGCGACGGTCGTGCCGGGGTCGACGTCGAGCGACACGCCGCGCAGCGCCGGCTTCGACGCCCCCTCGTACTGCAGCGTCACGTAGCGCAGCTCGACCCGCCCGTTCCCCGCCGGCAGCGGCGCGGGGTCGGCGGGCGCGACGATCCTCGGCGCCCGGTCGAGCAGCTCGAACACGCGCGCGCCCGAGGCGGTCGCGCGCTGCGCCATCCCCAGCGACATCCCGAGCCACCGCATCGGCCCGACGAGCATCAGGACGTACGCGTAGAAGGCGGTGAACTGGCCGAGCGTGAGCGACCCGTCGACCACGCGCCGCCCGCCGAAGAACAGCAGCGCCGCGAGCCCGAGCTGGGGGAGGAAGCCGATGAAGGGCGTGTAGAAGGCGCGCAGGTGCGTCGAGAGCATCGACTGGTCGAAGACCCGCGCGACCGCACGCTCGAACCGCGCGTACTGGCGGTCCTCGCGCGCGAACGCCTTCACGACGCGCACGCCGGAGATGTTCTCCTCGGCCTCGGCCGTCAGCTCCCCGAGCCGCTGCTGGACCTCCTGCAGCGCCGGCCGCGACCGGCGCCCGTAGCGCTGCGCGACGAGGACGACGAACGGCACGGGGATCAGCGTGATCAGCGCCAGGCCCGGGTCGATGATGATCATCGCCACCGCGGCGAGCAGGATCGACAGGAATGACTGCAGCATCCAGATCAGCCCGTAGCCGAGGAAGAACCGGACCGACTGCAGGTCCACCGTCGCCCGCGACATGAGCTGGCCCGTCTGCTGGCCGTCGAAGAACGAGAGCTCGAGCGACTGCAGGTGCCCGTACATGCCCTCGCGCAGGTCGACCTCGACCCCCAGCGACACCTTCCCCGCGACGAGGCGCCGAGCGACGGTGAGCGCGAGCCGGAGGATCCCGGCGCCGACGATCGCCAGCGCGAGCATCGACAGCGTGTGCTTGTCGTGCTGGCGGACCTCGTCGATGACGCGGCCGGTCAGCCACGGGATCGCGACGGTGAAGACCATCGCCAGGCCGGCGAACACGAGCGACCAGATGACGCCGGAGCGGTACGGCCGCAGGAACCCCAGGAGACGGAGGAACGTCTTCACTTCAGAAAAGATAGTGCGGCGGTTTCGCCACTAGTGTGAGGCGCATGCGGGCGGGCCTGTGCGATCGGTGCGTGCATCAGAAGGTCATCCGCAATACGCGCGGGTCGTCGTTCTCGCTCTGCGAGCGCTCGAAGGCCGACCCGCGGTTCCCCAAGTACCCGCGGGTGCCGGTGGTCCGGTGCGAGGGTTTCGAGCAGCGGCCGCCGCGCTGATCGCGGCGGCGGCCGCCGCGCCGGCCGCGCCGGCCGCGAGCGCCGACTGGGCGCGGCTGGAGCCCGCGACGCTCGAGCGCTCCGAGGTCGCGGCCGCGCGCGCCGGCGCCGCGGCGTACGTCGTCGGCGGCTTCGCTGCGCCGGATGGCCGCACGACGGACGTCGCCGAACGCTACGACCTGCGCCGCGACCGCTGGCGCCGCGTGGCGCCGATCCCACTCGCCGTCAACCACGCCGCGGCCGCCGCATGGCGAGGGGACGTCTACGTCGTCGGCGGCTACACCACCGACCCGGCCGCGGAGACCGCGGCTTTGTGGCGCTACGAGCCGCGGCGCGACCGCTGGAGTCGACTGCCCGACATGCCGACCCCGCGCGGCGCGCTCGCCGCCTCGGTGGCGGGGGATCGGCTGTACGCGCTCGGCGGCGCGCGCGAGGGTCGGGCGCTCGCCCGCGTCGAGGTCTTCGATCTGCGCCGCCGCCGCTGGTCGCGCGCGCCCGGGATGCGCCTTGCCCGCGAGCACTTCGCGGCGGCCACCACCGGCGGCGCGGTCTACGCGCTGGGCGGGCGGGCCGCGGGGCGGGGCAACTTCGCCGCGGCCGAGCGCTACGTGCCGCGCCGGCGCCGCTGGGAGCGCCTCCCGCCGATGCGCAAGGCGCGCGGCGGGATCGCGGCTGCCGCCGCGCACGGCCGCGTGGTCGTGCTCGGAGGGGAGGAGGCGGCGGGCACGATCCGCGAGGTCGAGCTCTACGACCCGGCGCGGCGGCGCTGGTCCGCGCTGCCGGATCTGCCGACGCCGCGACACGGACTCGGCGCGGTGGCCTTCGGCGGGAGCGTCTTCGCGCTGGCCGGCGGAGGGCAGCCAGGGCTGACGTTCTCGTCGGTCGTGGAGGCGCTGCGCGTGCCGCGGCGCTAGGCGGCACGGCGCTGGAGCTCGTTCTGCGGCCGCGAGACGAGCGGGACGACGTTGTCCGACGGCTCGGCCTCGGGCTCGGGAGCCGGCGCCGCGGCCACCCGCGGCGCGCTGACCCGCCCGAGCAGCCGGCCGAGGCCGAGCACCGCGGGAACGGTGACCGCCCAGACGGCGACGAGGATGAGCAGCGTCGACAGCATCGTCGCGAAGGTACGTGGGCCTCCGGACGGAATGTCGCCGATCGTCGCCGAGACGCCGCAACGTGCGGCGAAGGGTGCGCGGTGCCGTGCCCGCGCGGCGAAGGGTGGGCGCCAGCGGCGCCCCCGGGCGGCGAAGCGTGGCGCTAGCGGCGGGGGATGCCGAGCACGAGGTGCGGCGCCTGGGTCCCCTCCGCGGCGGGCGCGGTGGCGGCCACGGCGGGGGTCTCCGAGTCGAAGCGCAGCACCCCGCCGCACTTCGGGCACGAGCCGAGAAGGCGAAGGCCCTCGGCCATCGCGGCGCTGTGCCAGGCGAATCCGCAGGACGAGCAGCTGACCGCGGGAGTCCGTTCCATGTGTACAGCTTCGGCGCTCATGGGCATGTCCTGCACTCCAACATGCGTCCATGCACTGGATCGAGGGCTGAAGCTGCGTCAGTCACGCGGGCCGCAGAGCAGGCTCCGCCTCGTGTTCGCGGAAGAACTTCACGATCGCCGGGGCGTACTCGGGGAACCGCGGGCAGCGCAATCCGTGGCGCGCCAGCAGTGCCTCCGCCCGCCGCGTGTCGAAGCGGACCGGGTGGTTGAGGTAGACGATCGACTCCCGCGGCGCCCCCTCGAACATCTCGCGCACCGTCTTGAACCGCAGGGACTCCGCCACCGCCTTGGCCGGCAGGCGGAACGACGGCTCGCGCCCGGCGTACTCCCGCGCGAGCACCCGCGTCAGCTCCGCCGCGGTCAGCGGGTCGGGGTCGACGAGGTGCAGCGTCTCGCCGCTGGAGACCTCGTCGCCCGACAGCGCGGCGATCGCGTCGACGACGAAGTCGACCGGCACGACGTTGAAGGGCGCCCCCGCCTTGCCGAACTGCGCGATCGGCGACCTCATCCGGATCGACCGCGAGATCGAGCGCAGGATGTAGTACGGCCCGTCGAACTTCTGCGTCTCGCCGGTCCGCGAGTCGCCGACGACGATTGCCGGCCGGTAGATCGTCGCCGGGACCTCGCCGGCCATCTCCCGCACCCAGACCTCGGCCTGGAACTTGGTCGACTCGTAGTGGTTCTTGAACGGCTGGCCCAGGACGAGCTCGTGCTCGTAGACGACGCCCCGCCGCTCACCCGCGACGTACGCGGTGCTCACGTACTCGAGCTTCTGGAAGCTCTTGCACGCCCGGCAGAAGTCGAGGACGTTCCCGGTCCCGTCGACGTTGACCCGCTGGGCGATCTCGAGCGGGACCGACAGGTTGTAGATCGCCGCGAGGTGGTGGACGACGTTGACGTCCCCGGTCAGGCGCGAGTAGTCCGCGTCGTCGAGGCCGAGCTGCCGCTCCCCGATGTCGCCGGCGACCAGCTCGATCCGCTCGCCGCCGCCGATGTCCGCGGCCGCCGAGCGCGCCGCGTCGGCCATCCGCGACTCGACGATCGCGGTGACCTGGAGCGAGGGGTCGTCCTCGAGCAGCCGGCGCACGAGGCGGCGGGCGATGAAGCCGGGGAAGCCGGTGACCAGGGTGCGCACGCGGCGCGGGAGTGTAAAGGCCGTCCACGGGCGAGGGAGCCTGCTCACGGTCGCGCGCGCGTCGACCGATGCCCGCGGGGATGAAGCGACTTGCGATCCTCACCGCCGCCGCGGCGCTGGCGCTCACGCCGGCCGCCGCCGCCGCGAAGAAGCCCGAGAAGGCCCACGACCACGCCGCGAAGGTCGAGCGGCGCGCCGCCAAGCCCGACTCCGCGCGCCAGCGCTGCAGCGACGAGCGCAAGACGCTCGGCCCGGCCGCGTTCGCCGCGAAGTACGGCAAGGCGCGCACGAAGGGCAGCGCGAAGGCGCGGGCCAAGGCCGCACGGGCCGCGTTCGGCCGCTGCGTCTCGCAGACGGCGAAGGCGGTGCGGGCCGAGCGCGAGGCCGCCGCCGGCGACGACGCCGACAGCGACGACGCCGACGCCGACAGCGACGCGGACCTCGACGACGACGCCGACGGCTCCCCGGTCGTCCCGGCCGCCGACCCGGCGGACGACGACGACGCGGACGAGGCCGACGACGCCGACGAGGCCGACAAGCCCGAGCATGCCGGCGCCGGCAAGCACGGCCGCAACCACGACGAGGGCGACGACGCCGCAGACGATCCGGACGACGACGACGCCGACCTCGACGACGCCGGCGACGAGGACTGAGAAGACCCTCTAGCCCGGCAGCGCCTGGACCTCGCTCAGGACCGGCGCGAAGAGGTCGCCGTCGCGCTCGAGCCGCTCGAGCGCATCAGCCGGAGAGAACACGAGGTCGTCCGCCGAGCGGGCGGCCTCGAGCTCCTCCCAGGCCAGCGGCGTGGACACCGTCGGCCGCCGCCGCCCGCGCAGCGACCACGCGCAGACGATCGACTTGTGCCGGTCGTTCTGTCCCCAGTCGACCAGCACCCGCCCGGCGCGTTCGCGCCGCGTCACCGTCGCCACCACGCGATCGGGCAGCTCGTCGGCCAGCAGCCGCGCGACGGTCCTCGCGAACGCCTTCGTCTCCGGGTAGCCGACGCCCGGCGTGTTGAGCGGCGCGAAGACCTGCACGCCCTTCCCGCCCGACGTCTTCACCCACGAGCGCAGCCCCACGCCCGCCAGCACGTCGCGCAGCAGCAGCGCGACCGACGCCGCCTCCAGCAGCCCGGCGGGCGGCCCGGGATCGAGGTCGAACGCGACGACCGTCGGCGTGTCGAGCGCCGGCGTGCGCGACAGCATCGGGTGCAGCTCGAGGTTGCTCTGGTTCGCCGACCACACGAGCGACGGCAGGTCGTCGAGCACGCAGAACGGCTTCTCGGCGCGGTGCGACGCCAGCCACACGTCCGCCACCGACAGCCACTCGGGCCGGCGGTCCGGGCAGCACTTCTGGAAGCGGCTCGGCCCGTCGACGCCGCGCGGGAAGCGCCGCAGCGTCAGCGGGCGCCCGCGCAGGTGGGGGAGGATCGCGTCCGCCACCCGGACGTAGTAGTCGACGACGTCCGCCTTCGTGACGCCGGCGTCCGGGAACAGGACGCGGTCGAGGTGCGTCAGCGACACCGTCCGGCCCTCCAGCTCGACCTCCACAACGGCTGGAGCTACCCCGCGAACAGGAGTACGCTCGCAGGCGACGCGAAAGGAGTCGCCGTATGAAGGCAACTGTGCTCGTGGTCGCCCACCGGACGGCCGCCTCGGACGATCTGCTCGCCGCGCTGCGCGGCCGCGCCGAGACGAGCCCGGCACGCTTCGAGCTCCTCGTCCCGCCCGCTCGCCCGGGCGCCGCCGGCCGCGAGGCCGCGCGCACGAACCTGGACCGCGCGCTCGCGCGGATGCAGGAGTTCGGGCTGGAGGTCAGCGGCTCGGTCGGCAGCGACGACGACCCCGTCGTCGCCGTCATCGAGGCCTACGACCCGCGGCGCCACGACGAGGTCGTCGTCTCCACGCTGCCGGCCTCGGTCTCCAGCTGGCTCGGGATCGGCGCGCCGTCGCGCATCGCCCGGGCCACCGGCGCGCTCGTGCGCCACGTCGTCTCGCGCGAGCAGCGCCGCGCCGTCGCGCCGGTGCACGTCGAGCGGCCCTCGGGCAACGGGGTGCTCTCGCCGTTCGTCGTCTTGGGATGGGGTCCCGCCCGCCCGACCGGCCGCTAGAGCCCGACCGCGTTGTAGGTGTGCCAGTAGAGCGCGGGGCCGGCGGCCCCGCGCGCCACGTGGTCGAGCACGGCCGCCATCGCCTTGCCGGTGTAGACGGGGTCGAGCGCCAGGCCCTCGGCCTCGCGCGCCCGCTCGATCGCCCGCGCCGACGCGGGTGTCCCGTGCCCGTAGCCGTCGCCGAGGTAGCCGTGCACGACGCGCAGCTCGTTCAGCTCGTCGCCCGGGAGCGGGATCCGGCGCGCGAGCCGCGACACCGTCGCCTCCGTCAGCTTCAGCCCGTCGTTGACGTGGACCGCGCGCACCTGCGTCCGCAGGCCCGCCAGCCGCAGCCCGCGCGCGAGGCCGGCCGCCGTCCCGCCGGAGCCCAGCGCGCACCACACGGTCTCGGGCTCGGGCAGCTCCCCGCGCCGCACCTGCTGGGCGAGCTCGAGCGCCGCCTCGACGAACCCGAGCGCGCCGATCGGGGACGAGCCGCCGGGCGGGACGAGGTACGCGCGCCCGTGGCGCAGCATCAGCCACGGCAGCATCGCGACGGTCCGCGCCTTCGTGTGCGTGACGTACACGTGCGCGCCCGACGCGCGGATGCGCTCCAGCTGGCGCTCGACGTGCTCGTCGACCGGCTGGTCGAGCAGCGCGAGGACGCACCGCATGCCGTTCTCGCGCGCGTACAGCGCGGTCGCGAGGCCGTGGTTGGTCGCCAGCCCGCCGAAGGTCAGCAGGGTCCCGCGCCCGCGTCGCCGCGCGTCGCCCAGCAGCCACTCGAGCTTGCGCGGCTTGTTGCCGCCCCACAGCGGCGCCGTGCGGCTGTCGTCCTTCATCCACAGGCCGCCGGCGAGGCGCTCGAGCGGCCGGACGGGCGTCGGCAGCGAGCACAGCTCGACGTGGGGGAGCGAGGGGTCGCGCTCGGAGAGCAGCCGCGGCACTCTCCGAGCGTACGGCGCGCGCGGCTACCGGGTGCCGCGCGACCAGCTGGCGATGTCGCGGTCGGCGCTGCCGCTCATGCGGCTGACGCGCGCCGCGCCGGGGGCGCCGCCGTACACGTGCTTGTACGGGCGCTGCGAGATCCCGCTGCCCGTCTTCGTGTACAGGCTGTACACGGTCGCCATGAGGAAGACGATGATGAAGGCGCCGAAGATGACCGCGCCGCCTGCGAGTTCGATTCCGAGCATGGGAGGCAAGCTACGGCTGTCACGAGGGCCCGTTTGTGACGTGCGGCACCCGGTGCGCGTGCCACGCGTCACACGCCATCGCTGACGTCATCTTTACGGGGACGCTGCAACCTTGGGGCGCGATGCCAGGCAGCCCCCCGCTGTGGAGCGACAAGGACCCCAGCCGCGACTCCGATCACCACTGGATCGAGGTCCCCGAGCCGATCCTGCGCCCGCCGCCTCCCCCGGCCCCGCCGCCGCCGCGCGACCGCGGCCGGCTCCTGCGCCGCGCGCTGCTCGCCGTGGGCGCGGTGTCGCTGATGACCGCGTGCATCCTCGCCGGCGCGATCTTCCTCGGCGACGACGACGCGCCCGCGCCGCAGACCGCGACCCTTCCCAGCGCGGCGGGCGGGCGCCTGCCGAGCACGCGCATCAACCAGATCTACGACCAGGTGAGCGAGGGCGTCGTCTCGGTGCAGGTCGCGCGCAGCGGCGGGGCGGCCTCCGGCACCGGGTTCGTGGTCGACGCCGACGGCACGATCGTGACCAACGCGCACGTCGTGGGGGACGCCGACCAGGCGCAGGTCCGCTTCGACGACACCGGCGCCCCCGTTCCCGCACGGGTCCTCGGGCGCGACCCGTCGTCCGACCTGGCGGTGCTCAGCGTCGACCGCAACAGCGCCCCGCGCCTCCGCGTGCTCCCCCTCGCCGACTCCGACCAGGTCCGCGTGGGCGACCAGGCGATCGCCATCGGCTACCCGCTCGGGCTCGACCGCACGGCGACCGCGGGGATCATCTCCGGCCTAGGCCGCGAGATCCGCGCACCGAACGGCTTCACGATCGACGAGGTCATCCAGACCGACGCGCCGATCAACCCCGGCAACTCGGGCGGCCCGCTGATCGACGCGAACGGCCGCGTGATCGGCGTCAACTCGCAGATCGCCACAGCGGGCGGCTCGCAGGGGAACGTCGGCATCGGCTTCGCCATCCCCTCGAACACCGTGCGCGAGATCGTGCCCAAGCTCAAGGGCGGCCAGTCCATCCAGCGGCCGTACCTCGGCGTCTCGACCAGCCCCTCGCTGAACGGCCGCGGCGCCGTCGTGCGCGAGGTGACGCCCGGCGGCCCCGCCGCGAGGGCGGGCATCCACCCGAGCTCCTCGGTGCTGAGCGACGACGGCGACGTGATCGTCCGCGTCGAGGGCCGCAGCGTGACCGAGCCCGACGACGTCGGGCAGGCGATCGAGGGCAAGCGGCCCGGCGACCGCGTGCACGTGACCGTCCTGCGGGACGGCACCGAGAAGGAGATCGTCGTCGAGCTGGGCACCCGCCCGGCCGGGGTGCCGTGAGCTTCGAGCGCCCGCTCCTGCTCGTCGGGCTGGTCGCGATCCCGCTGTGCGTCTGGTGGTACGTCCGGCGCCAGCGCGGGCGCGACGCGTTCGCGCCGCCCGCGCTCGTGCCGTCCGTCGCGCCGCGGCGGCCGGGCTGGCGCCGGCACTGGCCGATGGCCCTCTACGCGCTGGGCCTGGCGGCGCTCGTCCTCGCCGTCGCCAAGCCGCACCGCGCGGTGAGCGTGCCGGTCGACCGCGCGTCGGTGCTCCTCGTGACCGACCGCTCCGGCTCGATGCAGGCCGAGGACGTCAAGCCGAGCCGCCTCGTCGCCGCCCGCCGCGCCGCCGAGGACTTCCTCGACGAGGTGCCCGACCGCATCCGCGTGGGGCTGATCGCCTTCAACCAGGGCGCCGAGGTCGCGCAGCTGCCGACGTCCGACCACGAGCTCGTCCGCGAGGCGGTCGGCGCCGTGACCCCCGCCGGCGGCACCGCGACCGGCGACGCGATCACCGCGGCGCTGCGCATCCTGCGCCCGGACGCGAACGACCCCAGGCCGCCGCCCGCCGCCATCGTCCTGCTCTCCGACGGCAAGTCGATCAAGGGCCGCGACCCGATCGAGGCGGCGCGCGACGCCAAGCGCCTCGGCGTCCCCGTCTACACCGTCGCGCTCGGGACCGAGCAGGGCACGATCCGGGTCAAGCAGGCCGACGGCACCGAGCGCGTCGAGAACGTGCCGCCCGACCCCGAGACGCTGCGGCGGATCGCCGAGACCTCGGGCGGGCAGAGCTTCGCCGCCGCGGACGCCGCCAGGCTCGAGGCGGTCTACCAGCGCCTGGGCTCGCAGATCTCGACCAAGCGCGAGAAGCGCGAGGTCACGCGCAGCTTCGCCGGCGGCGCGCTGCTGCTCGTGCTGCTCGGCGGGACGTTTTCGCTGGCCTGGTTCGGCCGTTTGCCGTAGGGCCCGCTGGTCTAGAGCTCGGCGCGCCCGACCGCGTGGTCGTGGCAGGGCTCGATGTGCTCGCGCTGCAGGACGACGCGGTGGGTGCCGGTCTGCTGCTGCTCGGCGGCGGCGCGGAGGTCCCCGTCGAGCGCTGCCATGCCGGTCGCCGACAGCGTCAGCAGCGACAGCCCGGTGGCGAGCGCCGCGCCGAACCCGAGGCGACGAACCAGCTTGCTCATGCCGCCGAGTCAAGCACGCCGGCTGAAGGGAGCCTTAAGAGCGGGCGAACCCGACGCGTACGCGCAGGCCGCCGTCGGGGCGCGCGGCGATGTCGAGCGTGCCGCCGTGGGCCTCGGCGACCGCCCGCACGATCGACAGGCCGAGGCCGGTGCCGCGCGGCTCGCGGGCTCGGTCGAGGCGCTCGAACGGCTGGGTGAGGCGGTCGAGGTCCTCGGGCGGCACGAGCGGGCCGGAGTTCTCGACCTCGAGCGCGGGCCCTTCGCCGGACGCGCCCGCTCGCACGACGACCCACCCGCCCGGCTCGTTGTAGCGGACCGCGTTGTCGACGAGGTTGGCCACCAGGCGCTCGAGCAGCGAGTCGTCGCCGGGCACCGACGCGGTCCCCTCGGCCTCCACCTCGATCCGCACGCCCGCGGCCCTGGCCGCGGCCATCCCGCCCGCCGCGGCGCGCCGCGCGACCGCGCACACGTCGACGGGGTCGGAGCGCAGCAGCCCGCGCTGCGAGCGCGCGAGGACCATCAGCCCGTCGAGCAGCGCCTCGGTCCGGTCGGTGGCCTCTAGGACGATCCGCGCCATCTCCCGGAACTGGACCGCGCTCGCGTCGGGGTCGGCGAGCGTCACCTCCGTCTCCGTCCGGATGACGGTCAGCGGCGAGCGCAGCTCGTGCGACGCGTTGGCGACGAACCGCCGCTGTGCGTCGAGCGACGCCTGCAGGCGATCGAGCATGGCGTCGAGCGTCTCGCCCAGCTCGCGCAGCTCGTCGTGCGGCCCCTCCACCGCGACGCGCTCGTCCAGCCGCTCGTCGGTGATCGCCGTTGCCGCCTGCGTCATCCGCTTGACCGGCGCGAGCACCCGCCCGGCCAGGATCCACCCGGCGAGGATCGCCAGGATCGCCGTGCCGGCGAAGGCGAGCACGTACTGCTGGGCCAGCGTCCGCGCGCTGTCGTCGGCCAGCTGCTCGGGCAGCGTGCGGTGCAGGTGGCGGTCCATCAGCCACCAGCTGAGCGCGAGCAGGACGGCCGTGGAGGCCACGAGCAGCGTCGCGTAGAGCGCCGTCAGCCGGCCGCGGATCGTCAGCCGTGTCACACGCGGTAGCCGGCGCCCGGCACCGTCTCGACGAACGGCGGGTCGCCGAGCTTGCGCCGCAGCGTCATCACCGTCATGCGGACGGTGTTCGTGAACGGGTCGGCGTTCTCGTCCCACACGCGCTCGAGCAGCTCCTCCGCGCTGATCGCCGCGCCGTCGGCCTCCATCAGCGCCTCGAGCACGCCGAGCTCCTTGGGGGAGAGGCGGAGGTCCTCGCCGCCGCGCGTGGCCGTGCGCCGGGCCGGGTCGAGCTCGACGTCGCCGCGCCTCAGCACGGCCGGCCGCGCGTTGCCGTTGCGCCGCGCGAGCGCGCGGATGCGCGCGACCAGCTCGGGGAAGTGGAACGGCTTGGCCATGTAGTCGTCGGCGCCGAGCGAGAGGCCGCCGACGACCTCCTCGGGCGTGCGCGCCGCGGTGAGCATCAGGACCTTCGTGTCCGGCTGCTCGGCGTTCAGCGTCCGGCAGACGTCGTCGCCGTGGACCTCCGGCAGGTCGCGGTCGAGGACGACGACGTCGTACGCGGTCACGCGCGCCTTGTAGAGCGCCTGCGCACCGTCGGGCGCGACGTCGACGGCCAGGCCCTCGCGCCGCAGCCCGCGCGCGACGGCGTCGGCCACGCGTGACTCGTCCTCGGCCAGCAGCACTCGCATCGCGCCCTCAAGGTAGTCGGCGGCGGGGTTTATGCCGTCCTGACGGGCGCCTCCCTAGCTTGCCCGGCGTGACCACGTCTCCGCCCGTCGATCCGACCGTCGACTCCGAGCCCCGCCGCGCGCTCGAGGCGGTCCTCTACGAGACCAAGCGCGTCATCGTCGGCCAGGACGCGATGCTCGAGCGGCTGCTCGTCGCGCTGCTCGCCAACGGCCACGTCCTGCTCGAGGGCGTGCCCGGCCTGGCCAAGACGCTGACCGTCAAGACGCTCGCGCGCGTCCTCGGCGGCACGTACAAGCGCGTGCAGTTCACGCCCGACCTCGTGCCCGCCGACCTCGTCGGCACGCGCATCTGGCGGCCCGACACCGGTGCGTTCGACACCCAGCTCGGTCCGGTCTTCGGCAACCTGCTGCTCGCCGACGAGATCAACCGCGCGCCGGCCAAGGTGCAGTCGGCGCTGCTCGAGGTCATGCAGGAGCGCCAGGTGACGCTCGGCGGGCAGACGTACAAGCTGCCGTCGCCGTTCCTCACGCTCGCCACGCAGAACCCGATCGAGTCCGAGGGCACGTACCCGCTGCCCGAGGCGCAGGTCGACCGCTTCCTCTTCAAGCTCCTCGTCGACTACCCGTCGATGGGGGAGGAGGCGGCGATCGTCGGGCGCGTCATCGGGCCGGAGCCGCAGGTCAACGAGGTGCTGCACGTCTCCGAGCTCGACCGCTTCCGCGAGCACGTGCAGGCGATCTTCGTCGACCGGAACGTCCTGTCGTACGCCGTGCGGCTCGCGGACGCCACGCGCTTCCCCGAGAAGTACGGCCTCGACGACGTCGCGCGGCAGGTCGAGTACGGCTCGTCGCCGCGCGGGCCGATCGGGCTCGTGCAGGCCGCGCAGGCGCTCGCGCTGCTGCGCGGGCGCACGCACGTGACGACGCGCGACGTGCGCGACCTCGCGCCGGACGTGCTGCGCCACCGCATGGTCCTCTCGTACGAGGCGCTCGCCGACGGCATCTCGCCGGACGCGATCCTGGAGCGGGTGATGTCCGTCGTCACGCCGGAGTCCGTCGCGGTGCCGGAGGGAGAGCGAGCGGCGTGAGCCGCGGTGGCCTCGCCCCGCCGCCGGGTCGGCAGGGGCCCGGCCCGCTCCCCGGCGGAGCGCTGCAGCTGCTGGAGCTCGCGCTGGCGCGACGCGCCGGCGGCCCGCTGCCCGGCGAGCACCGCGCGCCCGGCGTCGGGTCGGGGACGGAGCTGTCGCAGCTGCGCCCGTACGAGGTCGGCGACGACGTGCGCCACCTCGACCCCTCGGCGAGCGCCCGCACGGGCGTGCCGCACGTGCGCCTGCACGTGCCCGAGCGCGCGCTGACGACGTGGGTCGTGCTCGACGTCTCGCCGTCGATGGCCTTCGGCACCGCGGACCGGCTCAAGAGCGACGTCGCCGAGGGCGCGGTGCGGGTCGTCTCGCAGCTGGCCGTGCGCCGCGGCGGGCGGCTGGCCCTGCTGACCTGCGGCGCGCCGAAGGACCGCGTCCTGCCGCCGCGGGGCGGGCGGCGCACGATCGCGCGCGTCGGCCGGGTGCTCGAGGAGGGCGTCGCGCCGGACGGGCCGGTCGACCCCGGCGCCCTCGCCAACGCGCTGTGGCGCGTGCGCCGCGCGGCGTCGCACCACGGGCTGGTCGTCGTGGTGTCGGACTTCCGCGGCGGCGAGGACTGGCAGCGCGCGGTGCGCGCCGTCGCCGTCCGGCATCAGGTGATCGCGATCTCGATCGTCGACCCGAGCGAGGTGCAGCTCCCCGACGCCGGCGTCGTCGCGATGACCGACCCGGAGACGGGCGCGCTCGTCGAGGTCGACACGTCGTCGAAGGCGCTGCGCAAGCGGTTCGCCGCGGCGGAGCGCGCGCGGCGCGACGAGCTGCGCTCCGACCTGCGCCGCGCCGGCGCGCGGCACGTCGAGCTGTCGACGCGCGGCGACTGGGTGCGCGCGCTCGCCGAGGAGCTGCGATGAGCGGAGCGCGACCGCGATGAGCTTCGCTTCCCCGGCCTGGCTCGCCGCCCTGGCGATCATCCCGCTCGGCGCGATCCTCTCGTCGCTCGCGCGTCGCCGGCGGCGGCGCTGGGCCGTGCGCTTTCCCGCGGTCTCCACCGTGGCGGCGGTAGCGCCCCGTCCGTCCGCGTGGCGGCGCCGGATCCCCGCCGCGCTCCTCGCGCTCGCCGTGATCGCGCTCGTCGGGGCGCTCGCACGCCCGCAGTCGACCGTCGCCGTCCCGATCGAGCGCGCGACGGTGATGCTCATCACCGACGGCTCGCGCTCGATGCAGGCGGTCGACGTCGAGCCGTCGCGCATCGCCGCCGCGAAGGCCGCGGCCTCCGCGTTCCTCGACAAGGTCCCGGACCGCCTCCGCGTGGGGTTCGTCGGCTACTCGCAGACGCCGACGATCGTCCAGCGCCCGACCACTGAGCACGACGCGGTCCGGTCCGCGCTCGAGGCGCTCAACGCCGACGGCGGCACGGCGACCGGCGAGGCCATCGACGCCGCCCTGAACGCACTCGAGGAGAAGGGCCAGCGCGGCCGCGCCCCGGCGGCGATCGTCCTCCTCAGCGACGGCAAGTCCACCGATGGCCGCGACCCCGTCGACATCGCGCGGCGGGCCAGGAGGCTCCACGTCCCGATCTACACCGTCGCCCTCGGCACGGAGGAGGGCGTCGTGCCCGGCGGTCCGTACGGCCAGGTGCTGCCCGTCCCGCCCGACCCGGAGACGATGCGCCGCATCGCCCAGGTCAGCGGCGGCAAGGCGTACGAGATCGACGAGGGCGACGCGCTCCAGAAGGTCTACGACACGCTCGGCTCGCGGCTGGGGACGCGGAACGTCAAGCGCGAGGTCAGCGCCTCGTTCGCGCTCGGCGGCCTCCTCCTGCTCGCCGCGGCCGCCGCCCTGGCCACCCGCTGGCGTTCGCGGCTGCCGTAGCTGGGCGCGGTCCTTCGCCTTTTCGCCAGCATTCTGCGAGGATCGGCGGTTCTTGCTCGGGCGTTTCTCAGGCTTCGGATCGCGTGACGTCGCGATCGACCTCGGCACCGCGAACACCCTCGTCTACGTCCGTGGGCGGGGGATCGTGGTGTCGGAGCCTTCCGTCGTCGCCATGGACACGAACACCGGCGCCGTGCACGCCGTCGGGTCCGAGGCCAAGCGCATGATCGGCCGCACGCCCGCGAACATCTCCGCCATCCGGCCGCTCCGCCACGGCGTGATCGCCGACTTCGAGGTGACCGAGGAGATGCTGCGCTACTTCATGCGCCGCGTCGACCAGCCCCGCCTGTCCCGCCCGCGGCTCGTCATGTGCGTGCCCAGCGGCGTGACCGAGGTCGAGAAGCGCGCGGTCGTCGACGCTTCGCTGAGCGCGGGCGCGCGCCAGGTGCAGCTGATCGAGGAGCCGCTCGCCGCCGCCATCGGGGCCGGGCTGCCGATCGAGGAGCCGCGCGGGCACATGGTCGTCGACGTCGGCGGCGGCACGACCGAGGTCGCGGTCATCTCGCTCGGCGGGATCGTCGTGTCCGAGTCGGTGCGGACCGGCGGCTACGAGCTGGACGACGCGGTGAGCGCCTACATCCGCCGGGTGTACGGCCTCGCCATCGGCCAGCAGACGGCGGAGGACATCAAGGTCGAGCTCGGCTCGGCCTGGCCGCTCGTCAACGAGATCGAGATCGAGATCCGCGGACGGCACCTCGCGACCGGACTTCCGCGCAGCATCCGCCTGTCGAGCACCGAGGTCCGCGACGCGCTGGGCGAGCCGGTCCAGACGATCGTCGACGCGGTCAAGGAGACGCTGGAGCGCACGCCACCCGAGCTCGCCGCGGACATCTCGACGGAGGGGATCGTCCTCGCCGGCGGAGGCGTCCTGCTCCAGGGCTTCGCGGAGCGCATCGCCGAGGAGACCGGGATGCCGACCCGCCTCGCCGACTCCCCGCTCACCTGCGTCGCCGTCGGGTCCGGCCTGGCGCTGGAGGAGTTCGACGCGATGGTCGCCTCCGACCGGATGGCGACCCGCGGCGGCGGCTCGGCCCGGCGCCGCGTCCCGGTCGGCTAGTCGCGGCCGACGCCCGGGCCGGTCAGCCGCCGCTCGCCGTGGCGCGTGCGGACGAAGACCTGCCAGGCGTAGTACTCGTAGAACGCGCGCTTGTCGTGCGCCATCCGGCGGGCGTGGTTGAGGACCGCCGAGACGTACAGCGAGCTCGGGTTGTAGCGGTACAGCGCGCGGCGGTAGTCGTCGGGCGCGCCGTTCGCGTGCAGGTAGTTCGCGGCGCCCATGATCGCGTCGCGCGGGTCGTGGATGTCGCCGCCGAGGCCGAACGCGCTCCACGTGCTGGGGATGAACTGCATCGGGCCCTGGGCACCGGCGACGCTGCTGTTGCGCAGCCGGTTGAACCCGCTCTCGACCATGTTCACCGAGGCGAGCACGAACCAGGCGACCCGGAAGCGCTTCTGCGCGCTGACGTAGTGCCTCATCAGCACGTCCGCCGGCTCGGCCTTCCCGACCCGCAGGTGCGACCGCTTCGTGATCTTCGTCTGGGAGGAGAGGGTGAAGAGGCTGGAGAGCGCGCGGATGGTGAGGCGGGCGTCGGTCCGGATGCTCAGCGGCAGCCGCCGGAGCGTTCGCCTGGCCGTCCTCGGGTGGCGGCCGAGGAAGCGGTAGAGGCGCTGCTGCCGCAGCGCCTCGCGCTGCAGCGGGTCGGGCGCGCCGCCCTTCCCGGGGTCGCCCTCCGTCCGCCAGGCATCGACCTCCGCGGCGACGCGCTCGTGCGCCTGCGTCAGCGCCTTCGCGAAGCCGTCCGGCGTGGTCGGGAGCGGCGCGGCGGGCGCCGGGGCGGCGAGGACGAGGGCGGCGGCGAGGGTCGCGAACACGGCCACCCATGATGACGTCCGGCCCGCGGTATTGGATGCGCGTCCAGGACACGCAAGTTTCCGTGCGCCCTGCCGTCTAAGGGAAAACAGGCAGCAGGGTCACGGAGGCCACGGGAGGCCGTCATGAAGCGCACCGCCAGCAGCAAGCTTGCAGCCCAGCCCGAGCGCAGCCCGCGCCGGTCCGCGCAGCTCACCGGCCGCACGACGCAGGCCGACCGCGTCCGCGCGTCGCTGCTCCTCCGCCCGCCGGCCCGGTAGGCCTTCGATCCCGGCTCAGCCCGACGGCCGCTGCTCGCGGTCGCGGTCCTCGCTGCGGCCGACCGCGTAGAACGCCAGGCCGACGAGGACGATCGCCCCCGCGCCGCCGACGCCGAAGCCGGCGACGTCGAGCTTGTGGTCGCCGACGGCGGCGAGCACGATGCCCGCGACGAGCAGCACGAGCCCGGCGACGAGCCACGGGCGGGGGACGAGGTCGCGCACGGGCGGAGCGTCGCACATCGGCGGCGCCCGCGGCGGGGGACTGTGCCTATGCAATGCTTAGGCAATGAAGAACCTCCCGCTCGGCGAGGCGGCCCGCGCGCTCGGCGTCAGCATCGACACCCTCCGCCGCTGGGACCGCGACGGGAAGGTCGCGACCGTCCGCGACGCGCGCAACCGGCGCCTCGTCCCGGCCTCCGAGGTCGAGCGGCTCTCGCAGCGCCCGCGGCGCCACGCGACCGGCCACTCCCTCTCGGCCCGCAACCGCTTCCCGGGCGTCATCCGATCCGTCGAGGCGGACGGCGTCATGGCGATCGTCGAGATCGAGGCCGGGCCGTTCCGCGTCTCGGCCGCGGTCACGCGGGACGCGGTGGAGGAGCTGGGCCTGGCGGAGGGCGTCCCGGCGGTCGCGACCGTCAAGGCCACGTCGGTCATGGTCGACCGCGGATGAGGGGGAGGGTGGCGCTCCTTGCGCTCACCCTCGTCGCCGGCTGCGGCGACGGCGGCGCGCAGATCACGGTGTCCGCCGCGTCGTCGCTGCAGGCCCCGCTCACGCGGTGCGCCGGCGACGCCCGCCTCCAGTTCGCGGGCTCCGACGAGCTCGCGGCGCAGATCCGCAAGGGCGTCCGGCCGGACGTCTTCGCGGCCGCGAACACGAAGCTGCCCGACCAGCTCGCGCGCGAGGGCCTGCTCGACGCCACGGTCGTCTTCGCGGGCAACCGCCTCGTCCTCGCGACCCCGCGGGGGTCGGACGTCGACTCCCTGAGCGACCTCGCGAAGGACGGCGTCCGCGTCGTCATCGCCTCGGAGGGCGTGCCGGTCGGCGACTACGCGCGGACGGTTCTCGGGCGGCTGCCGGAGCGCGAGCGCACGGCGATCCTGGCGAACGTCCGCTCCGAGGAGCCCGACGTGAAGGGCATCGCCGGCAAGCTCGCCCAGGGCGCGGCCGACGCCGGCCTGCTGTACCGCACCGACGTCGCGCCGGCCAAGCTGCGCGCGGTGCCGCTCCCGCCCGGGCTCCAGCCCGACGTCGCCTACGGCGCCGGCGTCGTCAAGGGCGCCAAGGACGGCGCGAAGGACTTCGTCGGCGGCCTCGTGAGCGGCGGGTGCGCGGACGCGCTGCGGGAGGCGGGGTTCCTCCCGCCGCCGCGATGAGGGGCGCGGGCGCGACCCGGCGCGCCTTTCCGGGGCTGCTCGTCGCGGCGACGGCGCTGGCGCTGCTCTTCCTCACGCTTCCGATCGTCGCCGTCTTCGTCGACACGACGCCGCGCCGGCTCCTCGCCAGCCTCGACGACGAGGGGGCCCGCGAGGCGCTGTGGCTGAGCCTGAAGACCACCGCGCTCGCCCTCGCGATCATCGTCGTCGTCGGCACGCCCGCCGCGTGGCTCCTCGCCAGCCGCACGTTCAGGGGGCGCCAGGTCGCGATCACGCTCGTGGAGCTGCCCCTCGTCCTGCCGCCCGCGGTCGCCGGGATCGCGCTGCTCGCCGCGCTCGGCCCGAACGGCGTCCTCGGCGGCGCGCTCGAGGACGCCGGGATCCGCCTCCCGCTCACCACCGCCGCCGTCGTCACCGCGCTGACCTTCGTCGCCTCGCCGTTCTACGTCCGTCAGGCGCAGGCCGCGTTCGCAAGCGTCGACCGCACGCTCGTCGACGCCAGCCGCACGCTCGGCGCGTCGGAGGCGCGCACGTTCGCGCGCGTCGTCATCCCCACCGCGGCGCCCGGGCTGATCGCCGGCGGCGCGCTCGCCCTCGGCCGCGCCCTCGGGGAGTTCGGCGCGACGCTCATGTTCGCGGGGTCGTTCGAGGGCGTCACGCAGACCGTCCCGCTGGCGATCTACGACCGCTTCGCGACGGACTTCGACGCCGCCCTCGCCCTGTCCGCGGTCCTCGTCGCCGTCTCCGCGGCGATCCTCCTGGTGGCAAAGCTCGGTGCTCGCGCTTGACGCCAGGACGACGCTGGGCGAGCTCGCCCTCGACGTCGCGCTCGCCGTCGAGCCCGGCCGCTGCCTCGCGCTCGCCGGCCCGTCCGGCGCGGGGAAGACGAGCGTGCTGCGCATCGCCGCCGGGCTCCTGCGCCCGGACACGGGCCGCGTCGCGTGCGCGGGGCGGACGTGGCTCGACACCGCGACCAGGACCGACCTCCCGCCCGAGGACCGCCGCTGCGGCTACGTCTTCCAGGAGTACGCGCTCTTCCCGACGATGAGCGCCTGGCGCAACGTCGCCTACGCGATCTCGGGCGGCGACCGCCGCGCCCGCGCGCACGAGCTGCTCGAGCGCTTCGGCGTGGCGCACCGCGCCGAGGCCAGGCCCGCGGCCCTCTCCGGCGGCGAGCGGCAGCGGGTCGCGCTCGCGCGCGCACTCGCGCGCAGGCCGGACGCGCTCCTCCTCGACGAGCCGCTCTCCGCCCTCGACACGACGAGCCGCACGAGCGCCGCCCGCACGCTGAAGGAGATCCTGGCCGAGGTCGAGGTCCCGGCGCTGCTCGTCACGCACGACTTCGCGGAGGCCGCCGAGCTCGGCGACCGGGTCGGCGTGCTCGACAACGGCAGCGTCGTGCAGGAGGGGACGGCGAGCGAGCTGGCGGCCGAGCCGCGGACGTCGTTCGTCGCGGACTTCACCGGCGCCGTCGTGCTCACCGGAACGGCGCGCCCGGGCCCCGGCGGCCTGACGCTCGTCGACCTCGACGGCGGCGGCACCGTCACCAGCACCGACGCCGCGACCGGCTCGGTCGCCGTCTCCGTCTACCCCTGGGAGATCGCACTGGAGCGCGCGGCGACGGAGGGGACCGCCCAGAACCACCTCGAGGCGCGCATCGGCACGATCACCGTCGTCGGGAACCGCGCCCGGGTCGCGCTGAGCCGCCCGCAGCCGCTCGTCGCCGAGATCACGGCGGCGTCGGCGCAGCGTCTGGCCCTGCGACCGGGCGACGAGGTCGTCGCGAGGTGGAAGGCCGCCGCGACGCGAATCGTCGCGCGCTAGAGCGCCAGCCAGACGGTGCGGCCGCCGGCGGCCGCGCGCGCCTGCTCGTTCTCGCGGCCGGTACGGGGGAGGCCGCAGCCGCTGGGCGGCCGATCGCCGCGCGCGCGCTTGCGCGAGAGGGAGAAGCCGCTCCCGGTGCGGCAGACGAAGCGATGGTGCGCGCGGCAGGGCGCCGCGACCCAGCGGCCGTCCGCCGGGCGCTGCGCGCCGCACCGGGCGCCCGGGTCCTGGCCGGGCGCCCAGCTCCAGACCACCGCGTCGAGCCGGTCGTCGCTCGCCGCGAGCTGGTCGAAGCCGAGCAGGTCGACGCCGCAGCGCGTCATCTCGGCGGCCGTCGCGGCGTCGATGCCGTCGTCGCGCGAGGCGGCCGGCGTGTTGGACGCCGCCGACGTCAGCCACGTGTCGTCCTCGAAGTAGCGGACGATCGTGCTGTCGTAGTCCTCCTGCGTGAAGTCCGCGTGGCAGCTGAAGCCGACCGGCCGCGTCTCCTTGTGGTCGCTCCACCCGAACGACCAGCTGCGCCACGACGCGCCGGTGCCGCAGTTGCTCACGATGATCACCTGGCGCCCCGCGGCGAGAACGTCGTCGCGCGTCGCGGCCTTCGGGTAGTCGACGCACTCGCCGGCGGGCCCCTGCGGCCGGTACACGAGGTCGCCGATCTCGTGCTCGATCGCGGCCGAGGCGGCGTCGTCGCCCTCCGCGCCGCCGAGCTGGTTCTCCAGGTACAGGAGTAGGACCTGGTCGTCGTGCGCGCGCAGCCAGGCGCCGATCGGCTTGAGCGTCTCGCCCAGCGTCTTCTCGGCCGAGCACCCCGCGCTGCCCTCGGCGTGGCACACGACCGGCGCCATCCCGCCGCCGCGCGGGCTGGGGAACCAGTGGACGTCGAGCTCGAGCGACCGCATGTCGACGCGCAGCTGCTGCACCAGCGTGAGCTGCTGGTTGGAGTCCATGTCCGAGACGGTCGGCCCCATCTCGGCGATGCTGTTGAAGGAGTTGTGCGTGCCGAGCCACGGCGCGTCGCGCAGCGGCACGTCGCCGCCGAGCGCGTACTGGAACGCCAGCGCGCGGTGCGTCCACGAGCGCTCGTGCGCGGCGACCGCCGGGTCGTTGTCGGCGGCGAGCGCGCCAGCGTCGCGCGCGAGCACATCGGCGCCGTGGCAGGCCGTCGTCTGGACCTGCGTGCCGAGCGGCGCGCAGTCGTCGCCGACGTCCGCGCTGGCGGCCGGTGCGGCGAGGGCGAGGGCGGCGAGGGCGGCGACGATCGTCCGTGACATGATCACGTCAACGTCGGGGCGGCCCAGAACTGGCGGCGCGCGTGCGGGCGCCCGGCGCGGGCCGTGCAAGATCCGTTGCAATTGCAGGGCTTTCAAGAGACCGCCCGCTAGCGTCGCCGACCTTCGTGCCCGCGTCCGTCCGCGTCACGCTGTCCCTGCTGCTCGTCCTCGCGCTCTGCGCCGGGGTCGCTGTCGCGCAGGATCCTGGCGCCCTCCGCGGCCAGCGCGACCGGCTCAGCGCGCAGGAGCACCGGCTGACCGCGAACGTCCAGCAGCTCGACGCGGTCGCCGCGCGCGTGCAGCGCCAGCTCGTCACGCTCGAGCAGCGGATGGCGGAGGTGCAGGCCGACCTCGACCGCGACGAGGCCAGGCTCGCCGCCGTGCGCGACGACCTCGACGCCGAGCGCAAGCGGGTCTCGCGGCTGCGCAGGCGGCTCGCGCAGGCGCGCGAGATGCTGGCCGAGCGGCTCGTCACGCGCTACAAGGCGCCGGACGTCGACGTCGTGTCGGTCGTCCTCAACGCGTCGAGCTTCGCCAACCTGCTCGAGCGGGCCGACTTCCTCAAGCGCATCCAGCAGAACGACGAGGAGATCCTCGTGACGGTGCGCGACGCGCGCGTCGATGCCGTGCGGGAGGCGGCGCGGCTGGCCGCGGCCGAGCAGCGCCAGAAGGAGGTCGTCGCCGCCCTGACCGCCCGCCGCAACGCGCTCGCGTCGATGACCCAGGCCGTCGCCGCCAGGCGCGAGTCGCTGCTGCGCATCCGCGCCGCGCGGGCCGCCGCGCTCGTCGCGACGCGCCGCAACCGGCGCAGCGTCGAGCGCAGGCTGCGCGCGGCCGAGGCGGCGATCGCGCGCGCCGCGCTGGCAGGCGCGCCCGCCGGCGTCCCGACCGGCGGCTGGGCGATCCCGTGGCCGATCGTGGAGTGCGAGTCGGGCGGGCAGAACCTGCCGCCGAACTGGGCCGGCGCCTCGGGCTACTACCAGATCATGCCCGCGACCTGGAAGGGCCTGGGCGGCCGCGGCCCGCACGCCTACCTGCGCCCGAAGGCCGAGCAGGACGCCGCCGCCGCGAAGCTGTGGAACGGCGGGCGCGGCGCGCACAACTGGGTGTGCGCGGGCCTCGTGGACTGACGCGCGGTCGGCGCAAGTTTCCCCGAGCGGGCGCGTTGGCACTCCCATGCGTTCGACGATCCTCGCCCTCCTCGCCGCCGCGCTCCTCGCGCTGGCCGGCGCGTCCTCCTCCGCCGCCGCCGACACCTCGTGGCTGACGTCCGCCGCCGCCACCGCGGTCCAGCAGCACGCGGACAAGGTGCCCGCCGAGTTCAACGACCGCCTGAAGTACGCGCTGCCCGACGGGACGCTGCGCGTGATGGTCGCGACGCAGCGGCGCGACGCGCAGGTCGAGGGCTTCGTCTCCGGCGCCACGACCAAGGTCCAGTGGTACGGCAGCTCGCCGCGCTTCCTCGCGCTCGTCACCCCGGCCCAGCTCGTCACCCTGCTCGACTCGCCGGTCATCACCTTCGTCGAGCCCGACTACCGCCTCACGCCGGCCATGTCCGGGGCCTCGCTCGACACCCACGCCCGCAGCGCGACCGGCGACGGCACCGGCGTGTGGTCCTTCGACCCGGCGGGCGGCACGTACGGCGCGCTGCGCTCGGACGCCACCGGCCTGACCGCCGACGGCGCGACCGGCAAGGGCGTCACCGCGGCGATCATCGACAGCGGCATCGACGAGACGCACAAGGACTTCGGCGGCTTCAGCTGCACCCCGGAGCCCTACGCGCCGTGCGAGTCGCGCATCAAGAAGACCGTCGTCCTCGACCACCTCGTCGGCGACGGCTTCGACTTCCAGGGCCTGCCGACGACGGAGGCGTTCAGCGGCCACGGCACGCACGTCGCGGGGATCATCGGCGGCAACGGCTTCTACACCCGCGACGGCGACGTCGATCCGGCGCGCTACGGCGGCGACGGCTACGTCTTCGGCGTCGCCCCGCAGGCCGACCTGATCTCGATCAAGAACGGCGACACCATCTGGGCCGGCCTCTCGAGCTTCGGCCTGGAGTGGCTGATCGAGCACGGGCGCGAGAACGGCGTCCGGGTCGTCAACAACTCCTGGGGCTGCATCGGCGGCTGCTCCTTCGACGGCAACTCGGCCTCGGCGCAGCAGTTCCGCGACCTCTACAACGCCGGGATCGTCGTCACCTTCGCGGCCGGCAACGACGGCGGCACGGAGGACGGCGCCACGTTCTCGGGCAACGCGCAGAGCCCGTACGTCATCGGGGTCGCCGCCTACGACCACACCAACCACCAGCTCGCGGACTTCTCCAGCCGCGGCCAGAAGTCGGGCAACACGACGCTCGCCGACCCGGCCGCGTGGACGCCGCAGTCCGAGCCGGTCAACGGCCTGCGCCGCCCGGACGTCGCCGCGCCCGGCGTGAACGTCTGGTCCGCGCGCACGCTGACCGGCGGCGCGGCGTCGCTGATCCCGCGCGTGAACACCAACGACGTGACCGGCGGGGGCAGCACGGGCTTCGTGCCGTACGCCCAGATGAGCGGGACGAGCATGGCGACGCCGCACGTCGTCGGCGCCGTGACGCTGCTGGCCGGCGCGTGCCCGGCCGCGGCGCCGCTGGACATCATGCGCTCGGTCATGGCCGGCGCCGTCCGCGACCGCGTCACCAAGACGGCCAGCGCGATCGTCGCCGAGCCGTTCGAGGTCGGCTACGGCGGGCTCGACGTGCGCCGCTCGCTCGACTGGCTGCGCTCACAGCCGGTGTGCGGCGGGGCGGCGCCGAACACCGCGCCGACGGCGACGATCAGCACCGTCGACTCCGTGCGCAACTTCGAGGCCGCGCTGTTCGACGGCGCCGCGAGCGCCGACAAGGACGGCTCGATCGCCGCCTACGCCTGGGACTTCGGCGACGGCACGACAACGACCGGAGCGGCCGCGCGCCACGCCTACGACTGGCCCGGCACGTACACCGTGCGGCTCACCGTGACCGACGACGACGGCGCGACCGGCACGACCGCCCGCTCGATCACGGTGCGCGACGAGGCCGCGCCCGGCCTGAAGCGCGTCGCCGCGGCGAGCGACAGCGTCAAGTGCTCGAGCAGCGCGTGGTCGCTGACCGTGACCAAGGCGGGGACGGCCGCGCCGTCGCGCATCGCGGTCACGTGGGCCGACGGCTCCCGCGCGCTCGTCCCGCTGACCGCGAGCAACCAGAGCTCGGCGACCTACAGCACGAGCGAGCACCTGCAGTCGGCGCTGACCGGCGCCAAGGCGGACGTCCCGTCGGGCTGGACAGGCCGGTTCGACGTTGCGTCAGGCCCGTTCTGCGCGAAGAGGTAGGGTCCGGCGCGTCATGCGCCCACTTCGCCTCGTCTCGCTCGCCCTCATCGTCCTCCTCACCGGCGCCGCGGTCGCGCACGCGGCCGTCTACGACGTCAAGCGCGTCCTCGGCGACGACCTCCCGCGGGTCGCCAAGAAGACCCAGGTCCCGGTCCGCCTGCCGACCAAGATCAACCTCGACTACGGCAAGAACGTCTTCGGGAGCGGGACGGGCTCGAAGAACCGCTACTCGTTCGGCATCGACGCGGCGCAGCCGTGCGGCGCCAACGCCTGCTTCCTCGCCCAGTTCCGCGCCGAGAAGGGCGGCGAGCCCGCGTTCGACCGCGAGGTCCTGCTCGCGAAGGGGATCACGGGCTACTACAAGCCGCTCACCTGCGGCGGGTCGTGCTCGCCCCCGATGATCGAGTGGGTGCAGGGCGGCTATTTGTACGGGATCCAGGCCAAGGTCGGCGTGTCGGGCAAGAGCGCCCAGCGCCGGGCGATGGTCCGCGCCGCGAACTCGTCGATCCTCGCCACGCCCCGCTAGCCGCCGACCGGGGTGCCGCGGAAGCACCCCAGCGTGTATGGGTAGTCGAGCGTCGCGTGGTAGTGGTAGCGCCCGCCGTGGCGGTGGCCGTGGCAGGGGTCGAGGTCGGCGGTCGAGAGCTCCCTGGCGCCGACGCCGCGTGGGCCGTACACGGCGAACCCGTCGCGTGCCCACGCCACGACCGGCGAGTGCCTCGTGGCCGCCGCGCCCCGCGTCAGGCAGGCCGGGATCGCGTGGTAGTGGTAGCTGCCCGTCCGCTCCGGATGCCCGCCGCACGCGTCCTGCGTCTCGTGCGCGACCGCGTCGCGGTTCGTCGCGTCGAGGCCGTCGAAGATCGGCACGCCGTTCACCGCGATCGCGATCGGGCCGGGGGAGAGGCAGGAGGCACGCGACGCCCGCCTCGGCGCCGCCGGCAGCCGGTAGGAGAGCGACTGCGCCGCGATCGCGTTCGGGTTGCGGTCGTACTGGTAGGCGTCGTCGTCGCTCGCGATCGGGAACGTCCCCGTCGTCAGGTTCACCGGCAGCCCGTCGGACGTGATGCGCCGCACCGACCCGCGGCGCACGATGCGCACCCGGGCCTGGGACCAGCGCACCTCGCCGTCGACGACCGCCTTCGCCGTGACGTCGTACGTCCCGTCGGCGTGGATCCACGGGCCGTCGGCCTGGGCGCCGCCGCCCGGGCCGCCGGTGCCGCAGCGGTAGACCCAGCCGCGCTTGGGCGCGTCGGTGGTGACGTGGCCGTCGCCCAGCGGCAGGCGCTGCGGATCGGGGGCGGACGCGGCGGTGGCGAGGACGAGTGCGGAGGCGACGAGCAGCATGTGGCGATCGTGCCAAGGCGCGGCGGCGCGATGTGAAGGAGTGCGTAAGACCGCGCCACGTCGCCGCGGCTGAAGAAATTCCTGCAAGACCCGACGCAGGTGCGTCCTTGACTCCGACGCTGCCCGGCGGCGCTGTGCGGGGCGTCGGGAACATCATGCAGCGCGGCTGGCACAGCCTGACCGGCGCGCGCGTCAACCACGACGAGAGCGCGAAGATCACGCGCTCCTGCGGCGCGTCACCGACGCGCTGCTCGACCCGCGCGCCGACCGGACCCTCGGCGCGCACACCGTCCGCGTCTTCAAGCGCGGTGACCTCGTCAAGAGCTACACCGTCGCCGTCGGCCAGCCGCAGTACCCGACGCCGCTCGGCAAGTTCGTCGTGCAGACCAAGCAGGTCGATCGACCTCTACGGGCGTGTCGAGGTCGGCACCCCCGTGCTCGTCGGCGAGTAGCCAAGTGGCGACGAAGGTGTGGCGCGACCACACCGAGGGTGGGTGGGCGCCGGCCCTCGTGAGCGGCAGGCTCGCTCGCGATGCGCCCCGAGATCCAGGCCCTGCGCGGCGTCGCCGTCCTCGTCGTCGTGGTCTTCCACTTCTGGCCGGGCGCCCTGCCCGGCGGGTTCGTCGGGGTCGACGTCTTCTTCGTCATCTCCGGCTTCCTCATCACCGGCCAGCTGTGGCGGGAGGCGCGCGGCAGCGGGCGGGTCTCGCTCACGGGCTTCTGGGCCCGCCGCGCGCGGCGGATCCTGCCCGCCGCGCTCGTCGTGCTCGCGTTCTGCGCGTTCGCGACGAAGGCCGTCGTGCCGGAGACGCAGTGGGGCCAGTTCTTCGGGGAGATCGCGGCGAGCACCGCGTACGTCGAGAACTGGCACCTCGCGGACGCCGCGGTCGACTACCAGGCCCTCGACGACGCGCCCTCGCCCGTGCGCCACTTCTGGTCGCTCTCGGTCGAGGAGCAGTTCTACCTCGTCTGGCCGCTGCTGATCGGGCTCGCGCTGCTCGCGGGGCGGCGGCGGATCCCGCTGGTGCTCGGCGGCGTGACGCTCGCCAGCCTCGCGTGGTCGATCCACAAGACCGGGACCGACCCGCAGGCCGCCTACTTCGTGACGCCGACGCGCGCGTGGGAGCTCGGCGCGGGAGGGCTGCTCGCGCTGGTCCCGTCGCGGGCCCCGTCGCGCGCGCTCTCGCTCCTCGGCGTCGCCGCCATCGCGGTCGCGACGGTCGCGTTCGACTCCGGCACGGCGTTCCCCGGCGTCGCGGCGCTGCTCCCGGTGCTCGGCGCCGTGGCGGTGATCGCGGGCGGCTCGGCGCTCCGACCGCGCGCGCTGCGCCCGTTCGAGCGCCTCGGCGACATCTCGTACTCCGTCTACCTCTGGCACTGGCCGCTGATCGCCTTCTGGCCCCACGCCAGCCGCTTCGCCCTGCTCGGCCTGACGCTCGCGGCCGCGCAGCTCTCGAAGGTCGCGATCGAGGACCCGGCGCGCCGCCTGCGCATCGCCCCGCGCTGGACGTTCGTCCCCGCGGCGGCGGGCACCGCCGCGGTGATCCTGCTCGCCTCCTCCGGCAGCTCGACCCTCGACCAGCGCGTCGAGCGCGACCAGATCGCGATGAAGCGCGTCCTGGCCGAGAAGCCGCGCTGCTTCGGCGCGGACGCGATCGCGCGCGGCTGCCGCGCGCCGCGCGGCGTCGTTCCCACGCCGATCGTCGCCCAGGACGCGCCGAACGCCCCGTGCGGGATGCTCGACATCGAGGACAAGGTCGTGCCCTGCGCGTTCGGCACGCACACGGGCGAGCAGTCGCGGACGTTCGCGCTCATCGGCGACAGCCACGCCTCCCACTGGCGCTCCGCGCTGCGGCCGATCGCCCAGCGCCGGCGCTGGCGCGGGATCTCGATCGCCCGCTCGCACTGCCCGTTCGCCGCCGGCCAGCCCGAGCTCCCCGAGCCGGACCGCAGCGGCTGCACGCGCTGGCGCGCCGAGGTCCCGCGGTGGCTGGCGCGCCATCCCGAGGTCGGCACCGTCTTCGTGGCGCAGTTCGAGGGCGCCGACGCCGAGGCCGAGGACTTCGCCGCGGCGTGGGACGCGCTGCCGCCGTCGGTCCAGCAGGTCGTCGTCATCCGCGACACGCCGCAGATGCTCAGCGGCGGCGGGACGCTGGCGTGCGTCGCGCGCGCGATGGAGGACCACAAGCCCGCGGGCCGCGCGTGCGCGCGGCGCCGCAGCGAGGCGCTGCCGCCCGACCCGGCCGCCGAGGCCGCGAGGCGCTCGCCGCGCGCGGTCGTCGTCGACATGACGCGCTTCTTCTGCGACGAGCGGGCGTGCTCGCCGGTCATCGGCGGCGCCCTCGTCTACAAGGACGCCAACCACATCACGTCCGTGTACGGCGCGACGCTCGCGCCGTACCTCGGACGTGAGGTGGAGAAGGCGACGGGGGTCTAGCCCGTCGCGCCCGCGCGCTCGCGCTCGTCGGCGACGGGGGCCGTCTCGCCCTGGTTGTCGTCGGCGATCTGCGGCCCGGCGCCCGACGGGTCGAGGATGCCCTCCTCGATCCATGTGTGCCGGCCCTCGAGGACCTGCATCGCGAGCGCGTACGCGTCGTCGTCGTCGTTGGCGAACAGCTGGCCGAACAGGTCGTCGACCCGCCGGCGCGCCTGCTTGCAGAACAGGTCCGCGAGCTCGAGCGCCTGGTCGCCGCGCTCGGGGTGCTCGGAGACGATGGTCTGCGCGTAGGTCGCCGCGGAGGCGATCGCGAACAGCTCGGCGCCGATGTCCACGATCCGCCCGAGCACCGCCTGCTTCTTCTCGAGCTTGGCCTGGTAGCGGCCCATGAGCATGAACGTCGACCGCGCCAGCTTGCGCGAGGAGCGCTCGACGAAACGCACGTGCGTCGCGAGCGGGCCGAAGTCGCCGAACGAGCCGGGCCGCTGGCCCTCGCCCGTCGTCAGCTGCGGGAGCCACTTGGCGTAGAACTTCGCCGCCTGCACGGCGACGCCGGCCTTCTCCTTGAGCCCGCCGTCGCCCTCGAGGATCTCGCCGGCGACCTCGAGGTGCTTGTCCACCGCCTCGCGCGCGATGAGCAGGTGCATGATCTCGGTGGAGCCCTCGAAGATGCGGTTGATGCGCATGTCGCGCATCGCCTGCTCGACGGGGATCGGCTTCTCGCCGCGCGCCTTCAGCGACTCGGCCGTCTCATAGCCGCGCCCGCCGCGGATCTGCATCAGCTCGTCGGTCACCCGCCAGCCGATCTCGGAGCCGTATAGCTTCGCGATCGCGGCCTCGATCCGGATGTCGTTCTTCTTGTCGTCGGCCAGCCGGGAGGAGACGTCGAGCATGGCCTCGAGCCCGAACGCGCTGCCCGCGAGGAAGGCGATCTTCTGCGCCACGGCGTCGTGCTTGCCGACGGGCTGGCCCCACTGCACGCGCTCGCTCGACCACTCGCGGGCGGTCTTGGTCGCCCACTTGGAGATGCCGACGCAGATCGCCGGCAGCGCGAGGCGGCCGGTGTTCAGCGTCGTCAGCGCGATCTTCAGGCCCTCGCCCGTCGTCAGCTGCGGGAGCCACTTGGCGTAGAACTTCGCCGCCTGCACGGCGACGCCGGCCTTCTCC
>DASVQN010000004.1:0-11791 GCA_036389155.1 Solirubrobacteraceae bacterium
CCCGAGTTCCTCAACCGCATCGACGACGTCATCGTCTTCCACAAGCTGCAGAAGGACGAGATCAAGCAGATCATCGACCTGCTGCTCCTGCGGATCCGCGAGTCCATGGCCGAGCGGGAGCTGCAGCTCGAGCTCTCCGAGGAGGCCAAGGACCTGCTGGTCGACAAGGGGTGGGACCCGGCGATGGGCGCCCGGCCGCTGCGCCGCGCGATCCAGCGCTACATCGAGGACCCGCTCGCCGACTTCGTGCTGCGGGCGCAGCTCGAGTCGGGTGCGACGGTCATGGTCGATGCGGCGGACGACACCGAGGGCGGCGCCAACGACGGCGGCGACCCGGTGAAGCTGTCGATCATCCAGCCGAAGAAGGTGCCGGCCGCGGTCGGCGCCTCGGAGGCCGCGGAGGGCGAGGCGACGGACGAGGGCGGCGACGCCCCGGCCGCGGACACGCCCGACGTGCCGGACGCGCCGCCGGCCGAGTAGCGCTTCGCGGTGGACGACGGCGACGACGACGTCGTCGAGATCAAGGTTCGCGACAACGGCCCGTACAAGGTGACGGGCCGTTTTCGCGTGGTCGACGTGGAGGGGCGCGTCTTCGCGGTCGAGCCGGGGCGGCCGGTCGCGCTGTGCCGGTGCGGGCGGTCGTCGACCAAGCCGTTCTGCGACGCGACGCACAAGACGTCGGGGTTCGAGAGCTGTGAGCGGGCGTAGCACCCGGGTGGTCCACGCGGGGCTGCCGCGCGCGGCCGACGGCCAGCCGTTCCTGCCCGGGCCGGTGTTCGCCGGGCCGTTCCACCTGGCCGGCGAGGCCTCCCCGACGGGGTACGCCCGCTACACGAACCCCACGTGGGCGAACTGGGAGGCGGCGCTCGAGAGCATCGAGTCCGGCCCCTGCGTCGGCTTCGCCTCCGGCATGGCGGCGTGCACGGCGGTCCTCGAGTCGCTTGCGGGCCCGGTCGTCCTTCCCGACGAGACCTACGGCGTGGTGCCGCAGGCGGCGGAGCGGCTCGGCCTCGACGTCCGCGGCGTGCCGAACCGCTTCGACGCGCTCGTCTCGGCGGCGGCCGGTGCCGGCCTGGTCTGGATCGAGACGCCCTCCAACCCCTCGCTGACCGTCCTCGACATCGCGGCGCTGGCGGAGGCGGTCCACGAGCGCGGCGCGCTGCTCGTCGTCGACGGCTCGCTGGGGACGCCGCTGGCGCAGCCGGCGCTGACGATGGGCGCGGACGTGTCGATCGTCTCCAACTCCAAGGCGATGACCGGGCACTCGGATCTGATCCTCGGGCACGTCGCGTGCCGGGCGCCGGAGCACGCCGCCGCCGTGCGCTCGTGGCGCAACGTCACGGGCGCGGTGCCGGGGCCGTTCGAGGCCTGGCTGGCGCACCGCTCGCTCGCCACGCTGTGTCTGCGGCTGGAGCGCCAGGCGGTCAATGCGCTCGCGGTGGCCGAGGCGCTCGCCTCGCGCGGCGTCGACGTGCTCTACCCCGGCCTTCGGTCCCATCCGAGCCACGACGTCGCGGCGCGCCAGATGGGCGGGCTGTTCGGGCCGGTCGTGTCGTTCACGTTGACCGATGCGGAGGCCGCGCAGGCGTTCCTGTCGCGCTGCTCGCTGGTGGCGGAGGCGACGTCGTTCGGCGGCGCGCACTCCACCGGGGAGCGGCGCGGGCGCTGGGGGATCGAGCCGGTCGCGGAGGGCTTCATCCGGATGTCGTGCGGGATCGAGGACACCGACGACCTGGTCGCCGACGTCCTCGCCGCGCTGCCCTAGCTCGTCTCGAGGGTCGCCTCGAGCTCGAAGGTCTCGATGCCCGCGAGCGCGCGGCTGATGACGCAGGTCTCCTTGGCCTGGTTCGCGATCTTCTCGAACGTCGCCTGATCGAGGCCGGGGACCCTGCCGCGGGTCTTGAGGATCATCTTCGTGATCGTGGGGGCGCCGTCGACGTTCCTGAGCTCGGCGCGGGCGTCGGTCTGAAGCTCGTCGGCGGTGTGGCCCTCGTTGCCGAGCATGAGGCTCATGGCCATCGTGAAGCAGCCGGCCTCGGCGGCGGCGATGAGCTCCTCGGGGTTGGTGCCCTCGCCGTCCTCGAAGCGGCTCTTGAACGAGTACGGGCCCTCGTGGACGCCGTTGCCGACCGTGATCCGCCCCTCGCCGCCCTGCAGGTCGCCGCGCCAGACGGCGCTTCCGTTGCGTGTCGCCATGGGTTCGCTGCTCCTTCGTCGCCGCTTTGCACCGAGTCTGCCACGACGCGGCCGTGACGTCGGCCGCTCCCCGTAGCCTCGGGCGCCCACATGCCCCGGCCGACCACCATCCACGTCTGCTCCTCCTGCGGTCACTCGACGCCCCGCTGGCACGGGCAGTGCCCGGGGTGCGGGGAGTGGAACACGCTGGTCGAGGAGACGACCTCGCGCTCCTCGCCCGCGCGCTCCTCGGCCCGCGCCTCCCGGCCACGGCTGTTGTCGGAGGTCGATACCGCGCCCGTACCGCGGCTGTCGACGGCGATCGGCGAGCTCGACCGCGTGCTCGGCGGCGGGATCGTGCCGGGGTCGCTCGTGCTGCTCGGCGGCTCGCCGGGGATCGGCAAGTCGACGCTGACGAACATGGCGCTCGGGAACCTCGCGGGGGCGGGGCGGCGGACGCTGTACGTGAGCGGCGAGGAGTCGGCGGCGCAGATCCGCCTGCGGGCCGAGCGCCTCGCGGGCAGCGCTCTGGCCGTGCCCGTGCTGGCGGAGACCGACCTCGACGTGGTGCTCGCGACGCTGGAGGCCGAGCGGCCCGAGGTGTGCGTCATCGACTCCGTGCAGACCCTGCACGCGGCCGAGCTGACGGGCGCGCCGGGCTCGGTCGGCCAGGTGCGCGAGGTGGCGTCGCGGATCATGCGGGTCGCGAAGGCGCACGCGATCGCCGTCGTGCTCGTCGGCCATGTGACCAAGGAGGGGTCGCTGGCGGGCCCGCGCGTGCTCGAGCACCTCGTCGACTGCGTTCTCCAGTTCGAGGGCGAGCGGGAGCGCACGTACCGGACGCTGCGCGCGCTGAAGAACCGCTTCGGCTCGACGTCCGAGGCCGGCGTGTTCGAGATGCGCTCGGGCGGGCTCGTCGAGGTGCTCGACGCGAGCGCGCGGTTCGTCGGCGAGGCCACGCGCGCGCCGGGATCGGTCGTGCTCGCGGCGATGGAGGGCTCGCGCCCGCTGCTCGTCGAGGTCCAGGCGCTCGTCTCCCCCTCCGAGCTCGTGCCGCCCCGGCGCGTGGTCAACGGCATCGACCGGAATCGGTTGGCGCTCGTCCTCGCGGTCCTCGGCCGCCACGCGGGCGTGGGGGTGGGGACGGCGGACGTCTTCGTCAACGTCGTCGGAGGCGTGCGCGTCGACGAGCCGGGAGTCGACCTCGCGGCCGCCCTCGCCGTCGCCGGAGCCGCGCGAGGGATCGCGCTGGAGGCCGAGCAGCGCCCGCTCGCCGCCTTCGGGGAGGTCGGCCTCACGGGCGAGCTCCGGTCGGTGGGTCACCCGGAGAGACGCGTCGAGGAGGCGGCGAAGTTCGGCCTGCGCACCGTCATCGCGCCGCCGGGCAGCGGGGGAGTGGACGCGAGGACCCTCCGCGAGGCGCTGAAGCTCGCGTTCGGCGGGGCCGAAAGCCGGCCGCGCGCCGTGGCGTAGGCGCTTCGGCGGCGCCCGGTCCCGCGCCGAGGACTCCACTGCGCCGCTCGCGGTTTCCAACGGCCACCCACGGGCAAGCTCTGCGGCGTGTCCCGCCGCTTCGCCACGACGCTCGTCCTCGCGGGGCTCCTCACCGTTCCGGCGACGGCACGGGCGCAGCTGGTCGACGAGACCGTCCGCGCCCTGCAGTCGAGCCCCGTCTACGTCGACCGGGACGCCGAGAAGCGGATCTCGCCGGAGGAGGAGCGGGCTCTGGAGCGCGCGATCGCCGAGAAGGGGGCGGGTCCGATGTACATCGCGATCGTCCCCGAGGCGATCGACGACGAGGCGGGCGGGAGCCCGGAGGGCGCGATCGTCGCGATCCGCCGGGGCCTCCAGCGGCCGGGGACCTACGCGATCGTCGCCGGCAACCACTTCCGCGCGGGCAGCGACGTCCTGGACCGCGGCGTGGCCGGGCGGCTCGCGACGGACGCGAAGGAGCTGCGCGGCGACGACGGCGCCTACCCGACGCTGAGCGAGTTCGTCGGCCTCGTCGGCGAGGCGCGCCGCAACGGGGGCTCGCCGCCGTCGCACGGGCCGGGGACGGGCGGGTTCGGCGGGCTCGGGCTGCTGGCGCTCCTCGGCGGCGGCGCCGCGCTGTTCGCGTTCAGCCGCGGGCGGCAGCGGCGCCGGGAGCGCGAGGCGCAGGTCGCCGAGCTGCGCGCGACCGTGAACGAGGACCTCGCGGCTCTGGGGGAGGACATCCGCGCGCTCGACCTCGACGTCGAGATGCCGAACGTCGATCCGGCCGCGAAGGAGGACTACGGGCGGGCCGTGGACCGCTACGACCGGGCGGAGCGGGCGCTCGACCGCGCGCGCGACCCCTCGGAGTTCGGGCCGATCGCCGAGGCGCTCGAGGAGGGGCGCTGGGCGATGGCGGCGGCGAAGGCGCGCCTGAACGGGCAGCCGCCGCCCGAACGGCGGCCGCCGTGCTTCTTCGACCCACGCCACGGCCCCTCGACGCGCGACGTCGAGTGGGCGCCCGAGGGCTACGGCGCGCCGCGCAAGGTCCCGGTGTGCGAGGCGGACGCCGTCCGCCTCGAGTCCGGGCAGGAGCCCATGACGCGCGAGATCGTCACCGGAGGCCGCCGCGTCCCGTACTACGACGCGCCCGGCTGGTACGCGCCCTACGCCGGTGGGTTCTACGGCGGCTTCAGCGGCTTCCTCCCCGGCCTGCTGTTCGGATCGATGCTCGGAGGAGCGTTCGGAGGGTGGGGCGCCGGCGACGTCTACGGCGGCGACGCCGGCGGGGGGTGGGGCGGAGGCGACTTCGGCGGCGGCGGAGGCGACTTCGGAGGCGGCGGCGGGTTCGGCGACTTCGGCGGTGGCGACTTCGGAGGCGGCGGAGACTTCTGACGGCGCCGGAGTCGCGGAGTCGCGAGTCGCGGAGTCGCGAGTCGCGAGTCGCGGAGTCGCGGAGTCGCGGAGTCGCGGAGTCGGGAGTCGCGGAGCCCGCCCTACGCCGCTCGGCGCCTCCCGCTCACGACCTCGTCGTACGTCGCGTGGAGCCTCTCGAGGAGCTTCTCCTCGCTGAACTGCGACGTCGCGCGGCTCGCTGCGGTCTCGCCGAGCCTCCGGGCGGCGGCCGGGTCGGTGGCGAGCCGGGCGAGGGCGCCTGCGAGGGCGGCCGGGTCTCCCGGCGGGACGAGGTGGCCGGTCCGGCCGTCGTCCACGATCTCCGGGAGCCCTCCGCAGCGGGAGGCGACCGTCGGGAGCCCCGCCGCGGCGGCGGTCAGCGCGACGTTCGGGAACGCGTCGGGATGGACGGAGGGGATCGCGACGGCGTCCGCGGCGCCGAGCACGGTCCCGAGGTCGTCGCGGAACCCGAGCATGCGCACGCGCGAGGCGACGCCGAGCGAGGCCGCGAGGGCGACGAGATCCGCCCGGTGCTCCTCCTGCCCGGGCGCCGCGTCGCCGGCCAGCAGCGCGACGACCGGCACCAACCGCAGCGGCGGCGCCGCCAAGGCGCGCAGCAGGACGTGCTGGCCCTTCCAGTCGCTGAGGCGGCCCACGAGGGCGACCACGAAGGCGTCCTCGTCGAGCGCGAGCGCCGCGCGGGCCTCGGAGCGATCCGCGGGCGCGGCGACGGACTCGACCGCGTCGTGGAGCACGAACGCCTGCGGCGCGCCGCCGAACTGCGACGCCGCGGCGCGCGAGACGCAGACGAGGGCGTCCGCGCGCAGGAGCCGCCTTCGCAGCAGCGGCCACAGGACGCCCGGGCCCGCTCCCTCGTAGATCTCGCGCACGTGGACGACGTGCGCGGCCCGCGCCGCCCGCGCCACCGCCTGCCCGCACAGCAGGGTCGACGTGTTCGTGTGCACGACCGACACCCCGTGCCGCCGCGCGAGGGCGCCCACGACGCGCGCGTCCCGGGCGAGCGCCGCCGCCGTCGCCCCGGCCCGGCGGCCACGGACGAGCTCGCGGCGCAGGACCGCCATCGGCCGCACGTACACGGGAACCCCGGCCTCCGACAACCGCACCGCGAGCGGCCCGTCCTCCCCGAGCACGACGACGGGCGAGACCCGCGACCGGTCGAGCCCCTGCACCATGATCGCCAGCTGCCGGTCCGCGCCGTAGCCACCCGCCCAGGGATGCAGGAAGAGGACACTCGACGGCACCGCGGGTAGTGTCCCACCGCGGCATGCGCGTGGGCATCGACGGATCGGCCTTCGCCCACCGGCACGGCGACGGCCGCTTCGCCCGCAACGCCGTCGGCGCGCTCACCGAGGTCGACGACCGCACCGAGTACGTCCTGCACGTCGACCCGGCGACCGCGCTCGCCGTCGAGCTTCCGCCGCGGGCGCAGACGCGGCACGTCGCGCTGCGGCGCGGCGCGGCGACCGGCCTGCGCGTCGACGCCACGCGCCCGCCGCTCGACCTCCTGCGGCTCGCCCACGCCGCCTCGACCGGGGGCTACGACGCCTTCCTCTTCCCGTCGCTCATCGGCTGGGTCCCGACCGTGCGCGTCCGCACCGTCGTCGGCCTGCACGACGCGCACGTCGAGCGCTTCGGCGCGGCGATCATGCCGGCCCGCCGCGCCCGCGCCGCCTGGCGGCTCAAGCAGGCCGTCGCGGTCCGTCGCGCGGCGAGGGTCTTCACCGTCTCGGAGGCCGCGCGCGCAGACCTGGGGCTGGAAGAGGCCGCGATCGTCCCGGAGGCGCCGGACCCGGTCTTCTTCCCGCGAAGCAGGGACGACCAGGCCGAGGTGCGCGCGCGGATGGGCATCCCGCCCGGCGCGCCGCTCATCGTGTACGCCGCGGGCACGGGGCCCCACAAGAGCGTCGAGACGCTCGTCGACGCGCTGGCCGACCTGCCGGAGGCGGTCGCCGTCATCGCCGGCGAGCCGATCGGGCGCAAGAGCGTGCCCGAGCGCGTCCGGCTGCCGGGCTTCGTCGACGACGAGACGCTCGCCCGCCTACTCAGCGCCGCCACCGTCGCGGTCGTGACGTCGAGGGGCGAGGGCTTCGGCCTGCCCGCGGTCGAGGCCGCGGCGTGCGGCGCGCCGGTCGTCCTGAGCGACCTCCCGGCTCACCGCGAGTCGCTCGGCGACGCCGCGAGCTACTTCCCGCCCGGGGACGCGCGTGCGCTGGCGACCCACCTGCGCCGGCTCGTGGACGACGAGGAGGCGCGGGAGGACGCGGCGCGGCGCGCGCGGGAGCGCGTGGCGGCGCTCAGCTGGCGTCGCGCGGGCGAGGTGCTGAGGGACCTGGTCGCGGAGGCGTCGCGGGCGCGTCCGCCGAGGTGACGGCGGGCTGCGCACGCGCGTCGTCGTCGGCGGCGGCGGGCACGAGCAGCTCGTCCAGCGGCCGCCCCGGCATGACGGCCGGCACCTCCTCGCCGAGCAGCGTCAGCAGCGTCGGGGCGAGGTCGAGGAGCGAGCCGCTCGCCGACGCCCCCGCCCGGACCGACGGCCCGGAGAGGACCGCGAAGGCCGAGGCGGTGTGCTCGGTGTACGGGACGTCGGCGACGTTCTGCGCGACGACGCCCGCCGTCGGATGGCGGACCGCGCGGAACAGGCCATCGTTCGCCCACCGCACCACCAGGTCCGGGAGCTCCGCGTACCGCGGCTCGTCGGGATCGGCCACGTCCTCGCGCCGCAGCACCGCATCGACGACCGGACGGCCCGTGTCCGCGTCGACCAGTCGCTCCAGCTCCCGCGCGATCTCCGACCGCAGCGCGTCGTACTCCGCCCCCGGCGCGACGATCCCCGACGGCTCGCGCCCCCGTACGTTCAGCCGGATCCACCCGTGCGGCTCGCTCTCGGCGAACGCCCGCGAGCGCTGCCAGTCGATCGATCCCAGCCAGATCCCGACCATCACCCGTTCCTGCTGCTCGGGGGACAGCCGGAAGTGCAGCAGCCGGCGCACCGACCAGGGCAGCACCCGCCGCGCCAGCTGCACGGGCCGCGCCGCGAGCCCGCCTGCGCCCGGCTCCGGCCGCACCTGATAGCCGAGCCGCTCGACGACCGCCCCCAGCAGGTCGGAGGAGGCCCCGTTGCGCGTCAGCCCCATCCCGGAGAAGACGACGACGTCCGCGTCCGGTCCCGCTGCCGCCACGAGGCGCCGCAGCCCCTCGTCGGCGGCGCGGTAGACGCGCAGCAGCCCGTCGTGCGACCCGCGCCCGCCCCGGCGCGACCACGCCTCGGGGTCGAGCCAACGCTGGAACTCGTGCCCGGCGTTGTGCGTCTCGGAGTAGTTGACCAGGCACAGCGACCACGGGACGGACGCCATCAGGCGCGAGACGAGATCCGTCCGCACGCCCGCCATCCGCTCCAGCGTCCGCAGCATCCGCACCGACCCGAGCGACCCGCGGTGGTGGTGGAAGTGCACCCAGGGCGGATACGCGCCGTGGCGCGAGCGGACCTCGTCGAGCAGCCCCGCCGGCCACGACGCCTCCGCGGACGCGCCGCGCTGGCCCCACGCCGCGATCTCGGTCAGCCCGTCGCGCCGCAGCGGCGCCGTGTACGGCACGTCGACCACGAGCGCCGACTCCAGCCCCGCCCAGAACGGCGCGTCGCGCCCGAGCGGGGCGAGCCCCCGCTCATACGTCCCCGGCCGGACCGTGCGCCAGTTGTAGACGCCGTGGCCGCCGACGTCGAGCCCGGTCGAGATCGTCGGCCACGCGGACTCCGGGAACACGTCGCCGCGCGAGCGCAGCCGCGCGACGCTGCCCGACGCCAGCAGGGAGCCGAGCATGGGGAGCGAGCCCTCCCGCGCCCAGCCGAGGACGAGGCCGGCGTCGGCCGCGTCGAGCCCGACCGCGAGCACGCGGCCCATCAGCGCGCGGCGAGGTCCGCGCCGACGCCGACCGGGCGGCCCTCGTCCGCCGACCGTGCCGCCGCCAGCGCGATCTCCAGCGCCCGGAGTCCGTCGGCGAAGTCCGGCGACGCCGGCCGCCCGGACCGCACGGCGGCGGCGAAGTCCTCCCACTGCTCGACGTACGAGCGCGCGAAGACGCCGCCGCGCCGCAGCTCCGCCAGACCACGCGGCAGCGCGCGCAGCGTCGACGCCAGAGCCCGGCCCCGCGTCGCGGGCGCCGACTCGCCGCCGCCTTCGACCGGCAGAAGCTCGAGCCCGTCGAAGCGCGTCAGCGAGAGCCGCAGGCACGCCTCGCGGCCGAAGACCTCGACCGAGTGCACGGGAGTCGTCCTCTCCGAGAACGTGGACTGCACGAGCACGCCGCCGCGCATCCGCGCCGTCACCGCCGCGCCCGCGTCCGCGTCCTGTCCGAACGCGACGACCGTCTCGACCTCGTCGTCCAGCAGGTGGCGCCACAGGTCGAAGTGGTGCACGCCCTGCTCGACGAACGACCCGCCGCCGAGCTCGCGCCGTCGCCGCCACTCCGGCGCCGACGCGTCGAAGCGCCGCGCGCTCGTGACCACGCTGCGCAGCGCCTCCAGCTCGCCGAGCGCGCCCGACGACAGGACCTCCCGCGCCCGGCGCACCACCGCCAGCCGGCGCAGGTTGAACCCGGTCATCGCGACGACGCCCGCCACCGTGGCCCGCGCCACCAGCTCCTCCGCGTCCGACGTTCGCAGGGCCAGCGGCTTCTCGACCAGGACGTGCCGCCCCGCGTCGAGCGCCGCCGCGGCCACCGGAAGGTGGTCCGACGGAGGGACCAGGACCGCGACCGCCTCCACCCGCGGGTCCGCGACGAGCGCCCCCAGCGACCCGTGGACGGTGGCGCCGCCCGCCGCGCGCGCCGCCCGCGAGCGATCGGCGTCGAAGACCGCGACGACCTCCACCGAGGGCACGCGCGCGAGCGCCGGCAGGTGCGCCACCTCGGCCACGTGACCGCATCCGACGATGCCCAACCCCAGCGGCGACATGACCGCGCACCGTACCGTCGCCGGCCGCAGCGACGATCGCAAAGGCGAAATCCTGCCGCTCAGACGCTAGAATGGGGGCCGTATGGCTCCACGCACGGAAGAGCTCATCGAGCTCGAAACACGTCAGGAGCCACGGCTGGTAAAGGCTTTGGAGATGGTCGCGCCCGGCACCGCGCTGCGCGAGGGCATCGACAACATCGTCCACGCCAAGACCGGCGGATTGATCGTCACAGGCGAGCCCGACGACCTCTCCTTCCTCTTCTCCGGCGGCATCAAGCTGGACATCGACTACACGCCCGCCCTGCTCTACCAGGTGGCGAAGATGGACGGCGCGATCGCGCTCAACGCGAACGCGACGAAGATCAGCTGGGCCAACGTCCAGCTGATGCCGGACCCGACGATCCTCAGCCTCGAGACCGGCACCCGGCACCGCACGGCCGAGCGCGTCTCCAAGCAGACCGACGCGCTGGTCATCGCGATCTCCCAGCGCCGCGAGGTCGTGAGCCTCTACGTCGACGGCGCGAAGTACATCCTCGAGGACATCCCCGTCGTCCTCGCGAAGGCCAACCAGGCGCTCGCGACCCTCGACAAGTACCGCACCCGCCTCGACCAGGTCTCCACCCGCCTCACCGCGCTCGAGTTCGAGGGCGGCGCGACGCTGCACGACGTTCTCACGGTCCTGCAGCGGTCGGAGATGGTCACCCGGATGGCGGTCGAGATCGAGCGCTACATCGTCGAGCTGGGCACGGAGGGGCGCCTCATCGAGATGCAGCTCGAGGAGACGATGGTCGGCACCGCCGCCGACAAGGCCGCCCTCGTGCACGACTACCTCGCCGAGAACACTGACGAGGAGTTTGCCGGCGCGCTTGACCAGATCGGGCGCCTGCCGCACCACGACCTCCTGGACTTCGGCCGCCTCGCCGAGCTGCTCGGCTACGACCGCAAGCTCAACACGCTCGACTACCCCGTGTCGCCGCGCGGCTTTCGCATCCTCGGGCGCATCCCGCGCCTGCCCAAGCTCGTCGTGGCGCAAATCGTCGCCGACTTCGGCGGCCTGGACGAGCTGCTCGCCGCCACCGACGCAGAGCTCGAGACCGTGGACGGCGTGGGCGAGATCCGGGCGAAGGACATCCGCGAGGGCCTTCGCCGGCTGCAGGAGATCAACCTCGTCGACCGCTACTTGCAGACGTGATTTGACTTGACGACCGTTCCCGCGCCGACGCCGGGACAGAGAACAAGGAGGGCATCATTCCCGAAGTGACCGAAGAGCAGCTGCTGGAGGACCTGGTAATCCCGCTCGAGAACATCGAGTTCGAACTGGGCGACAACGTCGTCTATCCGCACCACGGAGCCGGTCAAGTCCTCAAGAAGGAACGGCGCAAGATGTTCGGTGAGGAGCGCGAGTACCTCACCATCAAGATCCTGCACAACGACATGACGGTGATGGTTCCGTGCGAGAACGCCGCGCTGGCAGGCCTGCGCCGCGTCATCGACGAGGAGACCGTCAAGAAGGTGCTCGACGTCCTCGCGGATGATGTATCGGAGATGCCCAAGAACTGGAACCGGCGCTTCAAGCACAACCGCGACAAGATCAAGACCGGTGATATCTACGAGCTGGCGGAAGTGGTGCGCAATCTCGCCATCCGCGAGCACGAGAAGGGGCTCTCCACCGGCGAGAAGCAGATGTTCACGCGCGCCAAGAAGATCCTCGCGTCGGAGTTGATGTACGCGCTGGACAAGGACGAGGACGAGGCTGAGCAGCACCTGGACAACCTG
>DASVQN010000005.1:0-31542 GCA_036389155.1 Solirubrobacteraceae bacterium
GTTGTCGGCGACCTTCAGGCGTGTCTCGTTCTGGATCACTTCGCGCGCTCCAGGACCTCTTCGAGGCGCCAGCGCTTCGTGCGCGACAGCGGTCGGCTCTCGACGACGCGCACGCGATCGCCCTCGTGGGCGTCGTTGGCCTCGTCGTGGACGTGGAGCTTCGACGTCGAGCGGACGATCTTCTCGTAGCGGCGGTGGCGGCGGGCGATGTCGATGCGCACGACGATCGTCTTGTCTGGCTTGGCCGACACGACCGTGCCGGTGCGCACCTGCGGCGAGGAGACCTTCGGCTCCGCCGGCGGCGTGCCGGTGGCCGGCGCGGCGCCCGCGGTCGCGCGCCTGGCCTTCTCCTGCTCGCGGCGGCGGCGGCGGGCCACCGCCTTGCGCGCGCGCCGCTCGCGGCGCTCGGCGTCGCGCTGCTCGGGCGTGCGCGGGGGACGCTGGGACTTCGCCGCGTGCTCGCGCCGGGCGCGCGCCTCGCGGCTGGAGAGCGCCGGAGCCGCCGCGGGCGCGTCGGCCGCGGGCTCGGTCTGCTCGGTCTCGGGGGTCTCGTCAGCCATCGCTACTTCCGGTCGGGATCGATCTCGCGCTCGCGCGCGACGGTGAGGGCGCGGGCGAGGTCGCGCTTGGCGGTGCGCAGCCCGGCCGTGTTCTCGAGCTCGCCCGTGGCGTGCTGGAAGCGCAGCCCGAAGAGCTCCTTGCGGGCGGCCGCCAGCTGGTCGAGGAGCTCGCGCTCGTTCATGTCGCGCAGGTCCTTGGCGTTCATGGTGGGGTGTCCTCGCGCTGGACGAACTTCGTCTTGACCGGCAGCTTGTGGCCGGCCAGGCGCATCGCCTCGCGCGCCAGCGGCTCGGGCACGCCGGCGAGCTCGAACATCACGCGCCCCGGCTTGACGACGGCGACCCAGCCCTCGGGCGAGCCCTTGCCGGAGCCCATGCGGGTCTCGGCCGGCTTCTTGGTGAAGGACTTGTCCGGGAAGACGTTGATCCAGACCTTGCCGCCACGCTTGATCTTGCGGGTCATGGCGATACGGGCGGCCTCGATCTGGCGGTTGGTGAGCCAGCCGGCCTCGAGGGCCTTGATGCCGTACTCGCCGAACTGCACGCGGGTCTGACCCCGCGAGAGCCCGCGCCGGCGGCCTCGGTGCACCTTGCGGTGCTTGACGCGCTTGGGGGACAGCATCAGCGGCCACCTCCGCGGCCGCCCGGGCCACCCGGCCCGCGCCCGCCGCCGCCACCGCCGCCGCCGCCGCGACCGCCCGGTCCGCCGCCGCGCCCGCCGCCGCCACGGCCACCGCGGCCGCCGCGGTCGCCGCCGCCGCCGCCGCCGTCACGGCCGCCGCGCCCGCGCCCGCGTCCGCGGTCGCGCCCGCCGTCGCGGTCGGGGCCGCCGGGACCGGCGGCATCCATGTCCGTCAGATCGACGCCGCTGAAGCCCTCGGGCATGATCTCGCCCTTGTTGATCCAGCACTTGACGCCGATGCGGCCGAACGTCGTGCGCGCCTCGTAAAAGCCGTAGTCGATGTCGGCGCGCAGCGTGTGCAGCGGCACGCGGCCGTCGGAGTACATCTCGGTCCGCGCCATCTCGGCGCCGCCCAGGCGGCCGCCGACCTGGATCTTGCAGCCCTTCGCGCCCGAGCGCATGGCGCTGGTCAGCGCGCGCTTCATGGCCCGGCGGAACGCGACGCGGTTCTGCAGCTGCTCGGCGATCGACTGCGCGACGAGCTTGGCGTCGAGCTCGGGCCGCTTGATCTCGAGGATGTTGACCTTGATGGCCTTGCCGGTCATCCGGTGCAGGTCGCGGCGCAGGGCGTCGACCTCCGAGCCGGACTTGCCGATCACGATGCCGGGCCGGGCCGTGTGGATGTTGACCTCGACCTCGTTGGCGTCCTTGCGGATCGTGATGTCCGACAGGCCCGCGTGCGCGAGCTTGTTCTGGATGTGGTCGCGGATGGCGACGTCCTCCGCGATGTAGTCGTCGAAGTGGCGCTCGGTGAACCAGTTCGACTTCCAATCGTGGATGTAGCCCACGCGCATCGCTTCGGGATGAACCTTCTGTCCCATACCTACTCCTTCGGCGTGAGCGTGATCGTGAGGTGGCTGGTGCGCTTGCGGATGCGCGTCGCGCGGCCCATGGCGCGCGGACGGAACCGCTTGAGCGTCGGGCCGTCGTCGGCCGTCGCGTTGAGGACGCGGAGGTCGTCGCCCACCAGATCGTGGTTGTGCTCGGCGTTGGCGATCGCGGACTCGAGCAGCTTGCGCCAGTCCTCGGCGACCGAGCGCGGCGAGAAGGCGAGGATCGCCCGCGCCTCGTCGACGCTCTTGCCCTTGATGTGGTCGGTGATGAGGCGCGCCTTGCGCGGCGAGCTGCGCACGAACTTCGCGGTCGCCCTGACGGTGACGGCGGGCTCGGCGCCGCGCTGACGGCGGCGGGCCGGCTTGGCGGCCGGCGCGGGCGCCGGCTCCTCGGTCTTCTTGGCACGCGAACGGCGGCGCGGCTTGGGCTTGGTCTCCGCCTCGGCCTCGGCCTTCTCGGCCTCGCCGGGCGCCTCGGCGCCCTCGAGCGCGGACTCGGCGGCCGCCTTCTCGACGCCGGTCTCGGCCGCGGCGGTGCCCGACGACTTCTTCGTCGCGGGCTTGCGCCTCTTGGGCTTCGGCTTGGCCTCGGCCTTCTCGGCGGCCTCGGACTGCGCGGTCGCCTCGGCGGCCTGCTGGGTCTCGAGCTCCTCCTTCGCAGGGGTGCCCTTGCCCTCCTGGTCCGAAGGCTGGTCCGTCTTCGTGCCGACGTCGCGGGCCATCAGCGGACCTTCCCGCTCCCCGCGTGGCCGCGGTACGTCCGCGTGGGCGCGAACTCGCCGAGCTTGTGCCCGACCATCGACTCGGAGACGAAGACCGGCACGTGCTTGCGCCCGTCGTGGACGGCGATCGTGTGCCCGACCATCTCGGGGAAGATCGTGGAGGTCCGCGACCAGGTCCTGACCATCTGCTTGGTGCCGCCGGAGTTCATCGCCTCGATGCGCTGCATCAGGCGCTCCTCGACCCACGGCCCCTTCTTGCTGGAGCGGCTCATCTCTAACGCTTGCCCTTCCCACGCCGGCGACCGCGCACGATGAGGCGGTCCGACGGCTTGTGCTTCTTCCTGGTGCGGTACCCGAGCGTCGGCACGCCCCACGGCGTGACCGGGTGACGACCGGGGGTCGTCGAGCCCTCGCCGCCGCCGTGCGGGTGGTCGACCGGGTTCATCGCGGTGCCGCGCGTCTGGGGACGCACACCGAGGTGGCGCTTGCGGCCCGCCTTGCCGATCTTGACGTTCTGGTGGTCGGCGTTGCCGACCGTGCCCACGGTCGCGCGGCAGTCCGCGCGCACCATGCGCATCTCGCCGGAGGACAGGCGCAGCGTCGCCATGCCGCCCTCCTTGGCCATCAGCTGGATGCCGGTGCCGGCCGAGCGCGCGAGCTGGCCGCCGCGGCCGGGCTCGAGCTCGACGTTGTGCACCACGGTGCCCGTGGGCATGCGCGAGAGCGGCAGCGCGTTGCCGATGTCGATCGGGGCGTCCTCGCCGGACATCACCGTCATCCCGACCTGGAGGCGGTTGGGCGCGAGGATGTAGCGCTTCTCGCCGTCGGCGTAGTGCAGCAGCGCGATGTGCGCGGTCCGGTTGGGGTCGTACTCGAGCGCGGCGACGCGGGCGGGGATCCCGTCCTTGCGGCGCTTGAAGTCGATCTTGCGGTACAGCCGCTTGGCGCCGCCGCCGCGGTGGCGGGCGGTCTTGCGGCCGTTGGCGTTGCGCCCGCCGGACTTCTTCAGGCCCTCGGTCAGCCGCTTCTCCGGCTCCTTCTTCGTCAGGCCGGAGAAGTCGGCGTAGGAGACGAAGCGACGGCCGGGGCTCGTGGGCTTGGGCTTGCGGATCGGCATCAGGCGTCCTCGAGGCCCTGGAGGCCCTGGAAGATCGGGATGGACTGGCCGGGCGCGACCTGGACGACGGCCTTCTTCCACGCCCGGGTGCGGCCGCTGGTGAAGCCGCGGCGCTTGGGCTTGGACTTGACGCTCATCGTCTTGACGTCGACGACCGTGACCTCGAACAGCTGCTCGACGGCCTGGCGGATCTGCGTCTTGTGCGCGTCGGGATGGACCCGGAACGTGTACTTGTCGTAGCCGGCGAGGACGTAGCTCTTCTCGCTGACGACCGGCCGGATGATGACCTGGCTGGCGTCCATCAGCTGGCCCTTTCCGTGAGGGAGTCGAGCGCGGCCTGCGAGGCGAGCACGCTGCCGGCGCCGACGAGGTCGACGACGCCGACGCCGTCGGCGGGCAGCACCGAGGCGCGGTCGAGGTTGCGGAAGGAGAAGGCGACCTTCGCCTCGTCGTCGGTGAGGACGACGAGCAGCGGCGCGCGGTGCTGGTCCCAGCCGGCGAGCAGCTCGGCGGCCTGCTTCGTCGACGGCGTGTCGAACGCGCCGGTGTCGAAGACGGCGAGCGAGCCGCGCTCGGCGTGCAGCGAGAGCGCGCTGCGGAAGGCCGCCCGCTTCTCCTTGCGGTTGATCTTGAAGGTGTAGTTGCGCGGCTGCGGGCCGAAGACGGTGCCGCCGCCGGTCCAGATCGGCGAGCGCGAGGAGCCGGCGCGGGCGCGGCCCGTGCCCTTCTGGCGCCACGGCTTGGCGCCGCCGCCCCGGACCTTGCCGCGCGTCTTGGTCGAGTGCGTGCCCTGGCGGCGGGCCGCCATCTCCGCGCGCACCGACTCGTGCACGAGCGGGCCGTTGAACTCCGCGCCGAAGGCCTTCTCGTCGAGCGTCGCCTTCTTGGTGCCGGCGTTGGGGGTGGTGGTGGGAGTCAATATCGGGGCGCTGGGCTTAGCCATCGGTCCGCACCTCCACGATCCCGTTGCGCGGGCCGGGGACGCCGCCGCGGACCATGAGCAGGTTCTGCGCCGGGTCGATGCGGACGATCTGCAGGCCCTTCTCGGTGACGCGCTTGTTGCCCATCTGGCCCGGCAGCTTGCGCCCGGGAAGCACGCGCGACGGGGTCGCCGACGCGCCGATCGAGCCCGGGGCGCGCACGTTGTGCGAGCCGTGCGACTTCGGGCCGCTGGCGAACCGGTGGCGCTTGATCGTGCCCTGGAAGCCCTTGCCCTTGCCCGTCCCGGCGACCTTGACCTTCTGGCCCACCTCGAACGCCTCGACCGTGACGCTGTCGCCGACCAGCAGCTCGCCCGCCTCGTCGCGGAACTCCACGACGTGCTTCATCGGCGGCGCACCCGCCTTGCGCAGGTGGCCGAGCTCGGCCTTTGACAAATGCTTCTCCTTCGTGGCGCCGAACGCCAGCTGCACGGCCTCGTAGCCGTCGGCGTCGAACGTGCGCACGGCCGTGACCGGGCAGGGCCCGGCCTCGAGCACGGTCACGCGCTCGACGGTTCCGTCGTCGAGGAACAGCTGGGTCATCCCGAGCTTCTTGGCGAGGATGGCTGGCATCGGCTCAGGCGAGGCGGATCTCGATGTCGACGCCCGCCGGGAGGTGGTCCAGGCGCTGCAGGGAGTCGACGGTCTTCGGGGTCGGCTGATGGATGTCGATGAGCCGCTTGTGGGTGCGGATCTCGAAGTGCTCCTGGGAGTCCTTGTCCTTGAACGGCGACTTGATCACCGCGTAGACGTTCTTCTCCGTGGGCAGGGGCACCGGACCGCTGACGGTCGCACCGGTGCGCGTCGCGGTCTCGACGATGTCCTTCGCCGCCGTCTCGATGGCCGAGTGGTCGTAGGCCTTCAGGCGGATCCGGATCTTGTTTTGGGCGAGACCCGCCACCCCTACTCGACGATCTCGGTAACGACGCCGGAGCCGACGGTGCGGCCACCCTCGCGGATGGCGAAGCGCAGGCCCTGGTCCATGGCGATCGGCTGGATGAGCTCGATGGTCATCGCGACGTTGTCGCCGGGCATGACCATCTCGACGCCCTCCGGCAGGTTCGCGACGCCCGTGACGTCCGTCGTGCGGAAGTAGAACTGGGGCCGGTAGCCGGTGAAGAACGGCGTGTGGCGGCCGCCCTCCTCCTTCTTGAGGACGTAGACCTCGGCCTTGAACTTGGTGTGCGGGGTGATCGAGCCCGGCTTGCAGAGGACCTGCCCGCGCTGGATCTCCTCGCGCTTGGTGCCGCGCAGGAGGCAGCCGACGTTGTCGCCGGCCTCGCCGCGGTCGAGGATCTTGCGGAACATCTCGACGCCGGTGACGACCGTCTTGGCCGTCTCGGTGTCGATGCCGACGATCTCGACCTCCTCGCCCGTGGTGATGACGCCCTGCTCGATGCGGCCGGTCGCGACGGTGCCGCGGCCGGTGATCGAGAAGACGTCCTCGACCGGCATCAGGAACGGTCGGTCGAGCGGGCGCTCGGGCTCCGGGATGTAGGTGTCGAGCTGCTCGGCGAGCTCGATGATCTTCTGCGTGTACTGCTCGTCGCCCTCGAGCGCCTTGAGCGCCGAGCCGGTGACGAACGGGACGTCGTCGCCCGGGAAGTCGTACTCGTTGAGCAGGTCGCGGACCTCGACCTCGACGAGCTCCAGGAGCTCCTCGTCGTCGACCATGTCGGCCTTGTTGAGGAACACGACGATGTACGGCACGCCGACCTGGCGGGCGAGCAGGATGTGCTCGCGCGTCTGCGGCATCGGGCCGTCGGCGGCGGAGACCACGAGGATCGCGCCGTCCATCTGGGCGGCGCCCGTGATCATGTTCTTGACGTAGTCGGCGTGGCCCGGGCAGTCGACGTGCGCGTAGTGACGGTTGGGCGTCTCGTACTCGACGTGCGACGTGGCGATCGTGATCCCGCGCTCCTTCTCCTCGGGAGCGTTGTCGATCTCCTCGAAGGAGCGAGCCTGACCGCCATAGGTGTCGGACAGCACCTTCGTGATGGCAGCCGTCAGCGTCGTCTTGCCGTGATCGATGTGACCGATCGTGCCGACGTTGACATGGGGCTTGTTGCGCTCGAACTTCTCCTTGGCCACGGTGGCTTTCTCCTTGCGAAATCTAGAACTCGGGGAAGGTACTGAAACTAGGCGGGGACGGGCTCTCCGGTGCGCTCGCCGACGACCTTCTCGGCGATGTTCGGGGGCACCTCGTCGTAGCCCTCGAACTGCATGGTGTAGTTGGCCCGTCCCTGGGTGTTGGATCGCAGGTCGGTGGCGTAGCCGAACATCTCCGACAGCGGCACCTTGCCCTGCACGACCAGCGCGTTGCCGCGCCGCTCCTGACCCTCGACGCGCCCGCGCCGCTTGCTCAGGTCGCCGATGACCTCGCCCAGGAAGTCCTCGGGCGTGACGACCTCGACCGAGAAGATCGGCTCGAGCAGGACGGGCTTGGCGCGCTTGGCGGCCTCGGTCAGCGCGAGCGAGCCCGCGATCTTGAAGGCGATCTCCGACGAGTCCGTGTCGTGGAACTTGCCGTCGACGAGGGTCACGCGGAGGTCGACGAGCGGGTAGCCCGCCTTCACGCCGCTCTCCAGCGCCTCTTCGACGCCCTTCTCGACCGCCGGGATGAACTCCGTCGGGATCGAGCCGCCGCGGATCTTGTTGACGAACTCGAACCCCTCGCCCGGAGCCGGCTCGATGTCGATGTAGACGATGCCGAACTGGCCCGAGCCGCCGGTCTGCTTGACGAAGCGGCCCTCGATCTTCTTGGCCTCGCCACGGATGGTCTCGCGGTAGGAGACCTGCGGGCGGCCGACGTTGGCCTCGACCTTGAACTCGCGCTTCATGCGGTCGACGAGGATCTCGAGGTGCAGCTCGCCCATGCCGGAGATCTCGGTCTGGCCGGTCTCCTCGTTGGTCTGCACCTGGAAGGTCGGGTCCTCCTCGGCCAGGCGCTGGAGGGCGATGCCCATCTTCTCCTGGTCGACCTTCGTCTTCGGCTCGACGGCGACCTTGATGACCGGCTCGGGGAAGTCGATGTTCTCGAGCTTCACCGGCTGGTCGGGCGCGCAGAGCGTGTCGCCGGTGACGACCTGCTTGATGCCGACGGCCGCCGCGATGTCGCCCGCGTAGACCTCGTCGACGTCCTCGCGGTCGTTGGCGTGCATCATCAGGATGCGGCCGACGCGCTCGGTCTTGCCCGTGTTCGTGTTGAGCACGCGCGAGCCGCTCGAGAGCTTGCCCGAGTAGACGCGGAAGTACGTGAGCTTGCCGACGAACGGGTCGGCCATGATCTTGAAGGCGAGCGCGGCGAACGGGGCGTCGTCCTGCGGCGGGCGCTCGACCTCGTCGCCGTCGACGCCGCCCTTGCCGACCGCGATCGCGACCATGGGGGGGACGTCGAGCGGGCTCGGCAGGTAGTCGAGCACGGCGTCGAGCAGGGGCTGCACGCCCTTGTTCTTGAAGGCGGAGCCGCAGAGGACGGGGGTCAGCGTGATGGCCAGCGTCGCCTTGCGGATGGCGGCCTTGAGCTGGTCCTCGGGGACGCGGTCGCCGCCGCCCAGCTCCTCGAGCGCGGGCTCGGCGAGGTCGTCGTCCAGCTCGGACAGCTCGTTGAGCAGATGCTCGCGCGCGTCGTGCGCCTCCTGCTCGAGCTCGGCCGGGATGTCGATGACCTCCTGCTCGGTGCCCAGCTCGTCGAGGTAGCGGATGGCCTTCATCTCGACGAGATCGACGAGCCCGGTGAACTCGGCCTCGGCGCCCCACGGCAGCTGGACCGGGACGGCCTTCGCGCCGAGGCGGTCGTGCATCGTCCGGACCGACATCTCGAAGTCCGCGCCCGTGCGGTCCATCTTGTTGATGAACGCGATCCGGGGGACGTTGTACTTGTCGGCCTGGCGCCAGACGGTCTCCGACTGCGGCTCGACGCCGGCGACGGAGTCGAACAGCGCGATCGCGCCGTCGAGGACGCGCAGCGAGCGCTCGACCTCGACCGTGAAGTCGACGTGGCCGGGCGTGTCGATGATGTTGATCCGGTGGTCGCGCCACTGAGCGGTCGTCGCGGCGGACGTGATCGTGATGCCGCGCTCCTGCTCCTGCTCCATCCAGTCCATCGTGGCCGCGCCCTCGTGGACCTCACCGATCTTGTAGGTGCGGCCCGTGTAATAGAGGATGCGCTCGGTCGTCGTCGTCTTACCGGCATCGATGTGCGCCATGATGCCGATGTTGCGCGTCTTCTCGAGGGGGAACTTGCGAGGCATGAAAAAGGTCTTGGAGTCGGATCTGTCTGCTGCGTCGGATAAAAAAACGGGCCCCTCTGGGCCCGTGCGCACAGCGTCCTGCTCCGTGCCTGGCCCTATGTGGTCGAGGTTCCCATCTGCTGCTGAGTACGCGGGCGCGCTCAGATGAGCGCTCCAGCCCGCGAAGCGACGACCGATGATAGCACCGGATCGCGGCCCTCTCGGGGCGGTCTGCGGGGCACCATAGAAGGCTCCGCGCCGGGCCGTCTGGCCCTCCCCGGGGTGGCCGTTCTGGCGGTCGTCCTGCTGGTCGTCAGCGAGTTCCTGCCGCTCTACCACGTGCTCGTCGGGGCGCTCGAGACCGAGACGCGTTCGGAGACCGGGTGGCGCAACCACGCCTTCGCGATGCTGCTCCTCGGACTCGCCTCCCTGCCGATGCTCGTGGGCGCCCTGCGGGGCGCGCGGCCGGCGATGTACGCGATCGCCGGGATCGGGCTCGTCGTCGTGATCATCGCGCTCACCGTCGACCTGCCGGCGGCCAAGGAGTCGGGGACGCTGCGCGAGTCGGTGTCCTACGAGGACGCGCGCGCCGAGCCGGCGGCCGGGTTCTTCGTCGAGACGCTGGGAGGCGTGCTCCTCCTGTTGACGGGAGGCCTGCTGCTGTTGACCGCGCCGCCGAAGACGGACGACGCGTCGGAGGCGGACCGGATCTGAGCCGCCGGCTCGACGCGTACGCGCGCGGGATCGCGGCGGGCGCGGCGGCACGGGCCGCGGACCGGCCGGACTGGCCGTCGCCGCTGCAGCGCGGGACCGCGTACACGATGGGGTTCGCGGCCGGGTTCATGCCGGACCGGCCTCCTTCGATCCCGCCGCCGCTCCCGGTCGCCCTCGCGGCCGACGTCGTCCACGCGCAGCTCGACGCCTTCGTCCGCGGGCTGGCCGGCCGTCCTGCGATCGGCGCGGCTGTGGTGATCGGAGGCCCGCTGGCCTTCGCGGAGGTCCGGCTGCTCGAGGGCGGCGGCCGGCGCCGCGCGATCCGCATGGGCCTGCGCCGCGTGACCGACGCGCCGCCGGGCGGGATCGTTCCCGGCCGGCTCGCGCTGAGCCTGGCGATGACCTACGTCCGCCGAGGCGACGCCCGCCGCCGCGCGGCGTGGCCGCACTCCGCCGCGACGCTCGTCGGCGTCCGGTGGGCGATCACGCTGGAACGCGAGCGCCTGTGGCGCGCGGAGCTGCGGGAGTGGCGCGCGCGAGCCGGCGCCGCGCCGGCGCTGACCACAACGTCACACTCGCGGCCGGACGACGCCGACGCGATCTAGTCGCCGGCGATGAGACGCGCGCGCGACAAGGTGATGCTCCGCACGGGGTTGTAGGCGAACCACGCGTATCGGCCGGGGCGCACGCGCACCTGGCAGTAGCGGAACTGCACGTACTCGGTGCCCTCGTTCGCGACCCCGCACTGCGGTTCGGAATACGCGGCGCGGGCGTCGCCGAGCGCGTCGCCGACGCCGACGCCCTCCTTCGTCCTGGCGTCCGCCGCGCTCACCACGATCAACCACGCCTTGCCGCGATCGGCGAGCAGCGCCGCGTCACGAAAGCGCCACACGTCGATCGGGTCGAGCCCGCGCGGCTCCTTCGGGCTCGGCGGCACGCCGACATCGAGCGGCTCCTTCCCGAGTGGGCTCAGCGGGTCCTGGCTCCGCGCCGTCGACCGCCCGAGGACGCGGCCCGCCTCCGCGCGGCTGCTGCCGATCCCGACGCCGCGGTACGTGCCGGCGGCGGCATCGATGGTCGCGGGCCCCCCGGTCGCCCGGCGGGGCGCCGTGTCGGCGACCGGATGTGTCCGCTTCTTCCCGTCGCCCCCGCCCTCTCCGCATCCCGCAACGCAGAGCGCCGCCGCGACGAGCGCGGCGGCGCAGTGCGTCGAGCGACGGCCCTCGCTCAACACTGACCGTTCTCGCGCGTCGCCTTCGTCGTGTCGCCTCGCCCGTGGTTGATGCTGATGCGGCTGATCCTGCCGTCGCTGCGGTAGTTCTGGTACATGCCCCAGCTGTTGGGCAGGCACTTCCAGCGGAACGAGTACGAGTGCGGCCGCATGAACTGGACGATGCGGTGCTCGACGACCTCCCACCCCAGCTGGGGGGAGTGACCGGCACCGGCCGGCCCGCCGCCCTCGCCCGTGCCGAGCTCCTCGTAGTGCGCTCCGGCGATGATCCACGCCTGGCTCTGACTGTGGGTCGTGTTGCTGAGCTGCTCGTGCCGGAAGTCACCCCAGAAGCGCAGGTGGTATCGGTTCCCGCAGTCGGCGATGCCGCGTCCGACCGCAACGCCGTGGAAGTCGGTGGGGACCCACTCCCACGGGTCGCTCGACGGTCCGATCTTGCGGAACTTCACATACGCGAAGCTCGGCACGCATCGCCGCCCCGCGGCCGTGGCACGCGCCCGGAGCTCCACCTGGTGCCGTCAGGGACGACGGCCGCCGACGGGAACGGCCTCGACTACCAGCGGTAGTGCGCGAAGGCCTTGTTGGCCTGCGCCATGCGGTAGATGTCGTCCTTGCGCTTGAACGCGCCGCCCTGCTGGTTCTGCGCGTCGAGCAGCTCGTTCGCCAGGCGCTGGGCCATCGTCTTCTCGCGGCGCTGGCGCGCGAACTCGACGAGCCAGCGGACCGCGAGGGTGCGGGCGCGGCGGGCGGGCACCTCGACCGGGACCTGGTAGGTCGCGCCGCCGACGCGGCGGGAGCGGACCTCGAGGACCGGCGTCAGGATCTTGATGGACTGGTCGAGGACCTCGACCGGGTCCTTGCCCGTGCGCTCGGCGAGGATCGACATCGCGTCGTACACGATCCGCTCGGCGGTGGACTTCTTGCCGTCGAGCATGACCTTGTTGACGACCTGGGTGACCAGGCGCGAGCGGTGGACGGGGTCCGGCTCGACCGGCCGGATCTGGGCTGCTGCGCGGCGCGGCACTACTTCTTCTTCACGCCGTACTGCGAGCGGGCCTTCTTGCGGTCGCTGACGCCCGCGGCGTCGAGCGTCCCGCGCACGACCTTGTAGCGCACGCCCGGGAGGTCCTTGACGCGGCCGCCGCGCACGAGCACGACGGAGTGCTCCTGCAGGTTGTGGCCCTCGCCCGGGATGTACGCGGTGACCTCGATGCCGCCCGAGATCCGGACACGCGCGACCTTGCGGAGCGCGGAGTTCGGCTTCTTGGGCGTCGTCGTGTAGACACGGGTGCACACCCCGCGCCGCTGCGGAGCGGCGACCTTCTTCTTGCGCCCCTTGCCGGACTTCAGGCCCGGGGTCGCGAGCTTCTTGGTCTTGGGATGGCGACCCTTGCGGATCAGCTGCGAGGTCGTCGGCATGCGGCCGGGAAGCCTAGCAGCGCGGAGAGGGCTCGTTCGTCACGCGGGCACCGCCTCCAGCGCCTGCTCGGGCGGCGTGTACTCGAGGCCCTGATCGCGCGCGACCGGCTCGTAGGTGAGCCGTCCCGCCGCCACGTTCAGGCCCTTCATGAACCCGGGGTCGGAGGCCAGCGCGCCGTGCACGCCGCGGTCGGCGAGCTTGAGCACGTAGGGCATCGTCGCGTTGGTGAGCGCGTACGTCGACGTCGCCGGCACGGCCCCCGGCATGTTGGCCACGCAGTAGTGCGTGATCCCGTCGACCTCGTACGTGGGGTTCGAGTGGGTGGTGGGCCGCGACGTCTCGAAGCAGCCGCCCTGGTCGATGGCCACGTCGACGAGCACCGCGTTCTTCTTCATCAGCCCGAGCTGCTTGCGCGTGATGACGTGCGGCGCCCGCGCGCCGTGCACGAGCACGGCGCCGATCACGAGGTCCATCTCCGGCAGGCGCTGCTCGACCTCGAGCGTCGACGAGAAGACGGTCGAGGCGCGGTAGCCGAGGATGTGCTCGAGCTCGCGCAGTCGGTCGATGTTGCGGTCGTAGACGTAGACCTCGGCCTGCATCCCGATCGCGATGAACGCCGCGTTCATCCCGACCACGCCGCCCCCGATGACCATCACCTTGCCGGCGGCCACGCCGGGCACGCCGCCGAGGAGCACGCCGCGACCGCCGAGCGGCTTCTCGAGCATGAACGCGCCGGCCTGGGTCGCGAGCTTCCCGGCGACCTCGCTCATCGGCGCGAGCAGCGGGAGGCGCCCGTCGCGATCCTCGACGGTCTCGTAGGCGATGCAGGTCGCCCCGCAGTCGATCAGGCCCCGCGTCAGCTCGGCCGCCGGCGCGAGGTGCAGGTAGGTGAAGAGCGTGTGCCGCGGCTCGAGCAGCGCGACCTCCTCGGGCTGGGGCTCCTTGACCCCGAGGATCAGCTCGGCCTCGCCGAACACCGCCTCGGCGTCGGGCAGGATCCGCGCGCCCTGCGCCTCGTACTCGGCGTCGGTGATCGTCGAGCCCTCCCCCGCGCCGCTCTGGACCACGACCTCGTGACCGTGGTCGGTCAGCTCGCGCACGCCGGACGGCGTGATGGCGACGCGGTACTCGTCCGGCTTGATCTCCGTCGGGACGCCGACCTTCATCTCGTCGCGATCTCCTTCCCTCTCAGGGCCAACCAGAACTCGATCCGGTCCCGGGCGTTGCCCAGGTCCCGGCCCGTCAACTCCTCGATGCGGCGGATGCGGTACCGCAGCGTGTGGCGGTGGCAGAACAGCCGCTGCGCGGCGCGCTCCCACTGGCCGTTGCACTCGATGAACGCCTCGAGCGACCGCACGAGCTCGCCGCCGTACTGGCCCTCGCCCGCCTCGATGGGTCCGAGGAGCGAGTCGCAGAACAGGCCGAGCGCCTCATGGTCCTGCAGCGAGAGCAGCAGCTGGAAGGAGCCGAGGTCGCGGTAGGTGGCCAGCGCGCCGCCGTTGACCGCGCCCAGCGCGCGGGCCTCCAGCGCGCAGCGGGCCTCGTGCAGCGTGCGCCGCGCGTCGGCCGCGGCGACCGTGCGCCCGGCGCCGGCCATGACCGGGACCCCCGCCTCGGCCGACACGCGCGCGCGTGCGCGCTCGCCGAGGTCGAACAGCTCGTCGTCGCCCATGCCCGGGACGAGCGCGCACGTGCGCGTGTCGTCGAGGGCGACCAGGGCCGGCACGGCCTCGTCGCGCAGCGCGGCGGCGAGGGCGGGCTCGAGCTCGGGGCGGCGGCGGTCGTCGACGGGCGCGAGCACGAGCCCGCAGACCGCGTCGTCGAGGCCGAACGGCTCGAGGCGGCGCAGGAGGTCGGGCCCGGTCAGCTCGCCGTTGACCAGCGCGGCCAGCACGTCGCCGGCGAGCCGGCGCTCGGTGGTGTCCGCGACCCGGCGGCGCAGCAGCTCGAGCGCGACGACCGTCGCGGCCTGGTGCAGGACGAGGCGGTCGACCTCGCCGAGGCCTCCCGCGTCCTTGACCGCGATGAGCCAGGCCTGCGGCGAGCGCCGGCCCGCGGCGGCGACCGGGAGGGCGAGGGCGCGGGGCGCGAGGTCGCCCGCCGACGGCACGAACGGCTGGGCGTCGCTGCGGCGGGTGCGCTCGCGGGCCTCCGCGCCGAGCGCCTCGACGAGGTCGTCCTCCAGCGGGCGGCGGAACGTGCGCTGCGCGAGCGGGACGCCGCGCGCGTCGAGGATCAGCGCCGCGCCGCCGACCAGCCCCGCCAGCGCGCCGACCAGGCCGTCCAGCCCGCGCTCGGCGAGCACGACCCGCTGCAGGCGCTCCTGCGCGGCGATCGACCGGCGCAGCAGCGCGTACTGCTCGTTGACCAGCCGCGTGAAGGCCTGCTCGGTCACGGCGATGAACGGCAGCTCGTAGGGGATCGAGAAGAGCGGGAAGTCGCGGGCCGCCGCCGCCTCGACGAGCGCCTCCGGCACGGTGTCGTGGGCGAAGCCGAGGCCGAACCCGAGCCCCGCGAGGCCGTGCTCGGCCAGGCGCTTGACGTACGCCCGCTGCGCCTGGGCGTCGCCGAGCGGCAGGCCCGTCGTCAGCAGCAGCTCGCCGCCGCTCAGCCACGGCGTCGGGTCGGCCAGCTCGGAGATGTGGACCCACCGGACGGGCGCGTCGAGCGCGGCCTCGCCCGCCAGGACCTCGACGTCCAGGTCGGAGATCAGCTCGGAGACCGTCAGCATCCTTGCTACCGGCCCGCGCTAGCGGCGCAGCCGCTCCGACGCCTCCTCGAGGACCGGCCGCAGGATGCCCTCGATCTCCGCGAAGTGCTCCGGGCCGGCGATCAGCGGCGGCGAGAGCTGGATGACCGGGTCGCCGCGGTCGTCGGCGCGGCAGATGAGGCCCTTGTCGTACAGCTGGTCGGAGAGGAACTCGCGCAGGAGCCACTCGGACTCGTCGTCGTCGAAGCTCTCCTTGGTCTCGCGGTCGCGGACCAGCTCGATCGCGTGGAAGTAGCCGGCGCCGCGCACGTCGCCGACGATCGGGATGTCGCGCAGGCCGTCGAGCATCTCCCGGAAGGCGCCCTCGTTGGCACGGACGTTCTCCAGGACGCCCTCCTGCTCCATCGCGTCGATGTTCGCCAGGGCGACGGCGCAGGAGATCGGGTGGCCGGCGAACGTGAAGCCGTGCAGGAAGGAGGCGGTGCCCTCCATGAACGGCTCGGCGATCCGGTCGGAGGCGATGACAGCGCCGAGCGGCGCGTAGGCCGAGGTGATCCCCTTGGCCGTCGTGATGATGTCGGGCTGGTAGTCGTAGCGCTGGGCGCCGAACCACTCGCCGAGGCGCCCCCACGAGCAGATGACCTCGTCGGAGACCATGAGGACGTCGTACTCGTCGCAGATCTCGCGGACCCGCTGGAAGTAGCCGGGCGGCGGGGTGAAGCAGCCGCCCGCGTTCTGGACCGGCTCCATGATCACCGCGGCGACGGTCTCCGGCCCCTCGAACTCGATCCGCTCGGCGACGGCGTCCGCCAGCATCTCCGCGCCGTAGCCGGGCTTCAGCCGGTACTGGTTCGTGTTCGGGACGTGGCAGCCGCCCGGCGTGAACGGCTCGAAGGGCGCGCGCAGCGAGGTGATGCCCGTGGCCGAGAGCGCCCCGAGGCTCGTGCCGTGGTAGGCGATGTCGCGCGCGATGACCTTCGTCTTGTTCGGGTGGCCGGTGAGCTTGTGGTACTGCCGGGCCAGCTTGAGCGTCGTCTCGACCGCCTCGCTGCCGCCGCTCGTGAAGAAGACGCGGTTGAGGTCGCCGGGCGTGAGCGACGCGATCTTCGCCGCGAGCTGGATCGACGGCGGGTGCGCGTAGGACCAGTTGGTGAAGAAGCCGAGCTCCTTGGCCTGGTCGGCGCCGGCCTGCGCGATGTCGTGGCGCCCGTGGCCGATGTTCACGCAGAAGAGCGCGCTCAGGCCGTCGAAGTACTTCTTGCCGTGCTCGTCCCAGACGTGGCAGCCCTCGCCGCGGACGATGACGGGGATCTCGCCGCCGTCCGCGTAGGCGCCCATGCGGCTGAAGTGCAGCCAGAGGTGGCGCTTGGCCAGGTCCTGGAGGGTGCCCTGCTCTGTGGTCGCCATTTCGGCCAACCATAGTGGCGCTCTTGTGCCTCGCGCCACAGCCGCTGCGGCGCGAGGACGGTCTCAGCGCTGTACGCGGAGGCTAAGCGGAGGCGGGCGCGGCGGCGCCGTGCGTCGCCCGGACCGGGGCGGGCATGAGCGCCGAGGCGACGATGACCATCACGAAGGCCAGGCCCTGGATGGCGATGCCGAGCGCGTCGGAGGGCATCGGGTCGCCGAAGACGATGATGCCGCCGGCGATGCACGAGATGTTCGCGGCGGTGCCGGTGATCGCGATGACCGGGACCGCGTCGCCGTCCTGCAGCGAGCGGGCGCTCGCGTAGAACGCGGTCACCGAGCCGGCGATCGCGATGTAGAGCCAGGGGCTCAGGAGGATCCCGAGCAGGCCCGCGTCGCCGACGATGCCGGTCAGCGCCTTGACGCCGACGTTGCAGACGCCGAAGAGGATGCCGCTGGCGGCGGCGAGCATGACGCCGTGGTGCTCGTCCTTGCCGCCGATGTGCTTGCCCATGATGAGCAGCGTGCCGACCGCGAAGAGGCCCGCCTCGAACGCGATCATGGCCGGGAGCGAGAAGCTGGAGTGCGAGCCGTCGCTGTGCGGGAGCGTGACGCCCAGCAGGATCAGGCCGCAGGCGGTGAGCGCGAGGCCCCACCACTGACGGGGCCCGACCTCGAGGCCGAAGATCTTCTCGGCCATGACCGCGAGGAGGGCGACGCCGCCGGCGAGGACCGCCTGGACGACGGAGAGCGGGGCGAGCGAGATGGCCGCCACGTGGACGCCCCAGGCCGCGCCGCCGATGAGCATGCCCATCGTGAACCACTTGGAGCTGTAGAGCGACTTCGCCGTGCGCAGCGGGTGCCGGATGTCGACGGCGCACGCCTCGCACGCCCCGCGGTGCTTGAAGAAGAACGCGAGGTTCGAAGCGACGGCGCAGAGCAGCGCCAGGAAGATGCCCAGGTAGAGACTCATGTGTTCAGGTACAACGCGACCGACTGACGAACATTGCGGAGTTGCTCGACACACCCGCCATCGGCACGCCTCCGCCCCGCCTTGATGTCGCGGTGTTCCCCCTGGACCCTACTCGGCGAACCTAAATGTCCTGGCGGGTGTGCCACAGTCTTGACAGTTCCTTGGGAATGCAGGAGAAACCGATCCTCTACGTCGATGTCGACGGCGTCATCTCGTTGTGGGGGTTCGACCCGAACAGCCGTCCACCCGGAGCCTTCACCGCGGTGGACGGGATCCCGCACTTCCTTTCGTCCGAGGCGGGCGAGCACCTGCTCGGCCTCGGCGGGACGTTCGAACTCGTGTGGTGCACTGGCTGGGAGGAGAAGGCGAACGAGCACCTCGTCCCGGCCCTGGGACTCCCTACTCCGCTGGAGTGGCTGAGTTTCGACGCGACGCGTGGCCCTGGTCACACGACGCCGGGGCACTGGAAGCTGCCGGCCATCGACGCGCACGCCGGCACGCGACCCGCGGCGTGGGTGGACGACGCGTTCAACGAGGCGTGCTTCAAGTGGGCGCGCGAGCGCTCCGCCCCGACCTTGCTGGTCGAGACGTCGCCCGCCGTGGGCCTGGTGGAAGCCCACGTCGCCCGGTTGCGCGCGTTCGCGGAGCGTCTCTAGGCGGCGTTCGCGAGCCGAGCCGAGGTGACGCGGTTGCGGCCCCCGCGCTTGGACTCGTAGAGCGCCTCGTCGGCCGCGCGGACCAGCGTGTCGCCGTCGCGGCCGTCGGCCGGGAAGGACGCCAGGCCGATCGAGACGGTCACCGACGGGTTGATGGACGCCTTCTCGATCGCCTCGCGCAGACGCTCGGCGGCCCCGCGGCCGTCGTGCTCGCCCGTGTTGGGCAGGACGACCGCGAACTCCTCGCCGCCGTACCGCGCCGGGGTGTCGAACGGACGGCAGCTCTCGTCCAGGACGGCCGCCACCTCGCGCAGGACCTTGTCGCCCGCCTGGTGGCCGAGCGTGTCGTTGATCCGCTTGAAGTGGTCGAGGTCGAGGAGCAGGACGCTCATCTCCCCGCCGGTCCGGCCCGCGCGCGCGACCTCCTGCGACAGCGACCGCTGGAACGTCTCGCGGTTGGGCAACCCGGTCAGCGAGTCGGTGGCGGCCAGGTGCTGGACCTGCTCGAGCAGCCAGGCGTTGCGCAGCGCCAGGGCGCCGTGCGCCGCGAAGCGCTCGAGCATGCCGACGACCCGGCGCTCGATCCGCGTGCCGGCGCGCATGGCGTGCTCGAGCACGACGGCGCCGATGGCCTGCCCCTCGGCGGAGAGCGGCACGATCACGATGTTCCTGGCGTCGGGCAGCGCGGCCGCCAGGGCGGCGTCGGCCTCGGGGTCGAGGTGCGAGACCAGGCGCGTCGACCGCGAGTGCATCGCGCCCGCGATCGCCGAGCCGGCCGTCGGCTCGACCGTCACCTCGACGTGCACGTCGCCGCGGTGCGCCAGCACGTGCAGCGGCGACCCGTCGGGCGCGGCGAGGACCGCCGCGCGCTCGATGTCGAACGTCTCGCGCACGTGGTCGACGAGCACCTCGGCCACGGGCGTCGAGCCCGACGCCTGCTCCAGGCGCCGCGCCATGCCCGCGAGGGCCTCGAGGTCGTAGCGGCGCCGGCGCAGCTCGCGCTCGTTGACCGCCGAGAAGCTCGCGGTCACGACCGCCACGAACCAGAACACGCCGCTGAAGACCAGCAGCTGCGCCATCGACGCCTCCTCGCCGTTCGGCGAGGCGAGCAGGTCGGCCTGCTGGGCGTAACGCACGACGAGCAGCATCAGCGAGTGCCACAGGGCGAGCTTCATGCCTGTCCGGTGCGACGCGAGCAGCGCGACGGCGATGAGGTGCAGGATGATCAGGTAGCGCACCGGCGACGTCGATCCGCCCGTCGCCCACGACGCCCACGCGAGGAAGACGCCGTCGTAGATCAGCAGGGCGCCGAACGCGAACAGTCCCGCGCGCCGCGCCAGGCGCCACGCGCCGTGCACGATCAGCGAGCTGAGGAGGTAGCCGGCCGTGACCAGCAGCAGGATCTTCGGCTCGGCCCGCAGGCTGTCGCGTTCGACCCAGGCCGCGAGGCCGACGACGGCGGCCAGGAGGAAGCGGAAGGCCTGCAGGTAGCGCAGGCGGTCCGCGATCGGGACCAGCTCGCTGGCCGCGGGGCCGTTGTTAGGGGCAGCGTTGCTCATGTCTCAGTCACCCGGCGGAGGCCGGAACTCCAGGTCGGGATCGGCAAAGGCGGGTGCCAGCGCCAGCTTTGGATCACTTCTGTCGATGCGGTTCTGAATCGCGAGGAAGGCGACGACGAGCAGCAGCAGCGAGAGCGGGAACACGGACTTGTCCGGGTTCTCCGCGATCGCCCTGACCGCGTCGGCGACCGCGCGGGTCGCGAAGTTGCCGCCCCCGCCGTCGCCGTCGTCGTCCGAAGAGGGGGGCTTGGCGGCCGCGACGGGCGGCTCGGCGCGGCGGTGGGGCTCCGTCGGCTCGGGCTTGTCGGGGCGCGGCTTGTCGCGCTTGCGCCGCGGCTTGGCCGGGGGCGCGGCGACGGGCGTCGTCCGCGGGACGCGCGGCTCGGAGGTCAGCGGGCCGCCGCCGTCGTCCGTGGGCGGGACGTCGCCGGTCTTCCCGTTCTCGTCGCCGTCCTTGTCGTCGTCCTTCTGGCGGACGGGGGCGGCGAGGTCGTAGACCCCGGCCGCCGACGGGCCGGTGTTGCCGGCGAGGTCGGTGCCGCGGACGAGGAAGCGGTACTTGCCGTCGTCCTGCGCGGCGAGGTCCGCGGTGAACGGGCTGGCGCACAGCGTCCAGTCGAGCACCGTGCCGGACGGCTCGCGCTCGACCCGGCAGCTGAACGTCGCGGCGTCCGCGCCGGAGAAGCGCCAGGTGGGCGTGTGGTCGTCGCTCGGGGTGTCGGGGCGGCGGTCGATCGACGGCGCCGCGGGCGGCGTCGTGTCGAGCTCGTAGTCGGCCCGGCCGACCGGGCTGACGTTGCCGGCCGGATCGGTCGCGCGCAGCGAGAACGCGAAGGTGCCGTCCGGGCGGCCACTGAGGTCGAACCCGCGCGGGCTCACGCACGGGCCCCACTCGTCGACCGGCACGTCGCGCAGGGCCAGGCGGCACTCGAAGCTCGCGCCCTCCTCGCCGGAGAAGCGCCACTCCGGCGAGCGGTTGCGCCCGAGCGTGCCCGGTCCGCCCTCGATCGAGACCGCGCCCGGCGTCGTGTCGAGCACGTACGCGGAGGAGCTGGCGAGGCTGGTGTTGCCCGCGGCGTCCCGCGCGCGGACGGCGAAGGCGAACGGCCCGTCCTCCTGCCCGGCGAGGTCGTAGTCGCGCGGGCTGGTGCAGACGGCCCAGGGGTCGAGCGCGGCGCCCGCGCGCTCGAGCGTGCACTCGAGTACGACGCCGTCCTCGGCCGTGAACGACCACGACGGCGTGCGCACGCGGCCGAGCGGCCCGGGCGTGTCGCCGATGGCCGGCGGCGCCGGCGCGACGCGGTCGACGCGGTGTGCGTCGGTGGCGGCCGGGCCCGTGTTGCCCGCCGCGTCGGTGGCGCGGACGGAGAAGGTGTAGTCGCCGTCGGGCTCGCCGGCCAGGCCGAAGGCCCGCGGGCTGGTGCAGGCCGCCCAGGCCCGGACCTCGGCGCCGCCGCGCTGCAGGCGGCACTCCACGGCCGCGCCGGACTCGGCGGTGAAGGCCCAGGCGGGGTTCGACCCGTTGCCGGCCGGGCCGGGGGAGCTGGTGATCACCGGGGCCGCGGGCGCGGTGACGTCCAGCGCGTAGTCGTCGGTGACCTCCGCGCCGCGCGTGCCCGCGGGGCTGAACTGGCGCAGGTGGAAGGTGTACGTGCCGTCGGCCTCGGCCGAGAGGTCGTAGCCCTTCGGGCTCGTGCAGCTCGCCCACCCGGAGATGACGTCGGGCCCGCGCGTGAGGCGGCACTCCAGCGTGTACCCGGCGGTGCCCGAGATCGTCCACTCCGGCGTCTGGTCGGCGCCCGGGCTGGCGGGCCGCGCGTCGATCGACGGCGCCCCCGGCACGGTGCGGTCCAGCGTGTAGGAGCGCGACGCGTCGGCGCTCGTGTTGCCCGCCGGGTCGCTCTGGCGGACGCGGAAGGTGTAGGCGGCGTCGGCCTGCGCCGTCAGGTCCGACGTCTCCGGCGAGGTGCACGCGGCCCAGTCGCTGACGACGGTCGCCCCCTGCTCGACGCGGCACTCGAACGTGGCCGTCGCCTCGCCGGTGAACGTCCACGTCGGGGTGTCGTCCGGCGAGTCGGCGGCCGGGCCGTCGGTGATGACCGGGGCCGCGGGCGTGCCGCGGTCGAGCACGTAGTCGTCGGAGGTGACGGGGCTGTGCGTGCCCGCCGGGTTCACCGAGCGGATCTCGACGGTGTACGAGCCGTCGGGCTGCGAGGTGAGGTCCGGCGTGAACGGGCTCGTGCACGCCGTCCAGTCGGAGACCACCGTGCTCCCGCTCGTGACGCGGCACTCGAACGTGGTGCCGGGGTCGCCCGTGAAGTCCCACGTCGGCGTGTCGTCGCTGCCCGCGGCCGGCGGGCTGGAGCCGAGCGCGGGGCTCGACGGCGTCGTGCGGTCGAGGTCGTAGGACGTGCTGCCGGCCGCGCCGGTGTTGCCGGCGGCGTCGGTCGCGCGGGTGAGGAAGGTGTAGGTGCCATCGACCTCGCCGCCGAGGTCGTAGCCCTGCGGGCTCGAGCACGCCGCCCAGTCGCTCACGACGGTCGCGCCGCGCTCCAGGCGGCACTCGAGCGCCGCGCCGGGCTCGCCGGCGATCGTCCACGCCGGCGTGTCGTCGGTCGAGTCGGCCGCCGGGCCGCCGGAGACGGTCGGCGGCGCGGGCGCAGCCGTGTCGAGGCGGTAGGTGTCGGTCGTCACCGGGCTGCGGGTGCCGGCCAGGTTGACCGAGCGGACGCCGAAGTCGTAGGAGCCGTCCACCTCCAGCGAGAGGTCGAACTGCCGCGGGCTGGCGCACGGGCCCCAGTCGAACAGCACGGTGGCCCCGCGCGCGAGGCGGCACTCGAACGTCCTGTTCGGCTCGGTGGTCGAGAAGGCCCACTGCGGCGTGCGGTCGTTGCCGTCGTCGCCGGGGCGGGCGTCGAGGGTCGGCACGCCCGGCTGCGTGCGGTCGAGCGCGTAGGTGGCGGCGGCGTCCGGGCCCGTGTTGCCGGAGGCGTCGGTGGCGCGGACGCGGAACGTGTACGACCCGTCGGCCTCCGCGCTGACGTCGTAGGTGTGCGGGCTGATGCACGGCGACCAGTCGTCGACGATCGTGGCCCCGCGCTGCAGGCGGCAGGCGAGCACGGCACCGGCCTCGGCCGTGAAGGCGTAGGTCGGGCTGTCGTCGGTCGAGTCGGCGGCGGGCGCGGACGTGATCGTCGGCGCGACGGGCGCCGTGCGGTCCAGCGTGTAGTCGCGCGTCGAGTCCGGTCCGGTGTTGCCGGCCGCGTCGGAGACGCGGACGCGGAAGGTGTAGAGCCCGTCGGGCTGCGATCCGAGGCTCGGCGTGTGCGGGCTGGTGCACGCCGCCCAGTCGTCGACCACCGTGGCTCCGCGCTCGACGCGGCACTCGCTCGTCGAGCCGGCCTCGCCCGTCCAGGTGTACGTCGGGGTGTCGTCGGCCGAGTCGCCCGTCGGGCCGGCGGTGATCGACGGGGCGACCGGCGCCGAGCGGTCCAGCGTGTACGTGTCGATGCCGCCGCTGCTCTCGTTGCCCGAGAGATCGCTCGCCCGGACGCGGAAGGTGTACGTCCCGTCGACCTCGGCCGTGAGGTCATAGCCCTTGGGGCTGGTGCACGAGCCCCAGTCGCTGACCACCGTCGCCGCGCGCTCGACGCGGCAGCGGAAGGTCACGGCGTCGGCGTCGGCGCTCCAGCCCCAGGCCGGCGTGTCGTCGCTCGAGGACGCAGCCGGCTTCGCGGTGATCGTCGGGATCCCCGGCGGCACGCGGTCGAGCATGTAGCCGCGCGAGGCGGTCACGCCGACGTTCCCGGCGGCGTCCGTCGCGCGGACGAGGAAGGCGTACGAGCCGTCCACCTCGCCGGAGAGGTCGTAGGTGCGCGGCGTCGCGCACGGGGCCCAGTCCTGGACGGCGGTCGACCCGCGCTCGACGCGGCACTCGGTCGTCGAGCCGGCCTCGGCCGTCCACCCGTACGTCGGCGTGTCGTCGGAGGACTCGCCGGTCGGGCCGGCGGTGATCGTCGGCGCCGCCGGCTTGGTGCGGTCCAGCGTGTAGTCGCGCGAGGCGTCCGGGCTCGTGTTGCCGGCCGCGTCCGTGACCGTCACGCGGAACGTGTAGAGGCCGTCGACCTCGCCCGAGACGTCGAAGGTCTGCGGCGTCGAGCAGGGCGCCCAGTCGCTGACGACGGTCGCGCCGCGCTCGATCCGGCAGTCGCTCGAGCTGCCGATCTCGCCGGTCCACGAGTAGGTCGGCGTGTCGTCCTGCTGGTCGCCGGTCGGGCCTGCGGTGATGACGGGGGCGGCCGGCGGCGTGCGGTCGAGGACGTACGCGCGCGTGGACTCCGGCCCGGTGTTGCCGGCGGCGTCGGTGGCCTTCACGCGGAAGGTGTAGGTGGCGTCGGGCTGCAGCGAGAGGTCGTAGGTGCGCGGGGACACGCAGGACGACCAGTCGCTCACGACGAAGCCGCTGCGCTCGATGCGGCACGTGATCGCGGCGCCGGCCTCGGCCGTGAACGTATAGGTCGGGCTGTCGTCCGCGTCGTCGCCCGTGGGGCCGCCCGTGATCGCCGGGGCGGCCGGCGGGATGCGGTCGAGCGCGAACGTGTCGTTGGCCTCCGTCGAGAGGTTGCCCGCGGGATCGCTGGAGCGCACCCGGAAGGTGTAGGTGCCGTCGCTCTGCCCCGAGAGGTCGAACGTCCGCGGTGGCGAGCAGGTCGTCCAGTCGACGATCACGGTGGCGCCGCTGGTGATCCGGCAGTTGTCCGTCGAGTCCGGGTCGCCCGTCCAGTCCCACGTCGGCGTGTCGTCGTTGGTCGAGGCGGGCGGCCGCGCGGTGATCGCCGGCTGGTTCGGCGCCTGGCGGTCCAGCGTGAACGAGCGGGTGGCCTCGGTGCCGGTGTTCCCGGCGGGGTCGGTCGCGCGGACGCGGAAGGTGTAGCCGCCGTCGCTCTGGGCCGTGAGGTCGTAGCTGCGCGGCGACGCGCAGCTCGTCCAGTCGCTCACGACGGTCGCGCCGCGCTCGATCCGGCACGAGGCGCTCGCGCCGCTCTCGTAGGTGAACGTGAACGCCGGCGTCGGGTCGGCGGTGTTGAAGAGCGGGCCGCCGGTGATCGTCGGGGCGGGCGGGTTGACGCGGTCGAGCGCGATCGTGTCGGCGGTCTCGGCGCCGGTGTTGCCGGCCGGATCGGTCGCGCGGACGCGGAAGGTGTAGGAGCCGTCGACGAGCGCGGACAGGTCATACGTCTTCGGGCTCGCGCACGAGGCCCAGTCGGAGACGACGGTCGCCCCGCGCTCGATGCGGCAGGCCGTCGTCGTGCCGGCCTGCGCCGTGAACGCCCACGTCGGCGTCGCGTCGTTCGTGTCGGCGCCCGGCGAGGAGGTGAGCGCCGGCGCCGGCGGGGGGACGCGGTCGAGCGCGTACACGCGCGTGCCGTCGCTGGAGGTGTTCCCGGCGGCGTCGGTCGCCCGCACGCGGAAGGTGTAGGTGCCGTCGGGCGCCGGGGCCGAGAGGTCGTAGCCGACCGGCGTCGAGCACGCCGTCCAGTCGCTGACGACGGTCGCGCCGCGCTCGAGCCGGCAGGCGAACGTCGCGCCGGCCTCGCCGGTGAACGAGTAGACGGGCGTCTCGTCGTTCGAGTCGGCGGGCGGGCCGCTGGTGATGACCGGGGCGGCCGGCGCCGTGCGGTCCAGCGTGTAGACGCGCGTGGCTTCCGGCCCGGTGTTGCCGGCGGTGTCCGTCGCCGTCACGCGGAACGTGTAGACGCCGTCGGGCTGCAGCGTGAAGTCGTAGCTGCGCGGGCTGACGCAGGCCGCCCAGTCGCTGACCACGGTCCCCCCGCGCTCGACCCGGCACTGCGTCGAGGAGCCCGCCTCCGCGGTGAAGGTGTACGAGGGCATGGCGTTCGCCGACTCGCCCAGGGGGCCGCCGGTGATGTTCGGCGCGACCGGCGCGGAGCGGTCGAGCGTGAACGTGTCCTGCGTCTCCGTCGACTCGTTCGCGGCGTCGTCGCTGCCGCGCACGCCGAACGTGTACGTCCCGTCGGGCAGCGCCGACAGGTCGTAGGTGTGCGGGCTCGTGCAGATCGTGTAGTCGAAGATCACCGTCGTGCCCTGCAGGAGGTGACAGCGGTACTTGACGACGTCGAAGCTCGCGGTGAACGTCCACGTGGGCGTCGCGTCGTTGGTGACCGCGTTGGGGCGCGCGGTGATCGTCGGCGCGACCGGCTCGACGCGGTCGAGCACCCACGTCCGCGTCGCGGCGGTCCCGACGTTCCCCGCCGCGTCGGTCGCACGGACGTGGAAGACGTAGGTCCCGTCGACCTCGGCCGTGAGGTCGTAGCCCTTCGGGCTCGAGCAGGGGCCCCAGTTGAACACGGTCGTGGTCCCGCGCATGACCTTGCACTCGGCGGTCGCGCCGATCTCGTGCGTGAAGGAGAACGAGGGCTGGGGGTCGGCCGAGCTCGAGGGCGGCCCGCCGGTGATCACGGGCGCGGCCGGAGCGGCGCGGTCCAGGTTGTAGTCGCGCGTCGCCTCGGCGCCCGTGTTGCCGGCCGGGTCGGTCGCGCGCACGCGGAAGGTGTAGGTGCCGTCGGCCTGGACGTTGAGGTTGTAGGACTTCGGGCTGTTGCAGTTCGCCCAGTCGCTGACGACGGTCGCGCCGCGCTCGATGCGGCACTGCGCCTGGGTGCCGGCCTCGTAGGTGAACGTGTACTGCGGCGTCGCGTCCGTCGAGTCGGCGGCCGGGCCGCCGGTGATCACCGGAGCTAGGGGCGCGGCGCGGTCCAGCACGTACGTGCCGGTCGACTCGGCGCTGGTGTTGAGCGCGGCATCGGTCGCGCGCACGCGGAACGTGTACGTCCCGTCGCTCTCGGCGGAGAGGTTCCACGTCTTCGGGCTCGAGCACGGCGCCCAGTCGCTGACCACGGTCGCGCCCCGCTCGATGCGGCACGTCGGGTTGGCGCCCGCCTCGTACGTGAACGACCACGACGGCGAGGTGCTGGCGCCCGCCGCCGGCGGCGAGGAGGTGATGGTCGGCGCGGCGGGCGCGCTGCGGTCGAGCGTGAAGCTCGAGGCCGCGTCGGTGCTCACGTTGCCGGCCATGTCCGTCGTGTGGACGCGGAAGGTGTAGAGGCCGTCGACCTGAGGGGAGGCGAGGTTGTACGACTTCGGGCTGGAGCACAGCGCCCAGTCCGAGATCACGGTCGCCCCGCGCTCCAGCCGGCACGACTCGAGCGAGCTGCCGCCCTCGCCGGTGAACGACCACGACGGCAGCTGGTTGTTCGACTGCGCCGGCGGGCTCGAGTCGATCGTCGGCGGGAGCGGCACGCCGCGGTCGAGCGTGTAGGCGTACGCGGTGTCGGGCCCCGCGTTGCCCACGTCGTCGAGCGCACGGACCCGGAAGGTGTACGAGTCGTCGCCGGTCGGGGCCAGGTCGTAGCTCTTCGCGCTCGTGCAGGCCGCCCAGTCGGAGAGGACGGTCGCGCCCTGCTCCAGGCGGCACTGGTAGGAGGCGGCGAGGGAGCTCGTGAACGACCACGACGGCGTCGGGTTCGTGCCGGCGACGCCGGGGCCCGCGGTGATGGTCGGCGCCGGCGCCGGCGTGTCGGTGGCGACTTCGGCGTACGACGCGTAGACGAAGGTGCTCGTGCTCGCCCCGTTGCCCTGGAGCGTGCGGTGCTGGCGCAGGTCGTCCAGCTCGGCCTGGGTGACGGTGCCGGTGTAGGTCAGCGACAGCCACTGCGCCGCGAGGCCGCTGGGCCACGTGCCGCCGGCCAGGACGGTCGCGCCGGACCTCAACTCCGAGTCGAGGGTACGGGCGTCGCCGGTGCTGGCGTACCCCCAGCTCTTGATCGAGGTGACGTTCTCGCCGGCCCGCAGCGCGACGTCGCTCAGGCCGACCTCGAACGCGATGGGGCCGTTCCCGTTGGCGGTGACGTAGTCGTCGCTCGTGGTGGGCGCGCCCGGGGAGAGGACGTTGTCGTCGAGGACGGAGTCGATCGTGCCGCCCGGGACGATCGTCCAGGCGCCCGCGTTGATCGTCGTGTCGGGCCGGACCACGTACGTATATGCGCCCGCGGAGGCGGCAAACGCGCAGGCGACGACCAACCCGATGACGGGCAGGACCAGCCAGAGGCCGACGCGGCGTCCCATCCGACCGGTGATCGGCCGTTGGGAGGGGTGCTGTAGGAGTTCGCGTGCGGACGGACGTACGGTCTGGCGCGGCGCCGCTCAAGAGCGACGCCGCACCATAAACCCTGAGGCTCGAGTCGAGCCTACGACTCGGTGTTCGAGTCGCTCGGGACGTCGAGGTCCGCGAGCTCCTCGGCGAAGCCGGTCTCCCGGCTGCCGGCGCCGATCTCGTCGAGCGCCGCGAGGTCCTCGTTGAAGGCCGGGCCGAAGTCGCCCAGGCCCTCCCCGTCGCTGAGCCCGAGCTCGGCGGCGATGTCGTCCTGGTCGAGGAGCCCGACGGCGTCCATGGCCCGCGGGAGCGGCTCGGACGGCTCGATCTCGATGCGGCGGTAGCGCTTGAGCCCCGTCGCGGCCGGGATGAGCTTGCCGATGATCACGTTCTCCTTGAGCCCGTTCAGGCGATCGACCTTGCCCTCCAGGGCGGCGTCGGTCAGGACCTTCGTGGTCTCCTGGAACGACGCGGCCGACAGGAAGGACTCCGTGTTCAGCGACGCCTTGGTGATGCCGAGGATCGTCTCCTCGTACTGGGCCGGCTCGCCCTTGGCCTTCGAGGCGACGCGCAGGAACTCGTTGCGGTCCACGAACTGGCCGGGCAGGTACTCGGTGTCGCCGCGCTGCTCGATGCGCAGACGCTTGAGCATCTGGCGCCCGATCAGCTCGATGTGCTTGTCGTTGATGTCGACGCCCTGCGACTTGTAGACCTCCTGCACCTCCTTGACGAGGTACTGCTCGGTCTCGGTCCGGCCGCGGATCTGGAGCAGGTCCGCCGGGTACAGCGAGCCCTCGTTGAGCTGCCGCCCGGCGTCGATCTTCTCGCCGTTGGACACGAAGAGCCGGGTGCGCCGCGGGAACGAGTAGCGGTGCTCCTCGCCGGCGTCGTCGGTGACGACGACCGTCAGCGCCTTCTCGGTCTCCTCGATCTGCACCGTGCCGTCGTACTCGCTGATCTGCGCGAGGCCCTTCGGCTTGCGCGCCTCGAAGAGCTCGACAACACGCGGGAGACCGTGAGTGATGTCGGCTCCTGCCACACCGCCCGTATGGAACGTCCGCATCGTCAGCTGCGTGCCCGGCTCGCCGATGGACTGCGCGGCGATGATGCCGACCGCGTCGCCGATCTGGACCATCTGGCCCGTCGCCGGCGCGACGCCGTAGCACTGCTGGCAGACGCCGGTCGCCGCCTGGCACTTGAGCACCGAGCGGACGGCCACCTTCGGCACCTCGGCGTCGACCAGCTTGACCAGGGTGTCGCGGCCCATCATCTCGCCCTTCTTGAGCTTGATGGGCTTGACGTCCTGGGCCACGATCCGGCCGACGAGGTTGTCGTTCGGGTCGCCGGCCTTGGTGACGACCTCGAGCTCGATGAACTCCTCGCTGCCGCAGTCGGCCTCGCGCACGATGACGTCCTGCGCGACGTCGACCAGACGCCGGGTCAGGTAGCCGGAGTCCGCGGTGCGGAGCGCCGTGTCCGCGAGGCCCTTGCGGGCGCCGTGGGTCGAGATGAAGTACTCGAGCACGGTCAGGCCTTCCATGAAGTTGGCCTTGATCGGGCGCTCGATGATCTCGCCCTTCGGGTTGGACATGAGGCCGCGCATGCCGGCGAGCTGGCGGATCTGCTTGAACGAGCCACGCGCGCCCGAGTTGGCCATCATGTAGATGGGGTTCAGGCGGTCGAAGTTCTCGAGCATGCGGTCCGCGACCTCGTCGGTCGCCTCGTTCCACTTCGCGACGACGGCGTCGTGCCGGTCGGCCTGGCTGAGCAGGCCCATGTTGTAGTCGTCGTCGATCTGCGCGACCTGGTCGTCGTACTTCGACAGGATCTCGGCCTTGTCCGGCGGGATCACGACGTCGTTCTTGGAGATCGTGATGCCGGCCTTCGTCGCGTACGTGAACCCGAGGTCCTTGAACGCGTCGAGGACGAGGGCCACCGTCGACGGCCCGTAGCGCTGCACCAGCGCGTCGATCAGCCGCACGCTGTCGCGCTTGCGGATCGACTGGTTGATGAACTCGTACTCCGACGGGTCGAACTCGTCGCCGAGCGACTCGGCGAGCGCGCGCTCGATCTTGTCGTTGTAGATGATCCGGCCGACCGTGGTGAGGACGTGCCCGCCCTCGGTGCGGAACGGGCGGTACTCGGCCAGGTCGTGGAGCTTGACGAGCCGCGCGTCGTAGCTGAGCTCGGCCTCCTGCGCCGTCCGGTACACGTGCGGGCGCGGGAGCTCGCTCGGCCACTTGTTCGCGGTCAGCTGCGCCTGCAGCGCCTCGAGCTCCTCGGCCTCCGGCCCTGATGTGAGGTAAAACGCGCCCAGCACCATGTCCTGCGTCGGCGTCGCCAGCGGGGCGCCGTGCGCGGGGGACAGGATGTTGTTGCTCGAGAGCATGAGCAGCCGCGCCTCCGCCTGCGCCTCGGCGCTGAGCGGGAGGTGGACCGCCATCTGGTCGCCGTCGAAGTCGGCGTTGAACGCGTGGCAGACGAGCGGGTGGACCTGGATCGCCTTGCCCTCGACGAGCACCGGCTCGAACGCCTGGATGCCGAGGCGATGCAGCGTCGGCGCGCGGTTGAGCAGCACGGGGTGCTCGTGGATGACCTGCTCGAGAACGTCCCAGACCTCGGGGATCATCGAGTCGACCATCTTCTTGGCCGCCTTGATGTTCTGCGCGGCCTTGCGCTCGACGAGCTGCGCCATGATGAACGGCTTGAAGAGCTCGAGCGCCATGAGCTTCGGCAGCCCGCACTGGTGCAGCTTGAGGTACGGCCCGGCGACGATGACCGAGCGCCCGGAGTAGTCCACGCGCTTGCCGAGCAGGTTCTGGCGGAAGCGGCCCTGCTTGCCCTTGAGCATGTCGCTCAGGGACTTCAGCGGCCGGTTGCCCGGCCCGGTGACCGGGCGCCCGCGGCGGCCGTTGTCGAACAGCGCGTCGACGGCCTCCTGGAGCATGCGCTTCTCGTTGTTGACGATGATCTCGGGCGCGCCGAGATCGAGCAGCCGCTTGAGCCGGTTGTTGCGGTTGATGACGCGGCGGTAGAGGTCGTTGAGGTCCGACGTGGCGAAGCGGCCGCCGTCGAGCTGGACCATCGGGCGCAGCTCCGGCGGGATGACGGGCACGGCCTCGAGCACCATCATGTCGGGCTTGTTGCCGGAGTTGATGAAGGCCGAGACGACCTTCAGGCGCTTGACCGCGCGCGCCTGCTTCTGGCCCTTGGAGGACTTGATGGTCTCCTCGAGCTCGGTGCGCTCGGCGTCGAGATCGACCTGCTCGAGCAGGTCGCTCACCGCCTCGGCGCCCATGCCGCCGCGGAAGTAGTCGCCGAAGCCGTACGGTGAGCCGAAGCGCTCCTTGAGCTCGCGGAACAGGGTCTCGTCGTTGACGACGTCCTTCGGGGCCATCGTCTGGAACAGCTCCCAGACCTGGCGCAGCCGCTCGGCGGCGTCCTCGATATAGGCCTCGGTGTCGGCGATGTCGGACTCCATCACCTTCTTGGTGTCCTTCTGCAGCTTCTCGCGGTCCTCCGCGGAGAGCTTCTTCGGGGTGATGTCCAGGTGCTCGGCCCAGAGGTGGTCCTCGT
>DASVQN010000006.1:0-44201 GCA_036389155.1 Solirubrobacteraceae bacterium
ACCCTCGATCGTCAGCGCCATCTTCTGGGTCAGGTCGCCGCGGGCGACCGACTGGATGACGCGCGAGATCTCCGTCGAGGCCAAGGGTGAGGTCGCCGCGCTGGCACAGACGATCAACCGGATGGTCGACCAGCTCGGGTCGTTCGCCGACGAGGTGACCCGCGTGGCCCGGGAGGTCGGGACCGAGGGCCGCCTCGGCGGCCAGGCCAAGGTCGAGGGCGTGTCGGGCACGTGGAAGGACCTGACCGACAACGACAACTTCATGGCCAGCAACCTCACCGCCCAGGTGCGCGACATCGCCCAGGTGGCGACCGCGGTGGTGACCTGGGCGATGTTGCGGACCTGGTCGGTCAGGTTCGTCGCCATGCCGTTCACCGACTCGGTGAGGTCCTTCCAGGTGCCCGCGGCGCCCGGCACGTCGGCCTGGCCGCCGAGGACGCCCTCCGTTCCCACCTCGCGCGCCACGCGCGTGACCTCGTCCGCGAACGACGAGAGCTGGTCGACCATCGTGTTGATCGTGTTCTTGAGCTCGAGGATCTCGCCCCGGGCGTCGACCGTGACCTTCTGCGACAGGTCGCCGTTGGCGACCGCCGTGGTGACCTGCGCGACCTGGCGGACCTGGGTCGTCAGGTTGCCGGCCATGCCGTTCACCGAGTCGGTGAGGTCCTTCCAGGTGCCCGAGACGCCCTTCACCCGGGCCTGGCCGCCGAGCTGGCCCTCGGTGCCGACCTCGCGGGCCACGCGGGTGACCTCGTCGGCGAAGGAGGAGAGCTGGTCGACCATCGTGTTGACCGTGGTGCCGATGCGGGCGAACTCGCCCTTGACCGGCTGGCCCTCGATGGTCATGGCCATCTTTCGCGTGAGGTCGCCGCGGGCCACCGCCTCCATCACGAGCGCGACCTCGGTGGACGGCCGGATGAGGTCGTCGATGAGCTGGTTGACCGACTCGATGCCGGCCTCCCAGTCGCCGCCGAGGTTGGCGAGCGACGCGCGCTCGGTCATGCGGCCCTCGCGGCCGACGATGCGCCCGACGCGGTCGAGCTCGCGCGACATGGCCTGGTTGCGCTCGACGAGCGTGTTGAACGCCCGCTGAAGGTCGCCGACGAGGTCGGTGCGCCGGGCACGGAGGCGCACGCTGAAGTCCCCGTCGGAGGCCTTGTTCAGAGCGGCCAGCAGGTCCTCGAGCGCGCGCTCGTCGACCCTCCCGCCGCCGTTGCTCGCGTCCGCGGCCCGTGCCGCCGCGGTCGTCTTCTTGTCGGCGGGCGACTTCCGAGTCGCGCCGCTCCGAGTACCAGCAGCCACTTGTTCTCCAGTCCGGGGTGGGGGGCCCTTTCGAGCGCGCAGGCTACTCCTCGCCTGCGCGCGCGAAGGTCGGTCGTCCCCTCTTCGCCGGATCGCCACGAAAACCTGGACGAATGGCTGCCTCTACCCTTCCGGCATGGCCACGGAGGAGAGAGCCGGTCCGCGCGAGCGCAAGGACGAGTTCACCACGATGTCGGGTGAGCCGATCAAGGCGCTCTACACCGAGGAGGACCTGCCGGCGCTCGATCAGATCGGCCGCCCCGGCGAGTACCCGTTCACGCGCGGCGTGTACGACTCGATGTACCGCGGCCGGCTGTGGACGATGCGCCAGTTCGCGGGCTTCGGCACGGCGGAGGAGACGAACGAGCGCTTCCGCTACCTGATCGACCACGGGCAGACCGGGCTGTCGACCGCGTTCGACATGCCGTCGCTGATGGGCCACGACTCCGACCACCCGAAGTCGCTGGGCGAGGTCGGCCGCGAGGGCGTCGCGATCGACTCGCTCGACGACATGGAGATGCTCTTCCGCGGCATCGACCTGGGCGACGTGACGGTGTCGATGACGATCAACGCGCCCGCCGCGATCATGCTCGCGTTCTACGTCGTGGCGGCGGAGGAGAACGGGATGCCCGCCGACCGGCTCGGCGGCACGATCCAGACCGACATCCTCAAGGAGTACATCGCCCAGAAGGAGTGGTGCTTCCCGATCGACCCGGCGATGCGCCTGGTCACCGACATGGTCGAGTGGTGCTCGGGCAACATGCCGCGCTGGCACCCGATCAGCATCAGCGGCTACCACATCCGCGAGGCGGGCTCGACCGCCGCGCAGGAGCTCGCGTTCACGCTGAAGGACGGGCTCACGTACGTCGAGCACGCCGTCGCGCGCGGCCTCGACGTCGACGACTTCGCCCCGCGGCTGTCGTTCTTCTTCAACGCGCAGATCGACTTCTTCGAGGAGATCGCGAAGTACCGCGCGGCGCGCCGCATCTGGGCGCGCGAGCTGCGCGAGACGTTCGGCGCGCGCAACCCGCGCTCGTGGCTGATGCGCTTCCACACGCAGACGGCGGGCGTGTCGCTGACGGCCCAGCAGCCGCTCAACAACATCATCCGCACGACGATCGAGGCGCTCGCCGGCGTGCTCGGCGGCACGCAGTCGCTGCACACGAACTCCTACGACGAGGCGCTCGCGCTGCCGACGGAGGAGGCCGTGCGCCTCGCGCTGCGCACGCAGCAGATCATCGCCCACGAGACGGGCGTTGCCAGCACAGCCGACCCGCTCGGCGGCTCGTACTTCGTGGAGTCGCTGACCGACACCCTCGAGGAGCGCGCGTACGCCTACTTCGCGAAGATCGACGAGCTCGGTGGCATGGTCGAGGCGGTCAAGCAGAACTACCCCCAGCGCGAGATCGCGGACGCCTCGTGGGCGCTCCAGGAGGAGATCGATCGCGGCGACCGGATCGTCGTCGGCGTCAACGCCCATCAGCACTCCGACGAGACGCCGCTGCCCATCCTGCGGATCGATCCGGCGCTCGAGCGCAAGCAGATCGATCGCACGCAGGCCGTCCGCGCGCGCCGCGACGGCGCGGCGGTCGAGCGCGCGCTCGCAGCGCTCCGTGAGGCGGCCGGTCGAACCGACGCGAACCTGATGCCGTACCTCCTCGACGCTGCCCGCGTCCACGCGACAGAGGGCGAGATCGTCGAAACCCTGCAGTCGGTCTTCGGTTCGTACCGCGAGACCCCCGTCTTCTAAGGAGCCCCCCGTCATGAAGAAGCTTGCCGCCGCGGCCGTCGTGCTCGCCGCGTTCATCGCCACCGCCGTCCCGTCGACCGCCGCCACCACGGTCAAGCTCGGCGACGACTTCTTCAAGCCGAAGTCGCTGACCGTCAAGAGCGGCACGACCGTCCGGTGGCGCTGGACCGGCGACGACCCGCACAACGTCACGGTCACCAAGGGCCCGGTCAAGTTCCACTCGGGCACCAAGCGCTCCGGCACCTACTCCAAGAAGCTCCGCCGCGGCGGCACCTACAAGATCGTCTGCACCATCCACCCCGGGATGGCCATGACGCTGAAGGTGCGCTAGAGCACACTCGGCGCGCGCGACAGCGCGCCGCGAGGCCGTCCGTCGTACCATCCTGCGCGCCCTCGGCACCCGATGCCGGGGGCGCGTCCCATGCCTGCTGCTGCTTCCGGCACAAAGAAGATCCGCGTCGTCGTGGCCAAGCCTGGCCTCGACGGGCACGACCGCGGCGCGAAGATCATCGCTCGCGCGCTGCGTGATGCCGGCATGGAGGTCATCTACACGGGCCTCCACCAGACCCCGGAGCAGATCGTCGAGACGGTCATCCAGGAGGACGCCGACGCGGTCGGCCTGTCCATCCTGTCCGGGGCCCACATGACGCTCGTGCCACGCGTGGTCGAGCTGCTGCGGGCCCAGCAGGCGGAGGACGTCTTGGTCACCGTCGGCGGGACCATCCCGGCCGACGACATCCCGGAGCTGAAGGACTTGGGTGTCTCAGAGGTGTTCACCCCCGGTGCACCCACACAGGACATCGTGGACTTCATCCAGAGCTCCGTCCGTACCGACTGACTCGTCAGTCGGTCACTACATTCTGCGAACGCACGTTTGCCCAGAGGAGGCCCGAAGTGAAGATTTGCGTCCTGGTGAAGGAGGTGCCGGACGCCGCCGTCGAGAAGCGGATCAACCCGTCGACGGGGCGCCTGGACCGCTCCGGTGAGAAGAACCTCAACCCCTACGACACGCACGCGATCGAAGCCGCGATGCAGATCAAGGAGGGCGGCGCGGTCCAGGTCGACGAGATCGTCGCCGTGACGATGGGGCCGGAGAGCGCCACCCGCGCCCTCCACAAGGCCGTCTCGCTCGGCGCCGACCGCTCGATCCAGCTCACCGACGAGGCGCTCGCGGGCTCGGACGTGCAGGCGACGGGCTACGCGCTCGCGACCGTCCTGCAGAAGGAGTCGCCGGACCTGGTCCTGCTCGGCCAGCAGTCGGACGACGGCGAGTGCTACACGATCGGCGCCATCGTCGCCGACCACCTGCAGATGCCGTCGCTCACGCAGGTCATCAAGATGGACGTGGCCGACTCGGCGCTGCGCTGCGAGCGCCAGGCGGAGTACGGCTACGACACGGTCGAGGTCGACCTGCCCGCCGTCATCTCCGTCGGCGACGCGATCAACGAGCCGCGCTACCCGTCGCTCAAGGCGATCATGGGCGCCAAGAAGAAGCCGCTCGAGAAGCTCGCCACCGGCGACGCCGGCATCGACGGCTCCAAGGTCGGCGCCGACGGCTCGATGGTCGAGTGCGGCAACTTCAAGGCCCCGCCGAGCAAGGCTGCGGGCGAGATCATCGAGGACGAGGACACGAACGAGACCGTCGAGCGGATCGTCGCGTGGCTCGACGAGAGGAAGCTGATCTAGATGGCCGGGATCCTGGTCTACGCCCTCCACTACGAGGGCGCGTTCAACAAGAACTCGCTGGGCGCGGTCACCGAGGCCGGCAAGCTCGCGAAGGAGCTCGGCACGGAGGCCCACGCGGTCGTCGTCGGCGAGAACGTGCCGGACGACCTCGCGTCGCAGCTCGGCGCGTACGGCGCCTCGAAGGTGTACCGCGTCCAGGGGCCCGAGGGCCTCGCGCAGCCGGTCGTCGACGCCATGGCCAAGGTCATGACGGAGAACGACCACGACTACGCGCTGTTCGGCGGCGGCCTGCTCGGCTTCGAGATCGGGGCCGGCCTCGCCGCGCGCCTGAACGCCGGCGTGACGATGGAGGTCACGAGCGTCTCGGTGCAGGACGGCAAGCTCGTCGCCGAGCGCCCGATCCTCGGCGACTCGGCGATCTCCGAGTCGCGCTACAAGGGCAAGGGCATCATCATCGGCCGCCTCAACGCCTTCGAGATGCAGAAGGGCGAGGGCACGGCGGACGTCGAGGACGTCGAGGTCGAGCTCTCCCCGTGGTCGACCAAGGCCCGGATGATCGAGCGCGGCGAGCAGCGCGGCGCCGACGTGGACATCGAGGGCGCGGACCTGCTGGTCGCCGGCGGCCGCGGCCTCGGCAAGCCCGAGGGCTTCGAGCAGCTCGAGGAGCTGGCCAAGGCCCTCGGCGGCAACAGCGCCGTCGCCGCCACCCGCGCGGTGGTCGACGCCGGCTGGTACCCGTACGCCGCCCAGATCGGCCAGACCGGCAAGACGGTCGCGCCCAAGCTCTACCTGGCCGCGGGCATCTCCGGCGCGATCCAGCACAAGGTGGGCATGCAGTCCTCCGAGAACATCGTGGCCATCAACAAGGACTCGAACGCCCCGATCTTCGAGTTCTCCGACCTCGGCATCGTCGGCGACCTGAACAAGATCGTCCCGAAGCTCATCGACGCCATCAAGGCGAAGAAGGGCGGCTGATCGCGATGGCAGGCCGCAACGGCAACGGGCGCGTGGTGCCGGCGGCGTATCCGCCGCCGGTCGACTCGCCCGACGAGTTCATCAAGCGGGAGGTCGACCCCGAGGACGAGATCATCGAGGTTGGCGTCTGCATCGTCGGCGGCGGGACGGCCGGGCTGGCGTGCGCCAACCGGCTGCTCCAGCTGCTCGGCGACGACCCCGACATGATGGAGCGCCTCGGCGAGGTGCCGGTCGCGGTCATCGAGAAGGCCAAGACGTGCGGCGGGCACAACCTGTCCGGCGCCGTCATGCGCCCGCAGGCGCTGCAGGACCTCTTCCCGGACATGACGCGGGAGCAGTGGCGCGAGGAGGGCTTCGCCTTCGGCGAGGTCGAGAAGGAGGCGATCTACCTCCTCCCCAACGGAAAGACGAAGGTCCGCATCCCGCCGCCGCCGCCGCAGAAGAACCACGGCAACGAGGTCGTGTCCGTCGCCCGGCTCGCGCGGTTCCAGCAGGCGCAGGCCGAGGAGGGCGGCGCCTACGTGCTCACCGAGACCTCGGCCACGCAGCTGCTCGTCGAGGACGGGCGCGTGCGCGGCGTGCGCACGGGCGACAAGGGTCGAGGCAAGGACGGCGAGCCGCTCGGCAACTTCGAGCCGGGCACCGACGTCGTCGCCAAGGCGACCGTGCTGGCCGAGGGCTGCTGGGGCCACCTGACCGGGCCCGCGATCCGCGAGTTCGACCTGGCCGAGGGGCGCGAGCCCCAGGTGTGGGAGCTCGGGGTCAAGGAGGTCTGGAAGGTCCCCAAGCCGCTGGACCGCGTGATCCACACGCTCGCCGGCTGGCCGCTGAAGATCCCGGCGAAGTACCACCAGATCGGCGGGTCGTGGATCTACCCGATGAAGGACGAGAAGACCGGCGACGACCTGGTCTCCATCGGCTTCGTCATCGATCTCGACTACGCGGACGCGACGACGAGCGCGCACGACCTGCTCCAGCAGTTCAAGACGCACCCGCTCGTGCGGGGCATCCTCGAGGGCGGCGAGCGCGTCGCGTGGGGCGCGAAGGCGATCCCCGCCGGTGGCTACTGGGCGATGCCGAAGCTGACGATGCCGGGCGCGCTCATCGCGGGCGACGCCGCCGGCATGGTCAACCTGGCGGCGCTGAAGGGCGTCAACTACGCCATCCGCTCCGGCATCCTCGCCGCCGAGACGATCTACGAGTCGCTCAAGCGCGGCAGCACGAGCTTCGAGGCGTACGAGCAGCGCGTCGAGGACTCGGAGATCGGCAAGGACCTGTGGGAGCAGCGCAACACGCGCCAGCCGTTCCAGAAGGGCCTCATCAAGGGCGGGCCGCTGGTCAACCTCATGATCGCCACGAAGGGCCGGTTCCCGAGCGGTCGGTGGGAGATCCACCGCAACGACAAGCAGGAGATGTTCATCGGCAAGACCGCCGACTCGTATCCCAAGCCGGACGGCAAGTACATCTTCGACAAGCTGTCGAGCGTCTTCATCTCCGGCAACGCGACGCGCGACGACGCGCCCAACCACATCCGGGTGCAGAAGAACGTGCCGCGCGAGATCGCCGAGACGTGGAAGTGGATGTGCCCGGCGGGCGTGTACGAGATCCCCGACGACGCGCCCGAGGACGGGCCCGTCGACGTGATCGTCAACTACACGAACTGCGTGCAGTGCGGCGCGATCACCGCCAAGGGCGGGCGGCTCACAACGCCCGAGGGCGGCGACGGCCCGCTCTACACCTGGGCCTGACGCGAGCGCAACATCCGGCGTGCGGCGGCGTTCCTTGGGGGGATGCGCCGCACGCCGCCGATGTTCCTCGCCGCCCTGCTCGTCGCCCTGCTCACCGCGGGCGGAGGGGTGGCGCGCGCCCAGGACGCCCCGCCCAAGCTCTCGGCGACGCTCGCCGCGTGCGAGACGTCCCCCGATGCGACGGGCCGCTTCGCGGTGTTCACGGCGTCGATGCCGGCGCGGCCCGGCACGCACCGCATGTCGATGCGCTTCGACCTGCAGGAGCGCCGCAGCGACACCGCGGGCTTCGCGACGATCGACGCGCCGAAGTTCGGCCGCTGGGACCGCTCGAAGGCGGGCGTCGCGGGCTTCGTCTACACCAAGCGGGTCACCAAGCTCGCGCAGGGCCGCTGGTACCGCGCGGTCGTGCGCTTCCGCTGGCAGGACGCCCGCGGCCGCACGCAGCGCACGGCGCGCCGCGCGACGCCGGTCTGCCATCAGCCCGACCAGCGGCCGAACCTCGAGCTCGTGTCGCTGAGCGCGGCGAAGCCCGGGCGCTACCTGGTGACGATCGTGAACACGGGCATGACCGCGGCGCCCGGCTCCACGGTCGCGGTCGAGCCGCGGCCGGAGACGGACTTCCAGCGCGACGTCCCGCCGCTCGCGCCCGGCGAGCGCACGACCGTCACGGTCGAGGCCGACCCGTGCGCGAAGGGCTCCGTGGTCGTCGTCCAGCTCGACCGGCTGAAGGTGGTCGACGAGTCGCGCGAGGACGACAACAGGGTCGAGTCGGACTGCCCGGGTGCCGATAGACTGGCTTAGACCATGAAGACCGGAATCCACCCTGAATACGTCGAGTCCCACGTGTCCTGCACGTGCGGCAACACCTTCGTGACCCGGTCGACGGAGGCCGAGATCCACGTCGAGATCTGCTCCAACTGCCACCCGTTCTACACGGGGCGCCAGAAGCTCGTCGACACCGGCGGGCGCGTCGAGCGCTTCAAGCGCCGCGCCGCCAAGCGCGCCGCGGGCCAGTAGCGCGGGCCTCCCGACACCGTGAGCACAACGCCCGCCGAGCGGCCCGCGTCGTCCGCCGAACAGGCCGAGGGGTTCGACCTCGTCCTGGACGCGAAGGACGCGCCCGTCGGCGGGCAGGCAGTCCTCGAGGGCGTGATGATGCGCGGCGTCTCGACCTGGGCGGTCGCCGTGCGCAAGCCCCTGCCCGAGGACGCGCCGCGCGAGCAGGTCGACGGCGAGATCGAGGTGACGTCGCATCCGCTGACGTCGGTGCTCAAGCGCCACCGCGCGCTGCGCCTGCCGGTCATCCGCGGCGTCGTCGCGCTCGGCGAGTCGCTCGCCATCGGCTTCCGCGCGCTGATGATCTCGGCCAACGCGCAGCTGCCCGAGGACGAGCAGGAGGAGATCACCCGCGGCGCCTGGATCGGTACCTTCGTCGTGGGCATCGGCCTGTCGATCGGCCTCTTCTTCCTGCTGCCCGCCCTGATCACCGACGTCTCCGGCGTCGGCGACGACAACGGCGTGCTGTTCGTGCTCGTCGAGAAGGCGATCCGCCTGACCGTCTTCATCGGCTACCTGTGGATCATCTCGCGGCTGCCCGACCTGCGGCGGCTGTTCCAGTACCACGGCGCGGAGCACAAGACGATCTCCTGCTACGAGGCGGGCCTCCCGCTGACGCCCGAGAACGCGCAGCGCTTCTCGCGCTTCCATCCCCGCTGCGGCACGAGCTTCCTGCTGATCGTGATGATCGTCAGCTTCTTCGTGCTCGCCCCGCTCGGGACGCCCGAGTGGTACATCCTCTACCCGACCCGCGTGCTCGCGGTGCCGCTCGTCGCCGGGCTCGCGTTCGAGCTCATCAAGTGGTTTGGGAAGAACCGTCGCAAGCGCTGGGCGCAGATCCTCATGTGGCCCGGCATCCAGCTCCAGCGTCTGACCACGAAGGAGCCGGATCACTCGCAGCTCGCCGTGGCGATCGCCGCCATGGAGGCCGTCCTCGCCGTCGAGAACTTCGACGACCTGACGGACGCCGAGCGTGCGGGGCTCGAAGTCGCTGCGTAGCTGTGCCGCTTCGCGGCAGCTGACGGGCGAGAAGGGCTTCGCAGCTTCTCGCGGCGTACGGTTCGCCTTATGGCGACCATCAACACGCTCGACGGCCCGCTCGACACGGCCGACCTCGGGACCGTGCTCATGCACGAGCACATCTTCAACATCACGGCGGAGATCCAGATCGCCCACCCGGGCTTCAACGGGTGGGATCCGGAGGTCGAGGTGCCGAAGGCCCGGCAGACGCTGACCGAGCTGAAGCAGGCCGGCGTCGACACGATCGTCGAGCTCTCGCCGATCGGCCTGGGGCGCTCGCTCGAGCTGATCCGGCCGGCGTGCGAGGGCACGGGGCTGAACGTCATCCTGGCCACCGGCCTCTACACGTACGACGTGCTGCCGCGGCCGTGGCACTTCAGCGGGCCGGGGACGCTGCTCGACGGCGACGAGCCTCTGGACGAGCTGATGCGCGCCGACCTGCGCGACGGGATCGAGGGCAGCGGGATCAAGCCGGGCTTTCTGAAGTGCGCCATCGACGCGGCAGGGTTGACCGAGCACGTCGACCGCGTCGTGCGGTCGGTGTGCCGGATCCACAAGGAGACGGGGACGCCGATCTGCATCCACACCGCGGCGGGCGAGGAGCGCGGGCTCGACGCCCTGCGGGTCCTCGACGAGGAGGACATCGACCCGCGGCGCGTGATGCTCGCGCACTGCGGGGACTCCACCGACCTCGACTACCTCGAGAAGCTCGCGGGGAGCGGCGCGCTGCTCGGCTTCGACCGGTTCGGGCTGAACATCCTGCTGCCGTTCGACGACCGCGTGAACACGGTGGTGGCCATGTGCGAGCGCGGCCATGCGGACAAGATGATCCTGTCCCAGGACGCGAACTGCTTCAGCGACTGGTTCCCGCCCGGCCTGCACGAGCAGGTCACGCCCGACTGGCACTTCCTCCACATCCTCCAGGACGTCGTCCCGGCGCTCCTCGAGCGCGGCGTCTCGCAGGACGACGTCGACAAGATGCTCCGCCACAACCCCCGCGACTTCTTCGAGCGCGGCTAGAGAGCGAGCAGGACGACGCCGAGCGTGGCGGCGGCGACGCCCGCGCGCTGGACGCGGTTGATGCGCTCGCCGAGGAGGAAGAACGCGAGCGTGACCGTCACGACGGTCGCGAGCGAGGCCAGGACGGAGACGACGCTCAGCAGGCCTCGCTGCGTCGCCTCCGCGTACATGAGCGTGCCGGTGAGGAGGAGGAGGCCGGGTAGCGCGAGCTTCGGCAGCGCGCGCGGGTCGCTGCGCATCGGCGCGCGGAGGAGGAGGGCTCCGCTGACGAGCAGGACGACGACGGCGACGCGCGCATCGAGCAGCGCCCAGGCGGTGCCGCCGCGGTCGACGGCCTCGGGCAGCGCGATGAGGAAGCCGCCGAAGCCGAGCGCGGAGAGGATCGCCCAGAGCGCGGCGTCCTTCGGGATGACGACGGGGTCGCCGCGCTGGGAGGCGAGGATCGCGCCGGCGATGGCGAGGACGATCCCGGCCGCCTCGTTGAACGCCAGCGACTCGCCGGTGGCGAGGCCGAAGATGACCGGGAGCACGGTGCCCGTGGCCCCGATCGCCGCCGCGATGGAGACGGGACCGAGCGAGGCGGCGCGGTAGAAGGTCGCGAGCCCGGCGATGTTGCCGACGCCGGCGAGCAGGCCGAGCGCGATCCCCGCCGCGGGCGGACGGCCGTCGCCGCTGAAGATCACGAGCGCCGCCGCCCCGGCGAGCGCGGCGAGCTGCCCGGCCAGCAGGACCGCCGCCTGCGGGTGGCTGCGGCCGAGCAACGGGCCGAGGAAGTTCGCGACGCCGTACGCGACCGACGTGCCGAGGGCGAGGACGATCGCGAGCATGGACCCGCCGGTACCCTCGGGGACGATGATCGAGCAGCTCGTCGACCAGATCGAGGCGCGTTTCGCGGAGGCCGAGCGCCAGATGAGCGACCCCGAGGTGATCGGCGATCGGGAGCGCTACGCCGAGGCCGGCCGCACCTACCGCCAGCTCGAGCCCGCCGCGAAGCTCGCGGTCGAGTGGCGCCTTGCGAAGAGCGACCTCGACGGGGCGCAGGAGCTGCTGGACGAGGGTGGCGAGGACGCGGAGATGCGCGAGGAGGTCGCCGGCGCGCGCAAGCGGCTGGAGGAGCTCGACGAGGAGATCCGCCTGGCCATGGTCGAGCGCGACCCGAGCGACGACAAGAACGTCATCGTCGAGGTCCGCGGCGGGGCGGGGGGCGACGAGGCCGACCTGTGGGCCGGCGACGTCTACCGGATGCTCACCAAGTACGCCGAGCGCCGCGGCTTCAAGACCGAGCCGCTCGACGTCTCCGACGGCGCGTACACGTTCGCGATCAAGGGCGACGGCGCGTTCTCGATCTTCAAGTTCGAGGGCGGCACGCACCGCGTCCAGCGGGTCCCGGCGACCGAGTCGCAAGGGCGCATCCACACGTCGACGGCGACGGTCGCGGTGCTGCCCGAGGCCGAGGACGTCGACGTCCAGATCGACCAGAACGACCTCGAGATCGACGTCTACCGCTCGTCCGGCCCCGGCGGGCAGTCGGTCAACACCACCGACTCCGCCGTGCGCATCACGCACAAGCCGACCGGCGTCGTCGTCGCGATGCAGGACGAGAAGTCCCAGCTCCAGAACCGGGAGAAGGCGATGCGCGTGCTGCGCGCGCGCCTGTACGAGCGCGCGCTCGCCGAGCAGCAGGCCGCGCTGTCCGCCGACCGGCGCTCGCAGGTCGGAACGGGCGAGCGCGCCGAGAAGATCCGGACCTACAACTACGGCGAGCGCCGCGTCACCGACCACCGCATCAAGCTCACGCAGCACAACCTCGAGGCCGTCCTCGAAGGGGACCTCGACGAGCTGACCGCCGCGTTGCAGGCGGACGAGAAGCGGCGCAAGCTCGAGGCGCAGGCCACCGCGGCGTGAGGGGACGCGGCGCCCTTCGCGGCGTCCCCGTCCGCGAGGCGCTCGACTCCGCGCTCGTCGCGCTCAACGCCTCGGGGGTCGACACGCCGCGACTCGACGCAGAGGTCCTGCTCGCGAACGCGCTCGGCGTCGACCGCGCCGCGCTGTTCATCGATCCCGACCGCGAGGTGTCCGGGCCGCCGGCGCGGCGGTTTCAGGACGCCGTGCGGCGGCGGGCGGTCCGCCGCGAGCCCGTCGCGTACATCGTCGGGCGCAAGGGCTTCCGCCACATCGAGCTGGAGGTCGACGCGCGCGTGCTGGTACCGCGGCCGGAGACCGAGCTGCTGGTCGAGGTCGGGCTCGAGCTCCCGGACGGCGCGGGCGTCGTCGACGTCGGCACCGGCAGCGGCGCGGTCGCGCTCGCGCTCAAGCACGAGCGGCCCGACCTGCGCGTGACCGGCACCGATGTGTCGGCCGGCGCGCTCGCGGTCGCGCGCGCCAACGGGGAGCGGCTCGGGCTGGAGGTCGAGTGGGTGCGGTGCGACCTCTTCGAGGGCGAGTACGACGCGGTGCTGTCCAACCCGCCGTACGTCGAGGACGGCGCGCGGCTGGCGCCCGAGCTCGCGCATGAGCCCCGCGAGGCGCTCTTCGCGGGCGACGACGGGCTCGCGGTCGTCCGGAGGCTGCTCGACCGTGCGGCCGGGGCCCCGTTCGTCGCCATCGAGGTGGGGAAGGGCCAGGCGCAGGACGTGGCCGCCCTGATGGAGGGGTGGCGGGTGGCGGTGCTGCGCGACCTCGCGGGGATCGAGAGGGTGGTGGTCGGCCGGTGCTGACCGGGGCCGACGCCGAGACCTTCGCGCGCTGCATCCGCGTCGGCGGCGTCGCCGTCTTCCCCGCCGACACCGTCTACGGCCTCGCCTGCGAGCCCGACCTCGACGACGCCGTCGACCGTCTGTACCGCCTGAAGGGGCGCCGGCCGGACAAGCCGGCGGCGGTGATGTTCTTCCAGCGCGACCTCGCGCTGGCCGCGCTGCCGGAGCTCGGGCCCCACACGCGGGAGGCGGTGGACAAGCTCCTGCCCGGACCGTTCACGGTGCTGCTCCCGAACCCGTCGCGGCGCTTCCCCCTCGCCTGCGGGCCGGACCCGGAAACGCTGGGCCTGCGCGTCCCCGACCTGCCGCCGGCGCTGGCCACGCTCGAACGGGTCGAGTGGCCGGTGCTGCAGTCCAGCGCCAACCGCGCCGGCGGCCCGGACGCGCGCCGCCTCGACGACGTCCCCGAGTCGATCCGCGCCGCCGCCGACCTCGTCCTGGACGGCGGCGAGCTGCCCGGCACGCCCTCGACCGTCGTCGACCTGCGCCCGTACGAGCAGGCGCGCGACTGGCGCATCGTGCGCGAGGGCGCGGCGAGCCGCGCGGACGTCGCCGAGCGGCTCCGATAACCGGCGCATCCGCCCGTGCTCGATGGAAAGCTGCCGGGCACGATGCGCCGCTTCGCCATGCTCGCGCTCGCCCTCGCGGCGACCGCCCTCACCACCGCCACCGCCTCCGCCTTCCCCGTCGCGACCGACGACAACTCGTACGGGGTCCTCGGCCGGATCTTCCCCGACCCGATGGGCGGCTGCCAGAACGCCGGCACGAGCCCGTGCTCGCCGAACGCGCAGGGCAACGTGCCCTCGACGCAGTTCATCGGCGTCGACGAGTTCGTCGACGGCCTCCACTTCATGAACTCCAAGCCCGAGTGGCAGCGCTACCTCGAGGTCTGCCCGCTCGACGGGCGCGCCGGGGCGAACGACGGCGACGAGCCTCCGCTGCCCAACCAGCAGGCCTTCGAGGGCAACAACCTCAGCAGCTGCGACTTCAGCCCGAAGACCGAGTACAAGTCGGTCGGCCTGCCGCGCACGGACCGCAGCCGGCTGAAGTCCGACCTCTACGTCCTGCGCGTCACCGACGAGACGGTCCCCGACGACCAGAAGAAGAAGTACGCGGTCAGCCTCTCGATCCACGGCATCGAGCGCGCGGGCGTCGAGGGCGGCACGCGGGCGGCCGAGGACCTGGTCACCGCCTACACGACCGGCCTGGCCGAGAAGCGCATCGTCCCCGACGGGACGATCCCGAACGCGCCGACGTACGGCGACGTGCTGAAGAAGATGATCGTCTACTTCATCTACCCGAACCCCGACGGCTGGCGGCGCGGGTCGGTGAGCTCCGGCCAGGACGGCGGCGTCTTCTTCCAGCGCTACAACGGCAACGGCGTCGACCTCAACCGCGACTGGCCCGACGTCGGCTTCAACTTCCGCCCGTACTCGACGGGCTCGGAGCCGGAGACCCGCGCGGTGGGCAAGGCGCTCCAGGAGATCGACCAGAGCAAGACGGTCGACGGCGGCGTCGACCTGCACGGCATGCTGACGGCGGACGCTCTCTCGTTCACGCTGCTCGGCCACGGCCGCCACGACTGGGCCAAGGACACGCGCATCCGCGAGGCGGCCAGGAACATCCACGTCGTCTCCGAGAAGGCGCTCGCCTGGTCGCCGCTCATCAAGCCGAACGACACGCCGCGCGAGGACCTGCAGTGCGCGGACATCAACGTTCTCGTGAGCAGCGCGTGCGCGTTCATCTACGGCCAGACGTGGGGGACGGTCTACGACACGATCGCCTACACGACGACGGGCACGCTCGGCGACTGGCTCGACTCGCCGTACGGCCTCGGCGCCGACGGCCTCGACAACGAGATGGCGTTCTCGCACCTGGACCGCAACATCGTGTTCGAGCCGCAGGGCGAGCAGCTCCACGTCGACGGCAACAAGGGGCTGATCTACGCGCAGATCACGTCCATGCTCAACCCGCCCGAGCAGGAGTACACGGCGCCGGGCCTGAAGGGCTACGTCGCCAACACGCGCAAGAAGCGCGCCGAGCAGAACCTGCAGGAGACCGCGCCCGCCGGCACGGTGGCGCAGGCGAAGATCAGCGGACAGCAGGGTGAGCCCGACCCGGGCAGCCAGACCGTCGTCTTCCCGTTCCCGGTGAAGGTCGGCCCGCAGCCGGCGAGCGACCCGGCCGACGGCAACAAGAACATCTTCAACGGCGGGATGCGCGTCGACATCACCAAGCTCAACGCGCAGGGCATCAGCGACGGCAACGCCGACACCGTGCTCGCCGTCCAGTGCAAGGGCTGTGACGACCATCCGGGCGTCAAGCCCGACGGCGACGGCTTCATCACGGTTGCCGAGGACTACAACCAGGCCCCGACGTACGCGCAGGGCGGCCTCACGGTCGCGGTCAACCGGCCGATGGCGCGCAACCGCGAGGGCAAGGCGGTCGAGTGGCGCGCCGTCCTGCAGTCCGACATCCCGAACGCGATCGACGCCGGGGCCCTGATGGACGTCACGTTCTCCCAGGGGCCCGCGACCGAGAGCCGCGACACGAGCGGCTTCAACCCGCCGCGGCTGGCCGCCTACGACGTGGCCAACACCGACCTGTTCGAGGACCTCAACAAGAACATCTCCGACCCCGACCGGCGCTTCCGCAAGATCGACCCCGCGTCGATCGCCTCCGGCAAGACGAACCTCGACAGCTTCACGTCGATCGTGCTCGCCGACCAGGTCCCGCGCAACGAGGGCTTCCTCGACGCGCTGCAGGCGTGGGTGCGCGACGGCGGCAACCTCGTGCTGACGGACTCCTCGGCGCGCATGCTGCCGGAGTACGTCGACCTCGACGCCAAGACCATCGCCGCCCGCAGCCAGTACGTCGGGCAGGTGTCCTTCATGCGCGCCAGCGGCGACGACTCCAAGCCGGCCAAGGACGTCATCAAGGACCGGCCGATCCTGACGACGCCGTTCACGGTCGCGCAGGACGGCGCGCGGTTCAACCTCCAGCTGCGCCGCCAGCTGTACGAGCCGGTGCCGCTCGGGTACGCGATCCAGGAGACCGAGCCGCCCAACATCGACGACGACGCGTTCGAGTCGCCGGCGTGGGACGTCGACCGCAAGGCGATCGAGAAGGCCGGCGTCCAGACGGCCGCGACCGCGGTGAGCGACACGTCGGGCGGACTCGACGTCGACACGGCGCGCACGTCGATCGGCCAGGCCAAGGTCGGGTCGGGGCGCGTGACGCTGATCGGCGCGCTGGCGCCGCAGCCCTCCGAGGCGTTCGACCACGACTTCGGCATCGAGCCGTACGCGCTCACGTACACGGGCCACCTGATCCTGCGCAACGCGCTCGAGTGGCCGGCGCGGCCGATCCGGCCGGACGGCGGCAACGGGCCGGGCACGGCCGGCGGCGGCGGAGCGAGCGGCGGCGGCCCGCTTGCCTGCACGGCGTCGGCCCGCGGCTTCAAGCACGCCCGCGCGCGCGGTCAGGGCAAGCGCAGGCTGCGGCTCGACTTCGCCCGCAAGGTGCGCCAGCCGATCACCGTCGACGTCTTCCAGACGTCGGTCGGCAGGCGCGTCGTCGGCGAGCGGCTCGTCGCGCGCTTCCGCGGCAAGTTCAAGTCGTTCACGTGGAACGGCCGGGCGAACCGCAAGGGCCGCAAGGTCACCGACGGCTATTACTTCGTCCGCTACAAGATGATCCTCGGCGGGCGGAAGATCGACTACCGGCGGATCACGCTGCACCGCAAGGGCGGGCGGTGGCTGAAGCGGCCGCCGCACTACCGCAAGGAGAGCTGCACGCTGCTGACGGCGTACAAGCTGCTGCGGCCCGTCTTCGGCGGCCCGACGCGGCGCCCGGTCACCGCGGCGTACCGCCTGAGCCGGCGGGCCCGCGCGGGGATCACCGTGATGCGGGGCAGGCGCGTCGTGGCGCGCGGGAAGATGCGCGTGCGGCGCGCCGACACCACGTACCGCGTGAAGCTCAGCGCCAAGGGGCTGCCCCGCGGCGACTACCGGTTCATCCTCAAGGTTCGCCCGACCGGCGGGCGCAAGGCGGTGCGGGCGGTGCTCACCTCGCGGCGGCTGTAGTGTCCGCGCCAGGATGGCGCCGTTCGAGGTCACGGACGAGATCGTGCGGCCGCGCGTTGCGCGGGTGACGCTGACGGGCGAGCTCGACCTGGCCAACGCCTACGCGTTCGACCGGCGTCTGCTCGCGATCGAGCAGACGCAGCCGAAGCTGATCGTGGTCGACCTGCGCGGGCTGACGATGCTCGACTCGGCCGGCCTGGCGCGGCTGGTCTCCGCCCAGCGACGTGCGCGGCGCGGCGGGTGGAAGCTCGTGCTCGTGCGCGGCGGGAGGGCCATCCAGCGCGTGCTGCAGATGACGCAGCTCGACGAGCACTTCGACATCGCCCGCGACCTGCCGCGGGCGCTGGGCGAGCCCGAAGCCGGCTAGCGGTAGCGGCGCGCGCGGATCTCGACGAGGCTCTCGCGAACCTGCCGGAAGACGCGGTAGGCGCCTCTGGTCCAGCGCATCTTCGACGTGCCGACGCCGTGCGCGTCGAACCTGATCTTCCCGCGGGCGAAGATCACCGTCTTGCGCGGCAGGCCGTACGTCGCCGCGCGCTTGGCCGGCAGGCGGACGACGACGTTCCACAGCGACCACTTCGGCCCGCCGGTGTAGCGCAGGCTCAGGCCGTTGCGGTTCGCGTCAATGGCGGCGAGCTTGGGGCGTCGCAGCGCAGGCGCGGGCGTCGCCGTCGGCGCTACGGGCAGCGGGTCCGGCGTGAGAGCGGCCGGTGCGTCCGGGATCGGCGTCGGCGCGACGGCTCCGGTCGGCGCGTCGCCGAGGTTGATCGGCGCCTGGTAGGCGATCATGTCGCGGCTCGGGTGGCGCTCGACGACCTCGATCTCGCGGTGCACGCGGGAGGTGGCGCCGCTGCCGTCGGTGATCTGCAGGCCCAGGCGGTGCGTGCCGAGCGCCTGCGGCGCGGTCGTCTTGACCTCGTCGTCCGGGCCCGTGTCGGTCTCGTAGGTGCCGTCGCCGTCGAGGTCCCACGCGCCCGTGTAGGGCGGGTTCCACGTCGACGAGGGCGCGACGACGCCCCTGAGCGTGATCTCGTCGCCGGGGTTGACGATCTGGGGCTGGAAGAGGAACCACGCGTTGATCGTGTCGACGACGCGGATCTCGCCGGTCGTCGTGCCGCTCTCGCCGGCGGAGTCGGTCACCCGCAGGCCGACGTTCACGCGCGCGTCGAGCAGCGCGCCGCGGTCGGCCCAGGCGTGCGCGGTCAGCGGCGAGACGTCGGTGTCGGTCTCGAAGGTGCCGTCGCCGTCGAGGTCCCACTCGTACCGGACGATGGACTGGCCGTCGAGGTCGACGCTGCACGTCGCGTCGAGCGCGTGCGCGACGCCCTCGGTCGCGTTGTCGAGCGACGCCCCGGTCAGGCAGGCGAAGGGCTCGGTCGCCTGGGCGACGGCGGGCAGGGCGAGCGCCGCGAGGGCGACGGCGAGGGCGGACGCGCGACGAAGAGCCATGAACCCGTTCATCGCCTTCGCGCCAAGATCCTGAAGATCCTGATCGCTGCAGTGGCCTGAAGGTCCAGTGCCGCTGATACCGTCGGATGGGTCCCCGAGGAGACTTCGCCATGACCGACCTGCCGCCGGACTTCTTCAACCGCCCGCTCGCCGAGGTGGACCCCGAGATCGCCGCGGTCCTCGACCACGAGCTCGAGCGCCAGCAGCGGACGCTCGAGATGATCGCGTCCGAGAACTTCGTGCCGCAGGCGGTCCTCGAGGCGCAGGGCAGCGTGCTCACCAACAAGTACGCCGAGGGCTATCCCGGCAAGCGCTACTACGGCGGGTGCGAGCACGTCGACGTCGCCGAGCAGCTGGCGATCGACCGGGCCAAGGCGCTCTTCGGCGCCGAGCACGCGAACGTCCAGCCGCACGCCGGCGCGCAGGCCAACACGGCCGTCTACCACGCGCTCCTGCAGCCGGGCGACAAGCTCATGGGCCTCTCGCTCGCGCACGGCGGCCACCTGTCGCACGGGATGAAGATCAACGTGTCGGGGCGGCTCTACGAGATCGTGCCGTACGAGGTGCGGCGCGAGGACTCGCTGCTGCACATGGACGACGTCGCGCGGATCGCGCACGAGCAGCGGCCGAAGATGATCCTCGCCGGCTGGTCGGCCTATCCGCGGTTCCTCGACTTCGAGCACTTCCGCGCGATCGCCGACGAGGTCGGCGCGCTCCTGATGGTCGACATGGCGCACTTCGCCGGGCTCGTCGCCGCGGGCCTGCATCCGAACCCGGTGCCGTACGCGGACGTCGTCACCACCACGATCCACAAGACGCTGGGCGGCGCGCGCGGCGGCATGATCCTCTGCCGCGAGGAGCACGCGAAGAAGATCAACTCCGCCGTGTTCCCCGGCCAGCAGGGCGGGCCCCTGATGCACGTGATCGCCGGCAAGGCGGTCGCCCTGGGGATCGCCGCGACGGAGGCGTTCCGCGAGCGCCAGCAGCGGACGGTGGAGGGCGCGCGGATCGTCGCCGAGCAGCTTCTCGGCGCCGGTCACGGGGTCAACGTGCTGACCGGCGGCACCGACGTGCACCTCGCGCTCGTCGACCTGCGCGAGTCCGAGCTGGACGGCCAGCAGGCCGAGGATCGCCTGCACGAGATCGGGATCACGGTCAACCGCAACGCGGTCCCGTTCGACCCGCGGCCGCCGGCGATCTCGAGCGGCCTGCGCGTCGGGACGCCCGCGCTCGCCACGCGCGGGCTGGTGGCCGACGACTTCGCCGAGGTGGGGCAGATCATCGCGACCGCGCTGACGCCCGAGTTCGAGTCGCGGCGCGGCGAGCTCGCCGAGCGGGTGACCGCGATCGCCGATCGCTACCCGCTCTACGCGCACCTCGGTTCGCACGCCGCCGCACCCGCTTGACGTAGACGGGCCGCGGGCGGAGGATCGCCCGCATGTACGACTACGTCATCGTCGGCGCCGGCTCGGCCGGCTGCGTGCTGGCCGCTCGACTGAGCGAGGATCCCGACGTCCGCGTCCTGCTCATCGAGGCCGGCCCGCCGGACGTCAAGGACAACATCCACGTCCCGCTCGGCTTCCTGAAGCTGGGCCGCACCGACGTGGACTGGGACTTCGCGACCGCGCCCGAGCCGTTCTGCGACCGCCGGCGCGTGTACCTGCCGCGGGGCAAGACGCTGGGCGGGTCGTCGTCGATCAACGCGATGGTCTACATCCGCGGCAACCGGCGCGACTACGACGGCTGGGGGATCCCCGGCTGGACGTGGGACGACCTGCTGCCGTACTTCGTGCGCGCCGAGGACAACGAGCGCGGCGCGTCGGAGCTGCACGGCGTCGGCGGCCCGCTCGCGGTCTCGGAGAACCGCTCGCGCAACCCGATGTCGCTGGCGTGGATCGAGGCGGCGGTCGAGGCCGGCGTGCCGCTGACCGACGACTTCAACGGGCCCGAGCAGGACGGCGCGGGCATGTACCAGGTGACGCAGCGCGGGGGCATGCGCGCGTCGACGTCGGTCGCGTACCTGCACCCGGCGCTGGAGCGGCCGAACCTCGAGGTGCGGACGTGGACGCTCGCGCACCGCATCGTGTTCGAGGGGACGCGCGCGGTCGGCGTCGAGGTCTCCCGCCTCGGCGAGGTGGAGGTCGTGCGCGCGGAGCGCGAGGTGATCCTGTGCGGCGGCGCGTACAACTCGCCGCAGCTGCTCCAGCTCAGCGGCGTCGGGCCGGCGGAGCATCTGACCATGAAGGAGATCGAGGTCGTCGCCGACGCGGCGGAGGTGGGCGAGAACCTGAGCGATCACCCCGCGGCGTCGCTGGTCTTCACGACCGATCAGCCGGTGTCGCTGCTCGTCGCGATGGAGTCGGCCGCGCTGGAGGAGTTCGAGACCACGCAGACCGGGCCGCTGACCTCGAACTTCGCCGAGGCGGGCGCGTTCGTGCGGCTGGGTGACGGGCTCGACGCGCCGGACCTGCAGTACCACGCGGTGCCCGTGCAGATCGTCGACGACGGCCTCGCCGACCCGACCGACCACGGCATGTGGATGGCGCCCTGCGTGCTGCAGCCCGAGAGCCGGGGGAGCGTGAGGCTCGCGTCCAACGACCCGAGCGCCAAGCCGATCATCCGCCACAACTACTACGCGGCCGAGGCCGACATGCAGACGCAGATGCGCGGCGTGCGCCACCTCATGGAGATCGCGCGCCAGCCGTCGATCGCGCGGTACTGCGCGCAGCCGTTCACGGTGCCGGACTCCGACAGCGACGAGGACCTCCGCCGCCACATCGCCTCCCACACCGGGACGCTCTACCACCCGGTGGGAACGTGCGCTATGGGCTCGGTGGTCGACGCGGAGCTGCGGGTCGAGGGGGTCGAGGGCGTGCGCGTGGTCGACGCGTCGGTCATGCCGATGGTGCCGCGCGGCAACACGAACGCGCCGACGATCGCGGTGGCCGAGAAGGCGGCCGACCTCATCCGCGGGCGCGCTCAGCCGCGGGACCTCGCCGCGGCCGCGAGCACGGACTCCATGCGCTCGACCTGACGCGGGAGGGCGTGCGGCTCGGCGGCGGCGCGGGCCTGCGGGTTCGGCGTCGGGAGCGCCGCGGCGTGCTCCAGACCGGCGCGGATCGAGTCGACGCTCAGCGGGTCGACGAGCGCTCCCGCCTGCGGCGTCACGAACTCAGGTGGGCCGCCGACGTTCGTCGCGACGACGCTGCGCTCGCTCGCCATCGCCTCGAGGAGCGCCTGGCCGAGCGGTTCCTCGAGGGACGGGAGGACGAGGGCGTCGGCCGCCGCGAGGAGGTCGGGCATCCGGTCGTGTGGGACGCGACCGAGGAGGCGTATGTCCGGGCGACCCTCGAGCTCGGCGCGCAGCGGGCCGTCGCCCGCGACGAAGAGCGTCCCGCGGCCGAACGCCGTGAACGCGTCGCGCAGGCGGATGACGTTCTTGCGCTCGATGAGCGAGCCGGCGAAGAGGAAGACGGGCCCGGGGTCGTCGCCGCGCGGGCGCCCGCGGAAGCGGTCGAGGTCGACGCCGAGGTCGATCACCTCCGCGCGCTGCACGTCAACCGGCATCTGGTCGCGGAGGTAGGCCGAGTTGAAGATGACGGTGTGCGCGCGGCGCGCGACGACGGCGGTGGCCCTCCTCACCGGACCGCTCCGCACGGCGTTGCGCACGTCCTGGCCGTGGGCCATGACGACGAGCGGCGTGCGCGGGTGGGTGACGGCGGCGATGAACCCGGCGGGGACGAGGAAGTGGGCGAAGACCACGTCGGCGCGGCGTCCCAGCCGCGCCGCATCGCGCAGCAGGCGGACGTCGCCCTTCCGGCCGGCCCCGCGGCGGTCGATCACCGCGCGCTCGACGATGTGGCCGCGCTGCTCCAGCTCCTCGACGACGGGGACGAGGAACGCGCCGAGGTCCGGGTCGGACGGGCCGGGCCAGAACTGGCTGACGAGGAGGATCCGCACGGCGCAGGGTCAGGGGGTCGCGGGCGCGCGGGGCGGGGCCAGCGCGCCGAGCCAGGCCCGGCGGCGCTCCTCGGCCCCGCTGCACCGCTCGACCGCGTCGACGATCGCCGCCGCGGCGTCGGTCGGCGCGTCGCCGAGGATCGCGGCGGCGCCCATCCGGACCTCCTCGCCCAGCTCCTCGCCCGGGCCGACGAGGATCTCGCTCATCGTCTCGCCGGGCCGGACGCCGGCGACGTGCATGTCCGCCGCGCCGCCCGGGCCCGCGAGCGACCAGATCCGCTCGGCGATCAGCCCGATCTCCAGCTCGACGGGCTCCGCGGCGGTGAGCAGACGCGTCCCGCCGCGGGCCGCAAGCGCCCCGTGCGCGACGAGCGAAGCTGCATGGGCCATGGTGATCCAGAACCGGACCATGCTCGGGTCGGTGAGCGTCAGCGGCACGCCCGCGCGCGCCTGGCGCAGCCACAGCTCGGTCGCGCTCCCCGCGCTGCCGAGCACGTTGACGAGCCGCACCGCCGCGCGGCCCTCGCCGGCCAGCGCGGTCAGCGTCTCCATCAGCCGCTTGGTCCGGCCGTACATGGAGGACGCCTGCGCGGCCTTGTCGGTGGAGGCGACGACGACGGTCTCCGCGTCGCGCGTCGCCCGCAGGACGTTCCACGACCCGTCGAGGTTCGTCGCGGCGAACTCCTCCGGGTAGCGCTCGGCCCAGTCGACGTGCTTGTACGCGGCGAGGTGGAACACGACGTCCGGGCGCGCGCGGGCCGTCTCGTGCTCGAGCCTGCGCCGGTCGCGGATGTCGCACAGGACGTGCTCGAAGCGCGCGAGCCGCGCCGCGCCCTTGGCGTGACGGTCCGCGGTGAGCGCCGCCTCGTGCGTGTCCAGGACCGTGATCAGCGCGGGACGGAGCGCGGCGAGCAGCGACGTCAGCGAGCGCCCGATCGACCCCGCGCCGCCGGTGACCATCACGCGCCGGCCAGCGAGGTGGTCCTGCAGGCCGAGGACGTCCGGCACCGGGTCGCGCCGTCCGGCGATCTCCTGCCAGTCGATACCCCCGGCGGGCAGGCGCCGCGGCGGCCGCGACCACCGCTCGGCGGGCGTGTCGAGCGCGCGCACGATGTGCCGGTAGCCGTCCTTCATGTTCGGCGAGAAGCGGTGGTCGGGCTCGTTGATCTCGGCGACGATGTAGGGGACGAGCTCGCCGAGGCGGGCGACGATCGGGTCGAGGTCGAGCTCGCCGCGCGCGTACGGCAGGCCCTCGCCGAGGACGCCGCTCGCGTTCGACACGTGCGCGACCTGCGTCGCCGGCCCGAGCTCCTCGACGTAGCGCTCGAGCTCGAGCCCCTCGTCCGACTCCAGCCCGAACAGCGAGGGGTACGCGCTCACGAACGCGCGGAACAGGGCGGCGTGGCTCGTGTCGAGCGTGAAGCCGAGCTCGGGGATCCGCTCGCGCCACTTCTGCAGGTCGCGCCAGTGGCCGCCGACCGGCGTGTAGAACGCGCCGCCGGTGCGCATGCGAAGCACCGGCGGGACGTTCTCGATCAGTGGGAGGACGCCGTTCTCCGCGCAGGCCCGCGCGTAGAAGGTGAAGAACTCGTGGATCGCGTCGTCGTCGACCGGCGCGGCGGCGCGCAGCTCGTCCGCGGTCTGCGGGATGTAGAGGTGGATCGTGAGGACGGGCGAGCCGATCGCGGCCGCGAACCGTGCGCTGCGCTCGATCCCGTCGCGGGCCTCGTCCGTCAGGCGGTCGACGCGGACGTGCGCGCCGCTCGGCCACGACACGGGCGCCTCGGCGGTGAGGACGACGTCGCGCCCGCGGCAGCCTTCGTCGACGGCCGCGATCGCGCGGTCCAGCGCCGCGTCGTCTGCGACGTGCGACGGCATGAGCGCGAGCTCCATCCCCCGCCAGTCGCCGCCCTCCAGTCGCTCGGCGACCTGCTCAGGCTCGGGCGCGGCCTTGAGCAGCGGCATGCTCGGGGTGGAGGCGGAGCCAGTCGACATACGCGGCGACCGCCTCGGGGAGCGGTCGGGGCGTCAACTCTAACCGCGGCACCCCCGGCTCCAGCGCGTAGCTCTCGTCCTCGCCGGGAGGCAGCTGACCGCCCGGCGTCTCGACCTCGACGTCCGAGCCCGCGGCGGCGAGGGTGAGGCGGGCGGCGTCGACCAAGGGCGTCGCGACGCCGCTGCCCGCGTAGAGGAGCGGCGCGGTGGTGGGCGCGGCGACCGAGGAGGCCACGAGTCGCTCCACCCCCTCGACGAGGTCGTCCACGTACAGGAAGTCCCTCGTCCGCCGCGGGTTGCCGGGGATCGAGATCGCGCGGCCGCCGAGGGCGCGGTCGGCGAAGGCGGCGATGGCCCCGGTCGCGCCCTCGCGGGTGACCTGGCCCGGGCCGAAGACGCTGGTCAGCCGCAGGACGACGGCGGGCGCGCGGTGCAGGCGGCACGCCTCCTCGCCGAGGCGCTTGGACAGCGCGTAGGCGTCCGGCGCCGGCTCGATCCCCGCGCGGGCGCTGCTCGGGTAGACGAGCAGCGCGTCGTGCTCGGCGCAGCCGTCGAGCAGGTTGACCGTCGTCCCCGCGTTCTCGCGCACGGCGCGGGCGGGGTCGCGCGCCGCGCCCGCGGGATCGGGGACGCCCGCGAAGTGCAGGACCGCGTCGTGGCCGCGCACGAGGTCGCGCGCGTCCGCGCTGCCGGCGTCGACCTCGACCGGCTCGAGGTCGCGTGCGGCCGCCCGCTCGCGATGCCCCGGGCGCGCGAGCGGCGTGACCTCGTGGCCGCGCTCGCGCAGCACGACCGCATGCCGCCACCCGAGGTAGCCGGTCGCGCCGGTGATCAGGATCCGCACAGGTACTCCCGCACGGAGTGCTCGTACGCGAACGGCGACTCCACCGACCACGTCGCGCCCCCCGGCGGCTCGCGCCCCTCGGCCAGCGCGGCGACGTCTGCGACGGTGACCGTCTCGGCGGCGACGTTCGCCGGGCCGTCGAGCGGTCCGAGCAGGATCCGAGCGACGTCGTCGACGTGCACGGCCCCGATCGTCGCGCGGCCCCCGTCGTCGAGCGTCAGCGGCTCGCCGGCGGCGACGAGCCGCCGGAACTTGTCGACGACGGTCACCGACTCCGGCCGGTCGTGCTCGACCGGCGACGGGCCGTAGACGATGCCCAGCCGCGCGAGCGCGAGCGGGAAGCCGCCGCGGGCGGCGTGCATCTTGAGCACGAGCTCGCCGTAGACCTTGGACAGGTGCGCGAGGTCGCCCTGGTCGCCGTAGGGGCGGTCCGCGCCGACGGCGCCGCTCAGGCCGCCGCCGTACACATGCAGCGAGCTGCCGAACACGACGCCCGGGCCGCCCGCGGACGCGACGGCCTCGGCCACGTGCCGCACGCCGGTGCAGTTCGTCTGCTCGGTGTACTCCGGGTCGCTGTCGGCCAGCGGCCGGCTGGCCTGCGCGGCGAGCAGCACGATCCGGTCCGGCGCACCCGCCAGCAGCATGTCGACGTCGTGCGGGAACCGGATGTCCGCGGTGACGACCCGCGCCCCCCGCTCGGCCAGCGGGGCGAGCTGCTCCTCGTGCGTCGCCGACCAGTTGTCGGCGAGCGTGACCTCCAGCCCCTGGTCGAGCGCACGCGCCGCGAGGGCGCTCCCGATGTACCCCGCGCCGAGGATGAGAAGGCCGCCCATGCGCGCGGCAGCCTACGCGCTCGGGAGGCCACGGATCGCGGGCGTGGAATCATGTGCCCATGTCCTTCGCGGACACGCTCGACGCCCTCGCGCACCACGGGGCCGTCGCGTGGGGGCTGCTGAGCGCGGCGGTCCTCGTGATGCTCCTCACGCCGCTCGTCGCGCGGATCGCCATCCGGGCCGGCGCGTTCGACGTGCCCGATCGCGATCGCCCGCGCGTGCACACCCGGCCGATCCCGCGCATCGGCGGCCTGGCGATCGCCGTGGGGATCCTCGCTCCCGCCCTCGCCTTCGTCGAGCTGCACGGCCCGCTGGTGGGGGTCATCATCGGGATCCCCGTCGTCGCCGCGATCGGCCTGTACGACGACCTGCGCAGCCTGTCGGCGAAGACGAAGCTGCTGCTCGTCATGGCCGCCGCGCTCATCCCGGTCATCGGCTACGACATGCACCTCCGGCGGATCGGGCTGCCGTTCGTCAGCTTCGACATCGGGCCGGAGGTTGCGATCCCGCTGACCCTGCTGTGGATCGCGCTGGTCGCCAACCTGGTGAACCTGATCGACGGCATGGACGCGCTCGCCGCGGGCATCGTGGGGATCTCGAGCGCCGCGCTCTGCGTGCTGGCGATGTCGTTCGGGCGCGTGAACGCCGCGGTGCTCGCCGCGATCGTCTGCGGCGCGACGGTCGGCTTCCTGCGCCACAACTACCACCCCGCGAAGATCTTCATGGGGGACAGCGGGGCGCTGACGCTCGGGTTCGTGCTGGGCTCGCTGTCGGTCGAGGGCGTGCTCAAGACGCCGGCGACGATCGCGCTCGCCGCACCGTTGCTGATCATGGCCGTGCCGATCCTCGACACGTCGTTCGTCGTCGCCAAGCGCCTGAAGTACAAGCGCAAGCCGTGGGACGCCGACCAGAACCACTTCTACCACCGGTTCATGCGCATCGGGTACTCGCAGCGGCGCACCGCGGCCTACCTGCACGTGTGGGCGGGCGTGCTGGCGGGCTACGCGATGCTCGTGCGGTTCGTGCCGCCGCGCCCGCGCGGGATCTGGAACACGGACCACGCGCTGATCGTCGGCGGCGTCGGCGTCCTCATCCTGATCGGCTCGGTGTGGATGGTCTACCAGCTCGAGATCCTGAAGGACCGCCACTTCCAGGTGCTCGCGCGCCGGCGCACGCCGCCGCCGGAGGGGGAGACGGAGGAGGCCGTCGAGGAGTACGCGGCGGCGACGCCCGACTAGGCGTCGACCCAGCCGCCGAGGGCGAGGCGCAGGAGGTCCGAAGGGTCGCGCGTGATCGGAGGGCGGCGAGGCGCGCGGTCGGCCGCGCCCTCCGCGTCGCTTCCAGCGCGGGGCGCGACGACGACGTCGGCGGGGTCGCGCAGGACCTTCAGGCGGCCGTCGGCCACGAGCTGCTCGTCCACGCCGCCCATCCGGCCCTCGAACATCGTCCACACGGGCGTCCCGAGCGCGGCCGCCTCGCGGTTCATCGATCCGCCCGCGCTCACCAGCGCGTCGGCGAACGCGACGAGCGACCGGGCGTCGATCGCGCGGCCGGGGACGATCACGCTCTCCAGGCCGAGCCCGCGGACGTCGGCCGCCTGCTCGGCGTTGCGGACCAGCACCACGCTCTGCACGCCCTCGCCGTCGAGCCGCTGGAGGAGGCGCGGGAGGAGCGGGGTCTCGCTGCCGCCGAGGTACAGCGCGTACGAGGGCGCGGTCCGGATCACGGCGAGGGGGCGCGTGCGGTCGACGCCGAGCCCTTCGAGCACGCCCGCGTCCGGCTCGAACCCGTGCAGGACGTACTCCTCCTTCAGCCCCGGGTAACGGACGAGCTTCGCGCCGCGCGCGCCGAACCGCCCGAGCCGCTCCGGCGGGATCGCCTCCGGCACGAGCACCCGGTTCGCCAGGCGGCAGTTCACGTTGTGCTGCGCGACCGCCCACTCGTAGTCGAACATCGTCGTGTTCGGCACGCGCAGGACCCGCGACGCCACGGGCAGGTCGGTGGAGCCGTGGGCGAGGGCGGCGTCGAACGGCCCGTGGGCGCGCCCGAAGGCGACCATCCGGCGCACGCGCGCGAACGCCGCGCGCGCCTTGTCCGCGCGCCGCACGCCGCCGTGCTCCCCGAAGGCGGCATACGGATGGCCCCAGTCCTCGAGCAGCTCGACCGTGTGCGACAGGGGCCGCGCCGTCAGCACGACGTCGTGCCCGCGCGCCTCCAGCAGCTCGACGAGCGGCCGGAGGACCACGACGTGCGCCGTGTTCGTGAGGTCGACCCAGATCCGCAAGCGGGGAAGGCTACGGCGCGACGGTGCGCTCGAAGATCGTCGCCATCGCGTCGACGAGCGCGGTGGTGTCGACGGGCTCGCGCTGCACGAGCTGCTGGTAGAAGGTCCGCTCGACCATCCAGACGAGCGCGAAGGCCGTCGCCGTCGGGTCGGGGACGCCCGCGCCCTCGGCCTCGATCCGCCCGCGCGTCGCCTCCGCGAACCGGCCGACCATCCCGCGCCAGAAGGTCGCGACCTCCTCGTCGTAGGTCGAGACCTCGACGACGGCGCGCAGCAGCGCGCCGTGCCCGCGGTACAGCGCGGCGATCGCGTGCAGCGCGGTGCGCAGGTCGCTCTCGCCCGACCACCACGTCTCCGCGGCGGCCATCAGCTGCGCGTTGACCTCCTCGGTCAGCCGCACGAGCAGCTCGCGCTTGTCGCGGAAGTAGAAGTAGAAGGCGGTCCGCGAGATGCCCGCGCGCGTGGCGATCCGCTCGATCCCCAGCTCGGCGAACGACGCGCCCTCCTCGAGCAGCTCCTCCGTCGCGCGCAGCACGGAGGCCTCGATGGCGGCCCGCTTCTCGCTCTGCCGGCCCAGGCTCGTCATCGTCGTAACCATAGGACTTGACACTGTGTCAGACAGCATGTTCACTGTCCAGCATGGCCACCCTCTTGGAACTCACGTCCCAGGGCGACGTCGGCACGATGACCGACGAGTCCCAGCTCTCGAAGGTCAAGCTGATGAACCCGCAGCAGCTCTACGAGCTGTGGGAGCGCCAGCCGTGGTCGGCGCACGCGATCGACCTGGACCGGGACGTCGAGCAGTACGCCACGACCGTGACGCAGGAGGAGAAGGAGTCGCTCGCCTACAACCTCTCGGCGTTCTTCATCGGCGAGGAGCGCGTGGCGACGCAGTTCAGCGGGCTCGTGCGCTCGTACGAGGACCAGGGCGAGGAGGCGTTCCTCACGACACAGCAGGTCGACGAGGTCCGCCACGCGCAGTTCTTCAACCGGTTCTACGCGGAGGTCCTCAAGCGCGACGGCACGTTCGAGAGCCGCCTGGAGAAGGCGCGCGACGACGTCAACGACGCGTTCATCCAGCTCTTCGACGTCGAGCTCGTCAACGCGCAGGAGCACCTGCTGGCCAACCCGGGCGACCTCGAGGCGAAGGTCGACTTCGTCGTGCTCTACCACATGGTCATCGAGGGGACGCTCGCCCTGACCGGCCAGTTCTTCATGCAGGACTACCTCGAGAAGCAGGGCAAGCTGCCCGGCCTGCTCGAGGGCTACCAGCGCATCTCGCAGGACGAGCACCGGCACGTCGCGTACGGCACGTGGTTCCTGCAGCAGAAGGCGGGTGACCCCGCGCTGCGCCGCCGCATGCAGTCCAAGCTCCAGGAGCTCATCCCGATCGCCACCGCCGTCCTCGTCCCCCCCGGCGTCGAGGACCCGTACGACTACGAGCTCCTCGGCTACCACTCCTCGGTGACGCACAAGTTCGCGTTCGACGCGCTCTCGCGGCGCCTGAAGGTCATCGGCGTGCCGCTCGGCGAGGCCGCCGAGGAGGTCGCCGCCTGAGGCTGGCGATCGTCTCCGACACCCACATGCCGCGCGGCCGGCGGCGCCTGCCGGTCGAGCGGCTGCGGGACGCGGACCTGATCCTGCACGGCGGCGACATCGCGACCGTCGGGGTGCTGGAGGAGCTGGAGGCGATCGGCCCGCCGGTCTGCGCGGTGTTCGGCAACGTCGACGAGCCCGCGCTGCGCGAGCGGCTGCCCGAGCAGCGGGTCGTCGAGGCGGACGGCGTGCGGATCGGCATGGTGCACGACGCCGGGCCGAGCAAGGGGCGCCTGGAGCGGATGCGGCTGCGGTTCCCCGAGGCGGATGCCGTCGTCTTCGGGCACTCGCACATCGCGCTGCACGAAGAGCGCGACGGCTTTCAGATCTTCAACCCGGGGAGCCCGACCGACCGGCGCCGCCAGCCGCGGCACACGATGGGCCTGGCGGACGTCACGGGAGGTCGGGTCCGCTTCCGCCTCGTCGCCCTGGACTGAGGGCCGACAGCGCGAGCAGCGACCCGGCGACGCCGGCCGCGAGCACGATCCACGCGGGCACGCTCGGCACGAGCAGCAAGAGGGGCGCGATCCCGAGCAGGACGGCCGCGCGGCGCAGTCGGCGATGGGGACTCATACGATCGGACAGGATGCCGGACGCCTACGCGCTCCTCGACGCGCTGTTCTCGCACGCTCCGATGGGGCTCGCCTTCTGGGACGCCGACCTGCGCTACCGGCGGATCAACCCCGCGCTGGCCGAGATCAACGGCGTCGCGCCGGAGGACCATCTCGGGCGCACGGCGACCGACGTCCTCGGGCCCGACCTGGGCGGGCGCGTGGAGGAGATGCTGCGCCGCGTCCAGGAGACCGCGCAGCCGTTCGTCGACGCGGACATCACCGGCGTCACGCCCGCCTCGCCCGGCGAGCAGCGCCAGTGGCTGGCGAGCTACTACCCCGTGCCCGCGCGCGACGGGGAGATGCTGGGCGTCGCCGGCCTCGTCCTCGAGGTCACCGGCGAGCGGCGGGCGCGGCGCGCCGCGCAGACGGCGACCGCGCTGCTCGATGCGATCTTCAGCGCCGCCCCGGTCGGCGTGGCGTTCTGGGACCTCGACCACCGCTACCGCCGCGTCAACCCGGCGCTCGCCGCGCTGAACGGACGCCCCGCCGCCGAGCACCTCGGGCACACGCCGTCCGAGCTCCTCGGCGAGATGGGCCGCGGGGTCGAGACGATCCTGCGCGAGGTCGTCGACAGCGGGTCGGCGATCGTCGACCGCGAGATCGACGGCGAGCTCGAGGGGAAGACGGTCCACCGCCAGAGCACGGTCTTCCCGGTGCGCGCGCCCGGCGGCGAGCTGATCGGGGTCGCGGGGGTGATCCGCGACGTCGGCGCGCACTACGAGGCGCAGGCCGAGCACGCGCAGCTGCTGCGCGACGCGCTCAGCTCGCGCGCCCAGGCCGAGGCCGCGCAGATCCGCGCCGAGGCCGCGCACGTCGAGGCCGAGGCGGCGCGGCGCCGCACCCAGTTCCTCGCGGATGCCGGCGCGCGGCTGGCCGCGGTGAGCACCGACTACGAGGCGACGCTGCGCGAGGTCGCGCGCGTCGCCGTCCCCGCCATCGCGGACTGGTGCACGTTCACGATCGCCGAGCGGGGCGACGTGCTGCGCACGGTCGCGGTGGCCGCCGCCGATCCCGAGCTCGAGCGCCTCGCCGCCGAGATGAGCGAGCGCTACCCGCCGCGCTCCGATGCGCCCACCGGCCCCGCGCTGGCCATCCGCACGGGCGAGAGCCAGCTGGTCGAGGAGGTGCCCGACGAGGTGCTGGAGGCGGCTGCGGTCGACGACGAGCAGCTCGCGTTCCTGCGCCGCCTGGGGATCCGCTCGGGCATCACCGTCCCGCTCAGCGCGCGCGGGCGGACGTTCGGGGCGCTCACGCTGGTCTCGGCGGAGTCGGGCCGGCGGTACGGCGCGGAGGACCTGCGCCTGGCCGAGATCCTCGCGGCGCGGGCCGGGCTCGCCGTCGAGAACGCGCGGCTGTACGCCGAGCGCTCGCACATCGCGCGCACGCTGCAGCGCAGCCTGCTGCCCCCGGCGCTGCCGGACGTGCCCGGGCTCGAGCTCGCCGCGCGCTACCGCGCGGCAGGGGACCAGAACGACGTCGGCGGCGACTTCTACGACGTCTTCCGCGGCGGCGGCGACGTCTGGACGCTGCTGATCGGCGACGTCGCCGGCAAGGGGCCGGAGGCCGCCGCGGTCACGTCGCTCACCCGCCACACGCTGCGCGCCATGACGCTGCGCGGCGCCGGCGCGCAGGAGTGCCTCGAGCTGCTCAACGACGCGCTGCTCAACGAGCCCGCGGTCGCGGGCCGCTTCTGCACCGTGCTCTACGCGCGCGTGTGCGCGGACGACGACGGCGGCGTGACGATGACGCTGGCCACCGGCGGCCATCTGCCGCCGCGCGTGATCCGGGCCGACGGGAGGGTCGAGGCGATCGACCTGCGCGGCTCGATCGTCGGCGGCCTGCGGACGCCCGCGTTCGCCGAGCGTGTCGCGCGGCTGGCGCCGGGCGACACGCTCGTCCTCTTCACCGACGGCGTGACCGAGCTGCGCGGCCACGACCCGGGCGTGGGCGAGGAGCTGCTCGACCGCCTGCTCGCCGAGCATGCGGGCGACCCGCCGGGCGTGCTGGCCGAGGCGATCGAGCGCAGCGTCGTGGCGCTGCAGGACGGCGACCCCCGCGACGACGTGGCCATCCTCCTGGCCCGGCCGACCGCCTCGCCGTAGACTCGCCGCGTGGACGAACGCGCGCGTCGCATCGCCGACAACGAGAGCCGCTTTCGCGAGATCAACGAGCGGCTGCGGACCGACCTGCGCGTGCTCCCCGACGACGACGCGCCGGTCGAGTTCGTGTGCGAGTGCGGCCGGGTCGACTGCGCGGAGCCCGTGTCGCTGACGGTCACCGAGTACGAGGCGATCCGCGCCAGCCCGCTCGACTTCGCCGTCGTCCCCGGGCATCAGCTCGGCGACGTCGAGGACGTGGTCGACATTCACGATCGCTACGCGCGTGTCCGCAAGCACCCGGAGTCGGCGGAGCGCGTCCGCGAGTCCGATCCGCGCTCCGACTAGGCGCGCGGCTCGATCGTCAGCAGCTGCCCGGGCGCGGCGGCGTGGTCGACCTGGAGCGTCGTGTGCTCGACCCCGAACGCGTCGTCGAGCACGCGCTGCAGGTCGCGCCGGCGCTGGTGGCAGTCCTCGCCCGCCTCGACGATCACGTGCGCGGCCACGGCGGGGAAGCCCGACGTCACCTCCCACACGTGCAGGTCGTGCACCTCGACGACGCCGGGCTGCGCGGCCAGCGCGCGGCCGATGCCGTCGGGATCGATCCCCGCGGGCGCGCCCTCCAGCAGCACGGCCGACGCCTCGCGCAGCAGCCGCCAGCCGGAGGCGACCATGAGCGCGGCGACGATCAGCGCGGCGATGCCGTCGAACTCGCGGACGCCGGAGAGGAGGATCACGGCGCCGGACAGCGCCGCGGCGATCGAGGCGTAGAGGTCGGTCAGCACGTGCGCGCGGGCGCCCGCGACGTTCAGCGACTGGCGCTGGGCGCGGGCGAGCGCGGCGGCGGCCGCGACGTTCGCGATCGCGCCCGCCACCCCGACGGCCAGGACCCACGCCCCCTCGACGTCGGGCGGCTCGTAGATCCGCTTGCCCGACTCCCACGCGATGACGCCGGCGAGCACGAGGAGCAGCGCCCCGTTGAGCTGCGCGGAGAGGATCTCGGCGCGCCCGAGGCCGAACGTGAAGCGCCCCTTCGGCGGGCGGGCGGCGAGCCGGGCGGCGACGAGCGCCAGGGCGAGCGCGCCGGCGTCCGTGAGCATGTGGGCGGCGTCGGAGAGCAGCGCCAGCGAGTCGGCGATGACGCCCGCCACGACCTCGACGGCCATGAAGGCGAGGACGATCCCCAGCGCGACCCCCAGCCAGCGGCGGTCGGCCGCGGGGGACACGGCGTGCGAGTGGTCATGGGCGTGGTCGTGCGCCACCCCCACAGTTTCGCGGGTGGGCGGCCAGTCCCTACAGCGGGTGGTTGGCGCGGATCACGTCGGCGGGGTCGACCTCGGCCTTGATCCGGCGCAGACGCTCCGCGGCCGAGGCGCCGAAGAGCGCCTCGGCGCCGGACGGGCGGTCCTTGAGGTTCATGAACGTGCGCTCGGAACGCCAGGGGGCGAGCGCGTCGCCCACCCGCTCGAGGTGCGCCTGCACGCCGGCCATCATCTCCGGTGTCGCCGCGATCCCGACGCAGAACGTGCCGTAGGGCGCATCGATCGTCGGCTGTGCCCCCGCGTCGGCCGGTGCCGTCGCGAGCGCTCCGCCGAAGTGGCGGATCTCCGCGCCGACGAAGGGCGACCCGGACTCCGGTCCGGCGATGCCGACGAACGCGTCGACGGTCTCCGGCGTCAGCTCGGTGAGCAGCGCGCCGTCGCCGCGGCCGGGGACCGGGACCGGCGGATCGTTGTGCAGCGTGTGCAGCAGCGTCGGCGGGATGGCCGCGAACGTGTCCATCTCCGGTCCGAGCGCGCGCAGCGGCGCGAGCAGGTCGGTGCCGGCCGCCTCGTCGCCCAGGTACGCGGCCTCGACGAGGGCGAACTTGCGGCCGCGCAGGTGCTCGGGGACGGTGGGGAACGGCGGCAGCTGGACGACGCGGCCCAGCGACGTCAGCTCGTCCGGCACGCCGGCCGTCCACTCGCGCCAGGCGTGGAGGACCTCCGTCGCGCGCTCCCACGGCCAGTAAAGGACGCCGCCGTAGAGCGAGGCGGCCGGATGCAGCGCGAACTCGAGTGCGGTCACGATCCCGAACGACCCACCGCCGCCGCGGAGCGCCCAGAACAGGTCGGGCTCGTTCTCGGCGTCGGCACGGACGTGGCGGCCGTCGGCCAGCACCAGCTCGACCGCGGTGACGCTGTTCGAGGCGAGGCCATGCTTGCGACCCAGCCAGCCGGTCCCGCCGCCGAGCGTGTAGCCCACGACGCCGACGTCGGGCGCGGTGCCGACGAGGCCCGCCAGGCCGTGCTCGGCCGCGAGCGCGGTCACGTCCTGCCACTGCGCGCCGGCCTCGACGCGCGCGGTGCGGGCCGCCGGGTCGACGGAGGCGCCGCGCATCCGCTCGGTCTTCAGCAGCACCGTGCCCTCGAGCGAGCCCATCGGGGTGGCTCCGTGGCCGGTCGCCTGCGCGGCGACGCGCAGCCCGCGCTCGCGCGCCGCGCTGACCACGTCGGCGACCTCCTCGGCGGTCGTGGGGAAGGCGACCGCGTCGGGGCGCTGGTCGACGGAGAGGTTCCAGGCCTGGCGGGCGGTGTCCCAGTCGGCGTCCGCGGGGGTCCGCAGGTCGGTGTCGAGATCGAGCATGCGGGCGATGCTCGCGGAAGCCGGGCGCAGCGTGCAAGGGGCGCGGCGCCATGTTCAGGGGGATGTTCGGGGGCGGCCCTGAGGCGGTACGGGGTCGCCGGGGTCGAGCATCGCTGCCATGACCCACGCACTCGCCAAGGCCGCCGGCACCGCGCTGGCGCTGCTCGTCTGTGCCGCCCCCGCGGCACACGCCTCCTCGATCGCCTTCGTCAGGGACGGCGACGTCTGGCTGTCGTCGCCCGACGGCGCCCGGCAGTACCGCGTCACCGAGGGCGGCGGCTGGCGATCGCCCTCGCAGGCCGACGACGGCACGCTGCTCGCCCAGCGCGGCAAGCAGTTCGTGACGATGGACCGGGGCGGCAACGTCCTCGCCACGAGCGAGGGCGAGGGCAACGCAGGTGGCTCGCTGCCGGGCAAGACCCCCGGCTTCACCGAGGTCTACGGTCCGTACGACCCGAAGATCTCGCCGGACGGCCGCACGGTCGCGTACTGGTTCAAGGCCAAGACCGAGGAACACGGGCCGATGCCCGACGACCCGGATCCCGTCGGCTCGATCGACTCGTGGACGACGTCGCAGCCGGTCGGCGAGACCCGGTACGCGACGCCCGACAACGCGGTCAAGTACGAGACGACGCCGTCGTGGATCGACGCGCAGCGCGTGCTCGTCACGGCGCCGTGGGCGACGGGCGGGCTCAGCGTCTCGACGTGGGTCGTCGGCGGCGACTACTCCAACGAGCAGTGGTGGTTCACCGACCCCAACGCGATCCTGCAGGACGGCGAGCTGTCGCCCGACGGGACGAAGGCCGTGGCGGTCGCCGCCACCCACGGCGCCGGCTCCCCGTTCGACGGCGTGCGCTACTTCGTGCAGGACGGGCCGGCATGGACGCACGAGCCGCCCTACGAGAACGTCCTCGGGGGCGACGACTTCCCGCAGCCGCCGACGCCGGTCTGCCAGGACACGCGCGACTCCGAGGCGCACTCGCCGACGTGGTCGCCGGACTCCTCCGCCGTCGCCTACGACGACAAGGACGGGATCTGGATCCAGCCGGTGCGGGCGGATCTGGACGGCGACACCTGCGAGTCGCTCGAGTCGCACCTCGCGATCCCCGGCGGCCGCGAGCCCGACTGGGGCCCGGCGGACGTCGACCTCGCGCAGGCGCCGAAGGGCGGCGCCGCGCAGGGCGGCCCCGCCCCGGCGGGCGGGTCCGCGCCCGGGGCCGGATCCGCGCCCGGCGCGGACGGCGCGAAGCCCGCGGCGCGCGCGCTGACGTCGATCCGGGTCGCGCGGAAGGTGTCGAGCCGGCGTCGCGTGCGGATCGCGTTCCGCCTCGCGCGCGCCGCCGAGGTGACCTTCGTGCTGCGGCGCGGGCGGAAGGTGCGGCGGTTCGTCGTCGCGGGCCGCGCCGGCCTGAACGTCAAGTGGATCGCGCGGCTTCCGCGCGGGCAGTGGTCGCTGACCGCGACGGTCGAGGGCGCGGCGCTGCGCGCCACCTTCCGCGTGAGGTGATGCGCACACCCGTCACGCGGCGAGCGAGGCCGGAAGCTCCTTGCGCGATCGCACGCCGAGCTTCAGGTACGCGTTGCGCAGGTGCGTCTCCACGGTCTTCTCGGTGACGAAGAGGGCCTGGGCGATGTCGCGGTTGGTGCGGCCGGCGGCGGCGAGCTCGACGACGCGGCGCTCGGAGGCGCTGAGCGTCGCGGCGCCGCCGCCCTCGACCGGGCGGGCGCGGACGCCGCTGGCCTGCAGCTCGACGCGCGCCTGCTCCTCGAGCGCGCCGGCGGCGCACCGCCGCGCGAGGTCGTGGGCGGCGCGCAGCGGCTCGCGCGCCTCGGTGCGGCGGTTCGTGCGTCGGAGCATCGCGCCGAGGGAGAGCAGCGCGCGTGTCTGCTCGAGCCGCGCCGGCGTCGCTTCGAGCACCGCGACCGCCTCGCGCAGCAGCGCCTCGCCCTCCTCGCCGCCGCGCACGAGGCCCTCGGCCCGCAGCGCACGGCCGAGGATGCGCGGCGCGCCCCAGGCGCGCGCCAGCGCGACCTCCTCGGACGCGAGCTCGACGGCGCGCTCGCGGTCCGACCCCGCGAGGGCGAGCGCCGCGCCCGATCGCCACGGCAGGAACGCCGGGTTGACGCCGCCGCCCTCCTCGAAGTGCGCGCCGGCGTCGAGCAGCTCGCGCGCCGCCTCGTCGAACTTCCCGCGCGCGAGCAGGACGGCCGCACGGGCCTCGCGGTAGGCCGCGCGATTGCCCGAGCCGGTCGCGAGGGTGATGGCGGGCGCCGCCTCCGCCAGCGTCCGCTCGGCCGCGTCGAGCTGCCCGCGCGCGAGGTACGTCATCGCCAGGAAGCCGGAGGCCCACGGCAGCCCGATCCCGATCGCCGACGAGCGGACGGCGTCGATCGCCTCGCGCCCGTCGGCCTCGGCCGCCGCCAGGTCGCCCGTGCACAGGTGCGCGAAGCAGCGCATGCAGCACGCGGAGGCGACGCCGAGCAGCGACCCGCGCTCGCGCGCGCGGTCGAGCGCGCGGCCCCACTCGGCGAAGACGTCGTCGAGCTCGTCGGCGAACGTGAGCGTGAGCAGCGCGAAGATCCGGCCCGTCGAGCTCTCCTCGGCGGGCGGCAGCCCGGGCAGCGCGGCACGGGCGCGGCGGACGGCCTCCTCGCGGTCGCCGCCCGCGCGCCCGTCGTGCCACGCGAGGATCGCCATCAGCTCGTGCGCGCCGGGCCCGTCGAGCGATTCGAGCGGCCGCTCGCGCACCTCGGCCAGCCGCTCCTCCGCGAGCTGCCGCAGCGGCGGCTCGAGGACGGCGATGGTCAGGAGCCCGGCCCGCAGGCGGTCGCGCAGCGCGCGCGACGCGCCGGTGACCGACCGCTCCGTCTCGTCGAGCAGCCGCACCGCCCTCTCGTCGCCCTCGGTGTACACGAGCGTCCACCCGAGGTCGAGCGCGATCCGCGTCCGCTCGTCCGGGTCGTCGCTGAGCGACAGCGCCTCCTCCAGCGCCGCGATCGCCGCCCGCCCGTCGGTCAGCTTCTCGACACGGCCCAGCTCGGCGAGCAGCCGAGCCCGCGCCTGCGCCGCGGCCGGCTCGTCGAGCGCGCGCCGCAGGTAGCCGGCCGCCGCGGCGGGGACGCCTCGCGCGGCCGCCTCGCGGCCCGCCGCCACGAGCGTCTCCAGCGCCATCTCGTCGATCCCCGGCGGCGCCTCGAGCAGCTGCGCCGCGACCTGCTCGGGCCGCGCGCCGCTCTCGCGCAGCAGCGCTGCCGCCGCGGCGTGGCGCCGCCGGCGCTCGACCGCGGGGATGTCGTCGTAGATCGCCGCGCGCACGACGGGGTGGACGAACGCGAGCTCCTCGTTCGGATCGAGGACGTCGGCCCACAGCAGCGACGCCGCCGCGGCCACCGCCTCGTCCTCCTCCAGCCCGGCCAGCCGCGCGGCTACCGGGAGCGGCGTCCCGTCGCCGAGCACCGCGACCGCCCGCGCCAGCTCGCGCGCCGACGGGGGGAGCCGCGCGAGCCGCAGCATCACCGCGGACGACACCGCCGCGGGCCCGAGGCGCCGCACGCGCTCGGCGCCCTCGCCCGTCGGCGCCAGCCCCTCGGCGGCGACCTCGCGCAGCAGCTCGGCGAGCAGGAGCGGGTTGCCGGCGGTCACCTCGCGGCAGGCGTCGACGAAGGACGCGTCGGGCTCGCGGCCGGCCGACCGCGCGACCCACGCCGCCACCGCCTCGTCGCTGAGCGGCCGCGGGCGCACCTGCAGCGCGGTGGCGTCGGCGAGGAGCGCGGCAGCCTCCGCCGCACCCGCCGCGTCGGCCGGCCGGCTGCCCACGACGAGCAGGACGGGCAGGTCGCCCACGCGCCGCGCGAGGAAGCCGAGGAACGCGGCCGACGCGTCGTCGGACCACTGCAGGTCGTCGACGAGCACGACCAGCGGCCGGTCGGCCGCGAGGTTCGCGCACAGCCAGTACAGCCCGTGCAGCCGCGCGAAGCCGCCTTCGACCGCGTCGTCGTCCGCGCCGCCCACGCTCTCCAGCAGCGGCACGGCGAGCGCGGCCGCGCCCGACGACCACGCCGCGCGCTCCTCCGCCGCCGCGCCGAACCACACCGGCTCGAGCAGCTGGCGGACCATCCCGTAGGCGAACGCGCGCTCGAGGTCGGAACCCCGTGCGCTCAGCACCCGCAGCGAGCGCTCGCGCGCGACGTCGCCCACGGCGCGCAGCAGCGAGGTCTTCCCGATGCCCGCCGGCCCCTGCACGACGACCAGCCCGCCCGTCCCCTCGTCCGCCAGCGCCTCGACCGCCGCGGCCAGTCGCGCGAGCTCGTCCTCCCGCTCGAGCAGCGGCGCACCGGAGGGCTGGGTCACGGCCTCAGACTACCGGCGTGCGAGGTGTCACAAACGTGTTACAAAGTCCGCGCGACGCGCTATCATCCGCCTTGCCACGGACGGGCGGTCTGAACCCTCTACCGCCGGGTAGAGGTCGCCCGACACCGCGGCCAGTCCGCCGTGCCCGAATCCATGAACCTCCTCCGCAACCTCGACCTCGCCATCCTCGCCCTCGCGGCGGTGGTGTTCGCGGTCGCCGGCCTGCCCGTCCTCGGCTGGGTCACCGCGGCCGGGATCTGGGGGCTGTGGCGCGGGATCGAGTGGTGGACCGAGCGCAAGCTCGAGGGCGAGCACGACCCCAAGCGGCTCGCCGGGATCGCCGCCGGATCGCTCATAGGGCGCGGATGGCTCTTGGGCCTTATCCTCCTGGGCGCCGGCCTCGCGACGGACAGGGAAGTGGGCCTCTCGGCCGCACTGCTGGTGCTCGCCCTGTTCACCGTGCACTTCACGTTCAAGCTGATCGCGCCGCCGGGCGGCGCCCCGACCTCGACGACATGACACGCAAGCAGATCCTCCTTTTCGCAGCGGCCATCTGGCTCGGCGGCGGCATCCTCATCTACGCCGCGACCGGCTCGTCGGGCAAGAACGAGGAGTTCCAGCCGACGGGCGAGTTCAAGCTCACCGACTGGCTGCCGCTCGGCTTCAACCGCGCGGTGCTCTACCTCATCCTCGCGGGCCTGCTCACCGGCCTGACCATGTGGTGGATCGCGCGCAAGATGCAGCAGCGCCCGAACAAGGTGCAGACCGCGGTCGAGACGATCTACATCTTCATGCGCGACCAGATCGCCGGCGGCAACCTCGACCGCGACATGGCCCGCAAGTGGTTCCCGTTCGTCGCGACGCTCTTCCTCTTCATCTGGTTCAACAACCTGCTCGGGTACATCCCGCTGCCGGTCAACGACCACGAGCCGCTGCACATCGGCGGCCTCGAGATCCCCGCGTTCGCGATCTACGCCGCGACGGCGAACATCTCGATCCCGCTCGCGCTGACGCTCATGGTGTGGATCACCTACCACGTCGTCGGCGTCTTCCGCCAGGGCCCCGTCCAGTACCTCAAGAGCTGGGTGCCCGCCGGCGTCAGCGGCATCGCCGCCGGCCCGATCTTCGTCATCGAGGTCATCTCGCACTTCGTGCGGATCATCTCCCTCAGCGTCCGGCTCTTCGCGAACATCCTCGCCGGCCACCTGCTGATCCTCTTCATGGCCGGGGGCCTCGGCGTGATCCTCGGCGTGGCCGCGCTCGGCTGGTTCACGCTGCCGATGGCCGTCGGCTTCTTCCTCTTCGAGGTGGGCCTCGTGGCGACCCTGCAGGCCTTCATCTTCGCCACGCTCACCGCGATCTACCTCGGCGGCGCCGTCGCCGCGGAACACTGAGACCCGAACCCCAGGAGACACCGTGGACCTCTTCGCGCTTCTTCTTCCCCTCGCACAGCAGGCAGCCGACCCGACCGACGGCCTGAAGGCCATCGCCCTCGGCGTCGGAGCCGGCCTCGGCACCATCGGCCCCGGCATCGGCGTCGGCTACATCTTCGGCAAGGTCATCGAGTCGGTGACGCGTCAGCCCGAGATGCGCGACGAGATCACCTCGATCCAGTGGCTCGGCTTCGCACTGACCGAGGCGATCGTGTTCTACGCGTTCATCTTCGGCCTCATCGCGTTCTTCCTCTAGGCCGCTGATGTTTGATCTCGTCACGGTCCTCGCGGCCGAAGAAGGCGGCGGAGGGTCCTTCCTCGTCAAGCCCGGCATCGGGCTGATGGTGTGGACCCTCCTGACCTTCGCCATCGTCCTGTACGTCCTCAACCGCCTCGCGTTCCCCAAGATCAGCGAGCAGCTGGACAAGCGCCAGCGGGCGATCGAGGAGTCGATCGACACGGCCGAGCGGACGAAGACGGAGGCCGAGGAGATCCTCGCCGAGTACCGCGAGCGGCTCCGCGAGGCCCGCACGCAGGCCGAGGAGATCGTCGCCCGCGCGCGCAAGGCCGGCGAGCAGCACCAGGAGGAGTCGCTCGCCCAGGCCCGCATCCAGCGCGAGGAGCTCATGGAGCAGACCCGCCGCGACATCGAGGCGGAGACGCGCCGCGCGATCCAGGAGATCCGCAACCAGGTCGCCGACCTCACCGTCCTCGCGACGGAGAAGGTCACGCGCAAGACCCTCGACGAGGACGACCAGCGCCGCCTCGTGGAGGAGGCGCTCGGCGAGCTCGACTTCGAGGCCCTCGCGGGCACCGGCGACGGGAGCCAGAACTAGCCCATGGAGGAGATCGCCCAGGTCTACGGCCGCGCGCTCTTCGAGGCGGCGGACGACGCCGGCAAGCTCGACGAGGTGCGCGAGCAGGTCGGCGCGTTCGCCGACGCCCTGAACGAGAACCGCGAGCTCTCGGTGTTCTTCTTCTCGCCGTACTTCTCGACCGAGGAGAAGAAGGAGGGCCTGGGCAAGGTGCTCGAGGGGGAGGACGGCATCGTCCGCAACTTCCTCGAGCTCCTCATCGAGAAGCACCGCGTCCCGGCCGTCCACCGCATCCGGCGCGAGTACGAGGCCCTCTGGCAGGAGGAGAACAAGCTCCTGCCGGTGGAGGTCACGAGCGCGATCGAGCTCGACCCCGAGACGGTCGAGCAGATCGGCGCGAAGATCGGCGAGCGCACCGGCCGCAAGGTGCAGCTCGAGTCGCGCGTGGACCCCGACATCTTGGGAGGCATCGTCGTCCGCGTCGGCGACCGGATCCTCGACGCCTCCATCGCCAACCGTCTTGAAAGCCTGCGCAAGCAGGTCGCAAGGAGCTGACCGAAACCCCCATGCAGATCAAGCCCGACGAGATCACCTCCATCCTCAAGAGCCGCATCCAGGGGCTCGACGACCAGTCCGCCGAGCTGACCGAGGTCGGCACCGTGCTGTCGATCGGCGACGGCATCGCGCGCGTCCACGGACTCGAGAACTGCGAGTCGTTCGAGATGCTCGAGTTCCCGCACGACGTCATCGGCCTGGCGCTCAACCTCGAGTCCGACAACGTCGGCGTCGTGCTGTTCGGCAACTGGGAGGAGGTCGTCGAGGGCGACACCGTCAAGCGCACGGGCGACCTCCTGCAGATCCCGGTCGGCGACGAGCTCCTCGGCCGGATCGTCGATCCGCTCGGCAAGCCGCTCGACGGCAAGGGCGAGATCAAGACGGACAAGACGCGCCCGGCCGAGCTCAAGGCCCCGGGCGTCGTCCAGCGCCAGCCGGTCACCGAGCCGATGCAGACCGGCCTCAAGGCCGTCGACTCGATGATCCCGATCGGCCGCGGCCAGCGCGAGCTGATCATCGGCGACCGCCAGACCGGCAAGACCGCGATCGCGATCGACACGATCATCAACAACAAGGACGAGGACGTCATCTCGGTCTACGTGGCCATCGGGCAGCGCATGGCCACGGTGGTCGCCCTGGCCAAGACGCTCGAGGACGCCGGCGCCCTGGACAACACGATCATCGTCGCCGCCCCGGCCGACGAGGCCGCGCCGATCAAGTTCCTCGCGCCGTACGCCGGCTGCGCCATGGCGGAGTTCTTCCTCTACGACGGCAAGCACGCGCTCACCATCTACGACGACCTCACCAAGCACGCGTACGCGTACCGCCAGATGTCGCTGCTGCTCCGCCGCCCGCCGGGTCGCGAGGCCTACCCGGGCGACGTGTTCTACCTGCACTCCCGCCTGCTGGAGCGCGCCTCCAAGCTCAACGACGAGCTCGGCGGCGGCTCGCTGACGTCCCTGCCGATCATCGAGACGCAGGCCGGCGACGTGTCGGCCTACATCCCGACGAACGTCATCTCGATCACCGACGGCCAGATCTTCCTCGAGCCGAAGCTGTTCTTCTCGGGCGTGCGCCCGGCCATCAACGTCGGCATCTCGGTGTCGCGCGTCGGCTCGGCGGCGCAGATCACGCCGATGAAGAAGGTCGCCGGCCGCCTGAAGCTCGAGCTCTCGCAGTTCCGCGACCTCGAGGCCTTCGCCCAGTTCGGCTCCGACCTCGACCGCGACACCCAGCAGACGCTGGCCCGCGGCGAGCGCCTGGTCAAGACGCTCAACCAGGGCGAGCGCCAGCCGATGCGCGTGCAGGACCAGGTGGCCGTCATCTACGGCGCCACCAACGGGTACCTGGACC
>DASVQN010000007.1:0-119311 GCA_036389155.1 Solirubrobacteraceae bacterium
ACCGCCTCGAGGGGTTCGCGGCCAGGGTGATCGAGGACGTGTGCGGGATCGAGCGTTCCGCCGTCTGAGGGGCCGGGGCGTTAGCGTCGCCGGCATGCGCAAGCTGCAGAGCCAGGGCGTCCACCACATCACCATCGTGGGGGCCGATCGGCAGACGTCGATCGACTTCTGGGAGGGCGTGCTGGGGATGCCGTTCATCTTCGAGCAGCCGAACCTCGACAACGCGTCGGAGAGCCACCTGTACTTCGACCCGGGGGACGGGCGGCTGATCACGATCTTCACGAACGAGGACCGGGTCGCCGACCCGGAGCGCACGCCGACCGACCCGGGCTGCGTCCACCACCTCGCCTTCGCGGTCTCCCAGGTCACGTTCGCCCAGACGGTCGAGCGCCTCGACGAGGGCGGCATCCGCCACAGCGGCCCGAAGGACCGGGGCTTCATGGACTCGATCTACTTCACCGACCCGCTCGGGCTGCTGATCGAGCTCGCGTCGTACCGCTTCGAGCCGCCCCACGGCCACACGCACGCCGACGTCCTGCTCGAGGCGCACCGCATCCGGACCGGGCGCGGCGACTACAACATCGCGCCGGTCCACCTCGCCGACGCGATCGAGGCGCTCGTCCAGCGCTCCCGCGGCTCGCTCAGCCGGGGCTGAGGCTCCAGCGGGTCGTCGAGTCGTAGTCGAAGGGGACGGCCGGCGTGAGGATGGCCTGCGAATCGTCGAGGGCGAACGACGACGCCGTATGCGCCGTCGCGCCGGTCGACGCCCAATCGAAGTACGCGGTGAGCGTGCTCTTCTGCGTGCAGCTCGGGCCGCCCGACTCGGTGACCTCCAGCGTGTCGCTCCCCGGGCCGGTGATGCGCACGACGTAGGCCGGCGAGGCCACGTCGAGCTGCACGATGACCTGGCTGTAGAACCCCGGCACGAGGTCGATGTGCGCGGTGCCGTCGGCCACGCACTCGCCCGGCGGGTCGGCGTGCATCGTGATGTCCACGCTGCCGCTGGTCGCCGTGAACGTGCGGTAGTAGCCCACCGGGGCGCCGTTCGGCGGAGGGACCCCCGGGCCTTGGTCCTGTGCGGCGTCGAGGCGGATCGACCCGCTCCAGGTCCACGTCAGGAACGCGGCCTCCGAGGTCGCCTCGCCGGAGAACGTGCCGGTGTAGACGTCGGTCGCGGCCGGGGGCACCGGCGGTGACGGCGGCGGGGGAGGCGGCTCGGCCGGGGCGGTGGGCAGGACGTTCGGCGCCGCGACGGGGAGCGGCGGCGGGGCGGGCGCGCTGGCCTTGCGCTCGCAGATGAGGTCGCGCTGGATGAGGAACACGAGCCGCTGCTCGCTGGCGAAGAACTCGTCGTAGAGCCGCACCGAGCTGACTTCGCCGGACAGCCTGGCGCCGGTCTTCGCGTCCTCGAGCCAGGCGATGATCGCCGTGCGGCGCGGGGTGCCCGGCCGGTCCTCGACGCGGCCGCGGATGAAGATCTCGGGGTCGATGACGTGCCCGGGCTCCACGCGCGAGGCGGGATCGAAGTACTCCGTCTGCTGCATGGCGAGCTCGGACATCACCGCGTCGCGGCGCTTCCACTCGACGATCGAGTACTCGCACAGATGGGTGTTCACCAGGTCGGTGATGAGCATGTCCGAGACGCCGTTCCCCAGACCGGCGACGCCGCTGCCGACCTCCCCGAACTTGTCGACCGCGAAGGCCTCGCCCGGGTACGCCCGCCCGTCGCGGGGGTTGACGTTCGCCACGCGCGCGGGACGCGGGCGATGCCGGCGCCGGCGCCTGGGCTTGCGCGGCTTCTTGAAGCGCTTGAGCGTCAGCGGCAGGGCGCGACGCTGGCCGGCCCGCGTCACGATCGCCGCGGACGTGAAGGCCACGAACGGGCTGCCCGGGGTGACAATCGAGCTGAGCAGCGCCCACTTCCCGGGCGGCAGCTTGAGGGTGTAGCGCCCGCCAGGGGTGACGTCGGCGGCAGCGCCGTAGGCGGCGGTGTCGATGTTCAGGGCCATCACCTGGGCGTGGCCCTTCTTCGCCGACTTCGGCAGCTTCGCGCTGCCGGCCGACAGCTCGCCGGAGACCGTCGCGGGAGCCGCGCCTGCCGCCGGGCCCGCGACGAGCAGGGCCGCGAGCGTCGCGACCGTACCGCTCACGGTCGCTACGCGCAGCATCATGCCCCGCCGACGCTACACCCGCGCAGGCGCAATAGCGAGGGACCGGGCGGATTGGCGGCGTCTGCGCGTAGCGTTCGGACTGTGAAGGTCCTCGTGCTCGGTGGGACGGCGTGGCTCGGCCGGGAGGTGGCGCGGGCCGCGCTGTCGCGCGGGCATGCGGTGACGTGCCTGGCGCGTGGCGAGAGCGGCGACGTCCCGGATGGGGCGCGACTGGTCGCCGCCGATCGTCGCGATGCGCGCGCCTACGACGAGGTGCTCGTCGAGTGGGACGCCGTGGTCGAGGTGTCGTGGCAGCCGCGGTTCGTACGCGAGGCGCTCGCCGCTCTGGGCGATCGCGCGCGGCACTGGGCCTACGTCTCGTCCGCGAGCGTCTACGCGTCGCAGGCCGAGCCCGGTGCCGACGAGAGCGCCGCGACCCTGCCGCCCACGGACCTCGACTTCGCGGATCACGAGCAGTACGGCGAGGCCAAGGCGGCCTGCGAGATCGCGTCTGCCGACGCGGTGGGCGACCGGCTGCTCGTGGCGCGTGCCGGGCTGATCGGCGGGCCCGGCGACCACACGGACCGCACCGGCTACTGGGTCGCCCGGGCGGCCCGCGATCCGGTCGGCGCGATGCTCGTTCCCGCGACACCTGACGCGCCGGCCCAGGTCGTCGACGTCCGCGACCTCGCGGCGTGGCTCGTCGAAGCGGGTGACGCGGGCACGGTCGGCACGTTCAACGCCGTCGGGCCGATCGAGCCCTTCAGCGAGTGGCTGGCGACCTCGCGCGCGATCGGCGGCCACACGGGACGCGTCGTCGGGGCGCCGTCGGAGTGGCTGCTGGGGCACGGGGTCGAGGAGTACATGGGCGACGAGTCGCTGCCGATGTGGATCGGGACGCCGGGATGGGAGGGGTTCTCCGCCCGCGACGGGACGCGGGCCGAGCAGGCCGGCCTTCGCCACCGGTCGCGCACCGAGCTGCTGCGCGACCTCCTCGCCTGGGAACGGACGCAGGGCCTGGACCGCGTCCGGAAGGCCGGCCTCACCGCCGAGCGCGAGGCGGCCCTCATCGCGGCCCTCGGCCGATGAACCGGCCGCTGCTCCTCGCGCAGCTCAGCGATCCGCACATCGGCGCGGAGTGGGCGCCGGCCGACCCCGTCGCGGGGCTTCGCGCCGCTGTGGCCGCGGTCCGCGCGCTGCCGGCGCCGCCGGACGCGGTGCTCGTCACCGGCGACCTCTCCGACCATGCGACCGACGCGGAGTACGAGCAGGTCCGCGAGCTCCTCGCGCCGCTCGGGGCGCCGCTCTGCGTCCTGCCGGGCAACCACGACGACCGGAGCGCGCTGCGCCGTCACTTCGGCCTGCCCGGTACCGGGGACGAGCCCGTGGAGTACGGCGTCGACCTCGGCCCGCTGCGGCTTGTCGTGCTCGACACGACGCGGCCCGGCGAGGACGACGGCGCGCTCGACGGCGGGCGCCTCGACTGGCTCGCCGCCGAGCTGGCCGCGGCACCCGAGCAGCCGACGCTGCTCGCGATGCACCACCCGCCGCTCGTCACCGGCGTGCCGGGATGGGACGAGTTCGCGCTCGCGGCCGCCGACCGCGAGGCCCTCGCGGCGGTTGTGGCGCGTCACGCGCAGGTCCGCCTCCTCGTGGCGGGCCACGTCCACCGCCCGATGACGGCGCAGCTGGCGGGCCGCCCGGTCAGCACGGCCGGGAGCACCTACGTCCAGATGCGTGCCGACGCGGCGTCGGACGGCGTCGTGATGACCGACGAGCCCGCCAGCCTCTCGCTGCACGCCGTGTCCGGCGGCGAGCTCATCACGCACGTCCACACGGTCACGCGCGCACCAGCCGGCCGTCCGGGGAGGCGGTGAGCTGGCCCTTGCCGCCGACGAGGAACCCGTTCCACCGCAGGCCCACCGCGTCGAACAGGACGAGGTAGTCGAGGTCGCGGCCGGCGACCTTCGCGATCCGCTGCGGGGCGGCGGTGTCGAGGCGGGCGAAGCTGACGAGCGTGGCGTCCCCGTCCGTCGCGGGCGCCTTGGAGACCACGGTCACCTTCGCGTTCCACGGCTTGCGGAGCGTGATGGTCCGGCGCCCGGCGAGCACCTCGGCCTCGATCCGGTCGGCGGAGACGCGCAGCCGACTCAGGCGGGCACCGCCGGGAGCGGCGCGGCGGACCTCGGCCATGGCCGAGCGGAACGCGGCCTTGCGCAGGAGCGACCCGCGGGCGAGGCCGTGCGGGACGGAACCGGGGTCGACCGGCTTGACCGACCGCTGCGAGAAGTCCGGCCGCGGAGCGTCGCGGAGGATCTTCTCGGCGATCTCCTTCTGGTGGACGACGCTGTAGGTGTGCCGGTAGACGAAGACGCCGGCCAGGTTGACGACGATGATGACGACCACGGCCGCCGCGCCGGCCATCCGCAGCCCCCCGCCGCGCTGCTCCGCGCCGTCGGGCCGGAAGACGAGCAGCAGGACGCCGCCGATGAGGCCGATCCACGGCAGCGCCTGGAGCATCCCGAGCGCGTCGCGCCAGTGGCACCACTCCGAGGGGCCGTTGTTGCTGTGCCGGCATGACTTGCCCATCTTCTCCGCGACCTCTGCAGGGCCGACGCTGACGAAGAGCACGACGCCGACGACGCTGGCGACGAAGAGGACGAGGCCGAGGATGCGGAGGAAGATGCGGGCTGGTTCGCTCATGGGCCGAGCATCGACCCCCGAGCCCCCCGGCACATGAGTGACCCACCCCTGTCTTTTATGTCGTTGGTCGACTGGCTTCGGGCGACTCGACCAGAGGTCTTGGACGGGCTAGACGCTGATCGCGGCCGACGCATAGCGGAGAGAGACCGGATCTCCAGATGGAGTCCCCGTCAGTCGCCTGAAGTCAGGGACGCGCTCACGCGGCGTCGCGGAGGGCCATCCTCCTCCAGGGCAGCTGCTCGACGAACACCGAGTTCGCCAACCAGCGCACCAGATCTCGGCGACCGACATAGGTCGGCGTCCCCTTCGAGTCCTGGTTCATGAGCACCACGGGCACTCTGCCTAGATGCGCTCGCACGGCACTCACGACAGCCTGCTGTTCGCTCTGGCTATCAAGGACATGGCGCTTGACCGCGACGACCGCGAACCGCACGCCCTGCTCGCTGACGAGGGCAACATCGAGGCGCACGGTCATCGTGGCGTCCTCGGGGCGGCAAGCACGGACGCAAGCCCCGCACTGTCGGCCCGCCGCCCGCGCCGGACGAGCTGCGGCGACAGCATCTGCACATGGGCTCCGGCAACCTGCTCGGCCGCGTGTCGCGCGGCGGCGTACGACCCATAGCCTTCGCCGGAGTCTGCGACGATTCGGCCGTTCGGCGCCCGCCACCGCCAACGCCACTCGCCAGCGCCGTCGCGGTACACCCTGCACTGCAACTGCGTGGGCCCCATTGGCCCACCTCCATTCGTTACACGCCGCACATGCAATGCGAACGCATGTTTGCGGATGGCTCGGACGCCAGGCGCGTGTCTAAGAGGCGCGCCTAGGTCAGCGTCTTGTTGATGCGCTCGAACAGCTGGGCGGCGCGGTCCAGCGTGGCCGGGGGGATCTTGTCGACGAGGTTGCTCCTCTCCCGCAGCAGGTAGGTCGCCGGGCGGAGGTGCGAGAAGTGGCCGAGCCCCTCCTGGTCGAAGTACGCCTGGATGCGCTTGGCGACCCGGTCTCCCTTGGGCAGCTGGGCCAGCGTAAGGTTCTTCGCCAGCTTGTCCTTATAGGCGCCGTTGACGAGACGGAGGTAGAAGGACGCGTCGAACAGGTCCTCGATGTCAGCGTCGCTCGCGCCGGTGATCTCGCCGACCTGGATGAGGCTGTGCTTGCCGAGGTGCCCGTTGTCGCGCAGGTTTTTGACGCGCTGGTGGTCGCGGCCGGAGACGTCGATGAGCACGCTGGTGTTGAGCTTCTGCCCGCCGAGCAGCGAGACGAAGGAGGCCACCTTGTCGACGCCACCGACGGGGACGATGGACCAGCGCGGGTCGAGGAAGGGCTTACCAGCGTCCTCGCACGCGGCGGCGAGGGTCTGCAAGTAGATGAGGTCGGACGCGCCCTCGACGAGGAGGTTGTCCGGGGCGACGAAGAGCGTCTGGGCGACGTCGTATCCCAGCGCAGCCTGAAGCGGGAAGATCGTGTCGCGGTCGGCGCGGAAGATGTTGCCCGAGACGACGGTGCCCTTCTCGTCGTCGTCGACGACCGTGCGGACGCGGGTGAGGTTCGTCGGCTCGACCATGAACGGCGAGTGCGTGCTGTAGATGACCTGGCACTTCGGCGCGAGACGCTGGTCGATGAACCTCAGGAAGTCCCACTGCGCGGTCGCATGCAGGTTGAGCCCGGGCTCGTCGAGCAGCAGGATGAGCTGGCCGTCGTCGTCCTCGCGCTCAATCTCGGAGAAGTAGGCGAGGAACGAGAAGAACCAGACGAAGCCGCGCGACCGCTGATCGAACGGCACGGTGACGCGATGGCGCCGGTTGTTGATGCGGACGTGCAGGTTGGTGCCCGCGTTCAGCGGCGCCGGCGCGGACGGGTCGGGGCTGGAGATGTCGAACTCGACCGCCAGCTCCTTGTTCTGGGTCCAGAACTCGAACAGCTCGTCCGAGATCTCGTTCGAGGCGGCTTCTAGGTCTGCCTTGAGCCGCTCGTAGTTGGCATCGCTTTCGAACTCCTCGAGCTCGGCGCCGACGAACTTGATGAGTGCGAGGAACGTGCGGTCCTCGTCGTCGAGCTGGTTGGTGTCCCGCTTCTGCTTCAGGGTCGGTACGGAGATGCGGCCGGACATGACCGAGTAGTCGTCGAAGTAGAAGAAGCGCGGCTGGTAGGCGCGCGCCCGCAGCTCGATCTCCTTCATCACACCCTTGGCGGGGAACGCCCTGATCCGAGCCTCCAGCTCGGCTGCTTGAGGCGGCTCAGCACCGAGCGCCTGCAGCGCTGAGCGGAAGTCACGCAGGCTCGTGTTCCTGCGAAGGTCGTCGGCCACGGGGCCGGGAAGCCCCGCGCCATCGACAAGGTGGTTGACGACGACCGCGTGGTCGACACCCAGGGTCGTCTCTACCACATTGTCGTAGCGCTTGCCGATCAGGACCTGTCCGACGTTGAGATCTGCTTCGGCGACGAGGCAGCCCGCGCCGAATTCGCGTTCGATCCACTCGATCTCGTCAGGGTCGAGGGCGTAGACGGCCTCCACGGCGGTCGCCGGGTTGCTGTCGTGCTCGCGCTTGTAGCGGTTGAGCGCCTTGCGCGGGTACTCCAGCGTGACGTCGAAGTCGCCGACCTGGCCGGCGACGGGATGCAGCTTGGCCAGTGCCTGCAGAAACGCCGTCTTGCCGGACTCGTTCTTGCCGACCAGGCAGGTGACGTCGTCGACGCTGACCCATCCGGAGTCGTCGATGCTCTTGTAGTTCGTTACACGGGCCCGCTGCAGCTTCATCTCGTCGACCTACTCGTCCGTCCGCCGCCCGCCGTAGCTTGTCGCCATCTGATTGCAAAGCTGGCGGACCTGCGCTCGTTGATGTGATCGCTGAACGTATCGGCGGTCGCGGACGGAACGGCACGTAATTGGTCCGTCCCTCCTCGGTGGGGCCCGGGGCGTCGTCGTTTCGCCGCTTCCCTGCCCGACCAGCACCGCGTGCTCTCGCGAGTGGTGGATGCTCCAACCGCTGAATCTCAACCGATCTGCTCTACGAGCAGTTGCGCCACCGGCATGGCTCGACCGGGCGCATCCACCTCCATCCGGCCGCTACCGCCGAGGCGGCAAGGAGACCTTGCGCGCTTCGAGCGCGCCGACATCGGCGCCGTCAAGGTTCGCGCGACCGCGATCGTCTTCATCGACTGGTTCCGGATCATGCTGCGGCACGGCTCGGTGATCACCTGGCGCAGGATCAACACCGCCGTCCCGCAGCTACGTCCGGCGGCCGGCGCCTGCAGAAGACCCTGAACGCGCGCAAGAAGTGCGCTGCCGACCGCGGTGCGGGCCCGGCAACGAACGGTCGCCGGCGCCGGCGCCCAGCGGCGCCAGCGAAGATGACCCTGTGTACTAAGCACTGCATCACGGCCGGCCTTCGCACTGCGAGCGTCGGCCTCTGCCTTCTTCAGCCTGCCCTCAGGCTGTCAGCACTCGCTGACCGCCGCCGGACCGCCGACGGCCTGCTGATCGGCCGGCTGGATCTCCATCCGGCGGTTTCGGCGATCTGGCCCCAGTCCTTTGGTTGATCGGTTGGACAGGCGTTTTACCGCCCGCTCGAGCCGAACCCCCCTGCGCCGCGGTCGTCGCCGGACGGCGGCAGCTCGTCGACGACCTCGACCGCCGGCGAGCCGAAGGCGACGACGAGCAGCTGCGCGATCCGGTCGGCGGCGGAGGCGGAGAAGTCCTCCGAGCCGTGGTTGATGAGCACCACGTTGATCTCCCCGCGGTAGTTCGGGTCGATCAGGCCGGGGCCGTTGACGACGCCGATCCCGTGCCGCGCCGCCAGCCCCGACCGCGGCAGCACCAGGCCGCAGCAGCCCGGCGGCAGCGCAATCGCGATCCCCGTCGCGACCATCGCCCGCTCCCCCGGCGCCAGCGTGAACGCCGACACGCACCGCAGGTCGTAGGCCGCGTCGCCCGGGCGGGTTCGCTCGGGCGACGCGGCGGCGGGGTGAAGGAGGCGGACGCGGAGCGGCTCGGGAACCGTCAGCTCCCGCCGAGCAGCTTCGACTCGGTCAGGAACGCCGTGGCGACCTCCTTGGGCGCCTCCTTGTCGAGGTCGACGCGCGCGTTGAGCTCCTGCATCACCTCGTCCGTCAGGCCCTGCTGCACCTTCTGCACCACCTCCGGCAGGTCGCCGCCCGCCTTCGACGCGACGTCGTCGCGCACGACGAAGGACGAGTTGTACGGCGGGAACATGCCCTTGTCGTCCTCGAGCAGCACGAGGTTCTCGCGCTTGATCTGCGGGTCGGTCGTGAACACGATCGAGACGATGTTCTCCCCGCGCTTGAGGACCTCGTGGCGCAGCGCGATGTCCACCGGCGTGAACTTCTTGAACTTCAGCCCGTAGGTCTGCTTCAGCCCGAGCAGGCAGTCGGTCCGCTGGCGGCACTCCGGCGACCCGTAGAGCGTGAGGTTCTTGTCCTTGCCCTTGAGGTCGCTGATCTTCTGCAGGCCGAGGCGCTCCGCGGTCTTCTGCGTGACCGCGACCTCGTTCGACGACGTGAACGGTGTCGGCGGGTAGGCGGTCTCGCCGTCCTTGGCCAGGCACTTCTTGGAGTCCTCGAACGCCTGCGCGGGGTCCTTCGGGATGTCGTCGGTCGGGACGTCGCACAGCGCGAGCAGGATCGTCCCCGTGTAGTCGGGGTACGCGTCGATCTGCTTGCCCTTGAGCGCCTTCTGCGCAGCCTGCGAGTCGCCGAGGTCGAGCGAGGTCTTGACCTTGTAGCCGGCGGCCCTCAGCGCCTGGGCGTAGATCTCCCCGAGCACCTTCTGCTCGGTGAAGTTCTTCGACCCGACCGTGATCGACGTCGAGCCGTTGGCCGGGTTGGACTTGATCGCGTTCGACGCGGTCTCGGTCTGCCCGGTCGTGTCGCCGCCGCTGCTCGTCCCCTTGTCGGAGTCGTCGTCGCCACAGGCCGACAACACCAGCGACATCGAGATCATGCAGCAGAAAAGAGACAGCAGGGCGAACAGCTTGCGGTGCTTCATGCGGGTACGGACCTCCTCCTAGAGGGCAATGGATCGGCCAGTCGCTGGGCGAGGCCGAAGCTCACTTCCGTCGCCACGGCGAGGGCCGCGACGACCATCGAGGCGCCGAGCCGCCCGGCATCCCCGTACACGCCGTAGGCGATGATGGGGTCACCGAGCGAGCTGACGCCGGCGAGCGGTGCGATCGTCGCCGTCGCGACGACGTTGACCGCCGAAGTCCTGATGCCGCCGACCACGAGCGGGAGGGCGAGCGGCAGCTCGACGCGGCGCACGATCTGCAGGGCGCTCATGCCCATCCCTCGCGCGGCGTCGACGGTCTCGGGCTCCACCTGGCGGATCCCGACGTACACGTTGGCGAGGATCGGCGGGATCGCCAGCAGCGCGAGCGCGAGGGCGATGTTGGTGAAGCCGGTCCCGAGGAAGGCGAAGAACAGCGCGATGAGGGCGATCGACGGGACGGCGCGGCCGACGTTCGCGACGCCGACCGCGAGGAACGTGCCGCGCCGCGTGTGGCCGAGCCAGACGCCCAGCGGCAGCGCCACGGCGATCCCGATCGCCAGCGACACCGCCGACAGGGAGAGGTGGTCCCACAGCAGCCCGAGCAGCTGGGCGCCGCCGACGTCGCTGCCGCCCGAGCGCGACTCCTTCGAGGTGAAGACGAACTCGAAGGCGTCGCCGAACTGGGAGAGGACGGAGGCGAGCATCACGCGACGCGGCTCCACGGGGTGAGCAGCCGCTGCACGACGAGGATCGCCCCGTCGAGGACGGCCGCGAGCAGGACGCACAGCACGCTCGCGACGACGACGTTCGACTTGAACGCGAGGTCGCTGTTGATCTGCTGGCCGAGGCCGCCGGCGCCGGCGAAGAAGGCGAGCGCGGCGAGGCCGACCGTCGTGGTCATGGCGACCCGCAGCCCGGCCAGGATGGCCGGCAGCGCGAGCGGGATCTCCACGCGCCACAGCAGCTGGCGTTGCGTGAGGCCCATGCCGCGCCCCGCGTCGCGCGCCTCGTCCGGCACCGAGTCGAGCCCGTCGATCATGTTGCGGAAGAGGATCAGCAGCGTGTAGGACGTCAGCGCGATCACCGCGGTGTCCTTGCCGCGGCCCGTGAGGGGCAGGAGCAGGAAGAACGCCGCCGCGCTGGGGATCGTGTAGAGGATCCCGGTGACGTTCACGATCGGCGTGATCAGGCGACGCCACCGGTGGGCCAGCAGCGCGAGCGCCGACGCGATCGCGAATCCGAGCCCGACCGAGACCACGGTCAGGTAGACGTGCTGGCCGAGCGGGTCCCAGTAGCGGTCCAGGTGGTGGGCGATCCAGTCCGGGCAGAAGCCGTTGTCGGCGACGCACGACGCGCTGGAGCGGTCGCGGATCTCGACCTGCGCGAGCATCATCCCGGCGACACCGCCTGGTCCTGGACGCGCAGCTTGGCGTGCACGGCGTCGAGGGTGAGCACGCCGAGCGCGTGGCCGTCGCCGTCGACGACCGTCAGCCGGCCGTCGGCGTCCTGCAGCAGGGCGGCGAGCGCGTCGTCGAGCGGCGTCGTGTCGCGGAGGGTGGCGCCGCCCGTCCCGTCCGCCGCGACCGCGGGCTCCAGCTCGGCGTCGGCCGCGCGCAGCAGCGACAGCCGCTTGAGCGCGCGGTCGGCGCCGACGAACTCCTCGACGAACGCGTCCGCGGGGTGCACGAGCAGCTCGGCCGGCGTCGCCTCCTGCACGAGTCGCCCGTCGCGCAGGATCGCGATCCGGTCGCCGAGGCGGATCGCCTCGTCGATGTCGTGGGTGACGAAGACGATGGTCGTCGACACCCGCTCCTGCAGGCGCTGGAACTCGGTCTGCAGGTGGTCGCGCGTGATCGGGTCCAGCGCGCCGAAGGGCTCGTCCATGAGCATCAGCGGCGGGTCGGCCGCGAGGGCGCGCGCGACGCCGACGCGCTGGCGCTGGCCGCCCGAGAGCTGGCCGGGGTAGCGCTGCGAGAGGTCGGGGTCGAGCCCGACGAGACCGACCAGCTCGCGCGCCCGGGCGTCGATCCTCTCCCTCGGCCAGCCGAGCAGCTGCGGGACGGTGCCGATGTTCTGCAGCACTGTCCGGTGCGGGAAGAGCCCGACGTGCTGGATCACGTAGCCGATGTGGCGGCGCAGCTCCGCGGGGTCGCCCTCGTTCACGCTGCGCCCGTCGATGAGGATGTCGCCGGACGTCATCTCGACCATCCGGTTGACCATCCGCATCGCGGTCGTCTTGCCGCTGCCCGAGGGGCCGACGAGGATGCAGGTCTCCCCGGGCTCCACGCGCAGCGAGAGACCATCGACCGCCGGGGAGCGCGCGCCGGGGTAGTGCTTGGAGACGTCCTGGAACTCGAGCGCCGCGGGCACTGTTGCCGAGCAACCCTACGCGAACGTGCCTACGGCAGCTCGACGCGATCGAGCCACCAGGCGCGCACGGCGCCGATGAGGTCGATGAAGTCCGGCAGCTCCAGCGGCTTGCGCAGGAACGAGTTGGCGTGAAGGTCGTAGGCGCGCCGCACGTCGGCGGGCGCGCGGGAGGTCGTCAGGACGACGACCGGCGTGCGCCGCACGTGCTCGGACGCATGCGAGCGCACCGCCTCGAGCACGTCGAAGCCGGACATCCCCGGCAGCTTGAGGTCGAGCAGGATCAGCCGCGGCGGGCGGTCGGCGCGCTCGTCGATCACCGCCATGGCCTCCTCGCCGTCGCGGGCGACGGTCAGCGCGTCGCCCGCGCCCTCGGCCTCGAAGGCCAGGCGGGTGAACTCGACGTGGACGTCCGCGTCCTCGACGAGCAGGACGTCGCCGGGGGTCATCGGGCGCCCACCGCCTCGCCCTCGCGCCGCGGCTCGGGCTGCTGGGCGTTCTCGGGCAGCGTGATGAGGAAGGTCGACCCCTCGCCCGCCTGCGACTCGACGCGGATCGCCCCGCCCGCGTTCTCGACGATGCGCTTGACCAGCGCCAGGCCAAGGCCGGTGCCCTCGAATCGCTCGTCGCCGTGCAGCCGCCGGAACATGCCGAAGATCTTCTCGTGGTCCTTGGGGTCGATGCCGATGCCGTTGTCGCGGACGGCGATCTCCCAGCCCGCCGCGGTCCGCCTTGCCTCGCCCCGCACCTCCGGCGGGGCGTCGCCACGGTACTTGACGCCGTTGCCGATGAGGTTGGCGAAGAGCTGCGTCATCTGGCCGGCGTCGGCGCAGACGGTGGGCAGGTCGCCGCGCGAGACCGTCGCCCCGCTCTCCTCGATCGTCGCCTGAAGCTGCTCGACGGCGGCGTCCCACACGCGGTCGAGCGAGACCGGCTGGGGCGCCTTGTCGTTGCGCCCGGCGCGCGAGTAGGTGAGGAGGTCGTCGATGAGGGTGGACATCTGGCGGGTCCCGCGCAGGGCGTACTCCACGTACTCCTTCGCCCTCCCCTTGAGCTCATCCCCGTGGCGCAGCTCGAGCAGCTGGAGGAAGCCGTTGACCGTGCGCAGCGGCTGCTGGAGGTCGTGGGAGGCCAGGAACGCGAACCGCTCGAGCTCCTCGTTCGACCGGGCCAGCTCGGCCTGGCTGGCCTGCAGGTCGGAGGTCATCTGGTCGGCGATGAGGACCGCGCGGCGCTGGGCGCTGCGCGCCAGCGAGACGGCGGCGGTGGCCAGGAGGGCCACGACGAGGCCGAGGATCGCGATCAGCCACGGCATCACCCGCTCGCCGCCGCCCACCAGCGCGTCGTCGGTCTGGTAGTAGACGCGCCACTGCCGGCCGGCGATCTGCGTGTCGAGGATGCGGCTCTCGTCGGCGTCGGCGGTGGGCGCCTGCGCGCCGCCGCGCAGGTCGAACGCCTGGTCGCCGGAGCGCAGGCGGCTCGGCACGGTGCCGACCGCCCCGACGTCGTAGATCTCGAGGTCGGTGTCCGGGGTGGCCTTGACGGCGCTGCGGATCAGGTCGGGCAGCCGGATGGCGACGAACGCGACGCCGCGGAACAGCGAGGTGCGCTTGTCGGCCGAGGGCTTCTGCTGCGTGCCGGCGTAGCGCGGCAGCATGATCAGCAGGCCCTCCTGGTCCGTCGTCTCGGTGACCAGGCGCAGCGGCGCCGTCGCCGCGGGGCGCGCGCCGTCGCGGGCGATGCCGATCGCCGTGCGGCGGGCCGCGTCGGACATGAGGTCGAAGCCGTACGCGGTCTTGTTCGGCGCCACCGGGTGCACGTAGGTCACCGCGACCGAGCCGGGCCGCTGGGCGTTCGGCCGGATCACGAGGTCCGGGTAGCCGATGCCGGCCGCCTTGGCGTCCGCGTCGAGCCGGCGCAGGAAGCGCTCGCGCCCGAGGTCGGGGAGCAGGTCGGCGTAGCCGAGGCCCAGGACGCCGGGGTAGCGGCGGGCGATCTCCTGGGTGGTGAGGAACGTCTCGTACTCGGCGTGGGTCAGGTTCTCCGAGCCGGTGAACGCGCCGCGCACGCCGAAGAGCTTCTCGGTGTACGTCTCGATCCGGCGGTCGATCGCCTCGACCACCGACTCGGCGCGCTCGTCGAGCAGCTGCTCCTCCCGGCGGTTGACCTGGCGCGCGGTGAACGTCGCCGCGATCGCCGTGACGGCGGCGAGCCCGAGGAAGACGGCCAGCGCAAGCGTTGAGGGGCGCCTCACCCCGCTTACGCTAGCCGGACGTGCGGACCCGTATCGCGATCGTCCGGCGCTGCGGGGCCGTGCCGCCGTGGCGCGCCGTCAGCGCGACGCGGACGCCCCCGGCCCGGCGGATGGCGCGCCGGGCGGCCGCGCCGAAGCGCAGGCGGATCGTCGTCCTGACGCCCGGCCTGGCGGTGAACCGGGCGCGGGCCAGCGGCTTGGCGGCCGAGGCGCGGGCGCCGCGGGCCAGCGGCGTCGCGACGGCGGTGCCGGTGCAGCCGGCCGGGCAGACGATGCCGACGTTGGCCGACGCGGCCGAGGGGTCGAGCTTCGCGGCGCCCGGGAGCGGGATGAAGATGTCGTCGAGCGGGTCCGGCGTCTTCTGCTTGGGCCCCTCGGGCAGCGGGACGAAGACGTCGTCGAGGTCGTCGTTCGCGGGCGGCGGGGGCGGCTGCGGCTGCTCCTCCTGCGGCGGCGGCTTGACCTCCGGTTCGCCGACCGATGACGTGAACGTGCGCGTGAACGTCACGGTGGCCTTCCACTTCAGGCTGCAGCTGTCGGTGTACTCGCCGTAGCCGGGGCAGCTCGTCCCGGTGACGTCCTTGGACAGCAGCTGGATGATCTTCCCCATCCCGATCGCCTCGTGGGGCATCTCGAAGAACTGGTCGTAGGGGTGCGCGCGGCCGGTTCCCGCGCCGGCCAGGCCGACCGCCGCGGTGCCGCCCTTGAGCGTGCCGCTGCACGAGTTCAGCAGGATCGTCCCGCCCTCCATGACCTTCAGGAAGATGCCCTCGGACGTCGCTCCCTCCGGGTGCTCGGTGCTGCCCTGGATGATCGCGGGCGTGGGCAGCTCGCTCCACGACGTCCCGGTGCACGAGCCGACCTTCGGCCCCTCGGGCGTCGGGATCGTGAGCGTGGTCGAGGCGCTCTGGACCGCGGCGGTGACCTTCGGGCTGGAGGCGGTGGTGACGTGGTTGTCGATGAACTCGACCGTCGGGAACTCCGAGCGCCAGGTGAACTGCGCCTTGTCGGCCTGCGTCCAGTCGCCGAACGGGCCGGGGGCGGCGTCGTGGCGGACGTAGGTGCCGGAGCCTTCGACGACCACCTTGTAGTCGGTGAGGGTCATCGCGCTAGCGGAGGTGGACCCGAGCGCGAACAGGGCGGCGACGGTGAGGAGGGCGGTGCGGAGGGACATGCCGTGCAGCGTGGCGCCGCGCCGCTCGCGTGTCATCGGGGGAACCCCCCGCCGATCCCCCTCTTTTGCCGGGCTCAGCCGACGCCGGCGGCGGCGCGGGCGCTCGCGTGCGCCGCGTCCTCGAGCGCGTCGCCGAGCGGCTCGAGGGCGTCGAGCCCGGTCGCGCGCGCGATCAGCCAGTCCGCGAACCACGCGTTCTTGGGCAGCAGCGGTCCGTGCAGGTAGGTGCCGATGACGCTCCCACGCCTGACGCCCTCGAAGCCGCTCGCGCCGTCGTTGCCGTGGCCCTTGAGGACGCGCCCGAGCGGCTGCTCGCCCGGGCCCAGGCGCGTGCGGCCGCCGTGGTTCTCGAACCCCGCGAGCACGCGCGTGGTGCCGTCGCCGTCGAGGTCGACCTCGATCGCGACGTTCCCGATCAGGCGCTCGCCGTCCTCGGCGCGGACGGTGTGCAGGTCCACGAGCCCGATGCCGGGGATCTTCTCGTCGCCGAGCTCGTAGGAGTCGCCGAGGAGCTGCAGGCCGCCGCAGACGGCGAGGATCAGCGCGTCGCGGCCCGCGGCGGCATGGAGCGCGTCCTTCTTGGTGTCGACGAGGTCGTGCGCGCACAGGCGCTGGTCGCGGTCCTGGCCGCCGCCGAGGTAGAAGAGGTCGTGCGCGTCCGGGTCGATCGCCTCGCCGAGGCCGGCGCCCGTCAGCTCGAACCCGATGCCCCGCCACGCGCAGCGGCGCTCGAGCAGCAGCAGGTTGCCGCGGTCGGCGTAGATGTTCATCAGGTCCGGATAGAGCGCGCAGACCCGCAGCGTCGCGTCAGGCACGGAGCATCGCCACCTCGCTGCCGACGTGGTCGTCGGTGGCCTCGATCGTGCGCGGCTCCTCGGGCCGCAGGCCGACGTCCGCGGCCTCCGCGTAGAGGCGCTCCGTCGTGACGCGCGACAGGCGGATGCGGTTCTCCTCGGCCGTGCGCACGCCGTCGCGGGTCACGCGCTCGCGGATGCGCTCCAGGACGAAGCCGTCGCCGTCGGCGCGCACCGCCGTCGGGCGGCTCGCGTAGACGACGCCGTCGACCTCGCGCATGTCCGGCGCGACCTCGACGTCGCCGTCCTCGAAGTCGTCGACCGTGTTGGCGAGCGCCGCGGCGAGGAGCCCGCCCGGCTCGAGGTGGCGGCGCGCGCGGCGCAGGAAGGCCTGGCGGTCGGAGGCGCCGCCGAGCAGCTGCACGGTCTGCATCGGGGCGATGATCAGGGCGAAGCGGTGCGGCAGGTCGAAGTCGCGGGCGTCGGCCGCGTGCGTGGGGACGCCGGGCGCCCGGTCGGCGAGCGCGGCGAGCAGCGAAGGGTCGACGTCGAGCGCGTGGACGTCGACGCCGCGGCGGTGCAGGTCGATCGCGACGCGGCCGGTGCCCGCGCCCACGTCGAGCACGGGGCCGCCGGCCGCCGCGGCCAGCTCGCGCCACAGGGGCAGGTCGGCCGCGTAGGCGCCGCACTCGACGTCGTGCCAGATCACGTCCACGAGCTTCCCGCCACCCCGCGCTCGACGAGCTTCTCGCGCAGCTCGAGCATCGCCGTGTACGTGGGGATCGCGAAGAGCCGCCCGTCGCCGCCGCCCACCGCGCTGTCCAGGGCGCGGTCCAGGTCGGGCTCGACCTGGAGGCGGTCCTCCGGCACGCCGGCGTACTTCAGGCGCAGCGCGAGCTCGGGTGCGCGAGTGCCGGCGCACACCGCCCTGCGGACGTGCGGCGCGAGCAGCTCGAAGTCCGCGTCCCACACCCAGGAGACGTCGCGGCCGTCGGCGGTCCGGTCGTTCAGGACGCCGAGCAGGTCGTGCTCGCCGGGCTCCAGCGCGAGCGTGCGCACGACCTCGTTCGCGCCCGCGGGGTTCTTGACGAGCATGATCGACAGCTCGCGCCCGCCGAGCGTGACGCTCTCGGCGCGGCCGAACGCGGGCTCGACGGCCTCGAGCCCGGCCACGACCTCGTCGAGCGAGGCGCCGAGCCTCAGGGCGAGGCCGGCCGCGCCGAGCGCGTTGTAGACGTTGTAGAGGCCGGGGAGGGGGAGCGCGACCTGCGCGCTGCCGTGCGGCGTGCGCAGGAGGAAGCGCGCGGACCGCACGCCGACGAGCTCGATGTCGTCGGCGGCCACGTCCGGCTTCGGCCGCACGCTGTCACCCGTCGGGCAGTGGTAGTGGCCGAGGTGGCCGAGCAGCACCGCGTCGTAGACGTACGGGCGCCCGCAGCGGCGGCAGTGCTTGGCGTCCGTGGCGTGGGGGAGGCCGGGCAGCGCGACGCTCGTGTCGTCGACGCCGAAGTAGGTCACGCCGCCGCCCGCCGTCCCGAAGGGGGCGGCGCCCGCCGCGGCGCGATCCGTCCCGAGGTCCGCCACCGCCGGGTCGTCGGCGTTCAGCACCAGGGCGGTCCCCTCCATCCGCCCCACCAGCGCCGCCCAGCGGTCCGCGATGATCTCCAGCTCGCCGTAGCGGTCGAGCTGGTCGCGGAAGAGGTTCGCGAGCAGGACGGCGCGGGGGCGCAGCTGCGGGACGACACGGTCGAGCCAGAACTCGTCGACCTCGAACAGCCCCATGTCCCCGCGGGCGCCGAGCAACGCGCTCGCCACGCCGCCGGCCATGTTCGCCCCGGCGCGGTTGTGCACGAGGCTGGTCCCGCGCCGCTCCATGATCTTGGCGACCATCGCCGCGGTCGTCGTCTTGCCGTTGGTGGCCGAGATGACGCCGCTCCCCTGCGGCAGCCGCGCGGCCAGCGTCCCGATCGCCTCCGGCTCGAGGCGCAGGAGCACCTTGCCGGGCAGGCTGGTGCCGCCGCGGCCGGTGCGGCGGGAGAGCGCCCCGGCGGCGCGCGCGGCGGCGACGGCGAGCCTCATCCGGCGGGGGCGAGCACGCGCAGCGCGCCCGGCACCGCGCGGATGGTCGCCGGCAGCGTGCCGATCGGGTCGCCGTCGGCGTAGATGCGGAACGGCCGCTCGGCGTCCACCCGCAGCTCGCGCGCGCGGAAGAGCTCGAAGCTCGGGTCCTCGAGGTGGGTGCCCTTGAAGACCTTGGGGATGCCGCGTACGTAGTTGAGCTTCGACGAGTCCAGGGTCAGCGCGACGTCGAGCAGCCCGTCCTCCATCGACGCGTCGGGCGCCAGCGCCATGCCGCCGCCGAAGACGCCGGAGTTGCACGCGGCGACGGCGTAGCCCGTGATCGTCCGCTCCTCGCCGCCGTCGGCGGAGAACGACAGCTTCGCGGGCTTCCATGCCGCGAGCGTCCGCAGCGCGGAGTACACGTAGACGAGCTGGCCCTTGACGACCGTCGTCGCGTTGGCGAGATCCTGGCAGTCCGAGTCGAAGCCGTAGCTCGCGATGCCGAGGTAGGTGCGGCCGTCGACCTCCGCGACGTCGACGGTGCGCGGGTCGGCATGCGCGAGGATCTCTGCGGCCGGCGCCGGGTCCGTCGGGATCGCGAGCTTGCGCGCGAAGTCGTTGCCGCGCCCACCGGGCAGGACACCGAGGATGCCGTCGGTCCCGCGCAGCGCGTGGGCCACCGCGCCGGCCAGCCCGTCGCCGCCGTAGCTGACCGAGACCTCGCCGCGCTGCGTCGCCTCCTTGGCCAGCTCGATCGCGTGCTCGATCGAGCGCGTCAGCTCGACGCGGTACTCGAGCTGGTGGAGCCTCAGCGCCTGCTCGACCTCGGGGAGGGCCTTCGCGGTCCGCCCGCCGCCGGCGTTGGGGTTGACGATGAGGCAGAGCTTGCGCACGCGAACCGGTTAGGAAAGCAGGAGGGCCGCCAGCGTGGGGGCGACCGCGACGAGGCCGCCGGCGGGGCCGTCCTCGGTCGCCGGTCCCTCGGCCGCGCGGGCCCGCTGCGTCCGGGCCGCCTCGAGCGCCTCCCGCGCCTGGTCCTCGCCGGTCCCGCCCGTGAGCACGACCGCGGCGTCGAGGCCGGCGGCGGCCGCTCCCGCGACGTCCGCGTCGAGCCGGTCGCCGACCACGAGCGCGCGGGTGCCTCCGGTGCGGTCGAGCGCCGTGAGGAACAGCTGCGGCTCGGGCTTGCCGACCGTCCAGCCGCGGACGTCCGTCGCGGTCTCCACCGCCGCGAGCACGGCGCCGTGCCCGGGCCACGGGCCGTCGGGCATCGGGAACGTGCGGTCGCGCGCCGCGCCCACCAGGTCGGCGCCGCGCAGGACGGCCTGCGTCGCCACCCGCAGCTCGGCGTAGTCGAACCCGGCGTGGCCGGCCACGACCACGACCTCCGCTCGCGAGGCGAACGTCGTGCCGTTGACCACGCGCAGCCCGGCGTCCGCGACGTGGCCGACGACCGCGTCCGACCCGATGACGAACGCGGCGCGGCCGGCGTGGCGCTCGTTGAGCGCGTGCTGCAGCGCGCCGCCGACGGTCACGACCTCCTCCACCGACGCCCGGAAGCCGAGCCGCCACAGCTTGCGCACGAACTCCTCGGGCGGATGGCGCGAGTCGTTGGTGACGAAGGCGACCGAGCGACCGGCCGCGCGGACCGCGTCGATCGCCTCGACCGCGCCGGGCGTGGCGTCGTCGCCGATCCACACCGAGCCGTCGAGGTCGAGGAGGAACGCGTCGTACTGGGAGGCGAGGGGCGTCAGCGGCACCGGCCGCAACGCTAACCCCCTAAGCTGCCGCGCCGATGCTCGCCCGACTCCTGCTCCCGCTCTGCGCGTGCCTCGCGCTCGCCTTCGCCGCCTGCGGCGACAACGAGGACAACGTCTCCGACGGCTCCTCGGCCGACACCGCCACCACCGCGACCACGGCGACCGAGACCAGCGCGGCCGAGCCGGCCTCGGGCTGCCGCAAGGTCTCCGAGCCGAAGGCCAGGAAGGTCAAGGTGGCCAAGCCCAAGGACCGCCTCGACCCGAAGAAGACGTGGACGGCGGTCGTCAAGACCAGCTGCGGGACGATCGAGATCACGCTCGACGTCAAGCGCAACCCGAAGACCGCCGCGTCGTTCGCGCACCTCGCGCAGGAGGGCTTCTACGACGGCCTCGCGTTCCACCGGATCGTCCCGGGCTTCGTCGTGCAGGGCGGCGACCCGGAGAACTCCGGCCAGGGCGGACCGGGCTACAGCGTCACCGAGGCGCCGCCCAAGGGCACGAGGTACACAGAGGGCGTCGTCGCGATGGCCAAGACCGAGCTCGAGGAGCCGGGCACGTCGGGCAGCCAGTTCTTCATCGTCACGGGGCCGCAGGCGCGAGACCTGCCGGCCGACTACGCGGTGGCGGGCAAGGTGACGAAGGGCGACGACGTCGTGAAGCTGCTCGACGAGGTCCCGATCAACCCCGCCGACAACCGCCCGACCGAGCCGGTGATCATGGAGAAGGTCACCGTCAAGAGCAGCTAGACCGGGGGGACGGCGCGGAACGCCCACGGCGGCCGCGGGACGCCCTCGTCGAGCGAGACGCGCTCCGGATCGCCGAGGTCCGCGTACGCGCCCGTCATCGCCTCGGCCGCCTCGCGGACCGCCGCGGTCCGCAGCTGGTAGGGCGGCCGCGTGCCGCCCTCCGCGATGCGCTCGGGATAGGGCGTCGTGCCGGGCTCCGGCGGCTGCTCGTACCCGCGGCGGAAGCTGCGCAGCAACCGCTCCAGCGCGCCCATCGTCGAGCGCCACCGCACGTAGCGGTGGTCGTTCCAGAGGTCCTCGTCGCCGGTCGCGGACCCGGCGAAGAGGTCGGCCAGACAGCGGCCGGCGGCCGCGCCGCGCTCGTCGAGCTCGCGGACCTTTCCCGCCGTCATCGTCAGGTTCTTGCCGCCCTCGCCCTTGGCCATCTTGACGTGGACGATGCGCTCGCGGAAGCCCGGGAGGCGCGCCTGCGCGTTGTCGCGCCAGTTCTGCAGCGAGTTCAGGATCGCGCCGGCGAACGCGGGCAGCCCGTCGATGTCCGCGGCGATCTCGTAGGCCGTCCCGTTGACCTCGTCGGGCCGGCGGATCGCCGCCGACGGGTTCCTCGGGTCCGGCGCCTCGCCGGCCTCGAACACGGTGAGGTCGAGGCCGAACGTCGGGCGGCGCGGCAACGGCGCGTCGAAGAAGTGCACCGGGAAGTTCGACGTGATCCCGCCGTCGGAGAACACGACGCGCCGCAGCGGCGGCGTGTCGTGGTCGTGCTGGAAGTCGAGCTGCCACAGCGGGACCGCCGAGATGAGGACCGGATAGCTCAGCGTCATCCGCGTCGCGACCAGGACGGGGAGGTCGGGGCCGACGGGGAAGTGGCGGAAGCGCCGGCCGGGCGCCTCGCGCTCGAGGTGCTGCGCCGTCGCGGCGGACACCTCCGCGCCGAACCGCTCCAGGTGCGCGACGACGTCCGGCGGGAAGAAGCGGGCGAGCTCGCTCGGCTCGAAGAGCAGCTCGCCGCCCTCCTCGGGGATCTCCTCGTGCTGCTGGAACGGCACGGGCAGCCGCATCGGCCGCGCGTAGGTCAGGTTCGTGGTCATCATCTGCAGGTCCACGCGGCGCTTCTCGGGGCTGCGGCTGAGGTCGAGGAGCGTCTCGAAGCGCTCGCGCTCCTGCTCCGGCGTCGCGCCGGCCTGCGGCGCGGGCGCGCCCCACAGGTCGCCGAACGTCAGCGGCGCGCCGCCCGTGCGGCCCGCCGCGGCCTGGACGCGGTCGTGCAGCCACGCGGTCAGCGCCGGGCCGTCCTCGCTTCCGACCGCCTGCGGCCCGAGGCGGGCGAGGCCGAAGTCGTTCGCGGGGAGCGCGAGGACGGCTCTCAGGAGCGACGCCGCCCAGCCCACCAGCAGGATCAGCACCGCCGCGAGGAGGCCCGCGACGGCCCATCCGACGCCGCCGCCGGCGACCGCGGCGGCCACGCCAGCGACGAGGACGATCGCGGCGATCAGCGGGAACAGCCAGAACGCCCGGACCGCCGCGCGGAGCGCGCCCTTCAGCCCACGCGTCTGCCCGCCGACCAGGACGGCGAGGAGCCGGCGCGTCGGCGGGTCGGGCTTGAAGAGGTCGAGCAGGTAGTCGTCCTTGGACTGCAGGAGGTCGCGGACGTGCTCGAGCTCGCGGAAGCCGCCGCCCTCGCGGTTGTGCTCGGCGGCCGCGACGACCGCCGCGGCGATCCCTCCCGCGGACGTGCCGCCGATGCTCTTGAACCGGTACTGGTCCTTGAGCGCGAGGACCGCGCCGGGGTAGACGACCCCGCTCGTGATGCCGCCCTTCATGACGATGTCGCAGAGCTGGTGCGGGGGCGGCGCGGCGGCGGACATTCCGGGGACCGTAGGCCACGGACCGGCGGCGCCGTGACCGCGCTCACATACCCGCGGTACGTAACGGGTACCGTCGCCGCATGGCGCACCGACACGCACGGCTCTGGCACCTCCCGACGTCGCACTTCAGCGAGAAGGTGCGGTGGGCGCTCGACTTCAAGCGCGTCCCGCACACGCGGCGCACGCCGTTCGCCGTCCCGCACTTCGTGGTGGCGCGCGCGCTGACGCGCGGCACGACGACGACGTTCCCGGTCATGCAGCTGCCGGGCGGCGCGGTCGGCGACTCGACGGCGATCATCGCGGAGCTGGAGCGGCGGCACCCCGCGCCGCCGCTCTATCCGGCGGATGCCGCCGAGCGGGCGCGGGCGCTGGAGATCGAGGACTGGTTCGACGAGAACCTCGGCCGCGACATCCGCGTCATCGCGCTGCAGGCGGTCGCGCACGACCCGGTGCGGCTCGAGCAGCTCGCCGCGCGCCACCGGCCCGCGGGCTGGGGCCGCTTCCCGCACGCGTGGGCGCGGGTGTTCGGGGCGAGCATCCGGCAGCGCTACGGGCTCGACCGGCCCGGCGCAGTGGAGCGGGCGCGCGAGGGCGTCCACCTCGCGTTCGAGCGGCTCGAGCGCGAGCTCGGCGGCGGCCCGTACCTCGTCGGCGACACGTTCACGGTCGCCGACCTGACCGCGGCGTCGCACCTCTACTGGCTCGTCCAGCCGCCGGAGGGCCCGCGGATGGTCGACCGGCTCCCGGAGCCGCTGGCGCAGTTCATGGCGCCGCTGCGCGAGCGCGAGGGCTACCGATGGGTCCTCGAGACGTACCGTCGCCACCGGCGGGCGGGCAGCGTGCGGGCGGAGGAGGTCGGCGCGGCGGCGGCGGCCTAGCCGCCGCGGGCGGCTCTGGCCTTCTCCTGCGCCTTCGCCTGCCGGCGCCGTCCCACGAGGGCGAGCACGCCGAGGATCGCGATCACGATCACGAAGCCGAGCAGGATCCCGCCGATCGTCCCGACGCCGCCGAACGGCAGCGCGACGAGCTTGGCGAGCCCGAACCCGATCGCGATCAGCGCCACGATCAGCGCGATGACGAGCAGGAAGCCGCGGATCTTGGTCGAGCGCGGCGCGCCCTGCGGCGGGGCGAGCAGGCCCATGACGCGCAGGAGGAAGAGCTGGCGGTTGGACGGCGGCGTCTGGCCGAGGCGCTCGACGGCCTGCTTGAGGTCGTCCGGCCGGCGCTCGGCGAGCGCGAGCGAGGCGTCGGCCATCCGGCGCAGCGCCATGCGCTCCTGCGGGCGCGCGGCCGCGATCGCGCGCTGGAAGTGCTTGCGTGCCGTGGCGGCGTCGTAGCGCTCGGCCGCGCGGGCGCCGAGGATCGCGGAGGCCGCCGCCTTGTGCTTCTGCTCGTTCTGCAGCTCCTCGTCGGAGCGCTGCTCGAGCTGCTGCATCGCCGCGAGCGCGCTGCGCTGCTCGACCTTGATCTGTCGCTGCTTCGGAGGCACGGCCGCCAGTGTACGCTCGCCGCCCATGATCGCCCGACTTGCCGCGTCGCTCTGTCTTCTGGCGCTCGCCGCGCCGGGCGCCGCCCTCGCCCAGGGCGGCGGCGCCTTCCAGCCGCTCCCGCCCGCACCCCCCGAGCAGCCGACCACGCAGGCACCGACGTCGTCGGCCGACACGGACGAGGGGCTCTCGGACACCCAGCAGCTCCTCATCGCGATCTCCGGGCTCGTCCTGCTGTTCGGGATCGGCTGGGCCATCGTCCGCGACGCCCGTAGCGCGGCGCCGGTGCTCGCGCGCGGCCGGGCGGGCGAGGAGGAGCGCAACCGGCCGAAGGGCAGCCAGAAGCCCGCCCGCGTGCGCCACCAGCAGAGCCGCTCGAAGGCGAAGGCCGCGCGCCAGGCGCGCAAGAAGGCACGCAAGCGCTGAGCAGCACGCCCTCGCCCGACCTGGTCGACGGCCGCTGCCCGTGGGCGACGAGCGCGCCGGAGTACGTCGCCTACCACGACGACGAGTGGGGCAGGCCCGTCCGCGGCGACGACGCCCTCTACGAGCGCATCACGCTCGAGGCCTTCCAGTCGGGCCTGTCGTGGATCACGATCCTGCGCAAGCGCGAGGCGTTCCGCGCGGCGTTCGACGGGTTCGCGATCGAGCGGGTCGCGCGGTACGGCACCGGCGACGTGGCGCGCCTGATGGCCGACGCCGGCATCGTCCGCAACCGCGCGAAGATCGAGGCGGCGATCGCGAACGCGCGGGCCGCGCTCGACCTGCAGGCCCGCGGCGACGCGCTGACCGACCTCGTCTGGTCGTTCGCGCCGACGCCGCGCGATCCGCCGCGCGCGCTCGCCGAGGTCCCCGCGACGACACCCGAGTCGGTGGCGATGGCCAAGGAGCTCAAGCGGCGCGGGTTCCGCTTCGTCGGCCCCACGACCGCGTACGCGGCGATGCAGGCGTGCGGGCTCGTGAACGACCACCTCGCGGGGTGCGTGGCGCGCTCGTGACGCATGCCACCCGGTCGGCCTGCAAACCTTTGCGCGTGGACCGCCCGCGGATGCTCGTGTGTGAAGACGCGATCGGCTATCGCATGCTGATCCGGCGGTGGCTCGAGGACGCCGGCGTCGAGGTCGTCGGCGAGGCGCCGACGTGGCCCGAGGCCGAGCGCCTCGCGGCCGAGCTGCAGCCGGACGCGGTGGTCGCCGACCTGTGGATGCCGACGCTGGACGTCGACGCCCTGGGGCGCCTGCGCGACGTCGCGCCCGACGCCGCCATCGTGTCGCTGAGCGGCCTCAGCGTCGAGGAGGCCCAGCGGCTCGTGGGGGAGAAGGGCGTCGTCGACCTCTTCCTCTCCAAGCGCCAGCCGCCGGCGGAGATCGTCGACGCGCTGCGCGACTTCGTGAACGCGCGGCTCAGTGAATCGGCGTCGTGACGCGCTCGACGCCGCTCAGCTCGAAGACCCAGTAGTCCTGGCCCATGACGGGCACCGAGACGTTGTAGACCGGCACGTTGCCGATCCGCCCCTCGAACGTCCCGTGGTGGGCGTGGCCGTGCAGGACCAGGTCGGGCTCGTGCTCGGCGATCGGCGGCGCGAGGCGGTCGGTCCCCAGGTACGTCCAGATCGGCTCCGGCTCGCCGACCAGCGTCTGCGGCGTCGGCGCGTAGTGCAGCAGCGCCACGCGCACCGGGCACTGCGCGATCGCGCGCAGGCCGCGGTCCAGCGCCGCCGCCTCCTCGCCCGCCTCCGCGTAGATCCCGCGCAGCGACGGCTCGCCGAAGTCCGGCAGGTGCGAGCCGGGGAACCCGCCCACGAACCCCTTCACGCCGGCCACGCCGACCTCGACCCCGCCGACGTCGAGCACGACGTGGGAGCGGTCGAGGATCCGGATCCCCGCCTCCTCCCAGATCGGCAGGCACTCGTCGACGGTGTTGCAGTGCCAGTCGTGGTTGCCGAGGACGGCGACGATCGGGATGTCGAGCGGCGCGCACGCCTCCGCCAGCACCTCGGCCTGCTCGGGCTGGCCGTGCGTCGTCAGGTCGCCGGCGAGCAGCAGGACGTCGGCCTTCGCGTCGAGACCGGCGAAGGCGCGGATCGCGTGATCGCGCTGCGCGGGGCGGCAGTGGACGTCGCCGGCCGCCGCGATGCGGACCGAATCGGGCATGTCGCCCCCTTACCCCGATCGGGTACAGGGGCGACATGGACCTCAACGCCGCCGAGTTCCGGGAGATCGTCGAGTCGCTGCGCCGCACCATCGTCGTGCTGCGCGACGTCGACGTCCGCTACGCCCTCGCGGGCAGCGTCGCCTCGTGGGCGCGCGGCGGCCCGGAGACCGTCAACGACCTCGACCTGATCGTCGCGCCGGAGGACGCCGAGAAGGCGTTCGAGGCGCTGAAGGCGAGCGGGATGGAGGGCGAGGTCCCGCCCGAGGGCTGGCTCTACAAGCTCAAGGACGGCGACGTCGAGATCGACCTGATCTTCAAGGTCACGGGCGTCGACGACGTGCACGAGATCCTCGACCGCAGCGAGGTCATGCGCGTCGCGTCGCTCGACTGCCCGGTCGCGCGCGTGGAGGACCACCTGACGCCGAAGCTGCTCGCCTTCAACGAGCACTACCTCGACTACACCGGCGCGCTGCGCGTCGCACGCGCGCTGCGCGAGCAGGTCGACTGGGAGCAGCTGCGCCGGCGGACCTGCCACTCGCCGTACGCCCGCGGGTTCTTCGGGCTGCTCGAGGCGCTCGACGTGATCCCGGGGGAGGACGGCGAGCGCCCCGGCAAGGCCGCGGGCGGGCCGGGCTCGTCCTCCGACGAGCGCCCCGGCCCGCAGATCCGCGTCGTGTCCTAGCCCTTCGGCTCCTCGCCCACCGACTGCGCGCCCTCGCGCGCGGCCTTCGCCTGCGCGAGCTGGCGGTTGACGTGGTCCCAGTCGAGGTTGCGGAAGAACGCCTCGACGTACTCGCCGCGCCCGTCCGGCGTCGAGCCGAAGTCGCGCGCGTATGCGTGCTCGTAGACGTCGAGCGCGAGGACCGGGACCATGTTGTAGACCGCCCAGAGGTTCTGGGTGTCGAGCATGTAGTTGAAGAGCGACCCGTCGTTGAGGTCGTAGCCGAGCATCACCCAGCCGCGCGCCGCGCGGGCCTGCTTGCGGATGGCCTGCTTCCACATCTCGACGCCGCCCGGGTACTCGTTCTCGAGCTCGTCGGCGATGGCGCCCTGCGGGTCCGCGCCGCCCTCGCCGCCCAGGTGCCCGAAGTACAGGTCGTGGTTCTTGAAGCCCAGGAGGGCGAACGTGTAGTTGTCGGTCGCCAGGGCGCGGATCTCGGAGTAGACCTGGTTGCCCTCGGCGCTCGCGTAGTCGATCTCCTTGAGCTTGCCGCGGATCTCGTTCGTCTTCTTCACGTAGCCCTGGTAGAGCTTGTAGTGGTCCTCCATCGTCTGGCGGGAGATCCCGTCGAGGTCCTTGTGAAGCGCGGGGAAGTCGCGGGCGACGATCTCATCCCAAGGCATGCAGTTCCTCCTGCTCGTTGACTAGAGCGAACGGTACCCTGGCGCCGCTGATGCGAACGTACGACCACGGTGCGTTCACGGCCGCGGCGATCGCCGCGACGCGCGAGCGCTCGATCTCGGTGTGCCTGCCCGCCCGGAACGAGGCGGCGACCATCGGGCCGATCCTCGAGTGCCTGCTGCCGCTGCGCGAGCGTGGGGTGGTCGACCAGGTGGTCGTCGTCGACGACTCGACGGACGGGACGGCCGACCTCGCGCGCTCCGCCGGGGCCGAGGTGCACGCGCAGTCGGCGCTCGTGCCCGAGATGGGCCCGGTGCTGGGGAAGGGCGACGCCATGTGGCGGGCGCTGTCCGTCCTGACCGGCGACGTGGTGGTCTACCTGGACGCCGACTCCGAGGAGCTCGGCGAGCACTTCGCCTGCGATCTCGCCGGGCCGATCGCGTGCGGCGAGACGGTCGACTTCGTCAAGGGCTTCTACCGGCGCCCGTGGCGGACGGGCGACATGGTCCAGCCCCACGGCGGCGGGCGGGTGACGGAGCTGCTCGCGCGGCCGATGCTCAGCCGCTTCTTCCCCGAGCTCGCGGGGTTCGTCCAGCCGCTCGCGGGGGAGGTCGGCGCGCGCCGCGACCTGCTCATGAGCCTGCCCTTCGCGACCGGCTACGGCGTCGACGTCGGGCTGCTCGTCGACGCGTGGCGGACAGTGGGCGCCGAGCGGCTCGCGCAGGCCGACCTGCGCGTGCGCCAGAACCGCCACCAGCCGCTCGGGAACCTCGGCCCGATGGCCGGCGAGGTGCTCGCCGCGCTTGTCGCGCGGATGGCGCGCGACGGCCGGCTGACGGACGCCGGAGCGGGCGCGCCGCTCGTCGAGCGCCCGCCCATGGGTGATGCTCGTCACACGTCCCTGACCGACGGTCGAACCGCCCTACACTGGGTCTAGCCGGCGGTGGAAGGGGACGCCCGGCCTCCCCCGGAACCCCGCAGGCTCGCCAGGTCCCGCCCCCGGACCGTCACCCGATGCGAGCCGCCTCCGCCGGCACCCCCTCCTGATGAGGCTCTCCAAGTCCCCGACACCACTCCTGCGCCTGCGCACCGACGAGCAGCTCGTCGCGGCGTTCCGCGACGGCCGCGACGACGCGTTCGAGCTGATCGCCGAGCGCTACCGCGACCGCCTCGTCGCGTACGCCGGGCAGATGCTGCGCTCGCGCGGCCAGGGGGCGGCCGAGGACGTCGTCCAGGACGTGCTGATCCGCGCCTACCGCGCGCTGCGCGCCGACAGCCGGCCGATGGCGCTGCGGGCGTGGCTGTACCGGATCGCGCACAACCGCTGCCTCGACGAGCTGCGCGGCGAGCGACCGACGAGCGAGCTCGACGAGGAGCTCGTGGTGGCGCAGTCCGGCGATCCCGTCGTGACGCTCGGGCGCCGTGAGCGGCTCCGCGAGCTGGTCGTCGACATCCAGAACCTCCCGCCGCAGCAGCGCTCCGCGCTCGTCATCCGCGAGCTCGACGGCCTCTCCTACGCCGAGCTGGCCGAGGCGCTCGACACGACGGTCCCCGCCGTCAAGTCGCTGCTCGTGCGGGCGCGGATGAACCTCGCCGCGGCCGCGGAGGCGCGCGAGGATCAGGCTCCGTCGGTGGCGAGCGCGCGCCCGACGAGCGTCGCGATCGCGTCCGCGTAGGTCATCTCGCCGAACAGGACGCGCGCCTTCATGGTGCGGTCCAGCAGGTCGCGCATGACGTACGCGGTGGTCTCGATGTCCAGTGACGGCTCGACCTCGCCGCGCTGCTGGAGCTGCCTGAGGAAGGCCTCGAGCTGCATGCGCCACGGCTCGGTGAGGCTCAGCCACTCGCCGAACTCCTCGGCCAGCTCGTAGCCGCGGTTGGCGATCGGCAGCACGTCCGCGAAGCCCTCCGCCGCCTCCTGCACGGCCAGTTGCAGCGCCTCGATCGCCTCCGAGAGGGGCAGCTCGCGCTCGTTGACGCGGGCGGTCGCGGCGCCGAGCGCGCGGCTCAGCTCCATGGCCAGCGCGCCGGGCAGCGCCTCCTTCGACGGGAAGTACAGATAGAACGTCCCCTGCGCCACGTTCGCCTTGCTGGCGATGCTCGAGACCGTGGTCCGTTCGTAGCCGTGCTCGGCGAGAACCTCCCGCGCCGCCGCGAGCAACTGCTCTCGGCGACCGCCTGACGTCTCGGTCTGGTCGGTCGTCATGTCGCCAACGCTACATGGACGCGTGCATGGATCGCCAGTCCACCGGTAATCACCTCGGTATGGCCGTTGACTATCAGGCACGCCTTGACGCGCTTCTGGAGCGAGGCGAGGAGCAGGGCTGCGTGAACCTCTCCGAGCTGTCGAACCTCGTGAGCCAGCTGGAGCTCGACGACGACGACGTCGGCGATCTCCACAACCGGCTCGACGAGCTGGGGGTGAACGTGACCGACGACTGCGGTCGCGCCGGGGTCGCCGCCGCCACCTTCCAGCCGCACGATCTGAGCTCCTCCACGACCGACGCGCTGCAGCTCTTCCTCAACGAGCTGGGCCGCTATCCGCTGCTGACCGCCGCCGACGAGATCGAGCTGTCCAAGCGCATCGAGCGCGGCGACCTCGAGGCGAAGGACCGGATGATCCTGTCCAACCTGCGCCTCGTCGTGTCGATCGCGAAGAAGTACCAGGGCGCCGACCTCCCGCTGCTCGACCTGATCCAGGAGGGCATCTTCGGGCTCGTCCGCGCCTCCGAGAAGTTCGACTGGCGCAAGGGCTACAAGTTCTCCACGTACGCGACGTTCTGGATCCGCCAGGCGATCCAGCGCGGGATCGAGACCAAGGCGCGCACGATCCGCATCCCGATCCACGTCGGCCAGCGCGAGCGCAAGATCGCCAAGGCGGAGCGCGACCTGACGACGCGGCTCGGTCGCGCGCCGACGGACGAGGAGATCGCGGCTGCCGCCGACCTGACCGTCGAGCACGTGCACGACGCGCGCGAGGCGGTGCGGACGATCACGTCGCTGGACCGCCCCGTGGGCGAGGAGGGCGAGACCGCCTTCGGCGACCTCCTGCCGTCCGAGGGCCCGCTGCCGGAGGAGGAGGTCCACATCTCCCTGCGCGAGGAGGCCCTGCGCCGAGCGGTCGAGCGCCTGCCCGACGTCGAGCAGCAGGTGGTCAAGCTGCGCTACGGGATCAACGGAGGAGGCGCGCCGACGCCGCTGCGCGAGACCGCGGAGCGCGTGGGGATGACGCCGGCCGAGGTCCGCCGCGTCGAGTCGGCCGCGCTCGAGCGGCTCTCGATGCAGCGCGAGATCGAAGCCCTCCGCGAAGCGGCGTAGGGGCGAGCTCCTCCGGCCCGCTCCTACTGTGGAGCGGATGCTCGCCGTCGACGACGCCCTCGGCCTCCTCCGCTCGCTCGCCGGGCCGGACGCGACGTTCCGCGAGCATCAGCTCGAGGCGGTCGAGGATCTCGTCGCCGCTCGCAAGCGCGTGCTGTGCGTGCAGCGGACGGGGTGGGGGAAGAGCGCGGTTTACTTCATCGCGACCGCGCTGCTGCGGCGGCAGGGGGCCGGGCCGACCGTGCTCATCAGCCCGCTGCTGGCGCTCATGCGCAACCAGATCGCCGCCGCGGAGAAGCTCGGGATTCGCGCCGTCACGATCAACTCGACGAACCGCGACGACTGGGCGGCGGTGCGCGACGAACTGGGGCGCGACGAGGTCGACCTGCTGCTCATCAGCCCCGAGCGGCTGAACAACCCGCAGTTCCGCGAGGCCATGCTGCCGCTGTTCATCGAGCGGGTCGGGCTGCTGGTCGTCGACGAGGCGCACTGCGTCTCGGACTGGGGGCACGACTTCCGGCCCGATTACCGGCGTATCCGGGACGTCCTGGCGAGCCTCGCCGACGACGTCGCCGTCCTGTGCACGACCGCGACCGCGAACGACCGCGTGGTGGCGGACGTCTCGGAGCAGCTGCGCGTCGGGGCGCGCAGCGAGCAGCTCACCGTCTACCGCGGCGCGTTGGCGCGGCAGAGCCTGCGGCTCGAGGTCGCCACGCTGCCCGAGCCCGCGGCGCGCCTGGCGTGGCTCGCGACGTGGCTGCCGCAGCTGCCGGGCTCGGGGATCGTCTACTGCCTCACCAAGCGCGACACGGACACCGTCGCGCAGTTCCTCAGCGGCCAGGGGATCAGCGCGCTGAGCTACTCCGGCGAGGTCGCGGACGAGGAGCGCGTCGAGGCCGAGCGGCGGCTGCTGGCCAACGAGGTCAAGGCCGTCGTCGCGACCTCCGCCCTCGGCATGGGCTACGACAAGCCGGACCTCGGCTTCGTCGTCCACTACCAGGCGCCGTCGTCGGCGATCGCCTACTACCAGCAGGTCGGCCGCGCCGGGCGCGGGGTCGACGAGGCGCACGTCGTCCTGCTGCGCGGCGCCGAGGACCGGCGGATCCAGGACTTCTTCATCGAGACGGCGTTCCCGCCGCGCGTGCTCGTCGAGCGCGTCCTCGCCCTCCTGCCCGCGACGATCGCCGAGCTGCAGGCCGACGTGAACCTGGGGCGTGGCCGGATCGAGGCGCTGCTCAAGGTGCTCGACGTCGAGGGGGCGGTGAGGCGCAACGGCTCGTCGTGGGAGGCGACCGGCGCGCCGTGGGAGTACGACGAGGAGCGCTACCGCCAGGTCACGGCGCTGCGGCGCGCCGAGCAGGAGGCGATGTTCCGCTTCGGCGCCGACGGCCGCTGCCTGATGCAGGCGCTCCTCGACGAGCTCGACGACCCGGCGGCCGAGCCGTGCGGTCGTTGCTCGGTGTGTGCCGGGCCCCGGTTCGACGGGCCGCTGGACGACGAGCTCGTCACGGCCGCGCGGCGGCTGCTGCGCTTGCGGCCGGTCGTGCTGAGCGTCCGCAAGCAGACGCCGAAGACCGCCGATCAGCCTGGCAAGCGGATCAAGCCCGAGCTGCAGCTGGAGGAGGGACGGGCGCTCGCGCGCAGCGGCGACGGAGCCTGGGACGCGCTGATCGAGCGCGGCAGGCGGGAGGGCCGCTTCGACGACGAGCTCGTCGAGGCGTGCGCCGGCCTGGTGCGGACGTGGTCGCCGCGGCCGCTCCCAACCTGGGTCGCCGCGGTGCCGTCGCGGCGCGGGGACGACCTGGTCGGCGACTACGCGCGCCGGCTCGCCGCGTTGCTCGAGCTGCCGTACGTCGAGGCGCTGGAGCGCACCGGCGACAACCCTCCGCAGCGCGAGATGGAGAACTCGTCGATGCAGGTCGCCAACGTCCGCGGGCAGTTCCGCGTCGCGAAGCCGCCGGCGGCGTCCGCGGGGCTGCTCGTCGACGACGTGCGCTACTCGGGCTGGACGCTCGCGACGGTCGGCGCGCAGCTGCGGATGGCCGGCGCCGGGCCGATCCACCCGATCGTGCTCGCCCTGGCCGGTGCGTGAGAGGCTTCGCGCCATGGCCTCCGACATCACCGGCGTCGACTTCGTCGCCCTCTCCGTCAGCGACCTGCACAAGGCGACCGAGTTCTACGCGGACACGCTCGGCCTGCATCGCTCGACGTTCCTGCCCGACCGCGGCTTCTCCGAGTACGAGACCGGCAACCTCACGATCGGCGTGATGAACGGCGAGCAGGCCGGGCTCGGCCACCGCGTCGCCGCCTACCCGATCGCCCTCCACGTCGACGACGTCGCGAAGACGCGCGCCGACCTCGAGGCGAAGGGCGTCCCGTTCGAGGGCGACATCCTCGACACCGGCGTCTGCCACATGGCGTTCTTCAAGGACCCGGACGGCAACCCGCTGATGCTCCACCACCGGTACGCGCCGCGGAAGGCGGAGTAGCGGGGAGCGGCGGCGAGGCGGCGAGGCGGCGTGACGGCGCACGCCGCGAGGGTCGCCGGTGACGGCCGCGAAGGTGCCGCGGGGGCCGCACGGCGGATGCGGCCCCCGCAGGTTCTCAGCCGCGACGGCGTGAAACGCGCTCTCAGCCGCTGACGCGGTCGCGGCGGTCGGGAGCGATCGCAGCCAGGGCGATCACCGCGACCGCCACCCGACGCACACCCTTCATGACGCACTCCGGATCGTGAGGAACGTCCGCTGGGAGGTGGCGCGGTTGCCCGCCCGGTCGAGCGCCGCGACAGTGAGCCGGTAGCGGCCGAGCGGGAGGGTCCGCGTGCGGCTCGTCCTGCCCTGGAACCACACGTTCTGCGGCCCCTCCGGCAGGTTGAGGGTGAACGAGTCGATCGTGGCGAACCGCTTGCACGCGCGCGCGCCGCGGTTCGCGGGCGTCTCGCGCACGCAGGCGCCACGGCGCAGCCGCCCCCTCAGCTGTCGGGCGAACGTGAGCGTCACCCGGGCGGGCTCGGAGAGCGAGAAGCGGATCGCCGCCGCCCGGCTCGAGGGGCGCGGTCCCGTGGTCGGGGCGCCCGTGCCGCGCGGGAACCGCGCCGGCGTGATCGACAGACGGCGGATGCTCGGCGCGAGATGATCGTGCGGCTCCCCCGGATCGTCCGGGTTCGGCCGCGGACCGATCGGATCCGGCGGCAGGGTCGGGTCGGGCTCGGGCCGCGGCTCGGTGACCGGCTCCTGCGGCGCCGCCACCGCGTCGAGGTTCGCGATCAGGACGACGCCGCCCTCCTCCCACGCCACCAGGCCGTTCCCGACCGCGAGGCCGGCGACCCTGATGCCGTCCATGGACGAGGGCCCGTCGAGCCGCACCGTCCGCGGCGCGCTCCAGGTCGACCCGCCGTCGGACGAGCCCGTGTACCGCGCCTGGCGCCGACCGCCCTGCAGGTCGATCCAAGCCGCGTGCAGCACCGACGAGAGCGTGGGGTCGCCGGGGTCGCTGAACCCCGCGAGGCCGACGTCGACGTTCACGAACCCGTCGTCGTCGGCCGTCGCGGTGTCGATGACCGTCCGCGGGCCGAATGCCGTGGTCCCGAACAGGCGCGTCTCCACGCGGTCGCCCGTGACGTAGACCAGCCGCGCCCCCTCGGCGGTCGTGACCATGTCCGGCGCGAGGGCGCCCGTCGCCAGCGGCGCGGACAGCGCCGACCAGCTCGCGTCCGCGTCGGGGTCGCCGGAGACGCGGTAGCGGTAGCGAAGCTCGCCCGAGGCGCTCCGGGTCCACGCCACGACCTCGCGGTTGCCGCTCAGGGCCGCCGTCGGGTTGTAGGACGAGGTAGTGTCGAGACCGGCGCCGTCGTCGGTCGCGGGGTCGGCGACCGGCATGCGCTGGAAGCGGACGCCCTCGTAGCCCGGGCCGGCGCCGCCGTAGTCGCCGCTCGGGTACTCGAAGCCGGTGCCGCGCGCGGCGAAGCCGCCGATGCTCAGCGGGTCGGAGAACGACGCGCCGCCGTTGCCCGACACAGCGCGCCAGGTCCGCCCGCCGAGCGCGTTCTGCCCGTAGACGACGACCGTCCCGGCGCGCAGGAAGACATGGGGGGACTCGGCGATGGCTTCCTCGTAGCCCGGGATGGGGATGGCCGAGGTCTGCGAGCACGCGTGCCCGCCGGCGGGGACGAAGCAGAAGCGCACCCGGTCGCGCGTGGGACCCTCGACCGGCTCGAACCAGGCGAGGTAGGCGTTGCCCGACGTGTCCACCGCAAGGTCCGGCGCGTGGGCGGCCGCGCCCGGCGTGCTGAGCACGTAAGGCGTGCCCGCCTGCGCCGTCGCGGGCAGCGCCGCGGCGCAGGCCACCGCCGCCGCCAGCGTCCGTCCGTGGATCCCCTTCGTGCCGCGCATCGTGCACCTCCGCCGTTGGTTTCGCCGATGCCTGACGGTCGCGATGCAGTCTTCAGCCGACCCTGAGTCGCGGCATCAGGGCAACCACCCTGAACTTTTCTGAAGCTGGCGCACCGTGAACCGGTGTACGATCGCCGCGTGCCGCAGGATGCGGGCGTCGGTCGAGCGCTCGAAAGGGAGCGCGAGGTGACAGCGGTTGCCGATGCGGTGCGCGCCGCTGCCGCCGGCGAGGGGTCGCTCGTGCTCGTCGAGGGTCCCGCCGGAGCCGGGAAGACGACGCTGCTCGACATCGCCGCCGACCGCGGGCGGGAGGACGGCTGCACGCCGCTCCACGCGCGCGGGAGCGAGCTCGAGGCCGAGTTCGCGTTCGGCGTCGTGCGCCAGCTCTTCGAGCGGCACGTCGCGGCCCTCGACGAGGCCGCCCGCGACGAGGTCCTCGCCGGTAGCGCCGCGCTGGCCCGCGCGCCGCTCGGGCTGTCGACGCCGCCGGGCCAGGATCGCGACCGCACGCTGGCCTCCCTGCACGGGCTGTACTGGCTCACGTCGAACCTCGCGAGCGGCGGACCCCTGCTGGTCCTGGTCGACGACGTGCAGTGGGCGGACCGTCAGTCCGTGCAGTGGCTCCAGTACATGGCCGGGCGGCTGGAGGACCTCCCCGTGGCGATGGTGCTCGGCAGACGGACCGGCGGGGCGCAGGCCGCCGACGTGGTGGAGGAGCTCGCGACGGCGCCCGGGGCCGTCGTCCTGCGCCCCTCGCCGCTCTCGCTCGCGTCCGTCGCCCGACTCGTCTCGGCGCGGCTGCGGCACGAGGCCGACCCCGCATTCGCGCGTGCGTGCGCCGAGGCCACGGGAGGCAACCCGTTCCTGGTCGAGCACCTGCTCGAAGGGCTCCGTGCCGAGGGCGTCGAGCCGGTCGAGGCTGCGGCGGCGCGGATCACCGAGGTGCGTCTCGACGACGTGACGCGCGCGGTGACGAAGCGCCTGCGCGCGCTCGGGAGCGACGCCCCCTCACTCGCTCGCGCGGTCGCCCTGCTAGACACGACGGCGGCGCCGCTGACCACCGCCGCCGCGCTCGCAGGGCTCGATCTGCCCAGGGCAGCGGCCGCGCTCGACGCCCTCGTGGACGCGGGGCTGATGCGGGCCGGGAACACCATCGACTTCGAGCACCCGCTCGTCCGCCGCGCGGTCTACGACGCCGTGCCTCCGGCGGAGCGCACGCTCGCGCACCGCTCGGCCGCCGAGGTGCTCCACGCCGGGCATGCGCCGCCCGAGGCCGTCGCGGCGCACCTCACCGAGGTCTGGCCCGCGGGCGATGCGTGGGTCGTCGACCGGCTCGTCGAGGCGGCGGACGTCGTCGCCGCGAACGGGACGCCGGCAGCGGCAGTCCCCTACCTGCAGCGGGCGCTGCGGGAGCCGCCAGGCGACGAGCGCCGCGGCGACGTCCTCTACCAGCTCGGACGCGCGGAGGCACTGGCGGCGGTCGGTTCGCCTGCCGCGACGCTGGCCGCGGCCGCCGAGCACCTGCCGCGCCGGCTCCGCGGAAAGGCGCTGAGCGACCGCGCCGCGGCCCTGGCCATGAACGGGGATCTGACAGGGGCGCTCGAGGGCTGGGCGGAGGCGGGCAAGGCGCTCGAGCCGTTCGATCCTGAGGCGGCGCGCGAAATCGTGCAGACCCGGCTGTCGCTCGCGCTCATCATGCCCGGCACCGGGGCGCAGGCCGCGGCCGAGCTGGCGCGCATGGAGCCTCCCGAGCGCGCGGACTCCGCGGCGTCGGCAGCGCTCCTCGCGACGATGGCGGCGCGCGCGCTCTTCGCGAACGAACCGCGCGAGCGCGTCCTCGCGCTGGTGGAGCGCTCGCTCGACGGCTTCGCGCTGACCGATCGCGTCCTCGGCAAGCTGCTCGCGTTCGCGCAGGCGTTCTGGGCCTCGCTGCTGTCCGAGCGGGTCGACCTCGCGGAGGAGCACGTGACGCGTGCGCTGGAGCACTCGCGGGCCACCGGCCTGGCGCTCGACTTCCAGCACGCCTCGAGCCTGCTGGCCGCCCTGGAGTTCGAGCGCGGTCGCTTGTGGGAGGCCGAGGCGCACGCGCGCGCGGCGCTCGCCGCACCCGGGGAGCAGACCGGTGTCGACGTGTGGGCCGCCGCCCTCCTAGTCGACCCCCTCGTCGCCGCGGGGCAACTCGACGAGGCCGTGGACGTCATGACGACGTACGACCTGTGGGGAGAGCGGATCGGGTGGGTGCCGCACGCCCTCCCGTGGCTCATCCGCGGGAGACTGCACCTGGCGCTCGGGCGGCCTCGCGACGCGGTGGCGGACTTCCGCGCGCACGGCGAGCGCGATCGGCTCACCGGGCGGGCGGACCAGGCGCACTTCCCGTGGCGCTCCGCGCTCGCGGAAGCGCTGGTTGCAGCCGGTGAGCCCGGCGACGGCGAGCCGGCGGCGCTCGTCGAGGAGGAGCTTCGCCTCGCTCGCTCCTTCGGCGCGTCGCGGGAGATCGGGCGCGCGCTGCGGACGGCGGCGATCCTCGCGACGGGGGCGCGTCGCCGCGAGCTGCTCGTCGCGTCGGTAGAGGAACTGCGGCGGTCGCACACCCGCCTGGAGCTCTGCCGCTCGCTGACCGACCTCGGGGCCGCCGTCCGGCGCGACGGCGAGCGCGTGGCCGCCCGGGAGCTGCTCACCGAGGCGCTCGACGTGGCGACCCGCTGCGGCGCCGGCGGCCTGGCCGCGCGCGCCCGGGAGGAGCTCGCTGCTGCCGGCGCTCGGCCGCGCCGCGCGAGGGCATGGGGGCCCGAGGCCCTGACCGCGCGCGAGCGCCGGGTGGCAGAGCTCGCCGCCGAGGGCATGACGAACCGCGAGATCGCGCAGGCGCAGTTCGTCACGCTCAAGACGATCGAGTCGCAGCTGGCGAGCGTCTACCGCAAGCTCGGCATCCGCTCGCGGGGCGAGCTCGCGCAGAGCCTGCGCGAGGCCGTCCCCGCCTAGGTCTCGCCGAAGTAGTAGTCCACCTTCGCCGACCGCGGGGCCAGGAGGTCCTCCTCCTTGTTCCCCGTCCAGATCCCGACCTTGTCGCTGTCGGGGTAGGCGGTCGCGCTCGGGACGATCACCTGCGACCACATGAGGACCCGCACCGTCTCGTCGGTCTCGTTGCGGATCCCGTGGGCGCCCTCGGGTCCTTTCGGGAAGAAGACGACGTCGTGCGGCGCGAGCTGCTCGGTGCCCTCCGGGGTGCGGAGGGTCGGGCGGCCGGCGAGGACGAGCAGCCACTCCTCCTCCCCGTACTCGTAGTGGTACGGGCAGACCGCCTGGCCGGGCGGCAGCTCGTAGACGGTGGTGCCGGTCTCCTTCGCGCCGAGGTCGCGGCCGAGCCGGAACATGCCGGCGCGGAAGCCCTCGGCGTCGGAGTCGTCGTAGCTGAACGTGGGGTTCGCGATGTTGAGGCGACGCATGTGGGCATCGTCGCATCGCGGGGTAGCGTGGCGGCATGGAGGTCGAGATCTGGTCGGACATCGCCTGCCCGTGGTGCTATCTGGGCAAGCGGCGCTTCGAGCGCGCGCTCGAGCAGTTCGAGGACCGTGACGAGGTCCATGTCATCTGGCGCAGCTTCGAGCTGGACCCGGGCGCGCCGAAGGACGCCGGGGAGGACGTCGCCTCGCTCGTCGCGCGCAAGTACGGCCGCCCGCGCGAGGAGATCGTCGAGCGCCATGAGCAGATGACGGAGATGGCGGCGGGCGAAGGCATCGAATTCCGCTTCGACCGGGCGCGACGCGGCAACACGTTCGACGCGCACCGGCTGATCCACCTCGGCGCCTCCCTGGGGCTCGGCGACGAGACCAAGGAGCGCCTGCTGCGGGCCTACCACGGCGAGGGCGTCCCGATCGGCGATCCGGAGGCGCTGGCGCGCGTGGCCGCCGAGGTGCTGCCGGAGGCCGAGGTCCGGGCCACGCTCGCCGGCGACCGCTTCGCCGAGGACGTCCGCACCGACGAGGCGCTGGCGCGCGAGCTCGACATCCACGCGGTCCCGGCCTTCGTCGTCGACCGGAGGATGGCGGTGTCCGGGGCACAGCCGCCGGAGCTGCTGGTGAAGATGCTCCGGCGCGCCGCCGAGCCGGTTGCCTGAGGACGTCCGGCTCGGCCTCTGCGGCTTCACCATCGGGGCCGCGGCGTACTTCCGCGAGTACCGCGTCGTCGAGGTCCAGCAGACGTTCTACGAGCCGCCGCGCGACGCGACGCTCGTCACCTGGCGCCGCCGGGCTCCGCTGCGGTTCGAGTTCACGCTGAAGGCATGGCAGCTGGTCACGCACGACGCGACGAGCCCGACCTACCGCCGCCTGCGCCGCCCGCTCGACGAGACCGAGCGCGCGCAGGCCGGCTCGTTCCGCGCGACGCCGCTCGTCGAGGCAGCATGGCGGCGCACGCTCGAGTGCGCGGCGCTGCTGCGCGCCACCGCGATCCTCCTGCAGTGCCCGCGCAGCTTCCGCCCGACCGATGAGAACGTCGGGCGCCTCCGCGCGTTCTGCCGCACGGTCGACCGCCCGGACGGCGTACGACTGCTGTGGGAGCCGCGCGGCGCCTGGCCGCCGGAGCTCGTCGCGACGCTGTGCCGCGAGCTCGACCTCGTCCACGCCGTCGACCCGTTCGTGGCCGAGACGCAGACGCCCGAGCTCGCCTACTTCCGCCTGCACGGCATCACCGGCGCGCGGCACGTCTACACCGACGACGAGCTGCGGCGCCTGCGGGCGATGGTCCCGGCGGACGCCTACGTCATGTTCAACAACATCCCGCGCGTCGGCGACGCGCGGCGCTTCGCCGCGCTGCTCTAGCGCGTGATCCGGAACCCCTTTCGCACGACCTTCGAGCGGTTGCCGGCCGCGTCGACGGCTCGCGCCGACAGCGTGTACCGGCCGAGCGCGAGGGTCTTGCGCGCCACGCGGCCGCGGAGGTCGAAGCGGTTGACGCCGGCCGCGCCGGTCATCACGAACCGGCCCATCGTCTTCTTCTTCCGCCGCCCCGCCTTGTCGCGGATCACCGTGAAGGTGACGCGGGCGGCCTCCGTGAGCGTGTAGCTCACGCGCCCGCCGACCTTCGGCTTGCTGCCGCGGGCCCGCGCCGTGGGCCCGCCGGTCCGGGCCGCGCGGAACGAGGACGGCGCCATCCCGAGCGTCGAGAGCACCGGCGCGATCACGTCCGCGACCGGTCCGCCGCCGCCGCCCGGAGGCGCAACACCGCCGCCCGGAGGCGCGACGCCGCCGCCCGGGGGAGCGGCCACGGGCGGGACCGGGTCGACGACGTAGGACACCGTCTGCGACGACGCGTTCGCCCCGCCGTCGGTCGCCGTGACCGCGAACGACTTCGTGCCGGTCGTGGCGGTGTCGATCGGCGCGCCGGCGGCGACCGGGCCTGCGCAGGTGACGTCGACGAACGGGTCCGGGTCCGTACAGGAGTACGCCGCGGCCACGGCCGCGCCGACGGTGTAGTGCGCTCCCTCGGCCGGCACCGTGATCGACGCCGACGGCCTCGTCAGGTCGAAGAGCGCGACGCCGTCGTGCGTCACGCCGGCGACCGACCTGAACGCGCCGCCGACCACCACGCGCGACGGCGTCGCCGCGAGCGACCGGACGCCGCCGGCCACGGCCGGGCCGAAGGCGGGATCCGGGTCGCCGGCCCCGCCGGTGGCGAGCCGCGCGACGCGGCTGAACGGCCTCGCGACGATGCCGCCGCCGAACAACGACGTGAAGTCCCCGCCGATGTACACGCCGCCCCCGCCCGGGGCGAGCTCCATCGCGAACACGGGGCCGTTGAGCCTGGGGTCCCAGTCCGGGTCGGCCGCTCCCGTACCGGTCGTCGCGATCTTCGCCGCGCGGAACCGGGTCGCACCTCCGATGGAGAGGAAGCGCCCGCCCACGAGGAGGTCGGCGCCCAGCGGCACGATGGTCTCCACGTCGTCGCTCGCCTGGGGGTCCCATGTCGCGTCCGGCGCGCCCGCTCCTGTCGTGGCGACCTTCGCGAGGTTCTCGACGTTCGTCGCGCCCATGCCGAAGAAGTTCCCGCCGACGAAGACGCTGCTGCCGACGACCGCGAGCGCGTCGATGGGTCCGCCCTGCGGGTCCGGGTTCCAGGTCGCGTCCAGCGCCCCGGCGCCGACGGCGGAGACCTTGGCGAGGCCGTGGCGCGTCGGCCCTCCGACGCCGAACGTGCCGCTGAAGTCGCCGCCGACGAACAGGTCGTCGCCCGATCGAGCGAGGGCGTGGACCGGCCCGGGAACGTCGGGATGCCACGTGACGTCCGAGTGCAGGTCGCCGGAAGCGGGTGTCGTCGAGAACCGCGCGAGCTCCGCCGGGCCGCCGAACGTGCCGAAGTCCCCGCCCACGGTCACGGCCGTGTCCGAGAGCAGGATCGCATTCACGGAGCCGGCGAGGATCGGGCGCCAGGCGGCGTCGCCCGCCCCGGCCGGGCTCAGCCGGGCCAGGGCGGGCTGGAGCAGGTTCGACGCGCCGGCGGACGTGAACATCCCGCCGACGAGCAGGTCGTCGCCGGACGTCGCGATCGCCTGCGCGACGTCGTTCGCGTTCGGGTTCCACGAGTCCGCCGCCCCGCTCCCGCCCGTCGCGAAGCGCGCGAGGCGGGAGCGCTCCAGCGAGAAGCCGTCGACGAAGGTGAACTCACCCGCGGCGACCAGGCCTGCGCTCGTCAGCTCGAGGTCGTTGACGAAGCCATCGGGGCCCGGCTGCCAGGCGGCGTCGGCGGCGCCGGTCCCGCCCGCCGGCAGCTTGGCCACGAACGGGTGGGCCGCAGCGCTCATCTGGAAGAACATGCCGCCGGCGAAGACCGACGTGCCGTCGGTCGCGAGCGCTCGCACATCCGAGTCGGCGTCCGGGTTCCACGTGGCGTCGGCGGCGCCCGCGCCCGTGGTGGAGAGCTTGGCGATGTTGTTCCGGCTCTGCCCGCCCAGATGCGTGAAGGAGCCGCCGACGTAGAGGTTGGCGCCGGAGACCGCGAGGGCGAGCACGGCAGTACTGCCGTTCGCCGGCGCCCACGTCGCGTCCACGGCTCCGACGCCCGTGGTCGAGACCTTCGCGAGGTCGTCGCGCGCTTCGACGCCGACGTCGCTGAAGGTCCCTCCGATGAACAGGGACGTGCCGGAGAGCGCGAGCGCGCGCACGAAGCCGCTGGTGTCGGGGTTCCACGACGCGTCCGCCGCTCCGGTGCCGCCGACCGTGAGCTTGGCGACGTGATTGCGGAACTTGCCCCCGATCGTGGTGAACTCGCCGCCGACGAAGAGCCTGTCGCCCGAGCGGACGAGCGCGCGGACGGGGCGGTTCGGCTCCGGCGCCCACGCCGCGTCCAGGCTCCCGTCGGCCAGGACGTGGGCGAGGTCGGATCGGGGGACGCCGGCCACGGCGGAGATGTTCCCGCCGACGAACCAGCCGCCCGCACCGTCGGACTCCACGGCGAGGACGTCGCCGACGACGTCCGGGAAGCCGGGCTTCGGCTGGTCCGAGGTCGCGGACAGGGCGATCGCCGCGCCCGTCCGCGGGCCCACCATGTCGAACTCGCCGCCGATGTAGGTGCGGCCGGCGTCGTCGACCTCGGTGGCGTTGACCGGGCCGTTGGCCACCCACGGCCGGGCGAGCGGCGTGTCCGACGCGATCGCGGTGGCAGGCGTGAGCGCGAGCAGCGTGAGGGTGACGAGCGCGACTCGCGCCCGCCCGCGGGGGGAGACCATGCGCCAACGTATCCGCAGGGTCGCCGGTGCATCGAACGGCCGGAAAGTGGGAGAGCGAGGGAAGGGCCGTCCGTGGGCGAAGATGGCGTGGTGAGCGACATCGGCATGCTCCGCGAGGGCCCGCTGCACGCGGCGCTGAAGGACCTGCTCGCGCGGCCCGGCGACCGCGCCGAGGTCAAGGTGGAGCGGTTCGTGATCGACCTCGTCCGGGCCGACGGGGAGCTCGTGGAGATCCAGACGGGCGGGTTCTCGCCGCTCGGCCCGAAGCTCGACGCGCTGCTCGACCAGCACCGGATGCGGATCGTGCACCCGCTGGCCACCGAGCGGCGGATCCTGCGCGTGGACGCCGCGGGCGAGGTGCTCAGCGCACGCCGCTCGCCGCAGCGCGAGCGGCCGCTGGCCATCTTCGAGCGGCTCGTGACGTTCCCCTCGCTGCTCGCCCACCCGAACCTCGTGGTCGAGCTGGTGCTCTGCCGCGAGGACCACGTGCGGGCGCCCGAGCCGCATCGCGGGCGCCGGTTCATGCGCGACCCCGGCGAGCGCCGGCTCGTGGAGGTCCTCGACCGGGTCGAGCTCCGCTCTCCGGCCGACGCCCTCGCGCTGCTGAAGCTGCCCGAGGGCGACTTCACGAACCGCGAGGTGGCCACGAGCGCGCGCTGCGCGCTGCGGGTCGCCCAGCGCGCGACGTACTGCCTGCGGCACATGGGCGTCATCGAGCCCGCCGGCAGCCGCGGCCGCGCCCCGCTGTTCCGGCTGGTGGCGGCGTAGATGCCGGCGCGCCGGATCCGCGTCGAGCCCGCCGACGCCATGCGCGAGGGCTTCGAGGCGATCCGCGACGAGGCGGGGATCCCGGAGGCGTTCGCGCCCGACGCCGAGGCGGAGGCCGCCGCCGCGGCGGCGACCGCGCCCCCGCCGGCCGACCGCGTCGACCTGCCGTTCGTCACCGTCGACCCGCCCGGCTCGCGTGACCTCGACCAGGCGCTCCACATCGAGCGGCGCGGCGAGGGCCACCGCGTCAGCTACGCGATCGCCGACGTGCCGGCGTTCGTGCGCCCGGGCGGCGCCCTGGACCGCGAGACCCACGCCCGTGGCGTCACCGTCTACGCGCCCGACGAGAAGACCCCGCTGCATCCGCCGGTCCTCTCCGAGGGCGCAGCGAGCCTGCTGCCCGGCGAGTGGCGGCCGGCCGTCCTGTGGACGCTGGACCTCGACGCGACGGGCGCGCTGCAGAGCGCCGCGGTCGCCCGCAGGCAGGTCCGCAGCGTCGCGCAGCACACGTACGCCGACGTTCCGCCCGACGTCGAGCCGCTCCTGCGCGAGGTGGGGGAGCGGCGGCTGGCGATCGAGCGCGAGCGCGGTGGCGTGCGGCTCAACGTCCCCGAGCAGGAGGTCGTGCAGACGCCCGACGGATGGACCGTGCACTACCGCGTCCCGCTGCCGAGCGAGGACTTCAACGCCCAGATCTCGCTGCTCACGGGCATGGCCGCCGCGAAGCTCATGCTCGACGCCCGAGTGGGGATCCTGCGCACCCAGCCCCGGCCCGATCCCAAGGCGCTGGCGCGCCTGCGCCTCCAGGCGGCCGGCTTCGGCGTCGCGTGGCGCGAGCCGTACGCCGAGTTCATCCGCAGCCTCGACCCTTCCATTCCGGCGCACGCCGCGCTGATGCACGAGGCGACGGGCGTGGGGAGGGGCGCGGGCTACACGGCGTTCGACGGCGAGGTCCCCGCCGAGCCCGAGCACTTCGCGATCGCGGCGCCCTACGCGCACGCGACGGCGCCGCTGCGCCGCCTGCAGGACCGCTACGTCCTGGAGTGCTGCCTGGCCATCTGCGCGGGAGACCCGATCCCCGCGCACGTGCGCGCCGCGCTGCCGAGGCTGCCCGAGGAGATGAAGGCGGCCGACCGCCGCGCCCGCGCGGTCGAGCGCGGCGTCCTGGACCTCGTCGAGGCCGTGCTGCTCAGCGGCCGCGAGGGGGACACGTTCGCGGCGACCGTCGTCGACGACCAGCTCGTCCAGCTCCGGGACCCCGCGGTCCGCGCCAAGCTCGAGGGCGGCTCGCCGGAGCCGGGCAGCGAGGTCACCGTGCGGCTCGACCGGGCCGACCCCGCCAGGCGCGCCGTGGCCTTCTCGGTCGTCTGAGCCCGGCCCCGCCGCGGCCAACGACCGCGACGCGGCGTTCCCGCACGCCAGGCTGGGCGCGCTGCGCTCGACCGGCTGATGGCGATGCGTCAACGCTGACCGTCCGGGCTTGCGGACCGCCACTGCTCGTACCATTTACGACATGGCCGCGCGCGTTCACGGACGCCTGCTCGCCGGTGAGGCCGGCGAGATCGTCGGCGTCTCCGGGACCACGATCGGCCAGTGGGCGCGCCACGGCTACATCCGCCCGTCGCAGTCCGCCGAGCTGCCGCACGTCTACAGCGTCGAGGACGTGGGGGAGGCGGCGATCGTCGCCTCGCTGCTGCACCGCGGCGTCCGCCACGCGGACGTCCGGCGCGCGATCGAGCGGCTGCGCTCCTACGGCGACTGGCCGCTGAGCGAGGCGCGCCTGGCGACGACGCGGCCGACGAACGGCAGCCGCCCGCAGATCGTGCTCGAGGAGGACGGCGGCCGCTTCCTGCTCACCGACCGCGGCTGGCAGAAGCTCGTGGTCGAGCCGGCGACGGACGAGGTCCGCCTGCGCCTGCGACATCCCAACTGACCCCCTTGCGGTGCGTCGCCGCGCGCGGTTAGGGTCAAGCCTTGCGGCACGGAGGCCTTGCGTCGGCACTCGTGGTGGTGATGGTGGCAGCGCTCATCGCCCCGGCTCGCGCGCGCGCCGAGCACGACCGCGTCGTGCCGGGCGGCCTCGGCGAGAGCGTGTCGAGCGAGCACTTCGTCGTCCACTACGACCCCTCGACGGCGACGCTCGCCGCGGCGAACGCGGTCAGCGAGGACCTCGAGGAGAGCCACTCCAAGCTCGTCGCCGGCGGCACCGGCACCCCGAACGCCGGGCTGAACGCCCCGATCGCGGACTCCGACGGCAAGACCGACGCCTACCTCGGTCCGCCGTCGAACCGGCCGGGCTTCTCCGGGGGAACCGTCGTCGACGACACCCACGGCGGATCGAGCTACATGTTCCTGACGCCCGACATGAGCCGCTCCGACACGCGCTTTCGCGCCGCGCACGAGTACATGCACGTGATCCAGGGCGCGTACGTCGGTCCGGCGCTCGGGCTGCTCACCGAGAGCACCGCGAACTGGGCGGCGGAGTGGGCGCTGCCGGACGCCGACCCGCTCGACAACAACTTCTACCAGCCGTTCGTGCCGCTCGACTGCGCCTACCTCGGCTTCACCGTCTCCGGAGACGCCGACCCGAGCGACTGCGGCCAGGGGTACTGGCAGTGGAGCTTCATTTGGCGCCTGAGCCAGTGGTACGGCGTGGGGATCGTCGACGCGCTGCTCGACCGGATGGCCGTGGTCTGTCCCTTCAACTGCAACACCGCGGCCGCGGACCGGCAGGTCCTGGCGGAGACGGTCGCCGCGCAGCCCGACGACGAGACGCTGGGGACGCGCTACGCGCAGTACGCGCGCGACGTCTGGGTGCCCGCGCGGTGGACGACGCCGGCTCCGCTGCCGACCGGAGGCATGGCCGCCATCCACGCGTTCGCGGGCGAGCCGGCCGCGACGACGGTGACGGCGGCGACGCCCGACACCGGCACCGTCAACGTCGTGGTCGATCACCTGGCGACCCGCTATGTCGTGATCCGCAACGACGGCGGCTACGAGCCCACGGGCCCGGGCGCCGAGCTCGAGATCGTCGTCGGCCGTCCGACGGCCCAGACCGCGCCGTTCGAGGCCGTCGTCTTCAACTCGGACGGCACGGCGAACGACGACTTCACGCTCGCCGGCCCCGGCGGGGGCTCGGTCGGGACGACGGCGGACCCGGCAGCGCTCCAGCGCGTCGTCGTGCCGATCACCAACGACACGACCTCCGACGGGCAGACGTTCTCGTATCGCGTCCGGTACTTCCACGGCACGCCGACGCCGCCCGCGAACGACCTGCAGACGGGCGCGCTCAGCGTCAGCCGCGGCGTGGAGGCGACGACGAACAACGTGTACGCCGGCGGGCGCGGCAACGTCGACGAGGGCACCGACTGCCCGGGCGCGCAGGACGCGACCCGCGGCGTCTGGTTCAGCTACACGACCGAGGCCGCCGGCCAGCACACCTACGACGCGACCCAGAGCACCTTCGCCCGCGTCATCTCGCTCTACGACCACGACACCGGCGCGTTCCAGGGGTGCTCGTCGGTCAACGGGCAGCTCAACGCGTTCCAGCCGGCCGGGAAGACCTACGACGTCTACGTCGGGCGGAAGGCCGGGCACACCGGGTTCGGGACGTCGGCGAAGCTGACCGTCACCGGCCCGGCCGCGCCGCTGCCGACGGTGACCCTGACGAGCCCCTCCGACGGCGCGACGCTGACCACGGGCGCGCCCCAGTTCAGCGGGAGCGCGACCGACCGCTCCGGCGACTCTGCCACGGTGACCGTGAAGGTGTGGAGCGGGACGGATACCACCGTCGCCCCGGTTCGAACGCTGGCAGCGACGCGCTCGGGGACGTCCTGGTCGGTCGGCACCACCGGGCTGGCGAGCGGCTCCTACACGTGGCGGGCCGAGCAGGTCGGTTCGTCCGGCACCGGCTCGTCCGGCACGCGCACGTTCACCGTCGACGTGCCGCCGGTTCCCACGGTCGGCCTGACGACCCCGGCTGACGGCGCAACGCTGACCACGTCCGCTCCCCAGTTCAGCGGGACGGCGACGAACCACACCGGCGACTCGGCCACCGTGACCGTGAAGGTGTGGAGCGGGACCGACACGGCGGTCGCCGCGGTCAGGACCCTCGCGGCGACACGCTCCGGCACTTCGTGGTCGATCGGCACCACCGGGCTGGCGAACGGCTCCTACACGTGGCGCGCCGAGCAGGTCGGCACGTCGGGAACGGGAACGTCCGCCGCCAGGACGTTCACGATCGCAGTCCCGGGGCCCAGCGTGCCGACCGTCACCCTCGCCGCGCCCGCCGAGGGCGCGACGCTGACGAGCGACAGCCCACAGTTCAGCGGGACCGCCGGCGACCGCGCAGGCGACGACGCGACCGTGACCGTCAAGGTCTGGAGCGGGACCGACACGGCGGCGGCGCCGGTCCGCACCCTGGCCGCCACGCGAAGCGGCACCTCGTGGTCGATCGCCACGACCGGGCTCCCGAACGGCGGCTACACGTGGCGCGCCGAGCAGGTCGGCACCTCCGGCACCGGGTTCTCGGCGACGCGCGCCGTCACGATCGCGGTGCCGGCGCCCAGCGTCGGGCTGACCAGCCCGGGGGAGGGCGCGACCGTGACCACGTCCGCGCCGCAGTTCAGCGGGACGGCGACCGATCGCGCCGGCGACTCGCAGTCGGTGACCGTCAAGGTCTGGAGCGGGACTGACACGACGGTCGCTCCCGTTCGCACGCTCGCCGCTACGCGAACCGGGACGTCATGGTCGGTCGGCACCACCGGCCTGGCCAACGGCTCGTACACGTGGCGCGCCGAGCAGATCGGGTCGTCCGGAACCGGCCTCTCCGCTACCCGCACGTTCACGGTCGACGCCGCGGCACCCCTGCCGCCGCCCACGGTCACGCTGACCAGCCCGGGCGACGACGCGACGCTGACCAGCTCGTCGGCGCAGTTCAGCGGGACCGCTACCGATCGCACCGGTGACTCGCAGACGGTGACCGTGAAGGTCTGGGTGAACACGAACACCGGCGTGGTACCGGTCCGCACGCTGACGACCACGCGATCGGGAACGGCATGGAGCGTCGGCACGACCGGCCTGGCGAACGGCTCGTACATCTGGCAGGCCGAGCAGAGCGGCGCCGACGACGTCGTGGGGGTCTCGGCCACGCGCACGTTCAGGGTCCAGCTCGCGGCCACGGCCGACGACCCGACCCCGCCGGCGTCCGGCCCGGCGACCATCACGCCCCCGCCGGGGACCAGCGGCGGCGAATCCCCGTTCGTCCCGCCGGGCCCGGCGAACCCACTCCCGCGCGCCGGCGGCGAGACGGCCGACTGCACCCGCGCCCGCAGCACCTACGCCGCAGCGAAGCGCAAGGTCAAGGCGGCGAAGAAGGCGCTGAAGAAGGCGAAGGGCGCGACGAAGCGCAAGGCGGCCACGAAGCGCCTGAGGCGGTCGCAGTCGTCACTGCGCCGCGCGCTCGCGCAGCGCCGCCGCTTCTGCGGCGTCCGCTAGCCGAGGGTCAGAGCCCAGCGTCCGTCGGCGTGTGCGCGCCTCCGCGAGGCGTCGTGTACGCGACGCCGGGGTGCTAAGGCGTCCGGGCTCTGCTCACGGGGTACGGGCGTTTGCCGCCCTGGGAGCGCTACCTGCGGCACCCCCGGCTGACACCCGGGCTTGCGGTGCGCCGACGCACCGTGTTTCAATGCGCACGTGCGCCACGGATGGCTGTCAGTCATCGCCGCGACGCTGCTGCTCCTCGTGGCCGCGCCGACCGCGTCCGCCACCCACCAGGGGCGCTACGTCCCGGCCGGCCTCGACCAGACGGTCGAGAGCACGCACTTCCTCATCCACTACGACGATGCGACTTACACGCTCGCGCGAGCCGAGGCGCTGAGCGACGACTTCGAGGAGGCGCACTCGCGGCTGGTGAGCGGCGCGGGCGGCACCCCGAACGCGGGCCTGGCCGCACCGCCCGACGACGGCGACCTGAAGACCGACGTCTACATCAGCCGGCCGACGGCTCCGGGGTGGGACACCTTCAGCGGCGGCGTGGTGTTCGGCGACGGCGAGCACTTCTCGTCGTACGTCTTCATGACGCCCGACCAGCAGCCCGGCCCGGCGCGGTTCCGCGCGGCGCACGAGTACATGCACGTCATCCAGCGCGCCTACTTCGGTGGCAGCACGCTGCTGACCGAGAGCACGGCGAACTGGGCCGCGGAGTGGGCGCTGCCCGACATCGATCCGCGCGACGCGTTCTTCAGCGCCCCGTTCCTGCCGCTGGACTGCAGCTACGGGACGTGGCCGCCCGGCGGCGGCTCCGCGCCGAAGTGCGGCAACGGCTACTGGCAGTGGACCTTCATGTGGCGCCTGAGCCAGCGCTTCGGGGTCGGGATCATCGACAGGCTGTTCGACGAGGTGGCCGCCGACTGCCCGTACGGCTGCACGCCGGCGCAGGATCGCGCGACGCTCGCCGACGTGATCGACGCGCAGGCCGGCAGCGACACGCTCGGCGGGCTGTACGCCGAGTACGCGCGCGACGTCTGGGTCCCGGCGCGCTGGAACACGGGGCCGCTGCCGACGACGGCGATGCAGTCGATCCACACCACGTGGGGCGACCCGGTCGCGACGACGGTGACCGCCGGGGTGCCGGGCGAGGACACCGGCAACGTCGGCGTGGTCGTCGACCACCTCTCGACGCGCTACGTCCGGATCCGCAACGACGGGAGCTTCGGCGCGACCGGGCCGAACGACCTCCTGCGCATCGGGATCACGCGCCCCGCCGGGCAGACCGCGCCGTTCCACGCGCTCGCCCGCCTCGCCGACGGCAGCCTGGTCGACACGCCGGAGCCCACGGGCGGCGTGATCGACCTGGGCGCCGACGCGGCCGACCTCCGCGAGGTGATCCTGCCGATCAGCAACGACTCGGTCAGCGACGGGCAGGCCTTCGCCTATCGGGCGCGCTGGCTCCGAGCCGACCCGACGCCGCCGGGGAACGACACCGCGGCCGGCGCCGTCCCGATCGCGCGCGGCGTCGAGGCGAGCGCGAGCAACGTCTACGCCGGCGGCCGGGGCAACGTCGACGAGGCGACGAGCTGCCCGCTGATCACGGACGCCACGCGCGGCGTCTGGTTCCGCTTCACCACCGAGAACCACGGCGTTCACACGTACAGCGCGCAGGCCAGCGACTTCGACGCGGTCATCGCGCTCTACGACCACGACACCGGCGCGTTCGCGGGGTGCGACAGCACGGGCGTGTACGCCGGCGAGCAGAGCGAGGGCAGGACGCTCGACGTCTACGTCGGGCGCCGGGCGGGCGACACCGCCTTCGGGACGACCGCGCGCCTCGTCGTCAACGGGCCCGCGGCCGGGCCCCCCGAGCTCGACGTCACGACGCCCGCGCCGGGCGCGGTCCTGAGCGTCGCGAAGCCGACGTTCGCCGGCACCGCCGGGACCCGCGCCGCCGACGGCTCCACGATCACGGTGAAGATCTGGCAGGGCAACGACGTCTCCGCCCCGCCCGTCCAGACGCTGACCACCGAGCGGACGGGGTCGACCTGGCAGGTCGAGGCCGCGAGCGCTCTCGCCAACGGCAGCTACGTCTGGCGCGCCGAGCAGGAGAGCAGCCACGGGACCGGCGTCTCGGAGTACCGCGCGCTCGGCATCTCCGTGCCGTCCACGACGACGGGAACGGGCACGGGCACGGGCGGCGGCGCCGGGACGGGAGCCGGCGGCGGGACGGGCGCGCGCGCCCCGGACGGCAGCATCATCCCCGGGCCCATCGGCGGCGAGCCGGTCGTCGACGACGAGGGTCAGGGCCCCTCCACGGCCTGCGTCCGCGCACGCACCGCGTACGCGTCCGCGAAGCTCAAGGTCACCGCCGCCAAGAAGGCGCTGAAGAGGGCGAAGGGCGCGAAGCGGCGCAAGGCCGCGAACAAGAAGCTCAAGCGCGCGCGGACCTCGGCGCGCCGCGCGCTCGCGCAGCGCCGCCGCTTCTGCGGCGTGCGCTGAGCCGGGTCCGTCGGCAGACTGTCCGGATGGAGAGCGATGAGCCGGACCTCGTCGTGGTCGGCGAGAGGGTCGCGCTGGGCCCGCTGCGGCGCGACCTTGCCGGGTCCTACGCCCGCTGGATGAACCAGCTCGAGGTGCGCAGCGGCCTCGCCCAGCTGAACATCGCGACGCGGGAGACCCAGGAGAAGTGGATCGACGAGAACGTCGAGGCGGGCGCCAAGCGCGAGCCCGGCGCCGTCGAGTTCACGATCTACGACCGCACCGACTCGGCGCCGATCGGCACCACGGGCCTGTTCGACATCTCCCATGCCCACCGCCACGCCGAGTTCGCCGTCGTGCTCGGAGAGCGCCGCGGCCAGGGCCTCGGCACGGAGGCGGCCCGGCTGGCGCTCGACTTCGCGTTCCACGTGCTGCACCTGCGCAACGTGCTGCTGCAGACGCTGGAGTGGAACGTCGCCGGCCTGACGGCCTACGAGCGCGCCGGCTTCCGTCGCATCGGCGTCCGCCGCGGCGCGGCGACGAGCCGCGGGCGGCCGACGGACATCGTGCTCATGGACGCCGTGCCGGAGGAGTTCGGGGCCTCGGTCCTGGCCTGAGCGCGCTCAGCGCCAGGCGAAGACCGGCTGCTCGTAGTGGTCGACGCGCTCGCCCGGGCGACCGTGGAGGGCGACGAGCGCGAACTGGTGCAGGACCGCGCCGGTGGGGGCGTGGATGAGGTCGTTGCCGAGCGGGACCTGGAGGACGGGGCGGTCGCTCTCGGGGATCTGGATCGCGCGGGGCTCGCCGTCGCGCAGGGCGTGCAGGCCGATGCGGTAGACGGCGAGCACCTCGTCGGGCGCGGGGCGCAGGTCCGGGTCGGCGCCGGCCCAGAGGACGACCGGGCTGATGACGTAGCCCGAGCGCGTCGGGTAGTCGTCGAGCCAGCCGAGGACGCTCTCCGGCCCGAGCCGCAGCCCGAGCTCCTCGTCGAGCTCGCGCAGGGCCGCGTCGAGCGCGGTCTCGCCGGCGTCGACGCGCCCACCGGGCAGCGCCCACTGGCCCGCGTGACGGTTCAGGCGCGACGCGCGGCGGCAGAGGAGGAAGGCCGCGCCGCCCGCGACGCCGATCATGCGGCCGTCGAGCGGGCGGCCGTCGGCGGCGCTCGCGTCGCCCGGCACCACCGACATGTCGATCGCCTCGGCGATCACCGGGTCGCCGTCGTGGCGCTCGGGATCGCTGTCGACGAGCACCAGGGCGACGGCCGCATGGCGGCGGTCGTCGAGCGGGTGGGCACGGCGCTCGTGGGCGGCCAGCCGGGCGGCGACCGTCTCCCGCAGCTCGTCGGTGAAGGGGATCATCGCCGTGGTCCGCCGCTCACGGACGTGCGGTCCCTCACCGACGCACCGCACGCAGGTGAGGCGCGGCGAAGAACGCGGGAGGGTCGTCAGCCGCGACGCGATCTGACTTTTGACATAGAAGCGTGCCGCCGTCGGAGTACGTGCAGGACCACCCGGGCTCCAACGCGCCGTCGTTGTCCCACTCCGTGACCACGAGCGTCGACTCGTAGCACGGGGCGCCGCTCGTGAACGTCTGCTCGCTCACGCGGCCGCCAGACGTCGTCGACTCCGTCCCGCAGTCCACCTCGTGGTGCACGCGATCCTCCGCGTCGAGCTCATCGGTCGTAGCGTCCTGGGCGTCGGTCACCGGGCGATTCGCCGGCGGCACGTCGTGCTGCAGGAGGACGACGCGGCGGACGGCGACCACGCCGGCCTGCGTGTACTTGTAGTCCGAGTCGTACGTGACGACGTTGGCTCGCCAGATACGGCCCTTGTGGAGCCCTCGCAAGACGGCTGTCCTGCCGTCGTCGCACCCGAAGTCGACGACATGGCCGGCGCCGTCGTTGTCGTGTGCGCCCTGCGCCGCGATGCACTGCGCGCCGCTCGAGAGCACGATGCCGTTCGGCTCGTCGAACGCGCTGTCCTCCAGACGACCGAGGCCCTTCACGTTCTCGATCGCGAGAAGGTCGGTCGTGAACGGCGACCTCGGGCACACGACGCTCGTCGCGTCGCCGGTCCCAGGCTCACCGACGGCGTAGCAGGGGTCGAAGACGCCGTTGCCCGCGAAGCATCGGTACGCCACGCCGATGTCGGAGCCTTCACCGCATCTCTCCCCCTGGGTGGTGTCGACGACGCGGAAACCCGCCGCGATCTGCGCATCAGCGGTGACCGGTGCTTGGCGCGTCACCTCCGTCGCCGGCGGGGGAGGCCGCTCCAGCAGAGCGTTCACGGCCGCGGCCATGTCGGCTTGGCCATTGCGATTCGGGTGGAACGACTCGTCGTCGATGAACTTCCGGTTCGGCTTGTAGCTGAGCGAGGGACCGTTGATCCATTCGCCGGCGTTCCCGCAGATCTCGTGACGCGCGAATCGCGCGGCGACATCGACGAACTCGAATCCTGCGGCGGTGGCCTTCTGCTTGATGAGCGAGTTGAACGCCGTCTCCTTCCCCCGGAGCATCGTCGCCTCTCCGCGCCACGGGCGCAGCTTCCCGCAGCCCTGCTCCTGCGCGGTGTGTGGAAACAGCTGCGGGTAACCGAGCACGACGATGCGGGCGTTCGCCGCCTTCGCCGCCAGCGCCGAGTACACAGCGTCGAGCTTCGCGCTGGCGCCGCTGAGCCGCCGATCGAGCAGCGCGCGGTAGGCGGGCGTGTTGCACGCGTGAGTCGCACAATGCCCGATCGTGTCGGCAAAGCCGACATCGTTGCCGCCGATGGTCAATGTGACCAGCGACGTCGCGCTGCCGATCGCCGGGTCGTCGAGTTGCGGCACATGGTCCTCGTGCCACGGTGTTCCGCCGTCGTGCGCAGGGGTGACGTTGCTGGTTCGCGCGCCGGAGCACGCTAGGAAGGCCCACGTGACGCCGTCCTTGACGCGGACGTTCGCGTCCGACGCGTACTTGTCGATGCGCTTGCCCGTGCCAGCGTCGCCGGACGACGCGACCTGGTACAGCGGCTTTGAGAAACCGCGGGGCCGGATCTGCTCGGCATACGCGCGTGTCGAACGATGGCACCGGTTGTTCTTGTGCCCGGTCTGTCGTCCCACCCTTGGGTCGTAGCCGTCACGGAAGTACGGGTCGATCCCTTCGCCGGCCGAGAACGAGTCGCCGAGGGCAACGTACGTGTACGGCTGCGGCACCTGCGCTCTCGCGCCGGGCGCGGCGCCGACCATAACGATGATTCCGGCGAGCGCCGGCAACGACCGCAGCCACGACATCGCGCGTATCGTATGTGCACAGGGCGGAGGTCAACTACGGATCCTGGAGTCCGCGGCAGAGGTCAGGTTCCGCCGATACCGCGCGTTACAGCAGGGTCAGGACGTGCCCTCGACGAGGATCCACGTCGCCGTCGACGAGCGCCTGCCATACGCGCTGGACGTCGTCGGGACCCGAGCCGTGCTCGATCTTCATCCAGTCGCCGACCCGCGCCGCGAGCGCGTTCCACGCCTCGCCCATCCGCTGCTGCATCGCGTCGCCGCCGAGGCGCTCGGTCATCTGCTCGATGTGGGTGGGGGCGAAGAAGAAGTCGGTCTGCCACTCGCCCGTCCCGCTCTGCAGGTCCTGCCAGTGCGTGGCTCCCACGACGACGTCCCGCCGCACGTCGGCGCTGCGGTGCAGGCCGTCGCGCACCGCGCCGTCGCCGCTCATGTCGACGAACACCACCGCCTCGCCGGCCAGCGCGTCGATCTCGTCGTACGCCAGGACGCGGTCGTAGAGGCCGAGCGACTCGGTGAACTCGCGGTTGCGCGCCGACGTCAGCCCGATCACCGGCCGCCCGCCGCGCGAGAGGAGGAACGCGAGCCCGTACGCGGTCTTCGACGACGCGCTGCCGAGCACGACGGGGGTGTCGTCGCCGCTCAGGTAGTCGTCGAGCAGGAAGGACGTCCCGAACAGCGGGCGCAGGAGGAGCATCTCGTCGAGGTGCGGCGTGTCGGGCGCCACGCGCATGTACCGGTTGTACGTCGCGGGCAGCGAGCTGCGGTGCTCGGAGCGCTCGAACAGCGACTCGTCGAGCGTCATCGTCACGGCCGCCGACATCGGGAAGTAGCCGTAGATCGTCTCGCCGGTCTTCACGACCTCGCCGATGCCCCACACGGGCACGCGGCCCCAGCCCTCCTCCGACGACGGGAAGAACTGCCAGTAGCTCAGCGCGTCGCCCATCACGCCGTAGGTCACGTTGTTCGCCGTCAGCGCGAACTTGGCGATCCGGACGTTCCCCTCGGCGTCGCCGTCGACGACCCGCGTCGTGCGCAGGTCGTCGCGGCGGACCTCGACGTCCATCAGAGCTGCATCGACTTCAGGGTGAGGAACTCCTCGAGGCCGTACGGCCCCAGCTCGCGCCCGTGGCCGGACTGCTTGTAGCCGCCGAACGGCGCGAGCGGGTTGAACGCCGCGCCGTTGATCTCGACCTGGCCGGTGCGGATCCGCCGCGCGACCGCCTTGGCCCGCTCCTCCGACGCCGAGTAGACGCCGCCCGCGAGGCCGTAGTCGGAGTCGTTGGCGATGCGGATCGCGTCCTCCTCCGAGTCGTACGGCATGATCGCCAGGACCGGGCCGAAGATCTCCTCGCGCGCGATGGTCATCTCCGGCGTCACGTCGCTGAAGACCGTCGGTTGCACGAAGTAGCCGCGCTCCAGGCCCTCCGGCGCCTCCGCGCCACCGGCGACGAGCCGCGCGCCCTCCTCGACGCCCTTCTCGATGTACGAGCGCACCCGGTCGCGCTGGACGTCGGACACCAGCGGCCCGAGCGCGGTCTCCTCGCTGAACGGGTCGCCCACCGGCGTCTGCGCCACCGCCGCGGCGGCGATCGCCTCGACCGTGGGCAGCTGCTCGCGCGGCACGAGCATGCGCGTCAGCGCGCTGCACGTCTGGCCGGAGTTCAGGTAGCACTTCTGGATCCCGTTGACGACGGCCTTCTCCAGGTCGGCGTCGTCGAGGATCACGTTCGGCGACTTGCCGCCGAGCTCGAGCGCCACCTTCTTCACCGTCGCGGAAGCGACTTCGGAGACGCGGCGCCCCGCCCGCGTCGACCCCGTGAACGAGACCATGTCGACGCCGGGATGCGCCGCGATCGCCTCGCCGACGACGGGTCCGAACCCGGTCACGAGGTTGAACACGCCGGCCGGGACGCCGACCTCGTCCATAATTTCTGTAAGCACGAAGGCGTTGAGCGGCGTCACCTCGGACGGCTTGAGCACGACCGTGCAGCCGGCCGTCATCGCCGGCGCCACCTTCGCCGCGATCTGGTGCAGCGGGTAGTTCCACGGCGTGATCGCGCCGACCACGCCGATCGGCTCGCGCACCACGAGCGAGTTGCCGATCTGCTGCTCCCACGGGATGTGCTCGACGAGGTGCGCCATCGAGCCGAAGTCCATGATCGGCAGCCCGGCCTGGACCATCATCGAGATCTTGATCGGCGACCCGAGCTCCTGCGAGATGAGCGCGGCGATCTCCTCCTGACGCTCCTGCAGGCGCAGGGAGATCGCGGTGCACAGCTCGACGCGCTGCTCGAGCGGCGTGGCCGCCCAGTCCTCGAACGCGCCGCGCGCCGCCTCGACGGCACGGTCGACGTCGGCCGGGGAGCCCTCGGGGATCCGCCCCATGACCTCCTCGGTCGTGGCGTTGACGACCTCGATCGTCGCGTCGGACGACGGCGAGACCCACTCGCCGCCGATGTAGAGCTGCGCGTGCTCGACGAGCGTCGGCGTGGCGGTCATGCGGAGACCTCCTGGAGGGACGCGCTCGCCACGGCCGCGATGTTGTCGGCGGTCCGGCTGGCGAGCGCCATGATCGTGATCATCGGGTTGGTGCCGCTGGGCGTCGGGAACGCGGACGCGTCGCCGATCCACACGCCCTCGACGTCGTGCAGCTGGCCGCGCGGGCTCGCGACGCTGGTCTGCGGGTCGCGGCCCATGCGGCACGTGCCCATCTGGTGGGCGGCGAACAGCGTGAAGCCGCCGGCGCGGATCGGGATCCGCTGCAGGCGCGCGATGAAGGCGTCGAGGTCGTCCCCGATGCGCCACGTCGGCTGGCCCTGCGCGAGCCCGTAGATGCGCCGCGCGCCGGCCGCGTGGTGCAGGCGGACCTGCGCCTCCAGCGCGCGGTGCGTGTGCGCGACGTCGAGCGGGTCGGTCATCGAGTACCACGGCACCGCCATGCCGTTCTCGTCGATGGTCACCCGCCCGTGCCCGTGGTCGCGCACGAGCCCGATGAACGTCGCCGCGTTCGCGAACTCCGCCATCGACTGCTTGTGCTCCTGCGCCGTGGCGAAGGGCACCGCGGAAGCGCCGAGCGCGGTCGTGTACTGCACGCCCTCGATCAGGAAGCCGTAGCCGCCGTCGACGTTGGCGAACTCGTTGACCAGCCCCGCGTGCGGCGGGCCCCACCACGACTGCATGTCCTCGCCGTAGTCGCCGATCGTCGCCGTGCACGGGTGCAGGCGCAGGTAGTCGCCGACCGCCGGGCCGCCGATGCCCGAGCGCAGCAGCAGCGCGGGCGACTCCAGGGCACCGGCCGCGACGACGACGTGCGGCGCGCGCACCGTGACCTTGACTGGCGGCCTGGACGGGTCGAGGCGATCCGACCACGTCGCCTCGACGCCCGCGGCGCGGCCGTTCTCCACGATCACGCGCTCGGCCCAGCACTGCGTGACGACCTCCGCGCCGTGGTCGACCGCGTCCTGCAGGTAGGTCTTGAGCGTCCCCTGCTTCGCGCCCGACTGATCGCCGAAGCCCATGTAGCCGGCCATCGCCGGGTCGTGCTTGGCGCGGTCCCAGTTGCGGGTGACGGTGTCGAAGTTCCAGCCCAGCGCGTCGGCGCCGCGCTTCATCGCCTGCTGAGGCTTGTTGAGCTCCGAGCAGTCGCCGTTCACGCTCAGCCGCTGCCAGACCCCGTCGAGGTGGCGGTCGAACGCGTCCGTGGCGACGTCCTCCAGCCCGTGCTCGCCGGCCCACTGCTCGCGCACCCAGTCCTTCGTGCGCAGCGAGTTCGTCCAGTTGATCGTCGTCCCGCCGCCCAGGCAGAAGCCGGCCTGGAGGGTGACGTTCATGTCGCCGGTGGGCGTCGGGCCGCCGCGCCAGTAGAGGTTCTGGTGCGCCCAGACCTCGACCTGGTTGAAGTCGGCCTCGTTGAAGTAGCCGCCGGCCTCGAGCACGACCACCTTCATGCCGCGCTCGGCGAGCCTGGCCGCGATGACCCCGCCGCCGGCGCCGGAGCCGACGACGACCGCGTCGGCCTCGATCGTCGTGTCGCTCGCCGGCACGAGCGGCTCGATCGGCTTCGGAACGTCCGGGGTGGGGGAGATCGGGCCGGGGTAGCCGAGGACCTGCCAGTTGGGGTTCTGGCCCGTCGTCTCGTCCACGAGCCCGTAGGCGAAGAAGAGCGTGAGCGCGCGCAGCGCGCCGACCCCGAACGCCGCGTCGCGCGAGGCGAGCTGGAGGTTCAGCAGGAGCTGCTCGCGGGAGAGCTGGGACGCGCCGTTGAACCCCTGCTCGGCGAGCGCGTCGAGCAGCTGCTGCAGGCCCGCCTTCTGGTCGGGCGGCATGAGGTCGAGCGCCTGGCCGATCGCCTCGTCGACGCCGACGTCGGTGGCCGATCGCGCCCAGAACCCAGTCGGGTCCGGCTCGTGCTGGATCGACGGGACGATCGTGTCGCACAGCTCGCGCAACGTCTGGCGCTGCACGTCGGTCAAGGCTTCGGGCATGCCCGGACGCTCCCTCTCTCACCCTCGTTCGACAGGGTGTCGAGCTTAGTCCGTCCCGCTCTGCTCGGCGCCGCGACGCCGGCTGCGCAGGAGCGAAGCGGCGATCGCCGTCCCCATGACCAGGACGATGACGCCGAGCGAGATCCCGATCCCGACGTGGACGAGCTCGATGAGCATGAACTTCGCGCCGATGAAGACCAGGATCAACGCGAGGCCGACGTCGAGGTAGACGAACCGGTCGCGGGCGCCGGCGAGGAGGAAGTACATCGAGCGCAGGCCGACCAGCGCCAGCGCGGTCGCGGAGAACACGATGAACGGCTCGCGCGTGACGCCGAAGATCGCCGGGATGGAGTCGACGGCGAAGATGACGTCGCTTGCCTCGATGACGACGAGCACGGCGAGCATCGGCGTCGCGTACCACCGCCGCAGGATCGGCGCGCGCGGCGGCCGCTCGGCCTGGGGAACCTCGTCCGCGGGCACGAACAGGTGCGCCTCGGAGATGTGCGACGTCGTCGGGACCGCCCGGCGCAGCAGCCTGACGACGCGGCTGTTCTGCGGGTCGGGGTCCTCGCGCCCGCGCAGCATGCGGATGCCGCTGAAGAGCAGCAGCGCGCCGAACACGTAGACGACCCACTCGAAGCGCGCGAGCAGCTCGGACCCGGCCGCGACGAACGCGCCGCGCAGGACGAGCGCGCCGAAGATGCCGTAGAAGAGGACGCGGTGCTGGTAGGCCGCCGGGACGGCGAACGCGCTGAAGATGAGCGCCCAGACGAACACGTTGTCGAGCGACAGCGAGTACTCGAGCAGGTAGCCCGCGAAGAACTCCTCCGCGATGTGCCCGCCTTCGATGATCCCGAGCGCGATGCCGAAGGCGACGCTGACGGCGACGAACCCGGTGGTCGACCACGCGGCGTTGCGCATCGAGACCTCGTGCGCGCCGCGGTGCAGCACGAGGAGGTCGATCAGGAGGAGCACGACGATCCCGCCCGCGAGCGCCGCCCAGGCGGCGAGAGTCGGCTCCATGGGGATTCCCGCTACCCCTGCGGCTGCGGGCGGACACCGCGAGGGCACGCAGACTTATGGTGCGTTTGCCGTCGATTCGGTTCGGGGAACCGCATCGAGGCAATGACGAAGCTCGACGCCGCACCGGGCCACGTCCCGACGATCGCGCCCGCGGGCGCGCTGGACCTCGCCACCAGCCGTGGGCTGCAGTCGCGCCTGTCCGAGCTCGCCGGTGAGACCGGCCAGGACGCGATCCTCGACCTGTCGAACGTGTCCTTCATCGACTCCGTCGGGCTCGGGGTCGTGCTGAAGGCCGCCAGCCGGTTCCACCGGCAGGCCAAGCGGCTGCTGATCGTCGCCCCGCCGGGGCCGGTCGGGCGCATCTTCGAGTTCGCCGGCGTGACCGACCGCCTCCCGGTGGTCGAGACCGTCGACGAGGCTCGCGCGGTCATCCGCCACGGCTAGGCTCAGCGGCCCGTGGCCGCCGACCCCTTCGCCGTCCTCGGCGTCGACCCGGGCGCCCCGCTCGACGACGTCACCGCGAGCTACCGCAGGCTGGCCAAGCGGTTCCATCCCGACCGCGGCCAGGGCGACGCCCGCCGCATGGCGGAGATCAACGTCGCGTACGAGATGCTGCGCAGCGACGCGTGGCAGGCACGCAAGCGGCCGACCGGACCGGCACGACCGGCCGCGCCCGCCCCGCCTGCCGCCCGCGCGCGCCGCGTCGCCGGCTCGTGGCTGCCCGAGCCGGTCCGCCGCGCGCTCGGCCCGGAGCTGCTCGCGGCGCTGCGCGACCGCGAGGACGTCGTGCTCGTCACCCCGGCCTCCGCGTGGGCGAGCCCGCAGGCGCTGCTGGCGGTGACCGACCGGCGGCTGCTCTGGCTGCTCGACGACGCCGTCACGGGCCGCGTGCGGTCGATCGACTTCGGCGCGATCGCCGACGTGGCGACACGCCTGGCCTGGCCGCGGCGCCGGCACGCCGTCCTGCGCGTCGAGCGGCGCAACGGGCGCCGCCCCCTCTCCTTCACCGAGCTCCGACCGGAGACGGCCGAGGCGATCGCCGCGCACGTGCGCGCCGCGCGCGCGTAGGGTGCGCGGGCGATGAGCGAGGAGTTCCGCCACCGGCTGCGCGTGCGCTACGGCGAGTGCGACCCGCAGGGCGTCGTGTACTTCGCGCGCTACCCGGAGTACGTCGACATCGGGATGACGGCGCTGTGGCGCGAGCGCATCCGCCCGTACAACGAGATGGTCGAGGCGGGCAGCGACATGGTCGTCGCCGAGCTGACGCTGCGCTACCGCGGCTCGGCGCTGTTCGACGACGAGATCGACGTCGTGATCGCCGTCGAGCGCCTCGGCGAGACGTCCCTGACCTGCGCGTGCCGGATCGAGCGAGACGGCGACGTCCTCGTCGAGGGCTCGATCCGCCAGGTCTGCATCGACCCCGCGACGAAGGCGAAGAAGCCGCTGCCGGCCGACGTCCGCGCCGCGCTGGCCTGAGGGGCGAGCGCTGAGCGTCACCGCGACCCGCTACGTCACGCCCCTCCGCGAGGGCGGCTCCCTGCCCGGCCTCGTCGAGGCCGACGACGACGGGCTCTACGTCGTCAAGTTCCGCGGCGCCGGGCAGGGGGCGAAGGCGCTCGTCGCGGAGGTGCTCGTCGGCGAGCTCGCCCGCGCGCTCGGGTTCCCGGTGCCGGAGCTGGTGATCGTCGAGCTCGACGCCGCGCTGGGCGCGGCCGAGCCCGATCCGGAGATCCAGGACCTCATCACGGCGTCGGCGGGGCGCAACCTCGGCGTCGACTTCCTGCCGGGCGCGCTGGCGTTCGACGAGAAGACCGCGCGCGGTCTCACGCCGCAGTGGTGCGCCGACGTCGTGTGGCTCGACGCGCTGACGACGAACGTCGACCGCACGCCGCGCAACCCGAACCTGCTCGTGTGGCACGGCCGGACGTGGCTCATCGACCACGGCGCGGCGCTCTACCTGCAGCACGGCGCCGACGACCTGCCCGCCCTGGCAGAGCGCCCGTTCCCGGGCATCGCCGACCACGTCCTGCTGCCGCACGCGGGCTCGATCCTCGAGGCGCACAAGCGGCTGTCCGCGCGGGCGGAGGCAGCGCTGCCGGGCGCCGCCGCGCTCGTCCCCGACGACTGGGTGGGCGACGTCGCGCCGTACGTCGAGTACCTGCGCCGCCGGCTGGCGTGGGGCGGCTTCGCGGAGGAGGCCGAGCGTGCAAGGCCGTAGCGCGTTCCAGTACGCGGTCCTGCGCGTCGTGCCGAACCTCGAGCGCGGCGAGTTCGTCAACGCCGGCGTCGTCGTGTTCTGCCGCCAGCTGCGGTTCCTCGAGGCGCGGGTCTCGCTCGACGAGGGGCGGCTGCTCGCGCTGGCGCCGGGTGCCGACACGGCCGCAATCCGGGCCCAGCTGGAGGGGCTCGCCGCCACCGCGGCCGGCGACCCGTCGGCGGGCGCGATCGCGCGGATGGAGCAGTCCGAGCGCTTCCACTGGCTCGCCGCGCCGTCGTCGACCGTGATCCAGCCCGGGCCGATCCACACCGGCCTGTGCGAGGAGCCGCGCGCGCTCCTGGACCGCCTGTTCCGCACGCTCGTCCTCGCCCCGCTCGCGGCGATGCGCCGGGAGTACCTGTCGGAGGAGCTCGACGAGGCCGCGCTCCCCCCGACCTGGCTCGAGCAGTTCCGCCGCTGGTTCGGCGAGGCGGCCGGGGTCGTGGGGGAGCCGAACGCGCTCGTGCTCGCGACGGCGAGCGCGGCGGGCGCGCCGAGCGGCCGCGTCGTCCTGCTCAAGGGCGTCGACGAGCGCGGCTTCACGGTGTTCACGAACCGGGCCTCGCGCAAGGGCCGCGAGGCGGCCGAGAACCCGCGCGCCGCGCTCGTCTTCCCGTGGGTCGCGATGGAGCGCCAGGTCGTCGTCACCGGCACGATCGAGCCGGTCCCGGACGGCGAGTCCGACGCGTACTTCACCTCGCGCCCGCGCGGCGCGCAGCTCTCGGCGCTCGCCTCGCCGCAGTCCTCCGTCGTGCCGTCGCGCGACGAGCTCGAGCGCCTGCGCGCGGAGGCCGAGGCCGCGCATCCGGAGGGCACCGCGATCCCGCGCCCGCCGCACTGGGGCGGCCTGCGCCTCGATCCCGACGCGGTGGAGTTCTGGCAGGGTCGCCCGGACCGCCTGCACGACCGCCTGCGCTACCGCCGGGAAGGTGAGGCGTGGGTCGTGGAGAGGCTCGCGCCATGAGCGGCGTCGCGGGCGCGAAGGACCTGCGTCGCGACGAGCCCGCGCCACTGGACAGCGCGCTCGACGGCTACGCCTGGCTGCCGCGGATGCTCGACAAGGCGCGCGCGACGCTCGCCGGCACCGCGGGCTCGTACATGTTCGGCTGCCCGGTCGACCACACGTGCATGGCGCGCCTCGGCGTCGCACCGGATCTGATCCTCGACCTGGCTGCGCGGCACGAGGACGACGCAGCCGTGCTCGCCGCGCTGCGCGAACATGGCATCCCCTCGGCGGAGGAAGCCTGGTTCGACGGGGCGGCGGTCGAGGACGAGCTCCAGGAGCTGGACCGGTACCTGCGCGTGCGACGCAGCGACCAGCTGCCGGAGGCCCACGGCGGCCGGGTCTTCGCGGGGGAGGAGCACGGCGCGCGCGTCAGCGTGATCGTGATCGACGCACCGCCGGGCGAGGCGCAGGCGACCCACGCGCACCCGGTCGAGGAGGTCGTCGTCGTGCACGAGGGGGAGGCGACGTTCTTCCTCGGCGTCCACCAGGCGCGCATCGTCCGCGCGGGGGAGGTCGTGCGGATTCCCGCGGAGGCTCCGCACCGCTACGAGAACCGCGGCGACGGGCCGCTGCGGGCCGTCGCGGTGCTCGGCAGCGCGGACGTCGCGGTGTCCGGACCGTAGGATCGGCTCGTGCGCGTCCTCATGCCGTTGCCGGACCGCGACTTCGACACGACGGAGGTGGCCGTGCCGTGGCGCGTCCTGCGGGACCGCGGCCACGAGGTCGTGTTCGCGACCGAGCGCGGCGGCAGCGCGCCGGCGTGCGACCCGAAGCTCCTGACCGGCGTCCTGTTCGGACAGCTCGGCGCCGAGCCCGAGCCGCGCGCGTTCTACGAGCAGCTCGTCGACGCGGCCGAGTTCCGCGACCCGATCGCCTGGGGCGAGGTCGACGCGGAGTCCTTCGACGGCCTCGTCCTGCCCGGCGGGCACGCGCCGGGGATGCGCCAGTACCTCGAGGGATCCGTGCTCCGCGAGAAGGTGGCGGCCTTCTGGGCGCTCGAGCGTCCGGTCGGCGCGATCTGCCACGGCGTGATCGTCCTCGCGCGGACGGTCGACCCGGCGACCGGGCGCAGCGTCATCGCCGGGCGCCGCACGACGTGCCTGCCGAAGTTCATGGAGCGCACCGCGTTCTACGCGACCGCGTGGCGGCTCGGGCGCTACTACCGCACGTATCCCGCGTACGTGGAGGACGAGGTCGTCGCCGCGCTCGACGACCCGCGCCAGTTCGAGCGCGGCCCGCGCGGCACGAAGCGGGGCACGGCGGACGATCACCGCCACGCGTTCGTGGTGGAGGACGGCTCGTACGTCTCGGCCCGCTGGCCGGGCGACGCGTACCTGTTCGCCGAGCGGTTCGAGGCGCTGCTGCGCGCCAACCGCCCGGCGACGCAGTTTTCCTGACCGCCTGATTCCGGGTACGGCAACGTTTGGTGTCCTTGATGCGCCATTCGATCCAGCCCGAGCCGCTCCACGTCTGCGCCGACTGCACGCGGCCGTTCGTGGTGCCGATCAGCATCGTCGACCTCGTCGACGGCAACCGCGCGGTCGTCGAGCTGAGCTGCATGAACTGCGGGCGGACGGTGCTCGGCGTCCACGACGACGAAGCGCTGGAGGCGCTCGACCAGGAGCTCGACGCGACGACGGACTCGATGCGCGAGTCGCTCGCCCTGCTCGCGTTCGTCGAGGAGGCCGAGCGGATCGACGCGTTCGCCGACGCGCTCGACCGCGACCTGATCCTCCCCGAGGACTTCTGACCCCGCGTCTCTAGTCTCCGCCGCGTGCTGCTGCGCGAGGACTCAGGCGCCGTGATCTGCATCGGGCAGGCGTCGCACGCGTGGGTCAGCGGCCAACTCGCCCGCGCCTGGGCCGGCGTCGAGCCGCGCGAGGAGGTGTGCCTCGCCGCCGAGCAGCACGACGTCGGGATGGCGCAGTGGGACCTCGCGCCCGCGCTCGACCCCGAGACCGGGCGCCCGCAGTCGTTCATGCAGATGCCGCTCGAGGTCCACCTCGGGCTGTGGACCGCCGCGCCCGAGCGCCTCTTCACGCAGAGCCGCCACGCCGCGCTGCTCGTCTCGATGCACGGCACCGCGCTGTACGAGAGGCGCGACCAGAGCCGGATGAGCGACGAGGAGGCAGACGCCGTGCGCGCGTACCTCGCGGGCCAGCGGGCGCTGCAGCGCGAGCTGGCCGAGGAGGTCGGGGCGGACGAGGAGCAGCTGCGGCGCAACCAGCGGCTGATCTGGACCTGGGACTGGCTGTCGCTCGCCCTGTGTCTGGAGTGGGCGCCGGCGTCGCTCGACGAGCTGACGCTGGGGGAGGACGGGACGCTCGATCCGTGGCCGTTCGTGCACGACGCTGTCGAGGTCCGCTGCGAAGGGCGCCGCCTGGCGGGCCGCTACGACGACGAGGCGGCGCTCCACGCGGCGCTGGACCGCGCGCCGCGCGTCGAGCTGCGCTTCGCCCTCAGGCCGCGCTGACCTGGCGGCGGCCGACGATCTTCAGCCGCCGCGCCGCCGTGAACGTCGCGCCGCGGTCGTCGCGGCCGGTCGCGCGCACCCGTGCCTCCAGCGTGCGGCGCCTGCGCAGCAGGCGCCGCGCCGCACGGGAGAGCCGGACGGCCACCCGGGCGGTCCGCCCGGACGGGACGTTCAGCGTCGCCCGGCCGAGCGTCGTCGCGGCGGCGCGCGCCGCGGGGCCGGCCAGGACCAGGCGGAGCGTGCCGCGGCAGCGTCCGACCGCCGTCGCCGGGCACGTGACGCGCACGCGGACGCGTCCCCGCGCGTCGACGCGCAGCTGCCCGCCGGCGAGGACGAGGCTCAGCGGCGGCAACGGCGGCGTCGCCGGTGGCGGGTTCGGCGAAGGCGTCTGCGGTGGCGGCGCGCCCGGCGGCGGAGCGCCGGCGATCTCGATCGTATGGCTCTCGGCGTCGGTGAAGCCGGCCGCGTCGGTCGCGGTCACCGTGGCGGTGACGCTGCCGGGCGACTGATAGAGGTGCTCGCTGTTCGCCGGCCCGGTCTGCCCGTCGCCGTACGCCCACTCGACGGCGAGCGGCCCCCAGACGTCGAAGGCGGCGGCGGAGAACGGGACGGGGACGCCGACGGTTCCTAGCGTCGAGCCACCGCTGGCGACGATGACCGGCGGCTCGGCGTCGAGGCCCGCGGCGCGGGCGCTGAAGGCGGTCGGCGAGCTCGGGTCGTCCGTCTTCGACCACCCGGCGACGGAGTTTCCGCTGCCGTCGACCGCGACGTTGTGGCCGCCACTGCTGTCGGCGGGGTCGCCCTCGGTCAGCGCCTCCTGCTCCCCCCACGTGCCGGCCGCGCTCGCTCGCGCGCTGCGGACCTCGGTGCCGCGGAACAGCGCGAGCACGCCCCCGTCGGGCATGACGGCGAGCCGCGGCAACGCGCCGATCCCGATGACCTGCTGCTGCCAGAAGGCGAACGTCGTCGAGTACCGCGCCGCGCGGACCGTGCCGCCGGTCGCGCTCCACGCGACCCACGGTGCGCCGTCCGCGCTCTCCGCCGCGACGGGGTTGTAGGCGTCGTCGCTGTTCTGGCTGATCCGCTCGCCGTCGGCCGGCCACGCGCCGGCCGCCGCCGGATGCCGCGCCGCCCAGATGCGACCCGGCCCGAACTGGCCGCTGAAGACGTCGTTGACGAACTCGTTCCACGCGACGACCGCGTCGCCGGCATCGTCGATCGCGGCGCCGACCGTGCTCGTGTCGTTGCCGTCCCCCGTGTCGGCGATCGGGCTGAGGGCGCTCCAGTTCCCGTCGGCCCCGCGCGTCGCGACGCGCGGCCCGTGGTCGGCGGCCGACACCATCCGCATCGCGGCGACGATCGCGCGCCCGTTCGGCGCGACGTCGAGGTCCAGGTCGCGCACGCCGGTGAAGGGGAGCTCCACGGGAGCCGCGTCGCCCCACGTCCGGTCGGCGGCCCGCTCCTGCGTCGTGATGAGCGCCTTGCCGGTGCTGGGGTCGAGGTCTGCGTACGCGAGGGTCACGGTCCCGTCGTCCGCCGCACCGAGGCGCGGGAACTGCGGGTAGTGCCCGGCCGGCACCGACACGTCCTGAGGCTCTGACCACGCCCCTCCCGCCGGCCGCTCGACGCGGCGCAGCACGCCGGTCTCGAGCCATACGCCGACGAAGTCGCCGCTCGCGGTCGCGACGAGCCGCTGGAAGTCGAGCGTTCCCGTCGCCGAGTTCCCGGGTGCGCCGAGCGGCTCGGCGGGTCCCCACGGTCCGCCCGGTGGGCGCACGCTGACGAAGGGCTGCGCCTTGCTCGAGTCGGCGGGGTCGCGGTGCATCCACAGCGCGGCGGCCTCGCCCGAGTCTGCGAGCGCCACGGCCGGCGCAGGCAGGAAGTTGCCGCCGGCCGGCGACGAGCGGAGCGTCTCCGGCGCGACCCACGTCGGCTCGGCGGCGCCTGCGGGCGAGCCCACGGACATCACGGCCATTGCAGCCAGGATTCCGGTCCGGAGCCGCACCCACGCTCGACCCTACGCCCGGAAGACCGGTCAGCGCAAGCTACCCGCCGCCGCGGCGGCGGATCACGAGCGAGATCACGCCGACCATCACCGCGAGCGCGGCGACGCCGAGCAGCAGCGTGATGCCGATCGGCTCGTCCGCGGTCGCGTTGCGGATCGCGCGGAAGACGATCGACGCGCCGAAGAAGACGACGAGCGTCCAGAGCAGGGTGGTGCGCTCCACGTCCCGGACCATAGTGCGGTCGAACGTTCGTCCGATTCCGTTGACCTGCGCTCAAGTGGTGTGCAAGGTCTGTCCGGGATCGCGTGAGGCACGAACGCCGAGCGCCCCCGCAGACCCAGCGGTCGTCAAGGAGGACTCACCATGTCGGAGCACCCGACCCGGCCTGTGCGCGCGTGGCGCGCCGGGCTGCTCGTCGCCGTCGCGGCGGCGCTCATCATGCCCTCGGGCGTGCTCGCCAAGCCTGGGAAGGATCACGGGAAGGGCGAGGGCAAGAAGGACAACGAGCCCGCGGTCTGCGAGCGCGACGCGAAGGGCCCGCAGTCGCCCGGCCTGGAGAAGAACGGCAAGACGCCGCCCGGGCAGGCGAAGAAGACCGAGGACGCAAGGCCCTGCAACAAGGACGAGGACAAGCCGGCCGAGCAGCCGCAGCCGCAGCCGGCCGCGCCCGCTCCGGCCGAGGGCAGCGCGTCCTCGCAGAGCCCGCAGGTCGTCGTCCTGCCGCCGTGCACGAGCAAGCGGTTCTTCCGCATCACGCTCGGCAAGCGCAAGAACATCAAGCGCGCTCGCGTCCTGCTCAACGGCCGGCCGATCGCGATCACCCGCGGCAAGCGCAACGTGACCGCGCGCATCGACCTGCGTCACCGCGTCAAGGGGACGTACGTCGTCCGCACGGTCGTCGTGACCAAGCGGCTGCGGATCAGGACCGGCACCCGCCGCTACCGCGTCTGCGGCGGCTAGCGACCGAAGCGCACGAGCACCCGCGCGATCGTCTGAGCGACCGCCAGCACGTCGTCGACGAGCACCCGCTCGTCGACGGCGTGCGCTCGCTCCAGGCCGCCCGGCCCGAACATCACGACCGGGATCCCGCGCGCCGAGAAGTGCCGCAGGTCGCTGCCGTAGGGCACGCCCACGAACGGCGGCGGCGCGCCGAGGACCTCGGCCGCCGCCTCCTGCACGAGCGCGCAGAACGGATGGTCGGCCGGCGTCACGCCCGGCGCGAACTGCCCGCCGGTCCACGTGACGTCGGCCTCCGGGCACGCGTCGCGGACGGCGGCCTCCAGCGCGGCGCGAGCGTCCTCGAGGCTCTCGCCGATCCGGACGCCGACACGCCCCTCGAACTCGAGCCGGTCGGGCACCTGGCTGGACCAGCGCCCTCCGCTCACCCGCCCGACGAGCAGCGGGTAGGGCAGCTCCAGCTCGCGCATCAGCCGGTCCGCGACGCCTGAGTTCACGCGCCGCTCGTGCTCGCGCAGGGCGAGGTGGACGTCCACGTACCGGTCGATGGCCGACACGCCCTCGAGCCGGACGGCCGCGTGCGCGGACACCCCGGGCACCACTCCGCGGAACGTCAGCGCGCCCGCCTGCGACGTCGCGATCTCGAACGCCGTCGGCTCGGGGATCAGCGCCGCGTCGAAGCGACCGTCGCGCTCCAGCGCGGCGAACGTCCCGAGACCGCCGTCCTCCTCGGAGGCGACCGCCTGCAGGACGACCTCGCACCGCAGCTCGTCGCGCGCGGCGGCCAGCGCGTGCAGCGCCGCGACGACGCCGGCCTTCATGTCGGCGCTGCCGCGGCCGTGGACGTAGCCGCCCGCGACCGCGCCCGAGAACGGGTCGCGCTCCCACGCCTGCTCGCCGGGCCCGACGACGTCGACGTGCCCGTTGAGGCACAGCCGCGCGTCGCCCGCCCCGGCCGTCACGGTCAGGCCCCACAGCTCGTGCCGCGGCGCCTCCTCGCCAGGATGATCGGGGTGGGCGCGCAGCGCCTCGAGGTCGTGGCGGTGCAGGTCGGCCGCCAGCCCCAGCCCCTCCGCGAGCGCGGCCAGGCGCTCGAGCACGGCCCGCTCGTCGCCGGTCAGGCTGGGGACCTGCACGACGGCGGCGACGTCGCGCGCGAGCGCCTCGCCGTCGAGCTGCCTCACACCGCGCTCGGGCGCACGGGCGCGCCGAGCCGCGCATCGCGGTCGGCGTGGTGGCGCGCGAACGGGCTGCCCGCGCTGATCCACAGCGACGTGTCGCCGACGGGCACGGCCACCGCGCGCTCCTGCGCCGCCAGCTCGAGCAGCGCCTGCTCGGCCTCGCCCGGGTCGGCGAAGTCGGGCATCGGGACCAGGCACGCGGCGACCTCGGCCGCGGTGAGGCCCTCGGGGAACGCGTCGAGCAGCTCGCCGAGATCCTCCGGCGCGCCGCGCCGCACGAGCGACGTGTCGAGGTTCGCGATGCAGACGTCGTAGGCGTCGAGCTGCTGGAAGCCGCCCGCCTCGAGGCAGCGGCCGTCCCGCTCGAAGACCAGCGACGGCGCCGTGTAGCGCACCGCGCCGTCCGAGTTGGCGGCCTTGCCCTGGAACTCCGTGGCCGACCCGGCCGCCGTGCGCGCCTCGGCGCGGTCGGCCTCGTAGGCCTCGGTGACCTCCGGCGAGCCGATCATCGCCACGATCGCGTCGGCGTCGAGGCCCGGAACGCGCCGCAGCGCGTCGCGCAGCGCCTCCTCGGAGTCGAGCGGGAGCGTCGTCGTGAAGTGCGTGAACTGCAGCGCCCGGAACGTCGCCCACTCGAGGTCGGGCTGGACGAGGCGCACCGCGACGACGGTGCGGCAGGCGGGCGCGGTCGCGGCGACGCGCGGCTTGACCCCGCGGCCGAACGGCATCCCGAAGCGGCGGAAGCGCTGCTGGCCCTGGGCCATGCGCAGCGGGGTGTAGCCGCGGTCGACGTACTGCTGCGCGTCCTCGGTCAGGCCGATCATCACGTGGCGCCACTGCAGCTGGTCGCCGTAGCGCCAGCGGAGGGCGGCGAGAGCGGGGGAGGCCGAGTAGGCGAAGGGGCAGCCGGGGTCGGAGAAGTGCGAGACGCGGATCATTGGTCTTCGCTGTACCCGATTGCGCGCGCAATCACCGCACGTCCGTCGCCGAGCACCGGCTCGCCGTGGGAGACGATCACGTGCTCGACGGGCAGGTCGAGCAGCGGCCGCAGCGACTCGGCCAGCCCGGCCTGGTCGAGGCCGAGGTAGCGCATCCACGAGTCGGGCGACATCCGCAACCCGCCCGCGCCGTCGCCGAGCAGCCGGTCGCCGGGGACGAGCGCCCGCGGCTCGCTCAGCCACACCATGGTTTCGCCCGCGCCCGCGATCGGCACGGGCTCGACGCCCGGGCCCGGCTCGGGCGCGAGACGGTCGGCGTAGCGGCGCTCCAGCTCGTCGCGGCTGCGGCTGTGGAAGCGGACGGTCTGCAGGATCGACACCGGCAGGTCCCGCTCCTCGACCAGCGCGTCGAGGTCGTCGAGGAAGGCCGGCTCGGGCACCAGCGGGTCGACGAGCACCAGCGCTCGCGGCGCCGCGTAGGCGACGCAGCCGACGTCCTCGGGCCAGTCGTCGACGCCGCCGGGCTCGCCGCCCGGGTTCCACGCGGGATGCTTCGCCGTCCATCGCCACAGCCCGGGCAGCAGCTCGTCCATGCGCGGCAGCTTCGCATGCGCTGGTAGCGTCGCGTCATGGCCAAGTGGACCGCGCAGGACATCCCCGACCAGGGCGGCCGGCGGGTCGTCGTCACCGGCGCGAACAGCGGGCTGGGCTACAACGTCTCGCTCGAGCTGGCGCGCCACGGCGCGCACGTGATCCTGGCCTGCCGCGACCAGGGCCGCGGGCAGGCGGCGCTCGACCGGCTGCTCGGCGAGGTGCCGGACGCCGACGCGGAGCTGCGCTCGCTCGACCTCGCGAGCCTTGCCTCCGTCCGCGCGTTCGCGGCCGGCGTGGACGAGCCGGTCGGCCTGCTCGTCAACAACGCCGGCGTCATGGCGGGGCCGCACCGCAAGACGGCCGACGGCTTCGAGCTGCAGTTCGGGACGAACCACCTCGGCCACTTCGCCCTGACCGGCCTGCTGCTCGAGCGCCTGCTCGCCGCGGACGCCCCGCGCGTGGTCCAGGTCTCCAGCGGCGCGCACCGCATGGGGAAGATGAGCTTCGACGACCTGCAGTCCGAGAGGCGCTACTGGCGCTGGGGCGCGTACGGCCAGTCCAAGCTCGCGAACCTGCTGTTCATGCGCGAGCTGGGCCGCCGGGCGGCCGAGGCCGGCACGCCGCTGGTCAGCGTCGCCGCGCACCCCGGCTACTCCGCGACGAACCTCCAGACCACCGGCAACCGGATCGACGACGTCGTCATGAAGGTCTCCAACCTCGTGATCGCGCAGAGCGACGCGATGGGGGCGCTCCCGCTGCTGTTCGCGGCGACGCAAGACCTCGAGAGCGGCGCGTACGTCGGGCCGGACGGCGTCGGCGAGCAGCGCGGGCACCCGAAGCTCGTCGGGATGTCGGGGCGCGCGAAGAGCGACGACGACGCGCGCCGGCTGTGGGAGGTCAGCGAGCGGCTGACCGGCGTGACCTACGAGTTCACCAGGCGCATGGCACCGGCGTCCGGTGGGAAGGACGCTTAGCGATGACCCGAACCAGAACGTCGATCCTCGTCGCCGCGCTCGCCGCCGGCGTCCTCGCCGTCCCGTCCACCGCCGCCGCGGACAAGACCTTCAAGGGCAAGACCGCGCAGAACCGCAGCGTGAGCCTGACGACCGGCGACGACAACGTCCTGCACGTCCTGCGCATCAACTGGCTGACGCGCAAGTGCGCGCAGTCGGGCTCGCGCTTCCAGCACATCACGTCGTTCAAGCCGCCCTTCGACTCCGCGACGCCGGACGCGTTCAACGACGCCGGGTCCTTCACCGTCGCCGACCGCGGCGCGATCCGCAGCCGCGTCAGGATGACGCTGACCGGCCAGCACGTCTTCGACCCGGCCAACCCCGCCGGCGAGGCGTGGAACGGGACGCTGAAGGCGAGCGTCACGGTCCGGCGCAGGGGCAAGGTCATCGACCGCTGCAGCCTGCGCCAGATCACGTGGAACGCGACGCTCGGCTAGCGTCGCAGTCGTGAGCGGCCCGACGCAGAGCGGCCCCTCCGGCCCCAAGCGCGGGGCCGGCTGGGACGACGACGACTGGGTGGGCGAGCCCCCGGAGGGCCGCCACACCCGCGAGCAGTCGAACCCGGGCTTCTGGGCGACCCAGAAGCCCCTCGTCGTCACCCTCTTCTGGCTCGGGCTGCTCGTCCTCGCCGTCGTCGTCGTGATCCTCGCGACCTAGCGACGCTCCTCGGGCCGCGGCGCCCAGGCCAGGCGGGCGAGGGTCAGGGCGCCGAGCATGAGGCCGAAGTCGCGCAGGGCGATGTCGCCGTACCCGCCGACGATCAGCAGGTTGAGGATGATCCCGCCGAGCCACGCGGCGACGAGCGGGGCGCCGATGCGCGGCTGGACGAGGACGACGAGGCCCGCGACGATCTCGACGACGCCGACGAGGTGCATCGCGTCGCTCGCGCTGCCGGGGATGATGTCGTTGAACTCGGGCGCGAGGTACCGCGTCCAGTCGTCGGTCAGCACCTCGGCGAACTTGTCGATCCCGAACAGGATCGGGGCGACGGTGAAGGCCACGCGCAGCATGAGGAAGGCCTGCGACGCGGCGTCGCCCTGGAGCAGGGCGCGGCTACGGGAAGTGGGGCGCGCAGCCCCGGCAATCGTGCTCATGCCGGCGTTGGCGACGGCGCCGTCCGACTTCTTACGCGGCCTCTGGCGCCGGCCACACCGCGGCTGACGCCGAGTACCCTGGGCGCCGCATGACCCCAGGTCGTCTGCTCGCGATCGCCCTCGCCGCGGCCCTGCTCGCCGGCTGCGGCGACGACTCGTCCGAGAAGCGCGCGGAGCCGGCCCCGACGCCGACGACTCCCGCGAAGCCGGCCGCGGCCGAGAAGCCGGTCAAGCGCTCCGAGCAGCACGCGTGCGACGTCTTCACGGTCCAGGACGCCGCGCGGATCGTCGAGAAGACGACGGGCAAGCGGCTGGAGGACATCGGCAAGCCGAACTCGGAGCGGACCGACTCCGACGAGACGTCCTCCTGCGGCTGGTACGCCGGCGCGCACGACGACGTCGCGATCAAGGTCGTCATCGACGGCGCCCTGAACCCGGCCAAGCGCTACTGGTACCGGGTCACCGAGCTCAACCAGCGCGCGGACAACTGGAGCGGTCCGCGCCCGCGGCTCGTCTTCCACGTCGGCCAGGACAAGAGCTACGGGGGCGCCGGCGCGTTCTGGAACCCGTCGCAGGCCAAGCTCGTGGCGTTCCGCGACGAGAAGATGCTGACGGTCATCTTCTTCGTGCCCGGCGTCGGCGACCGCGAGGCGAGCAGGGCGGCGGCCCGCCTCGCGCGCCTGGTCTACAAGCGCCTGTTCGGCGACAAGCCGCCGGCCCCGCCGCACTCGCTGGCGGCCCGCGCGCCGCACCCCTAGCCGGGCGCGGGCTCCAGCGCCGCGAGCGCGGCGTCCTTGCTGTCCTCGAGCAGGAGCACGCCGCCCGCCTCGGTCACCTCGAGCATGTGCCTGACGTACGTCTGCGCGGTGAGGACCGCGACGCCCCCGTCCGCCGGGTCGATCGACGCGGAGATCCGCACGAGCGTGTCGAGCAGCTTGGAGTTCAGGAACGGCACCTCGGAGAGGTCGACGACGAGCCGCCGCACGCCCGCCACGAGCAGGCTGCGCAGCAGCTCCTCCAGGCGCGGCGGCTCGCCCATCTCCACGTTGCCGCTGATGGCGACGCACGCGGTGCGCTCGTCGAGCTGGTCGATCGTGACGTCCATCTAGAGGATCCCGGGCAGGTGGGTCCACCCCTCCAGCGGCAGCGGCTCGCCGATGTGCATGCCCTCGTCGTCGACGGTGTACTCGCGCAGCGCCTTGTCGTGGTTCGAGCCGCGCATCTTCAGGACGGCGATGCCGCGGGTGATCTCCGCCGCGCGGCCGACGTACTGCAGGAGGACGATCGTGTCGCTCACCGTCGACAGGTGCAGCTCGCCGCTGAGGATCCCGCTGCCCACCGTCTCGGTCGCCGCCGTGACCATGCCGACGAGCGCCCGCGTCTTGATGTGGAAGGTCAGCCCCAGCAGGTACTCGCGAAAGCTCTTGGCCGTCGCGATCCGCTGGAGCGCCGTGAGCGAGTCGATCGCGACCCGGTCGGGCCGGAAGTCGGCGATCTCCTCCTTCATCCGCAGCAGGTGGTCCTCGAGCGAGTCGGCCTCCGGCGCGACGGACACGATCCGGAGCGTGCCCTCGTCCTCCATCGCCTCGAAGTCGTGCCCCCAGCGCCGGGCGTTGCGCACGAGCTGCGAGCGCCCCTCCTCGAACGAGAGCAGCAGCGCGCGCTCGCCCTGCCCGATGCCGCCCGCGATGAAGTGCGTCGACATGAGCGACTTGCCCGTGCCGGTCGCGCCGGCCACGAGGATCAGCGACTTGTCGTAGTAGCCGCCGCAGCACATCGCGTCGAGCTCCGCGATCCCCGAGGTCAGCCGCCGCCCGGACGCCTCGTACTCGAGGTCGACCGGCTCCTGCGGCACCACGATGAGGCCATGGCGCGGCTGGATGGTGAAGAGGTGCTCGCCCTTGAGGTGCGAGCCGCCTCGCAGCTTGAGCACCTCGACCGTCCGGCGGCGCTTCTCGCCCTCCAGCGCGTTGCGCAGGATCACCACGTTGTCGGCGACGAACTCCTCGAAGCCGTGCTTGGAGATCGGCCCGTAGTCGTCGGCGCGCTCGGCGGTCATCACCGTCGTCACGCCCATGTCCTGCAGCTCGGCCGCGATCTGGAACAGCGCCCGGCGCGCGGCGAACGGGCTGTCGAACTGGTCGACCAGCGAGCCGGTGGAGTCGATCGCCACGCGGCGCGCGCCCGACTCCTGCACCGCGTGCTTGACGCGCACGACGAGCGACGCGAGGTCGAACTCGCCGACCACGATCGTCTCCTCCGCCGGCTGCGGCGAGACGTCGACGAACCGCCACGCGCCCGACTCCTCCCAGCCGGCGATGTCCCAGCCGAAGGAGCGGAAGTTCCGCCGCACCGCCGCCGGCCGCTCCTCGAACGTCACGAAGACGCCGCCCTCGTCGTGGTCGGCGATCCCCGCCGCGATGAACTGCACCGCGAACAGCGTCTTCCCGGTTCCGGCCGTGCCGGTGACGAGGCTGACCCGCCGCTGGGGGAGGCCGCCGTGCAGGACGTCGTCCAGGCCCTCGATGCCGGAGGGGACCCGGGCGATCTCGTAGCCGTCGGCGCTCACGCGCTCTCCCGGCGCGGCAGGCCCAGCGACCAGCGCACGCGCTCGACGTCGGACAGGTCGCCGACGATGCGGCGCACCGGCTCGGGCGAGAGGCGCACGAGCAGCGGCGTCGCAACGATGCGCTCGCGCTCGGCGAGCTCCGGGTCGTGGGCGAGGTCGACGACCTCGAGCTCGGCCTCGCCCGCCAGGTCGGCGCGCAGCCGCTCGGCGCTGTGGAGCGCGCGCTCGGACGCCTGTGTCCCCCCGACGACGTAGAGCCTGAGAAGCGTGCTGGAGCCCATCCGGCCGGAGAGGATTGCAGGATTCTGTCCACCTGCCGATGAATCAGGACACGGCCCCAGGTCGGACGGGGCACCGTGCCGCTCACCCGGCGCGGGGGAGGGAGATCGACGCCCCTCTCGAGGGCTGTTCGCGCCGATCCAACGCTCGCTAGACCAAGACCGGATCGGCGCGGACGCCCAGCGTCTCGTCGCCCGCCCGCTGCCGCTCGCGCGCGATCGCCTCGGCGCCCCGGCTCGGCGTGAAGGTGATCGCCCGCCGCCGCGTGGCCTCCGCCCCCGAGCGCGTCGCTTCGAGGCTGTAGCGGCTCACGACCGCGCGCAGGACCAGCCGCATCTCGAGCTGCGCGAAGCTCGCCCCGATGCACCGTCGGCGCCCGCCGCCGAAGGGGATCCAGGTGTAGGTCCCGGGCTTCTCGTCCAGGAAGCGCTCGGGCCGGAACGCGTACGGCTCGGGGTAGATCGCCGGATCGTGGTGGACGAGGTACGCGTTCACGCCCAGGGCGCAGTCCGGCTCGTAGTCCCAGCCGCCGATCGTCACGGGCTTCTTGACCAGGCGCGGCTCGGCGAGGGCCAACACCGGCCGGCGCCGCAGCGCCTCGGTGACCGTCGCGTCGAGGTAGTCGTCCTCGCCCGCGTCCACGGAGGCGGTCAGGCGGCGCAGGACGTCGGGTGTGCGGAGCAGGCGCTCGAACGTCCACGCCAGCTGCGACGCCGTCGTCTCGTGGCCGGCGACGAGCAGCGTCATCAGCTCGTCGCGCAGCTCCTGCGCCGTCATCGGCGTGTCGTCCTCGTGCCGCGCGCTGAGGAGCATCGCCAGGACGTCGTCGCGATCCTCGTCGCGCGCGCGACGCTCGTCGATGACCGCGTAGATCAGCTCGTCGACCTCCGCGCGCAGCTTCACGAAGTCGTTCCACATCGGCCCGCGGCGCAGCGCGGGCAGCAGCGACGCCGGCGAGGTCCCGATGTCGAGGATCTTCACGACCTTCGCCCGCAGCGCGTCGAGCCGCTCGCCGGCGTCGAGGCCGAAGACCGCGCGCAGGATGATCTCCAGCGTGACCTGCTGCATGCGCAGGTGCAGCTGGAGCGGCTCGCCCGTCGGCCAGCTCGCGACCTCCGCCTCGGCGACCTCGGTCATGACGCCGGTCAGGCGCTGCATGCGCTCGCCGTGGAACGCCGGGAGCATGAGCTTGCGCTGCTCGAGGTGCGGCTCCTCGTCGAGGAGGATCAGCGAGTGCTTGCCGACCACCGGCTCGAGGACGTTCGCGCCCTCGCCCGGGTGCAGCACGTCGGGCGGGGCCATGAACACCTCCTTGATCTCCGCCGGGTCGGAGAGGTTCACGAACGGCGACATGCCGAGGAGGCGGACGGTGAAGCGGCGCCCGTACCGCTCGCGGGCGCGCTCCATGAACGGGATCGGCCGCGCCCACCAGCCGATCGTTTGGAGCGGCGCGGGCATGCGAGGGCCGGGAGGCAGCATCGCGCGGAAGTTACCCATGCCACAAGCGCGGTGTGTGACGCGACGCACGGAGCCGCCGTGGGAGACTCCGCCGCACGATGACGGCGACGGCACAGCCCTCGACGCAGCCGCTCACGCGGCGCTCGGCCTTCGCGCTGGCGGCGGCGATCCGCGCCGGCGAGGTCACCTCGCGCCAGGTCGTCGAGGAGCACATCGAGGTGCTGCGGTGCGCGCAGCCGCGCACGCACGCTCTGGCCGTCGAGCGCTTCGACGCGGCGCTGCGGGAGGCCGACGAGGCCGACGCGAGCCAGCCGGCCGGCCCGCTCCACGGCGTGCCCTGCACCGTCAAGGAGTCGATCGCGATGGAGGGCATGCCGAACGCGGCGGGCCTCGTGGCGCGGCGCGACCATCGCGCGACGGAGGACGCGCCGGTGGTCGCCCGGCTGCGCGCGGCCGGCGCGATCCCGCTCGGGCTGACGAACACGTCCGAGATGACGATGTGGATCGAGTCGCACAACCACCTCTACGGGCGGACCAACAGCGCGTACGACGCGCGGCGCACCGCGGGCGGCTCGTCGGGCGGCGAGGGCGCCGCGGTCGGCAGCGGCGGGTCCCCGCTCGGGATCGGGTCGGACATCGGCGGGTCGATCCGCCTGCCTGCGTTCTTCAACGGCGTCTTCGGCCACATGCCGTCGTGCGGCGTGGTCCCGAACACGGGCCAGTTCCCGGTCGCCGACGGCGAGGCGGCCCGGATGCTCGGGGTGGGACCGATCGTGCGCTGCGCCGAGGACCTGATGCCCGCGCTGCGCGTGATCGCGGGGCCGGACGGGGTGGACCCGATCGCGCGCGACGTCGACCTCGGCGATCCGGCGACGGTGTCGTTGCAAGGGCTCGACGTGGTGATCAGCGAGGGCGCCTGGTTCATCCCGGTCTCCCGCGACCTGCGCGACGCGCGCGAGCGCGCGGCCGACGCGCTGGCCGCCGCGGGCGCGCGGGTGCGGCGGGAGTCGATGAAGTCGATGCGGCGCGCGCTCGAGCTGTACACCTTCGCGCTGAAGGACGGGTCGCCCGCGTCGTTCGCCGACGTGCTCGCCGACGCCGGCGTCGAGAGCGTCTCGCTGCGCCGGTCGCTCGGCGGCGTCCTGCGCAAGACGGGGCCGCACACGATGCCGACGCTGATCCTGATCGCCGTCGAGCGCGTCGCGTCGCGAGTGCCGGAGCGGCGGGTGCGCCGCGCGCTCGCCGCCGCGAAGTCGCTGGCCGCCGAGGTCGAGGGCGTGATGAACGGCGGGGTGCTGCTGCACCCGCCGCACGCGCGCGTGGCACCGAAGCACGGGCGCACGGTCGGGCGCGCATGGGCGATCACCCCGACCGCGGTCTTCAACCTCCTCCAGCTGCCGGTGACGCAGGTCCCGCTCGGGCTCGACGGCCGCGGCCTGCCGCTCGGCGTGCAGGTCGTCGCCCCGCACGACCGCGATCATGTGTCGATCGCGTGCGCGCTCGAGCTCGAGCGCGCGCTCGGAGGCTGGGTCCCGCCGTCGTGAGCGCCTGACCTTGGACCGCGACACGATCTCAGCGCTGACCCACGGCGACGTCCCGTTCGCCAACCCGCTGTCGGAGGCCGACGTGGAGGAGGCGATTGGGCTGCTCGCGCTGCCCGACGGCGCGACCGCGCTCGACGTCGGGTGCGGCAACGGCGAGATCCTCGCGCGCGTCAAGCGCCGCCACGACGTCACCACGATGGGGATCGAGCCGTCGCCGCGATGGGCCGCCGCCGCGCACGAGCGCGTCGACATCGTCCACACCGCGACGCTGCAGGAGGTCGCGCCGATGGAGGCGTCGTGGGACCTCGTCGTCTGCATCGCCTCGTCGCACGCGTTCGGCACCTGGGCCGACGCCCTCGCGGGGCTGCGCCGGCTCGTGCGGCCGGGCGGTCGCGGCCTCGTCGGCGAGGGGTTCTGGCGGCGCCCGCCCTCGGCCGAATACCTCGACGCGCTCGGCGGCGCGACCGAGGACGAGCTGCCGACGCGCGACGCGCTGCTCGACGGCGCCCGCGCGGCCGGGTGGGAGGTCGAGGACGAGCGCGTGGCGTCGGACGCCGACTGGGCGCGCTACGAGGAGACGCTGATCGCGAACGGCGAGCGCGCGCTGCGCGAGCACGACGTGCCCGAGCTGCGCGAGTGGGTCGGGCGGGCGCGGGCGCGGTGGGAGCACCCCGACGGGCGCGACACGCTCGGGTTCGCGCTGCTGACGCTGCACGCCGCGTGATGCCCGGGCAGCGTCCCGCTCCGGCCGCCCTCGGCCGCCTTCCCGAGCAGTACTTCATGCGCCTGCTCGCGACGGTCGCGGCGGCCCGCGAGGCGCCCGGCGAGCGGCTGATCGACCTCGGCCGCGGCAACCCCGACATCCCGCCGCCCGAGCACGTCCGCGAGGCCGTCGCCGCGGCGGCGCGCGAGCTGACCGTCCCGGTGCACGGCTACCCGCCGTTCTCCGGCCTGCCGTCGCTGCGCGAGGCGATCGCGCGCCGGTACGAGGCCGACCACGGCGTCACGCTCGACCCCGAGCGCGAGGTTGCGGTGGTGCCGGGGACGAAGACGGGCATCATGCTCGCCGCGCTGGCCACCGCGGGCGACGGCGACGCCGTGCTGCTGCCCGACCCCGGCTATCCCGACTACCCGTCCGGCGTCGCGCTGGCCGGCGCGCGCGCCGTGTCGCTGCCGCTCGATCCGACGGCGGCGTTCCAGCCGGACTTCGACGCGGTGGCGGCCGAGCGCCCGGCGCTGACCGTCCTCAACTACCCGTCGAACCCGTGCGCGACGTGCGCGCGCGACGAGACGTTCCCGGCGGGGGTCGCGTACGTCGCCGAGCGCGGCGGGTGGCTGCTGCACGACCTCGCCTACGACCGGCTCGCGTTCGACGGCCACCGGGCGCGCAGCGTGCTCGAGGCGCCCGGCGCGCGCGACGTCGCCGTCGAGCTGTGGTCGCCCTCGAAGGTCTACGGGATCGCGGGCTGGCGGATCGGGTTCCTCGTCGGCTCCGCGGTCGTGGTGGGCCGCGTGCAGCGCTGATCGACCACCTCACGGCAGGCGTCTGGAGCGGGCTGCAGCGCGGGCTGCAGGCGGCGCTGGACGGCGACCAGTCGTCGGTCGAGGAGCGCCGCCGCGTGTACGAGCGCCGTCGCGACGTTCTGGCCGCCGCGCTGCCGGAGCTCGCCGCGCCGGAGGGCACGTTCTACGCGTGGTGGCGGCTCCCCGACGGGCTGACGGCGGAGCGGCTGCTCGCCGAGCACCGGATCGCCGTGGCGCCGGGCGAGGGCTTCGGCGGGCGCGGCGCCGGCTGGGCGCGCCTGTCGCTGGCGATCCCCGACGAGGACGTCGCCGAGGCCGCCGCGCGGCTTCAGACCATCGCGAGGTGACGGTGCGACGGGCAGTAGCCCGTCTCCGGCAGCGGCGCGCGCTGGCACGGCTCGCCGTGGCGGGTGAGCGCGGGGCACACGACCGGCAGCCCCTCGGCCGTGCGGAACGGCTGCTCGTCGAGGTGGCGCTCGGCGGCCTGCACGACGAGGCGGACGGTGCGGTGCACCTTGTCCTGCCGCGAGACCGGGAAGCACCAGCGGATGTCGCGGAAGAGCTTGCGCGCCGGGTCGGCGAAGTAGCGGCGGTCCGTGGCGAGGCGCTGCATGCACTCCTCGGACGCGGTGAGGACGCACCGGCGCGCCTCCGGCAGCCCGGGATCGACGTCCTCGATGAGCTCGCGATAGAGAGCGCGGCTGAACTCCAGCATGGTGACCCACGTCACAGAGTGCCCGCCGTCCGCGCAGCACCGGTTGGGGGTGGATTAGCGGCGCGTTAAGGCGGCGCGCGCCACGTCGCGCCCGAGGTCGAGGCCGGCGCTCCCGTCCATCGGGAAGTGGATGCCGCCGTAGATGCGCGAGGCCGCCGCCTCCTCCGCCGCCTGGCGCAGGTCCCAGATGTGCGTGGGGAACCGCGCCTCGAGCACCGCGGCCGCGGCACCCGACGTCGCGGCGTGGCCCGAGGGGTACGACGGGAACGGGGGCGTGGCGAGGAGCGGGAGCCACTGCGGGTCGTACCGCTCGCGGACGACCGTCACCGGCCGCACGAGCCAGTAGTGGAACTTGGCCTCCCAGCACGCGATGAACGCGTCGGCCTGCGCGCTGTTGAGCGTCGCGAACAGCCGCGCCGTGGCGAGCGGCGTGCGCCGGTCCCAGGTCAGGAGCTTGAGCGCGATGCGGTTCCAGTGCCCCGGCGGCGTGTCGCTCCCCGGTCCGTCGGCCCACGCCATCGCGATCCGCCGCTGCTCGGCGCTGAGCGAGCGCGAGACCGCGTAGACGCTCTGCGCCTGCGCGGTGAAGTCGTCGCTGTCGTACGCGATGGGCGCCGGCGGGCGCAGCTCGCCCGGGCTGGTCAGGTGCCACGGCCGCCACGTGCCGGCCATCGGCTCGACGGGCGCGGCGTTGGCGGGCGGCGTGGGAAGCCACAGGCCGTCGCCCTTCGGGATCGCTCCGTCGAACGTCGCGCTCGCGCCGTCGGTGCGCGCGCGCTCGAGGAGAGGGAGCGCCGCGGCGCGGCCCATGCGCGCCGCGGCGCCCGGTGCGGCCCGCGGAAGCGGACGGGCCTGCACGTCTGGGAAGAGCTCCTGCAGAAGCGCGCTCGCGGCGGCGTCGACCGCGGGGCGGACCGGGACGCGTCGCCGCGTCGCGCGCTCGGCCGCGTCCCGCGCGGCGACGCTGACGTACGCGAGCGCGCGGGCGGCGCGCGGCGGCGTCGTCTTGTGCGCTTGGATCTGCGCGAGGGTCGCCTCGATCCACGGCTCCACCACCGGCCTCGGCCGCGCCGCGCTCGCGGGCGGCGCGCCGAGCAGCGCGGCGGTCGCGGCGGCGGCGAGGACGAGGCGCTTCATGGTGGGAGGAAACGGGCGGCGCGCGCAAAGGTTGCAGTCCGGCGCGCGGGGGTGAGAGGGTGGGTCGACGGGCCGGGCTGACTGGGCCGGGCCGCGAACGAAGGAGGCCGCAATGGCCGACCGCATGCTGTTCATCGGCTGGGGCCAGACGGTTCGAGGGCGCGAGGAGCGCGCAGTCGAGGTCTTCAACGAGACCGTCGGGCTGTACGGCCGGATGCAGCAGGACGGCCGCATCGAGAAGTTCGACGTGTGCCTGCTCCAGCCGCACGGCGGAGGGCTCGAGGGCTACGTCGCGCTCTACGGGACCGAAGCCCAGATGCAGTCCGTCGAGGCCGACGCCGAGTTCCAGCGGAACATGACCGACGCCAGCCTGATCGTCGACGAGCTCGGCGTAGTGCACGGCTGGGTCAACGAGGGCATCGCCGACCAGATGGGGATCTACACCGAGGCCGTCGCCAAGGTGCCTTCGCGCGCGTAGCCGGCGCGTCCGCGAGCGGCCGCTCCGGCGCCCCCGGCAGCGGCCGCTCCGCACCTGCGCGCTTACTCCGCGACCCAGCCGCGCGTCCTCCGCCGGTCCGGCGGGTAGCTTCGCGGCGCGATGGGTCGCCCGCTCGACATCGCCGCGCTCGTCCGCAGCGCCGACGCCTCCGCCGTCGATGTCGCCGGCCTGACGACGCTCCTCCGCCGGTCCTGGCCCGCGTCGTCCGACGGGACGCGCCCCGCCGCACGCGACTGGCTCCGACGCTGGCGCCCGGTCCGCGTCACCGCACAGCCGGCCGACTGCGCGTGCGCGGCCGGCACGTGCGGCTGGTGCAACTAGCCCGCTCGACGAGCTGCCGGCGCGCTAGCGCGTGAGGCGGATGCGCGGCAGCCGGGTGGCCGCGCTGTTGCCCGCGTCGTCGATGGCGACGATCGTGACGACGGCGTACACCCAGCGGCGCGAGCGCACCGCCTTCAGCAGCGCGCGCGTCGCCTTCGGGGCGGCCCTCAGCGTCAGGCGGATCAGCTCGCCCGGCGTCTCGGCGCGCTGCTGCGGCGAGACGAGGCGGATCCTCTTGCCGCCGACGCGCACGGTCGCGCTCGCCGACAGGCCGGCCTTCTCGTCGACGCCCGCCTGCACCGACAGCGAGCGCCTGCGCGCGAACCCGGCGCGGTCCGGCGCGCGCGGGTCGATCTTCGGCGGTGTCGCGTCGCGCGGCGGGGGCGGCGGCTCCTCGGCCGGCGGCGGGGCGTCCCCGCGCTCGACCGACTCGCACGAGGCGTCCGCGACGTCGGCCACGTCGAGGAACGCGCGGTCGGCGCCCGCGCCGCAGCCGACGACCTCGACCGTGCCGTCGCGGGCGATCAGCTCGTCGTCGCCGCCGCGCCCGTCGAGCTGGTCGTTGCCGGCGTCGCCGTCGATGCGGTCGGGCCCGCCGCCGCCGACGACGCGGTCGTTGCCGGTCCCCGCGAGCAGCTCGGTGCGGATCGGCGCCGCGCCCGGCGCCTCGCGCACCTCGACCTCGTCGTCGCGGGGGCCGACGTCGACGAGCAGCCGCGTCGACGCGGCGCGCGGGCACAGGACGTCGACGATGTAGCCGCGGTCGTCGACGTTCTGCGGGTCGCAGCGGCCCGGGTCGATCCCGCCGTCGACGGTCGTGTCGGTGATGCGCACGTGCGCGTCGTCGACGGTCGCGGTGACCCGGCTCGCCGACGTCGTGTCCTTCGCCGAGTAGACGATCGAGTCGCCGTCCATCCGGATCACCGCGTGTGCGCCCGCCTCGGCGGGCAGCACGGCCACGGCGAGCAGGGCGACGACCAGCGCGCGCATCACGCCGCCGCGAGCACGTCCGCGAAGGCCTCGGCGACGAGCTCGTACGAGCGCTTGCGAGCCTCGTGCGAGTGGGTGATGGTCACGAGCATCGCCTCCTCGGCGGCGTAGGCGCTCGCCACCTCCTCCAGCCGCTGGCGGACCTTCGCCGGCGACCCGATGATCGCGCGGCGCCCGGCGGTCTCGCGCGAGCCCTGCGACTCGAGGAACCGCAGCGCCTTGTCGACTGGGGGGACGGGGATGAGGCGGCCCTGGCGCAGGAGCGTCAGCGTCATGCGCGACGAGGACGCGAGCCGCTGGGCCTCCTCGTCGCTCTCCGCGCATATGACCCACGCGGCCACCATCACCCGCGGGGTCGCGACGCACTGCGCGGCGTAGGAGCGCGCGATGTCGGCTCCGTTCGGGTTGATGAAGTCGGCGAAGGAGTAGGGGAGGCCGAGCTGCGCCGCCCATTCGGCGCTCTGGGGCGAGGAGCCGAGCAGCCACGGCTCGGGCGTCTCGGGCCGGCCGGGGAGCGTCGCCTCCAGGCGCTTGAACGGGTGGTCGGGCGGGAGCGTCCCGTCGAGGTAGCCGAGCAGCTCGGCGAGCTGCTGGGGGAAGTCGTCGGGCGCGTGCTCGCGGCGGTCGCGCTGCAGGGCGAACGTCGTCAGCGGGTCGGTGCCGGAGGCGCGGCCGAGGCCGAGGTCGATCCGGCCGGGGAAGAGCCCGCTGAGCAGGCTGAAGGACTCGGCCACCTTCAGCGGCGAGTAGTGCGGCAGCATCACGCCGCCGCTGCCCACGCGCATGCGCGAGGTGGCCGACGCGATCGGCCCGATCAGCACCTCGGGCGACGGCCCGGCCAGCGACGGCCCGCCGTGGTGCTCGGCCACCCAGTAGCGGTGGAAGCCGAGGGCGTCGCAGTGGCGCGCGAGGTCGATCGTGTTGCGCAGCGCCTGAGCGCCGGTCATTCCCTCCGGCACGGGCGACTGGTCGAGCACGCTGAGCCGCATCGCCGGGCGAACGTAGCAACCACCCGTTTTGGCGCGCGGGCACCCGGGAACGCCAAGGACATGCGACTACGAACGACGGGAGCGCTCGTCGTCGCCACGTTCGCCTGCGCGCTGGCGGCGCAGCCCACGATGGCGGCCGACCTGAAGACGTTGTCCAAGCCCAGCCCGCTCACGGCGGCGCAGAAGCAGCAGATCCACGACGCGGGCGCCGCCGGCGTGAAGTTCGCGGCCGAGGAGCTCAACCTCTGGTGCCCGGGCGTGCAGTCGCGCGGCGTCAGCGCCAACGGCTGCATCGTCTCCCCGTACGGGTGCACGGCGAACTTCGTCTTCAGCGACGGTCGCGACTGGCACACGTACGCGTACGTCGGCACCGCGAGCCACTGCTCCGACAAGAACGGCGACCGCGTGATCATGCAGGTCGACACGACGACGCTGGCGGACGTCGGATACGTCGTGAAGCAGACGGCGGCCGAGGAGCCCGGGAACGACTTCGCCCTCATCAAGATCGACCCGGCGGTGGCGAAGAAGTGGGGGGTCAACCCGGCGATCCCGACCGGCGGCCCGCAGGGCATCTACACGGGCTGCGACCCGCAGGTCATCAAGAACTACGGCCACGGCTACGGCGTCGCGGTCGGCCAGGGCAAGCCCGAGGCCGGCGTCGCCACCGACTGGTACCAGGACGGCTACGGCTGGTTCGGGCCGGGGCTGCCGGGCGATTCGGGCAGCGGCATCACGCTCGCCGACAACCGCTCGGCGGGCGACTTCACGCACATCATCATCTTCGACCCGGCGCTCGCGTTCGCCCCGGGCGAGCTGACGGGCACGCGCACCACGAAGATCCTCTCGTTCCTGGGGGCGAGCTACTCGCAGGTCAACGCGGACGGGACGCTCTCTCGGGCGACGAGCAACCCGTGCCCCGCGATGCCGCGGTAGGAGGCAGCGCATAAGGTCCCGCTCGATGGTCACCGTCGTCACCGGTGCGTCGAGCGGGATCGGCGCTGCCGTCGCGCGCGCGCTGCGGCGCGAGCGGCCCGACGCGGCGATCGTGCTCGTGGCGCGGCGCGAGCCGCTGCTGCGCACCCTCGCGTCGGAGCTCGGCGCGACGTACGTCGTCGCCGACCTGGCCGAGGAGGACGCGCCCGCGCGCGTGCGGGCGCACCTGGACGAGCAGCACGGCGGCACGCTCGACCTGCTCGTCAACAACGCCGGCGCGTCCTGGCGGGCGACGTTCGCCGACGGCGGCTACGCGAACGTCGCGCGCCACATGGACGTCAACTTCAACGCGCCCGTCCGGCTGACGGAGGAGCTCCTGCCGCTCCTGCGCGCGTCGGCGCCGGGCTCGGCGATCGTCAACGTCGCCTCCGTCGCCGGTCGCGTCGCGCGCGGCGGAGCGGGCTCGTATTCCGCCGCCAAGTTCGCCCTGATCGGCTGGAGCGACGCGCTGCATCAGGAGGAGAAGGAGCACGGCGTCCACGTCGGCCTCGTGCTCCCAGGCTTCATCGAGACCGAGGGCTTCCCGGCCGCCGAGCTGACCGGCAGGCGCGCGACGCGCTGGCTCGTCTCGAGCGACGACAAGGCGGCCGCCGCGATCCTCGACGCCGGCCTGCGCGGCAAGGCCGAGCGGTACGTCCCGCGACCCTGGGGCGTGGTGCCGGCGCTGCGCGCTGTCGCGCCCGCGCTCCTGCGCCGGGCCGGCAGCGGCGCGGTCGGCAAGGCCGCGCTGACGAAGACCGGCAGCGGCGACGCCGACTAGCCGGTCGGCGACGCCGCGAGGCCGAGGCGGGCGCTACAGCTCCGGCACACCGCCCGCCCGCCGCTTGGTGCCGCACGTCCGATAGCGGCGGACGCCCGTGAGCGTCCGTCCCGAGACGGTCACGGCGACGATCTTGACGGCGTAGCGGCCGAGCTTCAGGCCGCGCAGGTCGACGATCGCCGTCATGCGGCCGTTGCGCCGCCTGGCCGTGATGCGCTTGCCCGCCACCGTGACGCGCGCGCTCTTGATCTTCACGCCCGCCGGCTCACGCAGGCGGATCGTGAACTTGCGCCGGCTCAGGCACGCCCGCTTCGGCAGGCCGAGGGCCTTGGCGACGGCGGCCGGAGGGGCCGCGGCGAGCTGCGTCTCCTGCGGCGTGGCCGTGTCGGCGGGCGGAGGGGTCGCGGGCGGGACGGTCGGGGGCGGCGCCGGAGGCGGCGTCGTCACGGGAGGCTGCTCCGCAGGCGGGTCGGCCGGCGGTTCGACGACGGGCGGCGCCGGCACGTTCACCGCGGCGCTCGTCGCCTCCGCGCTGCCCGCGGCGTTCGACCCCGTGACGCGGCAGGTGAGCGCGTGGCCGCGGTCGGCGTCGACGACCCCGTAGGTCTGCTGGGTCGCGCCGCCGATCGCGGTCCCGTCCCGCAGCCACTGGAAGGTGAACTCCGTGACGTCGGTCCACGTCCCGGTGTTGCACGTCAGCGTCTGGCCGCTCGCCGGGGTGCCGGTGATCGTCGGCTGGCCCGCGGTCGGCGCGGGCGGGAGGTCGACCACGAGGCGGGCGCCGAAGGGCGTGCCCGCGGGGTAGTCGAGCGTGAACGCCGCGCCGCCGGGGAGGTCGGCGCCGGTCAGCGTGGCGAACGTGCCGCTGCGGCTGGCCGAGGTCAGGAACTGGAACTGGTCCGTCCCGGCGGGCTCGAATCCGGTGGGCCGCAGGACGTTGACGGTGCCGTCCAGCGTCGCCGCGCCGGTGACGTCGAGCCAGTCGTAGGTCGTGCCCTGGCCCGTGCCCTGGATCTCGACGTCGAGCGTGCCCGCCGAGCTCTGGGTGTAGCCGCCGCCGACGCTCAGATGGCCGGGGGAGGCGCCCGGCCGCACGACCCCGCCGCTGTTGAGCACGTCGCCGGTCACGGTCCCGCCGCCGCGCAGCACGGCGCCGGTGACCAGCGAGACCGTGCCGTCCACCGTGCCGTCGGCCGCGAGCGAGCCGCCGCTGAGCGACGGAGAAGCGTGGAGGGTGCCGGTCGAGGCGACCGTCGTCGCACCGGCGGTCTGCGGGTACGCCCCGGTCAGCGTCAGCGTCTGCCCGGCTCCGACCGCAAGCGTTCCGCCGGCGTTGTCGGTCGCCGAGGTGATCGTCTTCGCGGCCGTCCCCGCCATCTCGAGGCGGCCGTTCGGCGTGAGGGTGAGGGTGCTCGGGTTCCCGCAGTTCAGGATGGGGCTCGACGCGGAGGCCTCGGCCAGGGTCAGCGTGCCGCCGACGCGCAGCGTGCCGTCGCCGTCCTGGAAGACGCCGACGCAGATGTTCCCGCCGTCGAGGGCGGATGCGCCGTTCAGCGTGAGCGTCGCACCGCGGAGGTCGAGCGACCCTGCGGTCGTCTTGCTGAACGTGCCGGTCACGACCGTCACGCCGGCGTCCCTGAGGCTGCCACCGTGCGCGTCCATGCTTCCCACGGTGAAGGTCCGCGCGCCGCTGCGCGCGCCGCCGGTCAGCAGCAGGCTGTCGGTGGCGGCCGTGCCGGTGGTGCCGTCGATCCCGAGCGTGCCCCCGACGATCTCGGTCGTGGTGACCTGGTAGGTCCCGCCGTCGCCCAGGACGACGCTTCCGCCCGCCGCCCGGAGCGTGCCGGCGCCGGTGATCGAGCCTGAGCCGGTCAGGCCGTTGAAGCCGCCGCCGAAGCTCAGCACGGCTCCGGCCGGGACGAGCCAGGCGCCGTCCTGCAGGTTGTCCCCGTATCCCTGGTTCACGGCGAGCTCGCCCTGGGCGACCTCGACCGTGCCGTCGTCGTCGAAGCCCTGCTCCACGACGGAGGTGCCGGGTGAGTCCTTCACGAAGCGCCCGCCGGGGTTGATCCGGATCCGCCCGATGTTGCCGCAGTTGGGGAACGCGGTGGCCTCGGCTCCGGCGAGGATCGAGAAGGTGCCGCCGATCTCCATGAACCCGTTGCCGTCCTGGAACACGCCGACGCAGATGTGCCCGCCGGTGATCGAGGAGGTGCCGTTCAGCGTGAGGGTCCCGCCGCGCAGCTCGAGCGACGCGGCGGTCGTCTTCGTGAACGTCCCGGTCGCGACGGTGGCGCCGCTGTCCCTGAGGGAGCCCCCGCGGGCGTCGAACGACCCCGTCGTGAACGTCCTCGAGCCGCTGCGAGAGCCGCCGTCGAGCAGCAGCTGACCGGTCGTCGCGGTGCCGCTGCCCAGGGCGTTCAGCGTGCCGCCGACGATCTCGGTCGCGGAAGACTGGAAGGCGCTGCCGTCGGCGAGGCTGAGCGTGCCGGGGGCGTCGACGCCGACGGTGCCGGCGCTGCTGACGGAGCCGGTCAGCGAGTTGAAGCCGCCGGCGAACCGCAGCGAGTGCTGGGCGGGCACGAGCCACGTGCCGGTCTGCGTCTCGCCGGGGTCGCCGTTGGCGACCACGAGATCGCCCTGGGCGATCTCGACGGTGTCGTCGTTGTCGAAGCCCTGCCCCATCGTGGACGTGCCGGGGGAGTTCTTGAGGAAGCGCCCGTTCGGCCCGTTGATCCGGATCCGCCCCGTGTTGCCGCAGTTCGGGAACGGCACGGGGTCGGCGCCCGCGAGGACGCTGAAGGTGTGGTTCAGCTCCATGAAGCCGTTGCCGTCCTGGTGCACGCCCACGCAGATCGACCCGCCGCTGATGGACGACGCGGCGTCGAGGAGGACGGTCGACCCGCGCAGCTGGAGCTGGCCGGTGCCGGTCTTGGCGAAGGCGCCGCCCACGTGGACGGTCCCTCCGTTGCGGATGAGCCCGCCGGTCGTGTCCCACGCGCCGGCGACGCTGAGGGTCCGGCTCGAGAAGAAGATCGTGGTCCCCTCCGCCGTCGTCAACGTGGCCGCGGCCTCGTCCTGCGACGAGATGGCCACGGTGTCGGCGCCGTCGAGGACGACCGCGTCGTTGACGTCCGGGATCTTCCCGCACGACCAGTCCGAGGGCGCGTGGTGCCAGTCCTCTCCGGCGCCGCCCTGGTAGTTGCAGAGCGCGGCCTGCGCCGGGCTTGCCGAGGCCAGCCCTCCGAGGACGATCGCTGCTGCCAGCCATATGAGCTGGGCTGGACGCCGCGCAGCGATCATGTTGGTGCCTTCCTCGGGGTGGAGAACCAACCTACGCCGCTTTGCTCCTGAAAAGCAAGCGAAGCGCTGAACGTGAGTCGCCGCTACCGGCCGTAGCGCTCGAGCACGGCGTGGATCGCGCCGGTCCCGAACTCCAGCGAGTCGACCGGGATGCGCTCGTCGGCGGCGTGGATGATCTCGGTGAAGCGCAGCTCCGCCGGGAGCTGCATCGGGAGGAAGCCGTACGTCTGGATCCCCAGCTTGGAGAAGATCCGCCCGTCGCTGACGCCGGGCAGGAGCATCGGGATCGGGGTGCCGGTCGGGTCCTTCTCCTTCAGGACGCCGCCCAGCAGGTCGAAGAGCGCGTAGTCGGCCTCGGCCGGGGCGGCCTCGAAGCGGCCGACCTCCAGCTCGACGTCGTCGCCGATCAGCGCGCGCAGCTCGCGCAGCATGTCGTCGGGCCCGAAGCCGGGGAGGAGGCGGCCGTCGAGCTCGACCGTCGCCTCGCTCGGGACGACGTTGACCTTGTCGCCGGCGCGGACGATCGTCGCGTTGACCGTGTTGTGCAGCATCGGGTCGAACGACTTGCCGGCGTCGCCGAGCACGCGCAGCAGGCCGTCGGTCAGGCGCGGGTTCAACAGGCCGCGCAGCGGCACGGCCGCCGGCTTCGGGAGCTCGGCCGCGATCCCCTCGACTATGCGGCGCGGGACGTCGGTGACGTGCACCGGGAGGCGGCCGCGGTCGAGGTCGCGGAGCATCTTGGCCAGCCGGGCCGTGGTCCCTCCGCGCATCGGCAGCGAGCCGTGGCCGCCCGGTCCGCGGACCGTCGCGCGCATCCAGCACAGCTGCTTCTCGAGGACCTGGATCGGATAGAAGCGCCGCCCCGCCACGTCCAGGGAGAAGCCGCCGAACTCGCCGAGCGCGTACCTGACGCCCGCGAAGAGGTCGGGGTGCTCGTCGACGAGGAAGCGCGCGCCGAGGTCGCCTCCGGCCTCCTCGTCGGCGAGCGCGGTGAAGATCAGGTCGCCGGCGGGCTTGGGGCCGCGCAGCAGCGCGGCGATCATCATCGCCACGCCGGACTTCATGTCGAGCGCGCCGCGGCCCCACACGTGGCCGTCGGCGATCGTCGCGTCGAACGGGGGATGGGCCCAGCTCTGGCCGGCCGTCGAGACGACGTCGACGTGGCCCTGGAGGAGGAGCGGGGGCGCGCTGCCCTCGCCCCGCAGGCGCGCTACGAGGTTCGGGCGCTCGTCGTCGCGCGCGAGGATCCGGGTCTCGAGCCCGGCGTCGCGCAGCAGCCCCTCGATCCACGCGATGCACTCGCGCTCGTTCCCCGGCGGGTTCGTCGTGTCGAACCGGATCAGCTTCTGGAGGATCTCGACCGGGTCGTTCACGCCACCGCGCTCATCCGCCGCCGCCGCTGCGAGCGCGGGGCGACGAGCTCGTGCCAGTCCGCCTCGTCGATGTGGGCGGCGGGCGTGGAGGCGAGGAAGTCGGCGAGGACGCGGGCGAGGCCGGCGGGGTCCTCGAGGTGCGGGAAGTGCGCGGCCTCGGGGAGGGTCTCGAAGCGCGAGTGGGGGATGGCGGCGTGCGCGGCGCGGCCGTGCTCGATCGGGATCGTGTTGTCGCGCTCGCCCCACACGACGAGCGTGGGCATGGCCTCGAGGAGGTAGAGGCGGTCCACGGCGGAGACGCGCTGGCCGCGCGCGTCGATGACGGCGCGCAGCGTCTGCAGGAACGCCTGCCGGGCACCGGGCGCGGACAGCGGCCGCAGCGCGCGGGCGATCACGCGGCCCTGCGGTCCGGTGGCGGCGAGGGCGCCGACGACGCGCGGGTGCGCCGCCGCGGCGACCGCCAGCCCGATGCCGGGCAGCGCCATGCTGCGCAGCAGCGGCGAGACCTCGTGCCCGAGGCCGCCGCTGGAGACGAGCACGAGCCGCTCGGTCCGCTGCGGGAACTGCCAGAAGTACTGCATCGCGACGCCACCGCCGAGCGAGTGGCCGACGATCGACGCGCGGTCGACGCCGATGGCCGAGAGCACGTCGCGGATGACGGCGGCGTGGGCGCCGAGCGAGTAGTCGCCGCGGGGCGTCGCGGAGTCGCCGTGGCCGATCAGGTCGGGGGCGATGACGGTGTAGCGGTCGGCCAGATCGAGCGCGACCCGCTCCCAGTGGCGCGACGAGTTGACCATCCCGTGGATCAACACGACGGGCGGCCCGCTGCCGGCGATCCGGTAGATGACCCGATGGCCGTGCAGCTCCAGCTGCCACTCGTCGAAGGTGCGCATCCGCGCAAGCTAGCGGAGGTGCGCCAGGCACTACGTTCTCCCGCACGGTGACCGGCGACGACCCGTACCGGATGTTCCTCGTCGTGCGCAAGGGCGCGTTCGCCGACCTCGCTCGGGCGGCGGAGCTCGCGGGGGCCGCGGCCGTCGCATGCGTGCGCAGGTTCGAGCACGACCCGGCGCACGCGGAGGCGTTCGCCGCGTGGCGGCCGCGTCCGGGGAAGGTCTGCCTGCGCGCGCGGACGGCGTCGCAGTGGGAGCGGGTGCTGGCGTCCGAGCCGCACGCGGGGAGCGGCATCATCGCGATCCCGCCGCGGCGGCGCTCCGAGCGCGGCCCGCTGCTCGAACGCCTGCAGGCCCACAGCGCGGACCTGGAGCGCCCGCCGAAGGACGCGCCGAGGCGCGCGGGCGCGATCACCTACCTGCTGAATCCGGCGGCGGAGATGACGTCGGGGAAGACGCTCGCCCAGGTCGCGCACGCCGCGGTCATGGCCGCCGACAGCGGGCGGGCGGAGGACTGGGTGGCGCGCGGGTGTCCCGGCCGGGTGCTCGCGCCCGATGCGGACGCGTTCGCCGAGGCCGCGCGCGGGGACCTGCTGGCGTGCGTCGAGGACGCCGGGCTGACCGAGGTCGCGCCCGGCACCGTGACCGTGGTCGCGCTCGCCTAGCGCAGGCGGATGGTCGCGCGGCCGGCGGGGCCGCGGACGTCGCTCAGGGAGAGGCGCAGACCGCGCCTCGGCACGCGGAGCACGCCCGCGCGCCCCGGCGTGACGGAGAGCTTGCGACGCTGGGCGCGGACGGTGCAGGCCAGGGGGCAGCTGATCGCGACGGCGCGGCGGCCGCGGCGCGGGGCGTAGAGGCGCGCGTCGCCGATGCGCTTGACGAGCCGGACGCGGCGGACGTGCAGCGCCCGCCTCGCCTGGTCGGCCGGCGCGATCGGAGGGGCCTGGCCGACGGAGGGCGCGCGGGTCGCGACGGGCGGGCCGGCGGCGGCAGGAGCGCCGGCGGGCGCGGCCGGAGCCGTGACCGCGGACGCCCCGCGCCCGCCCGTCACCGTGGTGACCAGCGGTGGAGCGGACTCGGTCTTGACGGGCGGCTGGGGGAAGGTCCAGAGGGGCGCGGTGGCGTCGGTCGTGGGCGCGGTGGAGAGGGGCGCGTCGTCCGGCAGGTCGTCGCCGGGCAGCGGCGCGGATTCGTCGCCCGGCGCCGGCGTCGACTCGTCGCTCGGCGGTGGCGTCGAGTCGTCGCTCGGCTCGCTCGGCGTCGAGCCGTCGGCGGGGTCGCTCGGCGTGGAGTCGTCGGCGGGGTCGCTCGGCGGCGGTGTCGAGTCGTCGCTCGGATCGCTCGGCGGCGGTGTCGAGTCGTCGGACGGCTCGCTCGGCGTCGAGTCGTCGGCGGGGTCGCTCGGCGGCGACGAGTCATCGCTCGGCTCGCTCGGCGTGGGGTCGTCGCTCGGAGGCGGTGCGGCGTCGTCGCTCGGAGGCGTCGCGTTGTCGAGCGGGGGGTCCACCTCGGGAAGGTCCGGCGGGTCCACCGGCGGGAGGTCGATCGGCGGGACGTCGACCGGTGCCTCGACGAAGACCTGGTACAGGAGCTCGAACGAGAGGCCGTGGCCGTCGGAGACCCGGATGCCGACGCAGTCCCAGCCGCCGAATCCCAGCGCGGGCGTGTACGCGAAGTTGATGATCTGGCCGTCGGTGAGGCCGGGCGTGACGACCGGCGGCGTCGCGACACCGTGCTCGGGCGCGCGCCAGATCTCCGCGGTCAGCTCGTCGCCGTCGTCGTCGCCGCACCCGGCCCACAGCGGCAGCGGGACGCCCGGTGCGGTCCGGCCGCCTCCGCTCCACCCGCAGCCTCCGCCGCCGTTCTCGGGCAGCGCGCGCGGGACGATCGTCATCTTCGCCGGGGGCCCGGCTCCCTTCGGTCCGGTCGCGGTGACGCTGAACGGGTCCTCCTGCGGCGTGTCGCCCGGCGTGGGGACGTACGTCGCGCCGGAGAACGTCTCCAGGGCGCCCGACCACGAGGACGACGGCGCGCCGGGCACCAGCGTCATCACGCCGTGCGAGGGCGGCTCGCTCACCGCCGGGACGAACGGGTCGCCGTCCGGGTCCGCGCAGATGACCGTGAAGCGCCGGATGTCGCCGGGACGCGCGTAGACGGGGTTCGGCTCGTAGCCGTAGGACGGGTTGGGGCCGCACGTCGGGAGGCGATCCACGCCGGTGCCGACCTCCACGCTGATCGGCGCCTCCGCACCGCGCGCGCCGACGTCGTCCGTCGCCCAGTACGTCGTCGACTCGGCGCCGTCCGACGTGGCGGTCCGGTAGCGCCACGGGGTGTTGCCGTGCTGGCTGGGCACGTCCCGCGGGGCGTCGAGATGCTCGCCCGGCCCGCCGCCGTCGATCGTGAACGCGTCGCCCTGGTCGTCCCAGCACTGGACGAAGAAGCCGAGCTCGACCGGCGCGAGCCCGAGCGTGCGCTCCGCGATCTCGACGGGGTCGCACTTCGGCGGCGTGTTGACGTCCAGCGGCGTGATCGTGACGTCGATGCGGTGGTGGATCGTCCCGTTCGGCCCCTTGACCTCGAGGACGAACGCGTCGTCGCGCGGGGCGTCGTCGTCGGCCCGGTAGTGCCACGTGATCGTGCCCCACTCGTCGTGCAGCTCGGTGAGGGTCCCGTGCTGCGGCCCCTCGGCGAGCGAGAAGGAGTCCTTCGGCCAGCAGTTCAGCCGGTACGCGCGCTCGATGCCCGGGCGCGCGTCGATGTGGTTCTCGTTGCACTGCGGGACCGCGCAACCGGTCGCGTCACCGCAGTCGTCCTGCGCCGCGGCGGGCGAGGGCACGCCGGCGAGAGCGCCCGCGATCGCGAGCAGCAGCGCCACCGTCCATGGTGTCATCCGTGAGCGCACTGATCCCCCGTCAGGCACAATACCCCGAAAACGTCCCCAGCAAAAAAATGTTCCGCCGGCGGATGGCGGGAGCCGATCCGGCGGCGCCGGGGCCGTGCCGCGCCGGGCGGGAGCGTCGGAGCCGGGGTCTAGGATCGGCAGACGATGTGCGGCCGCTACACGCTCTCCACGACGTCACCGGCAGACGTCGCCGCGCGGTTCGGCTTCGGCGGCGAGCCGGTGCCGGCGGAGGCGCTCGGGCGGGCGAACGTGTGCCCGACCGAGGACGTGCTGGCCGTGGTCCGCGACCCAGGCGGGCAGCGCCACCCCGTGATGCTCCGCTGGGGCCTCGCGCCGTCCTGGGCCTCGCTGAAGGGGATGCGCCCGCTGATCAACGCGCGCGACGACAAGCTGCGGTCGAGCACGGCGTGGCGCGCGCTGGCGCGGGACGCCGATCACCGCTGCCTCGTCGTCGCCGACGGATGGCTGGAGTGGCAGCGCGCGGAGGACCCCAGGCAGCCGCGCCAGCCGTTCCTGCACCGCCTGCGCGGCGGCGAGCCGTTCGCGTTCGCGGGCCTGTGGTGCATCGCGCGGCCGAAGGACGCGCCGGGGGAGATCGCCTCCTGCACGATCGTGACGGTGCCCGCCAGCCGCGAAGCCGCACGCCTCCACGACCGGATGCCGGCGGTGCTGACCGGGGCCGAGGAGCGCGCCGCGTGGCTGGACCCCGAGGTCGACCTCGACGGCGTCATCGACCTGGCCAAGCCCCTCCCCGACGGATCGCTGGAGATCGCGCCGGTCTCGCCCGAGCTGAACGCCGCCGGCAACGGGGCGGATCAGCTGTCGCTGCTCGCCGGCGTCTGAGCCGCCGGCTCGCGCGGGTAGCGGTCGGCGTAGGTCGACAGGCCGCCGGTCGAGCACGCCCACAGCCGCCGCCGGTCGCTCGCCCGCCGCGCGACCTCGCGCACCGTCAGGTCGCCGTGGAACCCGTCGCCGTAGAAGGTGCCGCCCAGCTCGACCCGGATGCGGCGCACCACGCCGCCCGAGCGCGTCGTCCACCGCCGGACGCCGCGGAACGAGCCGCCGCCCTCGCTGCGCAGCGCCGTCAGCGTCGCGTGGAACTCCGAGCCCGGCCGGCGCGGGCAGAAGCCGAGGTCGGCGGTGACCACCGCGCGGCGCACGACCGATCCTCCCGGCCCGACGACGAACGCGGCCACGCCACCGCTCGCGACCTCGCCGTACCAGCGCGAGCCGGCCGGCGGCTCCTGGGAGCCCTGGTGCTCGGAGCTCGCGCTGACGACCGACCACGGCCGCCCGCTCACCCGGCAGGCCCGCCGCCCGCGCGGCGCGACCGTCGCCTCGAGCTGCCCGGCGCCGTCGAAGTCGCCGATCGAGCCGGTCAGGCGCCAGCGCGTCTCGGTCCCGCCCGACCGCGTGACGCCCTCGACCGCGAGCTGATCGGCCGCGGAGGCGGGCACCCGCTCGACCGCGATCGTGCCCGTCCCGCACGACGCCGCGAACCCGCCCGTGACCGCGAACGTGTCGCCCTCGTGGTCGGCCGCCACTTTCAGCCAGACGTCCCCGGGGCCGCCGGCCCAGCCGCCGCCGTAGGAGGAGTAGGGGAGGATCGTCGCGCCGGCCGGAGCGGGAAGCAGGGCGGCCGCCGGCAGGAGGAAGAGCAGGAGGGAGGCCGCGACCGCGCGCCGCGAGCGAGCCGCGCGCGCCCCCGCCGGGTCCGGGGCCCGCGCCGCGGCCATCACCGCGTCGCGCGCCACTCGATCGTCCCGCGCGAGGGCCCCTCGTCGCCGTCGCAGTACTGCTCGAAGTCGACGGTGACGGCCATCAGGCGGCGGAGCCGGTCCATCTCGATCGCCCTGATCGTGAACGAGCCTCCCGAGTTGCACCCGCGGCCGTCGCCCCACACCATCATCGTCGCGGCGCCAGGCGTGTCGAAGTCGGTCGTGTACCGCTGCCCGGGGGTGAACCGGTTGAGCGCCGGAGCGGTGAAGTCGGCCGTCCAGTTCGTCTCGTCGAACGCCTGGATGTCGATGCCGACCCTCCGCCGGTCGCCCTTCGCGCTGATCGTCGCGTTCGTCGGGTCGTAGTTCCACGTCACGTTCGAGCCGACCCAGTCGCCGCCGCCCGCCATCGTGAAGCGCCCCTCGCCGATGCCCTCCGGCTTGGCGATCCACCGCGTCCGCAGCGTGCACCGCTCGACGAACCGCCCGTGGCGCCGCACGCTCACGACGGCGCGGAACGTCCCTTCCCAGACCTGCCGCGCCGGCTCGGCGGCGGGCCCGCGCAGCGCGCCGCTCAGCCGCGTCGAGGCCAGCGCGATGCGCCCGCCTCGATCCGGGAAGCGGTAGCGCCCGGTCCCTCGCAGCGTCGCCACGGCCCGTCCGTCGACCGGGGCGAACGACGCGTCCTGCGCCCGCAGGCGGAACCCGCTCGGGCACTTCGCGCGCCAGGTGAAGTCGACCCGCTCGGCGTCGCCCTCGGGCTCGGCCTGGATCACGAGCTCGCGGTCCTGGCCGGTCAGCCCGCGGAACGTCGGCGCCCGCGTCGCGAACGCCGGCGGCGCGACCGCCCCGCAAACGACCAGCGCGCAGACGACGACCAGCCACCTCATGCGGCCGACCTGAAGGTCAACGTCCCGTGCAGCGCCGCACGCGCGCCGTTGCAGCGCGCCGTGAACGCGATCGACACGTCGCGGATCCGCCCGCGCGAGAGGCGGATCGACCGCACCGTGAAGTCGCCCACCTGGTCGCCGCTGCAGTACCGGCTGCCGCGCTCGACCTCCATCCTCGGGCCGCCGTCCTCGTCGCCGTCCGCGACGAAGTGCGCGCCGCGCCGCAGCGCCTGGCCCTCCGGCACGCTGAACTCCGCCGACCACGAGGAGTCCGGCCCGAGGGCGACGAAGCCGACCGACTGCCGATCGCCGGTCGCGCTGAACTCGCTGCCGCGGGGGCCGTAGGTCCACGTACGGCCGTCGGTGACGTACTCGCCCGGCTCGCCCGCGACCTCCAGCGACCCGGTCCCGTACCCCTCGCGCCACGCGCGCCAGCGCAGCTGCCGGCTGTGGCAGCGCGCGACCACCTTCCGGGTGTCCTCGTCGTCGCGGCGCAGCTCGACCTCGATGTCGAGGACGCCCGCCCACGTCTCGCCGCCGGGCCGGCCGCGCGGCGTGACGCGGCGTCCCGTCATCGAGAGCACGACCGTCGCCGTGCGGTCCTGGGGGACCTCGGCCTCGTCCGCGTCCTCGGCGCCGAGCGCGCCGACGACCGCGAACTCGCGCCCGCTCGTCGCGTAGCGCGGGGGCTTCAGGATCGTCACGTCCTCGGCGCGGAAGCTCGTCCCGCGGCAGCGGATGCGCCACCCGACCGTCAGCTCGACGTACCGGTCGCTCGGGCGGGCCTGCAGCGCGACCTCGCCGCCGAGCTGCGTCGACCCGTGGTAGTAGCGGATGTCGAGGCGAGCCTCGGCGCTCGCGGGCACGAGCAGCGCGAGGAGGAAGACGAGCACGACGGCGCGAACGATCACGGTTGGCATTCCCCCGCTCGCGCGGCTACCCGAAGTCGCGGTGCAGCATTCAGCCACGGTTCCGGCATCCCTGATCGTAGACTCCGGGCCATGGCCGACCTCCAACGCTCCCCCGGACGCCGTGTCAGCCGCTCGCAGCGCGAGCGCCGGGCCTACCAGCTCACGCTGGCCACCGGGGCGCTGAGCGTCGTGGCCGTCGTCGGGATCCTGCTCGCGATCTTCGGCGTCATCGGCGCGGGGATCCCGATCCTCGCGGCGATCCTCGCCCTCGTCTGCGGCTTCCTCCTGCGCCGCAGCCTCGGGATGTAGTGCCGACGGTCTGGACGATCGGCTACGAGAAGCTGCGCCCCGAGACGCTCGCCGCCGAGCTCGAGGCCGCGGGCGTGCAGCGGGTGATCGACGTCCGCTTCCGCCCGCAGTCGCGGCGGCCGGGGATGTCGAAGACCAAGCTCGGGCTGCTCCTGGCCGACCACGGGATCGCCTACGAGCACCGCAGGGAGCTGGGGACGCCCGCCGACATGCGCTGGCTCTTCCACCAGGGCCGGACGCAGGAGGCCGCGGCCGCCTACCGCGAGCACGTGGAGTCGTCGGCGCCCGAGGCGCTGTCGAGGCTGGCCGAGGAGATCGAGGAGCCGGAGCCGCGCACCGCGCTGCTGTGCCTGGAGGAGGATCCGGCGGGCTGCCACCGGCGCGTGATCACCGACGCGCTGGGCGAGCGCATCGACGACCTCGACGTCGTCGACCTCTAGCCGGTACCACTTCCGCACATGGCGAACCTGGGTGGCGAGGCGTCGACCGAGATCGACGCGCCGATCGACGAGGTGTGGGCGGTGGTCGAGGACGTCGGCTCGGCCCCGGAGTGGCAGGAGGGGCTCGACGCGATGGAGCCCCTCGAGCGCGACGACCAGGGCCGCATCCTGGTCGCGAAGTCGACGACCGACGCGAAGGTCAAGACTGTGTCGACGCGCGTGCGCTTCGAGTACGACCCGCCGCACCGCGTGACGTGGCGCCAGGAGAAGGGCGACCTCAAGTCGCTCGTCGGCTCATGGGAGCTCGAGGACCTCGGTGGCGGGCGCACCCGCGCGACCTACCGCCTCGACGGCGACCCGGGGCGGATGCTCGGCATGCTCATCCGCGGCCCGGTCGAGGGCCGGCTGCGCGAGATCCTCGTCGGCGGGCGGCCGGAGGAGCTCAGGACGCGGATCAGCGGCTGAGCCGCTGGGTTGGCGCCGGTCCGTTTCAGGACGGCTCCGCTCGCGCCAGGCCGACCCAGTCCAACGTCGCGCCGAGGCGTGCGAGCACCGCGACGAGCTGGCCGAGCATGCGCGCGAGGGCGAGGTCCTGCGGGCGCGGCGCGGCGGCCATCGCGAGCGAGGCGAGCTGCTGCGTCGCCGCGGCGGCGCGCTCGTTGAAGGCGACGAGGGCGGGCGCGTCGAGCGTGGTGGGGCCGGCCAGGAAGTCGCCGAGGACGTCGCGCAGGGCGGGGTGCGCGTCGCGTGCGGCGTCCTCCGGGAGGAGGCCCGCACCGGCGACCACCGTCGCGAAGGCGGTCGCGTCGTCGTCCGCCAGCGCCGCCAGCGCGTCGAGCGCCAGCGCCGCCCGCTCGCGGTCCACCGGGCGCGCCACGCCGGCGCCGAGGAGGCCGAGGGAGCCGTCGCCGCGCACGAGCACGTGGGTGGGCCGCGGATCGACCGGCGCGAGGCCGGCGTCGAGAGCCGTGGCCCGGAAGGCCGCGACCAGCGTCCGCGCCGCGCCCTCCGCGTCGGCGGGCCGCGCGCCGTCGGCCAGGGTCGTCCCGTCCAGCAGGTCGCTCACCAGCACGCCGCCCTCGCACAGCTCGAGGTGCGGGCGCGGCACCTCGATGCCCGGAACCCCGCGCAGCGCCCGCGCGACGCGCCGCTGCTGCGACGCCTCGTGCTCGAAGTCCAGCTCGTCGAGGGCCGCCTCGCGCAGGTCGCGCAGGATCGCGCCGGCTTCGAGATTCGGGAACGCGGAGCGCAGCGGCCCGGACAGCGTCTCGAGCAGCGCGACGTCGTTGCGGACGGCGCGCTCGACGCCGTCGCGGCGGACCTTGATCGCCACGCGCCGGCCGTCGACGGTCCCCGCGTGGACCTGCGCCGCGGGTCGCACCGCGAGCGGCTCGGGGTCGAGCTCGTCGAGGACGTCCTTGGGCGGACGTCCCCAGGCGTCGCGCAGCAGGCGCTCGACCTCGCGCCGCGGGATCTCCTCGCACACCGCGGCGCGGGCGGCGGCGACCTCCTCCTCGACGGCTTCACGCAGCTCGGGCGCCAGGACGGCCGGATCGAGGAGGTCGCCGGCGCGGACGATGGCGATCCGCGCCGACGGCGCCCGCCGGACGAGGCCGAGGCCGACGTCGACGAGCGTGCGCAGCGCGGGCGGGAGGTCCGGGCGGGCGGGCATCGCCGCCCAGCCTGCCCGCCCGCGCTGCCGACTACGCCCAGCGCAGGACGGCCGGCTGGAAGGACGCGGGCCGCGCCTGGAGGGCGAGGCGCTGCGCGACGCGCTCGGTGAGGGCCGACAGGCGGCCCGGCTTGGCCGGGGCCGGCGAGTGGCGGCGGGCGGGCTGGCTGCTCTTGGGCATGTCGTGGATCTCCGTGCTCGTGAGGTGGGTCGTCTCCGCGATCCGCGGCAGGCCGGCGGCCTCTGCGGCGGCGCACGGAGCGGGGATGGTGTCCTCCCAGTCGAGGATCGCCTCGACCGTGTCGCCGAGCGGCTCGGCGCGGACCGTGACCGAGCGCAGGCCGAAGCCGAGGGCGCGCGGCTCGGGGTCCCGAACGTAGGCGAGGTAGTCGCCGGCGGTGAGGCCGTCGAGCTCGATGGTCAACAGCTGGCGGGGCATGGGTGCAAGCCTGCCGCCGCGGGGCCCCCGGCGCGTGGGGGATCCCCCTAAACCTCGTCCCCCTCGTTCGCGGCGGCCAGCGCGTCCTCGCCGGTCTCGTGCAGGTCGAGGCGCGCGATCCTGCCGTCGGCGACGCGGATGATCAGCCCGTACGGCACCACGACGTCGGCGGCCCGCGCCGGGGCGTCCGCCAGGCGCCCTCGCAGCTCGCAGCCCGCGACGACCACGTTCCCGCGCTCGGCGAGCACCTCCAGCTCCTCGTGCAGCTCCGACGCGCTGTGGAAGATGCTCAGGTAGTAGGCGCGCAGCTCGTCGTGGCCGCTGAACGTGCCCATGCTCACCCGCCGGCAGTCGACGACGACGGCGTCGGGCGCGTACAGGTCCATCATCGCGTCGACGTCCATGCGGCTGAACGCCGCGGAGTTCGCCCGGACGACCGCGACGGGATCCATCGGCTAGCGCATCGCGAACGGCAGCTTGACCAGGGTCTTCGGCAGGTCGAGGCGCGAGCGCCGGTAGGCGGTCTCGAGCGCGCGCTTGGCCTGCGGGCCGTGGATCGCGGGGCCGTGGCCGACCAGCAGGTGCTGCGGGTCGTAGTCGCGCAGGACGCCGGGGGGCTTGAGACGCAGGAAGACGTGGATGCCCGCGGGGTCGCCGAACATCGGGCCCGTGCCGACCGCCTCGGCGACGACGAGCGCGTCGCGGTCGCGCCACCACAGCGCCTTCTCGCGCCACTTCGGCACGTCGACGACGGTGACGACGTCGAACGGCGTGCCCGGCAGCGCGTCCGGCAGCCGGACGTGCGGGACGCGGAAGCGCCGCGCGAGCTCCTCGCAGGCGCGCGGGTGGCGGTCGAGGAGCTGGAGGACGCCCGCGATCGTGCCGAGGCCGCCGGCGCGCTCGACCGCCTCCGGCACGTCGACCGGGTCGATCAGCCACACGCGGCCGTCGTCGACGAGCGCGTGGGAGGCGCGCTGCATGGCCTCGTCGATCACCCACGTGAGGCCGAGGTCGTGCTCGTCGATGCGGAGGACGCGCGTCACGAGCGTCTCAGCGTACGAAAGGTGATCGAGTAGCGCAGCGCGTTGGTGGCCGGGATCGAGTGCTGCCACGACCAGCGGGCCTTGCCGGCGAGCACGTACGCCGACCGCGGCGCGAGCTCGATCGCCGCCGTCTCGCGGTCGCCCTTCACCGTCCGCTGGAACCGCATGCGGCACGGCGCGAGCAGCGAGACGCCCGCGATCTTCGAGCCGAACATCGGCGCGTCGCGGTGCCAGCCGATCCCCGCGCCCTCGGGGTAGCGCGAGATCAGGACCTGCACGAGGTCCTCCGGCTCGCGCTCGATCAGGGCGGCGCAGCGGTCGCGGAGGAAGGTCAGCGGCGGCGGGAGCGGGTCGGCCGCGACGAGCTCGCCGGACTCGTAGTCGTAGTCCAGCCCGTAGTGGCGGACGGTGCGCTTCGCGGTCTGACCGCGCATGGTCAGCGTCCGGAAGTCGATCTGCCCGATCGCCTCCAGCACGGCTTCCTCCTCCTGCGGGGAGAGGAAGTCCTCGACGTAGATGAGCCCCTCCGGCGTGTCCACCTTCCGGCGGTCCTACCCTCTGCGCCATGGCCGACGACCGCTCGCCGACCGAGCGCCTCCTCGAGCGCAACCAGCTGCCCGAGGACGCGGGCCGCGCCCTGTCGCGGCATGCCCGCCAGTACCAGCGGACGCTGGAGGGCTACCTGCAGGCCGGCCACCGCCCGCGGTGGATGGAGCGGCTGGGCGAGATCGACTTCGGCGTGCAGCGCGAGCGGCGCCGCCTGCAGCGCGCCTACGAGTCGCTGCGGGCGCAGGCCGGCGACGACCGGATGGAGTTCGGGCGACGCTGGCGGGAGGTCGCCCGCGGCTGGTCGTTCGACGACGTCAACGAGCTGATCTGGCAGCACAACGAGTGGTTCCCGATCGAGCGCCAGCTGCCGATGGACCCGCGCACCGGCGACTACGTGCTGATCCACGGCCGCTCCTACCGCCGCGAGCCGCTCGACGCGGCGTGGGTGCTCGCGGAGTTCCCGCCCGAGGCCTAGGCCGTGGAGCGCAGCGGCACGGTGCTGGCGGGCCGCTACCGGGTCGTCCGGCACGTCGGGTCGGGCGGCATGGGGGTCGTGTACCTGGCGCACGACGCGACCCTCGGGCGCGACGTCGCGGTCAAGTCCGTGCACGCCGAGCCGGAGTCCGAGCGCGGGCGGCGGATCATGCGCGAGGCGCGGCTGGGGGCGGGGCTGCGTCACCCGCACCTCGTGACCGTGTTCGACGTCGTGCCGGACGGCGGCGCGCTGCTCCTGGTGACGGAGTACGTCGAGGGGCAGACGCTGGCGGACGCGCTGCGCGGCGGCGCGCTGCCGGTCGAGCGGGCCCTCGCGGTGCTGCGCGCCGTCGCCGACGCGCTGGACCACGTGCACGCGCGCGGGATCGTGCACCGCGACGTCAAGCCGGCGAACGTCCTGCTCGGCTCGGCCGGCGCGGTGAAGCTCGCCGACCTCGGGATCGCGACGGCCGACGACGTGACGCAGATCACGCAGACGGGCGGAACGCTCGGCACCGTCGCCTACATGGCGCCCGAGCAGTTCGAGCCGGGCCCGATCACGGGTGCGGCGGACGTGTACGCGCTCGCGGCGGTGGCGTTCGAGGTGCTCGCCGGGCAGCGGCCCTACCCGGGGGCGACGGCGTTCGAGGTGTTCGCGCGGCTGCGGGAGGGAGCGGAGCCGCCGGACGTGCGGTCGCTGCGGCCGGAGCTTCCCGCAGCCGTCAACGACGCGCTGCGCCGCGGGATGGCGACGGACCCAGAGGCCAGGCCCGCGACGGCGGGCGCGCTCGTCAGCGAGCTCGCGGCCGCGCTCGAGCCCGCGAAGGAGCCGCCCGGGGTCGACACGGAGCCGCTCGCCGCGCGTCCGTCGGAGCCGCTCGACACCGCGCCGCTCGAAGCGCCGCCCGGCACCGCGCCGCTCGAACCGCCGCTCGACACCGCGCTCATGCCGGCTGCGGAGCCGCGCGGGACGCCGCGCCGCGACGCCGCGGCGCGCGATCGCCGCAGCCGCCAGGGGCGGCGGCTCGTCCCCCTCGCGGTCCTCGTCCTCACCGCGGTCGTGGTCGCGATCGTCCTCGCGTCCGGCGGCGGCGACGAGGAGCAGCCCGGCGGGTTGACGCAGGCGCGGACGTCGCCCGCGCGGACGACGTCGACCTCCGCCGCGAAGCCGCCGCCAGCGCGCGCGGCCGTGGGCCCGGCGACGCCCGTCGACGCGGTCCGCGCGTTCTACTCCCGCGCCGCCGAGGGCGACCTCGAGGGCGCGTGGCGGCTGGCCGGGCCGCAGATGCGTGCCGCGTTCGGCAACAGCTTCGAGACGTTCAGCGGCGACCTCGGCTCCCTGCGCGCGATCACGTTCCGCAGGCTCTCGCAGACCGAGACGACCGGCTCGACGGCCGTCGTCGCGCTGGAGACCATCGCCGAGCACACCGACCGCACGGAGCACTGCACGGGCACGGTCAAGACCGTCCGCAGCCCGAAGGGACGTTGGCTGGTGGAGCCGCTCGGCGTCCGCTGCGCCTGAGCGGGTACACCCCTTTCGTGAGCGGCATCCAGGTCGAGCCCACGACGCACCCCTTGGCGGAGCTCGCCGAGCGGCTTCCCGCCGTCCTCTTCGTGGCCGAGCACGGGCGGCCGACGTTCGTGAGCGCGGCCTCCACGACGCTGCTCGGCCGCCCGCCGGAGGACTACCTCGCCGATCCGATCGCGTGGGAGCGCGACAAGCAGGCGCTGCACGAGGTCGCGACCACCGATGGCTCGCACCGCACGTACGGGGCGCTCGTCGCCGCGAACCTCGCCCTCGACCCGCTGACCGGCCTGCCCGCGCGCGGCCTGCTGCTCGAGCACGTCCGCGCCGCGGTCGCCCGGGCGCGCCAGACCGACCGCGCCGTCGCCGTCCTCCACGCCGGGCTCGACGGCGTCGACCTCGTCGCCGCCGGCCTCGGGCGCCCGGCGTACGAGGAGGTCATCCGCGAGGTCGCGGCGCGCGTGCGCGAGGCGATGCCCGAGACGGCGATCGTCGCGAGCCTGGCCGACGGCGAGCTCGGCGTCCTGCTGTCCGACGTCGACGGCGACCCCGCCGCGCTCGTCGAGGCCGTCGCCGGCCACGTCATCGTCGCCGCCGGCCGGCCGCTGGAGGTCGAGGGGGAGCGCTTCGAGCTGACCGCGCGCGTGGGGGCGAGCGTCCTGCCCGCCGACGCGGCGGACGAGCACGCGCTGCTCCGCCACGCCGACCACGCGATGCGCACGGCCCGGCAGGGGGACGGCAACCGCGTCCTCTTCTACGACGGCGGCACGGCCGACGCGCTCGAGCGCCTCCTCATCACCGCTCGCCTGCGCCGCGCGGTCGATCGCGGCGAGCTGCTCCTGCACTTCCAGCCGATCTTCCGGCTGCCGTCGGGCCGCGTGATGGCGGTCGAGGCGCTGCTGCGCTGGCGCGACCCCGACCGCGGGCTCGTCCCGCCGCTCGACTTCATCCCCGTCGCGGAGTACACGGGCATGATCGAGCCCATCGGCCGGTGGGTCGTCGAGGCGTGCTGCGAGCAGCTCGCGGCGTGGCGGGCGGCCGGGCACGACGTCCCGGTCAGCTTCAACGTCTCCGCGCGCCAGTTCCGCGACCCGTCGTTCGTCGAGACCCTGGAGGAGGCGGTGGAGCGCCACGGGATCCCCGCGTCGTCGCTCATCGTCGAGGTCACCGAGTCGGTCGCGATGCGCGAGCCCGGCTGCGTCGAGCCCATCCTCGAGCGCCTGCGCGCGCTCGGCGTCCGGCTGGCCATCGACGACTTCGGCGCCGGCTACTCGTCGCTCGCGCGGCTGCGCGACCTCGAGGTCGACCTCCTGAAGATCGACCGCACCTTCCTCACCGAGGCGACGACGGACGAGCGCGCGGGGCGGATCGTCGGCGCGGCGCTCGACCTCGCGGCCGCGCTCGACATGACCGCCGTCGCCGAGGGCGTCGAGACCGAGGAGCAGCGCGCGTTCCTCGTCGATCGCGGGTGCGTGCTCGCGCAGGGATTCCACCTCGCGCGACCGCTCCCGGCGGACGAGGCGACCGCGCTGCTGCAGCGCTAGCCGACCACGACGGTCGTGCAGGGCGGGGACGCGACGTCCCCGCCGGCGACCGCCGCGCGCAGCGTCCACGGGCCAGCCCCGAGCTCGAGAGTGGTGGACCAGCGTCCCGCGGCGTCGGCCTGCGCGACCGGCCCGTTCGTGGTCGCGCCGTCGCGACCCGCCACGGTGATCTGGATGCGGGCCGAGCGACCGGGTTCGAGGACGCCGCTGACCGGCACCTGCGCGGAGAACCCCTGCGCCGCCGTCGCCGTCTTGGCGGGCGCGGCGCCCTCGGTCGTGGTGTCGCCGGGCGCGGCCGCCTTCGGCTGCGCCGCCGGCGCCCCCTTCACGACCTTCGGGCACGTCAGCGTGAGGGAGCCCGGCGCGGCCCGATCGGTCGTCGTCGTCGCCGTCGCGGTCGTCCTCGTCGCTGAGGCCGTCGCGTTCGTCGCGCGGTCGCTCCGCGCGGGAACCGACATGGGCGCGGCCGCGGAGGAGGGCTTCGGCTCGTCGTCGCCGCCGCCGGCCACTGCGACCGCGACGCCGACCCCGGCCACGGCGACGAGGCCGAGCCCCGCCGCCTTCCACGGCCGCCCGGAGCCGCCGCCACCGCGAGCGATGCGCAGGTTGTGGCGCGTGACGGCCGCGTCCTGGATCGCGAGCGCCTCCTCGAGCAGGCCGACCGCCGGCGTGACGTCACCGAGGCAAAACGCGCGCGTCCCCAGTTGATGGCGGACCCACGCGCGGTCGCGCGGCGCGCGCGCCGCGCGCAGCGCGCCGAGCAGGAGCGCCTCCCACGCGCCCCACCGCCGGCTGCCGGCGAACGCCGGGTCGGCCGCGCGGGCGAGCGCCACGACCTCGTCGTCGCGCTCGGCGTCCGCCGCCCGCGCGAGCAGCGCCAGGATCGCGCGCTGCTCGAGCACGACGTCGCGCCCGTCCGCGCTCGCCGCCCACCGGGTGTACGCCGTCAGCGCGGGGGAGAGCAGCGCGGGATCGGGCTTCGCGTCGACGAGCAGGCTCCACCGCGGGCTGTGCGCGGTCGCGACGCCGCCCGCCCGCAGCCGCTCCAGCACCGCGGCGACATCGCGGACGCCGGTGATCTCCGCGAGCCGCTCGACACCGACCGCCGCCTCGCCGAAGAGAGCCAGGGCAGCGACGACGCGCCGCTCGTCCGGAGACAGCCCCTCCACGACCTCGCCCGCCGGCGTCGCCATCTCCGCCGGCCACCGCCCCTCCTCGACCCCGCGCGCCATCTCCGCCGGCGACCGCCCCTCCTCGACCGCTCGCGCCACCACCTGCCGCAGCCGCAGCGGGTGCCCGTCGACCGCGGCGCGGATCCGCTCGACCGCCTCGCGCTCGTCGTCGCGCACGGCCCGCCCGAGCTCCTGCGCGACGACCTCGAGCGCCGCCGCGGCATCGAGCCCGCGCAGCGACACCGCCGCGCCCTCCCACAGCACCCGCTCGCGCGACGTGAGGAGCATCCGGCACGCCGGGGCCGCCGCCGCGAGCCGCGCCGCGTCGTCCTCGGGCCCGTCGAACCCGTCGACGACGATCAGCGCGCTCACCTCGGCGAGGGCCGCGCGCAGCCGCGACCCGACGGGGATCGCCGGCGGCTCGGTCGCCCAGAACGCGTCGAAGAGGTCCTGGAGGAGGTCGTCCGCCGCGCGACCCTTCGCGTCGAGGAACACGCACGGCGTCGCGAGCCCCTCGAGCGCCACCCGCGTCACCCACGACTTCCCGATCCCGCGCGGGCCGTGCACGTTGATCGCCCGCTCAGGCCGGCGAATCGCGCGCAGCACGTCCTCGCGATCGACGTGGCGCTCCGGCGGGGGAGGGGGTCTCCCGAGCGGGGGCGTTCGCCGCCGCCGCGCGCTGCGCGCGAACAGCCCCATGCGCTCCAGCCGCGCGCCGTCCTCGGCGCCCATCACCACACGCACCGTCGCGTGATCGCCCGTGACGATGATGCTGTCGGAGACGTCGCCGCCGATCGCGACGGCCCGGTCGCCCGAAGCGGTCACGGCCCCGGTGGCCGCGCCCACCGCTACTCCGCGACCGTGTTCTGGTCGCCGGTGACGAAGGTGCTGCCCGAGACGTCCCCGCCGACGGCGACGCTCCGCTCGCCGATCGCCGCGACCGCGCCGTCACGCTTGGCGTCCTCCCACAGCCGCCCGACGTCCGCGGCGAGCCGCTCGTCGGCGGCCAGCAGCTTCTCGAGCTGCAGCTCGAGAGCGGCGAGCGCCCGCTCGTCCTCGGGTCGCGCGGCCACGTCGGCGGCGGCCTCGCTCGCGGCCTCCTTGCCCGCGACCTTGTCGCGCAGCCGGCCCCACAGGCGCCGCGCGTGGCCCCACGCGTCCTTCGCCAGCTCCTCCGCCGCGTCCTCGACAAGCTGCTCGCCGCTCGCCAGCAGGCGCGAGAGGAACGGCGCGAGGAAGGCGGTCAGCGCAGCGATCTCCACCGCGCAGACCCTCTCAAACGAGCGGGCTCGTCCGCAAGTGCCACGGCGCGGTTGAGATCGGCGGCGCCGGGACAGAAGGGGCGGCATGAGAGCTGTCACCTGGCACGGGCGCCGCGACGTGCGCGTCGACGACGTCCCCGACCCGACGATCGAAGAGCCCACCGACGCGATCATCCGCATCACGACCACCGCGCTCTGCGGGTCGGACCTGCACCTCTACGAGGTCCTCGGGCCGTTCATCCGCGAGGGCATGGTGCTCGGCCACGAGCCGATGGGGATCGTCGAGGAGGTCGGGCCGGAGGTCACGAACCTCAAGCCGGGCGATCGCATCGTCATCCCGTTCCAGGTCTCGTGCGGCCACTGCTTCATGTGCAACGAGGGCCTGCAGACGCAGTGCGAGACGACGCAGACGCGCGAGGAGGACATGGGCGCGATGCTGTTCGGCTACACGAAGCTGTACGGCGACAAGGACGGCGGGCAGGCCGAGTACCTGCGCGTACCGCAGGCCCAGTACACGCACATCAAGGTGCCGGACGGCCCTGCCGACGAGCGGTTCGTCTACCTGAGCGACGTCCTTCCGACCGCGTGGCAGGCGGTCGCGTACGCGAGCGTGCCCGAGGGCGGCAGCGTCACCGTCCTCGGCCTGGGGCCGATCGGCGACATGGCGTGCCGGATCGCCGCCCACCACGGGTACCGGGTGATCGGCGTCGACCTCGTCGACGAGCGGCTGCAGCGGGTGAGCGAGCGCGGCATCGAGACGATCGACCTGCGCGAGGTCGACGACGTCGCCGAGGCCGTCCGCGAGATGACCGACGGCCGCGGGACCGACAGCGTGATCGACGCCGTCGGCATGGAGGCCCACGGCTCGCCGATCGCCGGCCTCGCGCACCGGATGGTGGCGTTCCTGCCCGACTTCATCGGCGAGCAGGTGATGAAGACCGGCGGCATCGACAAGCTCAACGCCGTCTACACGGCGATCGACGTCGTGCGCCGCGGGGGCACGATCTCGATCAGCGGCGTCTACGGCGGGATGGCCGACCCGCTGCCGCTGCTGACGATGTTCGACAAGCAGATCCAGCTGCGCATGGGGCAGGCGAACGTCAAGCACTGGGTCGACGACATCCTCCCGCTGCTCACCGACGCCGACCCGCTCGGCGTCGAGGGCTTCCACACCCACCAGGTCCCCCTCGACCAGGCGCCGCAGGCCTACGAGACCTTCCAGAAGAAGCAGGACGGCGCGATCAAGTACCTGTTCAAGCCCTAGGGGAGCGCCGTCTCCAGGGCGGGGATGTGCTCCGCGACGACGAGGGCCGCGAGCGGCGCCGCGGCCAGCGCTCGCACCGCGAGCCGCTCGTGGCGGATCAGCGCGCCGGCGGGGCCGAACACGAGCCCGCCGGCGATCCCCAGCGCGAACCACCGACCGACCGGGCCGGCGACGTCGTCGAGCGGGCGGCCCGGCTCGGTCAGCGCGACGTACGCGTAGTAGCTCGCGTTCGCGACCGTGAGGGCCAGGGCGCCGGCGACGCCGCTCCACCGCTGCGCGGTGGCTCCGCAGGCGAACGCGAGCGCGAGCCAGGTGACGTTGGTGCTGATGCCGAGGTCGAGGCCGTCGGCCGTCTCCTCGACGCGGCTGAGGGCGCCGAGCGCGATGCCGGCGGCGAGCGCGATCCACACCAGCCCGACCGTAGGTCAGCGGTGTCAGCGGCCTGTGAGAGCATCGTTCGCATGGCGATCGACGAAGTTCAGCTCCTCACTCGCATCCGCCGCATCGAGGACTACCTCGTGCAGGTCGGCCAGCAGATCGGCGTCCCGTTCGACCTCGGCATCCCGGCCGGGGTGCCGGACGAGGTCGTCGACATGGTGCGCGCGGGGGACAAGCTGCGGGCGATCAAGCGGCTGACCGAGCTGCAGGGGATCGGCCTCGCCGAGGCCAAGCAGATCGTCGACGGCCTCTAGACGCCGGCCGCTTCGAGCGCCGGGCCCATCTTCCCGCCGAGCGCCATGAGCCCCGAGGCGGGGCGGACCATGACCGTGAGCTCGGCGATCTTCCCGTCGCCGTCGGCGCGGATGAGGTCCATGCCCTGCAGCTCGCGATCGCCGACCCGCGCCTCGAAGATGAGCGCGTGCACGCCGTCGCCGCCGAGCTCGTCGGTGTAGCGGAAGTCCTCGAGGACGGTCCCCACCGTGCGCAGGATCGTCGCGACCGTCTCGCGGCCGTGGTACGGCTTGAAGACGGCGGGGCTGCGGAAGACGACGTCGTCGGCGAGCAGCTCCGTCGCGGCGTCGAAGTCGCCGTGCTCGACGGCCTGGCGGAAGGCGGTGGCTGGCATCGTGCGAGCCTACCGATGAGTCTGCGGCGCGGCCCGGGTCATATGCGGTGAGAACCCAACCGAGAGGAGTGCACAGGATGCCCAGCATCACGTCGTGTCTGTGGTTCGACGACCAGGGCCACCAGGCCGCCGAGTTCTACACCTCGATCTTCCCCAACTCGCGGATCACCGAGGTGCAGGAGTACCCGGGCGAGCCGGGCCGGGTCATGATCGCCGCGTTCGAGCTCGACGGGCACAAGTTCGTCGCGCTCAACGGCGGCCCGAAGTTCACGTTCGACGAGGCGATCTCCTTCCAGATCGACTGCGCCTCGCAGGAGGAGGTCGACCACTACTGGTCGCGCCTCGGCGAGGGCGGCGAGGCCGGCCCGTGCGGCTGGCTGAAGGACAAGTTCGGCCTGTCGTGGCAGGTCGTCCCGGCGCGCCTCAAGGAGCTGCTCGGCGACTCGGATCGCGAGACCGCCAAGCGCGTCATGGACCGCATGATGAAGATGGGGAAGATCGAGATCGCCGAGCTCGAGGACGCCGCCGCGGCCACGACCGCGTGAAGCCGCGTCAGCGCCGCGGCAGCGGGCACGTCGCGCAGACCGTGCTCTCCGGTGCGGCGCGCAGGCGGCGGGGGTCGATCTCCTCGCCGCACGCGTCGCACGTCCCGTACGTGCCGTCCTCGACCTTCTCGAGCGCGCGCTCGACGCGCTCCAGCCGCGACTCCAGGCGGGTGGCGACGCCGATCTGGTTCAGGCGGTCGACGGCCTCGATGGTCCCGTCGCCGATGCGCTTGCCGAAGCTGAGGTTCGTGCCGCGCTCGGGCTTCGCTGCGAAGCGGCCCAGGCGCTGCTCGAGGTCGGTCTGGATCTCGCGGAGGGCTCTCTCGGCGGCGCCGACGTCGGTTGCCATCGAAGAGGGGCTACCCGGTGCCCGCCCGCGGTAGCGTCCCGGCCGTGATCACCGACACGATCGTCCGCACCAGCCGCGGCGAGCTTCGCGGCAGCTCGGCCGACGGCGTCGCCTCGTTCAAGGGGATCCCGTACGCCGCTGCGCCGTTCGGCGCCGACCGGTTCGCCGCTCCGCGACCGGCGCCGGCGTGGGACGGCGTGCGCGACGCGACCGCCTTCGGGCCGACCGCGCCGCATCCGGGGTACGCGGCGCCGTTCGACCAGCTCATCCACGACGTGCAGATCCCCGGCGAGGACTGCCTGAACCTCAACGTGTGGACGCCCGAGCCCTCGCCGCCGGGCGCGGGCCTCCCGGTCATGGTGTGGATCCACGGCGGGGCGTTCGTCAACGGGTCGGGCGCGGTCCCGACGTACGACGGGACGCGGTTCGCGCAGGACGGCGTCGTGTGCGTGACGATCAACTACCGGCTCGGCATCGACGGCTACCTGTGGTTCGGCGACGGCGGGGCGGAGAACCGTGGCGTGCTCGACCAGCTCGCGGCGCTGCGCTGGGTGCAGGAGGAGATCGAGGCCTTCGGCGGCGACCCGGCCAACGTGACCGTCTTCGGCGAGTCGGCCGGCGCGATGAGCATCGGCACGCTCCTCGCGTGCCCTCGCGCAGACGGGCTCTTCGGGCGGGCGATCCTGCAGAGCGGCGCAGGCCACCACGTCATCCACCCGGAGACCGCGCGGCTGGTCACGGGCGAGGTCGCGACGCGGCTGGCCGTGGAGCCGACGCGCGAGGCGCTCGCCGCGGTCCCGCTCGACACCCTCCTCGCGGCGCAGGCCGAGGTCGCCCGCGAGGCCCAGGCCGCCCCCGACCCGCAGCGCTGGGGCGAGGTCGCCGCGAACGCGATGGCGTTCGAGCCGGTCGTCGACGGCGACCTGATCCCCGGCGTTCCGATCCAGCGCCTCGGGGAGGGCGCCGCGCCCGGCGTCGACCTCCTCGCCGGCTCGAACAGCGACGAGCACCGCCTGTACCTCGTGCCGACCGGCGTGATGGACCAGGCGCCCGAGGAGGCGTTCGCGTTCTACGCGGGCGCCTACGGCCTCGACCTGCAGCGCGCGCGGGATACGTACGGCGCGCGCGACGACGCCGCCACGCCCGGCGAGCTGCTCGCCGCGCTGCTGACCGACTGGTTCTTCCGCATCCCGGCGATCCGCGTCACCGAGGCGCGCGTCGCCGGCGGCGGCCGCGCCCACCACTACGAGTTCGCGTGGCGCTCGCCGCTCTTCGACGGCAAGCTCGGCGCCTGCCACGCCCTCGAGCTCGGCTTCGCCTTCGACACGCTCGGCGCGACGGGGACGAGCGGCCTCGCCGGCGAGGACCCGCCCCAGCAGGTCGCCGACGACATGCACCGCGCCTGGGTCGCGTTCGCCCGCGACGGCGACCCCGGCTGGCCCGCGTACGAGCCCGAGCGCCGCGCGGTGATGCGCTTCGCCGCGCCCGAGTCGACCCTCACCGAGGACCCGAGGGCGGAGGAGCGGCTGCTGTGGGAGGGGGTCCGGTGAGGACCACCGACGTCGCCACCTGCTCCTCGGCGATCGTCCAGTAGGTCCGCAGCAGGTCCGCCGTCCGCTCGGGCGGCACGAGCGCGAAGCCGTGCCGCTCGTAAAAGCGGATCGCCCACCCGGCCGCGGCCCACGTCCCGACCAGCATCCGGCGCGAGCTGCGCGCGACCAGATGCCGCAGCAGCGCGCCGCCGATCCCGCGGCCCTGCGCGTCCGGCGCGACGTAGGCATGGCGGATCAGCGAGACGTCGCGGACGGGCTGGATGCCCATGACGCCGAGCAGCCGGCCGTCCTCCTCGTAGCCCCAGAACACGACGCCCGCCGCGATCTCCTCGTCGAGCTCGCCCAGCGGCATGTACGGCTCGCGCCAGCGGTCGGCGGGGATGACGCCGCGGTAGGCCTCGGCCGCCGCGTTGACGATCGCCACGATGGCGTCGCGCTCGTCGTCGCGGCACGACCGGATCATGCCACGACCAGCACGCGGCGCAGCGCGGGATCGGCGCAGTAGGCCAGGCGGGTCCCCGCGGCCGCCTCGGCCTGCAGGGCGCGGACGACCTCCTCCGTGACGACCTCGCCCGGCGCGAGGGCCGGGATCCCGGGCGGGTACGGCGCGGCGAGCTCCGCGCAGACGCGCCCGATCGCGTCGCCGGCGTCGACGAGCTCGGAGGCGGCGAAGAACGCCTCGCGCGGCGACATCGCGGTCTGCGGCCGGACCCGCCACGCGGTCGACGCGGCGACCGGCCGGGGCTCGGCCCGCCGCGCCTCCAGCGATCCTCGCAACGCGACGATCAGCCGCTCGACGCCATCCTCGTCGTCGGCGACGGTCAGGATCGGCACGAGCGTGTCGCGGTCGGCCATCTCGAGGCGCACGCCGGCACGGAGGAGGTCGCGTTCGACCGCGAACCCGTCCGCGCCCGTCCCGGCCAGCGATACGACGAGCTTCAGCGGGTCGACCGCCGCGGCCGACGGGAAGCGCTCGACGACCGCGCCGTCGAGCACGTGCACGCCATCGATGGCGCCGACCTCCTCGCGGAAGCGCCGCGCCAGCCCCGCGGCGGCCGCGAGCAGCCGCGGCCCCTCCGTCGCCATCAGGCGGCGCGTGCGGTCGATCGAGGCGTGGATCGCCGCGCTCGGGCTGGTCGTGTGGAGCGCGTCGAACGCGGCGTCGACCCGGCGCAGGTCGAGCCGCTCGCCGCTCGCCAGGCACAGCGCCGCCTGCGTGAACGAGGTGAGCGTCTTGTGGGCCGAGACGACCATCGCGTCCGCACCGCACTGCATCGCGTTGCGCGGCATCGGCGGGCCGAGGCCGAGGTGCGCGCCCCACGCCTGGTCGACGACGAGGGGGACGCCGGCCTCGTGGGCCAGCTCCGCGATCGCAGCGACGTCGCTCAGCACCCCGGTGTAGGACGGCTCGACGAGGAACACCGCGCGCACGTCCTGCTCGAGCGCCGCGGCGACCTCCTCGACGGGCACGCCCACGGTCAGCCCCGTCGCGGGGTCGACGTCAGCCTGCATCCACACCGGCGCGAGCCCGCTGAGGACGAGGCCCGAGAACAGCGAGCGATGCAGCGTGCGCGAGACCGCGACCCTGTCGCCCGGAGCAGCCACGGCCAGCGCCAGCGCCTGGTTGGCCATCGTCGACCCGGCGACCGAGAACCGGCAGTGGTCGGCGCCCCACAGCGACGCCGCGAGCCGCTCCGCCCGGCCGAGCACGTCGCCGGACAGCTGCGCGTCATCTGCGCCCGGCACCAGCGCGACGTCGAGCGCGAGCAGCGGGTCGTCCAGCCAGGCCGCTCGCTTGTGGCCGGGGAGCGAGAACGACGTGTCGCCCGCGGCCAGGAACGCGTCGACCGCGTCGGCCATCGGCGTCTCGAGCATCGCGGCCGGGACGAGCCTGCGCCGCTTGGCCGCCCGCAGGTCGGCGAGCGGCTGCGGCGCCGGATCGGCGAGGACCTCGAGCAGCTCGGCGCGGCCGACGATCCGGTCGCCCTCGAGCAGCGTGAAGACGGCCTCGGGCCGCAGCGAGCGCGGCAGCTCGTCGGGCGAGACGACCCACGCGCGCACCGTCCCGCTGCCGCCGGGCGGCAGCGACGCGGCGCCCTCGAGCACGACGACCGCGTCGTGGACCACCGGCTCGACGTCCCGTCGCCGCCGGCCGAAGGACATCGACGCGCGGTAGCCGTCGGCGATCGGCCGCCGGCGCCCGCCGCGATCCGCCGGCGCGAGCTCGACCGCGAGCCGCAGGACGGTGGCGGGGGTCAGCGGCGGCGAGCGGGCGTCGAGCGCAGGACGAGCGCGACGGGGAGGAAGTCCGGGTGCATCACGCGCAGGCGGTAGCGCCGGACGCGCTCGAAGCCGCGGCGCTTGCGCAGGACCGCGACGCCGCGGGCGTTCGTCCGGGCGCGGGCGCCGGCCAGGAGCACGCGCGCCCCGGCGACCGGGACGACGCGACCCTCGCGCCGGGTGGTCACCGTGACCCGCAGCCGGAACGGCGTGCGGACGCGGATGCGCCGCGGCGACACGGCGACCCGCAGCGGCGGGCGGGCCGCGACCGGGCTGTCCGTCGCGTCCTCGGCGAGCTTGCCCATCCGCATCCGCTGCGGGTGGTCGCCGACGGGGATCCGCGCGATCTCGCGCTCGGAGTCGTAGGAGATGACCGACACGGCGTCGTCGCCGCTGAACGACACGAAGCACAGCTTCCCGTCGCCGCTGTTCGTCGCCCAGTACGGCTTGACCCCGTTCGCCGCGATCGTCGTCGCGAAGTCGTCGCGGTGCACGATCGCGGCGTAGTCCGACATCGTCCCGGCCACGCACAGCTTCGTCCCCTCGCCGTTCATCGCGAGGCCGTGGTGGGCGGAGTCGAGCAGGTACTCGTCGCGCCGCTTGGCCTTCGCCTCGTCGCTGATCGGCAGCTCGGCGAGCCGCAGAACCTTGTCCTCCTGCAGGTCGTACTCGACGAACCCGTGGAAGAAGGAGACCTGGAAGTAGACGTAGCGCTCGTCCGGGGACAGCGCCATCGGGCGGACGGCGGCGCTCATCCCCGGATGGCCCGCCTCCTCGAGCTTCTTGCCCATGTCGATCCGCTTGAGGACCTTGTTCGTCGCCGCGTCGACGACCTGGAACCAGCGGTCGCCCTTGGACGCGTCCATCGACGGATCGTCGGTTGGGGTGTAAACGGTGCCGATCGACGCGTGGTAGACGAGCGAGCCGTCCTTGGAGTAGTTGTTCTCGTGCGGCTGGTCGCCGGACTCGAATTCGCCCACGATCTTGCCCTGCTCGACGTCGATGACGTGCACCTTGCGCGCGGTCGACGCGGACACGAGCACGTGCCTGCCGTCGGGCGAGATCGCCATGTGGTCGGCCCGGTAGCCCTCGACCTTCACGCGCCAGACGATCTTCTCGGTGGCGAGGTCGATCCCGACCACGTCGGCCAGCGACGGGCGCGAGACGTAGAGGAACCGGCCGTCGTGCGAGCTGAACATGTCGTCGACGAACTGGTCGTGGCCCTCGCCGACGAGCTGGCGGATCCCGAGGAAGTAGCCCTGCGCCGCGGGGTTCATCGCGATCTCGGCCAGGCGCTCGTCCTTGTCGGGGATGATGTTGATCCGCTTGATGCGCTGGAAGGTCGAGGCGTCGATGACGTCCGCCGTGCCGTCCCAGTTGTTGCCCACGTAGAGGACGTCGCGCGTCGCGGCCCCGGCCGGCGCGGCCAGCACGAAGAACGCGAGCAGGGTGGGGAGGAGGCGCCGCACGGCCGGAACTGTACGACTAGCTGAGCTGCCCACGGACCTGGTGAACGGCTGAGGAAGACGTCCGGCCCCGTCCTGAGGCTCTGGTCTGCGACGACTGGAGCTCTCGAGGAGGGGCCGGAATGAAAGACGGTAGATGCAAGCTCGGACTGGCTGGGCGCCTTGAGCTGGTTCGCCTGGTCGAGTCGGGATCGACGCTCAGGCAGGCCGCGGCCTGCCTGAGCGTCGCGCCGGCCACCGCGCATCGGTGGTGGCATCGCTGGCAGC
>DASVQN010000008.1:0-19408 GCA_036389155.1 Solirubrobacteraceae bacterium
CCCATCGCCTCGTCGGTCGCGATCCGCATCCCGTGCTCCGCCGACAGCGGCGCCAGCGCCTGCTGAGCGTCGTGCAGGTCGGTGCGCGGGACGGTGAACGACATGTCCGCGCCCCGGTCGTCGGACACCGGCTCGTTCTGGATGATCATGTCCACGTTGACGTTCGCCTCGGCGAGCGTCGTGAAGATGCGCCCGGCGATGCCGGGGTGGTCCGGTACGCCGAGAAGCGTCACACGGGCCTCGCCCGCGGAGTGCGTGACGGCGGTGATGAGCGGCTGTTCCACGGTCTGGTCCTCTCCCACCACAACCGTACCGGGGCGGTCGTGGAAGCTCGATCGGCAGTGGATTCGAACCCCGTGGTTGCGCGCGTATTCGACCGAGCGCAGCTGCAGGACCCCGGCGCCGGAGGCGGCCATCTCGAGCATCTCCTCGAACGTGACGACGCTCGGCCGTGGCGGGTCCGACACGACGGCGGTGGCGATCGCCGCCGCGCTCGGCGCCGACGTCTGCGAGATCTTCACCGACGTCCAGGGCGTCTTCACCGCTGATCCCCGGATCGTGCCCGAGGCACGCAAGCTGCCGGTCGTCTCCTTCGAGGAGATGCTCGAGATGGCGGCGTCCGGCGCCGGCGTCCTGCAGCTGCGCTCCGTCGAGTACGCCCGGACCCACGGCGTGCGCATCCACTGCCGATCGAGCTTCTCCGACGAGACCGGTACGTTCGTCGTCGCCGAGGAGGAGACCATGGAACGACCGCTGATCACCGCCGTCACGCACTCGACGGACGAGGCCCGAGTCACGCTCCTCGGCGTCCCGGACAACCCTGGCATCGCCGGGCAGATCTTCACGGCGCTCGCCGACGCCAACGTGAACGTCGACATGATCATCCAGAACGAGCCGGAGTCCGAGGGCGCCGCGGCCGACATGTCCTTCACCGTCCCGCGCGCCGACCTCCCGACCGCCCGCGCCGCGCTCGACCCGGTCGTCTCCGCGGTCGGGATCTTCCGCGTCGCCGAGGACCCGACGATGGGGAAGGTCTCGGTCGTCGGCGCGGGAATGAAGTCGCATCCGGGCGTCGCCGCCAAGGTGTTCGCCACCCTCGGCAGCGAGGACATCAACATCGAGATGATCTCCACCTCCCCGATCAAGATCTCGTGCGTCATCGACGGCGAGAAGGTGCCGCACGCGGTGCGCTCGCTGCACAGCGCGTTCGAGCTGGCGGGGCCGGACACGATCCGGCCGGAGCAGCCGTTCGGGCAGTTCGCGCGATGAGCGGGTCGCCGGACGGCTATCGCGTCGCCGTCGCGGGTGCCACCGGCGCGGTCGGCACGCTCATGCTCGAGGTCCTGCGGCGGTCGTCGCTGCCGGTCCGCGAGGTCGTGCCGTTCGCGACGTCGCGGTCGGAGGGCCGCGAGCTCGAGCTCGCCGACACGCCCGTGCGCGTGATGAGCGACGAGACGATCGAGGGCTTCGACCTGGCGCTGTTCAGCGCGGGCGGCTCGACGTCGCGTGAGTGGGCGCCGCGGTTCGTGCAGGCCGGCGCGGTCGTCGTCGACAACTCGTCGGCGTGGCGGATGCACGAGGACGTGCCGCTCGTCGTCTCGGAGGTCAACCCGGGCGCGCTCGACGGCCACAGCGGGATCGTGGCCAACCCGAACTGCACGACGATGGTCGCGATGCTGCCGCTGAAGGCGCTGCACGACGCGTTCGGGCTGACGTCGCTGGTCGCCACGTCCTACCAGGCGGCCGGCGGCGCCGGGCAGAAGGGGATCGACGAGCTGGCCGCGCAGGTCGAGCCGGTCGGCCGGGACCTCGACCTGCTCATCAACGACGGCAACCGCGCACGGATGTCCGTCGAGCACAGCGTCCACGCCGACACGCTCGCCTACAACGTCGTCCCGATGCTCGGGACGCTCGGCGACGAGGGCTACACCGACGAGGAGCTCAAGCTCCAGAACGAGTCGCGCAAGATCCTCGACATCCCGGACCTCGCGGTCTCGCCGACCTGCGTCCGCGTCCCGGTGATGGTCGGCCATGCCGTCGCGTGCCGCGCGGGCTTCGAGCGGCCCGTCGACGTCGAAGCGGCGATCGAGGCGCTCGAGGCGTTCCCGAACCTCGTCGTCGCGGAAGCTCCGACCCCGCTCGAGTACGCCGGTCGCGACGAGGTCGCCGTCGGCCGCGTCCGCCGCGACCTCGCCGACCCGAACGCGCTCAACCTCTTCGTCGTGGGCGACAACCTGCTCAAGGGAGCGGCGCTCAACACGGTGCAGATCGCCGAGCGCCTCCACGAGCGAGGCCTCGTCCGCCCCCGCGTCGAAGCCGCGACTCAGTCGAACGGCGCGCGCCCGCGAGAGTGTGGGTTTGCGTAGCTACCGGCGCGAAAAATTGTGTCGAACTGCAGGACATTCAGGCGTGCCGCCGAAACGGCCGATATCTTGCACGCGGCGGGTGAGGGCCCCTGGCCCTTAGCCCGCTAGCAGCTTGATCGGACGGAATGTCCGTAGTACCCTCTAGGTGCGGGTGAGGGCCCCTGGCCCTTAGCCCGTTTTTTTATTCCCGCTGGACCCGCGTTTACGCTGCTCGGCGTGGCGCCTCGCACGAGTGCATCTCGCAGAGTTCGTCGGGACGAGTTGTCGGCTGATCATCAGCCGACGGGTGTGGCCTTCCTCGACGAGAGCGGATCGATCGCCCACGATCGATTCTTCGGGGTCGGGTGTCTGAAGCTCTCCGAGCCGAGCGTCCTCCTGCGCCAGGTCCAGAAGCTGCGCGATCGGCATCACTGGTACAAGGAGATTCACTTCAAGCAGGTGACCGCTGGCGTGCTGCCCGTCTACCGCGACGTCGTCGAGGTTGTCGCCGCCTCGGAGCACGAGTTCTCTTGCTTCGTCGCTGATCGCGATGAGCACGATCCGGTGGCTCGGTTTGGCACGCACTGGCGCGCCTATCAAAAGCTGTCAGAGCAGTTGATCCATGGCAGTATCCGCCCGCGAGAGCTGCTGACGGTGCTCGCAGATAACTACTCGACGCCAGATCACGTGCGGTTCGAGGAGGGACTGAAGACGGAACTCAATGAGCGCCTGGGCCGCCTCGGCGTAGTTACGGTGTGCCGCCTCGACTCGGCGTCGACCGATGCCCTTCAGGTCGTCGACCTGCTGACGTCCGCCGTCACGTTCGAGTTTCGTCAAGCGGCGGGTCAGGCGTCTGCCAGCAACGCGAAGGCAGCGCTCGCCGCGCACGTGCGCGCGCGCTACGGCGTCGACTCGTTCTTGCACGGGTGCAAGGTCGGCCCGATCAACGTCGCGATCTACACGCCGAAAACGCGACGAGCGAGGGCGTCGCGTGCGTCGTCTCGCGGCCAACACCGCGGCTGAGCGCCTCGCCTCGTCGCAGGCGAAGCGGCTGCCGCTGTCCGTCAGCTTGGACCTCTAGCCGACGAGCGGGCCGCCGAGCTCGGCGCGGAACGTCGCGATCTCGGTGACGGCGAGGCCGACGTAGGCGTGCGTCGAGGCCTCGATGTCGTCCTCGAGGTCGGCGGCGTAGTCGGCGTCGTGGACGAGCCCGGTGAGGTGTGCCAGCGCCCGCTCCTCCTGGAGGACCTCCAGGTGACGCAGCGCGTCCAGCGCGGTCTGGGTCTCGGTGGTGTGGGGGCCGGGGTTCTGCATGGGTGTCACTCTCGCCTGTCTGGGGCCTCGCCGCATGGGGGACATCCCCCTTTCTTCTGTAGGGACCACCCCCACGCCGCAGACTCATCGGCGGGCCGACTCGGGCACCTAGGAGTCCTCCCAGCCGCGGTGGCGCCGTGCGTACCACGCGGCGTCGATCGGCTCGTCGACGAACGGCGCGACCGTGTCGCACGAGCCGGCGCTGCCGCTCGTTCTCGCGCTCGCCCACGCGCCAACCCTGATGCGGCTGTGACTGACGCCACACGCAATACGAACGTGCGTTCTACCTTCAGGCACTCGACGCGCGGCCGTCGTGCTTCTCGCCGCGCGTGCTGTTCCCGAGACCCTCGGAGGTCACGAACCCATGCGCTCCATCCTGTCCGCGCTCGCCGTGGCGACGCTGCTGATCCTTGCTGCTCCCGCGCCCTCGATGGCCGCGAAGCGAAGTCCTTCCGGCCCGTGCGCCAACCGCCTGTGCACCGTCTACAAGGCGGGGACGCCGAGCTGCTGGAACAAGCACGGCCGCACGCGCATCGCGCGCTGCTTCATCTACCGCGCCGCGCGCCACTACCGCCAGAGCACGAGCCTCGCGCTGCACATCGCGCAGCGCGAGTCGCGCCTGGACTGGCGCGTCACGAACACGAGCTCCGGCGCCGCCGGCCTGTACCAGTTCATGCCGCGCACCTGGCAGTCGACGCCGTACCGCCGCCACTCCCCGTACCACCCCAAGTGGGCCGCGCTCGGCGCGATGTGGATGTGGAAGCACGGCGGCTACAGCCACTGGTCCCTCTAGTCCGGCGCTAGCGCGCGCACCCTCAGCGGCACGCGCACCGGTGCGGACCGGTTGTCGGTCGCGTCGATCGCGACGATCGACAGCACCGCGCGCCTGCGGGCCAGCGCTCGCAGGCGCCGGTGGCCGACGGCAATCCGCTTCGAGCGGGCCCCCGCCGGGAGGAGGAGCGTGATGCGCCGCCCCAGCCGCCGGCCACCGCGCCGCCGGACGACGGTGATCCGCACCCGCGCCGCCTCGTCGAGCTTCACCGTCAGCCGCGCGCGGCGCCCGCGACGCAGGGAGGAGCGGTGGGCCCGCAGGCGCGCCGAGAGGATGCGAGGAGCGGTGCGGTCGGCGGGGACGCCGCCGGAGGGCTCGCCCGAGGCGGGCGGGGTGCCGGTGCCCGTCGGGGAGGTTTCGCCACCGGTCGAGCCGGCGGCGTCGCCACCCGTGGGCGGCGCGTCCGTCGAGGGGACGGAGGTGCCGCCGGACGTGTCTCCTTCGGTGCCGCCGGACGACGCGCTGCCGCTCGACGGCTTGACGGGCGCGGCCGCGATCACGACCGGGAACTTCAGCTTCGAGGAGAGGCCCGACTCGTCCGTCACGATCACCACGGCGTCGAACGTCGCGGCCGACGTGTAGACGTGGGTGGCGTTGCCGCCGGCGGAGAGCGGGCTGCCGTCGCCGAAGTTCCACGCGAGCTTGAACTGATCGCCGTCGAAGTCGAGGCCCTTCGCGGTGAACGTCAGCGTCTGGCCGACGACGCCCGACGCGGGCGCCTTCGCGTCGACCATCACCGGCGCGTGGCGCTGGTACTCCAGCGCGCCCGCGTCGGTCTCGGCCTGGCCGTCCCCGTCGCCGTCGACCGGATCGTGGTTGCCGAAGTCCGTGACGTTGAACGCGTCGGGGACGGCCTGCTGGTTGCGGTCGACCGCCGGATCGCTGCCGCGCAGGCGCAGGTCGCGCTTCGCTCTGTCGACGAACCGCGGCTCGCGGTCGGCGACGTGGCTGCGCAGCTGCGTGAAGATCCCGGCGCCCGTCGTGGTCTCCGTCGACGCCTTCCACTCGCCGTCGGTGGCGGTGAGGTCGGCCAGGCGCGAGGCCGCCGCGGAGCGGACGATGGTGTGCCCGTACCCGCCGACGATCGACCGCGCGACGATGAGGAAGCCGCTGCGCGTCAGCGCCTCGTAGTGGACCCCCTCGCTGCCAGGACCGGGCGTCGCCGCGAGGCCCGCGATCGTCGTCCGGACGAACGTCGCCGGCATGTCGCGCGCGAACACCGCCTCGGCGTCGGGGTCGGTCGTGGTCAGCACGCTGCGCGTCGACAGCAGCCCGTCGGGGATGGTGGTCCCGTTGCCGCCGCTGCCGCCGACGAGCTCGATCGCGAGGTGCTCGCCGTGCACCTCCGTGCGGTCGATCCGGAGGTCGCTCGCACCGCCGAGGATCCCGTAGGGCGCCTGGATCTTCGTCTGATGGATCTCCGAAGGGCCGCCGGTCAGCTCGACGCCGAACCCGGTGTTCATGACGATCCTGGTCGTGTGGAGGGAGGCGTCGTTCGACAGGACCGCCCCGCGGTTCACGCCGCTCCCGCCGCCGACGCCGCTGATCTCGAGCGCCACCCCGTCGGCACCGTCCAGGACGACGCCGTCGGTGCCCGGCAACGATGGGACGTCGATCTTCACGCCGACCACCTGGCTCTCCTTGCTGTGGATCGTGAGGGCCGCCGAATGAGCGAGCTGGGTCGTCAGGGTCGGCTCGTCCGTGCCCTCGAGAATCACGGAGTTGTTGGAGATCCCGTGGTCGGAGTAGTGGAACGCGCCGCCATACGGCACGCCGAACGGGTTCGGCGCGAGGATGATCTTGGCCGGCCCCGGCTCGTCCTCGGCCTCCTCCAGCGCGTCGCCGAGCGTGTCGTCGGTGTGGCCGCCGAAGGGGCAGGTGCCGATGTTGACGCAGATGACGTCGAGCGTCTCGGCGCGAGCGGCGGCGGTGGGGATGAGCGCCGCGCACAGCGCAGCGGCGAGGACGACAAGGGTCGTCAGGGGGCGCATGACGAAGGACTCCTGGGGCGGTGTCGGGGGGTCGGACGATCCTGCGCATCCGAGCGCCCGCGCGCCATCGGGGAGTCCCTACACGTTGCCGGGGTTCGACCCGCCGGCGCTACGCGGGGATGGCCAGGCGCGTCGGCGTCGTCCTGCCGCGCAGGACGATCTCGCCGTCGGACGCCCAGCGGGCGGTCTCCTCGCCGGCGGCGCGCGACACGATCGATTCACAAGCCACAACGCGCTCCGGGCGGCGCTTGGCCAGGTCGCACAGCCGCGCGGCCTCGTTGACCGGGTCGCCGATGACCGTGTACTCCAGCCGGTGCTCGGCGCCGACGTTGCCGGCCAGCGCCGGGCCCGCGGAGACGCCGATCCCCGCACCGACCGACGGCAGCTCGCGCCGCAGTCGCTCGTCGAGCTCGCGGGCGGCCGCCAGCGCCGACGACGCGCACGCCTCCTGCGCGACCGGCGCGCCGAAGACGACGAGCGCCGCGTCGCCCTCGAACTTGTTCACCCAGCCGCCGTGGCGGCCGACGACGTCGACGACGATCGCGAAGAAGCGGTTGAGGAGCGCGACGACCTCGTGTGGCGGGCGCTCGGCCGCCAGCCGCGTCGAGCCGACCAGGTCGACGAACAGCGCCGCGATCTCGCGCACCTCGCCGCCCAGCTGCGTCCCGCCCGCGAGGGCCGCCCGCGCGACGTCCTCGCCGACGTGGCGGCCGAACAGCTCGCGGATTTGCTCGCGCTCGCGCAGGCCGTCGACCATCCGGTTGAAGCCGCTCTGCACCAGGCCGACCTCGCTGCCGTCGTCCACCCGCACCGACGCGTCGAGGTCGCCCTCCTCGATCCGCCCGAGCGCCCGGCGCATCTCCCGCAGCGGGTCGGCGACCGACTTCGCGACGAGCACCGTGGCGAGCAGGCCGATCACGACGGCCGCGACGGACAGGACGACGACGCTGCGCGCAAGGTCGTCGCGCGTGACGGTGTCGTCGGCCAGCGCGACGCAGCCCACCATGACGAGGCCGGCGAGCGGCACGCCGGTCGCGAGGATCCAGGCCAGCGTGAGGCGGCCCTTGACGCCCGGGCCGAACGGCTTCGACGGCGGCGTGTAGGCCAGCGCGCGGGCGATGATCCCCCGCGACAGCCGCTCGGAGATGAGGAAGCTGACCGCGGAGACGGTCATGCCGCCCATGAGGATGGTCGAGCCGACGTGCCAGGCCATGTCGGCCGAGACGCTCGCGTTGAGCGCGCCGAAGAGCACCGCGGCGACGGCCCAGAACGTCCCGTCGACGCTCGCGCAGATGAGCGGCAGCCGCAGCGTGGCCTGGGTCTCGCGCTCGCTGGGCGCGCGGCCCTCCCTGAGCCAGGCGACGGTCGGGGTGATCAGGCGCTTGGCCCAGATGTAGCCGACGATGAACGACAGCGGCACGAACGCGGCGGCGGAGGCGAGGTTCGCGGCCAGGTCGATCTCGCCGGGCGGCGTCGGCAGGACGAGGAAGAGCAGGAGGAAGACGTCGAGCGCGCCGAGCGCGTTGGCGATCATCGCCGACGCGGAGGTGCGACGCATGGTGCGGTCGGCGAGCGCCGCGCCCTCGGCGTCGAGCACCGGCTGGCGCTCGGCCAGCGGCCCGACTCTGCCTGCTGTCGCGTCGATCGTCATGGCACGAGGGATTCTTCCCTCGCGACAACCTCAGCGCGTCGGTCGCCCGCCGTTTGTGAGGTGTCTCACTCGCCGTCGTCGGCGGGCGGCGGGATGTCGCGCCGCAGGCGCTCGCGCGCGTCGTCCAGCCGCGCCTGGAAGTCCGCCGCGCCGTCCGCCATCCGCGCGGGCAGCGGCTCGGGCGTCGGCGGGCGCTCGCCCGCGGGCCGCCGCCGGAAGCGCTCGGCCAGCGCGGCGAACGGACTGCGCAAGGGCGCTACCAGCCGGCCGACCGGCCGCCGACGCCCGCCACGACCGACTGCGTCCAGTCGACGACCGTCGTCGGCTTGACGACGTGGCGCGCGAGGCCGAGGTCGTCGGGCTCGAGGCCGAACGCGAGGCCGAGCAGCTGGGGCAGGTGGAGCACCGGCAGCCCGAGGTCGCGGCCGCCGTACCGCTCGGCCAGCGGCTGCTGGAGGTCGAGGTTGAGGTGGCACAGCGGGCACGGCGTGACCAGGCAGTCGGCCTGCGCGTCGATGGCGTCGCCGAGGTGCCGCGCCGCCTGCTTGAGCGACGCTTCCTTGTTCATCGTGATGATCGGGAAGCCGCAGCACTTGTGCTGGCCGGCGTACTCGATGACCGTGCCCCCGAGCGCGTCGATGAGCATGTGCAGGTACCGGTCGCGCGGCTTGTCCTCGTCGATGCCGAGCCGGTCGGTGGGCCGGATGATGTAGCAGCCGTAGAACGGGCCGACGCGCAGATCCTTCAGCGGCCGCTTGACGCGCGAGCGGATCTCGTCGAGCCCGATGTCCTCGACGATCAGCCACAGGAGGTTCTTGTTGACGACCTCGTCCTTGTCGTACGTCAGCCCCTCGCCGGCGAGCGTCTCGTTGATCCGCGAGCGGTACTCGGCGTTCGCGTCCAGGCGCTCCTGGCACTCGGTCTGCGAGCCCTGGCACGTCGAGCAGATGTTCATCATCATCGCGTTGCCCGTCTGCTGGGCGAGCGCGAAGGTGCGGGCGTTCAGGGTGTCCGCCAGCTCCTGGTTGTGCTCGGCGATGACGCCGGCGCCGCAGCACGACGCCCGGTCGACCTCGACGAGCTCGATGTCGAGCAGCGGGGCCACCTTGGCCATGGAGCCGTGCAGCTCCGGAGTGAAGCCGCGGCTCACGCAGCCGGGCCAGTAGGCGACCTTCATCGTGCTGGGCTCTCCTCAGGTTCCTGGCCGGGCTGGCCCTGCTCCGCGGCGTTCCCCGCGTGGGACGCCGAGGCGACGGGCTCGTCGTCGTCCTCGTCGTAGCCCGAGATGTACAGGTTCAGCTCGTCGCGCGCGTCGCGCGACTCGACGGTGTCGAAGATGCGCTCGACCTCGCCGAGCGCCTCCTTCGGGAGCTTGTGGCCGAAGAGCGCGATCTTCGGGTTCATCTTGCGCCGCAGGAGGCCCTTCACCACGACGGGCAGCGAGTCGAGCATCTCCTGACCCGCCGCCGGGTGGAACTTGCCGAACCACGAGTCGCCGCCGTAGGAGCGCGGCAGCAGCTCGGCCTCGTGCAACAGGCCGTAGCCCCTGATGAGCGACACGAACGCCTTCTCGTGCCGGTGGCCGTTGTTGCGGTCGTTGATCTCGTGGTCCCCGGCGACGCGCCGCAGCCGCATGATCTGGTTCATCGGCGCGACGCCCTTCGGGCACGCCTCGATGCAGCTGAAGCAGTGCGTGCAGTCGTACATGCCGTGCGGGTCCTCGGCGAGGTCCTTCAGGCGCTCGTACTGCTGCGCGTCGCGCGGGTCGCCGACGAAGCGGTAGGCCTTGGCGAGCGCCGCGGGGCCGACGAAGAGCGGGTCGATCTCCAGCGACAGGCAGGAGGAGACGCAGGCGCCGCACTGGATGCAGGCCATCGACTGCGTGATGTCGACCATCGACTCGTGGGGCGCGATGTACTCGCGCTCGGGGATCGGCTCCTTGTTGACGAGCCACGGCGTGACGCGCTGGATCTTCTTCCAGTGCACCGCGTCCATGTCCACGATCAGGTCCTTGATTACGGGCATGTTCGCCATCGGCTCGACCTCGATCACGCCGTCCTTGGCGTGGCGCGCGGCCTTGTCGAGGTGGGTGTGGCAGGCCAGGCCGGTCTGGCCGTTGATGAGGACGCCGCACGAGCCGCAGATCGCCGCGCGGCAGGAGCAGCGGATGCCGATCGAGCCGTCCTGCTCGCCCTTGGCCTGGAGGATGCCCTCGAGCACCGAGCGGTGCCCCTCGAGGTCGACGCTGTACTCGTCCCAGTACGGGGCCTCGCCCGATTCGGGGTCGTAGCGACGCAGACGGAGCTTGAACTCCGACATCAGTACTTCCTCTCTTCGGGCTGCCACTGGGTAATGGTCACGGGGGAGTAGGCGATCTCGGGGACGTCGCCGCCGTTCGCGGAGACGGTGATGTGCTTGAGCCACTCGTCGTCGTTGCGGTCGGGGAAGTCCATGCGGGTGTGCGCCCCCCGCGACTCCTTGCGCTCGATCGCGCTGACGACGATGGCCTCGGCGCAGTCGAGCATGTACCCCAGCTCGATCGCCCCCAGCACGTCCTGGTTGAACACCGTCCCGCGATCGTCGATGTAGGCGGTCTTCGCCTCCTCCTGCAGGCGCTTGACGACCTCCAGCCCCGTCTGCAGGCCCTCCGCGTCGCGGAAGACGGCGCAGTACTTGTTCATGGACTCGCCGAGCTCCTCCTTGATGGCGGAGATGCGGCGGCCGGTCTTGGGGCGGGCGATGATCGAGTCGATCTCCGCGACGTCCTCGCGCAGCCGCGCGTCGCCGTGCACGTTCTGCGGCATCGCCATCGACCGCGCGCGCTGCGCGGCGTGGGCGCCGGAGCGCTTGCCGAAGATGAGCGTGTCGAGCAGCGAGTTCGCGCCCAGGCGGTTGCCGCCGTGGACCGAGACGCAGGCGACCTCGCCGGCCGCGTAGAGGCCGGGGATCGACGTCGCGCCGTTGGCGTCGGTCTTCACGCCGCCCATGACGTAGTGCTGGCCGGGGCGGATCAGGATCGGGTCCCTCGTGATGTCGACGCCGGCGAAGTCCTTGCCGATGTTCACGATCTCGCGCAGGGCCTCGAGCGTGCGCTTCTTCGGCACGACGGTGACGTCGAGGTAGATGCCGACCCCGTCCGGGCCCGCGCCGCGGCCCTCGTTGATCTCGGTCTGCTCGGCGCGCGAGACGACGTCGCGGGAGGCGAGCTCGAGCTTGTTGGGCGCGTACTTCTCCATGAAGCGCTCGCCGTCGCCGTTGAGCAGGTGCGCGCCCTCGCCGCGCGCGCCCTCGGTGATGAGGAAGCCGTTCTCGACGAGCGTCGTCGGGTGGTACTGGACCATCTCCATGTCCATGAGCGGCGCGCCGACGCGGTAGGCCTGCGAGATCCCGTCGCCGGTGACGATGAGGCCGTTCGTCGTCGGCTTGAACGCCTGGCCGCAGCCGCCGGAGGCCAGGATCACGTTCTTGGCCGTGAAGACCTCCATCGTCCCGGTGCGGATGTCGCGGGCGATGCAGCCGACGCAGGCGCCGTCGTCGTCGAGGATCAGCGAGGTCGTGAACCACTCCTCGAAGCGGTCGACCTGGTCGCTGTACTTCATGAGCTGCTCGTAGAGGACGTGGAGGATCGCCTGGCCGGTGATGTCGGCGACGTAGTACGTGCGGGCGGCGGAGGCGCCGCCGAAGGCGCGGGTCCCGAGCTGGCCGTGCTCGTTGCGGTGGAAGGTGACGCCGATGTGCTCGAGGTGCAGGATCTCGTCCGGCGCCTCGCGGGCCATGATCTCGATCGCGTCCTGGTCGCCGAGGTAGTCCGAGCCCTTGACGGTGTCGAACGCGTGCGACTCCCAGGTGTCCTCGGGGTTCAGGGCCGCGTTGATCCCCCCGGCGGCGGCGACCGAGTGCGAGCGGACCGGGTGGACCTTGCTCATGATCGCGACCGTCGCGCCCGCGTCCGCGGCGGCGAGGGCGGCGCGCTGGCCGGCCAGGCCGGCACCGATGATGAGGACGTCATGCGCGGGCATCGCTCGGGAAGATATACGGGGAGGGCCGCCGGACGGCCTGCGGTCCGGGCGCGTCTAGCCGCGGCTGGGCGCGGTGGCGGTCAGCGCCCGCTGGAGCCGATCGCGCGTGAGGACGCCGCGCAGCCGGCCCTCCGCGTCGACCGCCATCACCGCGCCCAGGCGGCGCAGCGGCTCGGCGGCGATCGCCACCTCGAGCGGCTGGTCGGTCCCCACCGACTGCCCCGTCGGCGCCCCCGCGTCGAGCAGCTCGCGGACCTCCAGCGCCGGCTGCCCGGCGCCGATCGCGGCCTCGATCGCGGTGCGCTCGGCGATGCCGAGGAACCGGCCGGTCTCGTCGACCACCGGGTACCACGGCCAGCCGCCGTCGCCGCCGAACCACCGCTCCTCGGCCTCGAGCACGTGCGTGGTCGCGGGCATCGTCAGCGGCTCGCGCTCCATGACGTCCTCGACGCGGATGCCCTCGAGCCGGTCGGTGACCCGCGCGGTCTGCGCGGCGCTGCGGGCCGAGCCGGAGATCAGGTAGCCCAGGACGATGTACCAGAGCCCGCCGCCGACGCCGTCGTCCTGGGTGAGCACGTTGTAGAGGCCCCAGCCGATCAGCAGGAACCCGAATCCCTGGCCGAGCCGGGCGGCGAAGATGGTGCCCTTCGCCCGGTCGTTGGTCACGCGCCAGGCGAGCGCCCGGGTGATGCGGCCGCCGTCGAGGGGGAAGGCCGGGACGAGGTTGAAGACGAGCAGCAGCGCGTTCATCGAGCCCAGGAACGCGACCAGCAGCTCGACCGGCGACGGCGCAACGCCGTTCTCGAGCAGCGCGAGGTCGATCGCCCGGTCGGCGCCCTGGAAGAGCGTGGCCAGGCCGAAGCAGACGGCGACGATCAGCAGCGTCACCAGCGGCCCGGCCACCGCGACGCGGAACTCCTCGCCCGGGGTCTTGCTGTCGCGGCTCAGCTTCGCCAGGCCGCCGAACAGCCACAGGTCGATGCCGTGGACGTCGATGCCCTCCCGCCGCGCGGCGAACGCGTGCCCGAGCTCGTGCAGCAGCAGCGAGACCCAGAAGAGGACCGCGGAGCCGACGGCGACGAGGTAGGCCTCCGTGCTCGACCCGCCGAGGGTGTCCTGGAACGACCCCGACAGCAGGTAGATGAACAGGAAGAGGATGAGGAACCAGCTCGGGCTCGCGCCGATGCGGATCCCGAAGATCCGGCCGAGGTGGATCGATCCGCCGGCGCCGAACACGCGTCCCAGTCTACGGAGGCCCGCTGAGCTCCCTCCTCGGTCAGCGGGTGGGCGTTCCGGGTACCACCCGGGCGTCCACCCCGATCCGAGGAGCACCAGCATGGGCGACGGAACCACCGACGACCTCAAGGGCCGCGCGAAGGAAGCCGGCGGCGCGCTGACCGGCGACGACAGCCTCAAGAACGAGGGCAAGGTCGACCAGGCCACCGGCAGCGTCAAGGACGCCGTCGGCGACGTGTCCGACAAGGTCAAGGACGTCGTCAACCCCGACGACAAGTAGCCGCGCCCGCCGGGGTCACGGGCCTTCGGCGACGGGCCCCGCGTTGGGGCCCGTCACGAGCGGTGTGGCTACGCGGCGACCTGCGGCACGTGGCGCTCGACGATCGCACGGAAGTCCGTGGACGCCGGGAGCGTCCCGTACGCCAGCCCGGCGTCGCCCGCCAGGCGCGACGCGCAGAACGCGTCGGCGACGGCCGGCGGCGCGTGGCGCACGAGCAGCGAGCCCTGCAGCGCGAGCGCGAGGTGCTCGACGACGCGGCGGGCGCGGACCTCGAGCGTCGCCGCGTCCGCGAAGTCGTCCTTCAGCCGGTTGACGAACGCGTCGAGCCGCGGATCGGCCCCCTCGGCCTCGCCCAGCTCGGCCAGGTAGCGGTCGAGCGCCTCGGGCTGCTTGACGAGCGCGCGCAGGACGTCGAGGGCGTTCACGTTGCCCGCGCCCTCCCAGATCGAGTTCAGCGGGGCCTCGCGGTACAGCCGCGGCATCCCGGACTCCTCGACGTAGCCGTTGCCGCCCAGGCACTCCATCGCCTCGAACGCGTGGCCGGGCAGGCGCTTGCAGACCCAGTACTTGCCGATCGCGGTGGCCAGGCGCTTGAAGGCGGTGTCCTCCTCGTCGTACGCGCGCGCGAGGCGCAGGGCCAGCGCGGTGGCGGCCTCGCTCTCCACGCACAGGTCGGCCAGGACGTTCTGCATCAGCGGCTGGTCGGCCAGCGTCTTGCCGAACGCGGCGCGGTGTGCGGTGTGCCACGTCGCCGCCGCGACGCCGGCGCGCATGCCGGTCGCGCTGCCGATCACGCAGTCCAGGCGCGTGTGGGCGACCATCTCGATGATCGTCGGCACCCCGCGGCCGGCCTCGCCCACGAGCCGGCCCCACGTCTGGTCGAACTCGACCTCCGACGACGCGTTGGACCTGTTGCCGAGCTTGTCCTTCAGGCGCTGGAGGCGGAACGTGTTGCGCGTCCCGTCGGGCAGCACGCGCGGGACCGCGAAGCACGAGACGCCCTCGTCGGTCTTGGCGAGGACGAGGAAGAGGTCGCACATCGGCGCGCTGCAGAACCACTTGTGGCCGGTGAGCGCGTACTCGTCGCCGCCGATCGGGCGGGCCGTCGTCGCGTTGGAGCGCACGTCCGAGCCGCCCTGCTTCTCGGTCATCGCCATGCCGCACTTCGCGCTGCGCTTGCCCGCGCCGAGCTCGGGCTCGTACGACGGCGTCGTCAGGCGCGGGATCCACTCGTCGCCGACCTCGGGCGTCGTGCGCAGCGCGGGCACCGCCGCGAAGGTCATCGTGATCGGGCACCCGTGCCCGGCGTCGGCCTGCCCGCTGCACGAGTACATCGCCGCGCGCGCGACGTGCGCGTTCTCGTCGGGGTGGTTCCAGGGCAGCGCGTGCAGCTCGTGCTCGGAGGCCTGCTGCATGAGCATGTGGTAGGCCGGGTGGAACTCGACCTCGTCGATCCGGTTGCCGTAGCGGTCGTGGGTCAGCAGCTTCGGCGGGTTCTCGTTGGCCTGGCGGCCCCAGGTCATCGTGCACGGGTCGCCCCACGCGCGGCCGACCTCCTCGACGCGGTCGCGCGCCCACCCGCCGCCCTCGCGCTCGAGCGCCTCCACGAGCGGGACGTTCGTGGTGAACAGGTTCCCTTCCAGCGGCGGGACCTGGTTCGTCACCTCGTGGGTCGTGAACGGGCCGGTGAACGCGTCGATCGCCATCGGTGAAGCGTACGCGCGTGCGGAGTGCCACGCTTCCGCAATGGCCCCGGAGCGGACGACGGGCGGGGTTGCCGAGGCGATCCCGCGCTGGGCGTACCGGCGCGCGAGCGAGCGGTACCTCGAGGTGCTCGCCGCGAACGGCGCGGTGGGCGGCGTCGTCGTCGCGACGTTCGGCATCGCGACGACCGCGCTCTACGTCGACGGTTCGCTCCACGAGTACGCCCTGCTCACGGGCGCCTCCTACGTCTGGTACCTGCTCGACGCGATCGTCGCCGGCGCGGTCACGCTCGCCGCCGGCGCGCCCGTCCGCGCGTGGCTGCGGGGCGCGCGCGGCGAGGAGGCGGCGCTCGCCGCGTGGTGCGCCGGCGCCGCGCTGCCGGTTCGTCTCGCGCGCCGGCCGGTCGCCTGGATCGTCGGCGCCCTCGCGGCCGGCGGCTGGGACGTGTTCGCGGTCACGCTCCTGGACCTGCCGCTCGGCGCCGCCGCCGGGCTCTTCCCCGCGTCGTTCGGGCTCTTCGCCTACTGGATGATCTTCCGCACGCTGGCGCTCGAGCTCGGGCTGCGGCCCGTGCTCGAGGAGCTGACGCCGCATCTGCCGGCCACTGCCGAGCTCGACGCGCCGCGCGTCCCGCTGCGCTGGCGGCTGCTCGGCACGCTGCCGGCGCTGTGCTGGGGGACCGGCGTCGTCGTCGGCGGCGTCACGAGCCGCCTCGGGTCGGGCGCGGGCACGCTGGCGGGCGCGAACGGGGTGGCGCTGGCGGCGACGGCCGGCGTCTCGATCTGGCTCAGCCTGCTGCTCGCCGACGCGGTCGCCGGCCCGGTCACGCGGCTGCGCGACGCGACGGTGCGGGTGCGGGAGGGCGACCTCGACGTGCGGGCGCCGGTGGTCTCCACGGACGAGACCGGCGACCTCGCCCGGTCGTTCAACACCATGGTCGGCGGCCTGCGGGAGCGCGAGCGGCTGCGCGACGCCTTCGGCGCCTACGTCGACCCCGCCCTGACCGAGCGCGTGCTGCGCGAGGGCGTCGACCTGCGCGGCGAGGAGCTGGTCGTGTCCGTGCTGTTCCTCGATGTGCGCGGCTTCACGACGCTGTCGGAGAACGCGACCGCGCAGGAGGTCGTCGCGCGTCTGAACGAGCTCTACGACGAGGTCGTGCCGGTGATCCTGCGTCACGGCGGCCACGCGAGCAAGTTCATCGGGGACGGGCTGCTCGCCGTCTTCGGCGCGCCGCGGCGGCTGCCCGACCACGCCGACTGCGCCGTCGCGGCCGCCATCGAGGTCGCGCGGTGCGTGGAGCACCGGTTCGGCGGCGCGCTGCGCGTCGGCGTCGGCGTGAACTCCGGGCCCGTGATCGCGGGGCCGATCGGAGGCGGCGGCCGCGTCGACTTCACCGTCATCGGCGACACCGTGAACACCGCGGCGCGCGTGGAGTCGGCGACGCGGCGCACGGGCGACGACGTCCTCGTCACGGAGGCGACCGTCACGCTGCTCGGGCGCGACCACGGCGGCTTCGACGAGCGGCCGCCGGTGCCGCTGAAGGGCAAGACCGCGGAGGTGCGGCTGCTCGCGCCGCGTGCGGTGCTGGGCGTGGGAGGTGGGAGCCGGCCGGCGCCGGCCTAGGCGGCCCGGCGCTGCTGCGCGGGATCCTCGACCGGGTCGAGGAGCGAGCGCGCGTCGAGGCGGTGGAACGCCGCCACGACCTCCGGGTCGAACTGACGCCCGGCCTGGTCGACGATCTCGGCGACCGCCTGCTCGAGCGGCCACGCCTTCTTGTGCGGGCGCGGGTGCGCGAGGACGTCGAAGACGTCGGCCACGGCGGTGATGCGGCCGGCCAGCGGGATCGCGTCGCCCTCGAGCTGGTGCGGGTAGCCCGAGCCGTCCCACCGCTCGTGGTGGGTGCGCGCGATCTGCTCGGCCAGGCGCAGGATCGGCGAGCGCGAGCCCGTGAGGATCCGCCCGCCGATGACGGTGTGCTGCTCGAGCGACTTGCGCTCCTGGTCGGTCAGCGCGCCCGGCTTGAGCCAGACGGCGTCGGGGATGCCGATCTTGCCGACGTCGTGCAGCGGCGCGGCGTAGCGCAGGTGGTCGACCGTCTCGGCCGACAGCCCCAGCTGCTTGGCCAGCAGCGCGGCCGTGCGGCCGACGCGCTTGGTGTGCATCTGCGTGTCGTCGTCGCGGTACTCGGCGGCCATGGCCAGGCGCTCGAGCGTCTCGCGCCGCGCGTCCTCGAGGTCGGCCGTCCGCGCGCGCACCCAGCGCTGCAGGTCGTGGTTGCGGTCCTCCAGCGCGCGCTGCAGGCGCCGCGTCTGGAGCAGGTTGCCGACGCGGAGGAGCACCTCGACGCGGTCGAGCGGCTTGGTCACGAAGTCGCGGGCGCCCAGGCCGAGGGCGCGCCGGCGCGTCGTGGGCGTGTCGTCGGCGGTCAGGACGAGGACGGGGACGCCGGTCCCGACGATCCGCTCGAGCACCGAGAAGCCGTCGACGCCGGGAAGCTGCAGGTCGAGCACGACGAGGTCCGGATCCGCGGTCTCGAGCAGCGTCTCGGCCTCCATGGGGACGGCGGGGACGCGCACGTCCTCGTACCCCGCGGCGGCGAGGATCCTCTGCAACAGGGCAGCGCTCTCGGGATCCTCGACGACGACGATCCGCTGTCCGCTTCCACTTCCGTCCGGCATGATGACCATGGCCCCCCGGTCATCGACCGGACAGGGCGAGGGTTGAGGAGCCGCCCGCGCCCTTGGACCACTAGCATCGGCCGCCGCTATGGCCAAGATCACGGTGAAGAACCCCGTCGTCGAGCTCGACGGCGACGAGATGACGCGGATCATCTGGCAGTTCATCAAGGACCGCCTGATCCATCCCTACCTCGACGTCGAGCTGAAGTACTTCGACCTGGGCATCGAGAGCCGCGACGCGACGGACGACCAGATCACGGTCGACGCCGCCAACGCGATCAAGGAGCACGGCGTCGGCGTCAAGTGCGCGACGATCACCCCCGACGAGGCGCGCGTCGAGGAGTTCGGCCTGAGGCGCATGTACCGCTCGCCCAACGGGACGATCCGCAACATCCTGGGCGGCGTCATCTTCCGCGAGCCGATCGTCATCTCGAACATCCCGCGCCTGGTGCCGGGCTGGACGAAGCCGATCATCATCGGGCGCCACGCCTTCGGCGACCAGTACCGCGCCGAGGACTGGGTCGTGCCGGGCCCCGGCAAGTTCAAGATCACCTTCACCCCCGACGACGGCGGCCCCCCGAAGGAGATCGACGTCTTCGACTTCCCCGGCGGCGGCGTGCTGATGGGGATGTACAACCTCGACGCGTCGATCCGCGACTTCGCGCGCGCCTCGCTGCGCTACGGCCTGGACCGCGGCGTGCCCGTGTACATGTCGACGAAGAACACGATCCTCAAGGCGTACGACGGGCGCTTCAAGGACCTCTTCCAGGAGGTCTTCGACAGCGAGTTCAAGAGCGACTTCGAGGCCGCCGGCCTGACCTACGAGCACCGGCTGATCGACGACATGGTCGCCGCCGCCCTCAAGTGGGAGGGCGGCTACGTCTGGGCCTGCAAGAACTACGACGGCGACGTCCAGTCGGACACCGTCGCGCAGGGCTTCGGCTCTCTTGGCCTCATGACGAGCGTGCTGATGACGCCCGACGGCCGCACCGTCGAGGCCGAGGCCGCCCACGGCACCGTCACCCGGCACTTCCGCCAGCACCAGCAGGGCAAGCCCACCTCGACGAACCCGATCGCCTCGATCTTCGCCTGGACGCGGGCGCTGCAGCACCGCGGGCGCATGGACGACACGCCGGACGTCTCCGCCTTCGCCGAGGCCGTCGAGCGCGGCCAGGAACTCCTCGGTGGTCAGCCAGCCCTGGTCGGGACCGATGAGCAGCGCCAGGTCCTTGGTCATCTTGCCGCTCTCGACAGTCTCGATGCACACCTTCTCGAGGGCATGGGCGAAGCGCTCGACTTCGGGCGTCCCATCGAACCGGCCGCGGTAGATCAGCCCGCGGGTCCAGGCGAAGATGCTG
>DASVQN010000009.1:0-136614 GCA_036389155.1 Solirubrobacteraceae bacterium
TCCTCTTCTCGGGCGGCATCAAGCTCGACATCGACTACACGCCGGCGCTGCTCTACCAGGTCGCCAAGATGGACGGCGGCATCGCGCTGAACGCCAACGCGACCAAGATCAGCTGGGCCAACGTCCAGCTCATGCCGGACCCGACGATCCTCAGCCTGGAGACCGGCACGCGCCACCGCACCGCCGAGCGCGTCTCCAAGCAGACCGACGCCGTCGTCATCGCCATCTCCCAGCGCCGCGAGGTCGTCTCGCTCTACGTCGACGGCGCGAAGTACATCCTCGAGGACATCCCCGTCGTGCTCGCCAAGGCCAACCAGGCGCTCGCGACGCTCGACAAGTACCGCACCCGCCTGGACCAGGTCTCCACGCGCCTGACGGCGCTCGAGTTCGAGGGTGGCGCGACGCTGCACGACGTGCTCACCGTGCTGCAGCGCTCCGAGCTCGTGACGCGCATGGCGGTCGAGATCGAGCGCTACATCGTCGAGCTCGGCACCGAGGGCCGGCTCATCGAGATGCAGCTCGAGGAGACGATGGTCGGCGTCGCCGGCGACAAGCAGGCGCTCGTCCGCGACTACATCGTCGACGCCTCCGACGAGGCGTTCGCGGGGGCGCTCGACCTGCTCGGGCGCCTGCCGCACCAGGACCTGCTCGACTTCGGCCGACTGGCCGAGGTCCTGGGCTACGACCGCAAGCTGAACACGCTCGACTATCCGGTGTCGCCGCGCGGCTACCGGATCCTCGGGCGGATCCCGCGCCTCCCGAAGCTCGTCACCGGCCAGATCGTGCGCGAGTTCGGCGGCCTCGACGGCATCCTCGGAGCGACCGACTCCGAGCTGGAGACCGTCGAGGGCGTGGGGGAGATCAGGGCGAAGGACATCCGCGAGGGCCTGCGCCGGCTTCAGGAGATCAACCTCGTGGATCGCTACCTACAGACGTGACAGGACCCGGCGCACACGCAACAATCCGGTGCGCCACTACCAGGAGGACCCATCATTCCCGACGCAACTGCTGACATCGAGATCCTTGACGAGGACCTGCTTCCCGAGCCGGAGTGCATCGACTTCCAGATCGGCGACTCCGTCGTCTACCCGCACCACGGGGCCGGCCGGGTCGTCAAGAAGGAGGCCAAGAAGATCCTCGGCGAGGAGCGCGACTACCTCACGATCAAGATCCTCCACAACGACATGACCGTCATGGTCCCGTGCGAGAACGCCGGCAAGGCGGGCCTTCGCCGGATCATCGACGAGGAGGCGATCAAGAAGGTCCTCGGCGTCCTCAAGGACGACGTCTCCGAGATGCCCAAGAACTGGAACCGCCGGTTCAAGCACAACCGCGACAAGATCAAGACCGGCGACATCCTCGAGCTGGCCGAGGTCGTGCGGAACCTGGCGATCCGCGAGCACGAGAAGGGCCTTTCCACCGGCGAGAAGCAGATGTTCACGCGCGCCAAGAAGATCCTCGCCTCCGAGCTGATGTACGCGCTCGACAAGGACGAGGAGGAGGCCGAGGCCTACCTCGACGAGCTGCTGTCCGACAGCGCCATCTCGAAGGTGGCGGCGGTCAAGTAGCGGTCGCACTCGTCGTAGCCGCAGGACTCGGCGAGCGCCTTGGGTCGGACGGGCCCAAGGCGCTCGTCGTCGTTGCGGGGCGCCCGATGCTGGAGTGGTCGGTGCTCGCGCTGCGCGCGGTGGCCTCGATCGAGCGGATCGTCGTCGCGCTGCCGCCGGGCGTCGACGCTCCCGAGGGGACGGTCGGCGTGCTCGGCGGCGCCGAGCGCTCGCACTCGGTGCGCAACGCGCTGGCCGCCGCGGGCGACGGGGATCCCGTCCTCGTGCAGGACGCCGCGCGCCCGCTGCTGACGCCCGACCTCGCCGAGCGCTGCCTCGCCGCGGTCGCCGACGCGGACGCCGCGGTGGCCGCGGCGCGCGTCGTGGACACGACCAAGGAGGCGGGCGACGACGGCCTGGTCAGCCGCACGCTCGACCGGTCGCGCCTGTGGGCGGTCCACACGCCGCAGGTCTTCCGCCGCGCCGCGCTCGAGGCCGCGCTCGCCCAGCCCGACGACGTCCTCGCCGCCGCCACCGACGACGCGTCGCTGGTCGAGGCGGCCGGCGGGCGCGTGCGCGTCGTCGAGGCGCCGCGCGAGAACCTGAAGGTGACGACGCCGGTCGACCTGCGCGTGGCCGAGCTGCTTCTCGGGCAACGTGTCTGACCATGCGCCGCCTGCTGCCCCTCGCCGCCGCCCTCGCCCTGCTGCTCGCGCTTCCGGCCGGCGCGAGCGCGTCCGTCAAGTGGCTGTGCAAGCCGGGGACGAAGGACGTCTGCGACGCGGGCCTGGCCACGACGCGGTTCAGCCCGACGACGACGGAGCGGCTCGGGGTGCAGCGCCCGCGACGCGACGCGCACCGCAGGATCGACTGCTTCTACGTCTACCCGACGGTCAGCGACCAGCCGGCGCTGTACGCGAACAAGCGCGTCGATCCGGAGATCCGCTCGATCGCCCTCTTCCAGGCCGCGCGCTTCTCGCAGGTCTGCCGCGTGTTCGCGCCCGTCTACCGCCAGCGGACGATCGCGGGGATCCAGCCGACCGGCGGCGGCGCGCGCCGGGTGCAGACCGAGGACATCGCGCAGGCCGACGTCCGCGAGGCCTGGCGGGTGTACCTCAGGCGGTACAACCACGGCCGCGGCGTCGTCCTGATCGGCCACTCGCAGGGCGCCTTCCGGCTGCGCGCGCTGATCAAGGACCAGATCGACGGCGGCGGCGCGATCCAGCGGCGGATCGTGTCCGCGCTCCTCACCGGCGGCAACGTCGTCGAGGGCGAGTTCAACGGCTTCATGCCCTGCCGCACCGCGCGGCAGCTCGGGTGCGTCGTGGCGTACTCGACCTACGGCGAGACGCCGCCGCCCGACTCGCTGTTCGGCCGCTCGGCGAGCGGGCGCGTCGTGTGCACCAATCCCGCACGGCTGCTCGGCGGCGCCGCGCGGCTGGAGACGATCTTCTCGTCGGAGCCCTTCGCGCCCGGGACGCTGATCGCGACCGGCATCGCGCTGCTCGGCGTCCCGCTGCCCACCGCGCCGACGCCGTGGATCAGCGCCCGTGGCTACGACGGCGACTGCACGCGGGCCGGCGGCGCGACGTTCCTGAAGATCACGCCGCGCGGCGGCGCGCCCACCTTCAGGCCGTCGCCCACGCCCCAGTGGGGCCTGCACCTGACCGACGAGAACATCGCGCTCGGCGACCTCGTCCGCCTCGTGCGCCGGCAGGCGGCCGCGTACGCGCGCCGCCGCGGCTAGGGCGCGCGCCTCAGGCGGGAGTCTTCGGCGGGCCGAGCGCCTCCGACAGCCCGTCGCGCGAGCGGATGCCGAGCTTCTGGTAGACGCGGGCCAGGTGGTTCTCGACGGTCTTGATCGTCACGAAGAGCGTCTGGGCGATCTCGCGGTTGCCGAGCCCGCTCGCGGCCAGGTCGGCGACGCGGCGCTCGCTGGCGGTCAGCGACTCGGCGCCGGAGAACTGCAGCCGCCGCGGCCGCGCCCCCGCGGCGATCAGCTCGTCGTGGCCGAACTCCGCGAGCGACAGCGCGTGGCACGAGCGCGCCAGCTCGACGCCCTGGCGCAGCGGCTCGCGGGCGTCGGTCCTGCGCCCGCGCCGCCGCAGGGCCGCGCCGAGGTCGACGAGGGCGCGCGCGTGCTCGAGCCGCGCCGGCGAGCGCTCGAGGTGCCCGACGGCCTGCTCGATCGCCTCGAGCGACGGGTCGTCGAGCGGTCCGACGAGGCCGACCATCCGCAGCGCGGCGCCGATCGCCGAGTCCGCGCCCCAGGCTCGGGAGATGGACAGCTGCTCGGCCGCCAGCCGCTGCGCCGCGGGCTCGTCGCCCGTCCGCCAGGCGAGCTGTGCCGCCAGCGAGCGCCAGCCGATCTCCGGGTCGCGGATGCTCCAGCGCTGCTCGCGGCGCGCGACCTCCTCCAGGTCCGCGCGGGCGTCGTCGAAGCGCTCGCGGCGCATCGCGAGCGCCGCGCGCGCGAGCAGCAGGCGCGACGCGCTGAGCAGGTCCGGCGCCGTCCCGAGCGCGTCGAACTCGCGCAGCACCTCCTCGGCGCCGTCGAGGTCGCCGCGCTCGACGAGCGAGTGCACGATGATCGAGACCGCGATCGGCCAGTACGACGCGTGCCCGCCGAACGCCGCCAGCGCCGCGCGCGCCTCGCTCTCGGCGACCATCATGTCGCCAAGCCGGTAGGCGAGGAAGCAGGAGGTCAGCGAGACCGCACCGAGCCCGAACACCGTCCCGCGCTCGCGCGCGTCGTTGAACGCGGCCTCCAGCGACGCGCGGGCGTTCTCGGCGTCGTCGCAGACGAGCAGGACGAACATCGCGTGGTGGGCGGGGATCGACTCCGACCCCTCCTCGCGCACCAGCAGGTTCCCGCGCAGCGCGCGCCGGGCGAGCGCCGCGGCCTCCTCCGCCGTCCCGTCGTTCAGCGCGACGTGCCGGGCGAGGTTGGCCAGGACGAGGCACTCGGCCGCCGTCGTTCCCTCCAGGTCGACGTACTGCTCGAGCCGGCGCCCGAGCCCCTGCGAGAACGTGTCGCGCAGGACGCCGATCGCCGCGAGCTCGGCCTCGAGGCGCAGCACCAGCTCGCGGTCGATCTCGCCCGCCTCGGCGATCCCCTCCTCCAGCGTCGCGATCGCCGCCGCCGAGCCCTCGCTGGCGGCGAGCGCGCGGGCGAGCGGGACGCGCCGGCGCGTGCGCACCGCGGGGTCGTCGGCGACGCGGATGCTGCGCTCCAGGCTCTCGGCGGCGGCCGCGGTCTCGCCGGCCATGAGCTGCGCGCGCCCCAGCTCGTGCAGGACGTCGGAGCGCAGCGCGCGCTCGGGCGGCTCCTCCAGGGCGCGCTCGAGGAAGCGGACGGCGATCGCGGGCGCGCCCTCGCGCTGCGCGCGCTCGGCGGCCGCGCGGAGCGTCTGCACGACGCGCTCGTCGCCCGCGGCGTCCGCGGACAGCAGGTGGGGCGCGACGTCGCGCGGCTGCGCCCCGTCGGCCAGCAGCACCTCGGCCGCGCGGGCGTGCATCCCGGCGCGGTCGGCCTGCGGGATGTCGGCGTAGATCGCGCGCCGCACGATCGGATGGACGAACGCGGGGTCGGGCGAGCCGTCGAGGACGTCGATCCCGCGCAGCTCGTCCGCCGCGCGCGCGGCGACCTGCGGCTCCAGCCCGGCCAGCGCGGCGACGTCGCGCAGCGTCGCCTGGACGCCGAGCACCGCGAGGGCGCGGGCGACCCGCGCCGCCGCGTCGGACTGGTGGCCGAGGCGCAGGAGGATCGACCGCGCGACGGTGCGCGGGCCCAGCGCGGCGATCCGGTCGGCCGCGGCGTGCGTCGGGTCGAGGCCGTCGGCGCGCACGGCGTCGGCGAGCTGGCGCAGGAGGAACGGGTTGCCGTTCGTCGCGCCGTGGCAGGCCGCGGCGAAGGCGCGGTCGACGCCGTCGCCGAGCAGCGAGCGCAGCAGCTCGCGCGCGCCGCCGGGGCTCAGCGGCGTCGGGGTCACGGACTCCGCGGCCGGATCGGCGAGCAGCTGCTGCAGGACGTTCGGGTCGCTCCCCGCCTCGCCCGAGCGCGCGGTCACGACGATCAGCACCGGCAGGCCCTCGAGCCGCCGCGCGAGGTAGTGCAGGAAGCGCAGCGACGGCGCGTCCGCCCAGTGGATGTCGTCGACGGCCAGCATCACCGGCCGGTCGGCGGCCAGGTTCGCGATCAGCCAGTAGAGCCCGTGGAGCACCGCGAAGGACCGGTCGGCCGCCTCGGCGCCGCCCGCGCCGGGCGCGGCGCTCGCGTCCAGCCCCAGCTCCGCGGCCGCGACGCCGGCCGGGCCGCTCAGCGCGGCCGCCCGCTCCTCCGGCGTCGCCTGCACCAGCGGCCGCTCGACGAGCTGGCGCACGACCCCGTTGGGGAACTGGTGCTCGAGCTCGCCGCCGCGGGCGGCCATGACCAGCACGCCCTGCTCCTCGGCCTCGGCCTGTGCGGCCCGCAGCAGCTGCGTCTTGCCGATCCCCGCCGGACCTTCGAGGGCCACGAGCACGCCATCGCCGTCCTGCGCGCGCTCCAGCGCCCGCCGCAGGGCGCCGAGCTCGCCGTCGCGTTCGAGGAGGGGCACGGGCACGCGGCAACTCTATGTTCCGGGGGGTGCGCCGCGGAAGTGGGCCGCCCGGCCGCTGCGCGCTAGCTTGATCGGCCGCGTGCTGACCGACTACCACGTCCACCTGCGCCCCGACGAGCGCGACGCCACCCCCGAGCGCTTCTTCACGGCCGCGAACGCCGAGCGCTACCGCGAGGCGGCGGCGGAGCGGGGGATCGAGGAGCTGGGCGTCGCGGAGCACATCTACCGCTTCGCGCAGGCGCTCGACGTCTGGGACCACGAGCTGTGGCGCGCGAACGCGCGCGACGACATCGACGCGTACTGCGCGTTCGTGCGCGAGGAGACCGACCTGCGGCTCGGGATCGAGGCCGACTTCGTCTGGGGCCGCGAGGACCGGATGGCCGAGCTGCTCGCCGCGCGCGAGTGGGACTACGTCGTCGGCTCGGTCCACTTCCTGCGCGACCAAGCCGTCGACCACCCCGACTACGACGTGTGGACCAGGCGCGGCCACGAGCCGCGCCGGGTCTGGGAGGAGTACTTCGAGCTCCTCGGCGAGGCGGCGGCGACCGGGATGTTCGACATCCTCGCCCACCCCGACCTCGTGAAGATGTGGGGGCCCGAGCGCCCGCGACCCGAGGGCGACCTGCGGCGCTTCTACGACCGCGCGATGGACGGGATCGCCGAGTCGGGGATCGCGGTCGAGGTCTCGACCGCCGGCCTGCGCAAGCCGGTCGCCGAGCTGTACCCCGATCCCGCGTTCCTCGAGATGGTCCTCGACGCCGGCAACCCCATAGCGCTGTCGAGCGACGCGCACACGCCCGACCAGCTCGGGTTCGAGTACGGCCGGGCGGTGGAGATCCTGCGCGACCTCGGGGTCAGCGAGATCGCGGTGTTCGAGGGGCGCCGGCGGCGGATGGAGCCTCTGGGGGATCCCGCGTGAGCGTCACGACCGGCATCGGGTGGGACGTCCACCGCCTCGCCGAGGGGCGCGAGCTCGTCCTCGGCGGCGTCCGGCTCGAGCACGACCGCGGCCTCGACGGCCACTCGGACGCCGACGTCCTCACCCACGCGGTCATCGATGCGCTGCTCGGCGCGGCGGGCATGGGCGACATCGGCGAGCACTTCCCGGACACCGACGAGGCGTACGGCGGCGCCGACTCGCTCTCGCTCCTGCGCGACGTCGTGGCGCTGCTCGGCTTCCGCGAGGTCCTGCACGTCGACGTGAGCGTCCTGCTCGAGCGCCCGAAGCTCGCCCCGCACAAGGCGGCGATCCGCGACAACCTCGCGGGCGCTCTCGGCGTGGCGCCCGACCGCGTGAACGTCAAGGCGACGACCGGGGAGCGGCTCGGGTTCGTCGGCCGCGAGGAGGGCGTCGCCGCGCTCGCCGTCGCGACGCTGCGCTCGCGCGACTAGAGGTCGAGCCGCGCCTCCTCGAGGTCGAGGTCGCGCTCGACGCGGCGCATGACCTCGTCCGTGATGCGCCCGCTGTTGCGCAGCTCGAGCAGCGCCTCGCGCTCGGCGGCGATGATCTCGTGCAGCAGTCGCTGGTACTGGGTGGAGCGCTCGTCGATCCCGCCGTCGCCGTTGCCGTGCTTGAGCTCCTCGAACCGGCGGCGGCGGAAGTCGTACATCCGCCGCATGCGGTCGATCGTGTCGTCGTAGGTCCAGTCCTCGTCCGCGAGCTCCTCGACGCGCGCGGCCGCCGCCGCGGCCGCGTACATCCGCGCGCCCAGCTCCTCGTGGCGGGCGCGGCCGTCGTCCTCCACGCCGAGCCGGCGGATCAGCGGCGCGAGCGTCAGGCCCTGGCCGACGAGCGTCGCGAGGATGACCGCGTACGTGAGGAAGATGAGCAGGTCGCGGTCGGGGAACGGGCCGCCGCCGTCGGTCGCGAGCGGGATCGCCAGGGCGGCGGCGAGCGCGACGCCGCCGCGCATCGAGCACCATGCGCCGACGAGCGTCTGGCGCCAGTCCATCTTCGTCCCCGAGGCGCGGATGCGCGGGTCCAGGGTGCGGACGACCCAGCTCAGCGCGAACGTCCACACGATCCGCGTGACGATCACCGCCGCGCTCACGAGCAGCGCGTAGCCGACCAGCTCGCCGGCGTCGAAGCCGTCGAGGCCGTCGAGGACGCCCGGCAGCTGCAGCCCGACGAGCACGAACAGCACCGCGTTGAGCAGGAACTGCACGGTCTCCCACACCGCGACGAGCTGCATCCGCGTCGTGGGCGTCGTGAGCTCGGACGCGTACCAGCCCATGTACAAGCCGGTCGTCACCGCGGCGATGACGCCGGAGAGGCCGAGCTCCTCCGCGGGGAGGTACGCGGCGTACCCGGTGAAGAGCGAGATCGTGATCTCGGTCGCCGGGTCGTCGAGCCGCCGGCGCGCCCAGCGCATGAGCACGCCGACGACGAGCCCGATCGCGATCCCGCCGAGGCCGGTGAGCACGAACTTCCAAGCCGCCTCGCCGAACGAGAACGCGCCGGTCATCACCGCCGCGACCGCGAACTTGTAGATCGTCAGCGCGGTCCAGTCGTTGGTGAGGTTCTCGCCCTCGATGATCGTCACGAGCCGCCGCGGGACGCCGAGGCGGCGCACGATCTCGGCCGGCGCGACGGCGTCGGTGGGCGAGACGACCGCGCCGAGCACGAAGCTCACGCTCCACGACAGGCCGATCGCCCAGTGCGCCGCCGCGGCGACGACGAGCGTCGTGGCGAAGACGAGGCCGATGGCCTGCATCGCGATCGGCCGCGCGTTGCGCGCCATCTCGCGCGGGCTGGCGAAGAACGCGGCGCCGTAGAGCAGCGGCGGCAGGAAGATCAGCAGGACGAGGTCGGGGTCCAGCTCGACCTTGTCGGCGTCCGGCACCCAACCGAGGCACAGCCCCCCGATCACCAGCAGAATGGGGTAGGGGACGCGCAGCCGCCCCGCGAGCGCCGCGAGCGCCGCGATCGCGACCAGCAGGCCGAGGATGACCAGCTCGAGGTGCACGACGACGACTGTAGGGGCGACGGTTCTCGCGCTGCTGTGCGGCGCGCCGGCGGCGGTCGCGGGCGTGCGGGTGGACGCCGAGCGGGTCGTCGTCACGTCCGGCGCGGCGGTGGCGACGATCGAGCGGGCGCCGCTGCGCATGTCGTTCGGCGGCGGTCCGGGCGAGGCGCCCGCGCTGAGCGAGGTGCCGAACGAGCGGGCCGGGCCGTTCCCGATCCCGCCGGTCCCGGATCCCGAGCCGCTGGGCGGCGACAACGTCCCGCGGCGCCCGTCGCTCTACGCGCCGCTGACCTTCACCGTCGGCGGCTCGCGCACGGTCGAGTACCCGGCGGCGCAGTACAACGGCAACCTGCTGACCGGCGTGGAGGGCGGCGTGCAGCACGCGGCCCGCGATGTCGAGTCGGTGACGGTCGAGGGGGAGGCGGCGAAGCTCGTGGTGGGCACCAGCGACCCGGGGCGCAAGCTCGAGGTGGTCGTCGGGCCCGGGCCCGGGACGGGGACGCTGCGCGTGGCGGCGAAGGTCACTCCGGGCGACGGCGTCGTCGCGATGGCCGACTCGTTCGCGTCGCGCGAGGGCGAGCCGTTCCGCGGCTTCGGCGGGCGGCACAACCGCCTCGACCAGCGCGGCACGTCGTTCTTCAACTGGCTTCAGCAGGAGAACACGAGCGCGGGCTCGCTGCAGCCGGTGATCAACGTCGTGCCGGGCACCGAGCGCGACCAGTACCTCTTCCCGACCGGCCCGCACTCGGCCTACTACGTCCAGTCGCTCTTCTTCACCGGCGCGTACGGCTTCCTCCTCCACCGGCCGGAGCTGTCGCTGTGGCGGATGGCCGCCGACCGGGCGGACGCGTGGCAGGTGTCGGTGGCGGCCGGCGCGATCGACTACGTCGTCGCGCCCGGCGGCGACCCCCTCCGGCTGACCGCGGCCACCGGGCGCCATCGCGTGCCTCCGGCGTGGGCGGTCGGGACCCAGCTCGACCGCGCCGTGAAGTACCCGAACGACGACCCGAAGCGCTACGAGGCGCAGGTCCGCGACGACCTGCAGCAGATCGACCGCACCGGGCTGCCGCTCGACGCCTACCGGATCGAGGGGTGGGAGTTCTTCTCGCGCGACACGCTGCGCGAGCTGATGGGCGAGCTGAAGCGCCGCGGGATCAGGCCGATCCTGTACTTCCGCGCGTTCGTCGGGCAGGACGAGATCGGCACGGACGACCCGGCGTCGTTCGACGAGGCGGTCGCCAAGGGCTACGTCGCGAAGACGCCGACGGGCCAGCCGTACCTGTTCTTCTCGAACTTCCAGGCGCTCGCCGCGATGATCGACTTCACGAACCCCGAGGCGGTGAAGTGGTGGCAGGGGCGCATCCGCGAGGCGCTCGACCTCGGGGCCGGCGGCTTCATGCAGGACTTCGGCGAGCAGGTGCAGTCCGACATGGTCTTCTCGGACGGGTCGACCGGCGCGACGATGCACAACCGCTACCCGCTGCTGTACCACCGCGCGACGCGCGCGCTCCTCGACGAGCTGGGGCGCGACGACGTCGTCTTCTACACGCGGGCGGGCTACAGCGGGACGCCGGGGAGCGCCGCCGACGAGTCGTCGAACTTCCCGGGCGACGAGACGACGGACTGGAGCCGCTCGTCGGGGCTCGCCTCCCTGACCACGGACATGCTCAACCGCGGCGTCGGCGGGCTGTTCGGCTACATGACGGACATCGGCGGCTACTTCGACATCGGGCCGTACTCACCGACGACGAAGGAGCTGTTCCTGCGCTGGGCGGAGTGGGCGGCGCTGTCGCCGCAGTTCCGCCTGCACGGATCGGTCGGCGCGGGGACGCACACGCCGTGGTCGTTCGACGCCGAGACCGTGCAGGTGTACAACGCGCTGTCGCGGCTGCACCTCGCCGCGCGGCCGCTGCTGCTGAAGCTGTGGCGCGAGGGGGTGGAGACGGGGACGCCGGTGGCGCGGCCCCTGTACCTCGCGTACCCCGACGACGCCGACGCGGTCAGGCAGGACCAGGAGTGGCTGCTGGGGCCGGACGTGCTCGTCGCGCCGGTGGTGGCGGAGGGCGCGCTGGCGCGCGACGTGTACTTCCCGCGCGGGTGCTGGGAGCATCCGGAGAGCGGCGCGCGGTTCGAGGGCCCGCGGAGCGCGAAGGTGGACGCGCCGCTCGACCAGCTGCCGTACTTCTTCCGCTGCGGGTCGCGGCCGTTCGAGCCGGCGGCGGCGCTGCCGGGCCCGGGCCTCCCGGCCGCGCGCAGCTGCCGCAGCCGCCGGCGCTTCACGATCCGCCTGGTCCGCCCGCGACGGGGACGGATCGCGTCGGCACGGGTCTACGTCGACGGCAGGCGCGTGAAGACGGTGCGCTCGCGCGGCCGCGTCCTCGCCCGCGTCGACCTGCGCGGGCTGCCGCGCGGTCGCTTCACGGTGCGGATCGTCGTGCGGACGAGCCGCGGGCGGACCTACGTGGCGAAGCGCCGCTACCGGACGTGCGTGGCGGGCCGCAATTGGCGCCGTCGCTCGCGGTTCACGTAGCCAGCGCGCGGTCGGCGATGGCGCGGCCGTCGACCTCGCGGGGCAGCGTCCCGAACGAGCGGTGGCGGTCCGGGCCGAGGCGCGACGCGCAGAACGCGTGCGCGACGTCCGGCGGCGCGTGACGCGTGAGCAGGCCCGCCGAGAGGGCGAGCGCGAGGTCCTCGACGAGCGCGCGGGCGCTCCACTCGTCGACGGCGGTCAGCTGCGCGCGGCAGCGGTCGACGTGCGCGTCGAGCAGCGGGTCGGCGCCGCGCGCCGCGTCGCATTCGTCGAGCAGTGCCTGCGTCGCCTCCGGCGCCTTCGCCATCGCCCGCAGGATGTCGAGCGCGACGACGTTCCCGCTTCCCTCCCAGACCGTGTTGATCTGGATGTCGCGGTAGAACTGCGCGACCGGCGAGCCCTGCGTCTCGATGTAGCCGTTGCCGCCCAGGCACTCCAGCGCCTCGGCGGCGAACGGCGCGCCGCGCTTGCTGACCCAGAACTTCGCGACGCTCAGCGCGACGCGGGCGAAGGTGCGGTCCTCCTCGTCGAAGGCGCGGGCGAGTCGCAGCGCGAGCAGCATCGCCGCCTCGGACTCGATCGCCAGGTCGGCGAGCACGTTGACCATCGCCGGCTGCTCGGCGATGCGCGCGCCGAACGCGGAGCGGTGGCGCGTGTGGTGGATCGCCTCGGCCAGCAGGCGCCGCATCATCCCCGCGCCGCCGATGAGCGCGTCGAGGCGCGTCCACACGATCTGCTCGATCATCGCCGCGGTGCCGCGTCCCTCCTCGCCGAGGATGCGCGCGGGCAGGTGGTCGTACTCGACCTCGCTGCTGGCCAGGCACTTGCCCCCGAGCTTGTCCTTCAGGCGCTGGATGCGGAAGCCCGGGTGCGGACGCTCGGCGACGAAGCAGGTGATCCCGCCCGGGGCCTGCGCGAGCGTGAGGAACATGTCGAAGACCGGGTGCGTGCAGAACCACTTGTGGCCCGTCAGCTCGTACCAGCCGTCGCCGATCGGCTCGGCGGCGGTCGTGTTGGCCCTGAGGTCCGAGCCGCCCTGCTTCTCGGTCATGACCATGCCCGCCTGGGCGAAGCGGTCGTAGTCGGGCAGGCTGAGGCGCGGCTCCCACTCGGCGGCGAGCGCGGGGTCCCCGGCGCGCAGCGTGGGGATCGCGGCGTAGTTGATCGCCATCGGGCAGCACGGCCCGGTGTCGAGCTGGTTCATCAGGTAGAAGAGCCCGGCGCGGACGACGTGCGCGCCGGGGCGCTCGTCGCGCCACGGCAGCGAATTGATCTCACGCTCGACGCCGAGGCGCAGCATCCAGTGCATGGACGGGTCGTACTCGACCTCGTCGACGCGGTGGCCGAAGCGGTCGTGCTGGTGGAGGATCGGGACGTTGCGCTGCGCGCGGCGGCGGTGCTCGTCGGCCTCGGAGGACGCGACGACGGCGCCGAAGTCGCGCAGGCGGTCCTCGCCCCAGGGCGTCGTCGCGGTCGCGCTCACCTCCCGCGAGAACGCCTCGCGCAGCGCAGGATCGGCCTCGTACGCGTTGTGGTCGAGCAGCGGCGGGGGCTGGTTGACGACCTCATGCGTGGTCGAGCGCGGCGCGACGGCCATGACGTTCCTCCTCGGCGGCGACGGCGTGCAGGGCGAAGGTGACGAGCGAGGCGACGAGCGCGTCGCCGCCGGTGTGGTCGGCGAGCGGGCCGATGAGCGCCTCCTGGAAGGCGCCGACGATCGCGCTCGCGCCGACGGGCGCGTCGAGCGGGCGCAGCTCGCCCGCGGCCACGCCCTCCTGGAGCAGGTTGGTGAAGACCTCGCGGTAGGCCCGCTTGTTCTCGAGCCGTGCCTGCTCGACGGCGGGGTCGACGGGCTCGGCCATGAGCGCCCACGAGAGGGTGGGGGCGGCGAGCGCGCGGCGGGCGAAGGCCTCGAGCGCGGCGGCGAGGCGCTCGGTCGGCGGGCGCGCGGCGTCGTGCGCGATGTCGGTGACCAGCGCGAGCTCGCTCTCCGCGGCGGCCCGGAACACGTCGGCGAACAGCTCGCCCTTCGAGGGGAAGTGGCGGTAGATCGACCCGGTGGCCACGCGGGCGCGGCCGGCGACCTCGGTGATCGACGCCCCGGCGTACCCGCCCTCGGCGACGGCCGCGGTCGCCGCGCGGAGGATGGCGTCGCGCGCGGCGGCGCGTCGCTGGGCCCGCGGGATCGGCATCGGTGAAGAGTGAATCACGGTTCAGATTCGGGCGCAACAGCGCAGGGAAGACAATGGAGGGGTGCCGCCCCTCTTCACCCTCGAGGACGTCTGGCTGGAGCGCGACGGCGTCGACGTCCTGCGCGGCGCGACCGCGGAGATCTCCGACGGCGCGACGGCGCTGCTCGGGCCGTCGGGGTCGGGCAAGTCGTCGCTGCTGCGCCTGCTCAACCGGCTCGCGGAGCCGAGCCGCGGGCGCGTGCTGCTGCGCGGCGAGGACGTCCGCTCGACGGACCCGATCGCGCTGCGCCGCCGCGTCGCGCTCGTGCCACAGCTCCCCGCGCCGCTCGCGGAGACCGTCGCGGGGGACGTGGCGTACGGCCCGCGCCTGCTCGGGCGGGAGATCGACGTGGGCGCGCTGCTCGGGCAGGTCTCGCTCGACCGCTCCTACGCCGACCGACCGACGGCGCGCCTCTCCGTCGGCGAGCAGCAGCGCGTGATGCTCGCCCGTGCGCTGGCCCTCGATCCCGAGGTCCTGCTGCTCGACGAGCCGACGTCCGCGCTCGACGAGGCCGCGCGCGACGCGGTGGAGGCGACCATCGTCCGCCTGCGCGACACGCTGAACGTCTCGCTGATCCTCGTCACGCACGACGCGGCGCAGGCCGGACGGCTGGCTCGGAACGTCCTGCGCATGGAGGACGTCGCGTCGTGAGCCCCGCCTCGAACCTGTCGCTCGCCCACGTCGCGGCGGCGCTCGTCCTGGTCGCGATCGCGGCCGCGGTGTCGTGGTGGCAGCGCACGGGGCAGGCGGAGGACATCGGGATCGCGGTCCTGCGCTCGTTCCTCCAGCTGACCGCGGTCGGGTTCGTCATCCGCGCGATCTTCGAGAGCGACAGCCGCGCGTTCGTCTTCGTCCTGCTCGCGGCCATGGTGGCCTTCGCGACGTGGACCGCGCGGCGCCGGGCGGCCGGCGTCCCCGAGGGGCTCGTGCCGATCGCGCTCGGGCTCACCGTCGGGGCGAGCGCGACGATCGGCCTGGTCGTCGCCGTGGGGATCTTCGACGTCGAGGCGCGCGCGCTGGTGCCCGTCGGCGGGATGGTGATCGGCAACGCGATGACGGCGACGGCGGTCGCGCTCAACCGGCTCGGGGACGAGATGCGGCGCGGCGCGCTCGAGGTCGAGGCGGCGCTCGCGCTCGGGGCGACGGCGCGCCAGGCCTCCGCGCCGCTCGTGCGCCGCAGCCTCGGCTCGGGCCTCATCCCGCTCGTCGACCAGACGAAGACGACCGGCGTCGTCTTCTTCCCCGGCACGATGGTCGGGATGCTGCTGGCCGGCGCCGAGCCGTTCGACGCGGTCCGCCTCCAGCTCATCCTGCTCTACGTCCTGCTCGGCGCGGTCGCGATGTCCTCGCTCATCGCCGTGTCGCTGGCACAGCGCCGGTTCTTCACGCCCGCGCAGCAGCTGCGCGAGCTGCCGCCGGTCTAGCGCGGCGGCGGCGGGGCCAGCCAGAGCCGTGCGTTGCGGTCCTCGCGGCGGCCCGTGAACCCGTTCGGCCGCCCGCCCTGCGCGTCGAGGAACGCGAGCTCGCGCCCGATGCCCGCGAGGTCGCCGCCCCGGATGCCGCCCGCCTGGTCGACGACCCACGTCTCGAGCGCCCGGCTGCCGTCCGGCGCGGTCACGAGCCGGAGCATCCGGCTCTGCTGCGGCCAGTCGGCCAGCGACGCGGTGGTGATCTGCCAGAAGCCGCCGGCGGGCGTCCGCCGCGGGCGGATCGCGTGGCGGTGGGTGTCGCCGGAGAGCTCGGCGATCACGTCCGCGTCGCGGTCGAGGAGCGCCAGCGCGGCGCCGCCGCCCTGGGTGCGCTCCAGGCCGTGGTGGTCGACGACGACGACCGCGCGCTCGCCCGAGGCGGCGAGGGCGCGGCGCAGGAAGGCGACCTGGTCCGCGCCGATCACGCCGGCCGCGCCGCCCGCGCGGTTGACGGTGTCGAGGACGACGACGCGAAGCTGCGCCCCCACGTCGAACGTGTAGTCGAGGCGGTCGCCCTGCGGCGCCGGGGTCCCGGCGTCGTGCAGCCGCGCCGCGAGCTCGGCGAAGCGGAGCCCGCGCCGGTTCGCGTCCGGCGGAACGTGCGTCCTGCGGCCGGGGACGCCGTGCGCGAGCAGCCGCTCGATCGCCTCCTGGGGGACGTCGGCGAGGTCCGGTGAGGGGTCGGCTGTCCGCGGCAGCTCGTCGAGCAGGTCGCGCAGCTGCGGGTCGTAGCGCAGCAGCGCCTCGTCCCCCGTCGCGATCGCGTCGGTCGCCTCCGAGGGCGGGAGCTCGCCCTGCACGAGCAGGTCGTGGTTGCCGAGCGCCGCGTACCACGGCGCGCGCAGGCCGGTGGAGAAGAACCGCTCCTGCGCGCGGCCGAGCAGGCCGGGGTGGCGCGGGGCGTCGAGGCCCGGCCGGTAGAAGAAGCCGTCGGGGTTGCTCGCCTGCTGGACGCCGCGGTAGCCGCGCGCGCCGCTGTCGGGGTCGACCTGGCCGCCGTCGAGGATCGCGATGAGCTGGTCGAGCTCGTTGCGCTGCGCGTTGTCGATCAGGTCGCCGGTGGCGAGGACCGCCTGCGGGCGCTCGGCGTCGAGCGCGCGGACGGCGGCGGCGAGGACCTGCGGGCTGAGCGCCTCCTGCGGGCGGAACGTCGACGTGACCGGCGGGCCGAGGCGGTCGAGGAACGGCACGCGCGCCGGCGACTCCTCGTCGCGCACGTGGGTGTCGGTGAGCTGGCCGAACCGCGCGACCTCGCGGAACGGGCCGCGGCGGCGCGGCGCGAGCTCGGTGCGGTCGAGCAGGGGCTCGCCGGGGCCGCGGGAGAGCGAGCCGTCGCCGTCGGGGTCGGCGATCGTGGCGCGGAGGGTCGAGCCCGGGATTGCCGGATCGCGGTCGCGGATCCCGCAACCGGCGAGGATCGCCGTGGTGGCGACCGCGACTGCGGCGAGGCACGCGCGGGTCATGCCTCCTCCCGCAGACCGGCGACCACGGCCTCGCGCTCCACCCGGCGGCCGACCAGCGCGACGGCGCCCGCCCCGAGGATCGCGAGCCCGCCGGCGGCGAGGGCGAGATGCCCGGCGGACGGGTCGAGCGACAGCCCGGCGTAGCCGGCGGCGAGCGACGAGACCACCGGGCCGAGGACGAGAACCTCGAGCGCGACCCCGAGGACGACGGCCGGGACGAGCACGACCGCGCACGCGCCGCCGAGGACCCGCGCCATCGCGCCGCGGCCGGCGCCGATCGTCCGCAGGAGCGCGAGGGTCGGCCGGCGCTCGCGGGCGGTGAGGACGAGCGCCTGGGCGAGCACGAGCAGGCAGACGAGCCCGACGCTGAGCGCGACGATCCGCAGCACCGTCGCGAGGACGCCGAGGAAGTCGCGGTTGCGCGTCGTCGCGGCGGTCGCCTCGCTCGGCCGCGCGCCGAGGCGCTGCAGGCCCCGGCTGACCGCGGCGCGGTCGGCGCCCGGCTTCAGCCGGACCGCGACGTTCGTGCTGCCGAACGCGCCGAGGGCGTCGAGGCGCTCCTCGCGGACGTAGGCGATCCGGCCGTCGTTGTCGAGCGCCCGCACGAGGCCGGTGACCCGGAAGCGCCCCTCGCGCCCGCCGGGCAGCGCGACGACGAGCGGCGAGCCCGGCCGCAGCCCGAGCGCGTCGGCGAGCCCGACCCCGACCTCGGCCTCGTCGTCCGCCCGCCGCCGCCGCCCCTCGGCCAGCGGCGGCGACTCGAAGTCGTCGGCGCCGCGCTCGAAGCCGACGAGGCGCAGCGGCTGGCCGAGCGAGAACGCCGCGGAGGCCTCGACCGACGTCCGCTCCGCCGCCTTCTCCACGCCCGGGATCCGCTCGACGTCGCGCACGGCCGAGGGCGAGAGGTTCGCCGTGAGCGCGTACCGCTTGCCGACCGTGCTCGGGTCGTCGCGCAGGGCGACGAGGAGCGACGCGAGCGCGAGCAGCAGCACGAGCGTCGCGCTCGCCGCGCCGAGGACCGCGACCGTCGCCGCCCACCGCGCGCGCCGGGCGGAGGCGAGGCGCGCGCCGAGGACCGCGAGACCGCCGCCCGCCGACGGGCGAAAGCGGTCACCGTGGGCGCCGGAGGCGCGGCTCCCGGCGGCGGCGCGGAGGGGTCGGCGGGGGCGCCGCCCCACGGCCAGCTCGCCTCCGCGCAGGAGCGCGCTGATCGGCTCGCGCGTCGCCCTCCACACCGGCCACGCCGACGCGGCCGCGACGAGGGCCACGATCGCGAGCCACGCCGCGAGCAGCCACCAGACGAGCGCCGCGCCCGGCCCGAGCTCGTTGAGGGCGGCGAGGAGCCGGTCGGCAGCACCGTGCATCGCGAGCGCTCCCGCTCCCAGCCCCGTCGCGGCACCCGGCGCGGCGAGCGCCGCCGCCCGTACCGCCTGCTCGCGCACCACCGCCGCGCGCGAGAACCCGACCGCGCGCTGCACCCCGATCGACGGCAGCCGCCGCGCCACCTCCGACCGCGCCGAGGCGCCGAGCATGATCCCCGCCGTCGTGACCGCCACCAGCGAGAACGCGACGAGCAGCGCGATCACGATCCCCGCCGCCTGGCCGATCAGGATCCGCACGCCGTCGCGGGTCACGAACCGCACGTCCTCCAGCCCGAACGACACGGCCCGCGCCTGCGCCAGCGTCACGTCCGCGCGCGACGGGTCGGCGAGCCACGCCATTGCGACGTCGACCCGCAGGCCGGGGAACTCGTCGCGCGAGACGTAGATCCGCGCCGCCCGCGCCAGCGGGAACGCCACGTTGTCCGGCGACAGCCCGATCCCGACGACGCGCAGGGACCCGCCCCGGTCGCCGACCGAGAGCGGATCGCCGGGCGCCAGCCCCCATTCCCGCGCGACGCCGGCCTCCACCACCGCCTCGCCCCGCCCGCGCAGGTCGCGCCCGCGGAGGATCGCGTACCCGCGCCGCCCCGGCCCGACGAAGTGCACGGCGCCGCGGCCGGTCGACCCGGAGCCGCCGCGCAGGAACACGTCGTTGAACTCTGTCCGGTACTGGGTGGCCTCGACGTTCGGCAGCGCGTCCAGCCGCTCGGAGACCTCCGCTCGCGGGCGCCCGCGGAAGCGCACGATGAGGTCCGGCAGGTCGGCCCGCGAGGCGGCCCGCTCGAACCCGCCCGACAGCGAGACGGCGGCCGTCAGCGCGGTGCCCGCGACGAGCGACGCCGCGACGACGAGCGCGACCGCGAGCAACCGGCGCCCGCGCGTCACGGCAGCAGCCGGCCGTCCTCCAGCCGCAGCACGCGATCGGCGATCGCCGAGGCCTCCGGCTGGTGGGTGACCATCGCGACGGCGCGGCCCTCGTCCGCCGCCGCGCGCAGCAGGTCCAGGACGGCGGCGCCGCTCGCGGGGTCGAGGTTGCCGATCGGCTCGTCGGCGAGCACGACCGGCGGGTCGTTGACGAGCGCCCGCGCGATCGCGAAGCGCTGCTGCTCGCCGCCGCTCAGCTCGTGCGGCAGCGAGGACGCGACGTCGCGCAGGTCGAGCCGCTCGATGAGGCCGTGCGCGCGACGACGCGAGCCGTTGGCCGACGCGACCCGCGTCGGCAGCAGCACGTTCTCCTCGCCCGTCAGCTCCGGGACGAGGTGGAAGAACTGGAAGACGAACCCGACGGCCCGCGCCCGCAGCGCGGTCAGCTCGCGCTCGCGCGCCCCGTCGACGCGCGAGCCCGCGATCTCGATCGTCCCAGAGTCGGCGGCGTCGAGCCCCGCCAGCAGGTGCAGCAGCGTCGACTTCCCGCTCCCCGACCGGCCCACGACGGCCACGAGCTCGCCGGCGGCGACGTCGAGGTCCGCGCCCCGCAGGACGGTCCGTGCGGCGCGGCCGGTGCCGAAGGTCTTGGTCACCGCGCGGGCGCGTACGACGGTCATCCCGCGTCCCGAGGGTACCCTCTACTTCGCCGCGCCCGGCCCGCGTGGCGCCCTCGCATGCTCATCGAGCCCCGCACCGACGCGTTGCGGCGGGGAATGTCCCGCCGCGTCTCACTTCCGGTTGCGATCGTCGCCGGCAGCGTCGCGCTGGCCGCGCTCACCCTCCTCCTGCCCTCCGCGCCGACGTACGACCCGTGGGCCTGGATCATCTGGGGGCGCGAGATCGCGCACCTCGACCTCGACACCGTCGCCGGCCCGTCGTGGAAGCCGCTGCCGGTGATCTTCACGACCGTCTTCTCGCTCGCGGGCAGCGACGCGGCGCCGGACCTGTGGCTGATCGTCGCGCGGGCCGGCTCGATCGCGGCGCTCGCGCTGGCCTTCCTGCTGGGGCGCAGGATCGCGGACGAAGGGCCCGCCGGCGTCGCGGCGGGCGTCGCGGCCGCGCTCGGCATCGCCGTGTCGCCGTGGTGGCTGCGCAACGGTGCGCTGGGCAACTCGGAGGGCCTGCTCATCGCGCTGCTGTTCGGCGCGATCCTCCTGCACCTCGACCGCCGCCGCGGGTGGGCGTTCGCGCTGGCGCTCGGCGTCGGCCTCCTCCGGCCGGAGGCCTGGCCGTTCGTCGGCCTCTACGCGCTGTGGCTGCTCTACGAGGACCGGGTGCGCCTGCGCTGGGTCGCCGCCGGGCTGATCAGCCTGCCCATCCTGTGGCTCGGCCCGGAGCTGTGGGGATCGGGGAACGCGCTGCGCGCCTCCGACCGCGCGCAGCAGCCCAACCCCGACAGCGCCGCCTTCGCCGACCACCCCGCGCTCGCCGTCATGCAGGACGCGATCGAGATGATCCCGTGGGCCGCCGTCGCCGGCGCGGCGCTCCTCCTCGTCGTCGCGCTCAGGCGCCGCGAGCGCACCGCGCTCGGCCTGATCGTCTTCGCCGTCGCCTGGGTCCTGCTCGTCGCGCTCATGACGAGCCACGGCTTCAGCGGGAACCTGCGCTACCTGATGCCGCCCGCGGCGCTGCTGATCGTGCTCGGCGCCGCCGGCATCGTGTGGGTCGTCAGGCCGCTCGTGCGCCACCCGGCCGCGCTCGCGGTCCTCGCCGTGGCGCTCCTCGCCTCCTTCGGCCTGCAGGACGCCGGCGAGCTCGACGACCAGGTGCGCAGCGTCCACTACCAGGCCGACAACACGAACCTCCTCCCGCAAGTCATCGCCGACGCCGGCGGCGCCACCCGGCTGCGCGCGTGCGGGCCGGCGTACACGAACCCGTTCCTCGTCCCGCAGGTCGCGTGGTACCTGCGGGTGCACACCGAGCGGGTCGCGCTCGACCCCGGCCGGCGGCACCCGCGGGTCGTCTTCCACGTCATGCACACGCGCGGCGCGAAGGGCCGGGCGCCGGCGTGGTCCAAGCGCGGCCGCTACGAGCTGGCGCGCGGCGGGACCTGGATCGTCACGGCGGACTGCGCGCGATGAGCTCCGTGGCCGCGAAGCCGCGCCTCCTCGCGCTCGCGGACCGCGTGCAGGCGCGCGCGCCCGCCGCCGTCTGGACCGCCGCCGGCGTCGTCGCGCTCACCGTCGTCTCGCTGCTGCTGCGCACGCGCGCGCTCGACGCCGCGTTCTGGATCGACGAGGGCCTCAGCGTCGGGATCGGCTCGTACGACCTGACGGACATCCCCGGCGTCCTGCGGCAAGACGGCTCGCCACCGCTGTACTACATGCTCCTGCACCTCTGGATGCAGGCGTTCGGCACCGGCGAGGACGCCACGCACGGGCTGAGCGTCGTCTTCTCCGTCCTGTGCGTGCCCGTCGCGTTCTGGGCGGGGCGGACCCTGTGGGGGATCCGCGCCGGGTGGATCGCCGCGGTGCTCGCCGCCATCAACCCGTTCCTGACCTTCTATGCGCAGGAGACGCGGATGTACTCCCTCGTCGCGCTGCTCGGGCTCACCGTCAGCGCGTCGTTCCTGCACGTGTTCGCCGATCGCGACCGGCGCTACCTGCCCGTGTTCGCGGCGTCGCTCGCGCTGATGATCTACACGCACAACTGGGCGCTGTTCCTCGGCATGGGGACGGTCGTGGCGCTCGCGTGGCTGCTGCGCGCGGCGGCGGCGGAGGACCGCCGCGCGCTCGTCCGCGACGCGCTCATCGGCTACGGCGCCGTCGCGCTCGTCTACCTGCCGTGGGTCCCGACGCTGCTCTTCCAGGCCAAGCACACGGGCGCGCCGTGGGCGGAGCGGCCGAGCCTCGACACGCTGCTCGCCGCGCTGGGCGTCCTGCTCGGCGGCGCGACGACGGGCATCGCCGTGCTGCTCGTGGCCGGCAACGGGATCGCCGGCGTCGTGCGCGACGCGTCGCCGCGCGCGCGGCGGATGATCGCCCTGCTCGTCCTCGTCCTCTCCGCCGTCGCGCTGGCGTGGCTCGCCTCGCAGGTCGCGCCCGCCTTCTCCAACCGCTACTTCGCCGCGTTCGTCGGGCCGACGCTGCTGCTCGCCGCCGCGGGCCTGAGCTTCAACGGCCGCTTCGGCCTCGTCTGCCTGGTGCTGGTGACGCTCTACTGGTTCGACCCGCGCACGGCGCAGCTGGAGTCCAAGAGCAACGTGCGGTCGGTGGCCGCGAGCATCCAGACGCTGGTGACCGCCGGCGACCTGGTGATCTCCACCCACCCCGAGCAGCTCCCGCTCCTCGCCTACTACCTGCCGGACGGGATCCGGTACGGGACGTCGATGGGCCCGGTGAAGGACCCGCGCGTCATGGACTGGCGCGACGCCCTCGACAGGCTGCGCGCCGCGAAGGCAGGGCCGACCGCCCGCGCGGCCGTCGACACCCTCCGGCCCGGGCAGGAGCTCGTGCTCGTCCAGCCGATCATCCGGACCGCCCGCTGGGGCGCGCCGTGGACGTCGCTCGTGCGCAAGCGCTCGGTCCAGTGGGAGCGCAGGCTCGACGCCGACGACCGCGTCCGCCGCGAAGCCGTGGTCCCGGTGTTCGGCTACGACCGCCTGCCTCGGGGCGTGCGCGCGATCGTCTACCGCCGCGTGCGTTAGACAACGTTAGGAAGCGTTAGAGACCCTGGAGAATCGCGCGATCCGGGGCAGGGTGAGGGCCATGGCCACGACCGCTGAGTTCCCCGCGCTGCCCGGAGACGCCGCCCCCGGCGCTGCCGCGCGGGACCGGAAGCCGTACATCGTCATCGGGGGCGGACCTGCCGGTCTCACGGCCGGCTATCTGCTGGCGAAGGCCGGCCGGCGCGTGATCGTCTTCGAGGCCGACGAGCAGGTCGGCGGCATCGCCAAGACCGTCGTGGACCCCTACGGCTACCGCTTCGACCTCGGCGGCCACCGCTTCTTCACGAAGAACAAGGAGGTCAACGACCTCTGGCTCGAGATCATGGGCGACGAGTTCCTCCTTCGTCCCCGCATGTCGCGCATCTACTGGCGCGGGCGCTACCTCGACTACCCCCTCCAGGGCATGGACGTCGTCAAGAAGCTCGGCCCGATCGAGCTCCTCCTCTGCGGCGTTTCCTATCTGGTGGCGGCCGTCAAGCCGAAGGGCCGCGAGGACAACCTCGAGCAGTGGGTCTCCAACCGCTTCGGCAAGCGCCTCTACGGCCACTTCTTCAAGTCCTACACCGAGAAGGTGTGGGGCGTCCCGGCGACCGAGGTCCGCTCCGAGTGGGCCGCGCAGCGGATCAAGGGGCTCTCGTTCTTCAGCGCCGCCAAGGCCGCGTTCTTCGGGAACAAGGGCAACAAGATCAAGTCGCTGATCGACAAGTTCCAGTACCCGCGCTACGGCCCGGGCCAGATGTGGGAGCGGATGACGGCCCGCATCGAGGAGATGGGCGGCGAGGTCCGGCTGAACACGCCCGTCGAGAAGATCGAGCTGGAGGGCGAGAAGGTCAAGGCGATCCACGCCGGCGGCGAGCGCATCGAGCCGCGCGCGGTCATCTCCTCGCTCCCCCTCAAGGACACGGTCCGGATGGCGGACCCCGCTCCCCCGGCCGAGGTCCTGGAGGCCGGCTCGGACCTGCGCTACCGCGACTTCCTCACCGTCGCGCTGGTGCTCGACGGCGAGGACCTCTTCCCGGACAACTGGATCTACATTCACGAGCCCGACGTCGAGGTCGGCCGCATCCAGAACTTCCGCTCGTGGAGCCCGTGGATGGTGCCCGACCCGGACACCGCCTGCGTGGGCATGGAGTACTTCTGCTTCCGCGGCGACCGGCTGTGGAACATGGCCGACGAGGACCTGGTCGCGCTCGCGACGAAGGAGCTCGAGCAGCTCGGCCTCGCCAAGCCCGGCCAGGTGCGGCGCGGCTACGCGGTCCGCGTCCCGCTCGCGTACCCGATGTACGACGAGACGTACGGGGCGAAGGTCGAGAAGATCCGCGAGTGGCTCGACCCGATCGAGGGCCTGACCCAGGTCGGCCGCAACGGGCTGCACCGCTACAACAACTCGGATCACTCCATGCTCAGCGCGATGCGCGCCGTGGACAACCTCATCGCGGGCACCGACCACGACATCTGGGCGGTCAACGTGGAGAGCGCGTACCACGAGGAGGAGACCGACGCGGACGCCGAGCACGCGTACCGCAAGGTCCCGACGCCGCCGCTCGAGGCCGAGCTGCGCGAGTCGCTCTCCGAGGCCGCCTAGCTCGAGGGGCCGAGGGCCGGCTCGCGCGCATCCGCGTGCGAGCCCGCCGGCAGCTCGATCGGCAGGCTGAGGACGAAGCGGGCGCCGCGCGCCCCTTCCTCCGACGACGACGCGAGCGCGAGGTCGCCGCCCAGGCGCCGCGCGAGCTCGCGCCCGATGGCCAGGCCGAGCCCGAAGCCCTCCTCGCCGCCGGTCGCGCTCCCGCGCTGGAAGCGCTCGAAGATCAGGTCGCGCTCGGCGGGCGGGACGCCCGGTCCCGCGTCCGAGACCTCCACCGTCGCGGTCTCGCCGTGGTAGGCGGCCGCGACGCGGACCGGCACCTCCGGCGGCGCGAAGCGCAGCGCGTTGTCGAGCAGGATGCGCACGATCCGCGCGACCGCGCCCGGGTCGCCGCGGGCCCAGCACGGCCCGATGGGGGGAACGACGTCGACGCTCAGCCCGCGGTCGGCGGCCCGGAGCTCGAACTCGGCGGCGACCGCGCGGGTCAGCTCGCCCAGCTCGACGGGCTCGGAGCGCAGCGGGGCCTCGGCGTCGAGCCTCGACAGGTCGAGCAGGTCGGAGGCGAGGTGCTCGAGCCGGCGCAGCTGGCGCTGGGCGCCCGCGATCTGCGTGTGCGCGTCGTCGAGATCGACCCGCCCCTCCCGCAGGTCGTCGTCGAGCAGCTCGAGCATCCCCTGCAGCAGGGTCAGCGGCGTGCGCAGCTCGTGCGATGCCGTGGCCACGAAGGCGCGCCGGGCGTCCTCCTGGCGGCGCAGCGACGCGTGCATCGTCGCCAGCGCCCGCGCGAGGTCGCCCACCTCGTCGCGCGAGTCGTCGACCGGCGGCGGCGCGCCCACGCCGCTGCTGGTGAGGATCGCCGACTGCCGCAGCCGCTCCAGGCGCCGCAGCAGCGCCGACGCGAGCCCGCCGCCGAGCACGAGCGCGACGATCAGCCCGACGAGCGCCGCGGTCAGGAACGACGCGCGCACCTGGTCGACGGTCGCGCCGACGTCGGTCAGCCGGCGGTTCGCGAGCACGACGCCGACGAACCGCCGGCGCCGGTCGAGCAGCGGCGCGGCCACGCGCACCTCGTCCTCGGTCACCGCGCGCACCAGGCGCTCGGTGACGAGCACGCGGAAGACCTCGGGCGGAGGATCGAGCGGGCCCGTCCCGCTGTCGTAGACCTCCTGGCCGCTCTTGGCGTAGAGGTTCACGCGCGCGCCCGTGCTCCGCGACAGCGCGTACGCGTCGCGCTTGTTGGCGGGGAAGGCCAGCCCGATCGGCCGCTGCGACGCGAGCACCGCGTCCTGCAGGCTCCGCGCGCGGTCGCGCCGCAGCCGGTCCTGCAGCGGCCCGAAGAGCGTGACCGCCGCGGCGAGCAGCGTCACCGCCGCCGTCAGCACCAGCGCGGCCAGCAGACGGGGGCGGAGACCGTACGGCCGGCGCACCGCTACACCGCCTGGAAGCGATACCCCGCGCCGCGCACGGTGAGGATCAGCTCCGGCTCCTCCGGCCGCTCCTCGAGCTTCTCGCGCAGGTGGCGGATGTGGACGTCGATCGCGCGCGGGTCGCGGTACGCGCTGTCGCCCCAGATCGCCCGCAGCAGCTCCTGGCGGTTGAACAGCCGGCCGGGGGAGGAGAGCAGGCACGCGAGCAGCTCGTACTCGGAGAACGTGAGCTTCACCGGCTCGCCGCGGACCGTCACCGCGCGCCGCCGTCGGTCGAGGCTGACCGGCCCGACGGTGACGAGCGCCCCGTCGTCGAGCACCCGCCCGCCCGCCCGGCGCAGCACGGCCCGGACGCGGCTGCGCAGCTCCGCCAGCCCGAACGGCTTGGTGACGTAGTCGTCGGCGCCGGCCTCGAGGCCCTGGACGGCGTCGGCCTCGGAGTCCAGCGCGGTGAGCATGATGATCGGGACGACGTTGCGCCGGGCGCGCAGCTCGCGGGCGACGTCGTAGCCGGACGGCCCCGGCCCGAGCGCGACGTCGAGCAGCACGACGTCGAACCCGTCGCTCGCGGCCCGGTCGAGCGCTTCGTGGCCGTCGGGCACGGCGACGACCTCGTGGCCCTCGCGCGCGAACGAGCGCTTGAGCAGCTCGCGCAGGTCAGCCTCGTCGTCGACCACCAGGATCCTCAGCGCCGTCGCCATCCCCGCCATGCTGACACGCGCCGCCGCGGCGGCGCGGAGATGCCGTCAGTCGCCTGCCGCGGCGCGCTGCTTGGCCTCGCGGCGCGCGGCCGCGGCCGCGCGGAGCTGCTCGTGCTCCACCTGGCGCTTGAGCTGCTGCAGCGAGCGGCGCAGGTGGTCGCGCACCGTCGGCGCGGCGATCCGCTCCGCCGTCCAGCCGAGCAGGCCGGAGCCCGCGACGCCGTAGCTGAGGCGGAACTCGACGTCGGTGCGGCCGAAGCGCCGCTCGCGCAGCCGCCAGCGCCCGCGCTGGTCGATGCCGGTGACCGACGTCCACGCCATGTCGCGCGGCGCGTCCCACTCCACGACCTCGACGAGCCCGCCGATCTCCGCCGAGCGCACGCGCATGAGCGTGCGGTAGCGGGCGCCGAGCCCGTCCGGCTTCTCCGACTCGACCTCCCACCGCGTGACGCCGGCCATGAAGTGCAGGTAGCGGGCGGGGTCGGCGATGAAGGCCCACACCGCGTCCGCCGGGGCGGAGACCTGGATGCTCGCGCCGACCCTCATCCGATCACGGGGAAGCGCCGCTCGGCCGCGAGCGCGTCGAGGGTCTCCTGCATGAGCCGCGTCACGTGGTCGTAGACCTCGTCGAGGTCGGGGTCCTCGCCGAACTCGTCGCGCACGCGGATCGGCGGGAGCGCCTCGACCGTGATCTTGGCCGGCAGCGGGATGTGCCCGAGGAAGTCGCCGACGTTGATCCCCCACGGCGGGGCGATCGAGATCGGCAACACCTTCAGGCGGAAGGCCTTGTCGAGCATCAGCAGCTTGGCGAGCGTCTCGCCGCGGCTGAGGAAGAGCGAGGTCTCCTGCCCGCCGATCGCGACGACGGGGACGATCGGGACGTCGTGCTCGAGCGCGGTGCGGATCCAGCCCTTGCGCCCGTCGAAGTCGACCCGGTTGCGCTCCCACACCGGGCGGTGGACCTCGTAGTCGCCGCCGGGGTAGACGAGCAGCGCGTTGCCGTCCTCCAGCGCCTTGCGGGCGTTCTCGCGCGACGCGGCGACGACGCCCCACTTCTTGAGGAAGCCGAGCCCGGGCATCGAGACGACGAGGTTGTGGGCGAGCGAGTAGAGCTCGCGCTCGACGCCGAAGTAGGCGCAGTAGGCGAGCATGAAGACGCCGGTGTCGACGGTCAGGTTGCCGCCCGAGTGGTTGCCGACGAGCAGGACCGGCCCCTTGTCGGGGATGTTCCCGAGGCCGCGCACCTCGCCGCGGAAGTACAGGCTGGAGAGCAGCCACAGGCCGGGGAGCGTCTCGCGGATGTAGTCGGGGTCGCGGTCGTCGAGGTTCGCGTCGGGGATGCGCCTGGTGACCTGGCCGGCCAGCGCCCGGATCAGCCGCTCGGGCAGCCCGGCTCCGCCGGCGTCCTTCGCGTCGTCGGCGCCGCCGCCGCCCAGCGCGTCGCGGACCTTCTCGGCGTCGTGGGAGTGCCCGTTGCGCGAGGCGCCGGTGGTACTCGTTCCGGCCATCGTGTCTGGACCGTACCCGCTAGGCGGCGAGATCGACGCGCGTCGGCGCCGTGGGCGCGTCGCCCAGGGCGTCGCAGCGGCTGAAGAAGCGCTCCAGCAGCCCGATGACCTGCTCGGGCTTCTCGACCTGCGGGACGTGCCCGCAACTCTCCAGCACGATCTGCTCGGCGCGCGGCAGCCAGCGCTCGACGTGGCGCTTGAACCCGGCGGGAATGAGGTTGTCGTGCGTGCCCCAGACGAAGAGGCTCGGCGCCGCCAGCTCGCTGAGCCGCGGGTAGAAGCCGCCGCGGCCGAAGGGCTTGTCGAGGTAGATGTTGCGTGCCGCGGCCAGGAAGGCCAGGCGGGCGCCGGCGGTGCCGTAGATGCGCTGGAACTCCTCCACGACGATGTCGGCCATGCTCGGGTCGACGGCGTCGGGGTCGCAGAACAGCGACCAGAACGTCGACTCGACCATCCCGCGCGTGAGCTTGTGGGGCAGCAGGCCGAACTCGGGGCGCAGCAGCCGCACGATCGGGTGGTAGCCGCGCTTGACGAACGCGACGGCCGGACAGAGCAGCGCGAGGCCCCCGACGCGGTTGGGGTGGCGCAGGCCGACCTCGATCGAGACGCGGCCGCCCATCGAGTTGCCGACGAGGTGGGCGCGCCCGATCTCCAGCGCGTCCATGACCTCGACGACGCGGTCGGCGAAGTAGCGGGCGGTGTACGGCGCCGTGGCCGGCTTGCACGAGCTCCCGAAGCCGGGGAGGTCGAGCGCGTGGACGCGGTAGCGGTCGCTCAGCGCGGCGGCCGTGTCGAAGAACGAGCTCTTGGCGCCGCCGAGGCCGTGGATGAGGAGGACGTCGGGGCCCTCGCCCATCGTGAGCGTCGAGATCTTCGCGCCCTTCGTCTGCACCTCGTGCATGCGCAGGAGGGGCGGGCGGTCGTCGGGGAGGCGGAAGAGGCCCTCGAACCCGACGGCGAGGTCCAGGTTGCCGCGCGCGTAGAGCAGGCGCTGGCTGAAGGCCTCGATGCCGGACAGCTCACCGGCGCGCAGGCGCAGCCAGGTGGCGGCGTCGGTGCCGATCACGACGTCGGGCCGGCGCTGCGTGGCGCCCTTGCGGACCCGGGCGCCGTGGGTGGTACAGCGGATCTCCCAGGTGTGGCCGATGTCGCCGAGCTTGACCTGCCACGTGGCGTCGAAGCCGGGCGTCGCGCCGAGATAGCGCTCCGGGAGCGTGCGGAAGGCCTCCTCCACACGGGGGAGTAGGGCGGAGGCGGGCGCTGACCCAGGCACCGGCCGGGACAGTACCCCTTGGCGCGGCGATCACACCTATCCGAGCCCCTCGGACATTCGTCTAGGGTCGCCCGTCGTGCGGAAAGAGGGAGGAAAACGCGACGTCCTCTATGGCCGCAATCCCGTGCGCGAGGCGCTGCGCGCCGGACGACGGCGGGTGCACCGCGTCCTTGCCACCCCCGGCGCCGCCAAGGAGGGGTGGCTCGCGGGCGCGCGCGTGGAGGTGGTCGGCCCGCAGGACGTCGAGGATCGCTGCGGCTCGCGCGAGCACCAGGGGATCTGCGCGGAGGTCGACCCGTACCCGTACGCGGGGGCCGCGGAGCTGCTCGCCCGCCCGGATCCGCTGCTCGTCGCGCTCGACGAGGTCCAGGACCCGCAGAACCTCGGCGCGATCGCCCGCACGGCCGAGTGCGCAGGCGCCGACGGGGTGATCGTGCCCGAGCGCCGCTCGGCGGACGTGACGCCCGCCGCCGTGAAGGCCTCCGCGGGCGCGGTTGAGCACCTGCCGGTCGCGCGGGTGCGCAACCTCGCCGACTTCCTGGCCGAGGCGAAGGCCGCCGGATGCTGGTGCTACGGCGCGGACGGCTCGGCGACCGCCCGCTACGACCAGCCGGACTACAGCGGCGGGGTCGTCCTCGTGGTCGGCGCCGAGGGCAAGGGCCTCAGGCCTCGAGTGGCCTCGAGTTGCGATTCCCTCGTGTCCATCCCGCTTCAGGGCCGTATCCAGTCGCTCAATGTGTCCGCCGCGACCGCCATCATCTTGTTCGAAATCTCTCGTTGCAGGGGTTTCGCTTGACAGGTGTACGGAAGAGTGGGTATACATCGCCGGAAATAACGCTGAAGTCGAGGTTCAGCTTGATGAGCTTCGGGTCGGCGTGAAGACCGTCAGCGGCGCCAGGGGAGGAGCGCGCCACTGAGCAAACAGACCGGCGTGGCCAGGTGGCGACGCACGGAAGGACGCTCATGGCTCGACTCTCCACACAGTCTGGATCTCAACTTCAGGTTGAGGACGGATTCCTCATCGCGCTTGCCAAGCAGGGCAACGCGGACGCGTACGAGCGGCTCGTCCGCCGGTACTACGGCTTCGTCCGTCTGAAGGCGTCCTCGTACTTCCTGGCCGGCGGCGACAGCGACGACCTCATCCAGGAAGGGCTGGTCGGCCTGTACAAGGCGGTCCGCGACTTCCGCTACGACCGCGAGTCCAGCTTCCGCAACTTCGCGGAGCTGTGCATCACGCGGCAGATCATCACCGCGGTCAAGACGGCGACCCGCAACAAGCACACCCCGCTGAACCAGTACGTGTCGTTCTCCTCGACGCCGGCGAGCGCGCCCGAGGGCGAGCCGACGCTCGACGAGGTCATCCCGGGCCCGACGGTCCACGACCCGGTCAACCAGGTGATCTCCTCCGAGGAGCTGCGTGCTCTGGTGGCCTGCCTGTCGACCGCGCTGTCCGAGCTCGAGTCGCGCGTCCTGGCCCTCTACCTCGACGGGCGCTCGTACGAGGAGATCGGCGGCCGGATCGGCTGCGACACGAAGACCGTGGACAACGCCCTGCAGCGCGTCAAGCGCAAGGTCGGCGTCCATCTCAAGGGCCGCGCGATCATCAACTGAGTAGCCTCGGCGCGGATGTCCGCGCTCGCGATCGTCCTCATCGTCCTCGGCCTGCTGATCCTCCTGCTCTTCGCGGGCGGGTACGTGGCCAACGCCCGCCGGCGCGACGCCGAGCGCGCGGCGCTGCATGCGCGGGCCCGCGAGGCCGACCGGCACCTGGCCGCCGCGCGCTCGCAGGACAAGGGCTGGGAGCGCACCTCGCTCGAGGAGGCCGCGCGCGAGGCCTACATCGCGCGCCACGGCTCGCCGCCGGAGCGGCTGACGCTCGTGCAGGTCGTCGACAAGCCGGGCGTCGAGGAGGACGAGGCGGTCTTCGACGCCGACGGGACCGAGCTCGTCATGGGCCGCCGGGGCGGCGAGTGGGGCCCTACTCGGTAGCGACGTACTCGCGGTTCCGCCGGCCCGACCCGCGGCTGGCCGCCCACATCCACGCTGCTCTCGGCCCCGTCCGCTCGGTCGTCAACGTCGGCGCAGGCGCCGGCTCGTACGAGCCGGAGGGGCTCGACGTCATCCCGGTCGAGCCGAGCGAGGGCATGATCGCCCAGCGTCCCGCGCACCTGGCGCCGGCCGTTCGCGCCTCCGCGCAGTCCCTTCCGCTCCCCGACGACGCCGCCGACGCCGCGATGGCGATCCTCACCATCCACCACTGGGAGGACCTCGAGGCCGGCCTCGCCGAGATGCGGCGGGTGGCCCGCGAGCGCGTCGTGATCCTGCACTTCGACCCCGAGCTCGGCCGCCGCTTCTGGTTCGTGTCGGAGTACGTGCCGGAGATCGGCGAGTACGAGCGCGACGTCCCGTCGCCGGCCGACGTCGCCTCGCTGCTGGGCGTCTCGTGCGAGATCCGCGCGGTGCCGATCCCGTGGGACTGCACGGACGGGTTCCTCGGCGCGTACTGGCGCCGGCCGGAGGCCTACCTCGACCCGGCCGCGCGCGAGGCGATCTCGGTCTTCGCGCCGCTCGGCGACGCGGTGGCGCGCGGTCTGGAGCGACTGCGCGCCGACCTGGCCGGCGGCGCGTGGGCCGAGCGGCACGCGGACCTGCTCACGCGCTCGGAGTGCGACCTCGGCTACCGGCTTGTCGTAGCGTCGCTGCTGTGAACTGGGACGACGCCGTCGAGGTGCTCCGCGGCTGGGCGGGACGCGGGGTGGTCATCGTGCCGATCCTCGACCCGGGGATCTCGCTGACGCCGTTCTCGGGCGCGCTCGCGCTGGAGGAGCCGAAGGCGGGCGTCGTGCGCATGCGCGTCCAGCCGCACGAGGAGCCGTACATCTCGCTCTTCCGGGCGACGTTCATCGAGGCCGGCTGGGTCACGGGGCGCGAGGACCGCGGGCTGTCGGTCGTGCAGGGCGGGACGCGGGTGGACGTGTTCGTCGACGGGGACGGAGGCGGGCCCGCGTGATCCTCGTCATCGGCGCGACGGGGAACACCGGCGGCGCGGTCGTGCGCGAGCTGCTCGCGCGCGACGTCCCGGTGCGGGGGCTGACGCGATCCGAGGAGGGGGCCTCCGCGCTGCGCGCCCTCGGGGCGCAGGCCGCGATCGGCGACCTCGCGGACCCGCTGTCGTTCGTCGACGCGCTGCGCGGCGTCGAGCGAATGTACCTGTCCAGCCCCGCTGCGCCGACGCTCGGCGAGCACGAGGCGAACGCGATCGCGGCCGCCGAGCAGGAGGGCGTCTACCACGTCGTCAAGCTCGGGGCGCTCGGTCAGGCGACGTCGTCTCCGGTCCGCTTCGGCCGGCTGCACGCCGAGGCGACCGAGGCGCTGCAGAGCTCGTCGCTGCGCTGGACGGTGTTGATGGCGAGCGGGTTCATGCAGAACGTCCTGGCTGCGGCGCCCACGATCGCGACCGGCCAGTACTTCTCGTCGCTCGAGGACGCGCGGGTGGCCCACGTCGACGCGCGCGACGTGGCCGCGGTCGCCGCCGAGGCGCTCGCGGTCGAGGGGCACGAGAACTGCACGTACACGCTGACCGGGCCCGAGGCGATCTCCAACGACGACGTCGCGGCGACGCTGTCCGAGGTCCTCGGCCACGCCGTCGAGCACGTGCGGCTGAGCGACGAGCAGGTCGCGGCCGCGCTCGTGCAGGCCGGGGTGCCGGAGTGGAACGTCGAGGGGCTCGTCGAGCTGTGGGAGCACACCTACCGCTCCGGCGCCGCATCGACGCCGACGGCGGACGTCGAGGCGGTCCTGGGTCGCCCCGCGACGTCGCTGCGGACGTTCGCCGAGGACCACCGCGACGCGTTCGCCGCGCAGTAGCCCCTCAGAGCGACCGCAGCGCCGCCCGGAGCGCCCGGCGCGCCCGGGGGTAGCGCCGCAGGCGGAACGGGCCTGCGGCCCGAGCGCCCTGGTTGTAGACGAGCATCCGCACGCGCTTGTGCGAGCGGGCGAAGGCGAAGACGCGCCTGACGAACGACGGGTCGTCGCGCCCCCACAGCGCCCACTCGCCGAAGACGAACGGCTTGCCGCCGAACTGCGAGTAGATGCGCTCGAGCGCGGCCCAGTTGGGGTTCTAACTGGCCGTAGAAGTCCGTTCCGACCCAGTCGACGTAGCGCGCGCCGGGCCAGTACCGCCGCGGCTGGTTCGCGGCGGTGTTCAGCGCGGTCGCGTTGTGCGGGACCCACATGAGCGCGACGGGAGCGCGCGCCAGGTCGTCGTCGCCCGCCTGCACCGCCGGCATCCCGAGCGCCCGCAGCTTCGCGTCCACCCGCGCCCGCTCCCCGCCGCGCAGGATCAGCGCGACCCGCCGCCAGGCCCGCCGGAAGTCGCGCGTCGAGTGCCCGGGCCGCGCTCGCCCGCTCGCGTCGAACGCGCAGTAGGGGTTCCACGGCCCGTTCATCTCGGCCATCAGCCGGAGGTAGAGCGGCTCGCCCCGCTCGGCGATCCGCTCGCCGAACCGGACCAGGAACGCGTCGCCGCGCCCGGCCGCGATCTGCGCGGGAGTGATGACCTCGCGCGTCCCCGGCCCGCGGCTCGTCGAGAGATGCAGCATGCTCGCCCGCCCGACGGCCCAGTCCGCGCTGCCCCACACGGTGAACAGCTGGAAGACGTCGGGCCGCCGCCCGGTCTCCCGGGCGAACGACTCCACCGACCCCCCGGCAACCCCATGCCACACGACGCCGCGAGGAGGGCCGAAGACCCCCGCCGCCGCGGGAGCGGCGAGGACGAGCGAGGCGAAGACGGCAAGGAGAAGCGAACGAACCACGGCGGCAGCTAGGAGGTCGGACGCACCGACGCCGCCCTTGAGCGCAGCCCGTCAGGAGAAGCCGGAGAGGGGATTCGAACCCCTGGCCTGATGCTTACAAGGCATCCGCTCTGACCAACTGAGCTACTCCGGCGCGTTTGCGGAGTGTAGGTCTGCGTGAGGCCGCGGCAACTCGTAGTCGCGCGCCCAGCGGATGCGCTTCGCCTGGTTGTTCGTGGTCGGCGTGACACGCAGGCAGCCCTAGCCCCGCGCCGCATCCTCGATCGGCACGGCATAGACCCCGTCGGTGTCCGGGCAGTAGACGAAGAAGTAGTCGATCTCGCCGTGGTAGTCGCGCCAGTGCGCGCCTCGTGAGTTGACTCGGACACTGCGTGTGCTGAACGTGACCGCGCCGTTGCGCAGCCGGCCCGTCTTGACCTGGACGCGCAGCAAGCGGCCCACGTCGACGATGAGGTCGTAGCGCTCGTTGCTGCTCTGCGGCACCGAGACGGAGTAGCCGCGCCTGAGAAGCGCCTCGACCACGGCGGCCTCGCTTCGCCGGCCGACATCGACCGGATGCGAGCTCGGCTCGGGGGGAGGGAACGCGGCGCAGCAGACGGTGGACATACGTCCACTATAGGTGGGAATGCTGACGGAAAGGTGCGGGGGCCGGAACTAGCGCGCCACGCCCGACAGCGCCGCCTCGAGGTCGCCGTGGCCGTTGGTCGAGGCCGCGTGCTCGTAGGACGGGACGTCGGGGTCTGCGGGGGCGTTGAGCCGCCGCTCGAGCTCGCCGAGCACGACGCCGAAGAGGGCGTGGCGCCAGGTGGCCTGGGCGACCGCCCGGGGGTTCGTGAAGAGCGGCGGGAAGTCGCCGGCCGCCGGGTGCAGCGGCATCAGCGCGGTCAGCGGCCACGTCGAGACGTGCTCGCCGAGGGCGGCGAGGGGGCCGCGCGCCCAGGAGGGCAGCTGGACCGACGGCGCGACCGCGGAATAGACCGCGCCGAAGGCCGCGCCGTTCAAGAGATGCAGCGCGAGCCCGACCGGCCGCCAGGCCGGCCCGCGCGTGACGAGCTTGCCGAGCAGCTCCGTGTCGTCGTAGGCGACGCCGAAGACGCGCTTGTCGAGCGGCTGCTGCGCCGCCCACACGCCCGCCGCGACCGCCCCCGCAAGGGCGCCTCGAACGGTCTGTGCGCGGTCGATCGCCATGGCTCGCTCCGCACTGTAACGGGGCACGCGCACGCGGTGTATCCAAGGGCGTGACCGACTCCGCCGCCCTCCACGAGCGCGCGCGCACCAAGGGCGTCAACCCGGTCGTCTACTGGGTCGTCCGCGCGCTGTTCCAGCCGTTCTTCCTCGTCTACTTCCGGCTGCACCGGATCGGGCGCGAGCACATCCCGAGCGAGGGCCCGCTCCTCCTGGCCGCGAACCATCGCTCCTTCCTCGATCCGTTCGTCCTCGGGACGATGACACGGCGGCCCGTCTACTACGTCGCGAAGAAGGAGCTGTTCTCCAACCGCCTGCAGGCGTGGTTCCTCAACGCGCTCGGCGCGTTCCCGGTCGACCGCGGCGCGTCCGACCAGGAGATGCTCAAGACGGCGAAGGCGATCCTCGACCGCGGCGACGCCGTCCTGATCTTCCCCGAGGGCACGCGCATCCGCCCCGGCGGACTGGCCACGCCCAAGCGCGGCGTCGGAAGGCTCGCGCTGGAGTCCGGGGCGCCGATCGTCCCGCTCGCCGTCATGGGAACGGAGGACATCCGCAAGGGCTGGCGCATCCGCCCGCGCAAGGTGACGATCCGCGCCGGCCGCCCGCTCACGTACCCGCGGGTCGCCCAGCCGAGCAGGCAGCTCGCGCAGGCCGTGACCGACCGCATCTGGCCGTGCGTCCAGCTGCAGTGGGAGTGGCTGGGCGGCGCGCCCGCGATCCGCACCGCCGCGATCGTCGGCAACGCGCCCGCGCTCGCCGACGCACTCGAGCACGCCGGCATCGACGCCGACGCGCAGGTGGGGGAGGCCGACGTCGTCGTGTTCGCCGGACCGGGCGGCGTCCCGCGGTTCGCGCGCCGCGGCACGACGGTCGCGACGATCGCAAGCGACGGCAGCGTCACCTCGGAGGACGCCGCCTTCGCGAAGACCCTCGAACGCGCCCTCAAGCAGGCGCGCCGCGCGGCAGACACGGAGCGTGTCGCCGCGTAGCATCACCATGGCGTGGCCGCGACGAAGCCCAAGCACGAGCTCGACCGCGAGTTCACCGAGCTCTACCGGGCCCATCTGCGCGACGTCTACTCGTACGCCTACTACCGCGTCGGCAACCACCACGACGCCGAGGACCTCACCACCCAGACGTTCCTCCAGGCCTACCGGCACTTCGAGCGCGCCCAACGCGAGTCGGACGGACGGCCGCTGCGGCCCTGGCTCATCCGCATCGCGCACAACCTCGCCGCCAACCACTTCCGCGACCGCAGCCGCAAGCCCCAGACGAACCTCGACGACACGACCGTGCTCAGCGCGGTCCACACGACCGAGGACCTCGTCGAGGGCCGCGACGAGCTCAAGCGCATCCTCGAGGGCGTCCAGCAGCTGCCGGGCGACCGGCGGGAGGCGCTGATCATGCGCTTCGCCCTCGGCATGGACAACCGCGAGATCGCCCGCGCCCTCGGCCGCACCGACGGCGCCACCAAGGTGTTGATCCACCGAGCGATAAAGCAGCTGGAAGAGATCGTGAACGTCGCATGACCGAAGCCACGCCCGACTTCGAGAGCCTGCTCCGCCGCGCGCTCGCGCCGATCGAGCCGCCGACCGGCCTCTCCGACCGCCTCGAGTCCAAGCTCGAGCGCATGACCGACGCCGCCGTCGACGAGCTCGAGTCGTGGGAGATCGAGGCGATCGCCGACCCGCGCAACTGGGCGCGCCTGGCGTACGCCGGCGGCGTCGTCGTGGCGGGGGCCGGGGCGGGCGCCGGGCTGCTGCTGCTGCGCGCCCGCGCCAAGGCCAGCCAGAAGGCCAAGCAGTCCAGCTCGGTCCGCCGGGCGCTGCGCCGCTGATCCACCGGGCCGCGGCCGGCGTAAGCACCAGCGCAACCATGGCCCCCTTCCGCCGATCCGCCAACGACAAGGCAGACGCCGGCCTGCGCCGCCTGGGCGACGAGGAGCTCATGGACCTCCTGGCCGACGGTGACACCGCGGCGTTCAGCGTGATCTACGACCGACACAGCACAGCCGCCTTCTCCCTCGCCTACCGGATGGTCGGCAAGCGCAACGTCGCCGAGGACGTCGTGCAGGAGGGCTTCCTGTCGCTGTGGCGCTCGGGCGGGCGCTACGACGCAGGGCGCGGCAGCGTCCGCACGTGGATCCTCGGGATCGTCCACAACCGCGGGATCGACGCGCTGCGCCGCTCCAGCGTCCACGACAAGCGACGCGCCAGCGACGAGGGGATCGAGGAGCGCTTCGAGGCGCCGGAGCGGACCGACGCGGAGGCCGCCCGCCGCAGCGAGGCCGGCGAGATCCAGGCCGCGCTCGGCGTCCTGCCCGAGGACCAGCTGAAGGTCATCGAGCTGGCCTACTTCGGCGGGTTCACGCACTCCGAGATCGCGGAGATGCTCGAGACCCCGCTCGGTACCGTGAAGGGCAGGATGCGACTCGGGCTGGAGAAGCTGCGCGGCGCACTCGGCGAGGGGGCGGCGGAGGCATGGACATGAGCGCCCACACCCGCAACGACGGCTGCGGGACCGACGTCGCGGCCTACGCGCTCGGCGCGCTGACCGACGATGAGACCCGCCGGTTCGAGAGCCACCTGCAGACGTGCGAGCTGTGCCGCACCGACCTCGCCCAGCTGCGCCCCGTCGTCGACGCGCTGCCCGCCGCGGCCGAGCCGATCCCGCCGCCGGCGGCGCTCAAGCGCCGGATCATGGGCGTCGTCGAGGCCGAGGCCCGCGAGCGTCACAAGGCGGCAGCCCCGCGCCGCAGCCGCTTCGGCTTTCTGACGATCCGCCCGCTCCCCGCCATGGCCGCCGCCTGCGTGCTGCTGCTGGCCGGCATAGGGATCGGCATCGCCGTCCTGAGCGGCGGCAGCGACGACATCGACGGCCAGTGCATCCGCTCGTGCGAGAGCGTGGCCATGCACGTCGAGAAGGGCCACGGGACGCTGAAGGTCGAGGGGATGGCCCAGCCGCCGCAGGGCCGCGTCTACCAGGTGTGGACCCAGCGCTACGGCCAGGACCCGAAGGCCACCGACGCGCTCTTCACCGTCGACAAGGACGGCAGCGCGTCGGTCGACGTGCCCGGCGACACCCACGGGGTCGACCAGGTGCTCGTCACCGACGAGCCGCCCGGCGGCAGCACGTCGCCGACGACCGCGGCGTACATCGCCGTGCGCATGTCCTGATCTTGATCTTTCGCTGCTAGCTTCGCCCGCCATGGCGACGTGCTACCGGCATCCCTCGCGCGAGACGGGCGTCTCGTGCTCGAACTGCGGCAACCCGATCTGCCCGGACTGCATGACGCCGACGCCGGTCGGGATGCGCTGCCCGGACTGCGCGCGCCAGAAGACGAAGGTGCGCACCGCGGCCACGATGGCCGCCGAGCCGCGCGTCACGTACGGGCTGATCGCGATCAACGTCGCAGCCTTCTTCGCGCAGGTCATCGCCGCCGGCGGCGGGCGGGCGGAGACGGGCGAGGTCTACGAGAAGGGGCTGCTGTTCGGCGGCTACGTGCACGACGGCGAGTGGTGGCGGCTCGTCACGAGCGGCTTCCTCCACGCCAACCCGATCCACCTGCTGCTCAACATGGTCGTCCTGTACTTCCTCGGGCAGATGATCGAGCCGGCGATGGGCAGCGTGAAGTTCGCGGCGCTGTACTTCGCGTCGCTGCTCGCGGGCTCGTTCGGCGTGATGCTGATCGAGCCGGGGAGTGCCGCGGTGGGCGCGTCCGGCGCGGTCTACGGCCTCATCGGCGCCGCGCTCGTCGTCTCGCGCGAGCGCGGGATCCCGATCACGCAGTCGCCGATCTTCGGGCTGCTCGTCATCAACGTGATGTTCACCTTCCTGTATCCGGGGATCTCGATCGGCGCGCACCTCGGCGGCCTCGTCGGCGGCGGGCTCGCGGCGCTGCTGATCGTGCAGGCCGAGCGGCGCCGGTCGACGCCGCTCGCGATCGGCGCCTGCGCCGCGCTCGCCATCGTCGCCTTCATCGGCGCGATCGCCGCCTCCGCGCCGCCGTACTAGAGCAACCCGCCGTACAGATCGCGCGCGCCGCGCACGAGCGCGGCCGGGGCGAAGCGCTCGGTCACGTCGGCCGCCGCGGCGGCGCCCAGGCGATCTGCCGTCGCGGCGTCGAGGCCGGCGAGGGCGGCGGCCAGCGCGGCCGGGTTCCCCGGCTCGACCAGCACGCCGGTCTCGCCGTCGCGGACGATCTCCGTCAGCCCGCCGTGCGCCGCCGCGACGACGCAGCAGCCCGCCGCCGCCGCCTCGATCGCCGCGTTGGGGAGCGGGTCGGGGTGCGTGGAGGGGACGACCACCGCGTCCGCCGCGCCGAGCACGACGTCGAGGTCGTCCCGGAAGCCGAGGAAGCGCACGCGCTCGGCAAGCCCGAGACGGGCCGCCAGCTCCCGCAGCTCGCGCTCGCGCCGCTCCTCGCCCGGCCACGGTGCGCCGCACACGAGCGCGAGCGTCCCCTCGAGCCGCGGATGGGCGAGCGCCTGGATGAGCACGTCCTGGCCCTTCCACACCGAGATCCGCCCGAGGACGGCGACGACACGCGCATCCGGCGGCAGGTCGAGGGCGGCGCGCGCCTCGTCGCGCGGCGCGCGATCGTGGCGCACGGCCAGCCCGTCATGCAGCACGCGCACCTGGGCCGACGGGCCGCCGTCGAACTGTGCGGCGGTCGCCGCCGAGACGCACGGCAGGGCGTCCGCCGTGACGAGCAGCCGCCGGTAGGCCGGCCACCAGCGCTCGAACCCCGCGTAGATCTCGCGCACGTGCCAGACGTGCGGGACGCCGGCGATCCGCGCCGCCGCGCTGCCGCCCAGCGTCACCGACGTGTTCGTGTGCACCAGCGCGACGCCGCGCGTCCGGGCCAGCCGCCCGAGGCCTCCCGCGTCGGCGGCGTAGGCGGCGGCCACCCGCGCCATCCCGCCCGGCGACATGAGCGACCGGCGCATCACGGCGAGCGGCCGGACGTGCACCTCGATCCCGGCGCCCTCGAGGTCGCCGCGCAGCGGCCCGTCCTCGGCGAGCACGACGATCGGCTCGAAGCCCTCCCCGGCCAATCCCGTCGCGAGCAGGTGCAGCTGGCGGTCCGCGCCGTAGCGCGCCGCGCTGGAGTGCAGGTAGAGGATCCGGGTCAGACGTCGACCACGAGCGCTGGGCCCGGCGCCTCCGGCACGCGGTCGGGATGCAGCACGTGCGCGAGCGTCTCGAGCCCGTCGACCAGCCGCGGCCCGGGCCGCGAGAACGTCCCCGCCGCGTCGACGGCGACGACCTGGCCCGCGCCCACCTCGCGCAGCCGCTCGGAGTACAGCAGCGCCTCGGCGGCCGAGCGCTCGGCGTCGTAGCCGCACGGCATCGCGACGACGACGTCCGGCCGCGCCGCCTTGACCATCTCCCACGTCGTCTGCTCGGAGTGCTCGCCGGCGAAGCCCAGGACGTCGACGCCGCCGGCCATGTCGATCAGCTGCGGCGTCCAGTGACCGGCGACGAACACGGGGTCGAACCACTCGATGGCGGCGACGCGCGGGCGCCGCTCGGCGTCCTTCACCGCGATCCGCACGGCGTCGACACGCCGGGCGGTGCGCGCGACGAGGTCGACCCCCGCGGCCTTGGTCCCCGTCGCGTTGGCGATCGTGCGGATGTCCGACAGCGTCTCGCCGTAGGTCTTCGGGTCGAGCGAGACGACGACCGGCGACGGCTCCAGCCGCTCGGCGATCGCGCGCACGTCCTCGTAGGAGACGGCGCACACCGGGCACAGCGCCTGCGTGACGATGAGGTCGGGCTCGAGGTCGCGCAGGAACTCCTCGTCCAGCTCGTAGATCGCCTCGCCGCCCTGCGTGAACTCGCGCACCGCCGCGTCGATCTCCGCGGCGCCGAGCCCCGCGGGTAGCCTGTCGCGCGTGACGTGGGGACGCTCGAGCGCGCCGGCCGGATGGTCGCACTCGTGCGTGACGCCCACGACCTGGTCGCCCAGGCCGAGCGCGAAGAGCAGCTCGGTCGCGTGCGGCACGAGGGAGACGATCCGCATGGTGAGGGGGAGGATATGAGCGAGTGGCGCACGGAAGAGGCCGCGCTGGTCCGCGACTTCGAGTTCCGCGACTTCAAGGACGCGCTGGCCTTCGTCAACCGGGTGGCCGAGGAGGCGGAGGAGGTCAATCACCACCCGGACATCCTCATCCACGGCTGGAACAAGGTCCGCCTGACGCTGTCGACGCACTCGGCGGGCGAGGTCACCGACGCCGACCACGCGCTGGCCGGGCGCATCGACGGGCTCGCCTAGATGGCTGATTCCGCGGCCCGCGCGGGCGGCCGTTCCCGGATCGCGGATGCCGGGCGGTGACGGGCGAAGGGGGACAGTGGCTCAGCCACGGACCCCTTCGGCCGGTGCCGATCCGGCGCCGCGAGGCGCCAACGGTCGGTCGTGGGGGTCGTGGAATCGGTCATCTAACGTCGCTACTCTTCGCGTCGAGCCTGTCGATGAACGACGACCTCCCTCGAAGTCGCGGCATACAGCGCCGCGGCCGTAATCACGCCGCTTGACCGCCCTCTTCCTGATCGCGGTCCTCCTGCTGGTCTTCGCGAACGGCTTCTTCGTCGCGGCCGAGTTCGCGCTCGTGCGCTCGCGCAAGGCCGACCTGCAGGAGATGCGCAAGGAAGGGCGCCGCGGGGCGTCCGCCGCGCTCGGCCTGCTCGACGACCTCAGCGAGTACCTCTCGGCGTGCCAGTTCGGCATCACGCTCGCCTCGCTGGGCATCGGCTTCCTCGGCGAGCCGGCCATCGCCGAGCTGATCGAGCCGGCGTTCGGGGACTCGATCTCCCACGGCCTCTCGGTGGCGATCTCGGTCGGAATCGCGTACGTGCTCGTGACCTCGCTCCACATCACGGCCGGCGAGCAGGTGCCGAAGATCTACGCGATCGTGCGCGCCGAGCGGGTCGCCGTGCGCATCGCGCGCCCGCTGGTGATCTTCCACCGGACGATGCGCCCGTTCATCGCGCTGCTGAACGGCGTCTCGAACTGGATCCTGCACCGCTTCTTCCGCATCGACGCCGACGCCGGGATGGAGGAGGGCTCGTCGCCGAAGGAGCTGCGCGCGCTGATCGCGCAGGCGCACGCCGGCGGCACGCTCGACGCCGGCGAGGCGGGGATGCTGTCGGGCGTCTTCCACCTGCACGAGCAGGAGGCGCGCAACGTCATGACGCCGATCCCGGCCGTGGTGACCGTCGACGTCAGCGAGGACGTGGAGACCGCGCTGCGGCGCTGCATCTCCTCCGGCCACACGCGCCTGCTCGTCACCGAGGACGAGAACCGCGACCGCGTCCGCGGCATCGTCCACTCCAACGCGCTGGCGCGGCTGCTCATGACCGAGGGCTCGGACGCGTCGTTCGACAGCGCGATCCGCGACGCGCCGATCGTCCCCGAGACCAAGCCGCTCGACGACCTGCTCGCCGACCTTCAGCGCACGCGCTCGTCGATGGCCGTGGTCGTCGACGAGTACGGCCGCGTCGCCGGGATCGTGACCGTCGAAGACATCATCGAGGAGGTCGTCGGCGAGATCGACGACGAGACCGACCCGACCGGCGGCGAGATCCGGCGCCTGGCCAACGGCGACTGGTACGTGCGCGGGCACGTCGCCGTCACCGACCTGCAGGACTACGGGCTGGAGCTGCCGGTCGACACCGACGCCTACAACTCGGTCGGCGGCTTCGTCTTCGCCGAGCTCGGCCGGCTGCCGCGGCGCGGCGACACCGTGCAGGCCGACGGCTACTCGATCCGCGTCGAGTCGGTGCGCGAGAACCGCGTCGAGGCGGTCCGCATCCGCGACCGCCGCGCGCTCTCGCAGTCCTAGCCGGTGACGAGGCCGACCGCGTCCAGGTCGAACGCGTCGCCCGCGACCGGCGTGGCGTCCTGGTACGCGTAGACGTCGAGCTTCCCGCCGCCGACCGCCTTGTAGGAGACCGCGGCGAACGGCTGCCAGGTCGTGCTCGCGGTCAGGCACGTCTCCGCCGCGCCGAGCACGCCGGCCGCTCCGCGCTCGCGGATCCGCAGGCAGACGCGCTTGGCGGCGCCGGCGCTGCGCAGCCACGCGGTCGCGCGGTAGGCGGCGCCGGCGGCCGTCGTCGCGACGGGGGTGGTGATGCCGGAGAAGCTCGAGCCGCTGCCCGCGTAGGCGACGCGCAGCGCCGACTGGCCCTCCGCCCCGCCCGCCACCCGGGCGACCGTCGCCTGGTAGCCGCTCCAGCCGCCGAGGCCGGCCTCGAAGCCGCCGTCGGCGATCAGGTTGCCCGCGGGGAGCGCCGGCTCGGACGGGGGCGGCGGTGGCGGCGGCTCCGTGGCCGTCGCCGGCACGGGCGAGCAGGCGGTCGACCCGGTGTCGGTGAACGTCTTGCCCTCCTGGGGCACGAAGCGCCAGTCGTAGCTGCCGGGGTGCAGCGTGAGCTGCAGCGCGCCGAACGTGCCGCTGTGCTGGATCTCGGTGTTGGGCAGCGGGGTGCCGATCGCGTAGTCCATCGTCCCGCCGACGCCGACCACGAACTGCCGCAGGCCGCGCAGGCGGTCGAGCGCGCCGTCGGGCGTCTGCGGCGCGAAGCGCTGGTAGTTGTGGTCGTTGCCGCCGAGGACGAACTCCGCGCTGTAGCGGTACAGGACGTCCCAGAACGGCCGCCCGTTGGGCATGCTCCCGTGGACGCTCCCCGAGCTGAACAGCGGGTGGTGGAAGTAGGCGCCAAGGCAGGGCGTGGCGTGCGCGGCGAGGTCCTGCTCGAGCCACGCGTACTGCTCGGAGCCGGGGCCGCAGCCGCCGACCTCGTCGCAGTTGCTGTTGAGCACGACGATGTGCCAGGCGCCGAGGTCGTAGCTGTACCAGCCCTTGCCGCGCGTGCCGGCCGCGGCGCCGAAGGTGTCCCAGTACGGGCCGGCGCCGGGCTGGCGGTACTCGTGGTCGCCGACGGCCGGCTTGATGCGCCACATGTGGCGGCCCCACGCGGGGGTGAAGCAGCCCGCGTACCCGCCGGTGCTCGCGTTGTTCTGCTCGGTGTCGCCGTCCATGGCGATGATCCCCGGCAGCGTGTCGACGAGCCGCGCGACCGCCTCGTCGCCGCTCGAGTCGCACTTGGCGACGTCGCCGAAGCCGAGCAGCACCGGGTCGCCGCTCGGCAGCGGCAGGCGCGGGACCGACATCGCCGTGCCGTCGAGCACCTCGAGCGCGTCGAGCTCGAAGCTGTCCCCGGCCGCCACCGCGTCCTGCTGGATCGCCACGTACGCGCTGTCGGCGCCGTTGCGGGCGGTCAGCCTGACCTCGGGGAACGCCTGCCACGCGGTGCTCGTCGTCACGCACGACTCCGCGGACCCGACGAGGCCCGCGCTCGAACGCTCGAACAGCTGCAGGCACACGCGCGTGCCCGGCCGGTCGCTGCGGATCTGCCCGCGCGCCGAGTAGACGCGCCCGGCGACGGTCGAGTCGACCGACCGCGGCGCGTCGTAGACCGAGACGTAGTCGGCGCCGGTGAGCGCGGTCGCCCGCAGCTTCGACCCGGCGACGCCGCCGGTCAGGATGCCGAGGCTCGCGCCGTGGCTCTGCCAGCCGGCGATCGGGATCCCGTCCTCGGCCCAGCCGCTCGCGGGCGTCTCGAAGGTGCCGTTCTGCAGCAGCGCGTCCGCCCACCAGTCGCGGGTCGCCGGCGTGGGGTCGACGTTGCCGGCGGCGTCGCGGGCGCGGACGCGCACGGTGTGCCCCCCGTTGGCGACGTGGACCACGTGGCTCGCGGGGCAGGGCGCGAAGGCGGCGCCGTCGAGGCTGCACTCGAAGGTCGACCCGGCCTCCGACGCGCCGAACGCGAAGCGCCCGATGCCGCTCCGGTAGGTGTCGAGCGGCCCGGACGCGATCGTCGTGTCGGGCGGCGTCGTGTCCGAGGTCGTGGTGCCGGTCTCCAGGACGAGCTGGGCGCCGCTGCCCGACTCGCGGCTGTAGAGCGAGAGCGAGGAGCCCGCGCCGGTGGTGAGGGCCAGGCTCATGCGGCCGCTGCCGCGCACCAGCGCCGTGACGTCCACGCCGACCCAGGCGCCGGTGGTCAGCGCGCCGCTCGTCGCGGCCACGGCGCTCGCGGCCGCGGGCGCGTTGCGGTAGGTCAGGTTGTTCTCGTTCCAGCGCGTGTCGGCGACGGCCCGGACGTCGAAGCCGCGCAGGAGCGTCGCGTCGGCCCGCACGCGCAGCGTCGCCCGCGTGAGCGTGCCGCTGTACGCGGGGACGTTGAAGCGCAGGTACGCGCGCTGCTCGGGCGAGGCGGCGACGCCGAGGCGCGTCGCCCCGCCGAAGCTCTTGTTGGCCTGCGCCGCGTCGACGTGGGCGTCGGCCTCGAGGCTCACCGTGGTCTGCGCGCTCGCGGCCGGTGCCGACACACCGGCGAGCGCGAGCACGACCACGAAGAGCAGCTTCCTTGCCATCGGTGGCACGGAAGCACCTCATGGGGGCGTCCAGCCAGCGCTCGGAGGCCTTCGGCGCGCGTCCTCGACGGATGTCCGACGAACCTGGACGCAAGGGCGCAAGTTCTGCGGGCGTCCACCGTTGTGGCTTGTACCTCGCCCGTGGGACGGCGGGGGACATGAGCGCCGCGGCTGGAACGCCACAGGCGCCACAAAAGAGCAGGTGGATCGGGGTGGGTCCACCGACAGGCAGACAGACGACCGGCCCGCTCAGCGGGCCGGTCGTCTGCTTCTGGGAGGAGGTGCGGTTGCGTAGAAAGTCTGCGTCCGCACCGTCGATGTTCCCCCCGATCCTGAATCGGGCCTAAAGACGTCTAGCCGCTGTAGACAAAGAACCCACGGCCGCTCTTGCGACCGATGTCGCCCTGGCCCGCAAGCTGGCGCAGGCGCGCCGGGATCTCGGCGCCGATCGTCTCGCCGATGGCGATCGAGACGTCCAGCCCGACGAGGTCGAGCAGGGCCAGCGGGCCCATCGGATGGCCGGCCCCCAGCTTCATGCACGTGTCGACGGCCTGCGGCTCGAGCCCGGTCTCCTCGAGCAGCCGGACGGCGCTGAAGAGGTAGGGGAAGAGCAGGCGGTTGACGACGAAGCCGGGGACGTCCGGCACCTCGACCGCCGTCTTGCCCAGGTGGTCGCACAGGGCGTGCGCGCGGGCGTGGGTCTCCGGTGTCGCCGCGTCCGGGAACGCGAGCTCCACCAGCGCCATCTTGTGGACCGGGTTGAAGACGTGCAGGCCGACGAACCGGTCGGCCCGGCCGCTGGCCTCGGCGAGGACGTTGACGCTGAGCGACGACGTGGTGGTCGCGAGCAGGGCGCCGTCGAGCGCCGGGAGCCTCCCGTAGAGGTCGCGCTTGGCGTCCAGATCCTCCGAGATCGCCTCGACGACGACGTCCGAGCCCTCGAGCGCGCCGAGGTCGTCGGTGACCTCCACGTCCGCGGGCGCGTCGACCTTTTCCGGCGACCTCACCCACATCACCACGTCGCCGTGCTCGCACGCGATACGGGCGATCCCACGGGCGATCGCGCCGCCCCCGACGATGCCAAGACGCTCTGCCAAGGCGGCGGAGACTACATTTCATGACGCAGGCGTCAGTCTCAGAGAGGAACACATGAGCCAGCAGGGTCGAGAGGTCGTCATCGTCGAGGCCGTCCGGACGCCCATCGGGCGCGGGCATCCCGAGAAGGGCTACTACAAGGACACGCACCCGAACGATCTGCTCGGCAAGTGCTACACCGAGGTGCTGGATCGCTCCGGTGTCGATCCGAACGAGGTCGAGGACGTCATCGCGGGCTGCGTCCAGCAGTTCGGCGAGCAGGCGTTCAACGTGGCGCGCAACGCGTGGCTCCAGGAGGGCCTGCCGATCGAGGCGGCCGCCACCACCGTCGACCGCCAGTGCGGCAGCGCGCAGCAGGCCGTGAACTTCGGCGCGGCGCTGATCGCGGCGGGCGTGCACGACGTGGTCATCGGCTCGGGCGTCGAGCACATGGGCCACCTCCCGTTCTCGGCGGGCATGGAGACGCAGCAGAAGTACGGCGCGGCGTTCACCCAGAAGCTGCTCGAGAAGCACAACATCGTCGGCCAGGGCCTGGGCGCCGAGATGATCGCCGACCAGTGGGAGATCCCGCGCTCCGAGCTCGACGAGCTCGCCGTCCGGTCGCACCGCCTCGCGGCGCAGGCGACGGAGGAGGGCCGCTTCGAGCGCGAGACCGTCCCGTTCCAGGTCAACGGCGACACGTACGTCACCGACCAGGGGATCCGGCCGGATACGAGCCTCGAGAAGCTCTCGCAGCTCAAGCCGGCCTTCAAGCCGGACGGGAAGATCACGGCGGGCAACTCGTCGCAGATCTCCGACGGCGCGGCGGCCGTGCTGCTGATGTCGCGCGAGAAGGCCGACCAGCTCGGGCTGAAGCCGCGGGCGCGGATCTTCGACCAGACCACGGTCGGCTGCGACCCGGTGAAGATGCTCGAGGGCCCGATCCCCGCCACGCGCAAGCTGCTCGAGCGCAACGGCATGACGATCGACGACTTCGACCTCATCGAGATCAACGAGGCGTTCGCCCCGGTCGTCGCGGCCTGGCACCGCGAGCTGTCGCCGGACATGGACCGCGTGAACGTCAACGGCGGCGCGATGGCCCTCGGCCACCCGCTCGGCTCGACGGGCGCCCGGCTCCTCACGACGCTCCTCCACGAGCTCGAGCGCTCGGACAAGGAGACGGGGCTCGTGACGATGTGCTGCGGCGGCGGCCTCGGCACCGGCACGATCATCCAGCGGCTGAACTGAGCCGCTGCCTTCGCGCGCGGAGGGGTACCACCACTGCGTGGTGCTCCTCCGCAGCGCGCTCCTCGCCCTCGCGCTGACTGCGCTGCTCATCCCCGCCGCCGCGGCCGCCACGCGACCGACGCAGCCCGGCGAGGACGTCTACGGCAACCCGAACTACCAGGTCGCCGAGGAGACGCCGTACTGCCTGACCAACGTGTGCGTCCACTGGGTCGCCGCGACGGACGACAAGCCCGCCGACCCCGACGGGATCCCGCTCATCGCGTCCGGCGCGCAGCACGCCTACGAGCACATGGCGTCGCTGGGCTGGCGGCCGCCCGTCCCGGACGGCGCGCGCGGCGGCGGGACCGACCTCGTCGACATCTACGTCAAGAAGCTCAACGGGCAGTCCGCGGGGGTGGCGGTGCGCGACGACGACAGCGCGACGCAGCCGTCCGGGTTCGTCCTTCTCGCGCCGGGCTTCGTCTCGCAGACCAACGGCTTCGGGCAGCGCAAGGTCGCGCCGCACGAGATCCAGCACCTGGTCGAGTACGCCTACGACAGCTACTTCGAGTCGTGGAACGCCGAGTCGACGTCCGAGTGGGCCGCCGCCCAGACGGACGGGTCGTACGACATCCTGCGCATCTCGAACTACGTCAACGCGTGGGCGGAGGCGACGGAGTTCCCCATGGTCGCGGGGTACGGCGCGGACGGGCATCCGCCGCCGAAGGCGTACGTCGACGTCATGTGGCAGCGCTGGCTCTCCGACCGCTACGGGAACGACATGGTCCGCGACGTGTGGGAGCGAACGGCGGCGCACGCTCCGGGGGCGTTCGCGCCGCTGGCCATCGAGGAGGCGCTGGCGGGCCGCAGCACGTTCTTCGACGAGTTCGTCGCCTCCTCCGTCGCGGCCGCCGAGTGGCGCGCGGCCGGCAGCGGCTTCGCGCAGTGGGATCCGGCGACGATGCCCGACGTCGAGCGCGTGGCGACGCTGCAGCCCGGCGGCGACGCCCAGGCCGCGCAGCTCGACCACACCGCGTTCGCGCTGCTCGACGTCCCCGTCGGCGACGCGCAGAGCTACGAGCTGCGCGCGACGGCGCCGTCCGGCGTGCGATCCGCCGTCGCGCTCGTCGGACGCCGCGGCGACGGGACCGTCGACAAGGTCGTCCAGGCGCTGCCGAGCGGCGGCGAGGCGCACCTGGGCCTCGCCGACCCCGCGCGGTACGAGCGCATCACGGCCGTGCTCGTCAACGCCGACACCGCGATCCAGGAGCCCTACCGCAACGGGTTCGGCGGCTGGATCTACGCGCACGACGACGAGCCGTACACGGCCAGGATCGTCAAGGCCGACCGCCCGCCGCCGCCGCCCGTGGACGCCGGGAGTCCCAAGGTCGCGGAGCCGCCCAAGGAGCTTCCCCCGCCGGTCGTGCCGCCCGTCCTCGACAACCTCGTGGCGCCGCACGTCACGCTCGGCAGGCTCGGGCGCGGGGCGCTGCGCCGGCTGCGCGCCGGGCGCCCGGTGCGGCTCAGGGTGAGCGTCGACGAGCGCAGCGCGGTCGCCGCGCGGGTCGTCGTCGGCAACGCGCTGACGGTCGTCGAGCGGCGGTCCGCCGCGCGCGCGGCCGGGAGCCGGACGCTGACGCTGCGCGCGACGCGCAGGGCGCGGCGCCGTCTCGCACGCGTGCGGCGTGCGCAGCTGGTCGTCACCGCCCGCGACGCCGCGGGCAACGTGCGGACGCTGCGGCGCGCGCTACGCGGCTAGCGCCTGCTGCGCGAGCAGCTCGGCGATCGCCTCGGGCGAGGTGGGGCGGGCGTAGTGGTAGCCCTGGCCGAAGACGCAGTTCAGGCCGCGCAGCGCGTCGCCCTGCTCGGCCGTCTCGATGCCCTCGGCGACGGTCTGGAGGCCGAGTGAGTTCGCCAGGCCGACGACCGCCTCGACGATCGCGCGGTCGTCCGAGCCGTTGAGCACGCCGCTCACGAAGGAGCGGTCGATCTTCAGCACGTCGACCGGCGGCAGCGACTTGAGCTGGCTGAGCGAGGCGTAGCCGACGCCGAAGTCGTCCACCGCGAGGCGGACGCCCAGGTCGCGCAGCCCGCGCAGCGTCCGGTCGGCCTCGTCGAGGTCGGCGATGACGGCGCTCTCGGTGACCTCGAGGCAGAGGCGCTTCGGCGGCAGGCCGGCGGAGGCCAGCGCGATGCCGACGTCCTCGCGGAAGGAGGCGGAGGCGAGCTGGCGCGGCGAGACGTTGACGGCGACCTCGATCTCCTCGTCCCACTTCACCGCCTGCGCGCACGCGGTGCGCAGCACCCACGCGCCGATCTCGGCGATCTGCCCGGTCTGCTCGGCGACGGGGACGAACCGCAGCGGCGGGATGACGCCCAGCTGCGGGTGGTCCCAGCGCAGGAGCGCCTCGACGCCGCGGATCCGGCCGGTGGCCAGCTCGACGAGCGGCTGGTAGTCCAGGCGCAGCTCGCCGCGGGCGAGGGCGCCGCGCAGGGCCGACTCGAGCTCGACGCGCTCGACGACCTGCTCGCGCATGGCCGAGTCGAAGACCTCGCAGCGCGCCTTGCCGAGCTCCTTCGCGCGGTACATCGCCGAGTCGGCGTCGCGCAGCAGGTCCGGCGCGCTGTGGCCGCTGTCGGCGGCGAGGCAGATGCCGATCGACGCGGTGACGAAGCGCTGCTCGCCGCCGAGGAGGAAGGGGGCGCGCATCGCGCCGGCGATGCGGTCGGCCACCGCGAGCGCCTCGTCCACGCCGTCGATCCCGCGCAGCAGGACGGCGAACTCGTCGCCGCCGAAGCGCGCGACGATGTCGTTCGGCCGCAGCAGCCGCTGCATCCGGTCCGCGACGACCTGCAGCAGCTCGTCGCCGATGGCGTGCCCGAGCGTGTCGTTGACGAGCTTGAAGTTGTCGAGGTCGACGAACAGCGCGCCGACGCCCGCCTCGCCGCTCTCCAGCGCCTCCGCGAGGCAGTTCTCGAAGAGCTTGCGGTTGGGCAGGCCGGTGAGCGCGTCGTGGTGGGCCTGGTGGTCGAGCGCGTGCTCGGCGTGCTTGCGCTGGGAGATGTCGAGGACGTGCGTGATCATCGCCGGCGCCTCGCCGGGCTCGGTGGGAAGCGGCGACTGGTGGCACAGCGCCCAGCCTGTCGTGCCGTCGCGGCGGCGCAGGCGGCGCTCCTGGCCCGCGGCGCCCTCGTCGACCGGCAGGACGACGGCGTCGAGCGCCATCCCCTCCAGCTCCTCGGGCGACCACCCGGTCCGCTCGCCCAGCGCGCGGTTCGCGCGACGGATGGCGCCGCCGGGGTCGACGATGGCCATGCCGATCGGCGCGTCGTCGAACGCGTTGCGGAAGCGCGTCTGGCTCGACGTCAGCTCCGCGCGCACTTCTTCGTTGAGCCGCCACGACACGACGTTGGCCACGGCGAGCGCGCTGATGAACGCGCCGTGGATCGCCGCCCACAGCCAGGGGTTGCGCCCGGCGTCGGCGTGGTCGAAGACGGAGTGCGCGTCGAGCGCGCCCATGACGCCGTGGTGCAGCACGACGTAGGCGATGGCGAGCAGATACGGGAACCACTCCTCGTAGGTCGCGAGGACGGTCACCATCACGAAGAAGTGGAAGTGCGCCTCGATCGCGCCGTCCCACAGGTGGACGAGCATCGCCGAGCACGTGAGCAGTCCGAACGCGACGGAGGCGGCGCGGATGCGCCGGCTGAGCTCGCCGCGGCCGGCGGCGATCGCCAGCGCCACGATCGGGATGACCTCGATGGTCGCGTGCTGCGGGCCGAAGCCGCGCACGACGGCGAACAGCCACAGCGCGGGGACGTGGAGCCAGACCAGTCGCGTCATCATGCGATGCCGCGCGCGCCACGCCTCGCAGGGCAGGGTCGCCCCGCGAGGGAGCCGGTCCATGACGGTCACGTCCCTCGTATTCGGCCGCAACTGCACCGAATTGATCGCGCGCGTCAGCCCCAGCGGTAGCCGCGCTCGTGCGCCTGCGGCTCGATCGGGCTCGTCGGCAGCCCGGGCGGCGGGTCGGGCACGTGGAAGCCGGCGGGAGAGACGTCGTTCGGCGTGTCCGGGTGGTAGAGCGAGGCGAGCAGCTGGATCTGCCCGCGGCCCGGCCCGAGCTCGAACTGGCCGCCGCCGTACATGCCGATCCCGCGCTCGTCGCAGTAGGCGTACGTGGCGAACAGCTCCTCGAGGCTGCCGACCCGCGACGGCTTGACGTTGACCATCCGCGGCGGGTACGGGAGGGCCTCGATGTCGGCGATGCCGTGGATGGGCGCGTCCCACGTCACGCGCTCGCGGTGCGGCTCGAGGTAGGCCTGCACGTCGTCGTCGAGGTGGGGGTCCTCGATCCAGGCCTCCGGGAACGCCTCGACGACGCGCCGGTAGAGGGCGACGTCGGGCGGGTTGTCGACGATCGTGCCCTTGTAGTGGCCCTTGAAGTCGACCGAGTCCACGGCGCCGGTCTGCTGCAGCTCGGCGACGAGCTCGTCCGTCCACGAGACGGTGGGGTCGAGCTTGAAGCGGAGCGTCGGGTAGTTGCGCAGGCGGCTCGTGACCGGGTCGATCGACGGCGGCTCGCCGAGGCGCAGCGAGACCACGAAGGTGAGCGGGCGCGGCTCGCGGCCGACGACCTCGTGCAGCGAGGTCCCCGCCTGGCGCAGCGCGAGGTCCAGCGCCGCCGACTCGTAGGCGTAGCGGCGGTACAGGCGGCTGACGTCGCGCTCGGGCTCCTTGCCGGGGAAGAGGTCCAGGCCGGCGAGGTGGTTGGAGAAGCCCTCGAGCGTCCAGTGGCCGAGCAGCGGCAGGATCGGTCCGGCCTCCTGCGCCGCGTCGTGGTCGACCGCGTCGTAGACGACGTCCTCGCCGACGCCGGCCTCGCCGTCGCCGCGCACGTGGATGACGGTGACGACGCGGGTGAAGTCGCTGGAGACGTCCTGCGCGACGCGCTCCAGGACGTAGTCGTCGATGTGCACCTCGAGGTCCTTCACGCGGTCCCAGTCGGTCATGGATCCGACCCTATCCGGCCTCCTCTTGACCAACGGTCGACAGGCGCGCTACACTCCTGTCTACCGATGGTCAACAAGGAGACGGAGATGCCTCGCACAGACGCCGTCGCGGCGGAGGCGCCGCGCACCAAGACGTTCCTGCTCGCCGCCCCGGAGGAGCGCGCGCTGAACTGGCTCGCCGCGCGGCTGCCGCGGCGGGTCCTGCCCGACCACCTGACCCTCCTCGGGGTCCTCGCGGCGCTCGGGATCGCCGCCGCGTACCTGCTGGCCAACGACCACCCCGCGGCGCTGTGGGCGGCGAGCGCGCTGCTCGTCGTGCACTGGCTCGGCGACTCGCTCGACGGCACGCTGGCGCGCCTGCGCCGGATCGAGCGCCCGACGTACGGCTACTACCTCGACCACCTCGTCGACGCCTTCGCGACGGCCGTCATCTGCGTCGGCCTCGGGCTGTCGCCCCACATGCTGCTCGCGACGGGCCTCGTGATCGCGCTCGCCTACCTGCTGCTCTCGATCAACACCTACCTGGAGACGTCCGCCTTCGGGAGCTTCGACCTCGGCTACGGCCGCGTCGGGCCGACGGAGATCCGGCTCGTCCTGATCGCGCTCAACACCGCGCTGGCGCTCGGCGCCGGGCTCGGGACGCACGTCGCCGGCCTGGACATCACGGTGCTCGACGCGATCGGCCTCGGCGTGGCCGGCGTGATGGTCGCCGCGCTCGGCACGCGCGCCGCGAAGAACCTCAGGGTGCTCGCCGCCCGCGAGCCCGCCGGCGTCGTCCGGCCCGTCGCGTAGCTAGTGCCCGGAGCCGTTCGACGTCGTCACGGCGGCCGCCCGCTCGCGCGCGCGGGCGCGGCGCTTGGCCGCCGGGGTCGGCGGCGGCGGCTGGATGCCCGCCGCCCTCTTCAGCTCGTCGAGCGAGGTGCGCAGCCCGGCCGCGATCGCGTCGAGGTCGGTCATCGTGTCGCGGTCGCCGAGCAGCCCGATCGCCAGCTTGCCGTTGTAGGACATGATCGCGAAGAAGACGGTGTGGCCCGCGGCGAGGAAGCCGAGCGGGATCATCTCCGTCATCTCGCGGCCGAGCATGTAGATCGGGAACTGGGGGCCCGGCACGTTCGTGACGACGGTGTTGAACAGCCGCGTCGAGAAGTTGATCCGCGAGCCGAGCGCCAGCAGCGTCGGCGGCGCGAACTCCTGCAGGTTGGCCAGCGTCTCGGCGCCGACCGCCTGCTTGGACGCCTTGAGGTCCTGCATCGAGGCGCTGACCAGCCGCAGCCGCTCGACGGGGTCGGCGGCGTAGACCGGGAGCGGCGCGCGCATCGCCGCGACGCGGTTGCCGAACTGGTTCTTCTCGCCCTCGCCGCGCACCGACACCGGCACCATCGCGCGCAGCTCGAGGCCCTCGGTGCGCGTGCCGTGCGACTGCAGCCACTCGCGCAGCGCGCCCGCGACGACCGTGAGCACGACGTCGTTGACGGTGCCGCCGAGCGCGTTCTTGACGGCCTTGAAGTCGTCGAGCGCGAACGTCGTCCACTCCACGCGCCGGTGCGGCCCGATCGACTGGTTCAGCGGGACGTTCGGGGCCGGCGAGAGCATCGGGCCGACGAGCAGGTCGCGGATGCCCTTGGCGCCCTCGGCGACGCTCGCCGCGGTGCGCTGCGGGCTGCGGACGGCGCCGAGCGCCCGCGCCGCGATCCTCAGCGGTCGCGTGGCCGCGTCGACCCCCGCCTCGGCGACGAGCTCCGCGCGCCCCGGCGCGGGCCGCGGCTGCCACGGGCGCTCGGGCGGATCGACCTCGCGCGGCTCGGGCGTCGCGTCGAAGAGCAGCCCCAGCAGGTCGACGCCCGACATCCCGTCGATCAGCGCGTGGTGGGCCTTGGAGATGATCGCCCAGCGCTCCTCCTCCAGGCCCTCGGCGAACCACATCTCCCACAGCGGCTTCGTGCGGTCGAGCTGCTGGCTGAACACGCGGGCGGCAAGCTGGCGCAGCTTGTCGCGGCCGCCGGGGCGCGGCAGCGCGGTGTGGCGGACGTGGTAGTCCAGCGCGAAGCAGGGGTCGTCGATCCACATCGGCCGGCCGAGCTGGAAGCCGGGCTCGGCGAGCTTCTGCCGGTAGCGGGGGACGAGGTGCAGGCGCGACTCGATGTGCGCGAACAGCTCGTCGCAGTCCGGTGGCGGCCCGTCGAAGATCGAGATGCCGCCGACGTGCATGTGCGTCGTCCCGCTCTCGAGGTTCAGGAACGACGTGTCGAGGACGGAGAGGGTGTCCTTGTGCTGTGGCGCCATACGGTGGGATTCGCCGACTCGGCGTCAGCCCAAACGCGAACGTTCAGCCCGCGGGCAGGACGCGCCCGCGCACGTCGCCGAGCGGTCCCGCGGCCATCACGACCTCGTCGCCGTCGCGCAGCCACCGCTCGCCCCTGAAGCGCTCGAGCATGCAGCCCTCGCTCCCCTCGTCCGGGCCGGAGATCGTGCCCGTCCCGAAGAGGTCGCCCGCGGTCAGCGCCGCGCCGTTGACCGTCGCGTGGGCGAGCATCTGCGCGGGCGTCCAGTAGAGCGTGCGCGCGTTGGTGCGCGTCAGCGTCTCGCCCGCCACGCTGACGGTGATCTCGAGGTCGAGCGCCCACGCGTCGTCGGCGCGCAGGTAGTCGAGCGGCTCGGGGTCCTGCGCGCGCGGGGGCACGCGCTCGAGCTCGTCCGGCGGCACGATCCACGACGAGATCGACGTCGCGAACGACTTGCCGAGGAACGGGCCGAGCGGCACGTACTCGAACGCCTGGACGTCCCTCGCGCTCCAGTCGTTGAGCAGGACGAAGCCGAAGATCCGCGCCGCGGCCTCGTCGACCCCGAGCCGCTCCCCCGGGCGCGTCGAGGGGCCGCAGACGAAGCCGAGCTCGCACTCGTAGTCGAGCGCGGCGGTCGGCCGCAGCTCGGTCCCGCCGCCGTCCGGCAACGGGACCTGGCCGTGCGGGCGCGGGACGTCGGTCCCGCTCACGACGACCGTCGACGCCCGGCCGTGGTAGCCGACCGGCAGGTGGCGCCAGTTCGGCGGCAGCGGGTCGCCGTCGGGGCGGAACAGGCGGCCGACGTTCGTCGCGTGCTCCAGCGACGCGTAGAAGTCGACGTAGTCCGGCACGCGCACCGGCAGCAGCGCCTCGCACGTCCGGCAGGGGACGCGCGCGCTCGCCGGGGCGTCGAGCGCGCGCCCGCGCAGCTCGCGCCACGCGCGCGGCCCCAGCTCGATGAGGTCGTTCAGGCGCGTGCCGGCCAGCGCGTCGGCCAGCGGCCCGGGCGGCGCGACGGCGCGCAGCAGCACGGCATCCTCCCCGACGCGTGCCGCGGGCTGGGGCGCCTCGCCCGGCGGGCGGACGACGCCCCACGCGAACGCCCCCGTCAGACCGGCGCCTCCACCCGCTCCGGGTTCCAGCTGTACGCGTAGCTCGGGTCGTCGAGCTCGCGCGCGAGCGTCGTGAGCCTCAGCGGGCGGAACGTGTCGCACATGACGGCGAGCTCGTTCGTCTCCTTCATCCCGAGCGACTTCTCGACCGCGCCCGGCTGCGGCCCGTGCGGCAGGCCGCTCGGGTGCAGTGTGATCGAGCCGATGTCCACCCCCTTGCGCGCGGCGTAGTCGCCGTCCGCGTAGAACATGACCTCCTCGGACTGCAGGTTGGAGTGGTGGTAGGGCAGCGGGACCGCGAGCGGGTCCCAGTCGAGCAGCCGCGGGCAGAACGAACAGATCACGAAGTTCTGGCCCTGGAAGGTCTGGTGCGCGGGCGGCGGCTGGTGCAGGCGCCCGGCCTTGGGCTCGAAGTCGTGGATGTTGAACGTGTACGGGTACACGTAGCCGTCCCAGCCGACGACGTCGAGCGGGTGGTAGTCGAGGAGGTAGCGCTGCAGCCCGCCGCGCACGCGCACGATGACCTCGTGCTCGCCGCGCTCGGCGTGCGTCACGAGCTCGGCCGGCGGGTGGAAGTCGCGCTGGCTGAACGGCGCGTGCTCGAGCAGCTGGCCGTACCGGTTGCGGTAGCGGTTCGGCGTCTCGATCTCCCCGGGGGTGAAGAACGTCAGCCACTCCTGCGGGCCGTCGTGCATCCGGAAGCGGTACGTCGTGCCGCGCGGGATGACGACGTAGTCGTGCTTGGCGTAGGGCAGCGTGCCGAACGTGGTCTCGACCTCGCCGGATCCCTGCTGGACGAAGAAGACCTCGTCGCCCTCGCCGCAGCGGAAGAACGCGTCGAGCTCCTCGACGGGCTTGCAGATGCCGATCTCGACGTCGCCGTTGAACATGAGCACCTTGCGGCCGCTCACCGGGTCGCCCTCGGGCTCGACGTTCTGCGTGTGCGTGAGCCGGTGCACGTGCGTGTCCGGCACCCACTCCTCGAGCGTCAGCGGCGTGAACTCCCCGACCTCCTGCAGGCGGCAGGGCGACTCGAGGTGCAGCAGGATCGACTCGTTCCCGCTGAACCCCTCATAGCCCATGACCTCCTCGGTCAGGAGCCGGCCGTCGTCGCCGCGGACCTGCGTGTGCCGCTTCGGCGGCAGCTCGCCCATCCGTACGTAGCGCATGCCTACAGGTTCCCCCTCGCGGCCTGCTCGCGCTCGATCGCCTCGAACAGGGCCTTGAAGTTCCCCTCCCCGAAGCCGCGCGCGCCGTGGCGCTCGATGATCTCGAAGAAGATCGTCGGGCGGTCGCCGAGCGGCTTGGTGAAGATCTGCAGCAGGTAGCCCTCGTCGTCGCTGTCGACGAGGATGCCGAGCTTCTTCAGGTCCTCTAGGTCCTCGGCGATCTCGCCGACGCGCCCCGGGACCTCCTCGTAGTAGGCCTCGGGCGTCTGGAGAAACCTGACGCCGCGCCGCTTGAGCTCGTTGACGACGCCCACGATGTCGCGGGTGGCGAGCGCTATGTGCTGGGCGCCGGCGCCCTCGTAGAACTCGAGGTACTCGTCGATCTGCGACTTGCGCTTGCCCTCGGCCGGCTCGTTGATCGGGAACTTCACGCGCCCGTCGCCGCTCGTCACGACCTTCGACATCAGCGCGCTGTACTCGGTGCTGATCGCCTCGTCGGAGAAGTGGATCATCTCGGTCATCCCGAAGACGTCCTCGTAGTACTTGACCCACTCCTCCATCGCGCCGAGCTCGACGTTGCCGACGATGTGGTCGATGGCGACGAGCAGGTCCTCTTCGCCGTCGTGCTCGACGTCCTCGTAGCCGGGGAGGAAGGTGCCCTTGTACTCGGAGCGGTCGACGAAGCGGTGGACCGTCTCGCCGTAGGTGGCGATGTCGGCGATCCGCACCGTGCCGTGCTCGTCGGTGATCTCGTACGGCTCGGCGAGTCCGGTTGCCCCGCGGGCGGTCGCGACCTCGTAGGCGTGCCTGACGTCCGGCACGCTGAGGGCGATGACCTTCACGCCGTCGCCGTGCTTGTGGTGGTGGGTCGCGATCTCGGTGTCGCTGTTGAGCGTGCCGGTGAGGACGAGCCGGACGCGGCCCTGGCGCAGCACGTGGCTGACGCGGTCGCGGACGCCGGTCTCCAGGCCGGAGTAGGCGACCTCGGTGAACCCGAACGCGCGGGTGAAGTAGTACGCCGCCTGCGCCGCGTTGCCGACCCACAGCTCGACGTGGTCGATGCCGTGGAGCGGCATCTTGTCGTCGGGTCGCTGCGGCGGGGTGATGGTGCCGGTCTGTGCGTCAGGCGAGAACGTGCTCACGGCGCATCTCCTCGATCGATTCGTCGGTGCAGGTGGCGAAGAAGCCGCCCACCGTCTCGCGGACCTGGTCCATCGACTCCGCGAGGTACAGGACGGGCTGGTAGTGCGTGATGTCGTAGTCCGCCGTGCCCATCTCGGCGAGGTTGAGCGGGCGGTGCTCCATGTCGCGGAACTCGTCGATCTCCCCGTAGGACGACAGGATGCCCGCGCCGTACGCGCGGATCTCGCCGTCCTCGTGGACGATCCCGAACTCGACGGTGAACCAGAAGACCTTGGAGAGGAACTTCAGGTTCTCCTCGTCGGTGAGGCGGTGGGTCGCCTCGCCGGTGAGGCGGTGCAGCTCGCTGAAGGTGTCGGTGGCCAGCAGGTGCCCGTGGCCGATGACCTCGTGGATGATGTCCGGCTCCGGCGTGTAGAGGGGCTCGGCCGGATGGCGCACGTACTGGGTGGAGTGGAAGAGGCGCTCCTTCAGCGAGCCGTAGAACTCCCGGAGCGGGACGAGGCCGGGGGCGGGGACGTACCGGAAGCCGGTGAGCGGCGCGAGGTGCTCGGAGACCTGGTCGAGGCTCGGGATGTGGTCGGTCGGGAGGTTCAGCCGGTCGAGCGCCTCGACGTACTCGCGGATGGCGAGCTTCTCGTGCTTGGGCCGCAGCTCGCGGCAGACGGTGCGCCAGACCTCGTGCTCGACCTCGGTGTAGCCGACGTCGGGGGCGGGCCGGCCGGGGCGCCACTCGAGCGCGTGGCGGGCGATGTCGTTGCGCCGCTGCCGGTACGCCTCGTCGGCGAAGCCGGGATGGTCGGGCGCGAGATGGACCTTGACCTCGCCGTCATCCGACGTCGTGACCGGTGAGTAGAGCTGACCTTCTTCGAACATGCGCGTGCCTCCTCTCGGCATGTTCCTACTCCCCCGGACGGAAACTAGCAAGTGTGAACGGTCTCGCCGCTCATTCTGCGCACTTCGGAACAGTGTTGTGACAGGATGGCTGTACAAGATGACCATCGATGAACTGGACGCCCGCCTCATCGCCGCACTGCGGGAGAGCCCGCGCGTCGGGCTGCTGGAGATCTCGCGCCGGCTCGGGGTCGCGCGCGGGACCGTGCAGGCGCGCCTGACCAAGCTCGAGTCCCGCGGGGTGATCACCGGCTACGGGCCGGAGGTCGACCCGGCGGCGATGGGCTACGGCATCCAGGCGTTCGTGCTGCTCGAGCTCACGCAGGGCCGGCTGGCCGAGGCGACGAGCGTGCTCGAGGCGGTGCCCGAGGTCGTCGAGGTCGACGCGATCAGCGGGCCGCAGGACATGCTCTGCCGCCTCGTCGCCCGCGACACCGAGCACCTGCAGGAGATCGTCAACCGGATCCTCGCGACGGCCGCGATCCGCCGCTCGACGTCGTACATCGTGCTCTCCCAGCAGGTCAAGCCGCGGACCGGGCCGCTCGTCGAGGCCGCCGGGCGGGGGCGGTAGCGACGCCGTCCGCGCGGTCGGGCGCCCTCAGGCGTAGGCCGCGTCGAGCCGGGCGCCGCTCTCCGGGTCGTGCGTCGGTAGGTAGATCGCGCTGTGCTCGTCGACGAACGCGCGGATCCTCGCGAGCGTCGCGAGGTGCGTCTCGGGCGACTGCGTGACGCCGTCGGCCACGCCCTCGCGCATGAGGTCCTCGCGGTAGGACGCGTCGCCGGCGATGAAGAGCGTGCGCTCGCCGTCCTCGACGACGACCGACACGTGGTCCGCCGTGTGGCCCGGCGTCGGGACGATGCGGACCCCCGGCGCGACGACGTGTCCCGGGTCCCACCCGTCGAGGTCCACGAGGGTCGGCGCGAACCACTGCGGGAGGTGCTGGGGCAGGTAGTTGATCTTCCCCTCGATCCCCTTCGTCGCCTCGTACTCGCCGCGGGCGACGAGGAACTCGCTGCGCGGGAAGTGGGGGATGCCGCCCGCGTGGTCGCCGTGCATGTGGGTCATGACGACGGTCTTCACGTCCTCGGGGTCGAAGCCGAGCGCGCGGATCTGCGGCCCGATCTCGTCCTCGGGCCTGGCCTCGAACCGGACGGCGAGGCGGAAGTACGGGTGCCAGCGCGGAAACCACCCCTTCTCCATGACGCCCGCCGACTCGCCGGTGTCGACCACGATCAGCCCGTCCGGATGCTCGACGAGCCAGGCGAGGATCGGCAGGGGCTCGGACCACTCGCGATCGAACATCGTCCGGATCGCCCGCGTGCGGCCACCGCCGACGCCTCGCATCTGGCGGCTCTTGACCCAGACCTTGCCGGTGTTGATGGCGTGGACGCGCATGCGGCGCACGCTACCTGCGCCGCCCGATTCCGTCCGGGGCTGGGCTTAATTTCCCGCGGCCCATGTCCTTCGTGGAGCAGCAGGTCGAGGTCGCCGGCGTCAGCGAGTACGCCGCGCGGATCGGTCGTGCGCTGCGGCAGGTCGGCGGCGGGGTCGTGGAGGGCGAGGTCCAGCGGCCCAAGCGCGTGGGCGGCGGCGGGATGCTCGTGTTCGACATCTCCGACGGCGAGGCCGTCCTGTCGTGCAAGGTCTTCGCGCGCGACCTGCGCCGGCTGGACCACGAGCCGCGACACGGCGACCTCGTCCAGGTGCGGATCGAGCGGCCGGACTTCTGGGCGGCGACCGGGCGCGTGAGCGTGATCGTCACGGGCGTGCGGCTCGCGGGGGAGGGTGAGCTGCTGCGCCGGCGGGCGGAGCTGCTGGAGCGGCTGAGCGCGGAGGGGCTGACGGACGCCGCGCGCCGCAAGCCGCTGCCGCGGTTCCCGCGCGCGGTCGGCGTGATCGCCGGGCGCTCGTCGGACGGGATGTCGGACGTCGTCCGCGCGCTGGTCGACCGCTTCCCGCCGATCCACGTCGTGACCTGCGGCGCGCTCGTGCAGGGCGCGGCGGCGCCGCGCGACGTCATCGACGCGCTCGCGCGGATGCAGGAGCACCCGCTCGTCGACGTGATCGTCGTCGCGCGCGGCGGCGGGTCGGTGCAGGACCTCGTCGCGTTCGACGACGAGCGGCTGTGCCGCGCGCTGTTCGCGTGCGCGAAGTCGGTCATCACGGCGATCGGCCACACCGACAACGTCCCGGTCTGCAACCACGTCGCGTGGGCCGCGTACACGCCGTCGCGCTCGGCGGAGATGGCGGTGCCGTCGGCGGCCGAGCTGCGGCAGGGGCTGGCGCTCGCGGGACGGTGCGTGGACGACGTGCCGGTCCGCGTCGCGCGCGGGGCGGAGCGCGTCGCCGCGAGCGGTTCGCGGCTGCGCGCGGGGGAGCGGCTCGACGGGCTGCTCTCCGACGTCCGCCACCGCGGCCTCGACGCGACGCTCGCCCAGCGCGGCGCCCTCGCCGAGCGCGAGCGCGGGGTGGCCGAGGCGCGCTCGCGGCTCGGCGCGGTCGTCCGCCGCGTGCCGGGGGCGGAGGCGGTGCGGCTCGTCGGCCTGCAGCTCGACGCGCGCGCGGCGGCGTTCTTCGCCGAGCGGCTGACGCTCGTGGAGGGGGCGGCACGGCGCTTCGACGCGGTGCCGGGCGCGCTCGCCGCGCGGGCGGGCGGCATCGCCGACCAGGGCCGGCTCGTCGCGATGGGCACCCGCCGCCAGCTCGCCGACCACGACCGCGACTACGGCCGCGCCCTGGCGCGCCTCGGCCGCGAGGCGGTCGCCGGCGTCCGGCGCCGGCTGCGCGACGCGTCCCGCGACGCCGGCCACGCGGCCGAGCTCGTCGCCGCCCGCGACATGCGCCCTCGCGGCTGGCTGCTCGCGGCGGGGGAGGGCGGCGCGCCCGTCCGCCTCGCCGCCGAGGTTCGCGAGGGCTCCGCCCTCAGCCTGCACTTCGCCGACGGCCGCGTGGACGCGACCGCCGGCACCATCACGACCACGGACCAGGAGACGGCCGCGTGAGCCAGTCCAGCGACATCACCTTCGAGGGCGGGTACCGCCGGCTGCAGGACATCGCCGAGCGCCTCGGCTCGGACGAGGTGCCGGTGCACGAGATGTGCGACCTCTTCGCGGAGGGCAAGGGGCTCGAGCAGGCGCTCAGCCAGTACCTCTCGCAGCAGAAGGAGCGCGTCGAGGCGATCGAGCGCGGCGAGGGGATGCGCGCGTTCCGCGTCGTCCCGCCGGGCGAGGATCGCGCGGAGGCGCCGGTCGCGCGCGACCTCAGGGACGCGCCGGCCGCGGCTCGGGCCGCGAACGGGATCGCTCCGGTCGCCGCCGACGCCCCGCTGGCCGACGCCGACGCGACGCCGGCCCCGCCGCCTCCGCCCCAGGACGAGGCCCTGCCCTTCTAGCGGACGCGTCGGCCGTGGCCTACGACGAAGCCCTCGCCGATCGCGTCCGCGACGTCGTCGGCGTCCGCGACGGGGTCGTCGAGAAGAAGATGTTCGGCGGGGTCGCGTGGATGGTCCACGGGAACATGGCGTGCGCGATCGTGGGCGACGAGCTCCTCGTCCGGCTCTCGAGCGAGGACTACGAGACGGCGCTCACCGAGCCCGGCGTGCGGCAGTTCGACATGACGGGCCGCCCGATGCGCGCGTTCGTGTGCGTCGGGGGCGCGGCGATCGCGAGCGACGACGGCCTCGCGAAGTGGGTCGACGCCGGCGCGGACTACGCGTCGTCGCTGCCGCCGAAGTAGCGAGGCGCGTCAGGCCGCGGCGACGCCGGCGGCGGCGAGCGCCCGCACCGTCGCCTCGCGGTCGGCGGACGGGACGGCGAGGAGCGTCGTCACGCCCGCGCGCTCGTACGCCGCGAGCTTCTCGTCGAGGCCGGAAGGCGTCGAGACGAGCGCCGTCGCGTCGATGAGCTCTGGCGTCAGCGCGCTCGCCGCGCCCAGGCGGTCGCCCCCGAGCATCCGCTCCTGGACATCCCGCGCGACGTCGCCGTGCCCGTAGCGATCGGCGAGGTCGACGTAGAAGTTCTTCTCCCTCGCGCCCATCGCCCCGAGGTAGAACGCCAGCCACGGCCGGCAGGCGTCGCGGGCGGCGTCGAGGTCGTCGGTCACCGCGACCGGCACCGCGGCGGCGACGTCCAGCGACGAGGCGTCGCGCCCGGCGCGCGCCAGCCCCGCCCGCAGCGGGTCCATGAGGACGTCGGGGTTCGCGGGATCCAGGAACGCCGGCAGCCAGCCGTCGGCGATCGCGCCGGTCTGCTCGATCGCGCGCGGACCGACCGCGCCGAGGTAGATCGGGATCTTCTCCTGCACCGGCCGGCACAGCAGCTTCAGCGGCTTGCCGAGCCCCATCCCGGGCTCGCCCTCCGGCAGCGGCAGCGAGACGGGCTCGCGCGCCAGCGTGCGCCGCACGACGTCGACGTACTCGCGCACCCGCCGCAGGTTCCTGACGAACGGCTCGCCGTACCAGCCCTCCGACACCTGCGGCCCGCTCAGCCCGAGCCCAAGCCGGAACCGGCCCTCGCTCATCACGTCGAGCGTCGCCGCGGCCATCGCCGTCGCCGTCGGCTTGCGCGCCGGGATCTGCAGGATCGCCGACCCGAGGCCGACCCGCTCGGTCCGCGCGGCGAGCGCGCCGAGGACGGATACCGCGTCCTGCCCCCACGCCTCGCTGATCCACACCGAGTCCAGCCCCAGCTCGTCGGCCAGCAGCGCCAGCGCGAGCTGCTCGTCGTACGAGAACCAGGGCCAGTACGCGAGGAAGAGCCCGATCCGCATCGGGCGCGAGCCTACAGAGCGAGCGACTCCGTCAGCACGCCGGCGAACGCCTCGACGACGCGCTCGTCGAACTGCGATCCCGCGCAGCGGCGCAGCTCGTCGATCGCGTCGGCGACCGGCATGCCGGACCGGTAGACGCGGTCGGAGGTCATCGCCTCGAAGGAGTCCGCCACGGCGAGGATGCGCGCCTCGAGCGGGATCTCGTCGCCGGCCAGGCCCGACGGGTAGCCGCGCCCGTCCGGCCGCTCGTGGTGCGCGAGCACCCACGAGCTGATGTCGTCGAGGCTCGCGCCGCTGAGGATCCGCGCCCCGAGCTCGGGGTGCTTGCGCATCTCCGCCCACTCGGCGTCGGTCAGCGCGCCGGGCTTGCGCAGGATCGGATCGGGGACGCCGATCTTCCCCAGGTCGTGCAGCAGCCCCGCCAGCCGCACGCGCTCGACGCGATCGGGCTCGAGGCCGAGCTCGGTCGCGATCTGCTCGCATAGCCGCCCGACGGTCTGCGAGTGCTGGGCCGTGCCGGTGTCGCGCAGGTCGAGCGTCTCGGCGAGGATGAGCACCGCCGCGATCTGCTCGACCGCCTGGCGCGAGTCGTCGACGGCGCCGCCGGCCAGCGACTCCACGACCTCCTCGGAGAAGATGACGCTGCGGTCGCGGCCGAGCTGCTTGGCGAGGTAGAGCGCCTGGTCGGCGCAGTGCAGGAGCTGCTCGCTGGTCGCGGCGTGCCGCGGGCACGTGGCGACGCCGAAGCTCACGGTCACCGCCGCCTCGCCCTCCAGCAGGCCGGCGTCGCGCACCGCGCGCCGCAGGCGCTCGGCGACCAGGAAGCCGCCGTGCTCGTCGCTGTCGGGCAGCACGAGCGCGAACTCCTCGCCGCCGATGCGCGCCAGGTCGTCGATCCGCCGCTTCACCGAGCCCGCGACGGACGCGAAGCGCTGCAGGGTCTGGTCGCCGACGCGATGGCCGAAGCGGTCGTTGACGCTCTTGAAGTGATCGAGGTCGCCGACCACCACGGTCACGGGCTGCCCGCTGCGCTTGGCGCGCTCGAGCTCGGCCTCCATGCGCTCCTCGAAGCCGCGGCGGTTGAGCAGGCCGGTGAGCGCGTCGGTGCGCGCGGCGTCGGCGAGCCGGTCGATCAGCCGCTCCGCCCGGTCGTGCAGCGCCCCGGCGAGCACGCCGACCGTGATCACGGTGCCGAGCGTCAGGATCCAGCGCGCGAGGCTGTCGCCCGCGGTGCCGCCGGCGACGTTCAGCGCGATGGCGTAGGCGACCGCGACGAACCCGATGTGCGCCACCGCCTGCCGGCGCGGGAGGAAGAAGAACGCCTCGAACCCGACCCAGACGTAGAAGAGCGCGTAGATCGCGGCGGTGTCGTCGGTGGCGATCACGCCCGCCGTGACCAGGAGCGTCCCGAAGGCCAGGGTGATCGTCATGAGCCGCGCGGGCAGCCGCGCCGAGAGAAGCAGCATGGCGACCGCGCTGACCACCGCCGTCGTCCCGATCACCGCGAGCGCGGCGGGGGACGCGCGCTCGGGCACCGGCAGCAGGACCGACAGGTCCGCGAGCAGCCCGCCGACGAGGAACAGCACCGCGAGCGAGCGCCAGCGGACGCCGTCGTCGGTCATGCGGTCGAGCACGTCCTCGTACACGGAGGCGGCGCGCCCTCGGGGCCGGGTGCTTTCGAGAAGCCGGTGCGACATCGGTCTACGCCTCATGATCGGCACTCACGCCGATTTCTTGTAGCGGCCACTACGGGGCGTGTAGCTCCGGCCGTCAGTGGACAGTCCGCGGCCATGGCCCGTTCCCGTCATCTCCTCGCCGCCGCGCTCGCCGCGCTGGCCCTCCTCGCCGCCGCCGGCTGCGGCTCGGACAGCGACGACCCCGCGTCGACGAACCCGAAGGACGCACCCGTCAACACCGACACCCCGGCCAACGGCCAGGGCGAGGAGACGCCCGCCCCGCGCGAGGGCAAGCGCGACGACGCCGGCGAGTAGGAGCTAGTGCCCGGCGGGCGTCTCGCGGAAGTGGTCCGCGTCGGCGCCGAGGGAGGGGAGCGGCTCGATGCCGTCCTCGTGCGGGGTCCCGCGGACCTCGCCGCTGAAGCCCAGGCCCGTGAGCCGGCGGATCTCGCGCTCGCCCTCGATCCGCGCCGGATGGTCCTGCGGCAGGTCGCGGATCAGCTTGGCGATCCGATTGCGCAGCTGCAGCGCGAAGTGCGGCGTGGACGCGCCCGTCAGCTGGCGGACGTCGTCGACGGTGACCTCTCGGCCGCGGCGCGACGGGTGCTCGGCTTCGCTCATGAGGAGGGGGCGGTCGCTTCCGGGTCTACGAGGGTGATCTCGAGGAGGGCGTCGATCCGGGACTGCGTGGCGAGCGGCATCGCCTTCTCGTCCCCGATGATCCAGCCGTGATTGTAGACCCCGCGCACGGGGTTCTTGCGGTAGCCGGGGCGGATGTCCTGGAGGTATCCGTCGACGAGCGTGTCGAGGCGCGGCCCGCCGCTGTGCAGCAGGGCGGGGCCGTACGTCCCGCTGCCCGACAGCGGCGCCGCGGCGATCGCGTCGAGCGGCCGCGTGCGGTTGACGAAGACCAGGCCGTGCCCCGGGTCGGTGACCTCCCACCCGAACGTCCCCGAGGCGAAGCGGGCGAAGGCGATCGAGCCGGCGATCGCATCCTCGATCCGCGTCACGCGCGTGACCGTCCCGAGCCGGCGCAGGTCGGCCTCGACCTTCTTGGACACCGTGCTCTCGGGCCCGAGGATGAAGATCTTCGGCTGCTGGTGGCGCTCGAGCGCGGCCTTCGTCGCCGGCGGCACCGCGTCGCGGTCGACGAACAGCACCGGGTCGCCGGACTTCGCCGCCCAGCCCGCCGCGGGCACCGCGAACTCCGCCTTCTCGCTGCCGACGACGACCACGTCGTCGCTCGAGCGCCCGCGGGCCTCGCTGAGCACGGCGTCGATCTGCGCCGCGACCTCGGCGGGATTCTTGCCCGAGACGTCCGTCGCCTTCAGCCCGCCTGGCTCGGCGACGTCGCCGACGCGGATGACCTGCGCGTCGCCGGCCTCCTTCGATCCCGTCGGGTCGAGCGCGTCGAGCGCGCTCTTCGACGCCTCCGGCAGGTCGCCCCCGTCGGTGAGCAGCACGGGTGCGCCGACCGGCTCGGCGAACAGCGCCGCGGCCGCGAGCCCGCCGCGCCAGTCGTCCTTGTCGACCAGCGCGACCGCCTTCGGCCGCGTCTTGTCGTCCGCTCCCGGATAGACCGCCTGCGCGACCGCCGCGGCGTTGGCGACGGAGTCCGCGCCCCCGACGCGCGTCGTGTTCTTCGTCGCGAACGCGGGGAAGCCGAGGTCGGTCGCGGCCTCCTTCTCGTCGCCCTTGACGCCGACCTGCGGGCGGTTGGGGCGATCGTCGCCGGTGCTGCCTCCGCCGCCGCCGCAGCCCGCCACGACGAGCGCGATCAGGCAGGCGAGCGCGACCAGGGGGCGGGGCACGGGCGGCAGAGTACCGTCCGGCCATCGCCGATCTGCCGCCCGTCCTCGAGCAGCACGCTCCGCTCGTGCGATACGACAGCGCCGAGCGCGCGAGGGCCACGGCCGTCGAGGCGCTGACCGCGCGGGTGGCGGGGGACAGGATCGCCCTGCGGCCGCCCGCAGGACGCGACGTTCGCCCAGCACTCGTGGGCCGAGCGCTGCCCGTGGCACGGCGTGGTCTACGTCGCCAACGGATCGCACGCCTCGTACGCGGGCGCGGGCGAGCACGGGCGCCCGTGGCCCGATCCCGACGATTTCGCCGACGGCCGCGGGCGCGTGGTGCGCCCGCAGGTCCGCCCGTTCGGGCCGTGGGTCCGCTGGCCCGGGCACTGGGGCCGCGCGCGGGCGTCGTTCCTCCCCGGCGAGCAGACGAGCCCACTCGGCCCGGCCTTCCAGGAGGACGGCGCCTGGCGCGACCCCGCCGCGTTCCACGCTCGCGCGCGCGCCTGCGGCAGCGGTGCGCCGCCGCGCCCGGCGGCCCTGACCGTGGCGGGCGGATCGGCGTTGATCGGCATCCTCGCCGCGTTCTTTATGGCAATTCGAACGCGCGTCCGGCGCGGCGCATGATCTGTTTCAAGTTGGGTACAGTGTCCGCCGCATGCCGAATTCATGGCCACCTGGCCATGGAGCGGGGGACCCACGTTGTTGGGGCTAATCACACGGTCATCCGTGTGAAGCGCAGGCTCTTTTCGCGCTAGCCCGTCAGCTAACCCCGTAGGCCGACGAAAGAGGAGTCGTTGCCGTGCGGGGCATTCCCGTTGTCGCGTTCATCGTGATGCTGTTCGTGGCGCTCGTTGGAGCGCCGGTCGCCGTCGCGGCGACCACCGGCGGCACCACGTACGAGACCGAGAAGGAGCGCCAGGCCAAGGCGGAGAAGCGGTTCAAGGTCCGCGCCGTCCCCGGCGCGACCGCCGTCATCACCCCGAACGGCCTCGCCGCCGCGCCGCTCGACGCGCCTCCGCAGGTGCAGGCCGCCATCGCGGCGGCCAACCGCATCATCGGCAAGCCGTACAAGTACGGCGGCGGCCACGGCAAGGTCGAGGACTCGGGCTACGACTGCTCGGGCACCGTCTCCTACGCGCTGATCGGCGCGAAGCTCCTCAAGACGCCGCTCGACTCCAGCAGCTTCATGCGCTGGGGCGAGGCCGGGCCCGGCGCCTGGATCACCGTCTACACCAACCCGGGCCATGCTTTCGCCGTGATCGCGGGGCTGCGCCTCGACACGAGCGCCGCCGGCGACCCGAGCGGCGGCAAGGGCCCGCGCTGGCGCCCCGTGCTGCGCTCGACGCGCGGGTTCAAGGCGCGCCACCCCGTCGGCTTCTAGCCGCGCTCCTTCAGGATCTGCTCGCGCTCGGCGAGGCGGTTCGCCCGTCGCAGCTGCGCCTCGCGCTCGCGGCGCGTCTCGACGTCGGACGTGCACTCGATCGCCGGCACCGCCGCCGGCCTTCCCTCGTCGTCGAGGGCGACCATCGTCAGATACGCCGTGTTCGTGTGGCGGACCGAGCCGGACCGCGGGTTCTCCGCCTCGACGCGGACGCCGATCTCCATCGACGTTCGCCACGCCGCGTTGACCGTCGCCTTGAACGTCACGACCTCGCCGACGTGGACCGGCTCGTTGAACGTCATGCGGTCCATCGCCGCGGTCACGACCCGCGAGCCCGAGTGCCGCGTGGCGGCCAGTCCGGCGACCTCGTCGCAGTAGCGCATGACGACCCCGCCGTGGACATAGCCCGCGCTGTTGGCGTCCATCACGCCCATCCAGCGAACGAGGACCGACTGCGAGTCAGCGGGGGTCCGGGACGACACGAAGCGCCATGGTACGGTCCGGGACATGCCCGGACTCGGTGGCCGTTTCAGCACAGTCGTCAAGGCCAAGATCTCCAAGATCCTCGATCGCGCCGAGGACCCGCAGGAGACCCTGGACTACTCGTACGAGAAGCAGCTCGAACTGCTGCAGAACGTCAAGAAGGGGATCGCGGACGTCGTCACGTCCAAGAAGCGCCTCCAGCTCCAGTCCGGCAAGCTCGAGCAGCAGGTCGTCAAGCTCGACACGCAGGCGCGCCAGGCGCTCGCGGCGGGCAAGGAGGACCTCGCGCGGATGGCGATGGAGCGCAAGGTCCTCGCGCAGACCGAGCTCCAGGGCCTCGACCAGCAGGTCGCCGAGCTGGAGAACCAGCAGCAGCGGCTGATCGAGAACGAGCAGAAGCTGCGCACGAAGATCGAGGCCTTCCGCACCAAGAAGGAGGTCATCAAGGCGCAGTACTCCGCCGCCGAGGCCCAGGTGCAGATCTCCGAGGCGGCGACCGGCGTGGGCGAGCAGATGGCCGACGTGGGCCTCGCGATGCAGCGCGCCGTCGACAAGACCGAGCAGATGCGCGCCCGGGCCTCCGCCGTCGAGGAGCTCGAGGCCGCCGGCACGTTCGAGGACCTGACGCAGCTCGGCGAGGGCGGCAACGACGACATCGACCGTCAGCTCAAGGAGCTGACGTCGGCGTCCGCCGTCGACGACGAGATGGCCAAGCTGCGGGCCGAGCTCGGCTCCGGTGCGCCCGAGGCGGCCGCCGGCGAGCTCGGAGCAGGCTCCGCGCCGACCGAGGAGCGCCCCCAGTGATCGTCCGCATCGCGACCGAGGGCCAGTTCGAGCTCGACCAGGCCGACTACGAGGCGGTCAACGAGCTCGACAACCGCTGTGTCGAGGCCGTCGAGGCCGGCGACGAGGACAAGTTCCGCGAGCTGTTCGCGCAGCTCATCGCGATGGTGCGCGACAAGGGCCGCAAGCTCGGCGACGACGAGCTCGTGCACTCCGACGTCATCCTGCCGCCCGAGGACACGGACCTCGAGGAGGCCCGGCAGGAGTTCAACGGCGAGGGCGCGATCCCGGACTCGCTCATCCCTGGCTCTGGCTGAGCCAGCGGTCCTCCCAGCCTGAGACCTTGAACGCCTGTCCGGGCACGGCGCCGACGGCGAGGATCGTCGTGCCGTCCTCGGTCGCGTGCGCGACGCGCTGCGATGGCGGCGTGACGAGGACGAGCGTGCCCTGCGGCGCGTCGAACGTCTGCTCGTCGACCGTGAACCGCGCGGCGCCGGTGACGACGACGTAGAGCTCCTCGAACTCGTCCTCGTCGTGGGGCTCGACGATGAGCCCGCCGGCGTCAGCGGTGTACGCGTTCGTCCCGAACGCGCGGATGTCCAGGTGGCGGCGGACCGGGTGCCAGCTCAGGCCCTCGACCGGGGAGGGCGCAACCGGCACCTCACGGACGTGGACGACGCGGTGGCTCATGCGGCGCGCAGCTGGCGGGCGCGGGCGCGGAGGATGTCGGCCTCGTAGGCGCTGTGGTGGAACGGGTCGGCGATCAGCCGGCCGGTGAGCACGTCGATGGCCGCGAGCGGCCGGTCCTCGGCCTCGGCGATCAGGATCGCGCCGTCGAGGGGGCGGGCGCTGTCCAGCTGGGCGAGATCCGTCAGCGCGCGCGAGTCCTCGTCGCGGGCCGGTCGGATGGTGAGGCTGTGGAGATGCGCGTGGGAGAGCACTTGGGGCTCCTTCCTGGCTTGTAACTAGTTACATGGTATAGCCAGTTACGTAACCAGTCAAGCGTGGATGCTAGTGTTGTTCCTTATGGACCTCGATAAGCGAACGTCATGCAGGAGCGTTTCGTGAGCAACGAGGCACCGGGACAGCTGGAGCTCGTCCGCGCGTTCGTCAACACGCGCGACGTCGACGACGCGACCGACGACATCGCGACGCCCGCCGCGCTCGCCGAGTGGCTGCGCAAGCAGGGGCTCCTCGGGGCCGGCGAGCGCGCCGCGAGGGCCGACGTCGCGCGAGCGGCGGAGCTGCGCGAGGCGCTGCGCGAGGTCCTGCTCGGCCACCACGGCGGCTACGACGTCGACCCGGCGGCGCTGGACGCCCTCGAGGCGGCGGCGCGGCGCGCGCGCCTGGAGGTCCGCTTCGCGCCCGACGGCACCGCCCGCCCCGCGCCGGGCCGCGGCGGCGTGGACGGCGCCCTCGGCCGTCTGCTGGCGATCGTCGCCGAGGCGCAGGCCGAGGGGACGTGGCAGCGCCTGAAGTCCTGCCCCGCCGACGACTGCCGCTGGGCGTTCTACGACCGCTCGCGCAACCGCTCGGCGGTGTGGTGCGACATGAAGGTGTGCGGCAACCGGACGAAGGTGCGCGCCTACCGCGAGCGGCACGGCTCCGTGTGACGCGCTGCACGCATCGGCCGCACTTCGTGCGGGCAGGCACGAGCCATGTACTCCTGGGTCGTCGCCCTCATCGTCCGCCGCCAGTTCGGCCACCTCTCGGCCGGCGACTGGCGCAAGCCGTTTCGCGTCTTCGCGCCGGACGCCGTCCTGCGCTTCCCGGGCGACACCGAGCTGTCCGGCGAGTTCCGCGGCCGGCCGGCGATCGCGAAGTGGTTCGACACCGGCTGGTCGCTCTTCGGCTTCGACTTCACGGTCGAGGACGTCGTCGCGAAGGGCTGGCCGTGGGACATGCGCGTCGCGACGCGCTGGCACAACGTCCTGACCGCGCACGACGGCACCGTCTACCGCTACCGCGGCATGCAGTACGCGCGCTTCCGCTGGGGCCGCGTCGTCGAGGACGAGCTCTACGAGGACACGCAGACCATCGCCCGCGCCCTCGAGCACGCCAGGGCTATAGAGGCGCGCCCCACAGCGGGAACCAGCGCTCCAGCTCCGGCTCCATAGGCAGCTCGCTCGCGAGCTGGGCCTTCAGCCGCAGCTCGGCCTCGTTGTCGCGCTGCTGCTCGCCGCCCGCCGGCACGAACGGGTACCAGAGCCCGCGCTTGACGTTGTAGATGAAGTACGCGTCGCGCCCGCCCTCGCGCTTGAACCGGAACACGACGGCGAGCAGGCGCGCGCCGTACCCGCCGACGTCGAGCGCGTCCTTGATCGCGTTGATCCCGACGACGAGGTCCTCGACGTCGGGGTCGCTGAGGACGACCCAGCGATAGCCGTACTTGTCGTCCTCCATCTTCACGTCGGTGCCCGTCTCGGCGCCGGTCGCGCGCAGCACCTCCTCGGCGTCGGCGAGGATCCGCGCGAAGTCCGCGGTCGCCTCGGCCTGGAAGACGATGCCCGCCTTGCCGCCGCTCGTCATCCCGTGCGCGGTCTCCAGCGTCACGTACGCCGTCGACATCGCGAACAGCCGGTCCTGCTTGGCCGGCTTCGGAGTGCGCGAGCGCCCGAGGAGCGAGTCGAGGAAGCCCACGCGCGCCTAGGCCGCGAGCGGCGTCGCGGCCGCGGTGCCCTGGATCTGCGCCTCGAGCCGCTCGAGGGCCGCGATGCGCTTGTCCATCGGCGGGTGCGTCGAGAAGAGGTTGAGGACCGACTTCGTCGACGGCCGGGCGATGTAGAACGCGGCCAGCTCCGAGTTCGCGCGCAGGTCCTGCTGGGGGATGCGGTCCATCGTCCCGCTGATCTTCATGAGCGCGGAGCTGAGCGCGCTCGGCCGGCGGGTGATCTCCGCCGCGCCGCGGTCGGCCGCGAACTCGCGGTAGCGCGAGAGGGCGGACATCAGGAAGAACGAGACGACGTAGACGATCAGCGAGACGAGGAACAGGGCGAGGAAGCCCGGGCTGTCGTCGTCGTCGCTGCCGCCGCCGAAGAAGAACCCGAACTGCAGGATCATCGAGGCGATCGAGGCGAAGAAGCTGACGATCGTCATGACGACGACGTCGCGGTGGCGGATGTGCGAGAGCTCGTGCGCGAGGACGCCCTCGAGCTCGGCGGGGGAGAGGATCTCCATGATCCCCGTCGTCACGCAGACGGTCGCGGCCTTCTTCGAGCGGCCCATCGCGAACGCATTGGGCATCGAGGTGCGCATGATCGCGACCTTCGGCTTCGGGAGGTCGGCCTGCACGCACAGGCGCTCGATCATCGCGTGCAGCTCGGGCGCCTCGCGCGGGGAGACCTCCTCCGCGCCCATGGCCCGCAGGCCGAGCTTCTCGGCGGCGAAGAGCTGGAAGACAAACAGCCCGCCGGCGATCAGCGCGATGAAGACGCCGCTCGCACCGGAGGCGAAGAGAGCGGCGATCAGGGCGAGGTAGACCACGCCCAGCAGGAAGATCGTGAGGAGCATCCGGGCCTGGAGCCCGGCGGGTGCCTTGAGTGCGGCGGAGCGGTTCATCGTGCCCTCCATTCTACGAGGCGGGCTGCACCCGTTTTTGCAGGGAAATCCCGCATCTCGTCGTAGCCTGCGCGCCTCTCTCGTGCGTCTTCGGGTCCTGATCGCCTGCCTGCTCGCGCCCGCTCTGCTGTGGGCGGTGCTGCCGCTGCCCTCCAAGGGCCAGAACCTGTCGAGCAAGATCGACCGGGCGCGCGACCAGCTCGCCCGCAAGAAGGGCACCGAGCGGGTGCTCTCGAGCGACATCGCGCAGTACACCGGCAAGATCAACCGGCTGCAGCAGAAGATCGGCGGGCTGCAGGCGCGCGAGTCGCGGATCCAGGCCGACCTCGACGCCAAGCGCGCCGAGCTGATCGACCTGCAGACGAAGCTGCGCGACGAGCGGGCGCGGCTGACGCGCCTGCGCGAGCGCTTGGTCGAGACGCGCCGGCAGCTCGCCACGCGCCTGATCGAGATCTACAAGGCCGACAAGCCGGACGTGCTCAGCGTCGTGCTGAACTCCGACGGCTTCGCCGACCTGCTCGAGCGCGGCGAGTTCATCCAGCGGATCGCCGACCAGGACCGCAAGATCGTCACGATCGTGCGCGACGCGAAGGCGGAGTCCGAGGCGACGGAGGAGCGCCTCGACGCGCTCGAGCGCCGCCAGCAGCGCGTGACCGCGATCGTCCTGCAGCGCCGCAACGAGATCGCCGAGATCCGGATGCAGCTCGTCGGGACGCGCGTGGGGCTGGAGAACACGCGCGACGGCAAGGCGAACGCGCTGAGCCACGTCCGCTCCGAGCGCCACGAGATCGAGGAGGACCTCGAGGCGATGGAGGCCCAGCAGGCCAAGATCCAGGCGCGCCTGGCGGGCGTCCCCGCCGGTGGGCCGATCCGGCACGGCTCGGGCCAGATGATCTGGCCGGTCAACGGCCCGATCACGGGCTCGTTCGGCGAGGTCCGCCCCGGCCACATCCATGCCGGCATCGACATCGCGGCGCCGTCGGGGACGCCGATCCACGCCGCCCTGGGCGGCCGCGTCGCGCTCGCCGGGTGGACCGGCGGCTACGGCAACTACACGTGCATCCAGCACTCCGGCTCGCTGTCGACGTGCTACGGCCACCAGACGACGATCGGCGTCCACGTCGGCCAGAACGTCTCGCAGGGCCAGGTCATCGGCACCGTTGGCAGCACGGGCCACTCGACCGGGCCGCACCTGCACTTCGAGACGCGCGTCGGCGGCTCGCCGGTCAGCCCGCTCGGCTACCTCTAGACGCCCGACGGCACCCTGCGGCGGCGCCGCGTGAAGCCGCGCGACGCGGCCAGCGCGACCGCCGCGAAGACGCCGAGGCCGAGGGCCAGGCCCCAGTCGATCCCGCCGTCGCCGCCGCCCGCCGGAGCCTGCGCGCGCCGCTGCCGCGGCCGCGGCGCGGCGGGCTCGGACGCCTTCATCGTCTTCGTGTCGACGCTCGCCACCGGCCGCTCGCCGTCGAGCACGCTCAGCGCGCCCGGCGAGAGGCTGAGGCGCAGGTCGAAGGGCTGGTCCATGCCGGCGAGCATCGGCAGGTCGATGCAGAACGCCTTGCGGTCGCGCGTGTCGAGCGCATGCACGAACGGCTCGCCGCCGCCGTCGTACAGCGTGTACGCCCAGCGGCCGTCCTGCGTGGTGACGCGCGTGACGGGATAGCCGCGCATGTCCTCGTCGGGCTCGCGGGCGTCGACGATCGCGCCGCGGTCGAAGCGGCCGCGCTCGAGGTCGTACGAGCGCACGACGTACTTGCGCGGGTCCTGCGGGTCGACGTAGTTGACGACGAACATGCGGCTGCCGTCGGGCGAGAGGGCGTCGAAGCTGAAGTCGCCGCGCAGCGTGATCCGGCGCCGGACGCGCAGCGGCTTGACGCCGAGGACGACGAGCCGCGTGCGGCGCAGGGGGAACCCGTGGTGGCCGTCGCGCGGCCTGATGAGCACGACCGTCCGCCCGTCGTAGGAACGCCCGTCGGCGGTGCCGTCCAGGGCGACGCCCGGGACGGTGAGCCGCTCCTTCAGCCGCAGCGTCGACTGCACGCGCCCGCCGTCGGTCTCGATGCGCTCGACCAGCGTGCTCCCGCGGCCCCTGAGGGCGACGATGCGGTCGGCGGCCCCGGGCACGGTGACGCCCTCGCGGCCGACGTCGACGTTCCCCACCGGCAGCCCGTCCGCCGCGGCGGCGGTGGGCGCGGCGACCAGCAGCAGTCCGGCGACCAGCAGCGTTCGTCTCATGCCCCCTCTACGAGCGCGGAGGCGCGAGAGGTCCCGCCGCTAGCCTGCGCCGCGTGCTCGACGAGATCGGCGTCTTCGGCCTGGACCTCAAGACCTTCGGGATCTTCTTCGCGCTGAACTTCCTCGCGTGGGGGGCGATGGCCGCGCGGCGCTTCCGCGAGCTGGGCAAGCCGGAGGACTACGCGTACGAGCTCGTGTTCGCCGCGCTGGGGGGCGGGATCGTCGGCGCGAAGGTCTACTGGGCGATCGACAACGGGCAGTTCGACGCGGGCGGGCTGCTCAGCGGGTCCGGGCTGACGTGGTACGGCGGGCTGTTCGGCGGGGCGATCACGGTCATCGCGTGGGCGAAGTGGCGCGGCGTCTTCACGCCGTACCTGCTCGACATCGCCGGCATCGGGCTCGCCCTCGGCTACGCCGTCGGGCGGATGGGCTGCCAGGTCTCGGGCGACGGCGACTACGGCGAGCCGTCCGACCTGCCGTGGGCGATGCCGTATCCCGCCGGCGTGGTGCCGACCGACGCCGACGTCCACCCGACACCGCTCTACGAGGGCCTGACCATGGGGCTGCTGTCGCTCGTCCTCTGGCGGCTGCGCGACTCGGTGCGGCCGGGAGGGCTGTTCGCCCTCTACCTGGTGTTCGGCGGGATCGAGCGGTTCCTCGTCGAGTTCGTGCGCCGCAACGACCCGTCGGTCCTGGGGCTGACCGTGGCGCAGCTCATCTCGCTGGCGATGCTCGCGGGCGGGATCGCCTACGTCGCGGCGCTGCGGCGGGCGGGCGGGCTCATGCTCGACCACCCAGCGCCTCGATCGGCGACCGCCTGACGCCTGCGCCGCCGCCGGCGGCGAGCAACGCGCCGAGGGCGACGGCGACGAGGACGATCGCGACGGACGCGCCGGCCGCGGTGCCGAGCCGGTCCGACGCGAGGACGCCGAGCGCGCCGCTGCCCGCGCCGACGAGGGCACCGGCGGCCAGCTGCGTGCCGAGCCGGCGCAGCGGCCGCGCCGCGACGCCCGGCGCGACGAGCAGCGCGAGCACGAGCAGGTTGCCGAGGCCCTGGACCGCCACGACGATCGCGGCGGCGAGCAGGATCAAGAGGCCCGCCTGCACCCGCGCCGGGCGCAGCGCGGGGAGGGGGGCGAACGCGACGGCGGTGAGCGGGCGGTGGGCGGCGGCGAGCGCGAGCGGGACGGCCACGGCGAGGATCGCGGCCGCGATCAGGTCGGCGTCGGTCACGCCGAGCAGGTCGCCGAAGAGGAGGTCGGCCAGCGGCGTCTGCCGGTCGAGCGCGAGCAGCGCACCGAGGCCGAACAGCGCGGTGACGACGACGGCGATCGCGGTCTCGCTGCCGATGCGCTGGTCGCGCGCGGCGAGCGCGACGAGGAGCGCGGCCACGAGCACGCCGCCCGCCCCGCCGAGCGGGAGCGGCGCGCCGGCGCCGGCGGCGATGGCGAGGCCGGGCAGCATCGCGTGGGACAGCGACTCGGCCGCGTAGGCCTGACGGTAGGCGAGGATCCACACGGAGAGCGGGCCGCAGGCGAGGCCGAGCAGGACGGCCTCGAGCAGTGCGCGCTGGAGGATCGTCATCGCGCGGCCATCAGTGCTCGTGGTGCTGGATCGTGAGCCCCATGCGCCCCTCGCGCAGCACGACGAGCTCCGGACCGTACGTCGCGGCGAGGGTCGGCGCGGTGAGCGTCTCCTCCGGCGTCCCGAACGCGATCTGGCGCTCGTTGAGGCACAGGACGCGGTCCCACCGGCGCGACTGCTCGACGTCGTGGGTGGCGATCAGCAGCGCGCGGCCCTCGGCGGCGAGCTCGTCGAGGACGGCGAGGATCCGCTCCTCGCTCGCCCGGTCCACGCCCGCGAACGGCTCGTCGAGGAGGAGGACGCGCGCGTCCTGCACGATCGCCCGGGCGATCATGACCCGCCGCCGCTGCCCGCCGGAGAGCGCGCCGAAGTGCGTCCCGGCGCGGTCGGCCAGGTCGACGCGCTCGAGCGCGTCGCGCGCGGCGTCGCGGTCGGCGCGGGCGATGCGCCGCCACCACGGCGTCCGCCCGTACGCGCCCATGAGCGCGACGTCGAGGGCGGACACCGGGAAGTCGAGGCGGGCGTGGTCGTGCTGGGGCACGGAGGCGACGGTCCCGCCGACGTCGAACGTCCCGCCCATCGGCGCGAGCTCGCCGAGGAGCGTGCGGAAGAGCGTCGTCTTCCCCCCGCCGTTCGGCGCGAGGACGGCCACCGTCTGCCCGGCCTCGGCGCCGAACTCGACGTCGCGCACGACCGGCCGTCCCGGCCGGTAGCCCGCCTGCAGGTGCTCGGCGCGGACGAGCATCAGCGGCGGACGGCGGCCGCGACCGCGAAGATGCCCCCGCCGAGGACGGCGACCGACGGCCCGGGCGGCAGGTCGAGGTGGTAGGCCAGCAGCAGCCCGGCGACGCCCTCGGCCAGCGCCAGCGCGATCGCCACGAGCTGCACCTCGCGGACGCTGCGCCCGATCAGCCGGGCGGTCGCGGCGGGCAGCACGAGCAGCGCGCCGACGAGCAGCGCGCCGACTGCCGGGAGGGCGGCGAGGACGGCGAGCGCGACGACGAACAGCAGCGCCGCGTCGCCGCGGGCGGCGCGAACGCCGAGCGCGCCCGCGGCGTCGGGGTCGAACCCTCCCGCGAGCCACGTGCGCCCGAGCGCGGCGGTCCCGGCGAGCGCGACGGCCGCGACCGCCGCCGACAGCACAAGGTCGCCGTCGTCGAGGCCGAGCAGCGTCCCGAACAGGAGCCGGTCGACGCCGCCCCCGGCCTCGTAGACGTCGCTCGCCAGCACCGTGCCGACGGCAAGTGCGAGGACGAGCAGCAGCCCGGTCGCCGCGTCCGCCCCGATCCGCGCGCGCCGCACCAGCCCGCTCAACCCGCCCGCGTAGAGCAGCCCCGCGCCGAACGCCGCGACCTGCGCCGGCACGCCCCACGGCCCGGCGACCACCAGCCCCGGGAACGTCGCGCTCCCCGCCGCGTGCGTGAAGAACGCGAGGCGGCGCAGCACGATCCACGTCCCGAGCAGCCCGGCGGGCGCGGAGAGCAGCGCCACCTCCAGCAGCGCGCGCTGCATGAACTCGAGCTCGAGCGGCTCCGTCAGCCACGTCATGCGGCGCGACTCTAGCGAGAACCATTCTCATGTTCGGGCGCGCGGCTTCACGATCCGGAACAGCAGCCGGCGCGGCGTGCTCGCGTTCCCGGCCGCGTCGGTCGCGACCAGGCTGAGCCGGTACCCGCCCGGCGGCAGGCTCCGCCCGCCGACCCGGCCGCGGAAGGCGATCGAGTTCGGGCCGGCCACCCCCGCGCGGGTGAGCGTGCCGGCACCTTCGAACCGCTTGCACCGAGCACCGCGCGGCGCGCGCGACGGCTTGACGCAGCGCCCCGCCTTCCGCCGCCCGCTGCGAACCCGCTCGACGCGCAGCACGATCGACGCCCCCTCCGACAGCGTCACGCGGACCGTGCTGCTGCGCCCCGCGCGGAACGCCGCCGGTCGCATCGAGAGCGGCCCGAGGGCCGGCGCGGTCGTGTCGGGTGGCGGCGGCGGCGGGGGAGGCGGCGGCGCGCAGCACGTCGGCTGCGGCTCCGGGGTCGTCGGGGTCGGGTCGGGCGGCGGCGGCGCGGTCACGCCGGTGATGCGCGCGATGCGCGGCCCCGTGACGGCGCCGAGGTCCTCGAGGCTCACCCACAGGGTGTCGCCGGCGCCGGTCGTGATGTGGCGCGGGTCGGCGTCGGAGGAGAACTGGATCGGGTGGGTGAGCGTCCCGTCCGGCGCCACGCGCGCGAGGGAGTCCTTGTTGAACTCCGCCGACCAGTACGCGCCGTCGTTGGCCAGGACGAGCCCCGTGGCGTCGCCCAGCGGGTTGGACGTCTCGCGGATCGCCCCGTCGGCCGTCGCGACGCGGCCGATGATGGCCTGCGGGCTGGTGAAGCCGAGCTCGCCCGCCGGCCCCGTCGCGATCTCCTGCGGGTTGCCGCCGCTGATCGGGAACGCCTTCGAGGTGCCCGTCACCGGGTTCGTCGCCTGGACCGCCGTCTGGCCGAAGTCCATCCACCACATGCGCCCGTCGCTCCCGGCGGCGATGCCCCGGCCGTTGGGCGTCCCGGCGCCGACCACCTCGCCGGGGATCTCGCGCTTGAAGGTGCCGTCGTCGCCGATCTCCACGACGCTGCCGTCGAAGTCGTCGACGACCCACAGGTCCCCGTCCGCGGGCTCGACGGCGATGCCCCGCGCGGTGTTGACCTCGGCCACCGTGTGCACGACGGGGTTCTCCGGATCGGCGGGGTCGACCTCGATGACGCCGTCGACGTACGACATCCACAGCCGGGTCGCCGAGGCGGCGATGTCCTCCGGCGTCTCGGCCCCTGGCGTATCGAACTCGTCGACCGTCCCGTCCGGCATGATGCGGCCGAACTCGCGGCCCGTCGACGAGCCGCTGAGGCCGAACCAGACGTTGCCGTCCGGCCCTTCGACGAGCTGGAGGGGCTTGCCGCTGACCGGGATCTCGCCGTCCAGCTTCGGCGCGGCCGAGGCGTTGACGGGGAGCGCGAGGGAGAGGAGGACGAGGGGCAGGACGCGGCGCATGCGCCGATCATCCACCGATCGCACGCTCCAAGAAGCGGATCGATGCCGCCTGGTACTCCTCGTCGTGCTGGATCGAGCGGTGGTGGCCTCCGGGCGCCTCGACGTAGCGGCTGCCGGGCGCCGCGGCATGCAGGCGGCGCGACACCTCGACGGGGACCGTCTCGTCGCCCTCGGCGTGCAGCAGCATGAGTCGCTCGCCGAGGTCGTGGGCGGCGACCTCCAGGTCGACGTTGGCGAGGACGAGCCCGAGACCGCTGACGTCCGCGCGGAAGGCGAAGCGGCCCTCCTGCACGCTGCGCAGCAGGCCCCCCGACGGCGCCGGGCAGATCGCCACCACCCCCGCGGCGCCCACGCGCTCGGCCGCCGCGAGCGCCATCCACCCGCCCATCGACGAGCCGCGCAGGGCGACGGGCCCGGCCGGCAGCAGCGCGGCGATCGTCGCGACGTCGTCGAGGACGCCGGCGCCCAGCGCGCCCTCGCTGTCGCCGTGGCCGCGGACGTCGAAGCACACCGCCGAGATCCCCACCGCGCGCAGCTTGCGCGCGAAGTCGAAGTGGCTCTCCTTGACCGAGTCCGCGCCGTGGACGATCACGACGCCGCCGGCCGCCACCTCGTGCTCGGGCGGGCGGAAGAGGGCGTAGGCGAGCCCGTCGACGCGCCCGAGCTCGGGCGGGTCGGAGGAGATGGTGCGCCAGGTTCCGGAGGGCATACAGTCTTCGCCGCCGTGGCCGTCAAGACCCAGCAGCTGTCGCACGTCTACCCGATCGGCTCCTACCTGGACGACCAGGGCCGCCTGCACGTCGGCGGCTGCGACGTCGTCGAGGTCGCCCGCGACTACGGGACGCCCGCCTTCATCGTCTCCGAGGAGGACCTGCGCAGCCGCGCCCGCGCCTTCACGGCCGCGTTCGAGGCGCTGCACGAGCGCATCTCGCTCGTCTTCGCCACCAAGGCGTTCGCGTGCACCGCGGTCCTGCGCGTCTTCGCCGAGGAGGGCCTCGGCTGCGACGTCGCCAGCGGCGGCGAGCTCGCGATGGCCCTGCGCGCCGGGATGCGGCCCGAGCGCATCCACATGCACGGCAACGCCAAGAGCGAGGGCGAGCTGCGCGAGGCGCTGGACGCGGGCATCGGCGACGTCGTCATCGACAACACCGGCGACGTCGACAAGCTCGAGCGGATCATCGAGCCGGGCCGCACGCAGCCGGTCCAGATCCGCGTCACGCCCGACGTCGCCGGCGACACCCACGTCGCGATCTCCACCGGCCAGGCCGACTCGAAGTTCGGCTTCGGCCTGGACGACGCGCGCGAGGCGATCCGCCGCGTCGAGGCCTCGGACAAGCTCGAGCTGACCGGGCTGCACGCGCACATCGGGTCGCAGCTGCTCGCCCTCGAGCCGTTCCGCCTCGCCGTCGCCGCGATGGCGACGCTCGGGCACTATGACGTCGTCAACCTCGGCGGCGGGCTCGGCGTCGCGTACCACCGCGCCGAGGTCCCGCCGAGCGTCGACGAGTACGCCGCGGCGAAGGTCGAGGCGGTGCACGAGCACTTCGGCACGGACGTCCTGATCATGGACGAGCTGGGCCGCGCGCTCGTCGCGAACTCGTGCGTCACGGCGTACACGGTCGAGTCGGTCAAGCACAACGTGTCCACGTGGGTCGGCGTGGACGGCGGCATGTCCGACAACCTGCGCCCGATGCTCTACGGGGCGCGCTACGAAGCCGAGGTCGCCGACCGCTTCGGCGGCGGGACGCACTGCCACCTCGTCGGCAAGCATTGCGAGTCCGGCGACGTGATCGTCCGCGACGCGAACCTCTCAGACCCGCGCCCCGGCGACGTCGTCGTCACGCCGGCCACGGGCGGCTACGGCCACTCGATGGCCAACAACTACAACGGCCAGCCGCGCCCGCCGGTGATCTTCTGCTCAGGCGGCGACGCGCGCGTCGTGGTCCGGCGCGAGACCTACGACGACCTGCTCGCCCGGGACGTCGACGCGTGAGCGGCAGGCCGTTCCGGATCGGCCTGCTCGGCCACGGCACCGTCGGCGGCGCCTTCGCCGAGCTGCTCCCCCGGCGCGCCGAGCACGTCTCGCACGTGACGGGGCTGCGGCCGGAGATCGTGGGCGTCCTCACGCGCAGCCGCGGCGACTTCGAGGATCTGCTGGCCTCGAGCGACATGATCGTCGAGCTGATCGGCGGCCTGGACCCGGCGCGCGGCTACGTCATGCGCGCGATCGCCGCGGGCAAGCACGTCGTCACCGCGAACAAGCAGCTGCTCGCCGAGCACGGGGAGGAGCTGTGGGCCGCGGCCCGCGAGCACGGGGTGCAGCTGCGCTTCGAGGCGGCGGTGGCCGGCGTCGTGCCGGTCATCCGCGTGCTGCAGGAGTCGCTGGCCGCCGCGGAGGTCGACCGCGTCCACGGGATCGTCAACGGCACGACGAACTACATCCTCACGGAGATGGCCCGCACCGGCGCGTCGTACGCCGACGCGCTCGCCGACGCCCAGCGCCTGGGCTACGCGGAGGCCGACCCCACCGACGACGTGACGGGGAAGGACGCCGCCGCGAAGATGGCGATCCTCGCGCGCCTGGCGTTCGACACGCCGGTCTCGCTCGCGCAGGTGCCCTACGAGGGCATCGAACATTTGACAAACGACGACCTGCAGTACGCCCGCGACCTCGGCCTCGGCCTGAAGCTGATCGGCACGGCCGAGCGCGTCGACGGCAGGCTCTCGGTCCGCGTGCATCCCGCGTTCCTCTACGGCGGCCACCCGCTCGCCAGCGTCAACGGCCCGTACAACGCCGTCACCGTCGAGTCGCAGTCGATCACCGAGATCACCATGTCCGGCCCGGGCGCCGGCGGGCCGCAGACGGCGAGCGCCGTGCTGGGGGACGTGATCAGCGCGATGATCCCGCCCGCCTCGACGCCCGAGACGACGCAGCGGCTGGAGATCGCCGACGACGTCGAGTCCGCCTTCTACCTGCACCTCGAGGTCGCCGACCGGCCGGGCGTGCTCGCGCAGGTCGCGCAGGTCCTCGGCCTGCAGGGCGCGTCGATCAAGTCGGTCGTGCAGAAGGGGCTGGGGGACCAGGCGCGGCTGACGATGGTCGTCCACCCGCTGCTCGAGTCCAAGTTCTTCGCCGCCCGCGACCTCATCGCCGGCCTGGACTTCGTGCGCACGCCGCCGCGGGCGATCCGGGTCATCGAGGAGGAGTTCGTCTGACCGGGTTGATCGAGCGCTATCGCGACCGGCTGCCGTTCGCCGACGACGATCCCGTCGTCAGCCTCGGCGAGGGCTCGACGCCGGTCGTGCAGGCGCCGTTCCTCTCCGAGCGCGTCGGCGCGGAGGTGTGGCTGAAGGTCGAGGGCGCGAACCCGACGGGCTCGTTCAAGGACCGCGGGATGACGTGCGCGGTGTCGGCGGCCGTGCGCGAGGGCGCCGAGGCGGTGATCTGCGCGTCGACCGGCAACACGGCGGCGAGCGCGGCGGCGTACGCGGCCAAGGCCGGGCTGACCGGCGCGGTGATCGTGCCCGAGGGGAAGATCGCCGCGGGCAAGCTCGCGCAGGCGCTGATGCACGGCGCGCGCGTGATCGCGCTGCGCGGGAACTTCGACCAGGCGCTGCAGCTCGTCCGCCAACTCGTCGAGACCCATCCGATCGCGCTCGTCAACAGCGTCAACGCGTTCCGGATGGAGGGGCAGAAGACGGCGGCGTTCGAGCTGCTCGACGACCTCGAGTCGCTCGACCTGCTGTGCATCCCCGTCGGCAACGCCGGCAACGTGACGGCGTACTGGAAGGGCTTTCGCGAGGCCGGCGCCTCGCCGCGGCTGTTCGGCTTCCAGGCCGAGGGGGCGGCGCCGCTGGTCCTCGGCCATCCGGTCGAGCGGCCCGAGACGGTGGCCAGCGCCATCCGGATCGGCAACCCCGCGCGCTGGGAGGACGCGATGGCGGCGATGACCGAGTCGCGCGGGCACGTGCGCGCGGTGAGCGACGACGAGATCCTCGACGCCTACCGCCTGCTCGCGTCGCGCGAGGGCGTCTTCTGCGAGCCGGCCAGCGCGGCCTCGGTCGCCGGGCTGCTCAAGCACGGCGCGGACGGCGCGGAGCGCGTCGTGTGCGTCCTGACCGGCCACGGGCTGAAGGACCCGCAGACGGCGCTCGACCAGCCGGAGTCGGTGGTGCCGTGCGAGCCGACGCTGGCGGCGGTCGAGCGGGCAGTGCTGGGCTAGGGTCCGCGGCGTGCAGCGCCGCCGCCTCGTCCGCGTCCCCGCGTCGTCGGCCAACCTCGGCCCGGGGTTCGACGCGTTCGCGGCGGCGCTCGCCCTCCACGTCGAGCTGGAGGTCGAGGAGACCGGGACGTTCGCGGTCGAGACGGCGCTGGACGTGCCGCGCGACCGGTCGAACCTCGTCGTCCGGGCGTTCGAGCGCCTGCACCGCGCCGACGGGTTCACGTTCCGCATCGCGTCGAAGGTGCCGCTGAGCGCCGGGCTCGGGTCGAGCGCGTCGGCGATCGTGGCGGGGCTCGTCGCCGCCGACCACCTCTTCGAGCTCGACGCCGACCTGCTGGCGCACGCGACGGCGATGGAGGGCCACCCCGACAACGTCGCGGCCGCGCTGCAGGGCGGGTTCGTCGTCGTCGCGGACGGGCGCGTGGTGCGGTTCGACCCGCCGCCCGAGCTCGAGGGCGTGCTCGTCGTGCCCCGCGACCCTGTGCGCACGCAGGACGCGCGGGCGGCGCTTCCTGACCAGGTACCGATGGCCGACGCGATCTTCAACGTCGCGCACGCGTCGCTGCTGATGATCGGGCTCGCGCGCGCGGACCTGGACCTGGTCGCTCGCGGGCTCGCCGACCGGCTGCACCAGCCGCGCCGCGCGCACCTGTACCCGCGCTCGATGGAGCTCGTCGGCCGGGCGCGGGAGCTGGGCGCGCTCGGCGCGACGATCTCGGGCGCGGGGCCGGCCGTGCTCCTGTGGTCCCACTACGAGCAGACGGCGGGCGTGTTCGAGGCGGTGCGGCGCGAGACCGACGGCTGGGCCGACGTCATGCGCGCGCCGTTCGAGTCGATGGGGGCGGACGTCCGCGCGATGTGACCGACGGGGGGCGAGCTTCCGCCGCGCGCGCCCTCTGTCCACCGTGCCCGTCCGCCTCGCCACCACCCTCTGCGCCCGCGCTCGCGGCCTGCTCGGGCGGGCGGCGGCGGAACCTCTCCTCCTCGCGCCGGCGCGCTCGGTCCACACGTGCGGGATGCGCTTCCCGATCGACGTCGTCTTCCTCGACGCGGAGCTCCGGGTGGTGAAGGTGGTGCGGGACCTCCCCGCGTGGCGGGTCGCGAGCGCGCGCCGCGCACGGGCCGTGCTGGAGCTTCCCGCCGGCGGGGCGGCGGCGCTCGAGGCGGGGGTGAGGCTGGAGCTCAGGCCCTGATGTCGACGCGCGTGCCCGCGGGCAGCCGGCGCAGCAGGCGCTCCATCACCGCGCGCTCCGCGACGAGGCACCCGGCCGACACCGCGGCGCCGACCCGCCGGTCGTCCGGCGAGCCGTGCAGCGCCAGGCGGTCTCCGCCGCGCCACCCCGCCGGCAGCGACGGCTGGCGGCCGCTCAGCGCGAGGATGCAGCAGCCGTAGACGGACCTCGGCCCGCTCGTGACGAGGCGGTCGGTCACCGCGAAGCGTCCCAGCGGCGTGGGGGAGCCCGGCGCGCCGATCCCGACGCGGAAGCGCTCGACGACCTTCCCGCGCCGCCGCACGACGGCCGTCCGCGCGCTGCGGTCGACCACGATGCGCCACGGCTCGGAGTACAGCCGGGCGTCGCGCGCCGCGATCCACCCGACGCGCCCGTTGGGAAGCGACTCGTGCAGCACGCCGAGCCAGCGGCCGCGCCGGGCCACGACGGCGAGGATCTGCTGCCCGTCGAACGCCGTCCGGCGCCCGATCCGCGTCACGACCCGGCCGCCGGGCGAGGCACGCAGCCTCGTGCGCCGCAGCACCCCCGCGCCGAGGGGAGCGGAGCGCCCTCGCCGCGGCGCCACGCCTGCGGCCGGCCGCGCCGTGCTCTGCCGCGCCGTCGCGTCCGCTGCCCCGCCGGTTACCGGCAGCCGCTGCCACGCGGTGTCGCCGAGGTCGGTCGCGGCGCCCGCGAGTCCCACCGTCAGAGCCAGCCCCGCCGCAGTCGCGAACGCCGCGAGCCTGCCCATGGGCCTACGCCGTGACGCGAAGGGCTTCGAGCCGCCGCCGCGCCTCCTCGAGGCCGAGTCGGCCGAGGAGCTCGTCGGCGAGCGAGATGTAGTCCTCGCCGAGGTCGGGTCGGTAGTCGAGGATGGAGACGCCGCGCTCCGCGGACTCCGCGTACGCGATGGACTGGCGGATGGTGGTGTCGAAGACCTTGTCCGTGAACTCCTCACGGAGCGTCGTATACGCATCACGCGAGTGGATCGTCCGCATGTCGGCGATGTTGAAGACCACGCCCAGCCATTCCAACTCAGGGTTGAGGCTGTCGCGCGCCAACTCGACGACCTCGAGCGCCTGCTCGACGCCCTGCATCGCGAAGTACTGCGCCTCGGCGGACAGCAGCGCCCAGTCGGCCGCCACCAGCGCGTTGACGGTCAGCAGCCCGAGCGTCGGCGGGCAGTCGAGGAAGATCACGTCGTAGTTGCGCTTGACGTCCTTCAGCGCCCGCTTGAGCGTCAGCTCGCGGCCCATCTTCCCGGCCAGCGCCAGCTCGGCCTCGGCCAGGGACAGGTTGGCGGGCATGACGTCGTCGTGGATGGCCTCGCGCGCCTTGGCGCGGCCGGCCAGGACGTCGCCGACGGTGGGCGACGCCTCCGGATCGACGTCGAAGTAGTCCGACAGGTTCCCCTGCGGGTCGAGGTCGATGGCCAGCACCCGGAGGTCCAGCCGGCGCAGGACGTCCGTGAGCGTCCGGACCGACGTGGTCTTCCCGGTGCCGCCCTTCTGGGAGAGGATCGCGATCGTCGCGGCCAAGGTCCCAGGAGGTTAGCCAGGACCGTCAGCCGGTGGTCTCGAGCGGTGCGTCCGCGGCCGGCGCGCCCGCCGGCGCGACCTCGAGGAACGTCAGGCGGTAGCGCCCGACGACGATCTCGTCGCCGTCGCGCAGCTCGCGCCACTCGACGCGCTCGCCGTTGACGAACACGCCGTTGAGCGACCGGTCGTCGAGCACCCGCACGCCGTCCGGCTGGCGGACGATCAGCGCGTGGCGGCGCGACACGGTCGGGTCGTCGAAGCGGACGTCGGCGGCCAGGCTGCGCCCGACGCGCGTCCACTCGCGCTCCAGCGCGATCGAGTCGGTGCGGCCGTCGCGGTCGAAGACCAGGTAGCGGCCGGGCTCGGTGACGTGCTCGCGAGCCGTCGCCAGCCAGGCCTCGCGCTCCTCGGGGGAGCGCTCAGGCGCGGCGCCGCGGGCGAAGCGCGGCCCGCTGAACAGGGACGCGCGAGCGAAGCTCGAGCTCCCGCAGCCGGGACACGTCGGCAGCTCGTCGGCGGCAGCCAGCGTCACGACGTAGCCGCACTCCTCGCAGCGGAACGACCCGGTTCCGGCGAGCGTGCCAGACGTGAGTGACTCCATCCCCTCTTGCTCCTCTCGAGGGCACGCCGAGGGGCGCGCCCTTGTAGCTCCCGCTCGTGACGATACTAACGACTACCCAGTTCTGGGAAGGAACTCGAGGTCATCTCTCGAACAGACGGCCATGCCCCGTCTGCTGCCGACGCTCATGCCCTCCGATCTCGAGCTGCGCCTGCTGCGCAAGGGGCTCGGGGAGCTCAAGGACGACCGCGAGTCATGCGGCGACTGCGGCCGCACGCCGCTCACCGGAGAGCGCGTGCACCACTACGAGAACGGGTCCGTCGCCTGCGAGCTGTGCCGGCCCGCTCACCGCGGCATGCCGGCGCGCAGCGAGCTCGTCTGCCACCCCGAGCACGGGCACACGGTCAAGGTCCGCCTCCGGGCCGCGTAGGCCCGGGCGGCAGGGGTAGCATCCCCGCCGCCGATGGATCCGATCACCTCCAGCGTCCTCATCGACCGCCCGCGCGAGCAGGTCTACGAGTACCTGGCCGACATCGCGAATCACTGGGAGTTCTCGGATCACTACGTCCGCGAGGTCCACATGACCCGCGAGGACACCTACGGCGTCGGCGCCGGGATGCGCTTCCGCGTCCCCACGCCCTTCAACCGGTTCGACTGGGCCGAGGTGACGATCACCGACATGGAGCCGCCGCGCCGGATCGTCGAGAAGGGCCGCGGCGGCAAGTACAACCGCATCCGGATGGTGCTCGTCTACGAGCTCGAGCCGGCGGGCGACCACGCGACGCGGGTGACGCTCACGAGCGAGACCCAGCCGCGCTTCCCGTCCGACCGGCTGATCGAGGCGTTCGCGCGCGGCCCGCTGAAGCGCCGCCAGCGCAAGGCGCTCAAGCGGCTGCGCTCGATCCTCGAGGAGGACCGCGAGCGCGGGCGCCGCGCCACGATCGCCGCGGGCGGGGCGAGGAAGCCCGCCTCGCAGTTCAGGTTGTAGCCTTCGCGCCCGCCGTGACCCCGCGCCGCCTGACCGTCTCGCTGCTCGCCGCCGTGCTCGCCTTCGGCGCGTCCGCCTGCGGCAACGAGGAGCAGGAGAAGCAGACCTACCAGAGCGAGAACGCCCAGGTCGCCGAGACCGAGGGCATCTACCTCGAGGTCGGCGAGATGAAGTACCAGGTCCAGCTCTCGCGCCAGCTCAACCCGCTGATCGAGAGCGACAAGGACTTCTTCGAGGGCGTGTCGGAGTCCGACCGCGACCTCGCCAAGGACGAGGTGTGGTTCGCCATCTGGATGCGCGCCGAGAACGAGGCGCAGGAGCCGCAGCCGCTGGCGACGCGCTTCACGATCGTCGACACGCAGGAGAACGAGTACGTCCCGGTGACGATCGGCGAGCCCAACCCGTTCGCCTACCGCTCCGGGCGCGTCGAGGGCGACGAGATCTACCCGCCGCGGGACGTCCCCGCCGGCGAGCGCCCGCCGAACGGCGCGGTCATCCTCTTCAAGCTCAAGCGGTTCTCGCTCGACAACCGTCCGCTCGAGCTGACGATCGACGACCCCAAGGGCGGGGAGCCGGCGACCGTCAACCTCGACGTCTGAGCGCCTCGCGCAGGACGACCGCGGCGCTCGGCGCCGCGACCGCCCCGCCGGCGCCGGCCTCGACGAACATGACGGCGACCGCGATCCGCGGCTTCTTCGCGGGCGCGTAGGCCGCGAACCACGCGGTGGTGTCGGTGGTGTCGCCCTCGATCGGCGCCTGGTCGGGGGCGTCGCCCTGGGTCTGGCGCAGCTCGGCCGTGCCCGTCTTGCCCGCGACGGTGACCCCGCTGATCGCCGCGGCCGTGCCCGTGCCGTAGGCGACGACGGCGCGCATCGCCCGGTCGACGATCTTCGCCGTGCGGCGGCTGACCGCCCTCGTGCTCTTCGGGCGGTCGGCGCGGTCGAGCGTCGGGCGCGGGCGGCGGCCGCGGTCGGCGACGGTCGCGGCGGCCAGCGCCATCTGGAGCGTGCTCGCGGTGACGCGGCCCTGGCCGATGGCCGACGAGCCGACCGCGAGGTCGTCGCCGATCTGCGCGGCGGGCGGGATCGTGCTGGTGGCCGCGCCGTCGATCGCCGGCGTCTCGTTGAAGCCGAAGCGCTCGGCGGTCTGGACGAGCCGCCTGGCGCCCAGCTTGGCGCCGAGCGGCGCGAAGACGGAGTTGCAGGAGTGCGCGAAGGAGTCGATGAGGCTGCCGCCGCACGACTCGCCGTTGGCGTTCTGCAGCTCGACGCCTTCGAGCGTGGCCGCGGTGGCGACCGCGAACTGGTCCGACGGCTTGGCGATCTTCGCCTCGACCGCGCCGGAGAGGGTGATGATCTTGAAGGTCGAGCCCGGCGGCTGCAGGCCGGAGAGGCCGATGCCCGCGGCCGCGACGACGTCGCCGTCGCGGCTTCCTCCCACCCGCATGGCGATCACGCCGCCGAGGCGGCCGGCCAGCGCGGTCTGCGCGGCGAGCTGGACGCCCGGGACGATCGTGCTGTGGACGGGCTTGGCCTTCCGCGGCCGGCTGCCCGCGAGCACGCGCCCGCCGGCCTTCAGGCGGCCGCCGGGGTGGCCGCGCAGCTTGTCGTCGAGCGCGCGCTCGAGGCCGGAGATCCCGACCTGGGCGTCCTCAGGCACGCCCTCGGCACGCAGCTCGGTGGCGCGCTCCTCGGGGATCGGGCCGAGCTCGCCGGCGATGGAGGCGGACGTCGCCGGGTCCTCCGAGGTCCTGTCGGGGCCGGCGGCCAGCTCGGCGCCGTTGGCCGCGAGGATCGTCGCCCGCGGCGGCAGCTCGATCGTCCGGTCCAGCTGCTCGCCCTCCCTGACGCCGGGGAACGCCAGGTGCGGCCCCCACGCGACGCGCGCCTCGCCGTCCTCCTCGGCCATGGGGAGGTCGAGGGTGGTCTTCACGGGGCCGAACACGCGGGTCGAGATCTCGGCGGGGATCGCGACGACGTCGTCCTCCGGGCTCTCGGCCTCGCCGAAGTCGATGCTGCGCGTGGTCGCCGTGGCCGCGGCGTCGACGTGGGCGGCGCGGAACTGCGCGGGCGTGTAGCGGCGCTTGGCGTCGCTCGTGAGCAGGTCGTACATCGCGCCGTAGTCGCGCTTCTCGAACGCCTGCGCGTAGTCGTCGCCGACGTCCTGCCCGGCCGGCCGGTGGAGGCTGCCGACGATCATCCCGACGACGAACGCCAGCGCGGCGACGAGCAGCATCGGGACGAGATGGCGGAAGAGGCGGTCGCGACGCCCTTCGTGCGGACGTCCGGGGCGCTGCCGGTAGCCTCGGCCGCCCGTGACGGGCGTGGACTGGATCATCGTCGCCTTCGTTACCCTCCTCGCGCTCTTCGGGTACGGGCAGGGCTTCCTCGTCGGCGCGCTGTCGCTCGCGGGGTTCGCGCTCGGGGCGTTCCTGGGGAGCCGGCTGGGCCCGGCGCTGCTGTCGGACGGCGCGCATTCCCCATATGCGCCTGTTTTCGCCTTGGGCGGCGCTGTCCTCTTCGGCGGGCTCTTCGCGCTGGGGCTGGAGACGGTCGGGCGGGCGCTGCGGGCGGGGCTGGTGCTGCCGGGGCTGGGGCTGCTCGACGGGCTGCTCGGGGCGCTGCTCTCGGCGGTCGTCGGGCTCGGTCTGGCCTGGGTCTTCGGCGCGGTGGCGCTGCAGACGCCGGGCGCGCGGGAGCTGCGGCGCGACGTGCAGCGGTCGGCGATCCTGTCGCGCCTGTACGACCGGTTTCCGCCCTCGGGCGTGCTGAACCTGTTGGCGCGTTTCGACCCGTTCCCGCAGATCGCGGGGCCGGCGCCGGACGTCTCGCCGCCGGATCGGCGGATCGCGCGCGATCCGGACGTGCGGGACGCCGCGCGTTCGGTCGTGCGGATCACGGGGACGGCGTGCGGGCTCGGCGTCGAGGGCTCGGGCTGGGTGGCCGCGTCCGGTGTGGTGGTGACGAACGCGCACGTGGTGGCCGGGCAGGACGACACCGTCGTGCAGGCCGGCGGGGAGGGGTCGCACCTGGACGCGGAGGCGGTCGCCTTCGACCCGCGCAACGACGTGGCGGTGCTGCGGGTCAGCGGGCTCGACGCGCCGGCGCTGCCGATCGTGTCCTCGCCCGCGGGCGGGACCGGCGGCGCGATCCTCGGGTTCCCCGAGAACGGGCCGTACGACGTGCGGGCGGCGCGGATCGGGACGACGACGTCGGTGCGCTCGCAGGACGCCTACGGCCGCGGGCCGATCACGCGGTCGATGACGTCCATCCGCGGGCTCGTGCGGTCCGGCAACTCCGGCGGCCCGGTCGTCGACGGGTCCGGCCGGGTGCTGACGACGGTGTTCGCGGCGACGGTGGGCGCGCCGGTGCGCGGCGGGTTCGGTGTGCCGAACGCGGTGGTGACGCGCGCGCTGGCCGGCGCGCGGGACGTCGTGGACACCGGCCCCTGCGCCCGCTGAGGACGCGCGCGGATTCGCACCGACTTCGTGCCGGAAGACGCGCAAGGGCGGTTTGCCGCTGGACCGCGCCGCTAGGCTCCGCCTCCTATGTCGAAGACGCTCGTGATCGCCGAGAAGCCGTCCGTGGGGCGGGACCTCGCGCGCGTGCTCCCGGGGCCGTTCGAGAAGAGCGAGGGATACCTCGAGGGCCCCGAGCACGTGATCACCTGGGCCGTCGGGCACCTCGTCCAGCTCGCGGAGCCCGAGTCCTACGACCCGAAGTTCAAGAAGTGGCGGATGGCCGACCTGCCGATCGTGCCCGAGCGCTTCGAGCTCGTCGTGCGCGACGAGCGGTCGAAGAAGCAGATGGGCGTCGTCACCAAGCTGCTGCGGCGCAAGGACGTCGACCGCGTCGTGAACGCCTGTGACGCCGGCCGCGAGGGCGAGCTGATCTTCGCCTACATCTTCGAGAAGGCCGGCGCCAAGGAGAAGCCGGTCGAGCGCCTGTGGCTGTCGTCGATGACGAACGAGGCGATGCGCGAGGCGTTCGGCAACCTGCGCCCGGGCGCGGACCTCAAGCGGCTCGAGGAGGCGGCGCGCTCGCGGTCCGAGGCGGACTGGATCGTCGGCATGAACGCGACGCGCGCGGCGACGATCCGGCTGCGGTCCTCGTTCGACGGCGCCGTGTCGCTGGGCCGCGTCCAGACGCCGACGCTCGCGATCCTCGCCCGCCGTGAGGAGGAGATCCGCGCGTTCACGCCCGAGCCGTACTGGCTCGTCGACGCGACGTTCGCCGCCGAGGGCGAGCGCGTGTACGAGGGGCGCTTCCACGCCGGCGCCCAGCCGCGGATCAAGACGGCGGACGAGGCGACGGCGGTCGTCGACGCGGTCCGCGGCAAGCCGGGCACGATCACCAAGCTCGAGAAGACGAAGCGCACGGAGAAGGCGCCGCTTCTCTACGACCTCACTTCGCTGCAGCGCGACGCCAACACGCGCTACGGGTTCTCCGCCCGCCGCACCCTCGGCGCCGCGCAGCGGCTCTACGAGGAGCACAAGGCGCTCACGTACCCGAGGACGAACTCGCGCTTTTTGTCCGGCGACATGATCGCCGAGCTCAAGCCGATCGCCGCGTTCGTCGGGCAGAACAGCGAGTACACCAAGGCCGCGGACTTCGTGACGTCGCTCGAGCAGCTGCCGCTCGCGCGCGTGATCAACGACGAGAAGGTCACCGACCACCACGCGATCATCCCGACGCGCGCCGAGCACAAGCTCGACAAGATGAGCTCGGACGACCGCCGCGTCTACGACCTCGTCGCCCGCCGCTTCCTGGCCATCTTCCATCCGGACGCGCAGTTCGAGAACACGCGCGTGGAGACGACCGTCGCCGAGCACGTGTTCCGCACGCGCGGCAAGGTCCTGCTCGTGCCCGGCTGGCGCGGCGTCTACGGCGAGCTGGCCGACGGCGAGGCGTCCGACACCGACGACGAGGGCAAGGACCAGCAGCTCCCGAAGCTGGAGCGCGACGAGGACGTCGAGACGCGGCGCGTCGAGTCGCTCGAGCGCGAGACCAAGCCGCCGCGGCGCTACTCGGACGCGTCGCTGCTCGCCGCGATGGAGGGCGCGAGCAAGCTCGTCGAGGAGGAGGCGCTGCGCGAGGCGATGACCGAGTCGGGCATCGGCACGCCGGCCACGCGCGCGTCCATCATCGAGCGGCTGATCGACGTCGGGTACGTCGAGCGCGACGGCCGGTCGCTCGTCGTGACCGAGAAGGGCCTGAACGTCGTCCGCCTGCTCGGCGAGCACCCGCTGACGTCGCCGAAGCTCACCGGCGACTGGGAGAAGCGGCTGAACGGGATCGAGACCGGCGACGACTCGCGCGACCGCTTCATGCACGACATCGCGGCGTTCGCGGGCTCGACGGTCAGCGAGCTCGACGCCAAGCTCAAGGACGTCAAGATCCCCCGCGCGACGCTCGGGCCGTGCCCCGTGTGCGGCCACGAGATCCGCGAGAACCGCAAGGGCTACTCGTGCTGGTCGCGCGAGGACCCGGGCTGCGGGTTCGTGATCTGGAAGAGCAAGGCCGGCAAGAACCTGCCGATCGCCGTCGCGAAGGAGCTCATCGCGACCGGCCGCACGGTCAAGCCGGTGACGGGCTTCAAGGGCCGCTCGGGCAAGTCGTTCCGCGCCCGCCTCGCGCTCCAGCAGAGCGAGGAGGGCAAGTGGCGCGTGGAGTTCGACGAGCCGTGGGCGAAGGAGGGCGCGAAGCCTCCCGAGGAGGAGCCCGCCTCGACCGAGGGCGCCGAGGCGGCGCCCGCCGTCGCGTAGCGCGGCCGCGCCGCGCACGACGGCGCCCCGCCCCGCGCGATTCCGCCGGCCCCGCGCCGGCGCGACTCCGCCGGCCCCTAGCCGTCGACCCTGCGCCGGATCGCGTTCAGCCAGCTGATCCGGATGAGCGCGCTCCCCGTCCCGATGACCCGCCAGTAGCGGCGGAAGGCCGTCGACGCGGCCTCGTCGGTCCCCGCGATGCGCGTCTCGGTGGTGATGCGCGTCCCCGGTCCCTCGGCCTCGAAGCGGAAGTCCATGGCCGACCGCGCGTAGCCGGGCTCGGCGAACGCGGCCAGCTCGCGCACGCCGGCGACCGGTCGCAGCGAGGACTGGGCGGACAGCTTCCAGAACTGCCCGACGACCCCGAGCGCCATCTCCTCCGGCGGCCGCTCGCCGAGCAGCGAGAACCCGCTCGCCATCATCGCGTCGAGGACCGGCGTCGCGCTGTCGTCGTGGATCCCGGGCCGTCGCAGGATCACCGCGGGGAGCAGCCGGACCGCCATGAGCGGGCGCAGCAGGCGGATCTCGCCGACGGTCACGGCGCGCGCCGCCGAGTAGGCCTCGGCCGGCGAGGCCCGCAACCAAGTGTCGTGGACCTCGTTGATGTCCCACGTGGGCATCCCCTGGTCGATCAGCCGCAGCATCGGCCGCACCCTACGCCCGGCGTGCGCCGCCGGTCTGTGCGCCGTCGCACTCACCGCGCCGGCGGCGGCGAGCGGCGCGGGCCGCGAGTGGACGCAGGTCGGCACGTCCGTCGGGTTCGCCCGGGGTGACGGGACGACGGTGGCCTGGACCGAGGCGCCCGGCCGGGCCCGCCTCGCCGGCGGCGGCACGATTGGCGCGCCGCCCGGCTGCCCGGGCCACGTCACGGCGGCGGGCGCCGGCCGCGTGCTGTTCGAGTGCCGGGTCGACGCCGGCGTCCCGCCCGCGTTCGACTGGCGCGGCGACTACGCCGTGGTGCCGGACGGTGTGCGCTTCGAGCTGCATCACGACAGCTACTACGACCGACCGAGCCTCGACCAGATCGGCGCGGACTGGATCGCGGGCGGGCTGTACGGCTACCACGTGAGCGACACGCAGTTCCGCAACTGGCACGACGGCTGGCGCCTGCTCGCCTCGACCGGCGACACGTTCGGCACCGGGAAGTGGCTCGACCCGTCGCTGCACGGGCTCGGCCGTCCGCTGTGCCGCCCGCTGCGGCGCCGTGCCCGCGGCGAGAGGTTCGACACCGCGCCGGCGTACTTCCCGCTCCAGGTCTCCGGCCGCTGGGCGCTCGACGGAACGGAGGGCACCGCCCTGCTCAGCGGCTCGCCGCTCGTGCTGCGCCACTGCGGCACGAGGCGCGCCCGCAAGCTGGGCGAGGGCCGATCGGGGATGGTCGGCTCGGGCTGGGTGACGTGGATCCCGCAGACGCTCGACGGCAGGGCTCGCGGCGTCCGCGCACTGCGGCTGCGCGACGGTCGCGTGTTCACCTGGAAGGTCGACGACTACGCCTGGGTCGTCCACACTGCGGACGCGCTCTACGCGTCGGTCCCGCTCGAGCCGGGCGCCCAGCCCGGGCAGTGGCGGATCCTGCGCGCGCCGCTGCCGTAGCCGGCCGGGGGCGCGCCGCAAGCTTCGCCGAACGGCGGCGTTCATGCGTTCATGTCCCGCCGCCCGCTCCTGCTCGCCGCGCTCGTCCTCCTCGCCGCGGTCGCCGCCCCCGCCGCACCGGCCGGCGCCGCCGCCTGCGACGACCTCGACCCGTCCGTCTGCCTGCTCCCCTGGCCGAACGACCGCTTCACCAGGGCGGACGCGACCACCGACACCGGCCGCCGGCTCGACCTCCAGCTCGACCAGATGCCGCGCAACATCGCGGGCAAGCCGATCGATCCCACCGAGATGAACCGCAACGACGGCTTCAGCCCCGGCTCGCTGATCGTCACGCGCGTGCCCGGGCTGGACTCGCAGGCGGCGTTCGACCGCACCGGCCTCGTCCCCATCACCGACCCGAAGCGCTCGTTCGACAAGCGCCAGCCGGCGGTGCTGATCGACGCCGCTACGCGCGAGCGCCAGCTCATCTGGGCCGAGCTCGAGTACCCCGACGAGCTCGGCAAGGACCCGTCCGTCCAGACGCTCGTCCTGCATCCCGCGAAGAACCTCGCCGAGGGACACCGCTACGTCGTCGCGCTGCGCAACCTGCGCCGCGCGGACGGCACCCTCATCCCGGCGCCGGCCTCGTTCCGCGCCTACCGCGACGGCACCGCGGACGACGACCGCGCCGCGCACATGGAGTCGCTCTTCCGCACGCTCAAGCGCGCGCACGTCCGTCGCCACAACCTCTACCTGGCCTGGGACTTCACCGTCGCCAGCGAGCGCAACCTGTCACAGCGGATGCTCTCGATCCGCGACCGCGCGTTCGCGGAGCTGGGCGACCAGGACCTCGCCGACCTGAAGGTGCAGGGCGCCTCGCCGCAGTTCGCGATCAACCCCGACCTGCCGGACGACCTGCCCGGCGAGATCCCGTCGGACGCCCGCGAGCAGGACGGCATCGTGAACTTCGCGCCGTGCTCGGCGGGCGATCCGTCGAAGTGCGAGGCGGGGGAGAGCGACCGGCTCGTGCGCATCGTGCGCGGGCGCGTCCTCGTGCCCTGCTTCCTGTCGACGCCGGAGTGCGCGGAGGGCGGGACGTTCACCTACGAGGAGGACGGCGTGCCGCGACGCATCCCGGGCAACACGGCCGCGGCGCCGTTCACCTGCATCATCCCGCGCGCCGTCCTCACGCGCGGTCCCGCGCGGCCGAGCCTCTACGGCCACGGGCTGCTCGGCGACGGCAGCCAGGCGACCGGCGGGCCGAACCAGGATCTCGCGAGCGAGCACGACATCCTCTCCTGCGGCACCGACTGGAGCGGCATGTCGACCGAGGACCTGCCGAACGTGGCCTTGCTCCTGGGAGACCTGTCCCGTTTCGCCTCGCTCGCCGACCGCGGCCAGCAGGGGATGCTGAACTTCCTCTTCCTCGGCCGCGCGCTCATCCACCCGGACGGCCTGTCGTCCGACCCGGCGTTCGTGGTCGACGGCAAGCCGACGATCGACACGAGCCGGCTCTACTACACCGGCGGCAGCCAGGGCGGGATCATGGGCGGCTCGCTCACCGCGGTGGCGCCCGACTTCACGCGCGCGGCGCTCGGCGTCCCCGCGATGAACTACTCCATCCTGCTGCAGAGGTCCGTCGACTTCGACGAGTACGCGCAGGTGATGTACAACGCGTACCCGGACGAGCTCGAGCGGCCGCTGATCCTCTCGCTCGTGCAGCTGCTGTGGGACCGCGCCGAGGCGAACGGCTACGCGCACCACATGACGCGCGACACCTACCCGAACACCCCGCCGCACGAGGTCGTCCTCAACATGGCGTGGGGCGACCACCAGGTGACCAACTGGGCGACGCTCGTCGAGGCGCGGACCGTCGGCGCCCGTCTGCGCGCGCCGGCGCTGGAGCCGTTCCGCTCGTACGGCGGCGGCGAGCTCTACGGGATCCCGACGATCAAGAGCTTCCCCGCGACGGGCTCGCTCTTCGGCGTGTGGGACGTCGGGCCGCTGCGGCAGGTCGACGGCAAGACCAAGGGGACGCCGCGCCCGCCGGTCGGGAACGTCCCGAATCGCGAGGGCGTCGATCCGCACGGGCCTGACGCTTCCGAGCAGGCGTCGGCGCGCGCGCAGGTCAGCGCCTTCCTTCGGCCGGACGCCCAGTCGCGGATCGTCGACGCCTGCGGCCTGGATCCCTGCTACCTCGACGGCTGGACCGGTCCGTAGGCGCTGCGGTTAGGCTCGCGCCGCATGCGCGGCGCGCTCCCCGCGATCCTCCTCGTCCTCCTGGTCGCCGCCGCGCCGGCGGGCGCCGCGCCGCTGCGGCTCGTCGGCGAGGGGCCGGCGCCCGCGCGCGCCTTCGACGAGCGGTTCGCGGTGGTCGCGCGCACCCCGGACGTCATCGCGATCTGGAGCGACCTCGGTCCCACCCGCAGCCATGACCTGCCGGCCGGGTGCGAGCCGCGCGACCTGCGCTTCCCGCGCCTCGTCCTGGCGTGCGACGAGGAGGGGCGCGCGGAGCGGCCGGTCGTGCTCGACGTGGTGAGCGGCGCGCGCACGGCGCCGCCGCTGCCGCCGCCGAGCCCGACCGAGGTCGACACCTACCGCGTCGCCGGCCGCCACTGGATCGCGGGCATGCGCACCGACCCGCGGAGCGGCGGCGCGATCGCCGTGGTCCTGAACCGGAGCACCGGTGAGCTTCTCGAGGTGAGCGGCCGGGTGGACCTCGACTCGCCCCAGCCCCGGCTCGTCGTCCCCGAGCCCGCGGCGCCGGCGCGGTGCGGGCCGAAGCTGCAGCGCGGTCCCGGCGGCGTCTTCGTCGTCGACTTCAACTGCCGCCGCCCGCGGAAGGTCGCGGGCCCGGGGGCGTACGCCCTCACCTGGAGCACGCGGCTCGGCGCGTTCGTCGAGCGCGGGCGCCTGCGGGTCGTCTCGCTGGCGACGACGCGCGAGGTGGGGTGGTGGCCGCTGCCGGCGGGCCCGCGTGCCGGGATGCAGATCGCGCTGACGCGCCGCCACGTCTTCGCGAGCATCCCCGCCGGCTCGGCCTGGCGGACCTACGTCGGCGACGTCTGAGCGCCGACGCCGCGCGCCGCGAGCTGCTCGCGCAGGCGTAGGAGGGCGAGGTCCTTCGCCTTGGCCTCGAGCATGACGTCGAAGTCGCGGAGGCCCGCGGCGGTGTCGGTGAGGAAGTGCTCGAACCCGATCGGGTCGATGAGGTCGGCGTGCGCGCGCAGCTGCGGCAGGACGAGCCGCTTGCCGCGTTGCTCGACGGCGGTCTTCGGCGTGGAGTAGTGGATCTTCGGGGTGACGCCGTCCGGCCACGTGGCGAGCGCGAGCTGGAGCGCCTCGCGGTCGGGGATGCGCTCCGGGTCGTGGCAGTGGTGGTGCAGGATGTCCCAGACCACGGGGCGCTCGATCCGCTCGGCCAGGCGCAGGACGTCGGCGAGCGCGAACGAGCGGTCGTCGTTCTCGACGACGAGCCGCGCGCGGGCCGCGTCGCTCAGCGTCTCGAACCCGGCGACGAATCGGTCGAGCGCGGCGTCGGTGCCGCCGGCCGCGCCGCCGACGTGCAGGACGACCACCGACTCGGGGCCGAGGCCCATCCCGTCCATGAGCTCGGCCTGGACCTCGAGCTCGACCGCGGCCAGCCGCCGCACCTCCGCGCGCTCGGAGTTCAGGACGGTGTACTGGCCGGGGTGCGAGCTCAGCCGGATCCCGCTCGCCCGCGCGCGCTCGCCGATCGCCTCGAGCCCGGCGGCGAAGCGCCGCGGCGCGTCGCGGAACCGCGGCAGGTCCGGGTGCGACGCGTAGGGGGCGAGGCCGGTGGCGAAGCGGTAGAAGCGCACGTCGACGTCGTCGAGGTAGGCGAGAACCGCCTGCAGCCGCTCGAGCGACACGCCGAGCGACGGCCCCGACTGCCACCGGCGGGTGTCGTGGGAGGGCAGGCCGCCCGCGCCCAGGACCTTGACGGCGAAGCCGAGTCGCACGCGTTGCAGGGATATCGCGAGCGGCGAGCGGCGGGGCGCCCGGCGGGCCCTCGAACCGTCCGATCCGGGCGCGACCCTTGCTGGCCCGTCGCGATGCCGCTCACCCTCGTCACCGGACCCGCCAACGCCGAGAAGGCCCGCGTCGTGCTGGACCGCCTGCGCGCCGCCCTCGAACGCGACCCGATCCTGGTCGTCCCCACGCTGCCGGACGTCGAGCGCTACCGGCGCGAGCTGGCCGAGGCGCACGTCGTGTTCGGCGCGCGGGTGGAGCGGTTCGCGGGGCTGCTGGCGGAGATCGGGCGGCGGATGGACGTCCCGGGCGCGCCGCTCGGCGCGCTCGCGCGCGAGCGGGTGGCCGTGGCCGCGGCGACGTCGGCGCGGCTCGACGCGCTGGCCGAGTCGGCGCGCACGCCCGGCTTCGCCCGCGCCGCCTGCCGGCTCTTCGACGAGCTGGAGGAGGACCGCGTGGCGCCGGACCGCTTCGCGCGGGCGCTGCGGGCGTGGGCGGGCGACCACGCGGGCCGGCGGCGCTACGGCGCGGAGCTCGCCGGCCTGTACCGCTCCTACCGCGAGCGGCTCGAGGACCTCGGCCGCCGCGACGAGCGGCTCGCCCAGGCGGCCGCGCTCGACGCGCTGCGCGAGGCGCCCGCGCGCTGGGGCGCCACGCCGGTCCTCTTCTACGGCTTCGACGACCTCCAGCCCCTCCAGCGCGACGCGATCCTCGCGCTCGCGAAGACGGACGCGGAGGTCACGGTTTCGCTCGCGTACGAGCCGGGCCGCCACGCGTTCGCGGCGCGCGGCCAGGCCGCGGCAGACCTGGCCCCGAGCGCGGACCGCCACGTCCAGCTGCCGCCGCGGGCCGAGCACTACGCCGAGGGGTCGCGGGAGGCGCTGCACCACCTGGAGCGCGCGCTGTTCGAGGATCCCGCGGCGGTGCCGGTCGGAGCGGCGGGCGGCGGGCGCAGCGGCGGCGGTGGCGCGGGTGGCGCCCGGAACGGCGTCAGCGGGCGCTTCGACCGCGGCGCGGCCGACCTCCTCGACGCCTCGCTCTTCGACGACGTCGCGGCGCGCGGCCTCACCCCCGGCGACCTCGCGGGCGTCGCGGCCGGCGACGCCGTCCGCTTCCTCGAGGGCGGCGGCGAGCGCGCGGAGCTCGAGCTGGTCGCCGCCGAGGCCGCACGATTGATCGCCGAGGAGGGGTACGCGCCGGAGGAGATCGCGGTCGTGCTGCGCCGTCCCGAGGAGGCCGCCGCGCTGGTCGAGCAGGTGTTCGAGGCGTGCGGCGTCCCCGTCGCGGTCGCGCAGCACACGACCCTCGGCCACACCGCGCTCGGCCGCGGGCTGACCGCGCTGCTGCGCGCCGCGACGGGATCGGGCACCGCAGGCGACCTCCTGATGTGGCTGCGCACGCCGGGCGTCGTCCACCGCGCGCACCTCGTCGACCGGCTCGAGGCGGACGTCCGGCGCACCGGCGCCCGCACCGCGGCGCAGGCGCGCGCGCTGTGGCAGGAGTGGCCGCTGGAGGCGCTCGACCGCGTGGCCGCCGCGCACGCGCGCGGGCCGGGGGCGCTCCTCGACCGCCTGAGCACGGAACTGGCCGGGCTGTTCGCCGCGCCGCACCGCCGGGCGGGCCGCGTCCTCGAGGGTGGCGAGGTCATCGCCGCCGCGGCGCTCACCGCCGGGCACCGCGCCCTCGACGACCTCGCCGACGCCGCCCGGTCGGACCCGCGCCTGATCCCGGACCCGCCCGAGCTCGCGACGATCCTCGAGGCGGTGGCCGTGCCGCTCGGCGACCGCGCGGCGCCCGGTGCGCTCACGGTCGCCGATCCCCTCTCGCTGCGCGCACGGCGGGTCCGCGCCCTGTTCGCCTGCCGCCTGGTCGAGGGGACGTTCCCCGCCTCCCAGCCGCCGGAGCCCTTCCTCGACGACGACGAGCGCCGCCGCCTGAACGCCGCGACCCGCTCCCTGCGACTGCGCGTCGGCGACGACCCGCTCGGCGCCGAGCGCTACCTGTTCTACGCGACGCTCTCGCGGCCGGAGGAGCGCCTGTACCTGTCGTGGCACTCGGCGACCGACGACGGCGATCCCGCCGTCCGGTCGCCGTTCGTCGACGACGTCGCCGGCCTCTTCGCCGACGCGCCGCTGGAGCGCCGCGCGCGGCGCGACCTCGGGGCCGTGGCGTGGTCGTCCGGCGCGCCGACCGACCGCGAGCGCCGGCGCGGCGAGGCGTTCGCGGCGGAGCGCGTCCGCGAGCCGGTGGCCGCGCCGCTGACGCATCCGGACGTCCTCGCGGGGCTCGAGGCGCGGCGGTCGTGGTCGGCCTCGGGCCTGGAGGCCTGGGCGGGCTGCCCGGTGAAGTGGTTCGTCGAGCGGCTCCTGCGGCCGGAGGAGATCGAGCCGGACCCCGAGCAGCTCGTCCGCGGCAACCTCGCGCACAAGGTGCTCGAGCGCTCGCTGCGGCGGCTGGTCGACGGCGGCGCGCTGACGCCCGACCGCCTGCCCGAGGCGCGCGACGCGGTCCGCGAGGCGCTGGGCGAGCTGGCATCCGAGGTGCGGATGTCCGTCGAGCCCGCCCGCCGGCGCGCGCTCGAGCACCGGCTGGAGGCCGACCTGCTGCGCTACGTCGAGGCCGCGGCGCGGTCGGGCTCGACGTTCGTCCCCGCGCGGTTCGAGGAGCGCTTCAGCGGCCTGGACCTCGGCGACGGGATCGCAATCGACGGCACGATCGACCGCATCGACGTGCGCGGCGGGGAGGCCGTCCTCTACGACTACAAGGGCAAGACGGCGACGCCGGGCGCGAAGTGGCTCGAGGAGCACCGCTTCCAGCTCGCCGTCTACGCGCTCGCCGCCCGCCGGCTGCTCGACCTCGAGCCGGTCGGCGTCCTCTACCAGCCGCTCGGCGCGCCGGACCTGCGCCCGCGCGGCGCGCTGCTGGAGGGCGCGGACCCCGACCTCGTCAGCGTCGACCGCGACCGGCGCTCGCGCGAGGAGCTGGAAGCGCTGCTCGACGACACCATCGCCGCGGCGGTCGACGCGGCGCGCGAGGCCCGCGCCGGCAAGCTCGAGCCGCGCCCGGACACCTGTGCGTGGGACGGCGGCTGCGCCTATCCGACTATCTGCCGCTGCGAGGCGTCGTCGTGAGGGCCCGCGTCGCGTCGCTGCGCAGGCCCGAGGCCGCGCCGCTCGGAGGCCGATCGTGACCCTCGACGTCGCACCGCTGCTCGGCCCGCGCGGCCGGGCCTTCACCGACGAGCAGGCGCGGGCGGTCCTCGACGACGGCGGCGACCTCCTCCTCAGCGCGGCCGCGGGCAGCGGCAAGACGTCAGTCCTCGTCGAGCGGTTCGTCCGGCACGTGCTGGAGGAGGGCGTGGCGCCGGGGCGGATCCTCGCGATCACGTTCACCGAGAAGGCCGCGGGGGAGATGAAGCAGCGCGTGCGCGAGCGGCTGCTCGAGCTCGCCGCGCGGGACGCCGCGACGGACCCCGCCGCGGCGCGCCGCGCACGCGAGGCCGCGCGCGAATCGGAGGGCGCGTGGATCTCGACGATCCACGGCTTCTGCGCGCGGCTGCTGCGCGGGCATGCGGTCTCGGCCGGGATCGACCCGGGGTTCGCCGTCCTCGACGAGCCCTCGGCCCGGACGCTGCGCGACGCCGCGTGGGAGCACGCGTTCGGCACGTGGCTGGAGGAGCGCGGCGAGCCCGCCCTCGACGTCGCCGCAGGCTTCACCGCCGATCGCCTGCGGGCGGCGGTCGTCGAGGTCCACGACGCGCTGCGCTCCGCGGGCAGCACCGCGCCTCGTCTGCCGGCGCCGCCCCCGGCGCCCGACCCCGACCCCTCCGTCCTGCGCACCGCCGCCGACGCCGCGCTCGCCGAGCTCGCGGACGGCACGGGCGCGACGGTCGAACGTGCCCGCCGCGCGCTCGAGCGGTGCGGCGAGATGCTCGACGCCGGCGACCTTCCCGGCCCGGGCGCGCTCGACAAGAGCCTGTTCAAGCCCGGCAACGTGCGCGCGCTGCAGGGGGACGCGGTGGCGGCGTACCTGGCGGCGCGCGAGTCGTTCGCCGGCGCGTGCGCGCACCACCGCGCGGTCGGCGCGCTCGCCGAGCTCGACGACCTGCTCGCCCGCTACGGGGAGGCCTATGCCGCGCGCAAGCGGGCGCGGTCGTCGCTCGACTTCGACGACCTCGAGCTGCTCGCCCGCGACCTCCTGCGCGACGCGCCCTCCGTCCGCGACGCCTACGCCGAGCGCTTCGAGCGCATCCTCGTCGACGAGCTGCAGGACTCGAACCCGCTGCAGATCGAGCTGTTCGACCTCCTCGCCGGGCCGCCGCTCTTCCTCGTCGGCGACGAGCTGCAGTCGATCTACGGCTTCCGGCACGCGGACGTCGGCGTCTTCCGCGACCGGCGCGCCCGCCTTGCGGAGGACGACCGCGCCCTCGCGCTGACGGTCAACTTCCGCTCGCATCCGGAGATCCTCGACGTGGTCAACGCGGCGTTCGGCGAGCGCTTCGGCGACGCGTTCGCTCCGCTCGTGCCGGGGGTGGAGGAGGGGCGCGGCGCCGGCGACCCGCGCGTCGAGCTGCTGATCACCGGCACGAAGGGCTGGGAGGACGTCGACCTCGGTGCCCTGCCGCGCACGCAGCGGTGGCGGCACGCGGAGGCGCGGCTCGTCGCGCAGCGCCTGCGCGACCTCGTCGACGCAGGCGAGGCGAGCCCGGAGGAGATCGTCGTCCTCGTCCGCGCGACCGGCGACCTTCCGGTCTACGAGCGGGCGCTCGAGGACGCCGGCCTGCAGACCCTCGCCTCCGGAGGCCGCGGGTACTGGGGCCGCCAGGTCGTGCGCGACCTCTGCGCCTGGCTCGCCGCCCTCGCGAACCCGAGCGACGAGCACGCGCTGTTCGGCGTCCTCGCCTCGCCGCTCGTGGGAGCGTCGACGGACGCGCTCGCCCTCGTCGCCGAGGCGGGAACCGGCCGCGCGTGGAGGCTCGTCGACGCCGCGTTCGGCGAAGCGACCGAGACCGCTCCGCCTGAGGACGCCGAGCGCGCGCGGGTGGAGGAGCTCGCGCGGGCGCTGCCCGGGCGGCTCGCGGCGGTCGACCGCGAGCGCCTCGCCGCGTTCCGCGACCGTTTCGCGGCCGAGCGCGCGCTGGCCTCGCGGCTGCCGCTCGACGTCCTGCTGCGCCGGGCGGTCGAGGCGAGCGACTACGACCTGCACGTCCTGCGCCTGCCCGGCGGCGCGCGGCGGCTGGCGAACGTCCACAAGCTCCTGCGCCTCGCGGCCGAGCACGAGCGCGCGCACGGCAGCGACGTCCGCGGGCTCGTCGATCGCGCGAACGCCGAGCTCGAGGCGGACGCGCGCGAGGCCGACGCGCCCGTCGAGCTCGGCGACGCGAAGGCCGTGCGCCTCATGACGATCCACGCGGCGAAGGGGCTCGAGTTCCCGGTCGTGTGCGTCGCCGACCTCGGGCGCCGCACCTCTACGGACGCGCCCGCGCTGCTCGTCCGCGGCGACTCGGTCGGCGTGCGCCTCAGCCACCTCGACGGCAGCTCCGAATGCGCGCTCGACTACGTGGCGCTGCGCGACGCGCGCCGCGAGGCCGAGCGCCGCGAGGAGGACCGCATCCTCTACGTCGCCCTGACCCGCGCCGAGCGGCGGCTGATCCTCAGCGGCGGCGTCGACCTCGCGAAGTGGCCGGGCGACTCCCTCGGCGCGCCGCCGCTCGCGTGGCTCGGCCCGGCGCTCCTCGACGGCCTCGCCGCGGTGCCGGGCGAGGAGGAGCCGGCGGCCGGCCTCGACGGCGGCGCCGCCGAGCGTTCGCTTCGCGGAGGCGGCGACGCGGCGGGCGGTGGCGCTGTGCGCCTTCGCTGCGCGATCAACACGCCGGCCACGGTCGGGCGGGTGCTGCGCGAGGCGTCGCTCGCGCCCGGCGGCGCCGACCTCCCGCTCGCCCCGCCGCCGCCCGCGCGCCCGGCGCTCGCGCCGCCTCCCGCGCCCGAGCCGTCGGTCCGCTCGCTCTCGTACTCCGCGCTCGAGCAGTGGCGGCGGTGCGGCTACCGCTTCTACCTGCAGCGCGTGCTCGGGCTGCCGCAGGAGGACGCGCCGTTCCGCAGCCGGGGCGAGGGCGGCGGCCTCGAGGGCCGCGTCCGGGGGACGCTCGTCCACGAGGTCCTGGAGCGACTGGAGCCGAGGAACGGCGCGGCCGCGGCCGACCTCCTCGACGCCGCTGCCGCGCGCCACGGCGACCAGCCGGTGCCGGCCGAGCGCGACGCGCTGCTCCGGCTGGTCCTCGCCTACGCCGCGACGCCGCTCGCGGAGCGGGTCGCGCGGGCGGGCCGCGTCCGGAAGGAGCATCCGTTCGCGCTGCCGCTCGGCGCGAGCGGGGAGGGGGCGCGGCCCGACGGTGCGGCGCCGCATCCGACCCGCGACGCGGGGCCGCCGCGGCCGGCCCGCGGCGAGGCTCCGCTGCTCACGGGTGTCGTCGACGTCCTCGCGATCGAGGACGACGGCTCCGCGCTGATCGTCGACTACAAGACCGATCGCCTCGCGCCGGACGAGGACCTCCGCGCGCACGTCGAGCGCGACTACGGCGTCCAGCTGCGCGCCTACGCGCTCGCCGCGCTCAGCGACGGCCACCCGAGCGTCGAGGTCGCCTACGCGTTCCTCGAGCGGCCCGAGGCGCCCGTCATCGCAGCGTTCGACGCGACCGACGCGCCGCGCCTGCGCGCCGAGCTCGAGAACCTCGCCGCGGGGGCCCTCACCGGCGACTTCCCGGTCACCGACACCCCGCACGCCGACCTCTGCGCCGGCTGCCCCGGCCGCCGCGCACTGTGCTCGCACCCCGAGGAGCTCACGGGCCGCGAGCTCCCGCTCGCGACCGGCGGCTAGTCCTCCGGCTCGGCCGCCTCGCGCGCCGCGCCCGGCGCGACCGCGGGCGGCACGGGCTGCGCTGCCGACGGCGGGGGGGACGGCGGCGGGGGCCCTCCGCGCCCCGCGACCTGCGAGCGCTCGATCGCCCCGTTCAGCTCGCCGCCGAGCAGGAACGCGATCGACGTGATGTACAGCCACAGCAGCAGGATCACCGCGCCCGCGAACGCGCCGTACGTGGCGCCGTAGTTGCTGAAGTTCGAGACGTAGAAGAAGAACAGCGCGGACGCGAGGAGCCAGATCAGCACGCCCAGCACCGACCCCGGCGAGATCCAGCGGAACCTGCGCTGAGACAGGTCCGGCGCGAACGCGTAGATCACCGCGAACGTCAGCATCATCGCGGCCAGCGCGACGACCCAGCGCGCGTAGATCCAGATCGACGCCGCCGTCGACCCGAGCCCGATCGTCCCGAACAGGTCCTTCGCGACGTCGCCGCCCAGGAACACCGACACGAGGGCGATCACGCCGAGCGCGATGACGGCGAGGGTCCACCCGATGTCGACGAGCTTGCGCCGCACGAACCCCCGGTCCTCGTCGACCGCGTACACGATGTTCAGCGCCCGGCCCGCCGCCGCGAACGCGCCGGACGCGCCGTTCAGCCCGAGCACCAACCCGAACACGAGCGCGAACCCCGCCTTCGTCCCCGACGTCTCGATGAGCTTCTGCAGGGAGGCGCGCACCGCGCGCACGACCTCCGCCGGCGCCCCGGCGTCCGAGAGGTACTGCGTCGCGTCGCTGACCGTCGACTGCTGGCCGACCAGCCCGAGGATCGACACCGCCACGAGCAGGCCGGGGAACAGCGCCATGACGAGGTAGTAGGTCATCGCCGCCGCCCAGTCGGTCATCTGGTGGCGCTGGAACATCTTGAAGGCCTGCACGGCCATGGTCTTCACCGGCGCACGCCCCATGGCGTACCGCTCTACCCGTCGCGCCGGGAGGGAAGCAGCGCGTGCCCGTCGAGCACCGAGCGCGCGACGTCGACGACCGTCTTGTTGCGCGCCCGCGCGTGCGAGCGCAGCAGCTCGAACGCGGCGCGCTCGTCCAGCCCGTGGCGCTCCATGAGCACGCCCTTGGCCCGCTCGATCAGCGCCCGCCGGCCCAGCGCCCCCTCGAGCTGCCCGACCTGCTCGGCGAGGCGGGCGTTGTCGCCGTACCGCCGCAGCGCGAGCTCGAGCGCGCTCTGCAGCGCCTCCTCCGAGTGGCGGCCGGCGACGGCGTCGACGCCGCGCTCGGCGGCCCGCCGCACGAAGTCGGGGTCCTCGCCGTCCAGCAGCGCGACCACCGGACCCGAGGCGAACGACGCGATCTCGGCGATCAGGTCGAGCGCGTGCTCGTCGTCGCGGTGGACCACCACGACGGCCGCGTCCGGGTCGGTCTCGGCCACGCGATCGGCCACGGCGCGGACGTCGACCGCGAACGCCGCGACGTCGTGGCCGAGCCGCTTCAGCAGCGCGGCGGTGCGCTCGAGCGCCTGCTCGTCCTCGTCCGCCGCCAGCAGGCGCAACGCCTGTCCGGAGTCCGGGGCTTCCGTGCTCACGCGTCGTATCATGAAGCCTCGTCGCGCGGCCAAGCCCCCCGCCCAGCGTGACGCCCTTCGCGCCCCTGCCCTCGGTGCGGTTGGATCGCCGTGCCGATGGGAACGAGCAGGGGGACGTGCTGCACCACTTGACCAGCATCCGGGGCATCCGCCCCGGCCAGGGATGATCCAGCGCCGGTCCGCGGCCGCCGCCAGCGGCCCCGAGCGCGACGCCGAGGACCGCGAGCTCTTCGTCCGGCTGAAGGCCGGGGACACGGCCGCGCGCGACCAGCTCGCCGAGCGCTTCCTCCCGCTGGCCCGCCAGCTGGCGCGCCGCTACCAGCGCGCCGACGAGCCGCTCGACGACCTCGTGCAGGTCGCGTCGCTCGGGCTCATCAAGGCGATCGACCGGTTCGACCCCGCGCGCGAGGTCGCCTTCTCCAGCTACGCCGTCCCCACGATCCTCGGCGAGCTCAAGCGCCACTTCCGCGACCGCACGTGGTCGGTGCGCGTCCCGCGCGACCTGCAGGAGCTCGCGCTCAAGGTCGACAAGGCGGTCGGGACGCTCAGCCGCGACCTGCGCCGCCAGCCTTCGGTGGGCGAGATCGCCGCCGCCGTCGACGCGGGGGAGGAGGACGTCCTCGAGGCGCTCGAGGCCGCGGGCGCCTACCGCGCGACCTCGTTCGACGCCCCGCGCAGCTCCGACGAGGACGGCGGCGACAGCCTCGCCGACGCGCTCGGCACGACGGAGGCCGGCTTCGGCCTCGCCGAGCAGCGCGCCACGCTCGAGCGCCTCATGGCCGCGATCACGCCGCGCGAGCGCGAGGTCCTGCGGCTGCGCTTCGTGGAGGACCTGACCCAGGCCGAGATCGGCGAGCGCATCGGCGTCTCGCAGATGCAGGTCTCGCGCCTCATCCGCCAGTCCCTCGCCCGCCTGCGCACCGCGGGCCTCGCGGCCGAGCGCCACCTCCCCGGCGGGGCGACCGAGTAGTGGCCAAGGCGGCGATCCTCGACGTCGACGGCACGCTCGTCGACACGAACTACCAGCACGCGCTGGCCTGGTACCGCGCGTTCCGCCAGCACGACTTCGTCGTCCCGATCTGGAAGATCCACCGCTCGATCGGGATGGGCAGCGACCAGCTCGTCCCGCACCTGATCGGCGAGGAGGCGGCCGAGAAGGTCGCCGAGGACCTCAGCGCGGCCGAGAAGCCGCTGTTCCGCGCGATGATCGAGGAGTGCGAGCCGCTCCGCGGCGCCCACGAGCTGCTCGCCGACCTGCACACCGCGGGCAAGACGGTGATCCTCGCCAGCTCGGCCAACCAGAAGGACATCGACCACTACCTCGACCTCCTCGACGCGCGCCAGATCGCCGACGACTGGACGACCTCCGACGACGTCGAGAAGACGAAGCCCGAGCCCGACCTCGTCAAGGCGGCGCTGGAGAAGGCGGGCACCGACGACGCGGTGATGATCGGCGACAGCACGTGGGACATCGAGGCGGCAAAGCGCGCCGGAATCCAGACCATCGCGGTCACGACCGGCGGTTTCTCGGTCGATGAGCTGCGCGAGGCGGGGGCGGCGCAGGTCTTCGAGTCGATCGAGGACCTGCGACAGCGCATCGGCGAGACCGCGCTCGGGTAGCCGAGTCGGTATGGGAATCATGGACAAGATCACGGGCCGGGCCAAGAAGGCCGCCGGCGACCTGGCCGACGACGCGTCACTGCGCCGCGAGGGAGCCCAGGAGGAGCGCAAGGGCGAGGCCAAGGACGAGCTCAGCCACGCGCAGGAGCAGGCCGACGCCAAGGCCGACGAGGTCGCCGACCTCGAGCGCAAGACCACCTGATGGCGACGGTCGCAGCGCCGGGCCTGGAGGTGCCGCAGCCGGTCGAGCCGGCGCAGCCCGCGGTGCCCGACACGCCCGGCGTGCCGACCGCGCCCGACACCCCGGGCACGCCGCCCGAGCCGATCGAGCCCGCCGTGCCGGAGGCGCCGACGGTGCCGACCGACCCGGTGCCGGAGCCCGAGGTCCCGGCGGACCCGGCGACCTGACGCAGCCATCGTCGTGGCTGACGCGGCCGCCGAGCGCGGGAGCAGTGCTAGGCCCGGACCGCGCTCGGCGGGCTCGTCAGGCGCGGCGAGAGCAAGTCAGGCGAGCCCCTCCACGGCGAACTCGCGGAGGAAGCCCTCGAAGAGGCGCCGGTGGCCCTCCTCGTCGCGCAGGATCGCGATGACCATGTCCTGGGTGACCGGGTCGACGCCCTCGGTCGCCTCGATGATCGTGTTGTAGTGCTCGATCGCGCCCGTCTCGGCCTCGATCACGCCCTTGATGACGTGGACGATGTCGGTCTGCTGGTCGGGCGGCTGGAGGTAGGTCTGCTCGGCCGTGAAGTCGAGCGAGCCCGGCACGACGCCGTAGAGCTCCTTGATGCGCGCGGCGAACTGCTGCGCGTGCCCGAGCTCCTCCTGGATGTCCTGCTGGAGCGACTCGATGACCTCCTGGGCGCGCAGCCCGTCCGGGTTCGTCGAGTTGGCGATGTAGCTCATCACCGTCTCGAGCTCCATCCAGTAGGCCTTGGTGAGGAGCTCGATGATCTGCTCGCGCTGCTCGCGCTTGTCGTCGGAGAGGATGCCCTGGGCGGCGGAGCGGGGAGGTGCGCTGGTCATACCTCGTGCCTGCCCCGAAACGCGGCCCGGTACGCGGTCGGCGTCGTCTGCACCGCGCGCCCGAAGTGCTCGCGCAGCCCGACCGCGGTGCCGAAGCCGGACTCCGCGGCCACCGCCTCGACGGGAAGGTCCGTGCGCTCGAGCAGCCGGCGGGCGTGGGCGACCCGCTGCTCGATCAGCCAGCGCAGCGGCGTGGTCCCGGTCTCGGCCCGGAAGCGCCGCGCGAAGGAGCGCTCGCTCATCAGCGCGTGGCGGGCCATCGCCGCGACGCTGAGCGGCTCGCCGAGGCGCTCGAGCGCCCACGCGCGCGTGCGCTCCAGCCCGTCGTCGGCCGTCGGCGGCAGCGGGCGGTCGACGAACTGCGCCTGCCCGCCGCTGCGGTGCGGCGCGACGACGATCCGCCGCGCCACGGCGTTGGCCACGGCGGCGCCGTGGTCGTGGTGGACGAGGTGCAGGCAGAGGTCGATGCCCGCCGCGACGCCGGCCGAGGTCAGGATGCGCCCGTCCTCGACGTACAGGACGTCCGGGTCGACGCGGACCGCCGGATACAGCTCGGCGAGCAGCGCGGCGTCGTTCCAGTGCGTGGTCGCCCGCCGGCCGTCGAGCAGCCCGGCCGCGGCGAGCACGAACGCGCCGGTGCAGATCGAGACGATCCGGCCGTCGAACGCGCGGAGGGCGTCGAGCGCGTCCTGCGGCCACGCGCGCGCGACGTCGTGGTGCCCGGGGACCACGACGGTGTCCGCCTCCTCCAGCGCCTCGAGGCCGTGCGACGCGACGATCGAGAACCCGGTCGACGTCGGGATCTCGCCGGGCGACGGCGTGGCGACGCGGAACGAGTAGCGGCGCCGCTCGACCCGGTGCCCGAACACCTGCGCGGGCGTGGCGAGGTCGAAGGCGACGACACCGGGGAAGACGAGCGCGACGACGCGGTGGGCCATGGCGGGATTCTTGCGCACATTGTCGATCCTGCCACTGGCGGCGCCGCGGCGGACGCGCGAGCATCGCGCTCATGCGAATCGAGATCGTGGTGTACGACGGCTTCGACGAGCTCGACGCGATCGGGCCGTTCGAGGTGCTGCGCAACGCGGCGACGGTGGTGGAGGACGTCGACGTGCGTCTGGTGGGCGCCGAGGGCGGCGGCGAGGTCACCGCGTCCCACGGCCTGCGGATCGCCGTCGACGAGGGCCTCTCCGGCGACGCCGACCTCGTCATCGTCCCCGGCGGCGGCTGGAACGACCGCGCGGCGGCGGGCGCGCGGGCCGAGGCCGAGCGCGGCGACCTGCCGCGCCGCCTGGCCGAGCTGCACGCCGGCGGCGCCCGCGTCGGCTCGGTCTGCACCGGCGGGATGCTGCTCGCCGCCGCGGGGCTGACCGCTGGGCGCCCGGCGACGACGCACCACGGCGCGCTCGACGACCTGCGCGCCAGCGGCGCCGAGGTGATCGACGCGCGCGTCGTCGACGACGGCGACGTCATCACCTCCGGCGGCGTGACCTCCGGCCTCGACATGGCGCTCTATCTCGTCGAGCGCGAGTGGGGCGAGGCGCTCGCCGACGGGATCGCGCGCGAGATGGAGCTCACGCGCGACCGGCGCGTCTGGCGCAGGCCGGTCGAGACGAGCTGACGCTCAGCCGCGGGTCCGGACGACGATCCCGCCGCGGATGCGCGAGACGCGCCGGCGGCGGACCTCGACGAGCACGGTGACCGTCCCCGGGAGCCGTCCGCGCACCCGCGCGCTCAGCCTCGCGCGCCGGCCGGGGCGGACCACCTCGCGGTCGCGGGCGAGGAGGCGGGCGCCGTCACGTATGTCGAGGGTCATGATGCAGCGCCGGCCGAGCACCGGCGAGCACGGGATCGTGAGGCGTGCGACGCCGCCGCGCAGGGTCGGCACGGACATCGCGTGCCGGGTCAGGCGACCACGGACGAGCAGCAGCTTCACCGCCCAGCGCTCGCACGAGCCGTCGACGCCGGGCGTCGTGCCCCGTGACACGCGGACGACGTCGGCGCCCGGGCCGCAGTCCGCGGAGCTGCTCGAAGGCCGGAGCCGGCCGGTGGCGAGCGCGTCGTCACCGGGGCCGCCGGTGAGCAGGCCGCGGCCCGCCACCGCCACGCGGTCGTCGCCCGGCCCGCCGTCGACGACGTCCGCGCGGCGCGACTGCGGCCGGCGGAAGTCGCCGTGGTAGCCGCCGCGGAGGTCGTCGTCGCCGCCGCGGCCCGAGATCGTGTCGGGGCCGTTCTCGCCGGCGAGCACGTTGGCGCCGCCGTCACCGCTGAGGCGGTCGGCGCCGATCCCTCCCTGCACGTTCTCGACGTCGCGCAGGACGTCGCCCTCGCCGGGCGCGCCGTCGGGGGCGGGGTCGGCGAGGTCGACGCTCACGTCGATGCGGCGCTGGGCGTACGTGACGCGGTCGGCGCCCGCGCCGCCGTCGAGGACGTCGGCCTCCGGCCGCTCGACGTCGAGCGGCCCGGGCTCGTCGAAGTCGACGCCCTGCAGCTCGTCGTCGCCCGCGCCGCCGGCGAGGGCGTCCCGGCCCGGGCCCCCCTGCAGGTCGTCCGCGCCGGCGCCGCCGGTGAGCGTGTCGTCTCCCGCGCGGCCCTCGAGGTCCGAGGCGCCCGAGCCGAGGTTCACCAGGACGTCCGCGCCTTCGTCGCCCTGCCCCCACACCTCCTTGCCGTCGCCCTCGAAGCGGTCGTTGCCGGTGCCGAGGCCCGCGGTGACCAGGTCGACCGCCGGCAGCGGCGCGCGGACGACGTCGTCCTCGGTGCCGGTCTGCACGACCACCTGGGTGATCGGCTTGCCGAGCCGGCAGCGCACGGTGCCGTCCTCCCGGCGCTCGCAGCCGCGGATGACGACGAGCGGCGCGCCCGCGTCGGCGACGACGATCGCGTCGCCGTCCGGCGTGAGCATCAGGTCGTTGCGCTCGCCGTCGCCGCCGCTGACCTTCAGCTCGGCGACGCAGCTCGGCGGCCCGACGGCGCAGGCGTCGTCCTGCGCCTCGACGACCGCGGCGGGCGCGGGCGCCGCGAGGCCCACCAGCGCCGCGAGCGACGCAACAACGCATGCGGCGGGAAGGCGAAAGGGCTTCACCGGGGTACCTTAACCGCCTATGCCGCGCGCGATCTGGACCGGTGCCATCTCCTTCGGGCTCGTCAACGTGCCCATCAAGCTGTACTCGGCGGTGCAGCGCAAGACCGTGCGCTTCAACCAGCTCGACTCCGACGGCAACGTCCGGATCCAGCAGAAGCGCGTCAACCCCGTCACCGGCGACGAGGTCCCGTACGAGCGGCTCATCAAGGGCTACGAGATCGCGCCGGGGTCCTACGTCGTCGTCGAGCCGGAGGAGCTCGAGGCGCTCGAGCCGCACAAGACGAAGACGATCGACATCCTCGACTTCGTCGACCTCGAGGAGATCGACCCGATCTTCTACGACCACCCGTACTACCTGGCGCCGGGCGCAGGCGGGTCCAAGCCTTACAAGCTCCTGCTCGAGGCGATGCGCGAGACCGGCAAGGTCGCGATCGGCACCGTGGTGATCCGCCAGAAGCAGGCGGTCGTCGCGCTGCGCCCGAGCGGCGACGTGCTGCAGATGGCGACGCTGATCTACGCCGACGAGATCGTCCCGACCGACCGCCTGGACGACCTGCCCGACGAGGACGTCGAGATCGGCGAGCGCGAGCTGGCGATCGCCAAGCAGCTCGTCGAGTCGCTCGCCGCCGAGTGGGACCCGGCCCGGTACAAGGACGAGTACCGCGAGAAGGTCATGCAGCTCATCGAGAGCAAGGCGGCCGGCGAGGAGGTCGCCGTGCAGCCCGAGGCGCAGGAGGCCGCGCCGGTCCCGGACCTCATGTCGGCGCTGAAGGCCTCGCTGGAGGCGGTGAAGGAGCGCCCGAAGGAGCCGTCCGCGCCGCCCCGCAAGCGCGCCGCGTCCAAGCCGAAGCGCAAGACGCCGGCCAAGACCGGGTAGGCCCCGGGGGCGATGCCCCCCGCCATCCGCCTCCGACGCTCCGATCCCGCGGGCCCCGGCATCCAGCGCCGGCGCCGCGGTCGCGGGTTCGAGTACCTCGACGCCGACGGCGTTCGCGTCGACGACCCGGAGGTCATGCAGCGCATCAACGAGCTGGTGATCCCGCCCGCGTGGAAGGACGTGTGGATCTGCCCGTATCCCGGCGGGCACATCCAGGCCACCGGCGTCGACGCCCGCGGGCGCAAGCAGTACCTGTACCACCCGAAGTGGCGCCAGCGCCGCGACCAGGAGAAGTTCGACTCGATGCTGCGCTTCGCGAAGTCGCTGCCGGCGATGCGCGAGGCGGTGGCGCACGATCTCGCCGGCGACGACCTCGATCGCGAGCAGGTGCTCGCGTGCGCCGTGCGGCTGCTCGACAAGGGGTTCTTCCGCATCGGGTCGGAGGACTACGCGGTCGAGAACGAGACGTACGGCCTGGCGACGATGCACAAGGCGCACGTCCGGCTGCTCGACGAGGCGACGCTCCTCTTCGACTACCCGGCCAAGCACGGCAAGCGGCGGGTGCAGTCGGTGGTCGACGCGGACGTCGCCGCGATCGTCCGGCGGCTCAAGGCGCGCCGCGGCGGGCTGCCCGAGCTGCTCGCCTATCGCGAGGGGCGCCGCTGGGTCGACGTGCGCTCGCCGGACATCAACGCGTACCTCAAGCAGGTCACCGGGCTGGACGTCAGCGCCAAGGACTTCCGGACGTGGAACGCGACCGTGCTCGCCGCGGTGGCGCTCGCCGTGTCGGGCGTGGCGCGCGGGACGAAGACCGGGCGCAGGCGCGCGATCAAGCGGGCGGTGGACGAGGTCGCGCACTACCTCGGGAACACGGCGGCCGTCGCGCGGGCCTCCTACATCGACCCGCGGATCTTCGACCGGTTCAGCGACGGCCTGACCATCGACCCGACGATCGCGGTCACCCGCACCGACGAGCCCGCGATCCAGGGCGCGGTCGAGGAGGCGGTGCTCGAGCTGATCGACGAGAACGAGGACCACGACGGCGTCGCCGCGGTGGGGGATCTCGACGAGCTGATCGAGGTGCCGGAAGCGGCATGACGGCCGTTCAGCCCGCAATCTCCGTGGATTTCAAACCTCCTCAAAGCTGAAGCGTTGGTGTACGATCCTTCACTGCTCGCACCCTGTGGGGGGATGCGGGCAGCCCCGAGGCGACGGCCGCGCGTCCCAGCATTGATAGCCGGGTACCGCCGCCGCGAGATCCGGCTAGGACGGCCGGCCCCGGCGGGTGCCGTGCAGCGGCGTACGGCACCCGCCCTCGCCCCCTGGTCGGGCGTCCGGGCCTGCTCGCGACGCTGCGGCGCTTCCCGCGCGGCGCGGTCGGGTGCGGCCCGCCCGCCCGCCCAGCCACCCGCCGCGAGCTCCGGCCCTGGCGGCCGGGCCGCGGTCCGACCAGTCCACCGGCCAGACGGACATCGGGCTCCGCCCTCAGGTCCCGAGCGTCTCGGCCGGCGGAAGATCGGCCCGCGGCCCCATCGGCGCCGTCGGTGTACGGGCTCCCGGCGGTCCGACCATTCCACCGCCCAGACGGACATCGGGCTCCGGCCTCAGGTGCGAGCGTCTGGGGCGGCGGAAGATCGGCCCGCCGCCCGATCGGCGCTGGTGCGTCGCTCCGACGGGCGCCGTCGGGAGTAGGTTCGCCGCGTGGCAGTGATCCGGATCGAGACCGAGGGGGACGTCGAGCGCTCTCGCTGCGAGCGGTGCGCGGGCTCGAACCACGTGCTCCACGGCTATGTCTACGAAGACGACCTCGCGGAGGGCGTCTACTTCGTCGAGTGGTGCGACGGCCACCATCCGACGCGGGCCGCCTTCCTGACCCTCGGCCTCGGGCCGTTCGCCGAGGGCACGACGTCGGCCGACCGGCGCGCCTTCGGGGTCGAGTGGCGCGCCGCCGGCATGGCGCTGACGGACGAGCCGGTCATCGACGAGCCTGACGCGCTCGGTCGGTTCGTGCCTCGCGCCGAGGCGCTGGAGATGGACGACCTTGACCACCTGTGGCACGTCGTCGACCACATCGTCCTCGAGGACCCCCGCCTGCCGGCCGTGCAGCAGTGGCTTGCCGAAGAAGGCTCCTCATGACCGGGCCGCACCTCTTCGCCGGGCTGCGCGTCCGCGACTTCGAAGCGGCGAGTGCCTGGTACCGGCGGCTACTCGGCGAGCCGACGTTCCATCCCCACGACACCGAGGCCGTGTGGACCCTCGCCGAGGATCGCTCGGTGTACGTCGTGGAGGCCGCCGAGGGCTTCGGGAACGGCGTGGTCACGATGTACGTCGAGAACCTCGACGCGCGCGTCGCCGAGATCGCCGGCCGCGGCCTGCAGCCGACAGAGCGCGAGACGTACTCCAGCGGGGCCCGCAAAGCGATCTACCGCGACCCCGACGGCAACGAGATCGCGATCGCGGGTGGACCGGCCGACGGGCCGGCGTGACGCGCTCAGCGCCGCGACGTGCCGCGCGCGAACCACGCGCGGGCGGTCAGCGTGAAGCCTCCGTCCGGCAGCGCCTCGCGGCACAGCTCGCGCACCCGCTCCTGCTGATCGGGTGAGAGCGACGCGAGGTACTCGCCGGCCGGCCCGACCACGAACGTGAACGGCTCCCAGAAGTCGTCGAAGTCCGCGTACTCGACGCGCGCCTCCAGCTCGCCCTCCGTCACGCCGTCCAGCTCGGCCCCGCGGAGCAGCCGGCCGAGGTCGCCCTCGGTCACGCCGGGCCGCAGTCGCTCGCCGGTCGCGTCGGGATCGACCTCGCGCGCCGCCTGCCAGAACGTGCTCAGCATCGTCATCCCGCCGCCGGCGATGTCGCACATGCACGCGGCGACGGTCCCGCCGGGGCGCGTCACGCGGCCCATCTCGCCGATGCCCCGCGGCGCGTCGCGCATGAACGCGACCACGAGCGAGCAGAGCGTCGCGTCGAAGGAGCCGTCCTCCCACGGCAGCTCCTCGGCGACCCCCTGCCGCACGTCGGCCGCGGGGTGGCGTTGCTGGCAGGCCTGGGCGAACTGCGGGGCTGGATCGATCGCCGCGACGTTCTCCTCGCCAACCCGCTCGGCGAGCTTGCGCGTGAGGCCTCCCGGGCCGCACCCGACGTCGAGCACGCGCATCCCGCTCGCCACGCCCGCGGCCTCCACGAACACGGGAGCAAGCGACCGCGTGTACCGGCCCATGAACCGGTCGTACTTCTCCGCCGAGGACGTGAAAGTCATGGGGCGCGACTCAACCGAGACGCGACCGCGGCGTCAAGAGGCGGCGCGCATGTGAGTAGGCTCGCCGCAGCCCCGCCATGGCTGTTGACCTCGTCATCGACATCGAGAACGCGCCCGGGGCGCTCGCCGAGATCGCGGCCGCGATCAGCGACGCCGGCGTGAACATCGCCGCGGCCACGTGCATCGGGTCCGGCGAGCGCGCCGAGCTCCACATCCTGGTCCCGCACGCGGAGGCCGCGAAGCACGTCCTGGCGATCTCGGGTGTCGTCGTCACCGGCGAGCGCGAGGTCGTCGTGATCGACGTGAAGGACCGGCCCGGCGTGCTGGCCGACCTGACGCGCACCGTCGCGAAGGCCGGAGTCGACCTCGACCTCGTCTACGTCGCGACGCAGAACCGCGTGGTCTTCGGCGCGCCCGACATCGCCGCTCTGCGGGCGGCGCTCGCCGCAGCGGGCTGACGAGCGCCCGCGCCCGCGCGGCCCGGCCTAGCCGTCGATGTCGCGCGGGGCGAAGGTGTCGCACTCCGCAGGCCTGCCCGTGTTGAGCCCGCGCCCGAACCAGAGCTCGCGCTGCTGGCCCGTCCCGTGCTCCGGCGTCGCGCCAGAGGCGATCGCGCCGGGCCGGGCGGGCAGCCCCGCGGCGTAGGCCCAGATGCCCGCATAGCACTCCGCCTGCAGCTCCTGCCGCACGCGGATGTCGTTGCGGAAGCCGCGGTGCTCGGAGATCTCGTGGGCCGCCTCGGCGCTCGTGCCGCGCAGCTCCGCGACGTGGTGGCCGACCTCGTGCGCGAGCGCGTACGGCCAGTCCGTACCGGTCCTGGAGACGTCGAGGTCGATCGTCCGCTCGCGGTCGCAGTAGACCGCGTCGGACCGCAGCTCGGTGCACGGCTCGGGCGCTCCCGGCTCGCCCACCAGCACCAGTCCGGGAGCGACGTAGTCGTCGCCGGCCTGCGCGAAGATCGGCTCCCACACCCGCTCGAGCGACCTCATCACCTCCGCGGCGAGCCGGCGATCGGGCCGCGAGCTCCGGGGCAGCGAGATGCCATCGCCGCGCGGCGCCACGACCGACGCCGGGAACGCCGCCGGCACGTCGTAGTCGCCCTTCACCGCGGGCGAGTAGAGGTCGCCGCTCGCGAGGAGGTAGAGCCCGCCTGCCGTGACGAGGGCGACCGCGACCCCGAGCGCCGGCCAGACGCTGCGGCTACGCCGCCTGATCCAGCGCGGAGACGGCGGCGTCGCGCGTGTCGAGGATCGTGAAGATCTGGTCGAGCCCGGTGATCTCGAACGTCTTCGCGATGTTCGTGTCGGTGTTGACGATGACCAGCGAGCCGTCGCGCGAGCGCAGACGCTTCACCGCGCCGATGAGCACGCCGAGGGCGGTCGAGTCGAGGAACGTCGTCTCCGACAGGTCGACGACGACACGCGTGGCGCCACCCTCGATCGCCTCCTGGAGCGTCTTCTTCAGCTCGGGGGCGGTGAAGAGGTCGATCTCGCCGCGAACGGAGACGACATGCCGCCCCTCACCAAGCGGCTCCTCGGACAGTGCGAACTCAGCTGGCATGACGAGGATTCAATCAGTCTTCCTTCGCGAGAGCGTCCGTGCCCTCCCGCGCGCCCTCGCCGCGATCGAAGAAGTCCCACGCCTCGACGACGTTCCCCTCGGGGTCCTCGACGTAGATCGAGCGGTCGCCGCCGGGGTGCTCGATCGGCCCGCGGACGTGGACGCCGCGCTCCTCCAGGCGCCCGATGATCGCGTCGAGCGTCCCCGGCTCGACCCCGAACGCGTAGTGCACGTGGGCGCCGCCCTCGTCTCCGAACTCCTTCTCGCCGGGCAGCCACAGCCCCAGCCGCGACCGCTCGCCCGCGGCGAGCCAGATGCGGTCGTCCTCGCGCTTGAGCACGCGCAGCCCGAAGACCTCGGTGTAGAAGGCCTCGAGCGCCCCCAGGTCGCGCACCTGGAGCGTCAGTTCGACAACGCCGGTGATCGTCACTCAGCGCGTACGGGTGCCCCCGCGGCGGGGGATCAATCGCGCCGGGCGGGAGGCGGCGCGAAGGCGCTCAGGCGGCGAAGCCCAGGCGGATGTACAGCGCTTCGCCGTCACCCTCCTGGCGGACCTCGACGGCGTCCGCGACGCGCTCGAGGACGTTCCCCACGCCGGGCAGCTCCGCGTCGCGGAGCATCTGCTGCGCCCCCTTCGGCCGCAGCGCGCCGACGACGAGCTCGATGACGCCCTCGCGCGCGGTCAGGTCGACGCGGACCGAGCCGTTGCTGGCGTGGTCGGGCCCGTGCGCGGCGACCGTGTCGGCCACCAGCAGCGCGTCATCGAGCCGGTCGATCGGGCACTGGGCGCGCGCGGCGAGCATGCCGATGACGCGGCTCAGCACGGGGCCCAGCAGCGGCCCGTTGCGCACGAGGACGGTGGCCTGGTTGTCGGGATTCGGCACGCTCACCCGGCCAGGGACTCCCCGACCAGGTCGATCTTGAACGTCATCCTGACCTCGGTGCGGTCGTCGCCGCTGCGGCCGAGCTCGAGCGTCTCGGCGAGCGTGGCGATGAGCGGCAGGCCGAGGCCGAGGCCGGGGGAGTCCGGGCGCGGCAGCATCCCGCGGCCCTCGTCGCGCACGGCGATGGTCAGGCGCCCGTCGCTCACCCCCGCGGCGATCTCCATCGGGCCGTCGCCGCCGGGGTAGGCGTGGACCACCACGTTCGTGCAGGCCTCCGTGACCGCGAGCTTGACGTCGGCGATCACCTGGTCCTCGATGTCCAGCGCGTCGCCGAGGCCGCCGAACGCATGGCGGACGACGGCGACGTTCTCGGCTCGCGCCGGAAGGGTGAGGACGAGATCGGGAGCACCCATCACGTCCGCCTCGATCGAGGCATCTGTCTCCTGTTGTGGTGACGATCCAGGTTCGTGCGCCATTGATGTGCCCGGGAGTCGGCACTCCCATTCGTCCTTGCAGAAGGTGCGGACAATACGCCTTCGGCTATACGGCCGAGTCGAAGGCCGCGGCCACTTCCGCACCGTGCAGCCCCGCACCGAGCGCGGCGAGGAGCAGCATGCGCGCGGCCTGTGGCGACAGCGTCGCCGCGGGCACGGCGCCGGTCGCCCGCACGTCGCCCTCGGCGCCCTCGAACCCGTACGTGGCGCGCAGGAGCTGACCGCGCTCCGGCCGCAGGGCGACCGCGACCGGGCACGCCGCCTCCTTCAGCACGGCGAGGACCGCGGGCGGGACGTGCCCGGCGCCGAGCGCGACGAGCACGAGCGCGTCGGGCCGCAGATCGAGCGCGGCGCGCAGGAGGCTGCCGTCGTCGCCCAGCCAGGTAGGGACGATCGGGACGGCGAAGTCGAGCCGTTCGACCGCCAGCGGGGCCGGTCGCGGGGCCGCCGCGCGCAGGTCGACGCGGCCCTCGGCGACGAAGCCGAGCGGCCCGCTGCGCGGGGAGGAGAACGCGCGCGGCGACGTCGAGTCGGACTTGCGCACCTCGCGCGCGCCATGGACCTCCCCGGCGAAGACCGCGTACGTGCCGCCCGGGCCCGCGCCGGCGAGCGCCACCGCGTCGACGAGGTTCGCCGGCCCGTCGGCGCCGGGGGCCGACGCCGGCCGGATCGCGCCGGTCAGCGCGATCGGGGCCTCAGCCCCGTTCATGGCGTCGATCAGCACCGCGAGCTCCTCCAGCGTGTCCGTCCCGGTGGTCAGCACGACGCCGCTGCCGGAGGACGCCGCCGCCACCGCCTCCCGCGCCACCGCGAGCGCGTCGTCGAGGCTCAGGTGGACGCTCGGTTTCGCCAGGACGGACCGCGCGGAAGCGACCTCCAGGCCCGCCGCGGCGACCAGCGCGGCGGCGTCGAGGGCGGGCGTGGCCGCTGACTGCCGGTCGGCAGCCATCGCGATGGTTCCCCCGACCGCGAGCAGGGTGACTGGGCGCATGTGCATGCTCTACCATCGCTCGTCCGCCTCGGTGCCATAACCGCTCCTCTAAGGCACTTCCATGACACCAAAGTCCCCGCAGGCCCTGGGCCTCTACGACCCTCGCTACGAGCACGACGCATGCGGCGTCGCGTTCGTCGCCCGCCTCGACAACGAGCCCACCCGGGAGGTCGTCGACAAGGGTCTGACGGCGCTCGAGCACCTCGAGCACCGCGGCGCGACCGGTGCCGACCACCGCACCGGGGACGGGGCCGGGATCCTCATGCAGATCCCCGACGCCTTCTTCCGCGAGGTGCTCGACTTCGAGCTGCCGGCCCCGGGCCAGTACGGCGTCGGCACGTTCTTCCTCCCGCGCGACGACGCGCGGCGCCACAAGCTCGAGGAGCTGATCGAGCTCAACGTCCGCGTCGAGGGCCAGCACGTCCTCGGGTGGCGCGACGTGCCGGTCGACGAGGAGCACGTCGGCGACACGGCCAACGCGACGCGGCCTTACATCCGCCAGCTCTTCGTCGGCAACGGGCTGAAGGACGACTATGCCGGCGACCAGGCCGCGTTCGAGCGCAAGCTGTACGTCATCCGGCGGATCGTCGAGCTGGCCGCCGGCCCCGACTTCTACGCGGCGTCGCTGTCCAGCCGCACCGTCGTCTGGAAGGGGATGCTCATCCCGGACCAGCTGCGCCGCTTCTACCCCGACCTCCAGCACCCGGCGATGCGCAGCGCGCTCGCGCTCGTGCACTCGCGCTTCAGCACGAACACGTTCCCGAGCTGGCCGCTGGCCCACCCGTACCGCGTGATCGCCCACAACGGCGAGATCAACACGCTGATGGGCAACGTCAACTGGATGCGCGCGCGGGAGTCCGAGCTGGCGTCCGAGCTGTTCGGCGAGCGCGACCTGCGCAAGGTCGTGCCGGTCGTCCCGCCGGGGAACTCGGACTCGGCGACGTTCGACAACGTCCTCGAGCTGCTCATGCTCGCCGGGCGCACGCTGCCGCACGCGATCATGATGATGATCCCGGAGGCCTGGCAGGACCGCGACGACCTGCCCGACGACCTCAAGGGCTTCTACGCGTTCCACTCGTGCCTGATGGAGCCCTGGGACGGGCCGGCCGCGGTGGCGTTCACCGACGGGTCGCTGATCGGCGCGACGCTGGACCGCAATGGCCTGCGCCCCGGCCGCTGGGCCCAGACGAAGGACGGCCACGTCGTCCTCGGCTCGGAGGCCGGCCTGCTCCCGTACGAGCCGCACGAGATCGAGCGCCTCGGCCGCCTGCAGCCGGGCAAGCTCTTCCTCGTCGACCTCGAGCGCGGGCGGATCGTCGCCGACGAGGAGGTCAAGCACGAGGTCGCGACCCAGCAGCCGTACGGGCAGTGGTTCCGCGAGAACACCGTCCACTTCTCCGACCTCGAGCCCGCGCACGTGACGCTCACCGGCGTGCAGCCGACGCGCGTCCGCCAGCTCGCCTTCGGCTACACGCAGGAGGACCTGCGGGTGCTCATCGCGCCGATGGCCGCGCAGGGCGCCGAGCCGGTCGGGTCGATGGGCAACGACAACGCGCTGCCCGTCCTGTCGGACAACAAGCCGCCGCTGTTCAGCTACTTCAAGCAGCTCTTCGCGCAGGTCACGAACCCGCCGATCGACCCGATCCGCGAAGAGATCGTCATGTCGCTCGGCACCGGCATCGGGGCCGAGCGCAACCTGCTCGCCGAGTCGCCCGAGCACGCGCACCAGCTGGTGATGGACCAGCCGATCCTGCGCAACACCGAGCTCGAGACGCTGCGCCACGTCGACCACGAGATCTTCGCCGCGCACACGATCGACATCACGTGGCCGGTGGACGAGGGCCCGGAGGGGCTCTCGAAACGGATCGCCGAGATCTGCGACGAGGCGTACACGGCGATCGCGTACGGCGCGAACATCCTGATCCTGTCCGACCGGGCGGTGAAGGGCGCCCGCGTCGCGATCCCGTCGCTGCTCGCCGTCGCGTCGGTGCACCACCACCTCGTGCGCGCGGGGACGCGCCTGCGCGCGGGGCTGGTGCTCGAGTCCGGCGAGCCGCGCGAGGTCCATCACTTCGCGACGCTGATCGGCTACGGCTGCAGCGCGATCAACCCGTACCTGCTGCTCGACACGGTCGACGAGCTGGTCGCCGACGGCCGCGTGCCCGGCGTGACCGACCCGTCCGTCGCGCAGAAGAACGTCGTCAAGGCGATCGGCAAGGGCCTGCTCAAGACGATCTCCAAGATGGGGATCTCGACGACGCAGTCCTACTGCGGTGCGCAGATCTTCGAGGCGGTCGGGCTCGACAAGGAGCTCATCGACAAGCACTTCACCGGCACGGCGTCGCGCATCGGCGGGATCGGCGCCGACGTGCTGGCGCGCGAGACGCTCGACCGCCACGTCCAGGCTGGGTGGGGGGGACCCTCTGCCCGCGAGGATCTGCTCTCCGTCGGCGGCGTCTACGCGTGGCGCCGCGACGGCGAGCGGCACATGTGGAACCCGGAGACGGTCGCGCTGCTGCAACACGCGGTGCGCTCGGAGAACGGGAGCGCGCAGGCCAAGTACGACGAGTACGCGGCGATGGTCAACGACGACGCGACGCGGCGGTCGACGCTGCGCGGGCTGATGCGGATCCGGGCCGAGGACTGCTCGCCGATCGACATCGACGAGGTCGAGCCGGCGCAGGAGATCGTCCGCCGCTTCGCCACCGGCGCGATGTCGCTCGGGTCGATCTCGACCGAGGCGCACACGACGCTCGCGCGGGCGATGAACCGGCTCGGCGGCAAGTCGAACACCGGCGAGGGCGGGGAGGACCCGGTCCGCTTCGCCGACGACCGCCGCTCGGCGATCAAGCAGGTCGCGTCCGGGCGCTTCGGCGTGACGATCCACTACCTCGTCAACGCCGACCAGCTGCAGATCAAGATGGCCCAGGGCGCCAAGCCGGGCGAGGGCGGACAGCTGCCGGGCCACAAGGTCGACTCGTACATCGGGCGCATCCGGCACTCGACCCCGGGCGTCGGCCTGATCTCCCCGCCGCCGCACCACGACATCTACTCGATCGAGGACCTCAAGCAGCTGATCTACGACCTGCGCTGCTCGAACCCCACGGCCTCAGTCTCGGTGAAGCTGGTCTCCGAGGTCGGCGTCGGCACGGTCGCAGCGGGCGTCGCGAAGGCGAACGCCGACCACGTCCTGATCTCCGGCCACGACGGCGGGACGGGCGCGTCTCCGCTGTCGTCGATCCAGTCCGCCGGCGTGCCGTGGGAGATCGGCCTGGCCGAGACGCAGCAGACGCTGCTGCGCAACGACCTGCGCAAGCGCATCACCGTGCAGACCGACGGCCAGCTGAAGACGGGGCGCGACGTCGCCATCGCGGCGATGCTCGGCGCCGACGAGTACGGGTTCTCGACCGCTCCGCTGATCGCGACGGGCTGCATCATGATGCGCGCCTGCCACCTGAACACGTGCCCGGTCGGGATCGCGACGCAGGACCCCGAGCTGCGCAAGCGCTTCCAGGGCCAGCCCGAGCACGTCGTGAACTTCTTCTTCTTCGTCGCCGAGGAGCTGCGGGGGATCATGGCCTCGCTCGGCATGCGGCGGCTCGACGACCTGATCGGGCGCTCGGACCTGCTGTGTGCGGACTCCGCCGTCGACCACTGGAAGGCGCGGGGCGTCGACCTGTCGAACATCCTCGCGTTCCCGGAGATCCCGGAGGGGGCGCCGCGGCGTCGCGTCGAGCCGCCGCCGGCGGTCCTCGAGGACAACATCGACTGGGAGCTCGTCGAAGCCGCGCGACCCGCGCTCGAGGGTGCGGTCCCCGTCGTGCTCGAGCGGCGCGTGCGCAACGTCAACCGCTGCGTGGGCGGGATCCTGTCCTCGCACATCGCTCAGCGCCACGGGCTCGAGGGGCTGCCCGACGACACGATCAAGGTCGAGTTCCACGGGACCGCGGGGCAGTCGTTCGGCGGCTGGCTCGCGCACGGCGTGACGTTCACGCTGCACGGCGACGCCAACGACTACACCGGCAAGGGCCTGTCGGGCGGCACGCTCGTCGTGCGGCCGCCGGAGAGCGCGTCCTACCGCGCCGAGGAGAACGTGGCCATCGGCAACGTCGTCCTGTACGGCGCGACGGGCGGCAAGGCGTTCTTCCGCGGGCTCGCGGGCGAGCGGTTCTGCGTCCGCAACTCGGGTGCGAGCGCCGTCGTCGAGGGCGTCGGCGACCACGGCTGCGAGTACATGACGGGCGGGCGCGCCGTGATCCTCGGGTCGACGGGGCGCAACTTCGCGGCCGGGATGAGCGGCGGGCTGGCGTTCGTGCTCGACGAGCACGGGGCATTCCGCTCGCGCGTGAACCCGACGATGCTCGACCAGCTCGAGGAGATGACCGAGAGCGACGCGATCGAGGTCCACGCGCTCGTCACCGAGCACCTCCAGCGCACGGCGTCGCCGGTCGCCGCGCGGGTGCTCGCCGAGTGGGAGTCGCTGCGCTCGTCGTTCGTGAAGGTGTTCCCGGCCGACTACAAGCGCGTGCTCGCCGAGCTCGAGGCCGAGGAGGCGCGCGCGCACGTCGTGAGCCCGGTCGGCGAGCCGCAGGTCATCACGGAGGACTCCGGTGGGTGAGCTCGGCGGGTTCCTAAAGATCGAGCGGCACGGGGTCCGGTACCGCGACCCGTCCGAGCGAGTGCGCGACTACCAGGAGTTCCTCGTCCCGCGCTCCGCGGAGGAGATCGGGGAGCAGGGCGCGCGGTGCATGGAGTGCGGGATCCCGTTCTGCCACAACGGCTGCCCGCTCGGGAACCTGATCCCGGACTGGAACGACCTCGTCTACCGCGATCGCTGGTACGACGCGATCAAGCAGCTGCACGCGACGAACAACTTCCCGGAGTTCACGGGGCGGCTGTGCCCTGCGCCGTGCGAGGCCGCCTGCGTGCTCGAGATCCGCGAGGGCGACGCGGTCACGATCAAGCAGATCGAGAACTCGATCATCGATCGGGCGTGGGAGGAGGGCTGGGTCGCTCCGTTGCCGCCTGCCTCGGAGACCGGATTTGCCGTCGCGGTGGTCGGCGCGGGCCCGGCTGGGATGGCGTGCGCGCAGCAGCTGCGCCGCGAGGGCCATCGCACCGTTCTGTTCGAGCGCGACGAGGCCGCGGGCGGGCTTGTGCGCTTCGGGGTGCCGGACTTCAAGATCGAGAAGTGGGTCGTCGAGCGGCGCGTGCAGCAGCTGCGCGACGAGGGCGTCGAGGTGCGCTGCGGCGTGGACGTCGGCGTCGACGTGACGGTCGAGGAGCTGCGCGACGAGTTCGACGCGATCGTCCTGTGCACGGGCTCGCGGGTGCCGCGCGACCTGCCGGTCCCGGGCCGCGAGCTCGACGGCATCCACTTCGCGATGGACTACCTCTACGGCCGCAACCGCTGGGTCGCCGACGCGTCGTACGCGCCGGCCATCACGGCGGCCGGCAAGCACGTCGTCGTGATCGGCGGCGGCGACACCGGCGCGGACTGCGTCGCGAACGCCGATCGCGAGGGAGCGTTGTCGATCACCCAGCTCGAGCTGCTGCCCGAGCCGCCGCCGCGCCGGCCGGACGACCGGACTCCGTGGCCGCTCTGGCCGCAGAAGTACCGGCTGTCCTACGCGATGGAGGAGGCGCAGGCGCTCGGTCGCGGGGAGCAGGACTACTCGGTCGCGACGACGCACTTCAGCGGCGATTCGTCCGGCGCCGTGCGCGCCCTCCACGCCGCCCGCACGAACCCCGCCGACCCCTTCGGCCCGCCGCTGGAGGGCACGGACTTCGAGATCAAGGCCGACCTGGTGTTGCTGGCGATGGGCTTCCTGCACCCCGAGCCCGCGCTGCTCGAGGGCCTCGGCGTCGAGAAGGACCGCCGCGGCAACGCGCAGGCCCCGGTGTACGAGACCTCCGTCCCGGGAGTCTTCGCCGCGGGCGACGCCCGCCGTGGCCAGTCGCTGATCGTTTGGGCGATCAACGAGGGGCGCCAGGCTGCTCGCATGGTCGAGCGCCACCTCGGAACGCTCGAGCCGCGCGAGCTCATCCACGCGGGCAACGTCGAGGAGGCCGACTCCGGCCCCGCCGGCCCACCGCAGGGCCGCGCCGCGCCCGGCCTCACCGCCGAAGAGCGGTAGGCGTCCGGGCCCACCGCGACCGCCGCGACGCTCGCACGGTCCCCGCGGAACGGCCCGCCCGCGCACCCCGCCACCGCTCCGCGCGTCGCGATCACGCGAAAGCTGGAGCGCCGTCCTGCCCAAGCCCCACCTGCTGGGGTCAAGCAGGACAGCGCCCTAGACGAGAGCCGGCCTAGCCCGCCGTCGGTGCGCCGGCCGCAATCACTCGACCTTCGACGCTCTCTGCGACCACCGGGACGATCCACTCCTGCTTGACCGGGGCAGCGCCCCAGCGCTCGGTCACACCCGACAGCCACTCGGGCGAATAGAACGCATCGGCGGCGTCCTTGGTCTCCCAGAGGTAGACGCCGATGACGGAGGTCGCGTCCTCGCTGAAGCCGAAGTACTTCCGGATCAAACCGGGCACGCCAAGGTAGTTGCCGGCGACGACGTCGAACTGGCTCCTGATCGCTGTCTCGGTCAGGTGCGGCGGAGCTGTGTAGGTCCAGGTGACGCAGTGCAAGGCCGTTCCCTCTTGGTCGTGGGTGCTCCGTCACATCAGAACGCGATCACTCTCAAAGCGCAAGCCGCTGCCGCTCGCGCCGGGTGACGGGTCGTCGACGAGTGCTGCCGGACTCCCGCGTGCTCACGTTTCGACCGGTGGTTCGCGCGGGTCGGCCGTGGCCGCCAATTCGCGCGTGCTGCGGGTGCGCGAGCGCCTCGTCCCCGCGCACGAGCGCTCCTGGCCGAGCGGTCGACCGCTTCGCCGCGTCCGCCGGCGCCGCGTCAGCGCGACAGCGCCCCGATCCGTTCGAGCGCCTGGCGCGCCGTCGCCTCGAAGTCCGGGTGGTTGAAGGCGAAGCCCTCGTCGAGCAGGCGGCGGGGCACGCACCGTCGTCCGGTGAGCGCCAGGCTCGCGCTGCTGCCCATGATCGGCGCGGCCAGCCGTGCCGCGATCGCCGGGCCCGGAAGGCCGAACCGGCGGCCGAGCAGCCGGCGGTAGACCCGCATCATCTCGGCGTTGGTCACCGGATTGGGGGAGGTGACGTGGTAGAGGCCGGTCATGGCCGGCTCGTCGACGGCGCGCAGCGTCACGTCGAGCAGGTCGTCCAGGGCAATCCACGACACCCACTGACGCCCCGACCCGACCCGGCCGCCGAGGCCGAGGCGGACGATCTGGGCCAGGCGCTCGGTCGCTGGGTCGCCTGCGCCGCCGAGGCCGATGCCGATCCGCAGGAGGACGCTGCGCTCCACACCGAGGTTCGCTTGGCGGAACGCGCCCTCCCAGGCCAGGCAGACCGTCACCATCTCGCGCGGGCCGATCCCGCTCGGCGTCGTGCGCTCGTCGATGATCGCGTCGCCGCCCTCGCCGAAGATGGCCAGCGAGGAGGACTGCACCCAGACCGGGGGAGGCGTGCGGCACGCGCGGATGGCCTCGCCCACGGCACGCACCGGCTCGACACGCGAGGAGATGAGCTCGTCGATGTTCCTGCGCGTCGCCCGCGTGTCGACCCGGCGGCCGTTGAGATGGACGATCGCGTCGGCCCCCTCGAGCTCGCTCGCCCAGGCGCCCACGGTCTGCGCGTCCCAGTGCACTGCGCGCCAGCCGTCGTGCTCCTCGCTCGGTCCTCGGGTGAGCACCGCCACCTCGTCGCCGCGCGCGACAAGGCGCTCGATCAGCGCCCGTCCGAGGTAGCCCGTCCCGCCCGGGATGACGACGCGCCGTCCCACCGGAGGAGTATCTCGTGCCGCCTGGGTCGTGGGCGCGCCGCGGCTCGAGCGCGCGGCACGCGCTCGCGGGGTCGTTCTGGAAGTCGCGCTTGTCGCCCGAACGCTTCGATGTCGCCAGGACGGGACCGCTGCTTGTCGTCCGAAGCGGAGTCACCCCCGCTCTCGCTTGACGATGACGGGTCGTGGTCTGAAAGGCCTGTTCAGGCCGCGTCGCCACTACCGGCCAGTTTGGCCCACCAGGTTTCGATGGCCTGGCTGAACTCCGCTGGTGCGTCGGATTGCAGGAAGTGGCCGGCTCCGTGGAGCACTGTCGTGGTGTGGTTGGGGAAGGTGGCTTCCAGGCGTTCGCGGTATTTGTCGGTGAAGATCGGGTCCTTGTCGGCCCAGAGGATCAGCGTGGGCAAGCGCTGGAGTGCGCCGAGACGGCCTGCGAGATCGGTGAAGAACTCGCGAGCCCCGACGAGTTCGCCGGGAAGTACGGCGCCGGCGTGGCGACGGTCTGGGGTGGGCGTTGCTTGGCGGTAGTGGGCCATCTCGGCTTCGGACAGCTTGCGGCGCTTGTGCGCTGACGGGATGAAGGAGTTGACGAGCAGGTTGGACCGCCGGATCAGCGCTCGGCCGACCGGGTTCCCCATGCCGCGGGAGAACACTTCGCTGGACGGGTCACCGTTCAACGGCCATACCCAGGTGTTGGCCAGGATGAGGCGTTCGAACTTGTCCGGCCGCTGCTGGGCGGCATACAGGCCGAACGGTCCGCCCCAGTTGTGACCGACCAGGGTCAGCTGCGAGAGGTCCAAGCGGTCGAGGAAGGACACCAGCAGTGCGGCGTGGTCCTGGGCCAAGTACCGATAGCCGGGCGCACCGGTAGACAGGCCGAACCCCGGAAAGTCCAGGGCGATGCACCGGAACCGGTCACGCAGCGCGGCGATCACCTCGCGGTACACGAACGACCAGACCGGATTGCCGTGCAGCATCAACAGGATCGGCCCCGAACCCTCGTCGACGTAGTGCACGACGTTCGCGTCCAGCTCCACGAAGCAGCTCGTGAAGGGGAACAGCTCATCGTCGACCCAGGCCGGCCTGGCGTCAGTCACGACCACCTACAAGAACCGTGGCGCCACGCGGTCGGCGGTGCGCACGACGAAGGCGATCGGTCGGGCGATCAGTGCAACGAGGGCGCCCATGGCTGGTCCGCGGCGCCTGGCGGCGACGCGTGGCGGCAGCGCCGAGAACAGCGTGGCGGTTGCCGGGAGCGGCCGGGCGAAGAGCGTCAGGTCAGCGATCTGCGCGTCCTCGTTGAACTCCGCGAGGACCATCGCGTTCAGCACCACGCCGCGCACGCGCGCGCGGAACGTGAACGACCGCGTGTCGTCCCGGGCCAGCGGTTCGCCGGTCTCGAGCTCCTCGAGCACAGCGAAGATGTCGCGGTGCATCGCAGTGACCTCGTCCCGGCCCGCGAAGCGCACCATCTCGGTCAGCGGCGAGTGCAGCTCGACGTCGGGCGCCAGCAGCGCGGAGACGGCGTCGGCGTCGCCGCGCTCGCCAGCGGCGCGATAGGCCGCGATCGCGGCCGAGACGGGCGAAATGGAAGGAGCGGCGGAAACAGCGGCGGACATCGGGGCCTTTCGAGGAACGGCTGGCTGGGCGCGCTTGAGAAAATCAAGTGGACGTGAGAAAGTCAAGCTCATGGCGTCTCGCTCCTACGGGCAGTACTGCGGGCTTGCGCGCTCGCTGGACGCAATCGGCGATCGCTGGAGCCTGCTGATCGTGCGCGAGCTGCTGCTCGGCCCGCTGCGCTACGGCCAGCTAAGTGCGGGGCTCGACGGGATCGCGACCAATCTGTTGGCCGACCGGCTGCGCAGGCTGGAGGCCGCTGGGGTGATCGAGCGACAAGTGGGCGACCCGGGAGGCGTTGTCTACGCCCTGACCCCATGGGGCGCGCAATTGCGGGAGCCCGTGGAGTCGCTGATCCGCTGGAGCACCCCGCTGATGACCTGCGGCCCGGGCAGCGACACGTTCTCACCGCGCTGGCTGGCCGTCGCGCTCCCCGCTCTGCTTCATGAGCGGAGAGCCCGACGGCCGGCCGAGGTCGGGATCGACCTCCCCGGACTGTTCGTGACGCTGCGGATCGACAAGGACGGCCCCCACGTCACCGCCGACCCCGACCAGCGCCCCGAAACGATCCTCGCCGCAGAGCCAGCGGTCGTGTTGGGGCTCGCCGCAGGCGCGCTCACCCTCGAGCAAGTTCTGCCCCTTGCCCGCATTCAGGGTGAGCCTGGCGTCCTCCGCGCGGTGTTCGCGGGCACGGCGGACCAGCACTGAGCCGCGGCGGTGATCGAGGTCCGACGACGTTTCCTCGACGGCCGGCGGGTCGGCCGGATAGCTCAGCCCCTTGTTGCGAGGCGGGCGCCCCGCCCCGAAGCCGGGCAGCGTTGCGGGCGAACGGCGACGACCGGCAACATCGAGCAGCACCTCGGTCATGACCCCTCCTAGGGCTAGACGACGAGCCCCGAGCATCACGTCGGACCGATGGAAGCACGGGGGTGTCGGCTGCCGCTTTCCGTCAGCCCGACTGGGCCGGCGGACCGCACTCCGAGCTGCATCGGGACCTCAGGTTCGCTTCGGCAGCATCGGCGTCTTCGGCAACGTCGAACCACCGCGCCGGATCGGACGCTGCGTGTTCAGCCGACTTTGAAGTCGGCGGTCAAGCCCTTGCCCTTGACCCGGAGCCGAGCGGTGCGGCTCTTGCGCCCGCCCGCATCGGACAGGTAGTTCCAGGTCACCCACGGCTGGCCGTCGCGTGCCCGGTAGACATCCATCGCACCGGGGCCGCGCTTGTTGCCCGGCAGCGAGTACTTGCGCTTCGAGGACGGCAGCGCGTCATCCGCTGCGACGTAGGCAAACCATGCCCTTTGGTTGTCGGGCATCTGCCGGCAGAGTCCGACGTCGAGCTTCGAGCCGCAATAGGCGATCCCGGTCGCGTAGTAGTTCTGCTGCCACTTGTTGCCGGAGTAGAAGAGGTACCAGGAGCCGTTGTAGAAGAACGCACTCGGGTTCTCGATGACGGTCACGCCGTCGTCGCCCTTTTTGTAGTGCGCCCAGGCGAGGTCGTCGCTGCGCATGATGACCGTGGGCTTCGAGTCGCGGGCGACGCTGCCGTATATGCCGAACTTCAGGCGCATCGCCGACAGCGCGGACTCATACCCCTGCGCCCGCTGGCCGTCGCGCCAGGTCATCCAGACCTCGCCGTCGGGTCCCTCGGTGACGTCAGCGTCTATCGCCCAGCGATCGCCTTTCGTCGGGCACACCAGCGGCTCCAGCTCGGTCACGTATTCCGTGAAGGGCTTCGTCGAGTGCGCGACGCCGACGCACCTGCGCCCGCCGGAGTCCCTCGCGACCGCGGTGTAGAACAGGTAATACCGGCCCGCGTCTGTGACCTTGTAGAAGGCGCCCGGCGTCCAGATCTCCGAGTCGGGCTCGGTCCAGACCCCGCCGCCGTTCGGCAGCGCGTCGCCGCCCAGGTCCGATGTGCTGCCGACGGAGTCTCCGGTGCCGTGTCTGGACCAGGGCACGTTGACGTCCGGAATCGTGACGCCGAAGGGCAGGTCGAAGCCACTCTTGGTGGCGCCGAACGTTCCGTACTGATCCGAGCCGTCGTGGAGCGCGATCGTGTCGGCACCCGGGAACGGAAAGTCGTGCGTTTCGTCGTCCGGGTTCGGAGGGTCCTGGGGTCGATCGGACGTGGGGGTCGGAGTCGGAGTCGGGGTGGCCGTCCCGCCGCCGCCGCCACCGCCACCGCCACCGCCACCGCCACCCAGCGACGACGGCGGCCCGTCGGCGTTGCACTCGGCCTTGCGGTCGTCGGCGCAGACCTTCAGCGACGCGGCGCGGTCGTCGAACGAGATCGAGGACATCGCGTTGTCCTCGGGATCGGGCGGTGTGCAGAGGATCGTCGACGGATCGCCCTGGTAGTTCGTCCGGTTCCAGAACCGCACGCAGTGCCCCCGCTTGATCGCAACCGACGAGATGGTGTTGTTGACGTCGACGACCTGGCCGGTCGCGGCGTCGTTGAACGCTTTGAAGTTCGGCCGCCAGCCGTCGGCGACGACCGACGCGCCCGCGCACTTCGTGCCACGCCACAACTGGACAAGCGCGCCCTCGCTGCGCGCGTTCGCGGCGCAGTAGTGGTTCGCCCGCGCCGCCTGCGGGATCGCCATGCCCAGGCTCAACGCGACAGCGATAAGCACTCCGGCTCCCGTAACCCGCCCCCGCATCCTGGACCGCAGGCTATCCCTTCCAGCATCCGTTCTACGCGCCCGCGCATGGAACGTAGCCCGACAAGCTGTCGCATCGAGGCACAAGCAAGAGCTCGCGACGCTGCCTCTCCGACTACGGCCTGACGCTCACGCTGCGACGTGGCCTCCTCGGAGCAAGGGCCCGCGTCCTGATGGTCGATGACTGGGTCGACACGGGCGCCCAAGCAACCGCGGTCACTCGTCTCATCGAGGACGCCGGGTCATCGTGGGTCGGCGTCGCCACGATCGTTGATGCCACGACCGCCGCCGTCCGGCGAGACCTCGGAGTGCGCAGCTTGCTTTCGGTCCGCGAGCTGTAACGGCTGCCGGCACCGATGAATTCGCGCAGACGGATCGGTCTGTACCGACATGAACGATCGAAACGTGGTTCTCAAGATGGTGATGTCCCTCGACGGTTTCGTCACCAGCCCCGACGGGACCCACGAATGGATGTTCGAATGGTTCGGCGACGACTCGAGTCACTGGAACCGCCGCGCCCTCGACGCGGCCGGCGTCCACGCGATGGGGCGCCGCAGCTACGAGATCATGGGGCCGCACTGGTCGGCGTCAGAGGGGCCGATCGCGACCGCGATGAACGAGAAGCCCAAGGCCGTCTTCTCCCGCACGCTGGAGAAGGCGGGATGGGGACCGGCCGAGATCTTCGGCGGGGATCTGGGTGCAGCGATAGCGGACCTGAAGGCTCGGGACGACGAAGGCACGGTCCTGGTCCACGGAGGCCCCGGCTTCGCCAAGTCGCTCACCGCCCTGGGCCTCGTCGACGAGTACCAGCTCACGACGGTTCCGATCGCGATCGGCGCGGGGCGCAGCCCGTTCGCCGACCTGAAGGAGCACCTGAAGCTCGACGTCGTCGAGGAGGAGCGCTTCCGGAGCGGAGCCCTCGCGCAGATCCTCGTGCCGAAGCGATAGGCGATCCGGCCGGCCGAGGCGCGGTCAGGTCGCGGGCGCGGCCGCGTACTGCTCGTCGGTCACGTGCTCGCCCCAGGTCACGGGGCTTCCGGACGCGTCGTTCTGCTGCATCGCGACGTGGACCATGAACCGGTTCGGAGCGGCGCCGTGCCAGTGGTTCTCGCCGGGCTCGAAGAAGACGCGGTCGCCGGGCCGGATGACCTCGACGGGGCCACCGTCGCGCTGGCAGTGCCCCACGCCCTCGGTGACGTAGATCGTCTGGCCGAACGGATGCGTGTGCCAGGCGGTCCGGGCGCCGGGGGTGAAGTGGACGCTGGCGGCGGCGAGCCGGGACGGCGGCGACGGTGACGCGACGGTGTCGATGAAAACGTCGCCGGTAAACCACTCCTTTGGTCCGGGCGCAGTTTGAATGGAATTCTTGGTTATTTGCATCGAGTCCTCCTCTTCGTTCATGAGGGAGCGATCGGCCGCTCAGTGGTTGGTCAACCGCTCCAGGCTGTCCGGATACCGGGCCCCTTGCACTACGATCTGCGAGGCGGCG
>DASVQN010000010.1:0-25281 GCA_036389155.1 Solirubrobacteraceae bacterium
CCCGCCTTCTTCCGCATCGCCTATGGCTACCGAAACCACGCTCCGCCCCGGTGAAATCAAGGACATTCTGCTGCGCGAGATCGAAGCGGCGGACCTCACGCCGGCGAGCATCGAGGAAGTGGGGAGTGTGCTGGAAGTGAAGGACGGCGTCGCCCGGATCTACGGGCTCACCCAGGCGATGGCCGGCGAGATGCTCGAAGTCACCTCGTCGGAGACGGGGAACGTGGTCACGGGCCTCGCGCTGAACCTCGAAGAGGACAACATCGGCGCGGTCATCCTCGGCGACTACCTCCAGCTCAAGGAGGGCGACCACGTCCGCCGCACCGCGCGCGTGCTCGAGGTGCCCGTGGGGCCCGCGCTCATCGGCCGCGTGGTGGACGCCCTCGGCAACCCGCTCGACGAGATGGGGCCGATCGCCGCGACGACCACGCGCAAGGTCGAGTCGGACGCCCCCGGGATCATCGTCCGCCAGCCGGTGAAGGAGCCGCTGCAGACGGGGATCAAGGCGATCGACTCGATGATCCCGATCGGCCGCGGCCAGCGCGAGCTGATCATCGGAGACCGCGGCACCGGCAAGACGGCGGTCGCGATCGACACGATCATCAATCAGAAGGGCACGGGCGTCGTCTGCGTCTACGTCGCGATCGGGCAGAAGGACTCGACCGTGGCGAGCGTCGTCGAGCGGCTGCGGCAGGCGGGCGCGCTCGAGTACACGATCGTCGTGGTCGCGACGGCGTCGGACCCGGCGCCGATGCAGTACATCGCGCCCTACTCGGGCGCCGCGTTCGCCGAGTACTTCATGTACAACGAGGGTCGCCCGACGCTGTGCGTCTACGACGACCTGACCAAGCAGGCGACCGCCTACCGTCAGATCTCGCTCATCCTGCGCCGCCCGCCAGGGCGCGAGGCCTACCCGGGCGACGTGTTCTACCTGCACAGCCGCCTGCTCGAACGCGCCGCCAAGCTGCGCGAGGACGAGGGCGTGGTGGACGGCGTCAACATCCTGAAGCCGGGCGGCTCGATGACGGCGCTGCCGATCATCGAGACGCAGGCGGGCGACGTGTCGGCGTACATCCCGACCAACGTCATCTCGATCACCGACGGGCAGATCTTCCTCGAGCCCAAGCTGTTCTTCTCCGGCGTGCGCCCGGCCATCAACGTCGGCATCTCGGTGTCGCGCGTGGGCGGCAACGCGCAGATCAAGGGCATGAAGAAGGTCGCCGGCCGCCTGAAGATCGACCTCTCCCAGTTCCGCGACCTCGAGGCGTTCTCGCAGTTCGGCTCGGACCTCGACGCCTCGACGCAGCGCACGCTGGCCCGCGGCGAGCGCCTGGTGGCGACGCTGAACCAGAAGGAGCGCAGCCCGCTCGCCGTCGAGGACCAGGTCGTGCAGGTCTACGCGGCGTCCAACGGCTACGTCGACCGCATCAACGTCGACCGCGTGCCCGAGTTCCTCGACGCGCTGACGCAGCGGATGCACTCCGAGTCGGGCGACCTGCTCGAGAAGATCCGCGGCGGCGACTGGGACGACAGCACGGTCGACGCGCTGGAGGGCAAGATCAAGGAGTTCGCCGACGACTTCGGCTACGACCTCGACGAGGACGGCCAGCCGACCGACGAGGGCGACGACTCCGACCGCACCAAGCAGCGCGAGGACGACAGCGAGTCGACGCCGGACGCCGACTCCTCGAACGGCGCCGGCGCCTCCCAGGCCGAGACCTCGGCGCAGGGCGCGCCCGAGGCGGAGGGAGCGCCCGCCTAGCCCATGGCCGACTCCCAGCGAGACGTCAAGAACCGCATCGCGTCGGTCAAGAACATCGAGAAGATCACGCGCGCGATGGAGATGGTCGCCGCCGCGCGCCTGCGGCGGGCCGAGCAGCGCATCGCCGCGCTGCGCCCCTACGCGAACGCGATCCGGCGGATGACCCGCCAGGCCGCGGAGGCCGCCGACAACATGCCGAACCTCCCGGTGCTGCAGGAGCACGAGTCCGAGGACAAGGTCGGCGTGCTGCTCGTCACCGGCGACCGCGGCCTCGCGGGCGCGTTCAACTCGCAGATCCTGCGGGCGGGGCTGCGCGCGGGCAACGAGTTCGACTCCGACGGCAAGACCGTGCGCTGGTACGCGTCCGGCCGCCGCGGCGTCTCGTCGCTGACCTTCCGCGGGCGCGAGGTGCTCGGCGGCTACGTCGGGTTCACCGACCGCCCCTCGTACGCGAACGCCCGCGAGATCGCCGACGACCTCATCACCGCGTACGTCGACGGCGAGGTCGACCGCGTCGAGATCTTCTACAACGGCTACGTCTCCGCGCTGACCCAGGAGGTCCGCCGCGAGACGCTCCTCCCGCTCGCCCACGCCACAATCCTGGGCGACGAGGACGAGGAGGAGGAGCTGTCGGACGAGGAGAAGCGCCACCGCGCCCTCGTCGAGTACGAGCCCGACCCGGACGAGATCCTCAAGCAGCTCGTCCCGCAGTACGTGGAGATCTCGATCTACCGCGCGCTGCTCGAGTCGACCGCCTCCGAGCACGGCGCCCGCATGACGGCGATGCGCAACGCGTCGGAGAACGCCGGAGAGCTGATCGACGACCTGACCCTTGAGATGAACCGCGCGCGCCAGGCGGAGATCACGCAGGAGATCATGGAAGTGGTCGCCGGCGCCGAGTCGCTGCGCTAACGAGGAGACAACAGACTCATGGCTACTGACACCGAAGACCGGACCGAGGAGCGCTCGGGCGACGGCGGCGACAACGTCGGCCGGATCGAGGAGATCCAGGGCGTCGTGATCGAGGCCGTCTTCTCGGCCGACCACCTCCCCGAGATCAACAACGCGATCACCATCGACCGCCCCGGCAACGGCCCGGAGGGCGAGGACGAGGTGCTGGTCTGCGAGGTGCAGCAGCACATCGGCGACGACCGCGTCCGCGCGGTGGCGATGGACATCACCGACGGCCTGTCGCGCGGCATGGAGGTCAAGGACACCGGCGGCCCCATCACCGTGCCCGTCGGCAAGGCGACGCTCGGCCGCATCTTCAACCTGCTCGGCGACCCGATCGACCTCGGCGACCCCGTCGAGGCGGAGGAGCGCTGGCCGATCCACCGCGACGCGCCGGACGTCGAGAACCTGACGCCGACCACCGAGATGTTCGAGACGGGCATCAAGGTCGTCGACCTGCTCGCCCCGTACGCGAAGGGCGGCAAGGTCGGCCTGTTCGGCGGCGCGGGCGTGGGCAAGACCGTCCTCATCCAGGAGCTCATCAACAACCTCGCGCAGGAGCACGGCGGCCTGTCGGCCTTCTGCGGCGTGGGCGAGCGCAGTCGCGAGGGGAACGACCTCTGGCTCGAGATGAAGGAGTCGGGCGTCATCGACAAGACGATGCTCGTCTTCGGCCAGATGAACGAGCCGCCCGGGGCCCGCATGCGCGTCGCGCTGTCCGGCCTGACGATGGCGGAGTACTTCCGCGACGTCGAGGGCCAGGACGTGCTCCTCTTCATCGACAACATCTTCCGCTTCGTGCAGGCGGGCTCCGAGGTCTCGGCGCTGCTCGGCCGGATGCCGTCGCAGGTCGGCTACCAGCCGACGCTGGAAACGGAGATGGGCCAGCTGCAGGAGCGGATCACGTCGACCCGCAAGGGCTCGGTCACGTCGGTGCAGGCGATCTACGTCCCCGCGGACGATCTGACCGACCCGGCGCCGGCCTCCGTGTTCGCCCACCTCAACGCGACGACGGTGCTGTCCCGCGGCATCGCGGAGAAGGGCATCTACCCGGCGGTCGACCCGCTCGACTCGACCTCCACGATCCTCAAGGCCGACATCCTCGGCGACGAGCACTACGACACGGCGTCGCGGGTCAAGGAGATCCTGCAGCGGTACAAGGAGCTGCAGGACATCATCGCCATCCTCGGCATCGAGGAGCTCTCGGACGAGGACCGCCTGGTCGTCGGCCGGGCGCGCCGCATCGAGCGCTTCCTGTCGCAGCCGTTCCACGTCGCGGAGGCCTTCACGGGCACGAGCGGCGAGTACGTGCCGATCGCCGAGACGATCCGCGGCTTCCAGGAGATCCTCGAGGGCAAGCACGACGACATCCCCGAGGGCGCCTTCCTGCTGAAGGGCACCATCGACCAGGTCGTCGAGGCGGCGAAGAAGGACTCGTAGTGGCCCGCACGGCGTTCTCCGTAGAGGTGCTGACCCCCGAGGGGGAGGTCTTCAACGACGAGGTCGAGATGGTCTCCACGCGCACGCGCACGGGGTCGATCGGCATCCTCGCAAACCACCAGCCGCTGCTCGGCCTGCTCGAGCCGACCGAGCTGCGGCTGTACAAGAGCGAGTCCGACGTCGTGCGCTTCGCGCAGGGCGAGGGCTACGTGCAGGTCGCCGGCGGCCGCGTGCTGCTGCTCGTCGAGGAGGCGATGGACCCCGACCAGCTCGACCGGTCCGACCTCGAGGAGCGCCTCAAGCGCGCCGAGGAGGAGTGCCGGGAGGCGGAGGAGGGCTCGGAGGCCGAGCGCCGCGCGCAGCGCGACAAGCGCCGCTGGGAGCGCTTCCTCGAGATCTCCGGCAGCGGCACCTAGCCTCACGGGGGCGTCGGCGACCCGCCACTGAACGATCGTCCAGCGCCAGTTCCGGGACGGCGGTTCGTTGGAGAAGGTGGCGATGGAACGCCGCTGGCAATGGACGCCGACCACCCGCATCCCCTCAGATACCACGTCGTCGAAGGCGCGCCGGTCGGTCTCGCGGCCCTCGACGCGGACCTCCGCTACGCGTGGGTGAACCCCAAGATGGCCGCGCTCGGGGGGCTTGCGCCCGCCGAGTTCGTGGGGCGGCGGCTGACCGACCTCTACGGCGAGCAGGCGGCCGGCAGCGAAGAGCGGCTGCGCGACGTGCTGGCGACCGGGCGGACGCATCGCGACATCGTCAGCGGCGGCCTGCCGGGCGAGAACGGCGTGGTGCACCACTGGGACGTCACGTACTTCCCGCTGGAGAAGGGCGAGGGCGTCGGGATCGCGGCGATCGAGGTCACCGAGCAGCGGGCCGCCGAGGAGGCGCTGTCCGAGGCGCACCGGCGTGACGCGCTCATGGCGCGCGCGGGCCAGCTCCTGTCGACGGCGCTCAGCGTGCGCGAGACGGCGGACCTCATCGCGAGCCTCGTCGTGCCCGACATCGCGGACTGGTGCTTCGTCGAGCTGGCGCGCGAGGACGGGCGGATCGACCGCGTGTCGTGGCTGCACCGCGACGCGTCGAAGACGCACTGGCTGGCCGAGTTCGAGCAGCGCTATCCGCTCGACCCGGACGCGTCCGTGGGATCGCCGAAGGTGATCCGCACGGGGGAGCCGGAGTTGATCGCTGAGCTGCCGGAGGAGTTCCTCGTCGCCGCGGCGCAGGACGAGGAGCACCTGCGCATCCTGCGCGAGATCGGGTTCGTCTCCGTCTGCATCGTGCCGCTGATCGCGCGCGGACGCGTCCTCGGCGACATCGCGCTGGCGACCGACACCGAGTCCGGCCGGCGGTTCGGACCGGAGACCCTGACGCTCGCCCGCGACCTGGCCGACCGCTGCGCGCTCGCGCTCGACAACGCGATGGTCTACGCGCAGCGCGACCTCGTCGCGATGTCGCTGCAGGAGGAGCTCCTGCCGCCCGACCTTCCGTCGATCCCCGGCCTCGACGTCGGGGCGCGCTACGCCGCCGCCGGCGAGGGCAACCAGGTGGGCGGCGACTTCTACGACGTCTTCCCGTCCGAGACCGGATGGCGCGTGGTGATCGGCGACGTCGTCGGCAAGGGGCCTGCGGCCGCGGCGGTGACCGGCCTGGCTCGGCACACCCTGCGTGCGGCGGCGCCGTACGAGCGGTCGCCGAGCGCGCTGCTCGCGGTCCTCAACCGCGCGCTGCTGGCCGAGCGGCCGGGGGAGCGGCTGGCCTCGGTCGCCTGCGTTGAGATCGCGCCCGCCGGCGACGCGCTCGCCTTGACGGTCAGCGCCGCCGGGCACCCCCTGCCCCTGCTCGTCGACGCCGACGGCGGCGTGCGGGAGGTGGGGCGCTTCGGCCAGCTCCTCGGGGTGGACGAGGACCACGTCGGCACCGACGTCACGGACCGCCTCGAGCCCGGCCAGCTGCTCGTCCTCTACACGGACGGCGTGGTCGAGGCGCGCGGGCCGAGCGGCGTGTTCGGCGAGGGCCGCCTACGCGCGCTGCTGAGCGAGCTGGCCGGCCAGGCGCCGACGCGCGTCGTGCAGCGGATCGAGGCGGCCGTGCTCGCGGCGTCCGGCGGCCGCCCGCGCGACGACCTGGCGATCGTCGCTCTGCGCGTGCGCCGCAGGCGCCGCTGACGCACGACGCCGTTCCCGTAGGCTCGCGTCGACCCCCACCGAGGAGGACCGCATGTCGGTCATCATGACCCTGCGCGCCAGCGCGGACGCGCAGCGCTTCGAGCAGTACACGCAGGAGCACCAGGACGAGCTCCAGGCGATCGGCGCCGCCGCGAGGGACGCCGGGGTCATCGCCCATCGCTTCTACGGCTCGGACAGCGGCGAGATCATGATCGTCGACGAGTGGCCGGACGCGGAGAGCTTCCAGGGCTTCTTCCAGTCCCAGCAGGACCGCATCGGGCCGATGATGCAGGAGGCCGGCGTGACGTCCGAGCCGCAGGTCACGTTCTGGCGCAAGCTCGACACGGGCGACGAGGTCGGCTGGGACGCCTGACGCGCCTCAGTGAGCGGGGTCCGCTGCGCCCCATATTCCGGGGCCGCGACGGTGCTCGTAGATGAGCGACGTCTCCGCGTGCGCCGTCGCGGGATGGGTGGCGAGGTGGTCGACGACGAACTCCCGCAGGTCCTGGGCGTCGGCGGCGGCGACCCACACGAGGTAGTCGGTCTGACCGGTCATGTGGAAGATGCTGAGGACGCCGGGCAGCGCGCGGACGTGGTCGGTGAAGTCGTCGATCTGCGCGCGCGCGTGGACCGCGAGGCGGACCGCGACCATCGCCTGGAGCGGGCGGCCGAGGGCGCCGAGGTCGATCTCGGCGTGAAAGCCGCGGACGACGCCGGCCTCGCGCAGCGCGCGCACGCGGGCGAGGCAGGTCGAGGGGGCGAGGCCCACGCGCTCGGCGAGGCGGTTGTTGGGGATCCGCGCGTCGACGCTCAGGTGTTCGAGGATCGCGCGATCGACGGCGTCCAGCTGAAAGAAGTTCGGCATCACAGCGGATTCTCGCACGATGTTCGGAAGGATCGCCACACAGCCGAACCGGCTCTACACTCGCACCATGCGCGCGGCCTCCGGACTCGACACGAAGATCCTCCCCTCCATCCTCGACGCGATCGGCGACACGCCGCTGGTGCGCCTGCCGCACGTCGGCGCCGGCGTCAAGCCGCAGATCGTGGCCAAGGTCGAGGCGCTGAACCCCGGCGGGTCGATCAAGGACCGCGTCGCGGTGTCGCTCATCGAGGCGGCCGAGCGCGACGGGAAGCTGAAGCCCGGCGGCACGATCGTCGAGCCGACGAGCGGCAACACGGGCACCGGCCTCGCGATCGCCGCGCGGCTGAAGGGCTACCGGGTCATCGCGGTGATGCCGGACAAGATGTCGAAGGAGAAGATCGACCTGCTGCGCGCCTACGGCGCCGAGGTCATCGTCGCCCCGACCGACGTCGCGCCGGACTCCCCGCAGTCCTACTACCGCGTCGCCGACCGCCTGACCGAGGAGATCCCCGGCGCGTTCCAGCCCAACCAGTACCGCAACCCCGCGAACCCGGAGACGCACTACCGCTTCACGGGGCCCGAGATCTGGGAGCAGACGGGCGGGAGGATCACCCACCTCGTCGTGGGCGTGGGGACGGGCGGCACCGTCTCGGGCACCGGCCGCTACCTCAAGGAGCGCAATCCCGCGATCGAGATCGTCGGCGCCGACCCGGTCGGCTCGATCTACTCCAGCGACGACGTCAAGCCCTACCTCGTCGAGGGTGTCGGCGAGGACTTCTGGCCCGAGACCTTCGACCGCGACATCGTCGACCGCTGGGTCACGGTGTCGGACAAGGAGAGCTTCCTCATGACGCGCCGGCTCGCGCGGGAGGAGGGGATCCTTACCGGCGGCAGCGGCGGGCTCGCCGTGCACGCCGCGCTGCAGGCCGCCGCGACGATCGACGACCCGGACGCGCTGATGGTCGTGATCCTCCCCGACGGCGGGCGCAGCTACCTCTCGAAGATCTACAGCGACGCGTGGATGACGCAGTACGGCTTCCTGGACCGGCCCTCGGGCACGATGTCCGTCGGCGAGGTGCTGCGGCGCAAGCACGAGAGCGGGGAGGTCCCGCCGCTCGTCACCGTGCGCGCGCACGACAAGGTGCGCGACGCGGTCGCGCTGCTGCACGAGCACCGCGTGTCCCAGCTGCCGGTCGTCTCGGCGCACGACGCGCAGGCGGTCGTGGGCAGCGTCGGGGAGCGCGGGCTGCTCAAGCACGCGGTCGAGGACTCCTCGCTGCTGAACGCCGAGGTCATCGACGTGATGGAGCCGCCGTTCCCGGCGGTCGCCGCCGGCGACGCGGCGACCGACGCGGTCTCGCTCCTCGCCGGCGACCGCGGGGCGCTGCTCGTGACGGTCGACGGCCGCGCGGCGGGCGTGGTGACGCGCGCGGACCTGCTCGAGGCCCTGGCACGGTGAAGTTCGCCACCCGGGCGGTCCACGCCGGCCTGCAGCCGGACCCGACGTACGGGTCGGTCATCCCGCCGATCCACCAGACGTCGACGTACGCCCAGCCCGCGCCCGGGCAGTTCGTGGAGGACTTCGACTACTCGCGGGCCGGCAACCCGACCCGCGCCGCGCTGGAGAAGGCGCTCGGCGAGCTCGAGGGCGGCCTCGGGACGGCGTTCGCGTCCGGGATGGCGGCGACGCACGCGCTCCTGACCGCGGCGGCCAGCGGCGGCGACCACGTGATCCTCCCGAACGACCTCTACGGCGGCACCTACCGCCTCGTCGACAAGATCCTCAGCCGCTTCGGCCTGGAGTACGACCTGGTCGACCAGACCGACCTCGACGCGCTCGATGCCGCGATCCGCCCGCAGACGCGCGTCGTCTGGATCGAGACGCCGACGAACCCGCTGCTGAACGTCGTCGACGTCGCGGCGGTCGTCGAGCGCGTCGCCGGCCGCGCGCTGGTGGCGGTGGACAGCACGTTCGCCACGCCGGTGATCCAGCGCCCGCTCGAGCTCGGCGCGGACGTCGTCATGCACTCGACCACGAAGTACCTCGGCGGGCACTCGGACGTCATCGGCGGCGCGCTCGTCGTCAAGGACCCCGAGCTGCACCGCGAGGTCCGCTTCGTCCAGCTCTCGATCGGCGCCGTCCCGAGCCCCTTCGACTGCTTCCTCGTCCACCGCGGCCTGCGCACGCTGCACCTGCGCGTCGCGGCCCACACCGAGAACGCGCGCGCCGTCGTCGAGCTGCTCCGCGCCGAGGGGATCGACGACGTCCGCTGGCCCGGCTTCGGCGGGATGGTCTCGTTCCGCCACCCGGAGGCGACCCGCATCGCCGCCGCCACGCAGATCTTCACGCTCGCCGAGTCGCTCGGCGGGGTCGAGTCGCTGATCGAGGTCCCGCAGGCGATGACGCATCAGTCTGTCGAGGGCTCGGCCGCCGCGGTCCCGCCGGACCTCGTCCGCCTGAGCTGCGGCGTCGAGGCGGCGGAGGACCTCGTCGAGGACCTCCGCCGCGCGCTCGCGCCGGCCGGCGCCTAGCCCGGCGTCACCTTGTCGACCACGCCGCGCGTGAAGCGGCCGAGCGCGGTGCCGGCGCCCGCGCCGGGCGCGGTGGAGTCCGCGCCCGCGTGGACCTCCGGCGGCGCCTTCTGCAGGTCGGGCGCGGTGCCGACGACGGTCGGCGGGCCGGCCGTGAACGTGCCCTTGCCGTCGAGCGACGGGCCGCTGGCGAAGCGCGCCTCCGGGTCGATCTCGCGGTCGGCGAGATGGTTGAAGAAGGCGTACGCGTGCTGCTCGTACTCGGGCTCGTTCTGGTAGTCGCCGGGCGCGTTCATCGTCATCTCGTCCGGGCCGATCTCCTCGAGCACCGCGAGCCACTGCTGCTGGTGCATCGTGTCGCGCGCGATGAGGAACTTGAGGAGGTCCTTCATCCCCGGGTCGTCCGTCATCTCGAGCAGGCGCGTGGCCAGCGTGCGCCCGACGGCCTCGGCCGCCACGTTCGCGCGCATGTCCGCGATGAGGTTGCCGCTGATGTCGAGGCACGCGGCGTTGAACGGCACGCCGTTGGCGTCGGCCGGCGTCGCGCCCAGGCCGGAGGACAGGTAGTGGCGCGGCTCGAGGGCGCCCATCCGGGCGGCGACGGCCGGGTTCGTCACGACGTCGTCGACCTTTTCCGACTTCGCGCCCTCGAGGTTCATCGACACCGCCGTGGCGAGCACCTCGATGTGCCCGATCTCCTCCGTCGCGGTCGACATCAGCATGTCGCGGTACCGCGCCGGCCCGCGGTAGCTCATCCCCTGGAAGAGGTACTGGTTCATGACCCGCATCTCGCCCTCGGGGCCGCCGATCGCCTGCTGGAGCATGCGCGCGAAGACGGGGTTCGGCTTGTCCACGCGCACCGTGTACGCGAGGTCCTTGTGATGGAAGAACATGATCGAGCCGCTGTCCGCTCGCGGCGCGTCGTAACCTCGACGCCCGCTCTTGGCGTACTTCGATGTCACGCATCTGTCAACGGACGTCCCCGCCCTCGACGAGGAGGTGCCGGCGCGGGTCGCCGGGCGGATCGTGCTCTTCCGCAGCTTCGGCAAGCTCGCGTTCGGCACGCTGCAGGACCGCCGGGGCCGGGTGCAGGTCGCCTTCACCCTCGACGACCTGGGCGAGGAGGCGATGGAGCGCGCGAAGGAGATCGCGCTCGGCGACATCGTCGGCGTCGACGGCGTGCGGTGGACGACGCGCAAGGGCGAGCCGACGGTCCGCGCGCAGAGCTTCGAGATCCTCCAGCGCACGCGGACCGGCTTCCCGGACAAGTGGGCGGGGATCACGGACGTCGAGACGCGCCTGCGCAAGCGCTACCTGGAGCTCGTCCTCGACGAGGACTCCCGGCGCCGCTTCCTCAGGCGCACGTGGATCGTCGACGCGCTGCGCGAGACGCTGAACGAGCTCGACTTCCTCGAGGTCGAGACGCCGGTGCTGCTGCCCGCGGCGAGCGGGGCGAGCGCGCGGCCGTTCGTCACCCACCACAACGCGCTCGACATCGACCTGTTCCTGCGGATCGCGCCCGAGACGTACCTCAAGCGCCTCGTCGCCGGGCAGCTGGACCGCGTCTACGAGATCGCGCGCTGCTTCCGCAACGAGGGCGTCGACCCGAGCCACCTCCAGGAGTTCACGATGCTGGAGTGGTACGCCGCGTACTGGGACTACACGGACAACATGGCGTTCACCCAGAAGCTCCTGCAGGCCGCGGCGGTCGCCGCGAACGGCTCGACGGCCGTCTCCTACCAGGGCCGCGAGCTGGACTTCGGCGGCGACTGGCCGGTCGTCGACTACCGCACGGCCGTGAAGGAGGAGACGGGGATCGACCTCGCGACGACGCGCGACGTCGACGACCTCGCGCGCGCGATGCGCGACGGCGGCTTCGAGGTCCCCGAGACCGAGGCGGTGTCGTTCGCGCGCCTGGCCGACTCGCTCTACAAGCGCACGCTGCGCCCCAAGCTGCAGGACCCGTGCTTCCTCGTCGGCCACCCGGCCGAGATGGTCCCGCTCGCCGTGCGCAACGCCGAGGACCCGACCAAGCTCGACATGTTTCAGGTCGTCGCCAACGGCTGGGAGCTGGCGAAGGGCTACTCCGAGCTCGTCGACCCGGACGAGCAGCGCGCGCGGCTGCTCGAGCAAGCCGGCGGCGACGACGAGGCGATGGCCCTGGAGGAGGACTTCATCGAGGCGATGGAGTTCGGCATGGCGCCGATGTCCGGCGTCGGCGTGGGCGTCGACCGGCTGACCGCGCTGCTCACGGACGCTCCGACGCTGCGGGACGTCGTCCTGTTCCCGCAGCTGCGATCCACCGCCGGCCGACCACCAGACCAACCAGACCCGTGACGGCCACCGCCGCCCAGCCCGCGAGGGCGAGCGGCGAGCCGGGGTCGTCGAGCGACGCGCCGATGCTCGTGTAGGCGAAGGCGCGCGGCGCCGAGCCGATCACGGTCCCGACCGCGATCTGGCGGACGCTCAGGCCGAGCGCGCCGAAGAGGTAGGAGACGGGCGCGTCGGGGATGAACGGGGCGAGGCGCTGGATCGCCACGGCGCCGGTGCCGTTGCGCCGCGAGAGGGCGATGAGCGCGGTGAGCCGCTCGCGCTCGGCGGCGTGGGTGTCGAGCGCCGCGCGGCCGGCGTGCCGGCCCACGAGCAGCGACCCGATCGCGCTGACGACGGCCGAGGCGATGGTCACGAGCGTCCCGGCCACCGCGCCGAACAGCAGGCCGCTCGTCGCGGCGAGGAGCGGGCCCGGCACGAGCGCGGCGCCGAGCGCGGCCGACACGACGACGAAGACCGGCGCGGCGGCGGCGCCGAGCGGCTCGATCCAGTCGCGGACCTGCTCGGAGTCCAGGACGTCGAAGACCCAGAACGCGAGAAAGCCCGCGCCGAGGGCGGCGACGAGGAGCGCGACGCGCTTCAGGCCTGCACCGCCACGAACGGCTCGCCGCCCACGCGCATGAAGCCGCGGGCCATCGCCTCCGTCGTGAAGCGCAGCGCGACCGTGCCCTCGATGTCGACGGCGATCAGCCCGGCGGTGCCGCCGAGCGTGCGCAGGTCGGCCAGCACCGCGTCGCAGGCGACGTCGATCGCGCGGCCGCCGTCGCGGACGAGCGTGGCGACGTGGTGCCCCGCGACGGCGCGGATCAGCTCCTCGCCGTCGCCCGTCGCGGAGACCGCGCACGAGCCGTTCGCGTAGGTCCCGGCGCCGACGAGCGGGGCGTCGCCGACGCGCCCGTCGATCTGCCCCTGCCGCCCGCCGGTGGAGGTCGCGGCCGCGAGGCGCCCGGCGGCGTCCAGCGCGACGGCGCCGACGGTGCCGTGCGGGGAGGAGGGCGCGACGGCCTCCTCCGCGGCCTGCGCCGGCGCGATGTCGGGCTGCGCGGTGCGGCCGGTGTGGAACCAGCTCTCGTCCACGAGCTCGATGCCCGCCTCCACCGCGAAGGCCCGCGCGCCGTCGGCGACGAGGAAGACGTGCGGGGACTCGAGCACGGCGCGCGCGACCGCGACCGGGTGGCGCACGCCGCGGACGGCGGCGACCGCGCCCGCGCGGCGGGTCGCGCCGTCCATCACGGCGGCGTCGAGCTCGAACGCGCCGCTCGCCGTCGGCAGCGCGCCGCGGCCGGCGTTGAGCACCGGCGCGTCCTCCAGCACCTCGACCGCGACCTGGACCGCGGTGAGCGCGTCAGCGCCCGCCCGCAGCGCCGCCTCGCCGTCGCGCAGCGCGGCGGCCAGGGCCTCCGCGGCCTCGTTGTGACCGGCGCGCCACGCGCCCGCCCCTCCGTGGACGGCGATGACGGGCGAGGTCACGCTCGTCCGGCGCTCGCCTCGGCCGCGAGCGCGGTGCGGGCCCGGGCGATGACCGCCTCGCCGGCCTCCGACGGCTGCGAGCGGACGGCCGCGACGCGCACGTCGCCGGCGTCCTCGCGCAGCGCCTCGGCGACCTCGGCGCCGAGGGCCTCCTCGTCCTCGACCCGGTCGCCCGGGACCAGCAGCGCCAGGACGATGCCGCCCTCGCGCGCCGCGGTGCCGCCGCAGCGCACGGCCACGGAGTTCAGCGCGCGCGCCGCGCGGCGCAGCAGCGCGTCGCCCTCCGCGTATCCGCGGGAGGCGTTCAGCTCGGGAACGGCGTCGAGCGAGGCGAGCACGATGACGAAGCTATCGCCCTGGAGCCGCGCGCGCTCGGACTCGGCTGCGGCGGCCTCGTGCAGATGGCGGTGCGAGTACAGGAGCGTGAGGCTGTCGGTCAGGGCGAGCGCGCTCCCACCGAGAACCGGCTCGTCGGGCGCGCGGTGGACCTGCAGCTCGGCGTCGTCGAGCGCGGCGGCCAGCGGATCGCCCGCCGAGGGCGGCGACTTGCGCACCTCGTCGCAGAAGATCCGCACGATCTCGGGATCGAACTGGGTGGCGGCGTTGCGCTCGATCTCCGCGCACGCGTCCTCCATCGGCATGCGCGCCCGGTACGGCCGGTCGGCCGTCATCGCGCTGAACGCGTCGGCCACCGCGACGATCCGCGCCTCGAGCGGGATCTGCTCGCCGCGCAGCCCCGACGGGTAGCCGGTGCCGTCGTAGCGCTCGTGGTGGTGCAGGATCGCCGGGGCCATCGGCCGCAGCGCGGGCACCTGCTCGAGCAGCCGGTAGCCGATTCGCGGGTGCAGCTGCACGATCGCGTACTCCTCGGGCGTCAGCCGCGCGGGCTTGTGCAGGATCCGCTCGCTGATCCCGATCTTGCCGACGTCGTGCAGCAGCGAGCCGAAGACCAGCCGCTCGCGCGCGCCGGCGTCCATCTCGAAGTGCTCGGCGACCGCCGCCACGTAGGCGGAGACCTCCTCGGAGTGGCCGCGCAGGAACGGGTCCTTGGCCTGGATCGCCTCGGCGAGCATCGTCACCGTCGACAGGTAGGCCCCGCGCAGCTCGCCGTGCAGGCGCGCGTTCTGCAGCACGGCGCCGGCGTGGTCGCCGAGCGCCAGCAGGACCTCGTCCTCCAGCTCCTCGAAGTCGCCGTCGACGCACACGATCACGCCGCTCATCTCGTCGCGGATGTAGATCGGGATCGCCAGCAGCTCGTCCTCGCGCAGCGTCTCGTCGCGCGAGAGCGCCTCGCCGCCGAAGCGCTCGGCCACCTTGTCGACGCCCTCGTCCTCGCCGAACCCGCTGTGCGCGGCGACCTCGAGGTCGCCGTCGCCGTCGCGCGACAGCAGCACGCCCTTGTCGGCCTCGGTCAGCGCGACCGCGGTCTGGAGCACCAGCGTCGGGACGTCGCGCCACTGCCCGAGCGGCCCGTGCTCGGCCTGCAGCTGGGCGATCTTGCGGCGCAGCTCGCGGTTGACGTCGCGGTCGCGGGCCGCCCGCGCCTGGGCCCGCTCGGCCTGCCGGCGCTCGGCGTCGAGCTCGGCGTCGCGGTCGCGCAGGTCCTCCTCGCGCACCTCGATCTCCCGCCGCAGCTCGGCCTTCTGCTCCTCCTGGGCCGCGCGCTCCTGCTCGCGGGCGCGCTCCTCGGCCGCCGCCGCGCGGCCCGCGGCGCGGCGCCGCGCGTCCCACCACGCCCACAGCGCGAGCACCCCGCCGGCGATCGCCGCGCCCAGCCACCACAGCGCCGTCTCGGCCTGGTCGACGAGCGGCGCCTCGCTCGAGGTCGCCTGCACGACGAGCGCGACGAGCGCGGCCGCGAGGACCGCCGCCGCGAGCAGACCACTCAGGTTCCGTCCCCCCACGGTCTGAAGGTACCCGTGTGGACCCCCCTCTAGACTCGACCGCCCGATGGACGAACGCGTACTCGCCGAACGCCTGATCGCCTCCGACACCTCCACGCCGGACGGTCTGCGGGGCGCGGCGGGGTTCGTCAAGGGCTGGCTGGAGGCGCGCGACATCGACGTCCGCGAGCACGACTACGACGGCCTGCCGGTGCTGGTGGCGGAGGTCGGGGCGCGCGGGGACGTCGCCGCGCCGACGATCATCCTCCACGGCCACATCGACGTCGTCCCGGCGCACGCCGAGCAGTTCGCCCCCCGCGTCGAGGGCGACCGGCTCATCGGCCGCGGCGCCTACGACATGAAGGGCGGCCTGGCGGCGATGATGTGCGCCGTCCGCGACGCCGCCGAGCAGGACCGCGTCCGCGTGCGCTTCGTCTGCGTCCCCGACGAGGAGTCGGAGGACGTCGAGACGCACGCGATCGACTGGCTCGTGCGCGAGGGGCTGCGCGGCGACTTCGCCATCACCGGCGAGCCGACCGACCTGCACATCGGCGTCCAGGCCAAGGGCGTGCTGGCGCTGCGCCTCGGCGTCTCGGGCAAGGCCGCCCACGGCTCGACGCCGTGGCTCGGCGACAACGCGATCCTGAAGGCCCACGACGCCTTCCGTCGAATCGAGACCCTGCCCTTCAGCCGCGAGTCGTCCGACCTCTTCGACCGCCCCTCGATCAACCTGGCCCGCATCGACGGCGGCGACGCCTTCAACAAGGTGCCGGACCGCTGCGAGATGGACGTGGACATCCGCTACCTCCCCAACCAGGACCCCGGCGCGATCCTCAGCCAGATCCGCGCGATCCCGGACGTGGAGATCGAGAAGTGCGCGACGTGGAAGCCCGCCGTCGTGCCGCGCGACAACCCGTACGTGCTCGCGCTGCGGGAGGCCGCGCGCCGGTTTGCGGGCGTCGAGACGCTCAGCGTCGGCCGCGACGGGGCGTCGGACGCGACGACGTTCCTCGACCAGGGCATCCCCGCGGTCGAGTTCGGTCCCTCCGGGGCGGGCCATCACGGCCCGGACGAGTGGGTCAGCGTCTCCTCGCTGACCACCTACCGCCGCGCCCTGAGCGACTTCATCCTCACGCTGCCCGAGCGCCTCGCCCAGCCGGCGCCCGCGACGCCACCCGACCTGAGGGCGGTCGAGGGCGGCCTTTCGTGAACGAGGGTCCGGCCACGCGCGAGCGCACCTTCCTGCGCTCGCTCCTGGCGGGCCTGGTGATCATCCTGCTCACCGCGGGGGCGACCGCGACCGCGGCGCTGCTGGAGATCGACGAATACGTCCCGAAGCCGACGGCCGAGCGGCCTCCGATCCCGAAGGAGGCGGAGGAGCAGATCAGCCGCAGCGAGGCGGGCAAGGCGCAGACGCTGCTCCTGCTCGGCTCCGACCGGCGCTGGATCGACAAGAAGAACGGCGACCCCGCGCGGTCGGACACGATGATGCTCGTCCGCCTGGACCCCGACGAGGCGGCGACGACGGTGCTGTCGATCCCGCGCGACCTGCGGGTCCTGATCCCCGGCTACGGCACGGACAAGATCAACAACGCGTACGCCCTCGGCGGCCCCGCCCTGACGCTCAAGACGATCAAGGCGCTCACCGGGCTGAAGATCCACCACGTCCTCAACGTGAACTTCGGCGGCTTCCGGGGCGCGGTCGACGCGCTGGGCTGCTTCTACGTCGACATCGACCGCCGCTACTACCACTCCAACGAGGGCCTGCCGGTCAGCCAGCGGTACGCGGAGATCGACGTGCCCGCCGGCTACCAGAAGCTGTGCGGCCAGAAGGCGCTCGACTACGTGCGCTTCCGCCACGCCGACAACGACCTCGTGCGCGCCGCGCGCCAGCAGGACTTCCTGCGCGTCGTCAAGGACCAGCTCAGCACGAGCAGCGTGATCGACGATCGCAAGAAGCTCGCGAACGTCTTCGAGGACGCCGCGCAGACCGACCGCAGCCTCTCGACGCTCGGCGGCTTCATCCGGCTGCTGAAGCTCGCGCTGTTCTCCGCCGACCACCCGGTCCGCCAGCTCGAGTTCCCCGCCGAGTTCTCCAAGGGCGTCGCCGGCGACGGCACCGCGGTCGACTACGTCGACGCCTCGCCCGACGCCGTCGCGGCCGTCGTCGGCGAGTTCCTCCACGGCGGCGGCGAGGAGAAGGACGAAACGAAGACGCTGTCGGGCGGCGGCAGGAAGAAGCCGCGGCCGAAGACGCTCTCCGGCCTGGTGCGGGCGGGCGAGATGGTCGCGGCGCGCGACGTCTCGCGCAACGTCGCGGGCCGCGCGCGGCCGCGGCTGCGGCGCAGGCTCGGCATCCCGATGCGCTTCCCGACCTACCTGACGCAGAGCGGGCGCTACGCCGAGGAGCAGAACCCGCGCATCTACCAGCTGCGCGACCGCGCCGACAAGCCGCACTGGGCCTACCGCATCACGGTGGTGGAGTCGGTCCTGGAGGGCGCCTACTACGGTGTGCAGGGCACGACCTGGCGCACGCCGCCGCTGCTCGCGCACCCGAGCGCGGTCAAGCGCGTCGCGGGCAGGCGGCTCGAGCTGTTCCGCTCCGGCAGGAAGCTGCGGTTCGTCGCCTGGCGGACGAGCGCGGGCGTCTACTGGGTCTCGAACACGCTGACGATGAAGCTGCGCGACGATCAGATGCTGGCGCTGGCCGCCTCTCTGACTCCCATGAAGGGGAAGCGCCGGTGACGCCCGACGAGGAGCCGCCCCGCCTCGCGTGGAGCATGTGGAAGCGGTTCCTGGCCGCGACGCTGTGCATCGTCTTCCTGACCGCGGCGGGCACGGCCACGGCGGTGCTGCTCGAGTTCGACGACGCCGTCGATGCGTTCAACAAGTTCCGGCACGACCTGCCCGACGACGTCGCCGGCGCCCTCGACGACGTGCCGGCGGGCGCGCCGCAGACGATCCTCGTGCTCGGCTCGGACCGCCGCTACGCCGACAAGAAGCTGGGCATCAAGCCGCGCTCGGACACGATCATTCTCGTCCGCCTCGACCCGTCGAAGGGCGCCACCGCCGTGCTCTCGATCCCGCGCGACCTGAAGGTCAAGTACCACGGGCCGAACGGCGTCTACTCGGACAAGATCAACGCGGCCTACTCGATCGGCGGCCCGAAGGCCACGATCAACAAGGTCAAGCAGCTCATGCAGAGCCCGGACGGCGAGCCCTTCCAGATCCACCACGTCGTCAACATCAACTTCGGCGCCTTCCGCAAGGCGGTCGACCGCCTCGGCTGCTTCTACATCGACGTCGACCGCCGCTACTTCAACGACAACCGCCCGCCGGTCGCCAGCCCGACGAACTACGCGGCCATCGACCTCAAGCCCGGCTACCAGAAGCTGTGCGGGCAGGACTCGCTCGACTTCGTCCGCTTCCGCCACCTCGACACCGACATCGTGCGCGGCGCCCGCCAGCAGCAGTACCTCTCGCTGGCCAAGGACCAGACCGGCGTCGGCGAGCTGTTCGGCGACCGCGAGCGGCTGCTCGAGCTGTTCGGTCGCTACACGGACACGGACATCCACTCGACGGCGGCCATCCTGCGGCTGCTCAAGCTGACGTACGAGTCCTCGCGCGACCCGCTGCGGCGCGTGAAGTTCCGCGCCGAGCTCGGCAGCGAGTACGTCACGATCAGCCGGCGCGAGCTGCAGAAGGTCAAGGACGAGTTCCTCAACGCGAAGGCGTCGGAGGGCGCGAGCGGCCCCACGAAGCCGCGCGCGAGCGGGAGCCGGCACAAGAATCGCCGCAGCGCCGACGTGCCGGGGCTGGTCGAGGCGAAGGTGCCCGGCGAGGACCAGGCGGTGATCCTCGCCCCGAAGATCCCGTTCCCCGTCTACTACCCCAAGCTCATGCTCAAGGGCAGCCGCTACTGGGACGGGTTCGGGACCAGCGCGCCGCGCAGCTACGGGATCCGCGACGAGCAGAAGAAGCTGCACCGCGCCTACCGGATGGTCGTCGAGGCCCCGGGGCTCGGCGAGTACTACGGGATCCAGGCGACCGACTGGAAGGACGCGCCGATCCTCGCCCACCCGTCGGAGCAGCGGACGGTCGGCGGGCGCAAGCTGCTGCTCTTCCGGGACGGCAGCCGGCTGCGGATGGTGGCGTGGAAGACCGACAAGGCGGCCTACTGGGTGGCCAACACGCTGCTGCGGTCGCTGAACAACGCGCAGATGCTCGGCATCGCCCGCTCGCTGACGCGCGTCGGCCGCTCCGGCTAGCGCCGGGTCGCTAGATTTCCCCGCTCGCATGAGCGCGCAACGCGAGCCCATAGGCGTCATCGGAACCGGCTACGTCGGCCTCGTCACCGCGGCCGGCTTCGCCGAGCTCGGCAATGAGGTCTACTGCATCGACATCGACGCGGAGAAGATCGAGCGGCTCAAGCGCGGGGAGATCCCGATCTACGAGCCCGGCCTCGAGGATCTCGTCGCCCGGCACCGCGAGCGGCTGCACTTCTCCACGGATCTGAGCGACGCCCTGCAGAACGCGCGCCTGCTCTTCGTCGCGGTCGGGACGCCGCCCACGTACTCCGGCGACGCCGACCTCAGCGCCGTCTACTCGGTGGTCGACGCGATGCCGCCCTCCGACGAGCACGCGCTCGTCATGAAGTCGACGGTCCCCGTCGGCACCGGCCGCCACATCAAGCGCCGCTTCGAGGAGACGGGCAAGAGCGGCTTCCGCTACGTCTCGTGCCCGGAGTTCCTCAAGGAGGGCTCGGCCGTCGCCGACTTCCTGCACCCCGACCGCGTCGTCATCGGCGACGAGGGCGACTGGGCCGGCGACGCCGTGCAGGAGCTCTACCGGCCGCTGGAGGCGCCGATCCTGCGCATGGACATCGCCTCCGCCGAGATGGTGAAGCTCGCGTCCAACGCCTTCCTCGCCACCAAGATCTCGTTCATCAACGAGATCGCCAACGTCTCGGAGGAGACGGGCGCGGACGTGGCCGAGGTCGCTCGCGGGATGGGCCTCGACGACCGGATCGGCCCGAAGTTCCTGCAGCCGGGCATCGGCTTCGGCGGCTCCTGCTTCCCCAAGGACGTCAGCGCGCTCAAGCAGCTGGCCGGCAACTCGGGCTACCACTTCCAGCTCCTGTCGGCGGTCATCGAGGTCAACGAGCTGCAGAAGCGCCGGGTCATCGGCAAGCTCAAGCGCCACCTCGGCTCGCTCGTCGGCAAGCGCATCGCGCTGCTCGGCCTGGCCTTCAAGCCGAACACCGACGACATGCGCGAGGCGTCCTCGCTCGTGCTGGCCGGGCGGCTGCAGGGCGAGGGGGCGGAGGTCGTGGCGTACGACCCGATCGCCGAGGAGGAGGCGCGCAAGCTGATGCACGGGGTCGAGTTCGCGGCGTCCGCGCTCGACTGCGTCTCGCGCGCCGACGCCGTCGTGCTCGTCACCGAGTGGCAGGAGTTCCGTGAGCTCGACTGGACCGAGGTGGCCGGCGCCGTGCGCGGCGACCTCGTCATCGACGGGCGCAACGCGCTCGATCCCGCGGCCGTGCGCGGCGCGGGGCTGCGCTACGAGGGCGTCGGCCGCCACCCCGACCAGGACCACCTGGCCGAGCCCGCCATCGAGCTGGACCCGGAAGCCCAGCCCGCCTCCACCGGCTCGGGCCCCGGCTAGGCGCCCGTGCAGGCCGTCATCCTCGTCGGCGGCGAAGGGACGCGGCTGCGGCCGCTGACGTCGACCGTGCCCAAGCCGGTCGTGCCGCTCGTCGACCGGCCGCTGATGGGCTACATGCTCGAGTGGCTGAAGGGCCACGGGGTCGACGACGTCGTGATGCTGATGGGCTACCTGGCCACGGCGCTCCGCAACGTGCTCGGCGACGGGTCGGCCTACGGCATGCGCATCCGCTACGTCGAGGAGCCCGAGCCGCGCGGCACCGGTGGCGCCCTGAAGTTCGCCGAGTCGCTGCTCGACGAGCGCTTCCTCATGCTCAACGGCGACGTCCTGTCCGACATGGACCTGACCGCGCAGATCGCCCAGCACGAGCGGACCGGCGCGCGCGGCACGCTGGCGCTCGTTCCCGTCGAGGACCCGAGCGCCTTCGGCCTCGTCCGCTTCGACGACGCGCGCGCCGTGACCGAGTTCGTCGAGAAGCCGTCGCCCGACCAGGTCGACACGAACCTCATCAGCGCGGGCGCGTATGTCCTCGAGCGCGACGTGGTGGACCTGATCGAAGCGGACCGCAACGTCTCGATCGAGCGCGAGATCTGGCCGCAGCTCGTCGGCGAGGGGCTGTACGCGTTCCCGCACGAGGCCTACTGGCTCGACATCGGGACGCCCGAGCGCTACCTCCAGGCGACCTTCGACATCCTCGAGGGCCAGTGCAGGACGTCGGTGGCCGAGCGCCTCGGCGACACGTTCACGGCGATCGCCGGCGGCTGCTCGATCTCCGGACGCGTCGTCCCGCCGGCGGTGATCGGCCGGCGGACGAGCATCGCGGAGGGCGCGCACGTCGGCTCGCTCGTCGTGCTCGGCGACGGCGTGACCGTCGGAGAGGGAGCGACCATCGAGCGTTCCGTCGTGATGCAGGGCACGGAGATCGGACCGGGGTGCGTGCTGCGCGGGTGCGTCGTGGCGGCCGGCAGCCGGATCGGCGCCGGGACGCAGATCACCGGCGGCGCGGTGGTCGGCGAGGGCGTCACCGTGGGGGCGGACAACGTCCTGACGCGCGGCGTGCGAGTGTTCCCGCACGTGACGATCCCCGACGGAGGAATCAGGTTCTAGATGGCGGGAGGCCTGGGCCGCGAGGAGATCGCGCAGGTCGACCGCAGTGGGCTGCTCGCGGACGTCCTGGCGATCCCCGACCACCTGCGCGACGCGCTCTGGCGCGTGGAGAGCGCGGGCGGGCTCATGGAGGAGTGGGACTCCCCCGGGGGGCTCATCGTCGCCGGGATGGGGGAGTCGGCGATCGGCGGCGCCCTGGCGCGCGCCGCGCTGGGCGACCACGAGTCGCGGCACATCGCGGTGGCGCGCGGCTACGGGCTGCCGCCCTGGGCGACGCCGGACACGACCGTCCTGCTCGCCTCCTACACGGGCGACACCGAGGAGACGCTCGCCTGCTACGACGCCGCGGGCTTCGTCGGCGCGCGGCGGGTCGTCGTGACCAGCGGCGGGCCGCTGGCCGACCAGGCGCGCGAGGACGGGGTCCCCGTCATCCCGGTCCCGGGCGGGTTCCAGGCGCGCTCGGCGATCGCCTACATGACGGTGGCGACCCTGGAGGTCGCGGCCCAGTGCGGGTGCGGGCCGCGGATGGCGTCGGAGATCGACGTCGCCGCGTCGCACGCCGAGGCGCTGGCGCGCGAGTGGGGGCCGGAGGGCCCGGACGACGCGCTGCCCAAGGAGATCGCGCGCGGGATCCACGGCAGCGTCCCCGTCATCGCCGGCGCCGGGATCACCTCGCCGATCGCCTACCGGTGGAAGACGCAGATCAACGAGAACGCGAAGTCGCCGGCGTTCTCGCACGAGCTGCCCGAGCTCGACCACAACGAGATCGTCGGGTGGGACGGCGTCGGCGACCTCGGCCCGTTCTCGCTGATCCTGCTCGACGACGCCGACCTGCACCCGCGCGTGCGCCACCGGATCGAGCTGACGCAGTGGCTGGTCGAGACGAACGTGCAGCAGACGTATCGCGTCGAGACGCAGGGGCGCAACGCGGTCGAGCGCGTGTTCTCCCTGGTCCTCCTCGGCGACCTCGTCTCCGTGTACCTCGCCGTGCTCCGCGGGATCGATCCGGCGCCCGTCGCGGTGATCGAGCGCCTCAAGGCGCAGCTCGCCGAGCGGTAGGCGATTCCCCTCGCCGCTCGGCGGGCAGAGGAACGGGCATGAATCTCCTCGACCCTGTGAAGTGGGGGACGCAGGCGGCCTTCTCCGTCACGTCCACCGCGATGAAGATCGGCATGAACGCGGTCCGCACCGCCGAGCTGCTCCTCGGCCGCAACGGCGAGGACGACGCCGAGCAGCGCTACAGCGCCACCGCGAGCGCCACGGCCGAGACGCTCGACCGCGACCGCGAGACGCCGGGCAGCGCGACGCGCGGGCACCGCGCGCCGGAGCCGACCTCCGCGGCGGGGGCGTCCCGCGGCGTGGGCGGCACGGCCGACGCGCCCCGCGCCGCCGCGGCCGTCGACGCGCCCGACCCGACGGCGCCGTCGATCCCGCGCGGCGAGCGCAAGCCGACTGCGGTCGACGTTCCGACCCCCGAGTCGCGGTTCAAGCGCGCCGACGCCGGCGAGGAGGACGAGGTCGTCGAGACCGAAGGAGCGGCCGCCCCGGGCGCCACCCTCCGCGTCGACGCCCCGTTCGACGGCTACGACAAGCTCCGCGCGCCGGAGATCGTCGCCCGCGTGCGCGAGTCCGACGCGGCGACGAAGGCGGTCGTCCGCCTGTACGAGCAGACGCACAAGAAGCGCAAGTCGGTCCTCGCGGCGACGGAATAGTCGCCCGCCTTCTCGCAGCAAACCTTGACACGCCCGTGTTAGGGTTAGGGTACGTGCCCGACGCCCTGACCATCCACGAGGCCTCTGAGACGACCGGCTGGTCGCCTCGCATGCTGCGCTACATCGAGAGCGCCGGCCTCGTCGAGCCGCACCGGTCGCCGAGCGGCTACCGGCTCTACGGCCCCGCCGAGCTCCAGCGGCTGCGCACCCTGCGTGAGCTGCTCTCCGAGCACGGCATCGGCCTGCAGGAGGTCGGCTTCGCGCTGCGCCTGCGCCGCGAGCGTGAGCTCGCGGGCGCGGTGGAGGCGTGGTTCGAGGCCGAGCCCGAGCGGCCGGAGCACGTCCCCGCGACCGACTGGCTGCGCTTCGAGCAGGAGCGTCACTCGAAGCTGCTCGCCGCCTGACCCCCAGAGGAGACCGCCCATGGCCACCACCACCGATCCCCAGACCACCCAGCAGCAGGACTTCAAGGTCGCCGACCTCTCGCTCGCCGCGTTCGGCCGCAAGGAGATCTCGCTCGCCGAGCACGAGATGCCCGGCCTGATGGCCCTGCGCGAGGAGTACGGCGCGCAGCAGCCGCTCAAGGGCGCGCGCATCACCGGCTCCCTCCACATGACCGTCCAGACCGCCGTGCTGATCGAGACGCTCACCGCTCTCGGCGCCGAGGTCCGCTGGGCCAGCTGCAACATCTTCTCGACGCAGGACCACGCCGCGGCGGCCATCGCCGAGACCGGCGTCCCCGTCTTCGCCTGGAAGGGCGAGACGCTCGAGGAGTACTGGTGGTGCATCGAGCAGACGCTCGTCTGGCCGGACGGCAGCGGCCCGAACATGATCCTCGACGACGGCGGCGACGCCACGCTGCTCGTCCACAAGGGCGTCGAGTTCGAGGCCGCCGGCGCCGTGCCGGACCCCGCCTCGGCCGACAACCACGAGTTCCAGATCATCCTCGCCACCCTCCAGCGCTCGCTCGAGGCCGACAACCAGAAGTGGACGCGGATCGCCGCGGACATCAAGGGCGTGACGGAGGAGACCACGACGGGCGTCCACCGTCTGTACGAGTTCGCCCGCGACGGCAAGCTCCTGTTCCCGGCGATCAACGTCAACAACTCGGTCACCAAGTCGAAGTTCGACAACATCTACGGCTGCCGCCACTCGCTCGTCGACGGCATCAACCGCGCGGTCGACGTCATGCTCGCCGGCAAGCTCTGCGTGATCTGCGGGTTCGGCGACGTGGGCAAGGGCTGCGCCGCGTCGCTGCGCGGCCAGGGCGCCCGTGTGGTCGTGACCGAGATCGACCCCATCTGCGCGCTCCAGGCCGCGATGGAGGGGTACGAGGTGGTCACGCTCGACGACGTGGTCGACAAGGCCGACGTGTTCGTCACCGCCACCGGCA
>DASVQN010000011.1:0-74676 GCA_036389155.1 Solirubrobacteraceae bacterium
GAGCTACCTCGCCCCGGGTGGGGCGTTCGCCACGGGCTGGACCTCGTACGCGCCCCTGTCGACCGAGCTTCCGCTCGGCCAGACGTTCTTCAACGTCGCCGTGCAGTTCGCGGGCGCGTCGTCGATCGCGACCGCGCTCAACTTCCTGGTCACGATCATCACGATGCGAGCGCCCGGCATGACGTTCTGGCGCATGCCGCTGCTCGTCTGGGCGAACTTCTCGACGTCGCTGCTGGTCGTCATCGCGACGCCGTTCATCGCCGCGTCGCAGTTCTTCGTCCTGCTCGACCGGGCGCTCGGGTTCCGCTACTTCGACCCGGCGCTGGGCGGGGACGTGCTGATGTACCAGCACGTCTTCTGGTTCTACTCGCACCCGGCGGTCTACATCATGATGCTGCCGGGCTTCGGGATCATCTCGGAGATCATCTCGGTGAAGGCCCGAAAGCCGATCTTCGGCTACCGGATGATGGCCTTCTCGCTGCTCGCCATCGTCGTGCTCGGCTTCACCGTCTGGGCCCACCACATGTTCGTGTCGGGCATGCAGTCGTGGATCCGGATCCCGATGATGATCACCACGGCGGTGATCGCGGTCCCGACGGGGATCAAGATCTTCTCGTGGTGCGCGACGCTGTGGCGAGGCGTGCTGCGCTTGGACACGCCCATGCTCTTCGCGCTCGGCTTCCTGACGATGTTCACCCTCGGCGGGATCAGCGGCGTGATGTTCGCGATGATCCCCGTCGACATCCATACGTCGGACACGTACTTCGTCGTCGCGCACATCCACTACGTGCTCTTCGGCGGGTCGGTGTTCACGATCCTCGCCGGCGTCTACTACTGGTTCCCGAAGATGACGGGGCGGATGTACGACGAGACGCTCGGCAAGCTGCACTTCTGGCTGACGTTCGTCTTCTTCAACCTGTCCTTCGGGCCGATGCACCTCGTCGGCGTGAAGGGGATGCCGCGCCGCGTCTACGACTACTCCGACGGCTTCGCGAGCTGGAACCTCGTCATCTCGATCTCGTCGTTCATCCTCGGGCTGTCGTTCCTGATCTTCGCCTACAACATCGTCGCGTCGTGGCGCGGCGGGCCGCGGGCGGCGGCGAACCCCTGGCGCGCGCTCACGCTCGAGTGGCAGGTCTCCTCTCCCCCGCCGATCTTCAACTTCGACCACATCCCGACCGTCGTCGGCGGCCCGTACGAGTACGGCACGCCCGGCGCGGTCCACGGCGTCTTCAAGGGCGGCGCGCGCGTGGAGCAACCGGCGGGCGCCGCGACCGAACCGAGTACCAGGGAGTGAGCTGACGCATGGCCAAGCGAGTTCTGGTGGTCGCGAACCGGACCGTCGGCGGGCGCAAGCTCCTCGAGGCGGTGCGCGCACGCGCGGAGCAGGGCGACACGGAGTTCCACCTCGTCGTGCCGATGACGCGCCCCAGGCACGGCGACGTGATCTACGACCACGCGCAGCGCGACGCCGCGCAGCTGCGCATCCAGCTCTCGCACGACTTCCTCAAGTCGCTCGGGATCGAGATCACCGGCGAGGTCGGCGACGAGGACCCCTTCACCGCGACGCTCGACGCGGTCGGGTCGTTCGCGCCGGACGAGATCATCGTGTCGACGCTGCCGGAGACGCGCTCGGGGTGGCTGCGCCGCGACCTGGTCGAGCGGATCCGCGACGAGACCGGGCTGCCGGTCGAGCACCTCGTGACCGACGTCGAGAGCGAGGGCCTGGCGGTCGGGGTGACGCTGGTCGTCGCCAACCGCACCTCGGGGGGCCAGGAGCTCATCGACGTGCTCAAGGGCCAAGCCGAGGAGGACTCCAAGCGGGTCTTCGTCTGCGTGATCCCGCAGGAGGGCGGCGAGGGCCACGCGGCGCACGTCGCGCGCGAGCGGCTCGGGCGCCTGCTGCGGACGCTGCGCGAGAACGGGATCCTCGCCTCGGGGATGATCGGCGAGCCCGATCCCTACGACGCGACGATGAACGCGCTCGACCTGTTCACGGTCGACAAGGTCGTCATCTCGACGCTGCCCGGCGAGAAGTCGGGCTGGCTGCGCAGCGACCTGATCCAGCGCGTGCAGGGCGCCACCAACGCGAACGTCGAGCACGTCCAGGTCGACGTCGCGGAGACGGCGAACGTCTGATGGAAGCCGCCGCGATCCCCCACGGCCCGGGCGGCCACGGCCACGACGCCTCGCACGACCATCACGGCCCGCCGCCGGCGAACTCCTCCTCGCGCGTCGAGCCCCAGCTCCTCGGGATGCTGCTTTTCATCATCTCGGAGATCATGGTCTTCGGCGCGTTCTTCACGGCCTACTTCTTCATCAGGGTCGTGTCGGGGGACGCCTGGTTCCCGATCGAGGACTTCGAGCTGCCGAAGGTCGTCGCGGGGGTCAACACCTGCATCCTCGTCTCGTCGTCGCTGACCATGCACTGGGCGCTCGAGGGGGCCAAGCACGGCAACCGCGCGCACCTGCGGGCCGGGCTGCTCCTGACCCTGCTGCTCGGCTCCACGTTCCTCTTCGTGCAGATCAACGAATACGTGAACCTGACGCAGGAGGGCCTGACCCCGTCCGCGCTGGCCCAGGGCTCGGTCTTCTACGGCCTCACCGGCCTGCACGGCGCGCACGTCTTCATCGGCCTGACCCTCCTGCTCTTCGCGACGATCCGCGCCTTCCGGGGGCACTTCACCCCGGAGGAGCACCGCGGGGTCGAGGTGCCGGGGATCTACTGGCACTTCGTCGACGTGATGTGGATCCTCGTGTACTCGTCGGTCTACCTGCTCTAGGCCGCGTGCGGCTCCCGGGCAACCCGCTCGCGTCCGAGTCGGCGGCGTTCGGATGGCTGCTCCTCGTCGGCTCGGCCGTCCTCCTCATCACCCTGGTCGTCCTGCTGCTCCGCGCGGTGCTCTGAGCCGCAGGCTACGGCTGCTTCGGCAGCAGCCGGTGGCCGTCCACGACCGCGGCGGCCACATCGACGAGCTTGCGGTTGTCGACGCGAGAGTGCTCGCGCAGCAGCTCGAACGCCGCGCTCTCGCCGATCGCGTGGCGCTCCATCAGGATGCCCTTCGCCCGCTCGGTCAGCGCGCGGCGCCCGAAGGCTCCCTCCAGGGCGCGGTACTCCGCGAACCGGCGCAGGACGATGTCGATCGAGCTCTGCCAGTCGTCGACGTCCGCGTCGCTGATGTGGGCGAAGACGCCGCGCTTGGACGCCTCCTTGACGAACTCGGGATCCCGCGCGTGGATGAGCACGATCACCGGGCACGCCGCCTCGCGGACGATGTTGTCGATCAGCGCGAGCGCGTGCTCGGAGCTCTCGCCGAGCCCGACGAGGGCGACGTCCGGGCGCTCGCGCGCCGTCACCGCGCCGACGTCGTGCACGTCGACCTCGCGCGCGACGACCTCGTGGCCGAGCGCGACCACGACGGGGGCGACGAGGGCCAGGCGGTCCGCTCGCTCGTTGGCGATCAGGACGCGGAGGTGGTCGGTGTCGCGATCGCTCAGAGGCTGAGTCTAGATCCACTGACGCCGCGTCGCGAAAATCGCCCGCGGCCCGAGGCGCGCAGGTAGGGTTGGCGTTCGCCCTGCCTCCACCCCCGGCGGGCGATGACTTCCTCCGGCTCCGACCCCCGGCCGGCGCGTGGTGTCCGATCGGACGGTCGGGCACCCACCCGAGCGTTGGGAGCCGTGCATGTCCATCCTTCCCCCCAAGCACATCAACGTCGCCGCAAGGATGGCCGCCTGGAGCGGTCGTCACCGCAAGAAGGCGTTCTGGGGCTGGTTGGCGTTCGTGCTCGTCGTCTTCGCGCTCGGCGGCGCCGCCGGGACCACCAACATCTCCGAGGTCGACCAGTTCTCCGGCGAGTCCGGGCGGGCGGAGAAGGCGCTCGACCGGGCGGGGCTGCGGCCGGTGGAGGAGGTCGTGTTCCTCCGCAGCAGGGACCTCACGATCAAGGACGCCGAGTTCCGCGCCGCGGTCCAGGACGTCACGGGGCGGCTCGCCAAGCTGCAGTACGTCCGCAACATCACCTCTCCGCTGGACGGCAAGAGCGCCGTGTCGGCCGACGGGCACGCGGCGCTCGTCGGCTTCGACATCGCCGGCGACACGACGGAGGCCACCGATCGCGTCGATCCGAGCCTCGCCGCCGTCGCCGCCGTGCAGAGGCAGCACCCGAACCTCGAGGTCGAGCAGTTCGGCGGCGCCAGCGCGAGCAAGGCGATCGGCAGCGTCATCGGCGACGACCTCGCCAAGGCCGGCGAGCTCTCGCTGCCCATCACGCTGATCATCCTCACCATCACGTTCGGGACGCTCGTCGCCGCGGGCCTCCCCCTGCTGATCGGGATCACCGCGGTGCTGGCCGCGCTCGGACTCGTCGCGCTGCCGAGCTCGCTCCTGCCCGTCGACCAGAACCTCCCGGCGGTGGTGCTGCTGATCGGCCTGGCCGTGGGCGTCGACTACTCGCTGTTCTACCTGCGCCGCGAGCGGGAGGAGCGCGCCGGCGGGCGCAGCGAGCGCGACGCGCTCGAGACCGCCGCGGCGACGTCCGGCCGAGCGGTGCTCATTTCCGGCGTGACGGTCATCGTCGCCATGGCGGGCATGTTCATCAGCGGCGACAAGTCGTTCATCTCCTTCGCGGTGGGCGCGATCCTCGTGGTCGCCATCGCGGTGTTCGCCTCGCTGACCGTGCTGCCGGCGATGCTGTCGTGGCTCGGCGACCGCGTCGAGAAGGGTCGCGTCCCGCTGCTCGGCCGCCGGCGCCGCCCGGCCGGTCGCTCGCGCTTCTGGGCCGCGCTGACCGAGCGCGTCATGCGGCGGCCGGTGCTGTCGATCGTGCTCGCCGGCGGGCTCCTCGTGGCGCTCGCCGTCCCGGCGCTGCAGATGAAGAGCGTCACCAGCGGCGTCGCCGAGATCCGCCAGGACGTCCCCGTCGTCCAGACCTACAACAAGGTCAAGGCCGTCTTCCCGAGCAAGGGCGTGACCGCGATCGTGGTGGTCGAGGCCGCCGACGTCCGGTCCGGCCCGGCCGCGGCGGGCATCGCGGCGATGGGCAAGCGGGTCGCGGCGTCGAAGCGGTTCCGCGAGGGGACGGAGGTCGACTACAGCCGCGACGGCACGGTCGCCAAGGTCACCGTCCCGACGAAGGGAACGGGCACCGACACGGCGGCGATGGCCGCACTCGACGAGCTGCGCGACACGATCATCCCCGCGACCATCGGGAGCGTCGCCGGGACGACGGTCAACGTCAGCGGCGACGCGGCCGGCTCCGCGGACTTCGCCGATCAGCTCAACAGCAGGCTGCCGCTGATCTTCGCCTTCGTGTTCGGGCTGGCGTTCGTGCTGCTGCTCGTCACGTTCCGCTCGATCGTGATCCCGATCAAGGCGATCATCCTCAACCTGCTGTCGGTGGGCGCGGCCTACGGCGTCCTCGTGCTCGTCTTCCAGAAGGGCAACCTCGAGTCGGTGCTCGGCTTCACCTCCAACGGCGGGGTGACGAACTGGCTGCCGCTGTTCCTCTTCGTCGTCCTGTTCGGGCTCTCGATGGACTACCACGTGTTCATCCTGTCCCGCGTCCGCGAGCTCTACGACCGCGGGATGAGCACCGACGACGCGGTCAAGGAGGGCATCTCGACCACCGCGGGGACGGTGACGAGCGCGGCGCTTGTGATGGTCGGCGTCTTCGGCGCCTTCGTCGCGCTGAGCTTCGTCGACTTCAAGGAGATGGGGTTCGGCCTGGCGGTGGCGGTGGCGATCGACGCGACGATCATCCGCGGCGTGCTCCTGCCGGCGTCGATGAAGGTCCTGGGCGACTGGAACTGGTACCTGCCGACGTGGCTCGAGTGGATCCCTCGGATCGGAGCCGAGGCCGACGCGACGCCGCCGTCCGAGGACCCGCCGGAGCCGCGGCCGCGCCCCGCGGCGGCGCCCGCTTAGGCCGCGCGGTCGCCCCGCATCGACGAAGGACCGCCGCATCCGCCCGGGCCCACCCGGGTAACGCGCGACCGTGTCGCCTCGACGAGTCCTGAGCTCGCTCGCCGTGCTGTGCGTCGCGGCCGCGGTGGCGTCCGGCGGTTGCGGTGGCGAGAGCGACGGCGACGGCGGGCGCGGCGGCGCCGCCGATCCCGCGATGAAGCGCCTGGAGGCCGCGTGCAGGACGTACCGCGGCGCGGTCGACGCCGAGCTTCCGCCTGCGTCGCCGGCGGACTATGCCGGGTACCTGCGCGAGCGGCGGCGGCTGGTCGACCGGTTCCTCGCCGTCGTCCGGAAGGCTCCATCGGAAGGGGCTGCGCGCGCGGTCCGCGGGCGGCTGCTCGCCGCCGCGTCGCAGATCCAGGGCGTGGTCAACGACACGCAGCGCACCGCCGAGCCGCGGAGCCTCGCGGGCGGTCTCTACGAGCGCGGCGCGAGTCTGGAGGCGGTCGAGCGGAACCTCGACAGGGCCGCGTCCAGGGCGGACGTCCGCTGCGCCGGCTCCGCAGCGCCGAGCGGGGACCTGCGCGAGTTCCGCCGCAAGGCCGGCGAGGTCTGCGCGTCGTCGGGCCGAGCGAAGGGCGTTCCGAGGCTCGACGCCGGGATGATCCGCCGGCGCGTCGACGGCCATGCGCGGCTGAAGCTGCCCTCCGACGCGACGCGGCTCGAGCGCGACACGCTTGCCGCGGAGCGCGCCCTGGCCCGGGTCGCGGCGCACTCCCCGGCCTCAGAGGTGATCCGGGACGCGGACGCGCGGTACGTGGCGCTCGCGACGCGCACCTCGACGGGATGGAGCCGGCAGGGCGTCACCGCGTGCGCCGGCCTTCCGCTGCCGCAGGCGTGAGGCGCGGGCGGCGGAAGCGGCTCTGAGCTAGCGCCGCGTCGCCACGAGGACCGGGATCGTCCGCTCGGTCTTCTCCTGGTACTCGGCGTACGGCGGGTACGCCGCCACGGCCCGCTCCCACCACTGCGCCCGCTCGTCGCCGGTGACCTCGCGGACGCGGACGTCGAACGGCTCCGGCCCGTCCTGGATCGTCACGGCCTCCGGGTCGGCCTTGAGGTTGAAGTACCAGACCGGATGCTTCGGCGCACCGCCCTGGGAGGCGACGAGCGCGTACTCGCCCTCGTGCTCGACGCGCATCAGCGGCGTCTTGCGGATCTTGCCGGACTTGTTCCCGCGCGTGGTCACGATGATGACCGGCAGGCCGGTGTCGGCCAGCGTGTTCGCCCGCGTCCCGCCGGAGGCCTCGTACTCCTCGACCTGGTCGCGGACCCACTTGTACGGACTCGGTTCGTACTCACCCTCGAGCGGCGTCATGGCGAGAACCTACCCCCTCCGGCGCGGCGCATGTCCGCGCCGGAGGCCCCTCCGGCCGCCGGCTCAGCCGACGACGATGAGCGAGTTGCCGTCGGGGTCGCGCAGCCAGAACATCGGCGGGACGGGCTCGCCCATGCGGCTGACCGCGTCGTCGACGTCGACGCCTCGGCTCCTCAGCTCCGCGTGCACGCCGTCGATGTCGTCGGTGTTCAGGGTGATGCCCGTGTCCACGCCGCCCGCGGGCTTGCCGGGCGGCGGGGGCGCGAGCGCGATGGTCGTGGTGGCGTCCGCGTTCGGGGCGACCTCGACCCAGCGGTAGCCCTCCCCGAACGGCACGTCCGTCCGCTTCTCGAAGCCGAGCGTGTCGACGTAGAACGCGATCGCGCGATCGGTGTCGGACACGCCGACGCAGACGGTCCCGATCTTGCTGATGCGAGTGGCGGTGGCGCTCACGACGTCCTCCTGGAAGTTGATGACTCCCCCTATGACCAGGGACGCCGCCGGGACTCATCGCTGCGGCACGAGCCGGACGATCGGGATCGTGCGGCCGGCGCGCGCGGCGCGCTCGCGGTAGGTCGCGTAGGCGGGCAGGACGCGGTCGGCCAGCGCCCACAGCCGGGCTCGCTCGGCCTCGTCCTCGACGACCTCCGCGCGGAACGGCTGGCCGCCGAACGTCACGTCGGGGTTCGCCCGCAGGTTGTGGAACCAGGCGGGATGCTGCGGCATCCCGAGCTTGGAGGCGACGATCGTCACGCGGTCGCCGTCGTGGAAGTAGATGACCGCGTTGCGGCGCGGCTCGCCGCTCCGCGCGCCCCGCGTCTCGAGCAGCGCGGTCGGCAGGAGGAGCCCGAAGCCGAGGCGCCCGCCCGTGACGCGCAGCAGGAACGGGTCGACCCGCCACCCGATCGCCCGCGACGCCCAGCCCATCGGGCGCGTGCCCACCAGCCGGGCGAAGGCGCGGTAGACGACGCCGCGGCGCGCGGCGGGATCGAAGCGGCGCAGCGTCACGGCGTCGGCAGCGACTCGGCGAACGCCGCGAACGCGTCCGGGTCGCGCACGGGCGGCCCGTGGCCCGCGCAGAGCAGCGAGGGGCGCAGCGCGGCCAGCCTGCGGATGGACGCGCGGTTGCGCACGGGGTCGGGCGTGAACGGCTCGGGCGGCTCCTGCAGCCCCTTCCTCGTCGTCAGCAGGTTCATCGTGTTGACGACGTCGCCGAGGATCAGCACGCGGTCGCGCTCGCGCCAGTAGGCGACGTGTCCCGCGGAGTGGCCCGGGACCTCGAGGACGGTGAACTCGCCGACCGTGTCGCCCTCCTTCAGCGCCCGGTCGACGGGATGGCCCGGCCCGGTCCAGAAGCGCTTCTGGAACCGGTTCAGCAGGCCCGGCCGCTGGCGGCGCGACACCGCCTCCGGCCCGCCCTCGGCGGCCTCGACGTCGGCCTCGCCCACCCAGTAGGGCACCCCGAGCGTCGTGCACACCGCGTGGCTCGCGCCCTGGTGGTCGGCGTGGGCGTGCGTGAGCGCGTGGGCGGTCAGCGCCTTCCCGCGCAGCTCGCGCAGCACCCGCCGCTCGCCCTGGCGCGTCGCGGCGTCGATCAGCACGTCGCCCGCGAGATAGACGTTGATCGCGTCCGGCGGAAAGCCGCGCAACTGAAAGACACCGTCGGCGAGCTGCTTCATCGCGCCACCGTAACCGGCGCGGGATCGCCGTGCGGCGGAGGGGTGGCGCGGCCGATCGGCGCGGCCTGACAGCATCATGGCCGTGCCGCTGCCCCCCGGCCCCCGCCTTCCCTCCGCGCTGCAGGTCGTCGGCTTCTTCCGGCGGCCGGCCGCCTTCATGGAGCGCTGCCACGAGCGCTACGGCGACGCGTTCACGCTGCGGATGCCGGCGAGCGAGCCGATGGTCTTCCTCGCCGATCCCGACCTCGTCAAGGCGGTGTGGACGCGCGACAAGGTCAACGGCCTGCCCGCCGGGCGGCGGATCACGCTGCAGCCGGTGCTCGGGCCGCGGTCCGTGCTGCTGCAGGAGGGGGCCGAGCACCTGCGGCGCCGGCGCCTGATGCTGCCGCCGTTCCACGGCGAGCGGATGCGCCGCTACGGCGAGCTCATGGACGAGATCACGCTGCGCGACGTCGAGCAGTGGCCTGTCGGGCGGCCGTTCGCGCTCCAGCCGCGGATGCAGTCGATCACGCGCGACGTGATCCTGCGCGCGGTGTTCGGGACGCACGCCGGCGCGCGCGAGGACGAGCTGCGCCGGCGGATCGACGACGTGCTCGTGCGGACGACGAACGCGGGCACGCAGATCGCGGTGCTGCTCGCGGAGGCCGCGAGCTTCAGGAGGACGCCGTTCCATCGCGCGGTCCGGCGGATGGATGACGTGCTGTACGAGGAGATCCGCGAGCGACAGGCCGAGCCCGACCTCGGCGAGCGCGACGACGTCCTCTCGATGCTCGTCCAGGCGCGCGACGAGGACGGCTCGCCGCTGGACGAGGGCGAGCTGCGCGACCAGCTCGTGACGCTGCTGCTGGCCGGGCACGAGACGACGGCGACCGCGCTTGCGTGGGCGTTCGACGCGCTCTTCCGCAACCCGGAGGTGCTGCCCCGGCTCGAGGCCTCGCTGCCGGAGGGGGACGAGTACCTGGACGCGGTCGTCGAGGAGACGCTGCGCATCCGGCCCACCGTGCACGACGTGGGCCGGCGGCTCGGCGAGCCGCTGGTGACGAAGGACGGCTTGACGATCGATGCCGGGTCGGCCGTGTTCGCGTCGGTGCACCTGCTGCACCGCCGCGAGGACCTCTTCCCCGACCCGCACGCCTTCCGGCCGGAGCGGTTCCTGGGCGAGGAGCGCCCGTCGACGTACGCGTGGATCCCGTTCGGCGGCGGGATGCGCCGCTGCCTGGGCGCGGCGTTCGCGCAGTTCGAGATGCGGCGCGTCCTGCGCACGATCCTCGAGCACGCCGACCTGCGTCCGGCGACCAGTGGCGCCGAGCCGTACGAGCGCCGCCCGGTGACGGTCGTGCCGCGGCACGGCACGCCCGCGGTCCTGGCCGCACGGCACTGAGCGACGTGATCCGGTGTGTGACGCTTCGCGTGCCGCGCCCCCGCGGCGTGCCGTAGGGTCGCGCCCGTGTCCCGTTCGCGCACGCTTGTGGCCGCGGCTGTCGCCGCCGGCCTGCTGTACCTCGTCGGCGCCATCGCGCTCGGCTCGCCCCCGGAGGCGGGCGGCTCCGGCGACGACGTCGTCGCGTGGCTGCGCGAGCACCACGACGGCGTGCGGGTGTCCGCGTGGACGACCGCGCTCGGCACGCTCGCGTTCGCGACCTTCGCCGGGATCGTCCGCTCGCTCCTGCCCTCCCCGCACCGCGACGTCTTCCTGCTCGGCGCCGCGGCCTTCATCGCCGAGACCGCGGTGCAGGCCTGGCTGTGGGCCGGGCTCGCGCTGCACCCGGACACGCTCGAGCCCGCCACCGCGCGCACCATCCTGGACGTCGCGAGCTTCTGGGGCCCGATCCTCACCGGCGCGACCACGACGATGATCGGCGCCGTGACGGTCCTCGGCCTCGGCGCGCGGCCGCGGATCCCGCGCTGGCTGTTCTGGCTCGGCGTCGTCGCGTTCGTCGAGCAGGCGGTCGAGACGATCACCGTGTTCGGGACGGACGGCTTCATCGAGCCCGGCGGCGACATGAACATCCTGCTCGGCGCGGGCCTGACCGCGGTGTGGCTCGGCGGCCTCGTCGTGTGGGCGGCGGGCCGCGGCGACCGCGGGCCGGCCTAGTCGGTCACGAGCGCGTGCACATCGACGAGTTCGACGGGCTCGAGCTCGTCTGCGACCCGCCGGACAGCGACCGTCCCGACATCGTGCAGGGCGTGACGGCCGCGGCGCGCACGCTGGCGAACCTGCTCGTGCGGCGCCCCGTGACGCGCGCGCTCGACCTCGGCACGGGGTGCGGGGTCCTCGCGCTCACGATGGCGCGCCACGCCGAGCGCGTCGTGGCGACGGACGTCAACCCGCGCGCGGTCGAGCTCGCGCGGATGTCGGCGGCGCGCAGCGGCATCGGCAACGTCGACTTCCGCGAGGGCGACTGGTACGCGCCGGTCGCGGGCGAGCGCTTCGACCTCATCGCCTGCAACCCGCCGTACGTGATCTCGCCGGAGACGCGGCTGCTGTTCCGCGACGGCTCGGAGGCGACGCCGGGCGTCGTGCGCGCCGCGGCCGACCACCTCGTCCCGGGCGGGCTTGCCGAGCTGCTCGTCAACTGGGCCCACGAGCCCGACGACTGGGTCGGCCCGCTGCGCGAGTGGATCCCGGCCGGGTGCGACGCGCTCGTCGTCCACCACGCGACCATGACCCCGCGCCAGTACACCGAGACGTGGGCGCGCTCGCAGGACGACCACGAGACGTGGCTGTCCTGGTACCGCGAGCAGGGCATCCGCGCCATCGGCGCCGCGTTCCTCCTCCTGCGCCGCCGCGCCGACGACGGCCCGCCGCGCCTGCAGGCGCTCGAGGCCACGCAGGCCCCGACGCCGCGCGCCGGCATCCACGTCGAGCGCATCCTGCGCGGCACCGACCTCGCGGCCCAGGGGGACGACGCGCTCCTCGCCGCCACGCTGTCCATCGTCGACGGCGTCCGCGCCGAGCACACCGCGCGGCGGCGCGGCGGCGTGTGGGTGCCGGGCCCGGTGCGGCTGAGCATCGTCCCCACCGTCGGCGTGCAGGCGACGGTCTCACCCGGGTTGGTGTGGGCGCTCGACGGCAGGCGCGCGCTGAGCGAGGTGCTCGACGGCCTCCCGGCCGGCGCGCTCGACGACGCGCGACGGCTCGTCGAGCTCGGCTTCGCCGCGTAGGCTACGACCGCCCGTGGCGGCGGCGCAGCCCGGCGGCGATCGGCGCCGGGTCCAGCTCTCCGGCGGCGATCCGCTTCTTGAGCGTCCGAGCGACGACGCGGTCGACGAGTCCCGGGAGGTGGCGGGCGACCGCGAGCTGCAGCCCTCCCCCGCGCGTGATCGCGACGTCGCGCCCGCCGCCGCCCTCGCACGCCGCGACGACCTTGGCCACGACGCCGTCGAGCGGCTCCTCGCGCGAGAACCCCTCGAGGTTCAGCCCGGCCTCGCGCGTGCGGTCGTGGATCGGCGTGCGGATGAAGGCCGGATGGATCGACGTGACCCCGACGTGCGTGCCGTACTCCGCGCGCAGCGCGTCGGCGTACGCGGTCAGCGCGCGCTTGGACACGCCGTAGGCGGCCCCGAGCGGGAGGCCGAGGAACGCCATCCGCGACGCGATCATCACGACCTGCCCGAGGCTCTCGACCAGCGGCTCGATCGCGGCGGCCGTCACGCGCCAGGCGCCGAGCAGGTTGACGTCGAGCATCCGGCGGACGTGCTCGTCGGGCGGCGCGCCCGCGCTCGCCGGGCCGCCGAGGCCGGCGTTGTTGACCAGCGCGCCGAGGCGGCCGCCGAGCTGCTCGATCGCGGCGGGCACGGCCGCGGTGACCGACGCGTCGTCGGTGACGTCGCACTCGAGGATTCCGGCGGAGGGGTCCGCGTGGAGGTCCAGGCCGGCGACGTCCCAGCCGCGCGCACGGAGGGAGGCGGTGATCGCCGAGCCGATCGCGCCGCCCGCGCCGGTGACGATCGCGGTGCGCGGCGTGTCGCTCACGCCGCGACGCTCCGCGCAGAGGCGGCCCGCCGCCGCCCCCGCTCCAGCTCGACGCCGAGCTCGTGCATGTAGCCGTCGAAGTCGACGCGCATCGTCGGCCGCCCGTGCGGCCCCCATCTGCGCAGCGCGCGCCGGCGGCGCCACTCGCAGTCGGCCTTCATCCGCGCCCGCCCCGGCAGCGCCCACGAGCCGGTCAGGTGCTCGGCGAGCATCCGCGACTGGCGCTCGAGGATCGGGAACGCCGAGCCCGTCGACTGCATGAGCCCGACGAAGAACAGGTCGGGCGCGTCCAGGTGGAAGACGCGCTTGTAGAGCGGCAGCTCCTGCGGGTCCGGGCCGACGAGCGACGGGTCGAGGAACGGGATCGTCACGCGGTAGCCCGTGCACCACACGATCGCGTCGACCCGCTCGCGCGTGCCGTCGGCGAAGCGCACGCCGTCGCCGTCGAGCGCCTCGATCCCGGGCTTCGGCGCGACCTCGCCGTGCGCGATCCGCGAGACGATCGTGTCGGAGATCGACGGGTGCGACTGGAAGAGACCGCCGGTGGGCGCCGGCAGGCCGACGTCCTCCGGCCGCCCGACCGTCATCCGCAGCAGCGTCTGCGCGACCGGCTGGCGCAGCCGCCACGGGACGTGCACAGCGGCCCACGGCCGGATGACCTGGTCGGCCGGCTTGCCGAGCATCCGCTTGGGGATGATCCAGCTGCCCCGCCGCACCGACAGGAGCGTGCGCGCGGCGTGGTGCGAGAGGTCGGTGGCGATGTCGAGCGCGCTGTTGCCGATGCCGACGACGAGGACGCTCTTCCCCGCGAACCGCGCCGGATCGTCGTAGTCGAGCGCGTGCAGCTGCTCGCCGGCGAAGTCGCCGGGATACGGCGGGTCCGGCCACTTGGCGACCTCGTTGTGCCCGCTGGCCACGACGAGCGCGTCGAAGTCCTCGCCCTCGACCGACCACCCGCCGCCGGGCCGGCGCACGGCGCGCTCCACCGGCGTCGAGAGCCGTATGCACTCGCCGAGCCCGAACCGCTCGACGTACCGCTCCAGCCACTCCCCCACCGCCGCCCGGCTCGGGTAGTCGGGCGTCGACGGCGGCATCGGGTGCTCGGCGAACTCCGTGCGCGCGCGGCTCGTGATCAGGTGCAGCGAGCGGTAGGCGGCCGTCGGGCGCTCCTCCAGCGTCCACACCCCGCCGACGCGCGCGCCGCGCTCGAACGCGACGGCGTCGACGCCCGCACCCGTGAGCGCCCGCAGCGCCGCCAGGCCCGCCGGCCCGGCTCCGACGATCGCGACGCGCATGCGCCGCATCATGTCCGATCGTCGCGGGCAGAGAGTCCCCCGTGCCCCAGCCGAAGAAGAAGTCCACCGCCAAGAAGCCGACCGCGGCCAAGAAGAAGCCGCGCAAGCTGACCGTCGCCGTGACCGGCCCGACGGGGACGTTCGGGTTCGGCCTCGTCCCGCTCCTGCAGGACGACGACCGGATCGGGAAGATCGTCGGGATCGCCCGCCGCCCGTTCGACCCGGCCGAGCACGGCTGGACGAAGATGGAGTACCGCCAGGGCGACGTCCGCGACGAGGCGGCGCTGGAGGACGCCTTCTCGGGCGCCGACGTCGTCGTGCACCTCGCGTTCCTCATCACCGGCACCGCCTCGCGGTCGACGACCCGCGCCATCAACGTCGACGGCACCCTCAACACGTTCCGCGCTGCCGCGGCGGCCGGCGTCGACCGGTTCGTCTATGCGTCGTCGGTCGCGGCGTACGGCTTTCACTCCGACAACCCGGTGCCACTGACCGAGGACTGGCCGACGCGTCCCGCCAAGCGCCTGTTCTACGCGCAGGAGAAGGCGGAGCTCGAGGAGCTGCTGGCCAAGGAGGCGCAGGCGCATCCCGAGCTGAAGCTCTACCTGCTGCGCCCGCCGGTCGTGCTCGGGCCGCACACCGTCGGCGGCAAGGACATCCCGGGGCCGCTGGAGGCGATCGGGCGCGGGCTGGCCGGCATCGTCCTGCGGTCGCCGATCCCCCTCCCGACGATGGCCCCGAACCTCCCGGTCCAGTTCATCCACGAGGAGGACGTCGGCAGCGCGTTCCTGCAGTGCATCGTCGGGGCGGGGCCGCCCGGCGCCTACAACATCACCGGCGACGGCGTGCTCAGCGGCGCCGACCTCGCGCGCGAGCTGGGCATGACGGCCGTGTCGGTGCCGGGCGCACCCGTGCGCGCGGCGGCGCGGGCCGTCTCGTCCATCCCGACGCCCGGCTTCGTCCCGCCCGCGGCCGAGTGGCTGGAGGCGATCAGCCATCCGGCGATCATGGACGCGTCGAAGGCCAAGAGCGAGCTCGGGTGGAAGCCGCGCTACACGAGCCGCGAGGCGCTGCAGGACACGCTGAGGAGCGCGCTGTAGGTAGCGTCGCCTGCGTGACGCGGATCCGGGACTCCGTGCCGGGTGAGGGGGCGGCGCTCGAGGCGCTGCAGCGCCGCGCCGGAGTGGATCGACGGCGGCAGCGTGCGGGTGGAGCCGGACGCGATGCGCGGAGCGGATACGGCTGGAGCTCTAGACGAGCCGTGACTCGGCGCACGCGCCGCGGTCGCCGCGGGGCGTCAGCGCGACCGCGGCGACGAGCATGGTCGCGGCGGGGAACGAGCCCGCGGCCAGCGAGAGCGCGCCGAGCACGCTCCAGGCGAGGAACAGCGACGCGAGCGTCCACGCGGCGAACGAGGCGGTCGGGCTGCCGTACGTACACCGCAGGCGCAGCAGGACGAACAGGAGCGCGCTGACCGCGATCGGCTGCGCGTAGATCGCGTAGGCGACGCCGCCGCCGAACTGCGTCCCCCACACCAGCGTCGCCGCGACGCCGTAGACCGCGGCGGCGAGCGTCATCGCCGCGGCGAGGCGTCCACGAGAGGCGTCGGTCTCGGACACGCGTGGAAGCGTACTCTCGCGCGCCATGGACCTCGACCGCTTTCCCCGCCACCCGCTCCTCTTCGGCCCGTCGCCGATCCACCGGCTCGAGCGGCTGACCGAGCACCTCGGCGGCGCGCAGCTGTGGGCCAAGCGCGACGACTGCAACAGCGGCCTGGCCTACGGCGGCAACAAGACGCGCAAGCTCGAGTACCTCGTCGCCGACGCGCTGGCGAAGGGGTGCGACACGCTGGTCTCGATCGGCGGCGTGCAGTCCAACCACACGCGGCAGGTCGCCGCGGCCGCCGCGAAGACCGGGATGAGCGCGGTGCTCGTGCAGGAGAGCTGGGTCGACTGGCCGGACGTCGTCTACGACCGCGTCGGCAACATCCAGCTGAGCCGGATCATGGGCGCGGACGTCCGGCTGGTCAGGAGCGAGTTCGGGATCGGCTTCAAGGAGAGCTGGGAGCAGGCGATCGCGGACGTCGAGGGCCGCGGCGGCACGCCGTACGCGATCCCCGCCGGCGGCTCGGACCACGAGCTCGGCGGGCTCGGGTTCGCGAGCTGGGCGCAGGAGGTGGCCGAACAGGAGCGCGAGCTCGGCGTCTTCTTCGACACGATCGTCGTCTGCTCGGTCACCGGGAGCACGCAGGCGGGGATGATCGCCGGGTTCGCCGGGCAGGAGCGCGAGCGGCGGGTGATCGGGATCGACGGGTCGGCGAGGCCCGAGGAGACGCACGCCCAGGTCGCTCGGATCGCCCGTGCCACGGCGGAGCTCATCGGCGTCGGGCGCGAGCTGCGCGACGACGAGATCGTCCTGGACGACCGCTACCACGCGGGGATCTACGGCATCCCGGACGACGCGACGCTCGACGCGATCCGCACCGCGGGCCGGCTCGAGGGGATGATCACCGACCCCGTCTACGAGGGGAAGTCGATGGCGGGGATGATCGACCTCGTCCGCCGTGGCGAGATCCCGGCCGACTCCAACGTCCTGTACGCCCACCTCGGCGGGCAGCCGGCGCTGAGCGCCTACGCCGCCGTCGTCACTTGACGGTGAGCGTGCCCTCCATGCCACCCTCGCGGTGGCCGGGCACGGTGCAGAAGAACTTGTACTGGCCGGCCTTGAGCGTCGTCTTGATCTCGGAGACCGCGTCGTTGGTCACGACCTTGCCCGCGAGCTGCTTCACGCCGGGGCCCTCGATCGCGATGTTGTGCGGCGTGCCCGAGGGGTTGGGCGCCTTGATGGTGACCTCGCCCGGCTGACCCGTCGCGGCGTTGGTGACGTAGGCGAGCTGCGCCGTGGCCGGGATGGTGAGGACGCCGTTCTTCTCGACGGCGGGCTCGCCGCCGCCGGGCTTCTTGACGGCCTCGGCGAGCAGGCCGGTGTCCTTGCCCGGCCGCGCGACGACCTCCGCGACGTACGCGGCGACGTTCCGCGCGTCGTCGCCCGTCACCAGCTTGGGCGGCATGTAGATCTTGTTGTCCTTCGCGACCTTGGCCGGGTTGAGGATCTGCTCGTGGACCGCGCCCTCGATCCCGCTGCGCTCCATCCCCGAGGCGAGGCCCTGTTGGAACGCCTCGTCGAGGTTCGGGCCCTGGGTCCCACGCGTGTCGGCGCGGGCCAGCGTGTGGCAGGCCCCGCACTTCTCCACGAAGGTCTTCTTGCCGGCGATGAGATCCGCGTCGTCGTCGGTCAGCGAACAGCCTCCGGCGAACGCGAGAAGCCCTCCTCCGGCGGCCACGGCGATGAGGTCACGCAGACGCACGGCGGGCAATCTATAGAACAGGGGCGACGACGCGCAGCGCACCCAGGCTGCCCTCCGCCGCCGCGATGACGTCGCGGGCGACGCCGTCCCACGAGAAGCGCTCGCGCGCGGTGGCGACGAGGGCCTCGCGGGTGCGCTCGCGCAGGTCGGCGGGCGCCTCCAGCCAGCTGGCGATCCGGTCCGCGAGCGCCTCGACCGCGTCGTCGTCGACGGGGAACGAGAGCCAGGGCGCGGCCTCGGGCGGGACCGCCTCGGCCAGCTGCGCGCTGACCTCGGCGAGGCCGGAGTGCCCGGCGCTCACCGGCAGCAGCCCGCAGGCGGCGCCCTCGGCGGCGACCATGCCGAACGCCTCGGGGAACGTGCTCGGGACGACCTGGGCGTCGCAGGCGGGCAGCAGGTCGTGCAGCTCGTCGTGCTCGAGGCGGCCGACGACGCGGACCCGCAGCGGGCCGCCGCCGCGCTCGCGGCGCTCCAGGTGGGCCGTCAGGTGACGCAGCGGCGCCTCCGGCCCTCCCTCGACCCCGCGCCCTCGCTGCGCGAGCTCCCGGAGGGTCGCGTCGTCGTCCTCCTCCAGCGCCCGCACGAGGCGGGTGAAGCCCTCGGTGTACGCCCCGAACCCGACGACGACGAGCGTGGCGTCCGGCACGCGGCGCTGCACGAGCGGCCAGGCGGCGGCGAGCAGGTCGACGCCCTTGGAGACGATCAGCTTGCCGACGAAGACGACGAGCCGCTCGGCGTCGGGGTCCAGGCGCGCGAGCTCGCGCCCGGCGGCGTTCACGTCGCGGGCGAACGACGATCCCTCCGCCGTGACCTCCGGCTCGGCGGCCTGCAGGCGCTCCGCGAGGCCGCGCAGCCGGCGCCTGGCCTCGTCGGGCGGCGCGGGCCTGAAGGCCTCGATGTCGACGCCGGGCGGCCCGAGCCGCGTGCGGTCCGGCAGACCGGGATCGCCCATCGCCTCCCATAGCGACTCGGCGGTGTGGCGTGAGCCGACGAGGACCGCCTGCGCCGGTGCGAGCCCTGCGCGGGCCCACGGCAGGAACCGCGCCGGGTCGCGCTTGACGACGTACTCCAGCGCGCTGCCGTGGACCTTCACCGCGTACGGGACGCCGAGCCCCTCGAGCCCGCGGGCGAGGATCGCCGGGCCCATCACGAGGTGGTTGGCCAGCGCGACGTCAGGCCGCACCCGCTCGGCCACCTCGCGCACCGCGGCGGCGTTGCGCGCGACGTACTCCTCCACCTCCTCGTCCGTGCAGTCGAGGAACGTGCGCGCCTCGAAGCCGTCGTAGCGGTCGGCGACGTAGACGGGCAGCAGCTTGCCGATGGCCGGCCGGTAGGCCGTGCAGCGAACCGGCTCACGCAACATCCGCAACTTAAGGCCGCCGCCGTTGTCCCAGTCCCCGTGGGCGTCGACGAACGCCAGCCGCTCGGGTGCCCGCTCCTGGCTGAGCAGGTGAACCTCATGGCCGGCGCGAACGAAGGCCCGTGCGAGCTGCGCGTTGTAGACGTTCGAGCCGGTGCCCGAAAGCAGATAGCCGTGGAAAATGAGGATTTTCATGCGCTTTGCGCCGAAAGGTGACGCAATGGGACAGTTGCACAGCCACGGGACGCCCCCGGCGTCGAAGGTGCCTTGCGCGTGCCTGTAAGGTTCACCACGGAAAGGGAAATGGGGAGCGCGTGAGCGGGAAGCACGTGATCTTCGTCGGCACGGAACCAGGCCGGTTCGCGCACGTCCAGGGTGTGCTCAGCGGCAGTGACCTGGTCGTGACCGGCCAGATCGCCTCGGCAGCCGAGGCGGCGTTCAGCGAGGGCCCCCGGCCCGCGCTCGCCGTCCTCGACGCCTCGGAACTGAACGTCGACCAGGCCGCAGCAGGCGTCGCGCTGCTCGAGGCCGGCTGGCCCGGGACGCCGACCGTCGTCGTCCACGACGACACCGACCCCGCCGTCGTCCGCACGATCCTCGACGCGGGCGCCGTCTCCATCGTCCGCCCCTCGCTGAGCGACGACGACTTCTGCGCGACGCTGTGCGCCGCCGCCGCGGGCCGGGGGCTCATCGACGTCGACGTCGTCCGCCCGGTGATCGACCTCTACGCGACGATGCACGCCGAGTCGCGGCGCCGCAACCGCGCCGTCATCGAGTCGCTCGCGGCCGCCGTCGAGGCGAAGGACACCGTGACCTCCCGGCACCTGCGCGCCGTCTCGCGCCTGGCGACGCAGCTCGCGCGCGCGGTCGAGCCCGCCTACTGCGACGGCGACGACTTCCTGTTCGGCTGCCTGCTGCACGATGTGGGGAAGATCGGCGTCCCCGAGAAGATCCTGATGAAGCCGGGCGCGCTGACCGCCGCGGAGTGGGAGGTCATGCGGCGCCATCCGCAGACCGGCGCCCGCGTGGTGCGGCCGCTCGGGCTGGCGCCGGTGGTCACGGACGTCGTCCTCTACCACCACGAGCGCTGGGACGGCCGCGGCTACCCCGAGGGCCTCGCGGAGGACGAGATCCCGCTCGCGGCGCGGATCTTCAGCGTCTGCGACGCGCTGGAGGCGATGACCGCCGCGCGCCCGTACCGCGGGCCGCTGCCGGTGTCCGTCGCGTTCGAGCGCGTGAAGATCGAGGCGGGCCACCAGTTCGACCCGGACGTCATCGCGGCGCTGTCGGACGGGGTCACGTCGGGGTCGATCGACCTCGAGGACGCCGGCGGGCTCGACGTCGAGCAGCCCGCGCGGCGGCGCATCTCCTCCGGCATCCGCTGAGCGCCCGCCTCCGCGGGCTCCCGACCGGGCCGTCTCGCCGCCCCCTCGGGTACCCTTCCCGCCGTGCAGCGCTATCGCTTTCGCACGCCCTCGACGGGGCGCGAGATCATCATGGAGGCCGAGGCCGGCCGCATCTACGTCGACCGCGAGACGGGCGAGGAGCTCGAGGTGGTCGGGAAGGTGATCCCGCTCGCGCCGTCGAAGAGCAACCTGCCGTGGGCCGTCGAGCATCTGCGCTTCTGCAACTGGTGCGACCAGCTCGCACAGAAGGACCTGAACGACTGCCCGACCTGCGGCCGGCGGATGGCGCCGGTCAGCCCGGCGGCGTCGTCGTCGTAGCACCCGGCACCACCATGCGAGCCCTGCTCCTCGCCACCCTCGCCGCCCTCGCCCTCGTGGCGAGCGCCTGCGGCGGCGACCCCGACCTGACCAGCGCGACGCCGGAGACGACGCCGGACCTCACCGTCCCGGACGCGCCGGCGAGCACCACCGCCGACAACGAGACGTCGACCACCTCGACGACGTCCACGACCTCCACGGGCACGTCGACGAGCTCGTCCGCGGCTCCCTCCTCCGGCACCTCGGGCGGGACGTCCGGCGGAACCGCCGCGCCGCAGACGCCGGCTCCGGCCCCCGCCACGGGCGGCGGGACGCAGGACGACACCGGAGGGGCGGCGACGCCGGCCCCGGCGACCGGCGGAGGCACGCCCGACAACACGGGCGGCGCCGAGGCCGGCGGGACGTCGGACTTCTGCGCCGAAAACCCGGGCGCCTGCTAGCGCGGTTCGCTCGCCCCGCCCGCCCCGTCGCCCCGCTCGCCCCGCTCGACGTCGGCTTTGCGGCAAGGGGCGCCTTCGCGCAGGTCTTCGTCGTCCCGGCGTTTACGGCCGGGCTGGTGAGGGTGAACCGGTTCTCTCCGCGCCCATAATCCGACACTCGACGCGCCTCGCCGAGGGCTGTGTCGGATTTGGGGCGTAGAGCGCCCTCAATCCGCCAGAGGGTCGGAGCGGGTGTGGCGAGTGTCGAGTTCTGGGCGCTCTGCCGACCTCACCAGCCCTGCTGTAAGCGCCCGCGCCCAGCGAACCTGCGCGAAGGCGCCCCTTGCCGCCGAGACGACGGCGAACCGGCGGCCCTAGTTGTTCTTCGGCGTCTTGTTCGGCTTCGGCTCGGTGATGAGCGTCGCGGTGTACGTCAGCCGGACGCGCTGGTAGAGGCAGCGGTACTGGGCCAGGTCCTTGATCTCGGCCTGGGCGGTCTGGGTCTCCGTGTCGTCGCACTCGCCCGCGGGGCGGGAGGCTCGCCAGGACGTGTCGCCGCCGAGGTTCGTGGCGAGGGCGGGCGCCCACGTCGGCACCGTCAGCCCGACGAGCTGCCCCTTCTTCACGGGCAGCGACGTCTCGAGCGGGAACTGGACGGTCTGGCCGAAGAAGGGCTGGAGCTGCACGATCGGCGACTGGGCGGTCACGCGGCCGAAGAGGCGCTTGCCGGGCTTGAGGATCGAGAGCCCCGCGGAGGCCTCGCCGCCCAGGCGGCCGTTGAAGAACTTGATCTGCGACTTGCCCGGCTTCGAGAGCCGGATCGTCCAGGCGACGATGCGGCCCTCCTCCGGCACCTTCATGAGCCCGCGGTTCGTGCCGACCTTCGCCTGGTAGCCGGTCGTGCGGCTGACCGCGAAGCACGGGCGCGTCGGGCAGGACGGCGCCGGGAGCTCCTGCTCCGACGTCAGGGCCCCGACCTCGATGACGCGCGCCGGAGCGGCGCTCGGCACCGCGAGCGCCGGGAGCACGGCGAACGCGAGGACGAGCAGGGCTTTCCACGACTGTGTCATCAGGGGGAATCGAACACGATCGGCCGGTCGGAGTTGCGCGCGGGCCGTCAGTAGTCTCACAGGACGATGTCGCACGCGATCGAGGCCGAGCAGCTGGAACGCCAGTACAAGGGCGGGCTGAAGGCCGTCGCGGGCATCGATCTGGCGGTCGAGCCCGGCGAGGTCTACGGCTTCCTCGGCCCCAACGGCGCGGGCAAGACGACCACCGTGCGCATGCTCGTCACGCTCCTGCGGCCGACCGGCGGCGTCGCGCGGGTGGCGGGGTTCGACGTCGCACGCGAGCCGCAGGAGGTCCGCCGGCGGATCGGCGTCGCGCTGCAGGAGGCCGCGCTCGACCAGCTGATGAGCGGCCGCGAGCTGATGGAGCTGCAGGCCACGCTGCACGGCATCGCGCCGCAGGACGTCCGCGGCCGCGCGGACGACCTCATCCAGCGCGTCGGCCTCACGGAGGCGAGAGACCGCCGCGTCGGCACCTACTCCGGCGGCATGCGCCGGCGCCTCGACCTGGCCATGGCGCTCATCCACCAGCCGGAGGTCCTCTTCCTCGACGAGCCCACGACGGGCCTGGACCCCGTCAGCCGGCTCACGCTGTGGGAGGAGGTCCGGCGCCTGCGCGACGAGGGCACGACCGTCTTCCTCACCACGCAGTACCTCGAGGAGGCCGACCAGCTCTGCGATCGCGTGGGGATCATCAGCGCCGGCAAGATCGTCGCCGAGGGCACGCCGGCGACGCTGAAGTCGCAGGTCGGCGTCCCCCACCTCGACGTCACCTTCGCCGACGACAACGGCGCGGTCGACTTCGAGCGCGCCCGGCAGGTCCTCACCGACTTCGGCGACCACCGCCCGGCCAGCGAGGGCTGCCACCTGACGATCGCGCTGTCCGGCGGCGCGCGCGACGTCGCGCCCGTGGTCCGCGCGCTCGACGACGCCGGCTTCACGGTCGCCTCGCTCGAGCTCGTGCAGCCGACGCTCGACGACGTCTTCGTCGAGAAGACGGGCAGCCACCTGGAGGGCGCGACCGGCGGGGCCGCGCCCGTCGTCGACCCGGCCGCGGCGTGAGGGGCCACTCGCAGGGCGCCCTGCTCTCCGCGTCCTTCGCCCTGGCCCGACGCGCCCTGCGCAACGCGTTCCGCCGCCCGCAGTTCCTCGCCCCGCTCGTCGTCTTCCCCAGCATGTTCCTGGCCGTCAACGTCGGCGGCCTCGAGCAGGCGACGCGGCTGCCGGGCTTCGACGCCGGCGGCGACGGGATGCTCGACTTCCAGCTCGCCGCGGCGATCACGCAGAGCGTGCTGCTCGGCGGGGTGGGGGCGGGGATCGCCGTCGGGCTGGAGATCCAGCTCGGGTTCTTCGACCGCCTCGTCGCCGCGCCGATCCCGCGCGTCTCGATCGTCCTCGGCCGTCTGATGGCGACGGGCGCGATCGGCGTGCTGCAGGTCCTGTGGTTCCTCGCGATCGGCCTGATCTTCGGCGCGGAGATCGACGCCGGGATCCCGGGCGTGCTGCTCATCATCCTCATCGGCACGATCGCCGCGGTCGGATTCGGCGCCTTCGGGCAGGCGCTCGCGCTGTTCGCCAAGGACCCGTCGATCGTGCAGGGCATCTTCCCGCTCGTGTTCGTCGTCCTGTTCGTCAGCTCGGCGTTCTTCCCGCTCGACCTGCTCGACCCGCCCGCGAGCTGGGTGGCCGAGTACAACCCGCTCAGCTACATCGCCAACGGGATGCGCAACCCGATCATCGACTCGATCGACTGGACCGAGGTGCTCGAGGGCGTGGCGGCCGCGGCCGGGGTGACCGCGCTGACGGTCACGCTCGCCGTGCTCGCCCTGCGGGGGAGGCTGCGCGAGGCATGACCGTCGCGATGAACCTGCGCGTGATCCGCGCGCTCGCGTTCAAGGCGCTCAACGAGATCCTGCGCGTGCCGGGCGGCGCGATCCCCGGCATCCTCGCGCCGGCGATCTTCCTGGTCGGGATCAACGGCATCTTCGGCCAGGCGGCGACGCTGTTCGGCGGCGACATCGACTTCACCGACTGGGTGATCTCGGTGAGCCTGCTGCAGGCCGCCGGGTTCAGCGGCGCGGCGACCGGCGTCAACCTCGCGCGCGACATCGAGCAGGGGTGGTTCGACCGGATGCTGCTCGGCCCCGCGTCGCGCTGGGTCCTGCTCGTGGGGATCATCGGGTCGGCGGCGCTGCGCGCGCTGTTCCCGGCGACGTTCGTGCTGATCGTCGGGTTCGTGATCGGCGTCGACTGGCCCGGCGTCGACTCGCTCCTGCTGTGCTACGTCCTGATCATGGGCTTCGCGGCCGCGGCGGCATGCTGGGGCGTGATCATGGCGCTGCGCTTCAAGACGCAGCAGGCGGCGCCGCTGATGCAGGTCGTCGTCTTCGCGTCCGTCCTGTTCAGCACCGCCTACGCGCCGGAGGCCCTGCTGGCCGACTGGCTGCGCCACATCGCCGACGTCAACCCGACGCGCTACATCCTCGAGGGCGTCCGCCAGGGGTTCGTGTTCGAGCTCGCCTGGCCGGAGACGTGGCACGCGCTCCTCGCGCTGACCGCGCTCTTCCTCCTGCTCGGCGGCTTCGCGCTGCGGGGCATGCGGCGCGTCGGCCGCTAGCGCCTAGCGGCCCTCGTACGTCGCGTGGCCGGGGCCCTTCTCGAGGAAGGACTCGACGGCGCGCTTGAGGTCCTCCGTCGCGAAGAGGCTGCCGGCAAGCTCGGGGACGATCGCGTCGGCCGCGCGGGCGCCGCCTTCCTTCTGCGCCTTGACGATCTGCTTGGTAGCGGCGTGGGCGACGGTCGGGCCGGCGGCGATGCGCTCGGCGAGCTTGCGCGCCTTCTCCTCGAACTGGTCGTCCGGCCACAGGCGCGTGACGACGCCCCACTCCTTCAGCGTCGCGGCGTCGAAGAGCTGGCCGGTCATCACGAGGTCCTTGGCGCGGCTCGGCCCGGCCTTCTCGGCCAGGCGCTGCGGGCCGCCCATCGACGGCGTCAGCCCGACGACGATCTCCACGAGGCCGAACTGCGCGCCCTCGGCGGCGACGATGAAGTCGCAGGCCAGCGCCACCTCGAAGCCCCACGTGAGCGTGAGGCCGTGGGCGGCGAAGATCACCGGGAACGGGAGGTCCTCGATCGCCTGGATCATCTCGAACCCGCGGCGCCACACCTCCCCGCCGGTCTCGGGCGTCAGCCCCTGGAACATGTGGACGTCGACGCCGCCGGTCCACACCTTCCCCTCCGCGCGCAGGAGCAGCCCGCGCGGCTTCTCGCGCCCGACCTGGTCGATCGCCGCGATGAGGCCGTCGAACACCTCCTCGTCGAAGAGGTTGAGCGGCGGCTTGGCGATCGTCAGGACCGCGAGCGGGCCGTCCTGCGCGAGCGTCCACGGGCCGAGGCCGCTCACGCCCCGAGCTCCGCGGCCGCCGCCTTGATCTCGTCCTCGTCGCCCGGCTTCGGCGTCCACGGCAGCTCGAGCGGGTCGCCGTCGTAGCGCGGGACGACGTGGACGTGGAAGTGGAAGACGGTCTGCCAGGCGGCCGGGCCGCAGGAGTTGAGGAGGTTGACCCCGTCGGCGCCCAGGCGCTCGCGGGCGCGCCTGGCCATCCGCTGCGCGGCGCGCATGCACGCGTCGAGGTCGTCCTGCGGGATCGCCACCAGGTCGGGCGAGTGGTCGCGCGGGATGACCAGCGCGTGGCCCTTCGTCGCCGGGTTGATGTCCATGAAGGTGATCGTCCGGTCGTCGGAGTCGACGACCGTGGCCGGGAGGTCGCCGGCGACGATCTTGCAGAAGAGGCAGTCCGGATCCGCGGGCATGGTGGCGGACTGTACCCTCCCGCGCTCGCCATGCCCGCGCAGCGTGAGAACCTGGAGCAGGTCGTTCGCACACTCGAGTCGTGGGAACGCGGTTCCGCGTCAGAGGGCGAGCGGCGGTCGGCGGAATGGATCGCCGGGCGCATGCGCGAGCTGGGCTACGAGCCCCGCGTCGAGGAGGAGTCGGCCCACGGCACGTACTGGTGGCCGCTCGGCCTGCTCAGCGGCGCGGCCGGGATCGCCGGGCTCCTGCGCCGCCGGCTGCTCGGCACGGTGGTGGGCGCCGTCGCGGCGTTCGGCATCTGGGACGAGCTCGGGCTGTGGCGCGGCTACTGGACGCGCAGGCTCCTGCCCAAGCGCTCGACGTGGAACGTGCACGCGGTCGCCGGGGATCCCGACGCCGACCGGACGGTCGCGATCGTCACCCACCACGACGCCGCCCACACCGGCGCGATCTTCGACTTCTCGCTCATCCGGTGGTACGCGCGCACGTTCCCGGCGTGGCTCGAGCGGGGGCGCAAGTGGCCCGGGCTGAACTGGCTGACGTTCGCCGCGCCGGCGCTGGTCGCCGTCGGCTCACTGCTCGGCCTGCGGCGGGTGCGGATGACCGGGACGTTCATGTGCCTCGGCGGCGTCGCGACGTTCGCCGACGTCGGCCGCAGCGAGGTGGTCCCTGGCGCCAACGACAACCTGAGCGCCGTCTCGGCGATGCTCGAGGTCGGCCGCGCGCTGCGCGACGAGCCGGTGAGCGGCCTGCGCGTCCTGCTCGTCGCGCCGGGCTCGGAGGAGTCGTTCGAGGAGGGCTTCAGCGCGTTCGTCGATCGCCATGAGCACGAGCTGCCCAGGGACCGCACCGACTTCATCGTGCTCGACAGCGTCGGCTCGCCGTACCTCATCCTGCTCGAGGGCGAGGGGATGCTCGTCAAGCGCCCCTACGACGTCGACCTCAAGGACGCGATCACCGCCGGCGCCGAGGACGCCGGCGTCGAGATCATCCGCGAGCACTGGCTGTCGTTCGCGTCGGACTCGCTCGTCGGGCTGCGGAGGGGCTACCGGACGGCCACGATCGCCTCCTTCGACGACGACAAGCTGCCGTCGAACTACCACCAGCCGACCGACGTGGCCGACAACCTGAACTGGGACACCGTCCGCGCGGCCGCCGACGTCACCGAGGCTGCCGTGCGGCGGCTCGCGCAGCGAAGCTGATCGCTTCCTCGCGCGTCGCGATCTCGCCCGCGTACTGCGCCCGGGCGATCTCGGCGAGGAGCCGGCCGAGCTCGGGGCCGGGCTCGATGCCGAGCTCCTCGGCCAGCTCGTCGCCGCGGACGAGCGCCGGCGGCGGGCCGTGGTCGTGCCAGTCCAGCGCCGGCGGCAGCAGCTCCCGCGCCAGCTCCAGGTGCTTGGCGATCGCCTCGTCGTGCTTGCGCCCGCGGGTGGCGAGCCGGTCGGCGATCGAGAGCAGGACCGTGTCGGCCGCGACGGGCTGCGACGCCTTGAGGTAGCCGTGGATCGTGCGCCGGTCGAGCGGGCGGGCGTGGACGAGGAAGCCGGGCTTGAGGTGGTGGCGCGTGAGGCCGCAGACGTACGCGCGCAGGCGCTCGGCCGTGCGCAGCCGCGTGAGCACGTCGCGCACCATCTGGTCGCCCAGCGTGTCGTGACCCGGGAAGCCGAAGCCGCCCTTCGGGTTCGGGATCTGTGTCTGCGCCTTGGCGACGTCGTGCAGGAGCGCGCCGAACCGCAGCCCGCCGCCGCGCGAGACCTCGTCGGCGAGCGGCTCGGCGAGAAGCGCGCTCACCCGCGCGCCGAGCGCGTCGTCGGCGAGCGCCGCCGCCGGGTCGCGCTCGACCTCGATCGCCCGCTCGAGCACCTCGAGCGTGTGGCCGAACGCGTCGCGATGGTGGTAGACGGTCTGCTCGATCCCGCGCAGGGCCGTCAGCTCGGGCAGGACGACCTCGAGCGCGCCGATCGCGTCGAGGAGCGCGACGCCGTCGAGCGCGCGAGCGGCGAGCACGATGCGGCGCAGCTCGGCGAAGACGCGCTCCGGAGAGACGCTCGCGAGCGCGGGCGCGTGGTCGCGGGCCGCGCGGAGCGTGTCCTCGTCGGGCTCGAGCGAGAGCTCGCACGCCAGGCGTGCGAGGCGCATGACGCGGAGCGGGTCGTCGGGGAAGGAGCGCGGGCCGACGGCGCGGAGCCGCCGCGCGGCGAGGTCGGCGGCGCCGCCGAACGGGTCGACGGGGCGTGGGTCGGCGAAGGAGTCCGGGTCGAGCGGCTTCGCCATCGCGTTGATCGTGAAGTCGCGGAGCGCCAGGTCCGCCTCGAGCGACCCTCCGCGCATCGCGCTCAGGTCGGCCTGCCACTCGCGCCCGCGCGCGATGACGCGCCACGCGCCGAAGTCGTCGGACAGCTCGAACGACGGGCCGCCCGCCGCGTGCGCGAGCCTCTTCGCCGCCGCGCGGACGTCGCCGTCGACGACGAGGTCGAGGTCGTCGACGGGGCGGCCGAGGAGCCGGTCGCGCAGCGCTCCTCCCACGAGCCAGACGCGCTCGCCCGCCAGCGCCTCCCGCGCGACCGCGAGCGCGTCCTCGCTCACTCGGGCTCCCCGTCGCGGTGGTACTCGCGCATCACCCGGTGCGTGATGCCGCACGTCACCTCGTAGTTGATCGTGTCGAGCCGGCGGGCGACCTCCTCGGCGAGGATCCTCTCTCCCCCCTGCTCGCCGATGAGCACGGCGGGCGCGCCCACCTCGACGTCCGTCTCCGGCCCGAGGTCCACGGTCACGTTGTCCATGCTCACCGTGCCGACGAGCGGGACCCGCCGCCCGCCGACGAGGACGTCCGCGTTGTTGGTCAGCGCGCGCCGGACGCCGTCCGCGTAGCCGATCGGCAGCGTGCCGAGCTTGGTCGGCGACGACGCCACGAACCGCCGCCCGTAGCCCGCGCTCTCTCCCGGAGCGCAGTCCTTGACCGCGGCGACGTACGACTCCAGCGACAGCGCCGGCTCCAGGCCTACCGCGGACGGATCCTCCTGGAAGGGGTCCATGCCGTAGACGGCGATCCCGCAGCGCACGAGGTCGAAGTGCGCCGCCGGCTGACGGAGCGTCGCCGCGCTGTTCGCGGCGTGGACGACGAGCTCGGGCCGCGCGTCCTTCAGCGGCGCGACCCACTCCGTGAAGCGCCCGAGCTGCTCGCCGAGGAAGTCGTCGCCGCGCTCGTCGGCCGTGGCGAAGTGGGTCATCAGGCCGACGACGTCCTCGCGCGCCGCGAGCCGCGCGGCGCGCTCCGCGTCGCGCGTCCCCAGCCGCCCCATCCCGCTGTCGAGCTTGACGTGCAGCCGCGCCCCGGCCGCCGCGTCGGCGAACGCCTCCGTCCACACGACGAGGTCGGCGTCCGCGGCCAGCGCGACCCCGAGCTCCTCCGGCGAGATGGCGCCCAGCACGAGCAGCCGCGCCTCGATGCCCGCCATCCGCAGGTCCATCGCCTCGTTGGCCGTCGCCACGCCCAGCCACGTCGCGCCGCCCGCGAGCGCCGCGACCGCGCTCAGCACCGCGCCGTGCCCGTACCCGTCGCCCTTCACCACCGCACACAGCTCGGCGTCGCCGGCCGCGGCCCGCAGCCGCCCGCAGTTCCGCTCGATCGCCGCCAGGTTGACGCGGGCGAGCGCGCGGAGCATCAGAGGTTCGCGAGGGTCTCGAGCACCTCCGCGCGCGAGACGAGACCCACGTACCGGCCGTGCTCGACGACCGGGATCCTGTTGTGCTTCTTCTCGGCCATGAGCCGCGCGACGTCGCGGACCTCCGTGTCGGCGTCCACCGTGACGGGGTCGGCGGTCATCATGTCCTCGACGTCTCCCGCGGCGGCCTTGCGCAGCCGCTCCTCGAAGCGCGACAGAGGCTCGAGGAAGACGACGCCGCCGAAGAGGCTGATCATGTGCGGCAGGCGCAGGTCGCGCTCGTCGTCGCCGATGACGAGGTCGCTCTCGGTCACGATGCCGACGCAGCGCCCGCCGGCGTTGACGACGGGGACCGCGGCCAGCTCCTCGTCGGCCATCAGGTGCACGACCTTCTCGACGGTGTCCTCCGGCGTCACCGTGGGGACGCGCGTGTCCATGATCTCGCGAACGGGCGGCAAGGCGGCCCTGAGACTACTTGCCGAACGCGACGCGAAGGTTCAGGCTTGGTCCGGATGTCGAGCTGGCTCGACTACCTGGTGTCGGCGCTCGCCGTGGCGGCCGTCGTTCCGGGCAACCCGGCGTCCGATCCCCGCTGCCCGCGGCACGCCAGGCCGCTGCCGCCGGACGCCGTCGCGCAGTCGCGCGCGCTCGCGCTGCGCGAGGTGCGCCGGCTCCGCGGGCGTGAGCAGGCGCGCGGCGCGCGGGTCGTCGCCGCAGCTCCCGCCACGCGCGCACCGCGCGGCGGGCCGGTCCGGCACGACTGCGGCGGCAAGGTGCAGCGCCGCACGGTCGTCGTCGACCTCGTCCTCCCCGCCCTGCTCCCGAGCGCGAGCCTGTCCCAGACCACGTTCGCGATCTCGATCACCCGCCGCGGGCGCTATCGCGTCTGGGAGCTCCTCCACTAGCGAGGCCGGCCGAGCGCCTCGATCACGTCGCTGGCGATCACCGCGTCCGGGCTGCGGCGCTGCGCTGCGGCGGCGCCCGCGTGCAGGTGGGAGAGCACGCCGGCGGCGGCCGCCGCGAACGGATCCAGCCCCTTGGCCAGCAGCGCCGCGACGATGCCGGAGAGCACGTCGCCGGTGCCCGCCGTCGCCAGCGCCGGGACGCCGCCCGGCGACACCGCGACGCGACCGTCCGGCGCGGCGACCAGCGTGTCGTCGCCCTTGAGCACGACGATCGCGCCCGAGGCGCGGGCGGCCTCGCGGGCGTGCTCGAGGCGGCGCGCGTTGACCGCGTCGCTCTCGACCTCCATCAGCCGCGCCAGCTCGCCGCCGTGCGGGGTGAGGATCGTCGCGGCGCGGCGCGAGCGCAGATCCTCCAGCCGCCCGGCGTGGGCGTTGAGCCCGTCGGCGTCCAGCACCAGCGGGACCTCCGCCCGCGCCGCGACGTCGCGGGCCAGTGCGAACGCGCCGTCGCTCTTGCCGAACCCCGGCCCGGCGACGAGGGCCCCGCCGCGCTTCGACGCCTCCTCCAGCACCCGCTCGAGCCCGTCGGCCGTCAGCGCGCCGTCGGCGTCGGGCAGGGGGATCGTCATCACCTCGAGCAGCCGCGTCTCGAAGACGAGGTTCAGCGACGCCGGCACGCAGCACGTCACGTAGCCGGCGCCGGCCCGCATCGCCGCCTCGGCCGCCATGCACGGCGCGCCGGTCAGCCCGGTCGAGCCGCCCACGACGAGCACGTGTCCGGAGGAGAACTTGGTCGAGTCGCTCGCCCGCCGCGGGATCGCGTCGAACGCGCGGTCGCCGATCAGCCCGACGTCCGGCTCGACCCGCTCCCCCGGCGGGATCCCGATCTCGATCACGTGCACGTCGCCCGCGTGCTGCTTGCCCGGCGCGATCCACAGCCCCGGCTTGGAGCGGTGGAACGTGGCCGTCGCCACCGCCTCGACCGCCACGTCGTCCACCGCGCCCGTCGAGGCGTCGACCCCGCTCGGGACGTCGCACGCCACGACCGGCGCCCCGGACGCGTTCAGCGCCAGGATCGCCGACCGCACCGGCTCGCGCACGTCGCCGGAGAAGCCCGTGCCGAGCAGCGCGTCCACGCATACCGCGGCCCCGTCGAGCACGTCGGCGGAGAACGGCACGGGAGGATCGCCCGGCAGCCGCTCCAGGTTCGCCTTCGCGTCGCCCTTGAACGCCTCGAGCTCCGTCGTCACCGCCACCCGCGCCTCGCGGCCGGCGTGCCGCAGCAGCCGCGCGACGACGAAGCCGTCGCCGCCGTTGTTCCCGCCGCCGCACAGCACGACGACCGGCCCGGTCGGCGCGACGTCGTCCGTCAGCTCCGCCAGCCCGCCGCCGGCGCGCTCCATCAGCTCCAGCGACGGGACGCCCCGCTCCTCGATCGCCCAGCGGTCGGTCGCGCGCATGCGCTCGGCGTCGGGAAGGGGCTCGAGCCAGTCCGGAAGCGCCATCAGCGCGGGAAGCTACACGCGCGCCGCGAGATGCTCGCGCCGGCGGACGAGCGCGCGACTACTCGACCGTGACGGTCTTGGCCAGGTTGCGCGGCTGGTCGACGTTCAGGCCGCGCCGCCGCGCGATCGCGTAGGCGAGCATCTGGAGCGGGATCACCGCGAGCAGGGCCTGGAGCAGCCACTCGGTCTGCGGGACGCGGATGACCTCCTCGGCGTGCTCGCCGATGTCCACGTTGCCCTCGGTCGCGATCGCGATGACGTGCGCGCCGCGCGCGCGGACCTCCTGGATGTTCGAGACCATCTTGTCGAGCACCGGGGAGTCTGTCGCGACGGCGACGACGGGCGTCCGCTCGCTGAGCAGCGCGATCGGGCCGTGCTTCATCTCCCCCGCCGCGTACGCGTCGGTGGCGATGTAGGAGATCTCCTTGAGCTTCAGCGCGCCCTCGAGCGCCACCGGCAGCCCGACGTGGCGGCCGAGGTAGAGGAAGAAGTCGTCCTTGTAGTGATGGTCGGCGGCGCGGTCGATCACGCCGCTCGCGTCGAGCTCTTCGACCAGCTCGCTGATGAGGTGCGGCAGGCGCTTGAGCGCCTGCGTGAGCCGCGCCAGCTCGGCCGGCTCGAGCGTGCCCTGCAGCTCGGCGATGCGCAGCGCGATGAGCAGCATCACCGCCACCTGGCAGGTGAACGTCTTCGTGGCGGCGACGCTGACCTCCTGGCCGGCGCGCGTGAAGATCGTCGCGTCGGCGTCGCGCGTGGCCTGCGAGCCCATCACGTTCGTCACCGCGATGACGGTGGCGCCCTTCTCCTTGGCGACGCGCATCGCGGCGAGCGTGTCCGCGGTCTCGCCCGACTGCGTCATGCCGATGACGATGTCGCCGGGGCCGACGAGCGGGTCGGCGTAGCGGAACTCCGACGCGATGTCGACGCCGACGGGCACGCGCGACCAGTTCTGGATCGCGTACCGGCCGAAGACGCCGCTGTGGTAGCTCGTCCCGCAGGCGACGATGAGGATCCGCTTGGCGTTGCGCAGCAGGTCCTCGTCGAGCTCGGCGCCGAAGTCGACGCCGGTCTCGCGCACGGTGCGGTCGGCGATTGTCTCGGCGACCGCGTCCGCCTGCTCGTGGATCTCCTTGAGCATGAACGTCTCGAAGCCGCCCTTCTCGGCGGTCTTCTCGTCCCAGTCGAGCTCGGTGACCTCGCGGTCGAGGACCTCGCCCTCCGGCGTCATGAAGATCGTCTCGTCGCCGCGGATCGCGACGATCTCGCCGTTCTCGACGTACTGGACGCGGTTGGTGTGGACGAGGAAGGCCGGGACGGCGGAGGCGAGGAAGCGCTCGCCGTCGCCGACGCCGACGATCAGCGGGCACTCCTTGCGGGCGCCGACGAGCAGGCCCGGGTGCTCCTTCTGCATCGCGACGAAGGCGAAGTGGCCCTCGAGCTCGCCGTAGGCGAGGCGGACCGCCTCGACGAGGTCGCCGGTGGCCATGTGGTGGGCGACGAGGTGCGCGATGACCTCGGCGTCGGTCTCGCTCGTGAAGACGGCGCCCATGTCCTTCAGGCGGTTCTTGAGGGCGAGGTAGTTCTCGACGATCCCGTTGACGACCACGTGGACGGCGTCGTCGGTGTCGAAGTGCGGGTGCGCGTTCTCCTCGTTGACGCGGCCGTGCGTGGCCCAGCGGGTGTGGGCGATCCCGGTGGTCGCCTCCTTCGTGAGCGTCGCGACCCCGCCCTCGGCCTCGCGCTGCGCGACGGCGGTCTCGAGGTTGGCGAGGTTGCCCACGGCGCGGATCGACTCGATCTCGTCGCCCGCGAGCACGCTGACGCCCGCGGAGTCGTACCCGCGGTACTCGAGCTTGCGCAGGCCCTCGATGAGGAGGTCCTGGACCGGCCGGTGGCCGACGTAGCCGACGATCCCGCACATGAGAGGGGGCGATCCTTTCGTCAACGGCAGAGGCCCGCGGCGACGGGCCTCTGTCAGGCGTTCGAGGTTAGCAACGGCGGTCCTTCCCGCCGGGCGGACGTCAGGCGCGCGCGCTGGACGTTTCGACGATGTCGACGAGGCGGCCGCACACCTGGTCGGCCTCCTGCTCGGTCGGCGCCTCGACCATCACGCGGACGAGCTGCTCGGTGCCGCTGGGGCGCACGAGGACGCGTCCGCGGCCCTCCAGCTCGGCGGAGGCGCGCTCGATCGCCTCGGCGAGCCCCTCGTCGTTCATCGCCGCCTCGCGGTCGGGGACGCGCACGTTGACGAGCCGCTGGGGGAGCTTCTCCATCGCCGCCCGGTCGGCCAGGTCGCCGCCGCCGAGGGCCTCGAGCGTGAGCAGCGCCGCGGCGATCCCGTCGCCGCTCGGGACGAAGTCCATGTCGATCAGGTGGCCGGACTGCTCGCCGCCCAGCCCCCAGCCCTTCGCGCGCAGCGCCTCCAGGACGTAGCGATCGCCGACCTGCGTCGTCTCGACCTCGACGCCGGCCTCGCGCATCGCGCTGTGGAAGCCGTAGTTCGTCATGACGGTGACGGCGACGCCGCTGACCTTCCGGTGGAGGACCGCGAGCGCGAGCAGCTCGTCGCCGTCGACGACCGCGCCGGTGCGGTCCTTGGCGAGGAGGCGGTCGCCGTCGCCGTCGAAGGCGAACGCGACGTCGTGCCCGGCGACGTCGAGGTCGCTCACGTGCGTGGAGCCGACGCCCTCGTTGATGTTGCGCCCGTCGGGCTCGTCGGCGACCACGGTGACCGTCGCGCCGAGGCGGCGGAAGATCTCGGGTGCGGTCTGGTACGTCGCGCCGTTGGCGCAGTCGAGCAGGACGCGGCGACCCTTGAGGTCGAGGTGCTCGAAGCGCGTGTGGAGGGCGCGCAGGTAGTCCTCCTCGGTGCCGTGCAGCGCGTCGATCCGGCCGATGACCGGCCCGGCCACGGGATCGTTGAGGCGCGCCTCGATCGCCGCCTCGGCGGCGTCGGAGAGCTTGAAGCCGTCGCCGCCGAAGAACTTGATCCCGTTGTCGGCGTACGGGTTGTGGCTGGCCGAGATGACGGCCGCGAGGTCGAAGCCGTAGCGCCTGAGCAGCAGCGGGGCGGCGGGCGTCGGCAGGACGCCGCCGAGCAGCACGTCCCCCCCGGCCGCCGCGACCCCCGCGGCGAGGGCGGACTCGAGCATCGGGCCGGACTCGCGCGTGTCGCGGATGACGAGCACGCGCGGAGACGCCGTATCGATGCCTCGGGTGACCGCGTGCCCGAGCCGGAGCGCGAGCTCGGCCGTCAGGACGTCCCCGGCGGCGCCGCGGACGCCGTCGGTGCCGAACAGTCGGCGGGTCATCGAGGCGGCGCGCGCTAGCGCTTGGAGAACTGCGGCCGCTTGCGGGCCTTCTTGAGCCCGGCCTTCTTGCGCTCCTTGGCGCGCGCGTCGCGCGTCAGGAAGCCGCGGCGCTTGAGCTCGCCGCGCAGGTTCGGGTCGGCGGTGATCAGCGCGCGGCTGATGCCGTGGCGCAGCGCGCCGGCCTGGGCGGAGACGCCGCCGCCGTGCATGCGGGCGATGACGTCCATGCGCGTCTCGTAGCCGACCGTCTCGAGCGGCTGGCGGATGTTGCGCTGGAGCGTGGGGCGCGGGAAGTACTCGTCGAGCGGCTTGCCGTTGATCGTGTACGCACCGGTGCCGGGCTTGAGGATGACGCGGGCGATGGCCGTCTTGCGCTTGCCGGTCGCGGTGTAGCGCGCGTCGGCGGCGAGGTCGATCGCCGCCTCGCGGATCGGCTGGTCGGCGAGGCCGTCGGCGTCGTCGGCCGCGGCGAGCTGCTCGTCGGCGGCGTCGGACAGGTCCTCCTCGTCGCCGTAGGCGCCGCGGGACAGCGGATCCTCGCCCTCCACGACGATGTCGAGCTCGAGGTCCATGCCCGGGATGGCGGGCTTGACGCGCGGGGTCTCCGGCTCGTCGTCCTCGTCGTCGTCACTCTCGGCGGCGGCGTCGGCATCGGGGGCCGCCTCCGCCGCGGGGGCGGGCTCGGGCGCCTCAGCCGTGTCGGCCTCCGCCGCGGGGGCGGCCTCGGGCTCCTCCGCCGTGTCGGCCTCCTCGGCGCCGGCGACCGGCTCCTCGGGTCCGCCCGACTCCCCTGCCGCCTCGGCCGGGGTCTCGGCCGCCGGCGTCTCGTCGGCGGGCGCGTTGGCCTGCTCGGACGCCTCGCCGCCCTCGGGCGCGGGGGTCTGGGCGGCGTCGTCCTCGGGGGGTGTGGTCTCGTCGGCCACTAGGACTCGATCTCCATCGGTTGCGGCTTCTGCGCCGTGTGCGGGTGCTCGGGGCCGGCGTAGATCTTCAGCTTGGTGATCTGCTTCCGGGCAAGGCGGTTGCGGGGCATCATCCCCTTGACGGCGAGGCGGATGATCTCCTCCGGCCGGCGGTCCTGCATCTCCTGGAACGTGCGGACCTTCAGGCCGCCGGGGTAGCCCGAGTGGCGGTAGTACTTCTTGTCCTCGCGCTTGTTGCCCGTCACCGTGATCTTGTCGGCGTTGACGACGACGACGAAGTCGCCAGTGTCGATGTGGGGCGTGTACTCGGGCTTGCCCTTGCCGCGCAGCGCGTCGGCGATGCGCGTGGCGAGCCGGCCGAGGGTCTGGCCGGTCGCGTCGACGACGAGCCAGTTGCGCTCGCGGTCGGTGGGCTTGGCGACGTAGGTCTTCATGGCATCAGGACGGCCGCACGAGGGCGGCCGAGCGGCACAGCATAGCCACCACCGCCCGCTCTGACCCTGGCGCGGAGCGCGCGTTGCACTCGCAGGGTCCGGGGCGCGGGCGTGGAAGCCATCGGGATGCCGCGCGCTGTCACTCTAGCGGCCGCGATCCTCGCATCGCTGCCCACTGCCGCGGCCGCTCAGGAGCAGGCGCTGTCGCCTCCTGCGGTGGTCTCCGGGGTTGCCTGCGCGCGTGGCTGCGGGGGGTCCGGAGCGGCCCGGGCCGGCAGCGTCGTGCGGGTGCGCGGGCGGACGATGGAGCGGGTTCGCTGGGTCGTGTTCCTCGCCGGGCCGGGGCCCGCGGACGACGTCGTGGCGACGGTGCTGCGGGCCCGCGCGCGATCGGTGGACGTGCGGGTCCCGGAGGGCGCGGTCAGCGGGCGCGTGCGGCTGCGCAACGACGACGGGTCGCCTGCGCGGCCGAGCGCCGCCTCGCTGACCATCGACGCCGTCGCCGCTCCTGCGCCCGCGGCGGCCGGCGCACCCGACCGCGACACCACCGACGCGATCGACGCGCACGTCGACCGGGGGACCGTCTTCTACGCGGGGCGCGACGCGACGCTGCGGTACGTCGTGACGGCGCCCGCGCCGGTCGAGGTGGTCGTCGAGCTCGTGCGGCGTGGCTCCGGGACGGTCGCGCGGTGGTCGCCGGGAACGGTCGCGCCGGGCGTCGAGCAGCGGGTGGACTGGGACGGGCAGGTCGGGGGTGCGGTGGCGCCCGCCGGGCGGTACGAGTTCCGCGTGGTGCCCGTGAGCGCGGTGGCCGCGCAGACGGGCGAGCGGCCGGAGGTCGTCGACTCCTTCCGCTTCCTCGACCACAAGTTCCCCGTGCGCGGGCCGCACGACTTCGGGGCCGCGGAGGCGCGGTTCGGGGCGGCGCGCGCCGGTCACACGCACCAGGGGCAGGACGTCCTCGCCGCGTGCGGGACGCCTCTCGTCGCCGCGCGCGGCGGCGTCGTCGTCTTCAAGGCGTGGCAGGAGAAAGCGGGCAACTACGTCGTCATCCACGGCGACGGGAACGGGATGGACTACGTCTACATGCACCTGGCCGCGCCGGCCGTGGTCGAGCGCGGGGCGCGGGTGCGGACGGGCCGGCGGATCGGCGACGTCGGCGACACGGGCGACGCGGTCGGCTGCCACCTGCACTTCGAGCTGTGGTCGGCGCCGGGGTGGTACGAGGGCGGAGCCCCGCTGGACCCGCTGTCGTCGCTGCGCGCCTGGGATGCGGTGAGCTGAGCCGCCAGCCGGGTACGTCTCCCGCATGGCCAAGCAGACCGTCGCCGTCTACACCCTGACTTCCGGAAGGCGCGTCGACCGTGCGCGCAACAGCCTCGCCGACGCGCTTGCCGGCGCGGACATCGGCGATCCCGACGAGGCCGGCGTCTTCGAGCTGTCGATCGACGCCGAGTCGCCCGCGCAGGCGTGCGCCCTCGTCCGCGACGCGTTCGGCCGCGCGGGCACCGGCGACGACTTCGTCATCCGCGAGACGACCGAGGGCCGCGAGATGCCCGACGACGACCCGCGCCAGGGGACCGAGGGCGGGTCGGCGCCGACCCCGGACCCCTCCGCCCACGTCGCGGACGCCGCCAGCGCGGTCGCGGCCGCGGCGAGCGGCGAGTCGTCCCCGTCCGATGCGGCGGAGAACGTCCGCGCGGTCGCGAGCGACGCAGCCTCCAACGTCCGCGCGGCGGCGAGCGACGCGGCCTCCACCGTCCGTGAGGCGGCGACCGACGCCACCTCCTCCGTCCGCGAGGCGGCGACCGATGCCACCTCCTCCGTCCGTGAGGCCGTCGACGAGAAGGGCGTCTCCGGCGCGGCGAGCGACTACGCGAGCACCGCGGCCGGCGCGGCCCAGGAGAGCCCGCTTCGCAGGTTCGCCCCGCTCGGCGCGGCGCTCCTGCTGCTGTTGATCGTGCGGCGCCGGCGGCGGTAACGCTTCGCCGCGGCGCCCCCACAACTCGCCACTCGCGCGGCGACGGACGGGGGCGTGTCGGGTTGAGGGCGCTATGGGCCCCAAATCCGACACGGGCGCTCGGCTCGTCCGACGAGTGTCGGGTTGTGGTCAGTCCTTGCTGGTGATCACGATCACGCCGAAGACGACCGTCGCCGCGAACGCCAGGCCCGCCACGACGGCCAGCGCGACGTAGGCCGTCGCCGCGCCCGCGCGGCCGCCGCGGCGGGCGTCGCTCGCCCGGGCCGCCCCGTGGACCAGCAACGAGAACGTCAACGAGACCACCACCGCCGCGAGGGGTGCGACCCACGCGAGCTCGAGCAGCGCGTCCGTGTCGACCGCGGCGAGCCTCATGCCTCAGCCGTCAGCGCCGGCCCGCGCTGGAGCCGCCGCGCGAACGCGCCCGCGATCACGGTCAGGACGCACAGGGACACGAGGACCGGCCCGAGCGCTCCCTCGCCGAAGATCCGGCTCGCGCCGAACGCCGCCGCGCCGATCGCCCCCGCGCACGGCACGGTCAGCACCCAGGCGATCGCGATGTTCCCGGCGACGCCCCACCGCACCGCAGAGAGCCGCCGCGCCGCACCCGCGCCCATGACGCTGCCCGCGATCGTGTGCGTCGTCGAGAGCGGGAAGCCGAGGTGCGACGCCGTGAGGATCACCGCGGCGCCGCCGCCCTGGGCCGCGAAGCCCTGCGCCGGGTCCATCTTGATGATCCGGCTGCCCATCGTCTTCATGATCCGCCAGCCGCCCGAGTACGTGCCGAGGGCGATGGCCGTCGCGGCGGACACCACGACCCAGAACGGCGGGTCGGCGCCGGCGGCGAGGTCGCCGTGGGCGATGAGCGCCAGGGCGATGATCCCCATCGTCTTCTGCGCGTCGTTCGTCCCGTGCGCGAGCGCGAGCATCGAGCCGGAGACGACCTGCCCGAGGCGGTAGCCGCGGTTCACCGGGCCGGGGCGCAGCCGCCCGACGATGCGATACGTCAGCAGGATGGTCAGGCCGGCGGCGGCGAACGCGAGGACGGGGGCCACGAGCGCGGGTATCAGGACCTTCTCGATCAGCCCGTCGCTGAGCACGGCGTCGGGTCCCTCGGCCACGAACGCCGCCCCCGCCACGCCGCCGATCAGCGCGTGCGACGAGCTCGACGGCAGGCCGAAGTACCACGTCACGAGGTTCCACGCGATCGCCCCGATCAGCCCGCCGAAGACGATCATCTCGTTGATCACGCCCGCGTCGACGATGCCGTTCGCGACGGTCGCCGCGACCTCCAGCGAGATGAACGCGCCCGCGAAGTTCAGCGTCGCCGCGAGCCCCACCGCCGCACGCGGCGACATGGCGCGCGTCGAGACGGTCGTGGCGACCGCGTTGGCCGTGTCGTGGAAGCCGTTGGTGAAGTCGAACGCGAGCGCCGTCGCGATGACGATGACCAGGATGACGTCGGAGTCCACGACGAGCCGGCGCTAGGAGTTCTTGATGACGATCGCCTCGAGCACGTCGGCGACGTGCTCCGTCGCGTCGATCGCGCCCTCGAGGCGCTCGAAGATGTCCTTCCAGCGGATGACGACCATCGGGTCGACACCGGTCTCGAACAGGGAGGCCATGGCCTCGCGGACCGCCCGGTCCCCGTCGTTCTCCAGCCGGTGGATGTCGACGGTGTAGTGCTTGATGTCCTCGAACCCGCGCATGCGGGGCATCGCGGCGGCGACCTGGCGGCAGGCGTCGCGCAGGATCCGCGCGAGCGTCTGGGCCTGCTCCATCGGCGCCTCGATCTTGTAGAGGATCAGGTAGTCGGCGCACTCCTCGGTCAGGTCGACCACGTCGTCCAGCGCGGAGGCGAGGAGGATGATGTCCTCGCGGTCGATCGGCGTCACGAACGTCTGGTTGAGCCGGCTGAAGATGTCGTGCGTGATGCGGTCGCCCTCCTGCTCGGCGAGCAGGATGTCGCGCGCCAGCGACGACTTCTCGGGGAACGAGGCCAGCATCTCCTCGAGCATCTCCCCGGCGCGCGAGACGTTGACCGCCGCCTCCTCGAACAGGTCGAAGAACTCGCGGTCCTTGGGAACGAAGACCTGGGACAGGCGGCTCATCGCGCGGCGAGTCTAGGTGAAAGCGCCGTCAGACCGATTGCGATGCCCCGCTGTTTGCGAGTTCGTCAGCGCAGGAGGTCGACGAGCCGGGCGCCGAGCGGGCCGCGGACCAGCCGCGACTGCGAGTGGACGCTCGACTTGGCGATGTTCACCGTCGGCACCGACTTGACCCGCTTGTCGCCGATCTTCAGGTGCCAGGACTGCTGGGTGGCGGCCACGAGCGGGCCCTTGATGAGGGTGCCGCGCGCGGTGCGGATCGACGCGTCGGGCAGCGGATCGGGCGCGGTGAACCGCTCGGCCGACACCGCGAGGACGAGGACGCCGAGCATCACGACGACGACGCGCGCCGTCGAGAGCGGCGTCCGCCGGACGAGCCACAGCCCGAAGATCGCCACCGCGAGGCGCGCGGGGCTGAGCGCCACGAGGCCGACGACCAGCGCAGCCACCACCGCGACGCGGGTGGCCAGCGCCGCGCGGCGCTGGGCCGCGCTCTGCTTGCTCGCGCGCGTGTGCAGGCGCCGGACGCGCTTGTCGAGGCCCGGCGCCTCGATCGGGTCGAAGTCGCCGCGCAGCTCGTCGAGGTCGCGCCGCAGGCGCCGATGGTCGTCGACCAGCCGCCCCAGCGCGCTCGGGAAGCCCCACGGGCGCCCCCGCTCGGGCACGACGCGATGCAGCAGCCACGTGAAGGCGAGCGGCAGCGGCAGCGCGAGCACGGCGAGGATGACGAGCTGCAGGCCGCGGCCGAGGATCTGCGCGTGCGGGACGAGCGAGATGACGTCGGTCGGGACGAGGCCGGCGTCCTGCAGCTCGCCCCACGTCCAGATCGCGCCGAGGACGTAGAGCACCGCCGTGGACACGAGCGCCGCGGTGGGGATGCCGAGCGTCCACCGCAGGACGCGCGCGAGCTCGCTGCTCGCGGAGGAGTAGTCGGGCTGGGGCGCCGCGGCAGCGTCGACGGACCGCACGAGCGGAGCCGAGGATCCGCGTGCTGCCCGAAGCGCTGTGGGCTGGGCCGCCATGTGGCGATGAACTCAATCCGACGCGTCGGACGGAAAACCGCGCTTTGCGGGAAAGCGACGCGGGTAGGCGGCGGCGTCAGCCCGCCGGCAGCCGGGTCTTGCGGATCGCGACGCCGATCCCCAGGTACGGCCCGCCCATCCGCTGCACGACGTCGTCGTACTGCGCCGTGAACTCGAGGAAGTCCCAGTCCGCGGTCTCCTCGTCGCGGAACCGGCGCCAGACCGTCCCAACGCCGGGGCACGCCTGGCTGACGACGTCGTGCAGGACGACGATGTTCGCGTGCGGGCGGACCGCCTCGAGGTCGGACTGCGCAGTGCTCTCGTGATGGGCGGCGTCGACGAGCGCGAGGTCGAACGGGCCCTCGCGCGCGAGCACCCACCCGAACTGGGGCATCTGGCTGTCGGCGAGCACCATCCGCATCCCGGCCCGGCCCTTCAGCTGGCCGCGCAGCCACGGCGAGTCGACGACGTCCATCGCGAGCGCCTTGCGCAGCGGGCGGAAGCGCGAGAGGTACTCGACCGTGATGAGGAACGTGCCGCCGTGGCGGACCCCGACCTCCAGGTACGAGGAGATCGGCTGGCCCGCGAGCGTCGCGAGGTACGGCCCGAACTGGTTCGGATACTGCCAGTGCCGCAGCCCCCGGCCGCAGAACTCGTAGAGCTCGCGCGGGAACTCGTCGAGCTCCTCGTCGTTGAGGCCGAGCGCCGGGAGGATGTCGCGCTCCAGGCGCTCGGGGTCGCGCAGCGTCTCCAGGTCGGCGCTGCGCAGCAGCTCGAGCGGGGCGACGTCGAGCTCGCGCGCCGGCGGCAGCCCCTCGCGGTCGACCACCTCCCGCGCGCCCCGGCGCAGCCGGCGCTCGTCGAGGACCCGGCTCAGGCCGCCGCGGAACACGCGCTCGTCCAGGAGCCGGGCGACCTTCTCGGTGACGCCCCCGCCCGGTGCCGCGACCTCCGGCGCCGCGCTCACTCCCATTCGATGGTTCCGGGGGGCTTCGACGTGATGTCGAGGACCACCCGGTTCACCTCGCGCAGCTCGTTGATCATCCGTGAGGCGATCTGCTCCAGCAGGTCGTAGGGCAGGCGCGCCCAGTCGGCCGTCATCGCATCGTCCGACGTCACCGCCCGGATCACGACGACCGAGCCGTACGTGCGCTCGTCGCCCTGCACGCCGACGGTGCGGATGTCCGGCAGCACGCAGAACGACTGCCAGAGGTCGCGGTACAGGCCGGCCTTGCGGATCTCGTCCTGCAGCACGTAGTCGGCGTCGCGCAGCAGGTCGAGGCGCTCCTTGGTGGCCTCGCCGCCGACGATGCGGATCGCCAGGCCCGGGCCGGGGAACGGCTGGCGCCAGACGAGGCGCTCGGGCAGCCCGAGCTCGGCGCCGACGGCGCGGACCTCGTCCTTGAACAGCGTCCGCAGCGGCTCGACGAGGTCGAACTGGAGGTCCTCCGGCAGGCCGCCCACGTTGTGGTGGGACTTGATCGTCGCGGCGCCCGTGCCTCCGCCGGACTCGATGACGTCGGAGTAGAGCGTCCCCTGGACGAGGAACTTGGCGTCCTCGCCGTCGCCTGCGAGCTTCGCCGCCTCCTCCTCGAAGACGCGGATGAACTCGGCGCCGATCGCCTTGCGCTTCGTCTCGGGGTCGGTGACGCCGGCGAGCTTGGCCAGGAAGCGCTCCTCCGCGTCGACCGCGACGAGCGGGACCTGGAAGTGGTCGCGGAACGTGGCGACGACCTGCTCGCCCTCGTTCTTGCGCATCAGGCCGTGGTCCACGAACACGCACGTGAGCTGGTCGCCGATGGCGCGGTGGACGAGCAGCGCCGCGACGCTCGAGTCGACGCCGCCGCTCAGCCCGCAGATGACCCGGCCGTCGCCCACCTGCGCGCGGATCCGCTCGATCTGCTCGTCGATGATGCTCGCGGCCGACCACGTCAGGTCCGCGTCGCAGATGTCGCCGAGGAAGCGCTTGAGGACGTCCTGCCCGTACGGCGTGTGGACGACCTCGGGATGGAACTGGATGCCGTAGATGCCGCGCTCGACGTTCTCGAGCGCCGCGACCGGCGACTGCGTGGAGGACGCGAGCGCCGTGAAGCCGGGTGGCGGCGCGTAGACCGTGTCGCGGTGCGACATCCAGCACGTCTGCTCGTTCGGCAGCCCCGCCAGCAGCCGGCCGGAATCCCGGACCGTGAGGTCCGAGCGGCCGAACTCCCCGATCTCCGCGCCCTCGACGCGCCCGCCGAGCTCGAGCGTCACGAGCTGCATGCCGTAGCAGATGCCGAGCACGGGGATCCCGAGCTCCAGCAGCTCCGGATCCAGCCGCGGCGCGCCGTCGGCGTACACCGACGCGGGCCCGCCGGAGAGGATCAGCCCCTTCGGGTTGCGCCGACGGACCTCCTCCGCCCCGACGTGGTGGGGCAGCAGCTCGCTGAACACGCCGCACTCGCGGACGCGCCGCGCGATCAGCTGCGAGTACTGCCCGCCGTAGTCGAGGACGACGACCTCGTCGACCGCGCGCGGCGCCTCGACGTCGACCGCGTGCTCCTCGACGACCTCCGGGGCCGCGTTGCTCGCGGTGACGATCGACTCCACGACGCCGGCCGGCTAGTTCGCGCCGGACACCATGGCCGGCGTCCCCGAGAGCACCGGCTCGACGTGCGTCGCCCCGTTGGCCTCGCCGTCGGCCCGCTCGTCGCGCGGGGCCGGAGCGGACGAGCCGCGCGCGCCCATGCCGATGCCCTGCGCCGACTGGAGGTGCTTGCCCTCCGTCTGCAGCGCGGGGGCGACCATCAGCTCGGCGCGGTTGAACTCCGCCAGGTCCTGGTAGCCGCAGGTCGCCATCGACGTCCGCAGCCCGCCGAACAGGTTGAAGGTGCCGTCGTTCTCGCGGGCCGGGCCGACGAGGATCTCCTCGAGGGTGCCGTTCTGCACCGTCTGGACCCGGGCGCCGCGGGGCAGCGTCGGGTGGAACGTGGCCATCCCCCAGTGGAAGCCGTGCCCGGGCGCCTCGTAGGCGCGGGCGAGCGGCGAGCCGATCATCACGGCGTCCGCCCCGCAGGCGATCGCCTTCGCGACGTCGCCGCCGTTGCGCATGCCGCCGTCGGCGACCACGTGGCAGTACTCGCCCGTCTCGAGCATGTGCTGCGAGCGGGCCGCCGCCACGTCGGCGATCGCCGTCGCCTGCGGCACGCCGATGCCGAGCACGCCGCGGGTGGTGCACGCGGCGCCCGGCCCGACGCCGACCAGCACGGCCGCCGCGCCGGTGCGCATGAGGTGCAGTCCGGTGTGGTAGGAGGCGCAGCCGCCCACGACGACCGGGACCTCCACCTCGCGGATGAACTCCTTGAGGTTCAGCGGCTCGGAGACGGTCGAGACGTGCTCGGCCGACACGACCGTGCCCTGGATGACGAGGACGTCGAGGCCGGCGTCGAGCGCGAGCTCGTAGTGCTTGCGGACGCGCTGCGGGGTCAGCGACGCCGAGACGACGACGCCGTGCGCCTTGATCTCGCGGATCCGCTGCTCGATCAGCTCGGGCTTGATCGGCTCCATGTAGATCTTCTGCATCTCGCGCGTCGCCTCGTCGCGAGGGAGCTGCGCGATGCGCTCGAGCTGGTCGTCCGCGTCCTCGTACCGGGTCCAGATGCCCTCGAGGTTCAGGACCGCCAGGCCGCCGAGCTTGCCGACGATGCCGGCCGTCTGCGGGGAGACGACGCCGTCCATGGCGGACGCCATGAGCGGCAGCTCGAAGCGATAGTCGCCGAGCTTCCAGGAGATGTCCACGTCGTCGGGGTCGCGCGTGCGCCGGGACGGCACGATCGCGATGTCATCGAAGCCGTAAGCGCGGCGGGCCTTCTTTCCGCGGCCGATCTCTACTTCCATTGCGCGATCCTAGGACGGGGGGCGGACGGAGGAGGAAGGATCGAGCGTAGCAACGCCGAATATGGGTGGTTTCCATCCGTTATGCGGCCGCGGGCGCCTCCACCGGCTCCACCTCGACCTCGCCGAGCAGGCGGTCGACCTCGCGCGGCTCGATCAGCCCCGCCCCGAGGCGCTGGGTGGACTCCGCGCCGCACGCCACGCCGTAGCGCAGGCACTCCTCGGGAGTCCGCCCCGTGTAGCGCGCGGCGACGAACCCGGCCAGGAACGCGTCGCCCGACCCGACCGTCGCCACCGGCTCGCGCGGCTCGATCCGCGCCCGCAGCAGCGTCGGCCCGTGGTCGGTGGGCAGGCAGGCGAAGCAGCCGTCCGGCGTCGTCATCAGCGCCTGCTTGGTCCCGAGCGTCCCCATCTCCTGGACCGCGGCGATCCGGTCCTGGTCGTCGTTGAACTCGTGGCCCACGAGCTCCTCGGCCTCGATGATGTTCGGGGAGATGATCGTCGGCTCGGCCCGGACCGCGTGCCGCAGCGGCTCGCCGTCGGTGTCGACGATGGTCTCGACGTCGACGCGCTTGAGCTCGCGGATCAGCGTCGCGTAGGCGTCCGCGTCGACGCCGCGCGGCAGCGACCCCGCGAGCACGACGATCTCCGCGCCGCGCGCCAGGTAGACGAGCTTGTCGCCGAACAGCTCGAGCTCCTTCGCGCTGACGGCCGGGCCGCGCTCGTTGATCTCGGTCTGCTCGCCGGTGGTCGGGTCCAGGACCGCCGTGTTCGTCCGCGACTCCTCGCCGATGCGCACGAAGTCGTTGAGGATCGACTCCTGCGTCAGCTGCTCGACGATGCGCGTCCCGGTCGGGCCGCCCTGCAGTCCGGTCGCGATCACCGGCTGGCCGAGCGCCTTGAGCGCCCGCGCGACGTTGACCCCCTTGCCGCCGGCCATCGTCGTCTGCTCCACGGTCCGGTGGCGGCGCCCGAGCCGGAAGTTCGGCACGGACAGGGTCTTGTCGATCGCGGCGTTGAGGGTGACGGTGATGATCATCGACGCACTCCGGGTGCCGCCCTCCGGACCACGCGTCTCCGGAGCAGGGCCAGCAGAACGGTACAGCCGACGAGAAGCACTACGAGGAGGATCGAGACCGGCTCGGAGAGGACGTCGCGCACGCGGTCGCTCAGCGAGGCCTCCGCGACGGCGGCGGCCGTGACGAGCGGGACGCGCTCGACCACCTTCCCCCGGACGCGCACCTCGACCGTCCCCACCTCGGCGCCGGCCGGCAGCGGCCCGTCGAGCTGGGTCGGCGCCTCGACGACCTTCGTGCGGGCGCGCTCCCCGCGCCTGAGGACCCGCTGCACGGTCTCCCCCGCGACGAGCCGGACCTTCTCGTCGCGGTACTTCAGGTCCGCCGTCCTCAGGCCCTTGCGCTCCTGCAGGACCGTCTGCCGCACGTAGCGTGAGAGGCCGTAGCGCAGGAGCGCCAGCGTGTCCGCGTTGCGCGCCGCCTCGCTCGGCTCGCCGAGGACCGCGCTCATGACGTTGACGCCGTTCTCGGTCGCCGAGCCGACGACGACGTAGCCGGCCTGCGACGTGTGGCCGGTCTTGACGCCGTCGACGACCGGGACGTTGCGCACGAGCGCGTTGCGGTTCTGGATCGCGCGGCGGTGCGAGCCGCTCTTGAGGACCGCGCGCGGGAGGTCGACCGTCTCGCGGAAGAACGGCTTGCGCCGCAGGATCGTGGCGAGCTTGACGAGGTCGCGGGCGCTGCTGCGGTTGTCGGGGTCGTCGAGGCCGATCGGGTTGGCGTAGTGGGTGTCGGCGAGCCCGAGCTCGCGGGCGCGGCGGTTCATCTCCCTGACGAACGAGCTCGTCGAGCCGTCGACGCCGACCGCGAGCGTGACCGCCGCGTCGTTCGCGCTGGCGAGGAGGAGCGCCCTGATGAGGTCGCGGACGGTCATCCGCTCGCCCTGCTGCAGGCCGATGACCGACTCCCCGGGGGCGCCGTCGTAGCCGGGCGCGGTGAGGACGTCGTCGAGCGCGAGGGTCTCGAGCGAGAGGAGCGCGGTCATGAGCTTCGTCGTCGACGCGATCGCGCGGCGCTCGCCGGCGTCGCGCTCGAAGACGACGTCGCCGGTGCTGGACTCGACGAGGATCGCCGACGGAGCCTGGACCGCGGGCGCGCCGGTCTGGGCCCGGGCGGCCGGGGTTCCTGCTGCGAGGGCGAGCGCGGTCAGAACGGCCAGCAGCGCCGTCGCGCGTGCTGTGCGGCGGGGCGGGGTCACTCCGTCAGCTTGATCTTGTCCCCGACCGTGAGGCTGTTCGCGTCGATGTCGGGGTTCAGGTCCTCGATCTCCTCGACGGTGACGCCGGTCCGCTCGGAGATCGACGCGAGCGTGTCGCCCGGCTTGACGGTGTACGTCTTGCGCTGGGGCGTCGTCGAGGTGCGGGCGTTCGTGCTCGTGCGCTCCTTGGACTTGCGCCCATTGGTCGCGCGGCGCTCCTGGGTGGAGGTCGAGCCCTCCTTGTCGCTGTCGCCGTCCCCCGTCGTGGCCGAGACGATCATCAGCACCGCCACGATCGACGCCAGGAGGGCGAGGGGCGCCAGAAAGCGCGACGGGCGGTGGGACGACATAGCGGGCGGAGTCTATGGAGGGCGTCAGGTGCACAGGGCCCATGCGGCCTCGCGGAGCCGCTCGGCCTCTTCGCGGGCGGCCTGCGCGGGCTCGCCGCCGTGCTGCTCGTGGGCCCGGGCGATGGAGCGCGAGGCGGTGACAAGGCCGCCGTGCGGGCCGGGCAGGAAGGCGGGAGCGAGGTCCTCCACCCTGCCGCCCTGGGCTCCCACGCCGGGGAGGAGGAAGGTGGCGCGCGGCATCAGCTCGCGGGCTCGGTGGAGGTGCTCGGGGGCGGTCGCGCCGACGACGGCGTTGGCGTCGATCTCGTCGACGAGGCGCGCGCTGCGCTCCCAAACGCGGCCGCCTTCCCGGAGCTCTGCGTCCTGGAGGTCGGTCGCGCCGGGATTCGAGGTGCGGACGAGGACGAAGATCCCGCGGCCCGTCTGCACGAACGGCTCGAGGGCGTCCCTCCCCAGGTAGGGGTTGACGGTCAGGGCGTCGGCCGCGAGGCCGGTGGCCGGGCCGAACGGCGTCGCGGTGCCGGTGAGCAGCCCCTCGGCGTAGGCCTGGGCGCTGACGCCGATGTCGCCGCGCTTGGCGTCGAGGAGGACGAGGAGGCCAGCAGCGCGCGCGGCGTCGACGACCCGCTCGAGGGCGCGCCAGCCGGGGGAGCCGAGGCGCTCGAAGCACGCGGCCTGGGGCTTCACCGCGACGCAGGCGGGGCCGGCGGCGGCGATGAGCGCGGCGCAGTGGGCGACGACGGCGTCCGCGGCGCGCTCCGCCGCGGGATGGGCCGACGTGCCGGCCGAGCGCTCCGGCCCCGCCCCGGCCCGTCCGGCGCCCTCCGGTCCGGCGGCGGGTCCTCCCGCGGCGCTCTGCGCGACGTCCAGCGCCTCGGGCCACACGCGCGCCGGGTCGGGGTCGAGGCCGAGGACGATCGAGGATCGGCGCGCGGCGACGGCTTCGGCGAGCCGCTCGCGGAAGGGGGCGCCGGCTCCGGCCATCGCGAGGATCCGCGCGGGGCGGATCAGCCGCCCTTGACGGCCTTCTTCAGGCCCGAGCCCGCCGTGAAGCGCGGGACGCGCGTCGCGGCGATCTGCATCTTCTCGCCCGTGGCAGGGTTGACGCCCTGCCGGGCGCCGCGCTCGGCGACGTGGAACTTGCCGAACCCGGAGAACGTGACGTCACTGCCGCGCTGGAGCGCGTCCTGGATGGTCTCCAGGGCGGCGTCCACCCCACCGGCCGCTTCCTTCCGGCCGAGCCCGGAGCGCGCGGCGACCTGATCGACGAACTCTGACTTCGTCACGTCGTGTCCTCCTCAGCGAGTCGAGCGGGGCGCGCGGGCGACCCGCGCTGCGGTGCGAGCCGCGCCGCGGTGCGAGCCGCCCCGCCGTGCGGCGCGAGCGGCACGAGCACCGCTTCGCCCGCCGGCGGCCGGGCGGCAGGGGCCGCCGACGCTCGGCCCCGCCGGGCGGCCACGGGCGGGTGCCCGCGGCCGCGTTCGCTCGCCGGCGCGGCGGCCGGCGGGCGCTGGGGTCCTAGCCGTTGAGCTTGGACTTGAGGCCGGAGGCGGCCGAGAACTTCGCGGCCTTGCTCGCGGCGATCTGGATCTTCTCGCCCGTGGCCGGGTTCACGCCCTGACGCGCGGCGCGGTCGGAGACGCTGAACTTGCCGAAGCCGGCGATCGCGACCTCACCACCGGACTGAAGCTCGCCGGCGATGACCTCGAAGACCGCATCGACGGCCTTCTTCGCGTCGCCACCGTCCACGCCGCCCTGCGACGCGACCTGCTGTGCCAGCTCGTTCTTGTTCATGAAAACGGGTCCTCCCCATCTGCGGAAACGTCGCCGCACCTTAGTACGGCGGACCGGCGGAAAGGGGCTTCGGCGCCGGTTTGCGCCCCGTGTTTGCGCGGTTTTGAGGCAGTTTCGGCACGGACGGCGCTCGTTTGCGGGCACTTTCGGCCGACCCGTGAGCGACACTGCCACCCGTGCCCCTCTCGCGCATCGCCTGGCTCGTGACGGTCGCGGCGGCCCTCATCACCGCCGCCCTGCTCCTGATCTCGGACTACAACGGCTACGCGCTGCTGGCCGTCGCGGTGGGGCTGTCGGCCGCGATCAACCTGCGCTAGGGGACCCCGCGCCGGGGTCCGAAGGGCCGGCGGCGGGCGCCGCCGCGGGGTCCGAAGGGGCGGCGGGAGTGGGCGCGGCGGCGGGCGGCGTCGCGGGGTTCGAAGGGCCGGCGGCGGGCGCTGAGGCGGGGTCCCCCGGAACCGCCGCGGCGGGGTTCGCGGGCTCGGTGTGCACGATGACGTCGGCAAGCCCGGGGCACCGCTGGCGCACGGCCCGCTCGATCTCCCCCGCCCGCCGGTGGGCGCTCGGCAGCGGCTGATCCGGCGGGAGGAGCACGGTGATGAGCGCGACGCGGCCCCGCTCCGCGTCGCGGAACCGCACCGCCGCCGCCTCGACGCCCGTGTAGCGCCGCACGACCTCCTCGATCGCGTCGCGCTCGACCGCGACCTCGTCCCGCGTCGGCTTGCTCGCCCAGTCCGTCCGCGACAACGGCTCGATGTGGGTGTGGACCATCCGCAGCTCCGGCACCGCGCGACAGACCGCCGTCTCGAGCTGCTCGACCGTCTCGTGCGCGTCGGCCAGCGACAGCCCGCGCGGCAGCTTCACGTGCAACGACAGCTCGAAGCCGCCGTCCACCTGCATGATCCGGACGTTGTGGATCTCGCGGACGTCCGGCACCGACAGCGCCGCCGCGTTCGCGCGCTCGCGCAGATCTCCCTCCACCGCCCGCGGCTCGACGTGCACCAGGACGTCCGCGCCCGGGAGCTGGCCGCGGACGGCGTCCTCGATCGCGTCCGCCGTCGTGTGTGCCTGGGCGAGCCCGGCGTCCGCGCTCAGCGCGACGACGAGGTCGACGAAGTCCCGCCCCGCCGCGTGCCGCACGCGCAGCCGCCGCACCTCGACCGCCATCCCGTCGAGCGCCTGCCGCACGGCCGTCTCGGCGTCCTCGCTCGCGCGGTCCATCAACACGTCGATCGATCGCTTGACCAGCCGCAGCGCCGCCAGCGCGACGATCGCGGCGACGAGCAGCGCGGCCACCGCGTCCGCCCGCGGATGCCCGGCCGCGACGAACGCCAGACCGATCACGACCGCGACCGTGCCGAGGAGGTCGGAGGCGAAGTGCAGCGCGTTGGACTCGAGCGCGGCGGAATGGTGCTCGCGCGCCGCGCGGTAGCTCAACGCGGCCCGCGACGCGTCGACCGCGATCACGACCGCCATCACCACGAACGCCCACCACGCGGCATCGACGTCCGGCGGCGCGTCCCCCACGAGCCGGTCCACCGCCTGCCACGCCAGCAGCGCGGAGACGACCACGAGGAAGCTGGACTCGGCCAGGGCAGCCAGGTGCTCCGCCTTGCCGTGCCCGTAGTGGTGCTGCTCGTCCGCCGGGCGCGTGGCGACGCGGATCGCGAACAGGGTCAGGACGGCCGCGACGAGGTCCGTGCCCGAGTGCGCGGCCTCGGCGATCAGGCCCAGCGAGCCGGTCACCAGGCCGGTGACGAGCTTGACCGCGACGAGGAACGCCGCCGCCAGCACGCTGAACAGCGCGGTGCGCTGCTGGGCTCCCATACGAGGGAAAGCTAGCTAGCCGGCGCGCTCGGTCAGCCAGGCGAGCAGCGCGCGGGCGGCGCGGCCGCGGTGGCTGATCGCGTCCTTCTCGGCGGGCGGGAGCTCGGCCATCGTGCGGTCCGGATGCTCGACCGGCACGAACGCGGGGTCGTAGCCGAAGCCGCCGGTCCCGCGCGGCGCCTCGGCCAGCGTGCCCTCGCAGCGGCCCTCGACGACGTGCTCGACGCCCCCCGGCTCGACGTACGCCAGCGCGCAGACGTAGGCGACCCCGCTCCCCGCCGGCGCTTCGCGCAGGAGCTTGTCGAGGTTCTCCTCGTCGGTCGCGTGCTCCCCCGCGTAGCGGGCGCTGCGCACGCCGGGCGCTCCGCCCAGCGCCTCCGCGGCGATGCCCGAGTCGTCGGCGACCGACGGCCGGCCGGTGGCCGCGGCCGCGGCGCGCGCCTTGCCGAGCGCGTTCTCGGCGAACGCCTCCCCCGTCTCGGGCGGGAGCTCGACCTCGTCGGGCAGCGGGTCGAGCTCGTAGGGCGCGAGCAGCGGCCGGAGCTCGCGGACCTTGTGCGGGTTGCGCGTGGAGAGGACCAGCCTCACGCGGCGATGGCGGCGTCCTGGGCCGCGCGCAGCTCGGTGACCCCCGCCGCGGCGAGGGCGAGCAGGTCGTCGAGGCCGGCGCGCTGGAGCGGCGTGCGCTCCGCCGTGGCTTGGACCTCGACGAGGTCTCCGGAGGCGGTCATGACGACGTTCGCGTCCACCTCCGCGCTCGAGTCCTCCTGGTAGTCGAGGTCGAGCAGCGCCTCGCCGTCGACGACCCCGCAGGAGATGGCGGCGATCTGCTCGGTGAGCGCGTCCTGCGGGACGCCGGCGTTCCTGAGCGCCAGCGCCAGCGCCACGTAGCCGCCCGTGATCGAGGCGCACCGGGTGCCGCCGTCCGCGGTCAGGACGTCGCAGTCGATCCACACCGTCCGCTCCCCGAGCTTCTGGAAGTCGAGCGCCTGCCGGAGCGAGCGGCCGATCAGGCGCTGGATCTCGACGGTGCGGCCGTCCGGGCGGCCCTTGCTGACGTCGCGCTGCCTGCGCTGGCCGGTGGAGGCCGGGAGCATCCCGTACTCCGCGGTGACCCAGCCGGTGCCGCGGCCCTCCATCCAGCGGGGGACCGACTCCTCCACCGAGGCCGTGCAGATCACGCGCGTCTCGCCCTGCGCGATGAGGCACGAGCCGGTCGCGGAGGGCACGAAGTTCGTCGTGATCGTCGTGGGGCGCAGCTCGTTCGGCGCGCGGCCGGTTCGGCTCATACCGGCACCCCCAGCGCGACGTGCGCGACGTTGTTGAGGGGCATCTGGAGGAAGCGGGTGCCGAGCGTGCGGAACTCGTCCGGGTCGCCGGTCGTCAGGAAGCGGTAGTCGCCCTCGGTGGTGCGCGGGTTCTGCAGGCCGCGGGAGCTGAGGGCGTGCTCGACCTGCCGCGCGAGGGCCTCGCCGGACGTGACGATCGCGACGCCGCGCCCGAGGTGGCGCTGGAGGAGCGGGCGCAGCAGCGGGTAGTGCGTGCAGCCGAGGATGACGGTGTCGACCTGCTGCTCGCGCAGGGGCGCGCAGTACGCCTTCACCGTCTCCACGACGTTGTCGTCGAACGGGAAGCCGCCCTGGATGATCGGGGCGAGGTCCGGGCACGGGACGCTCGTCAGGTCGACGTACGGGTCGACCTGGCCGATCGCCTGGTCGTAGGCGCGGCTGCGGACGGTCGCCGGCGTGGCCAGGAGCCCGATCCGGCCGTTGCTCGTGGCCGCGACGGCCCGGGCCGCCTCGGGCCGGACGACCGCGAGGACGTCCACGCCGAGCGTCGTCTCCATCATCCGGTTCTGCAGCGCCGGCAGAGCGGCGGCGGTCGCGGTGTTGCAGGCGACGACGAGCAGCTTCGCGCGCTCCTTGAGCAGGACCTCCGCGATCTCCAGGCTGAAGCGCTCGAGCTCCTCGACGCTGCGGTCGCCGTAGGGAAAGCGGGCGGTGTCGCCGAGGTAGAGGAAGTCCTCGTGCGGGAGGGCGACCAGCAGCTCGTGCAGGACGGTGAGCCCGCCGACGCCGGAGTCGAACACGGCGACCGGCCGGTCCTGGGGGCTGATGTCGGGCGCGGCGCTCATCCGCCACCCATGGTGGCAAACGGGTCGGCGCGGTCAGCGCTGACGCGCAGAGTCGGGCGCGCCGGCTTCTCGCCGAGCGCGGCGCCCGCGAGGCCCCGCGCGTCGCGGACGCGGCGGAGGTCGCCCTCTCGCCGCCGTCCGCGAGCGCACTGCCCGACCGCGACGCCGACGCCGCGGTCGCCTCAGCCGCCCTTCTTCGGAGCGTCGCCGACGCCGTCGATGGCGTCCTTGAGCTTGTCGACGATCGTCTTGCCGATGTCGAAGTCCTTGCCGGCGCCGAACTTGACGACGGCCGCGAAGACGAGGGCGAGGAGCAGGATGAGCGCGACGTACTCGACGGTGCCCTGGCCGCGCTCGCGGTCGCGCGGCGCGGCGAGGAGGAAGGCGGTGTGGAGACGGGCGAGGAGCCGGTACGGCATCGGAGGACCTCCGTGGAAGCGGGTTGCTTGACGGGGCCGATGCTCCGGTGGCGGGCGTGACGGATCGAGACGCGAACGTGCCGGAAGACGCGCGGGTTCGTGCGGGAACTGGGACGCCTCCGCCGCAGACGCTGACTAGACTCGGATCGATGCCAGGCATCCCCCGCTTCGGGAGGGGCGAGCAGGACGCCCCGCCGGAGGCGCACGCCGCGGAGGAGACGCGGCCGGAGCAGGAGACGAAGCCGCTGACCTCGGGCGACCCGCTCGCGGCTCCCGCACCCCCGCCCGCGCCCGACCCGGCCGCGCCGCAGCAGCCCTCCCTGACGTCCGGAGACCCGCTCGCCGGATCGCCGCCGCGACCCGCGGCCGAAGCGCCGGCCGCAGCCGACCCGCCGCTGTGGTCCTCGCCCGCGGCCGAGCCGGCGGCGCCGAGTGCGGAGGAGCCTGCGCCGGAGGCGGCCGACGTCGCGCCGAGCGTGGAGGAGACGCCGCCGGCGGAGCTCGCCGCGGACGCGACACGGGCTGCGCCGAGCGGCGAGGAGCCTCCGCCGGCAGAAGCGACCGTCACGCCGAGGGGTGAGCAGCCTCCGCCCGCAGAAGCGAACGCGACGCCGAGCGCCGAGCAGGCGGCGCCGCCTTCCGAGACCGCCGAGACTCCGACGGGTGACGCAGCGACGAGCGCCGACGCCGCGAGTGGAGCGGTGGGCGCGGGTGCTCCCGCGGAGGTGAGTGCCGAAGCGCCGGCCGCCGCGAGTGGAGCGGTGGGCGCGGGTGCTCCGGCGGGGGTGGGCGCGGACGCGCCCGCGAAGCAGGGCCGTCTTCGGCGGCTTCGGCGATCGAGGAAGGCGACGCCGGAGCCGGCGCCCGCGTCCGAGGCCGCGACCGTCGTCGAGCAGCCGACCGCCGTCGTGCCTCCACCCGCCGCGGAGGGCGCGGCGGCTCCGGTCGCGGAGGCAGCTCCGGCCGCGGAGGGGGTGACGCTCGAGCAGGCTCCCGCCGACGCGACGCCGCGCTTCCGCGAGCGCACCCGGATGCGACGGCGGATGCGCGAGCTCCGGCGGCTGCGGGAGATCTGGTTCCGCGACCTCGGCGGCCTCACGTTCGACCTTCATCGCTTCGGGCGCGAGCGGCCGGACCTCGTCACGGAGAAGCTCGAGTCGCTCCGGCGGATCGACGCCGAGCTCCGCGCCCTCGAGAGCGCCCTCGACGCGCGCCGCCCGCTCATCGAGCTGCGGGAGCCCGGCATCGCGGCGTGTCCTCGCTGCGGGACCCTCCACGGGACCGACGCGAACTTCTGCCCCGGCTGCGGCACGCCGCTGCGCGGGTCCGTCGTCAGCGAGGCCGGCCCGCTCCGGGTCACGCCCGTGGACCAGCCCGGCCCGCCGCCCTCGTGAGCACCGAGCCGCCGCAGGAGCCGCCCGAGCCCTCGGGTCAGATCGCCTGCCCGCGCTGCGGCGCCGCGGTCCCGCCCGACCAGGACTGGTGCCTGCAGTGCGGCTACGCGGCGCGCACCGCGGTCCAGCCGACGCCGCGCTGGCGCATCCCGATCGCGATCGCCGCCGTCGTCGCCGCCCTCGCGCTCGCCGCCCTCGCCGTCGCGTTCGTCGACCTCACCGACGATCCCGCGGGCTCGACCGCCACCACCGCCGGCACCGCGCCCACGACGACGCCCCCCGGCACCGTCCCGCCGACCGTGACCGCCCCGCCGGCGACGGTCCCGCCGCCGACCACGACGACGCCGACGACGATCCCGTCGACGACCCCCACCGTCCCGCCGACGACGGCTCCCCCGGCAACGGTTCCCCCGGCGACGACGCCCGCCGTCCCCGGATCGCCGACGACGACCGCGCCCGCGCCGCCGCCCGTCACGCAGCCGTAGCGGGAGGGAGCGGAGAGCGCTCCAGCCGCTTGTGCGCGTCCAACGCGAGCGGGTGCACGTCGACGTCCGGAACGGAAGGCGCGGACGACGACGAGAACGTCTCGAGCACGTCGCAGAGCGAGCGGGAGAGCGCGCCGAGGTCGTAGCCGCCCTCCAGCATCAGCCCCGCCGGCACCCCGAGCTCCGCCGCGCACGCGCGCACGAGCGCGGCCATTCCGGCGAACCCGGCGTCGGTGACCCGGCAGTCGGCGAGCGGGTCGTCGGCGTGGGCGTCGAAGCCGGCGCTGACAAGCACGAGCCCCGGCCGGTACGCGCGGGCCAGCGGCGCCACGACGTGCGCGACCAGCGAGAGGAAGACGTCGTCCCCCGAGTGCGCCGGCACCGGCAGGTTCACCGTGTAGCCCTCGCCGCGCCCGGCGCCCACGTCCGACGCCGCCCCGCTCCCGGGATACAGCGGCCACTCGTGGATCGAGACGAACAGGACCTCGTCCGTCTCCCAGAAGATGTCGTTCGTCCCGTTGCCGTGATGGACGTCCCAGTCGAGGACGAGCACGCGCTCCACCCCGTACGCGTCGAGCGCGTGCCGCGCCGCCACCGCGACGTTGTTGAACAGGCAGAACCCCATCGCCCGCGCCGCCTCCGCGTGGTGGCCCGGCGGCCGGTGCACGGAGGCCGCGAACGAGGCCGACCCGTCGAGCAGCCGATCGACGACGGCGCACGCGCCCCCCGCCGAGTGCAGCGCCGCGTCCCACGACCCCGGCGAGCAGACCGTGTCCATGTCCAGCGCGCCCCCGCCCGCCCACACGAACCGCTCGATCGAGTCGACGTACGCGGCCGGGTGCACGCCGTGCAGGAGATCCCGCGTGGCGGCAGGCGACTCGACCCGCGGGATCGCGAGCGAGCGCGCGGCGAACTCCTCCTCGAACGCCACGATGCGTGCCGCCCGCTCGGGATGGACGCCGGTGTCGTGCTCGAGCGAGGACGGGTGCGAGAGCAGGACCGCGGGCGGCATCGCGGCTACGGTACCGCCGTGCCCGAGCCGACGAGGATCGACGTCGACGTCGCGGTCGTCGGCGCGGGCGGCGCCGGCCTGTACACCGCGCTCACGGCCGCCGAGCACGGCGCCACGGTCGCCCTCATCAGCGCCACCCCGCTCGCCCAGACCGCGAGCTACTGGGCGCAGGGAGGGATCGCCGCGGCGCTCGCCGCCGACGACTCCCCCGACGAGCACCTGAGGGACACCGAGACCGCCGGCCGCGGCCTCACGCGCCACAGCGCCGCGCGCACGCTCGTCGATGAGGCGCCGGACGCGGTCGCCGACCTCCAGCGCCTCGGCGTCCACTTCGACGCCGACCGCCACGGCAACCTCGCGCTCGGCCTGGAGGGCGGGCACTCCAAGCGCCGCGTCGTCCACGCCGGCGGCAGCGCGACGGGACGAAGGGTGGTCAGGGAGCTGTCGGCGCTCGCGGTCGAGCACGAGCGGATCACCGTCCTCGAGCAGGCCCGCGCCGCCGACCTGTGGTGCCACGAGCACCACGTCGTGGGCGTCCTGCTCGAGGACGGCCGCGCCGTCGCCGCGCGCGGCACGGTCGTCTCCGCCGGCGGCGCCGCCGCGCTGTGGTCGCGGACCACCAACCCCCCGGGCTCCACCGGCGCCGGCATGGTCCTGGCGCACCGCGCGGGAGCGGACCTCGCCGACCTCGAGTTCCTCCAGTTCCACCCCACCGCCGTGACCGGCATCCCGCGCCGCGAGGGCTTCCTGGTCACCGAGGCGATCCGCGGCGAGGGCGCCACGCTCCACGACGACACGGGCGAGCGGTTCGTGGAGGAGCTCGCGCCGCGCGACGAGGTTGCCATCGCCATCTACCGGAGGCTCCAGGAGACGGGCGCCACGCACGTCGGGCTGGACATGCGCGCGATCGACCCGACGCGCTTCCCGAACGTCGTCAAGGCGCTGCGCGACTCGGGCCTGGACCCGGCGAAGGAGCTCATCCCGGTCGCCCCGGCCGCCCACTACATGATGGGCGGCATCGTCACGGACCTCCACGGCCGCTCGACGGTCCCCGGCCTCTACGCCGTCGGCGAGTCGGCGTGCACCGGCCTGCACGGGGCCAACCGCCTGGCCTCGAACTCCCTCAGCGAGTGCTTCGTCTTCGGAGCGCGCGCGGCGCGGGCCGCCCTCGACGAGCCGCCGACGAGCACCACCGCGGACCCGCCGAATCCGGACCCGGTCCCGCCGCCGGCGCAGGAGACGCGCGAGGCGATGTGGCGCGACGCCGGCCTGGAGCGGACGAAGGCCGGGCTCGAGCGGCTCCAGAGCGACCCTCACCCCCTCGCCAGGCTGGTCGCCGCGTGCGCGCTGAGGCGGGAGGAGTCGCGCGGCGCGCACCGCCGTGTCGACTTCCGTGATTGCGACCCCGACCTCGACGGGTACCACGCCGTCGTGGGGGGCATCGGCACGCCTGTTTTCAGGGCGTGGAGTTGAACGTCGGCGTCTTCTTAACGCGAAGTCAACATACGGCACGTTCCAGCCTCTACAGACCCGGGCAAAGATCCAGCGCTCCGGGAGATCCAGAGGAGGGATCGAGGGTCCATATGTTCCAGTACAGCCGGGGGATCTACCGGGAACTGGCTCCGCACGTCGATGCACGCGCGGGCTGTCCCGGGCGCAGCGCCCATGAGCACGTGCTCAGGCACTGCGAGCAGACGATGGAACGTCTCGCCGGCGACCGGCACTACTTCGCGCGGCCGGCGCGGACGCTGTTCAACGACATCCGCTTCTGCTTCCCGATGACCGCCCAGGCTCGCGTCTGGAGCGTCATCACCGCCTACGTCGCCGCCGCCGAGACGTATCTCGACAGCATCCCCAAGCAGGGGTACGACGTGAACGGCAACCCGCTGCAGTGCCGCGCTACGACGCGCAAGGGGACGGCCTGCCAGCGAGTGCCGCTGCCGCACAACGGTTACTGCCCGTCGCATCAGCATCTGGCGGAGACCGAGGAGACCGAGCTCGTCGCAGCCTGACGGGCCGTTCGTGGGCGTAGGGCGCGCGGGAGCGCCCTCACGCGCGCGCAACCTCGCCGCGTAGGCTCCCCGCGTGCTCCTCGGGGTCGACGTCGGCGGGACGTTCACCGATGCCGTGCTCGTCGTCGACGGGCGCGCGGTGACCGCGAAGGCGCCGACGACGCCCGACGACCAGTCCCGCGGCGTGCTGGACGCCGTGACCGCCGCGCTGGAGAAGGCGGGGCGCGAGCCGGGCGACGTCACCGCGTTCGCCCACGGCATGACGGTCGCGACGAACGCGCTGCTCGAGGGGCGCGGCGCGCGGACCGTGCTCATCGCCACCGAGGGCTTCACGGACGTCGTCGAGCTCGGGCGCCAGCGGCGCAAGGACCTCTACCGGCTGTGCGCGCGCCACCCCGACCCGCTGGTGCCGCCCGAGCGGCGGGTCGCGGCGCCGGAGCGGACCGGGCCCGAGGGCGTCCTCAGGCCGCTCGCCGACGCCGCCGCGGTGGCGCGCGCCGCACTGGAGCACGAGCCCGAGGCCGTCGCGGTCTGCCTCCTGCACGCCGATCGCTTCCCCGAGCACGAGCGGGCGCTCGGCGAGGCGCTCGCGCAGGCCGCGCCCGGCGTGCACGTCTCGCTCTCCCACGACGTCGTCGGGACGTTCCGCGAGTTCGAGCGCGCGGCGACGACCGAGGTCGACGCCGCGCTGTCCCCGCTCCTCGCCGAGTACCTGCGCCGCCTGGTGCGCAGCGGCGACGAGGCCGGCCTCCCCCAGCCGTCGATCATGCAGTCGAGCGGCGGCCTGGCCGACGTCGAGCACGCCGCGCGCCACGCGGCGCTCACCGTGCTGAGCGGCCCGGCGGGCGGCGCGGCGGCCGCGGCGCTGATCGCCGAGCGCAGCGGGATCGAGGACCTCCTGTGCTTCGACATGGGCGGCACGTCGTGCGACGTCTGCGTCGTCGAGGGCGGGCGGGTTCGCGAAACGGCGGGCCGCGAGGTCGGCGGCCGCCCGCTGACGCTGCCGATGGTCGACATCCACACCGTCGGCGCGGGCGGCGGGTCGATCGGGTGGATCGACCCCGGCGGCGCGCTGCGCGCCGGCCCGCGCAGCGCGGGCGCCGACCCGGGCCCCGCCTGCTACGGCCGCGGCGGCACCGAGCCGACGGTCACCGACGCGAACCTCGTGCTCGGGCGGCTCGACCCGGACGCGCCGCTGGCGGGCGGCGTCTCGCTCGACGTCGAGGCGGCCGAGCGCGCGCTCGCGACGCTGGGGCTCGACAGCGTCGACGACGCGGCGCGCGGGATCGTCCGCGTCGCGAACGCGGAGATGGTGCGCGCGCTGCGGGTCATGACCGTGGAGCGCGGCGTCGACCCGCGCGACTTCGCGCTGCTCGCGTTCGGCGGCGCCGGCGGGCTGCACGCCGCGGCGATCGCCGACGAGCTGGGGATCGAGCGGATCGTCGTGCCGCGCGCGAGCGGCGTGCTCAGCGCGCTCGGGCTCGCGGCCGCGGACCGGCGCGTCGACGTGCAGCGCACGGTGCTCGGCCGCGCCTACAACGTGGACGAGCTCGTCGCCGAGGCGCGACAGGGGATCGGGACCGGGGATGCGGAGACCGAGGTCGTCTACGACTGCCGCTTCCACGGCCAGTCGTTCGAGCTGACGGTGAGCGACCCCGCCGACTTCCCGCGCGCCCACGAGGAGCGCTACGGCTTCACCGAGCCCGACGGGACCGTCGAGGTGGTGACCGTGCGCGCGACCGCGCGGCTGCCCGGCCCGTACGTGGAGCTCGCCGCCGAGGGCGCCGAGCTGCCGCCGGGCACGCGGATCGAGGGGCCGGAGGTGTACGCGCTGCCGGAGGCGACGCTGGTCGTGCCGGAGGAGTGGAGCGGCGAGGTCGACGACCACGGGACGGTGGTGCTCCATCGATCCCGTTGAGCTGCAGGTCGCGACGGGCGCGCTGCGCGCGGCGTGCGAGGAGATGGGCGCGGTCCTGGTGCGGGCGGCGCACTCGGCGAACATCAAGGAGCGCCGCGACTGCTCGACCGCGCTCTTCGACCCCGAGGGGCAGATGGTCATGCAGGCCGAGCACATCCCCGTCCACCTCGGCGCGATGCCGGCGGCGGTGCGCGCGGTGCTCGGCGACGACCACGCGGATGGCGTCCCCTGGATCCTCAACGACCCGTTCGCGGGCGGGACGCACCTGCCCGACATCACCGTCATCACGCCCGTGCTCGACGAGGGCGGGCGCCTGCTCGGCTTCGCGGCGAGCCGCGCCCACCACGCCGACGTCGGCGGCCGCATCCCCGGCTCGATGCCCGCGGACTCGACGACGCTCGACGAGGAGGGCGTGGTCATCGCGCCGCAGCCGCTCACGCCGCAGCTCGTCGAGGAGCTCGCCGGGCGGATGCGCCAGCCGCAGCAGCGCCGCGCCGACCTGCGCGCGCAGGTCGCGGCCAACGCGCTGGGGGTGCGGCGCCTGCGCGAGCTGGCGGACAGGATGGGCCCGGGCCGCCTCGCGCAGGCGACGGCGGCGGTCATCGACTACGCCGAGCGGCGCACCCACGCACAGCTGGCCGCGATGGAGGACGGCGTGCGCGAGGCGACGGACGTCCTCGAGGCGGCGGAGGGCGACCTCGAGCTGCGCCTGCGCGCGGAGGTGCGCGGCGACGAGCTGCACCTCGACTTCGCCGGCAGCGCCGAGCAGCACCGCGGCAACCTCAACTGCCCGCTCGCCGTCACCGAGTCGGCCTGTCTCTTCGCGCTGCGCGTGCTGACCGACCCCGACATCCCGGCGAGCGCCGGCGCCGCGCGGCCGCTGCACGTGCGCGCGCCCGAGGGCTCGCTGCTCAACGCGCGCTCCCCCGCCGCGGTCGTCGGCGGCAACGTCGAGACGTCCTCGCGCGTGGCCGACCTCGTCCTGCGCGCGTTCGGCCGCGCGCTCGGCCAGGGGACGATGAACAACCTGACGCTGGGCAGCGACGCGTTCACGTACTACGAGACGCTCGGCGGCGGCCAGGGCGCGTGCCCGGACGCCGACGGCCCGAGCGGCGTGCACGTCGCGATGAGCAACACGCTGAACACGCCGGTCGAGGCGCTCGAGCTCGAGTTCCCGCTGCGCGTGACCGAGTACTCGCTGCGGCGCGGGTCGGGCGGCGACGGGGCGCACCGCGGCGGCGACGGCGTCGTCCGCGAGGTCGAGGCGCTGACCGACATGACCTACTCGCTGATCACCGAGCGGCGCCGCCACGCGCCGGCGGGCGCGGACGGAGGCGAGCCGGGGGCGAAGGGCCGCAACCTGCTCGACGGCGACGAGCTGCCGTCGAAGGCGACGGGCGAGCTGCGCGAGGGGCAGCGCCTGCGGCTGGAGACGCCGGGCGGGGGCGGCCACGGCGCGCCCGGCTGAGCGGCTACTCGACGACGACCTCGACGCGTCCGGGCCACGGAGCGACCAGGCCCGCGATGTCCTCGCGGCCCTCGATCGGCTGCTCGTAGGTCCAGAACGCGTCGCGGGCGCCCGGCGCGCTGAAGTACGACGCGTCGCCCTTGAACGGGCAGTGCGAGCGTGTCGGGCTCGGCTCCAGGAGGTCCATCCGGACGTCCTCGCGCGGCAGGTAGTAGCGGACGGGCAGCGCGCCCTCGTGCAGCTCGACCGCGCGGTCGCTCTCGGCGAGGACGCGGCCCTCGTGCTCGACACGGACGTGGGCGGTGCTGACGCGGGTCTCGATGCGGTGCGCGGCGATCTTCACGCCGACCAGGCTAGCCGCGCCTGCGCTTGCAGCGCCGGTACGTCCTCGTCGACGTGGCGACCTGGCGATCGGTCGTCGTGACCGTCGTCCGCACCCGCGTGCGGCGCCTGCGGATCCGCACCCGGATCGTGTCGCCGACCGTGGCGCCCTCCAGCCTCGCGACGCGCCGTAGGGCCGCGCCGGGGCCGCGTCAACGCGGAGTAAGGGGTCGGCGGGCCGAACCCGCTCCATCCTCCCGATGTAGGACGCCCGTCTTAGGGCGAATGTGCACGGTCATGAACAGCCATCTGCACCACACCGTCGTCCTCGCTCGTCTCGCGGACTTCCAGCGTGCCGCCGAGCTCGATCGCCGCATCCCCCGGGCGCGGCCGCAGCCTGGGCCGGCGCAGTCCTCGATCCGGCACGGCCTGCGTCGCCGGATCCTGCGCGCCGCTGCGTGAGCGCGGATACTGGGCATGTGCCCGCCCGCGTGACCAGCAGCCGCTTCGTCGGCCGCCGTTCGGAGCTCGCCGAGCTCGAGCAGCTGCTCGCGCAGACGGCCGGCGGCCGCGCGCAGATGGCGTTCGTCACCGCCGAGTCCGGCATGGGCAAGACGCGCCTGGTCGACGAGCTCGCCGCCCGCGCGCGCGCCGACGGCACGCGCGTGCTCTTCGGCGAGTGCATCGAGCTGGGCGCGGGCGAGCTGCCGTACGCGCCGATCGTCGGCGCCCTGCGCCCGCTCGCGCGCAACCAGGATCCGGTCCTCGACGCGCTCGGCTCGGCCCGCGCCGAGCTGGCCCAGCTCCTCCCCGAGCTCGGCGAGCCGCGTCGCAGCTCGAACGACCTCGGCGCCGCCACGCCCCAGGCGCGCCTCTTCGAGGCGCTGCTCGGGCTGCTCGAGCGCCTCGGCCGCGACGCGCCCGTCCTGCTCGTGATCGAGGACCTCCACTGGGCCGATCGCTCGACGCGCGACTTCCTCATGTTCCTGTCGCGCGCCCTGTGTCGCGAGCGCGTGCTCGTCGTCGGCACCTACCGCAGCGACGAGCTGCACCGCCGCCACCCACTGCGGCCCGTCCTCGCCGAGCTGGAGCGCAGCGACCGCGCCCGCCGGATCGCGCTGCAGCCGTTCACGCGCGGCGAGCTCGTCGCGCAGCTCACCGACATCCTCGGCGGCGAGCCCGACCGCATGCTGGTCGACCGGCTGCTCGCGCGCAGCGAGGGCAACCCGCTGTTCGCCGAGGAGCTCCTGGCGGCCGGGCGCGACGGCCGGGGCGAGCTGCCGCCGACGCTGCGCGACGCGCTGATCCTGCGCGTGGAGTCGCTGCCGGACGCCGGACAGGAGCTGCTGCGCGTCGTCGCGGTCGGCCAGCGCGTCGACCACGACGTCCTGCGCGAGGTCAGCGGGGTCGAGGGTCGCCCGCTGCGCGAGGCGCTGCGCGAGACGGTCGCGCACGGGCTGCTGGTGCCCGACGAGGACGGGCGCTACGCGTTCCGCCACGCGCTGCTGCGCGAGGTGGTCCTCGACGACCTGCTCCCCGGCGAGCGGACCGAGCTGCACCTCGCCCTCGCCGAGGCGCTGGAGCGCGGGCTCGACGACGATGCAGGCGGAGCGGGGACGCTCGACGCCGCAGCCGAGGTGGCCTACCACTTCGACGAGGCGGGCGACCGGCCGCGCGCGTTCGTCGCGGCGCTGCGCGCGGCCGACCACGCCGAGCGCGTCCACGCCAACGGCGAGGCGGCGAGCCTGCTCGAGCGCGCGCTGGACCTGTGGTCGCGGGTGGGCACGCGCGAGGAGGTCGAGGCCCTCGCCGGCTGCGACCACGTCGACCTGCTGCGCCGCGCGGCGAAGGACCACGAGCTGTCCAGCGACTCCATGCGCATGCGGACGCTGCTGCGCGAGGCGCTCGACGAGCTCGACGAGCAGACCGACGCGCGCCGCGCCGCCGCCGTGCTCGAGCGGCTGGGGCACGCGCTGTGGGCGCTCGGCAAGGGCGACGAGGCGCTGGAGTCCTACGAGCGGGCGCTCGCGCTGCTGTCCGACGACGAGCCGTCGTCCGAGCGCGCGAAGGTGCTCGCAGCGAAGGGGCGCGCGATGATGCTGGCCGGCCACTTCTGCCAGGGCGTCGACCGCTGCCAGGAGGCGATCGCGGCCGCGCGGGCCGCGGGCGACGCGGAGACCGAGGAGCACGCGCTCAACACGCTGGGCGTGTGCCGCGCCGCGCTCGGCGACGTCGCGCGCGGCGAGGGCGCGCTGCGCGAGTCGATCGCGATGGCGCGCGAGCGCGAGGACCCGGACGGGATCCACCGCGGGTTCTCCAACCTCGCGGACGCCCTGTACCTCGCCGGGCGCACGACGGAGGCCCGGGCGGTCGCGCTCGAGGGGCTCGAGGAGCTGCGCCCGACCGGCCAGTGCCGCTGGCTCACCATCATGCTCGCCGAGATCGAGTTCAACCTCGGGGACTGGGACGCCGCCGAGGAGCTGGTGTCCGCGGAGGGGCTCCTGCGCGCGACCGGCGGCTCGCGCGTGAACATGCTGCTCCGGCGGGGGGAGCTGCTGCTCGGGCGCGGCGACGTCGAGGAGGCGCTGGCCGTGCTGGAGGAGGCGCACGACCGCACGGCGCGCTCGCTCGAGCCGCAGTGGCACGGCCCGATCGCGGCGCTGCTCGCCGAGGCCTACGGGCGCCGGCGCCGCTTCGCCGACGCGCGGGCCGCCATCCGCTCCGGCCTGGACCGGCTGACCGGCGACCTCGCGCGGCTGGCGCGCGTCGCGGCGAGCGCCGCCGCGGTCGAGGCGGACGCCGCGCAGCAGGCGCGCGACCTCGGCCGGCCGGACGACGCCGAGGCCGCCGCGACGCGCGCCGCCGAGCTCGTCGCGCTGGCCGAGGAGGGCGCGTCCTCGCCGGACGCGCGCGAGCGCCCGCGCGTCCCCGTCTACCTCGCGCTGACGGTCGCCGAGGCCGCGCGCGCCCGGGGCGAGTCCGACCCTGCGGCATGGGCGGCGCTCGCTGCGCGGTGGGAGGAGCTGACCGACCCGTACGAGGCCGCGCGCGCCCGCCGGCGCGAGGCCGAGGCCCACGCGGGCGCCGGCGACCGCGCCGCGGCGCAGGAGGCGGCGGCCCGCGCCTACGAGACGGCGCAGCAGCTGGGCGCGCGGTGGCTCGTGGACGAGCTCGACGTGCTCGCGCGCCGGGCGCGGCTGCGGCTGGGCGACGCAGAGGAGCCGCCCGCCGACGACGCGGCGCCCGAGCCGGGCGACGAGCTCGGCCTGACCGCCCGCGAGCGCGAGGTCCTCGCGCTGCTCGCCGAGGGGCGCACGAACCGCGAGATCGGCGAGGCGCTCTTCATGGCCGAGAAGACCGCGAGCGTCCACGTGTCGCGGATCCTCGCCAAGCTCGACGTCCGCAGCCGGACGGAAGCGGCCGCCGTCGCCCACCGGCTCGGCCTCGCCGCGTAGCGCGACGGCCTCCCGCACCGCCCCCTCCGCGGGACGCGCCGTACCCTCGGCGCATGAACGTTGCCTTCCTCGGCCTCGGGATCATGGGGTCGCGCATGGCCGCGAACCTCCGCGACGCCGGCCACGACCTCGTCGTCTGGAACCGCTCGCGCGAGAAGGCCGACGCGTTCGGCGGCGCCGTCGCCTCCACGCCCTCCGAGGCCGCCGCGCAGGCCGACGTCGTCATCACGATGGTCGTCGACGGCGCGCACGTCGAGTCCGTCCTGCTCGGGGACGACGGCGCGGCGCACGGCGCGCGCGACGGGGCCCTCTTCGTCGACATGTCGACGATCGGCCCGACGGCGGCCCGGGCGATCGGCGGCGCGGTCGCCGGGCGCGGCCTGCGCTTCGTCGACGCGCCGGTCACCGGCTCCTCGCCGAAGGCCGAGGCCGGCACGCTCACGATCATGGCCGGCGGCGAGGCCGCCGACGTCGCCGAGGCCCGCCCGCTGTTCGAGGCGATGGGCGAGACCATCGTCCACGCGGGCGAGCTCGGCCAGGGCCAGATGGTCAAGCTGATCAACAACTCGCTCGCGGCGGCGAACGCGATCGCGCTCGGGCAGGCGCTGCTCGCCGGGAGGGCGACGGGCGTCGACCTCGACGCGCTCCTGGCCGTGATGGGCGCCGGCTCCGCAGGCTCGGCGATGCTCGACCTCAAGGCCGGCCCGATGCGCGAGCACGACTTCTCGACGCTGTTCAAGACCGAGCACATGCTCAAGGACGTCCGACTATGTCTCGAGGAGACGGAGGCGGCGGGCGTGCCCTTCCCGGCCGCGGCGGACGCCCGCGAGATCCTGACCGCGACGGTCGGAAGAGGCCACGGGGACGCCGACTTCGCGGCGGTGATCGAGGCGCTGGAGGGCCTCGCCGGCACCCGCCTGTGAAGCGCCGAAAGCCCGCTTGAGCGGCGGCGCGCCACCTGATCGATCGGCGCGCGCGGCGACCGAACTTCAGTCAGGTTGGTTTTTCGAGGTGATTTTGGATTTGACGCGTGTTATGGCACGATCAGGGGACTCCCGTCGCCCTGTCCCTGTCGTTGGGGCGGTCGGGATTCCTTGTTGTTCGCAACCGAAATCTGACTCCAATGCCTATCGCATTCAAGGAATGGGCGGTGACCGTCCGCGCACTTGCGGAGGGTGAGCAGCTCGTCACGCTGAGGAAGGGCGGGATCCGGGAGACCGGCAAGCACTTCAAGCTCGAGCACGACCGTTTCTTCCTGTACCCCACGTTCGACCACCAGCAGAACGACCTCGTCCGAGAGTCCCATCAGCCGGAGCTCCGGCGCGCCCTCGAAGAGGGCGTCTGGGCCGACGGCGAGCCGCCCGTCGAGGCGCTCACCCGGGACGGCGGCATCGCGCAGCCCGACCGCGTGCGCATCCGCGCATGGGCGGAGGTCGCGGCGCACGTCACCGTGACCGACCCCAGGACGGTGGACGCCCTGTCGCCGTATTACGTCTGGACCACGGACTACGCCGAGAAGCGGCTCGCCTGGAAGCGGCGCCACCCGCTCCACGTGCTGCTCCTGCGCACGTACCGGATCCCGCGGCCGGTCACCGTCAAGGTGAAGGACGCCTACGCGGGCTGCCGCTCGTGGTGCGAGATCCAGCGCGACCTGCCGTTCGAGGGCACGCCGGTCCTCTCGGACGACGAGTTCGAGCGCGCCTCCGAGGAGATCCTCGCGATCGTCGGCGGCGGCGAGCTGGTCCGCGAGCCGGCCCTCGTGTAGTCCCCACCACCACCCCGGTCACCAACAGACCATGGTTCTGACCGGCGCCTCACGCGTGCTCTGCGTCGGCATCGGCGGCGGCGGCGACGTCGTCGGTGCCCTCGCGGTCGCCGAGGAGGCTCGCTCGCGCGGGATCGACGCCCTCGTGGGCGGGCTGACGTGGGAGCGCCGTCCGATCGACCCCGAGCCGGGCCCGCGGCGGCTGGACGAGATCACCGGCGCCGAGCCGCTCAACGACTGCGTCGTCCTCGCGGGGCCGGACACGGTGACGGCGGAGGGCGGCATCGCCTTCGCGGAGTCGCGCATGGCGGGCCACCTCGGGCAGCGCACGGTGCTCGTCGACCCGAACCCGGGCCCGGCCCGCGTCGGCGCGGCGTTGACCGACGCGGCGGCGCGGCTCGGCTGCGACGCCCTCGTCCTGCTCGACGTCGGCGGCGACGCGCTCGCGCACGGCGACGAGCCCGGCCTCGCCAGCCCGCTCGCCGACGCCGTGCTGCTGGCGGCGGCGCGCCACGTCGACCCCTCGCTGCCGGTCCTCGCCGCGATCTTCGGCGCGGGCTGCGACGGCGAGCTGACGCCCACCGAGGTGCTCGACCGCATCGCCGAGGTCGCCGCCCACGGCGGCTGGCTGGGCGCGAGCTCGCTGAGTCCCGAGGCCGCCGACCGGCTCGAGGCGGCGGTCGCCGTCGTCCCGACCGAGGCCAGCGCGATGGCCGTCCGGTGCGCGCGCGGCGCGCGCGGGGGCACGACGATCCGCCGCGGCCGGCGCACGGTCGAGCTCTCGCCCGTCGGCGGGGTGACCTTCTACCTCGACCCGCAGATCGCGATGCAGACCGCGGCGCGGCTGGCCGACGCCGTCGTCGACGCCGAGAGCCTGCGCGACGCCAACGCGATCCTCCACCGGCTCGGGGTCCGCTCCGAGCTGGACTACGAGATCGAGATGCAGGCCGCCGCGCGCGGCTAGCGCGCCGTGACGTGGCTCGAGACCGAGTCCGAGCACTTCACCGCGCGTCACAGCGTGCACGACGCCGACGGGGCGGCGGAGGTGCTGGCGCTGCTGGAGCGCACGCGGGAGCGGCTGAGGCCCGTCCTGCACGACGTGCCCGACGACGTCTCCGCCGTCCTGCACGGCACGACCGCCCAGCTGCACGTCGCGCAGCCGCTGCTGCCTCTGGCCGTCCGCGTGACGGCGCCCGCCTCGCGCCGCTACCTCGTCGGCTGGCCGGGCCGCGACGCCGTGCACGTCCTCGCGCCCAGCGTGCTCGAGGAGCGCGCCTCGGGGGCGCCCGGCTCGCGGGAGATGCTGCGCCTCTCCCCCGCCGCCCTCTACGCGCAACTGGCGATCCGCGCCAGCAACCCGCGGCTGCGGCGCGGGCGGCGGCTGCGCTGGGCGTGGCTCACACTCGGCGCGGCGCAGTTCCTCTCCGGCCAGACCGAGCACGTGCGGTCGGCGGTCAAGCGCCGCCTGCACGAGGGCGCAGAGCCGTCGTTCCCCCCCGCGCTGCGCGACGCCCACCTGCTCGGCGGGACCGTCGTCGACCTGCTGGCGCGCGAGGAGGGGCCGGAGGCGGTGGCGGGCCTCGTCGCCGTGGCGGGCGACGCGCCGCCGCGCGAGACGCTGCTGCGCGCCTTCCACGGCCGCGACCTGCGCCACACCGAGGCGGCCTGGCGGGCGCACCTCGCCCGGATGGCCGGGCGCTAGAGCAGCTCGATCAGCAGCAGCAGGAGCGCCAGCGCCGCCAGCCCGGCGAGCAGGCCGGCGAGGACGCGGACCGGGCTCGTCGGCTGCGCCGCGCGATCGTCGATGAGATCCGCCTCCAGCAGGACCTCCCGCGCGGCCGACACGCCCGAGGCCGGCACGAGGATGTCGCGCGGCCCCGCCGCCAGCATCTCGGGGACGTCGAAGCCGCGGGTCCGGCGCAGCGTCGACGGGATCCCCTCCTCCAGCAGCATGCTCTGGATCAGCTCGGCCTCCGGCTGCTGGCGCGCGACCTTCACGCGGATCAGCTGGCCCTCGCTGTACTGCGGCTTGATCTTGCGCAGCCGCTCGCCGCGCTCGTCGAGCAGGGCCTCCATCGGGCCGCCCTCCGGCACGAGGGGCAGGCCGCACGCGCTGCAGAACCGCTCCTCGTCGGCGTGCTCGCGGCCGCACGAGGGGCACACGAGCATCAGTCCAGGGCGACCTCGTGCACGCCGTCGTCGTCCATCAGGTACGAGCGGACGGTGACCTCGTCGCCGTCGAGGCCGACGATGACCCATTCGAGGCCCGGCCAGTTGCGCGCGAAGTTGCGGTCGGTCTGCGAGGGGTAGGGCTCGGTGCGCGTGTGCGAGTGGTACATGCCGGCCAGCTCCCCGCCGGACTCCTCGATCTCCTCGATGATCCGCATGACCTCGGGGCCGTGCATCTCGAAGGCGAGCGGGCTGGCGCGGACGTTGCGGGTGCGGTGGACCGACGTCGCGACCCCGTCGTGCGCGCCGATGAGCCCGCAGCACTCGTTCGGCGCGTCAGCGCGTGCGTGCTCGATCAGCTGGTCGAGCAGGTCCTGCGGGATCCTCACTCAGCGCAGGGCGTAGTTGTCGTCGTCGTCGTCGCGCGGCTTGGACGGATCCGCGCCGCTGATGGAGTCCTTGAACTCCCTGAGGCCGCTGCCGAGGGAGCGGCCGAAGTCCGGCAGCTTCTTCGGGCCGAGCACGATCAGCGCGATGACGAGCACGATGATGAGCTCGGGAAAGCCGATGTTGAAGGGCACGGAGTCAGCGTAGCCGCATCAGCACGCCGCTGCTGCCGCGCGCTTCGCGCTGGCGAGGGCCCGCCGCTTGATCCCGATCCGGCGACCCAGCGAGCGCCGGATCCTGGGGGTCCCGGCGCGGGCGCGCCGCCGCACGAGCGCCCGCTTGGCCCGGCGGAGCGACGCAACCCTCGCCTGCGCGCGGCGGCACGCGCTGCCGGTCGGCGCGACCGGACCCTCGCGCGGCGGGACCGGATCCGTAACGACCACCGGCGAGGGACCCGTGGGGGGCCGCGTGGTGACCGCGGTCGAGCCGCCGCCGCCGCCGGAGGTGGTGGATGACGTCGTACCCGTGGGGTTCGCCCCTTCCGTGCCGGAATCCGGCGCGGGGGCGACGACGACCTCGGTGCTGACGGTGTCGGTCGCGCCCCGGTCGTCGGTCACCGTGAGCCGCACCGTGCGCGTCCCAGCGGTACCGAACGTCGTCGTCGCGGAGGACCCGGCCACGGTCGAGTTGCTGCCGTCGGCCAGGTCCCAGTCGTATGACTGGATCGTCCCGTCGTCGTCGTAGGAGAACGACTCGAACGTCACCGCCTGCCCCGCCACGGGAGCGCCGGGGGTGGCGCCGACGACGGCGATCGGGGGCGCGTTGAAGCTGATGGTGACCGCGCGCTCGAAGAACGTCCGCCAGCCGGTGCTCGGGTCGGGCGCCGACTCGGGCAGCGAGGAGGACGCTCCGCCGACCTCGCCGTCGCGCTCGTCGAGGATCTGCTCGTCGTCGCGCAGCAGCCGGACGCCGAACGCATATGGGCCGCCGCGATTGCTCGCCCGCAGGGTGAGCTCCACGCCGGCCTGGTCGTCGGCGAGCGCGAGCAGCGCGCCCGTGATGTCCTGCTCGCGTCCGCCGAGGTACCGCGTGCAGAAGAGGCGCACGCCGGCGGCCTCGGCGCACAGGTCGTCGTCCACGTTGTCGGTGATCAGCCGGTACCGCGGGCCGGCGTACCCCGCGGGCACGTCCGGAAGGTAGGTGACCGGTTCGCCGTCCGCGGCGCCGAGGAACGCGCTCTCGGCGACGTTGCGCCATGGCCGCTGGCCCAGCCACGTCCACGCCGCCGGCGCCGTGTTGAAGTAGTCGTCGTCGCCGCAGTCGAGCAGCGAGGACTGCTCGGCGCCGCAGGGGAAGCTCATCTCCGGGTAGTCGGGTTCGTCGGAGTAGCACATGACGTCCCACTCGTCGGTGCAGTGCCAGCCGTTGGTGCCGTGCGGCGAGGCGGGATCCACACCGCCGAGCGTGTGGACCAGCTCGTGGACCTCCGCGGAGCTGCCGTCGACCCCCCAGCACCCCGCGTCGACGCGTGCGTAGAGCCAGTCGACGTAGCCCATCCCGCAGTAGACCTCCGCGTCGACCCACACCAGGTAGCGCCGGTCGGATCGGTCGTAGCCGCGCGCCCACAGCTCGTCGGCCATCGATCCGATCGAGTCGTCACCCGCGGGGCTGAGGATCTCGTGGCGGACGACCAGGTCGCACCCGCTGCGGCGAAAGCGGACGGTGCGCGCGTCGCTGGTCTGCGCCGCGCTCTCGTCGAAGCGGTCTTCGACCTCCCCCGCCCAGCCCGCGATGAGCGGCGCAACCGACGCGTAGCGGTCCGTGCGGTCGGAGGCGACCGCGTAGATGGCCTCGACACGCGGGCCGGAGACCCCGTCGCCCTGGCAGCCGATGCGTCGCGACGGCACGTCGCGCCGAAGCTCGGCGAGGCTCCGCCTACGGTCGGCGTCGAGCCCCGGCGGGGCGGGATCCTCGCCGTGCGTGCAGTGCCGGGGCGCCACCTGGGTCCGGACAAGCTGCCCGCCCTCGCACGTGCGACCGCGCGCGACGTCGCCGCGGTGGGCGTCGGCGGCGGCGGCGAGCGACAGGCAAGCACCGGCGACGCCGAGCGCTGAGAGCATCATGCGCATCCGGCTCGACGCTACAGAAAACGGTGAGCCGCGCGGATTTTTTTTCGCGTCAGCTGCGCCAGGCGACCAGATGCGACGCCTCGGCCGCGAGGATCGTCGCGACGAGCTGCAGGTGCGCGGCGTCGCGGAGGCCGTCGAGCGCCGCGCGGTAGGCCTCGACCGCCAGGCGCTCGAGCTCGACGAGGAGCGCGAGGGCGTCGTCGCCGTCGTGGAGGGCGGCCAGCGCGGCGTGGACCTGCGGGACGTCGACGTCGCCCAGCGCGCGCGGCGCCGTGGGCCGGGGCGCGCCGAGGGCGGCGAGCGCCTTCCCCAGCGCCGCGGCGTGGGCGGCCTCGTGCCCGCGCAGGCGGCGCAGGCGGTCGGCGCGCGCGCCGGTCAGCACCGCGGCGGAGGCGATCGCGTCGTAGGCGAAGACCGTCACGTGCTCGAGGCGCAGCGCCCGCGTGAGGACGTCCGCCTCCCGGCTTCCCTGCGCCGCGGCGGCGCCCGGCCGCACGAGGCTCGCCGCCCCCGCGGCGGCGAGCAGCACGTCCCGGCGCCTCACCGGCCGCGCTCCTCGGGTCGCACGCCCGCGACGAATGCGCTCGGCGCCGGGTCCTCCCCGGCGGCCGCGCGCTGCTCCGCGGCGCCGCGGGCGGCGTCGGCCAGCAGCCCGCCGACCGCGCCCCGCAGCGCGGGCTCGGACAGCTTGGCCACCATGTCGACGTAGAGCGCGACCAGCTCGTCCTGCCCGCCGGCGCTGCCACCCGGCGCGAGCGGCCGCGGCTCGCCCCGCCGCTCGCGGATCAGCCGCTCGAGCAGCTCGACGTGCGCGCGGGCGCGGCGGCGCAGCGCCTTCGGGGCGCCGCCGGCCTCGATCTCCTCGGCCGTCCGGCGCTCGTACGCGAGCGCGTCGTCGAGCAGCCCGGCGTCGGCCAGCGTGCTCTCGCCCCCGCGGTCCTCCGCGGCGCGCTCTCCTCCGGACGGCCGGTCCTCGTCGTCGCCGCAGCCTGCGAGCAGCGCGGCCGCGCCGGCGCCGAGCAGCGCGCGGCGCCTCACCACCAGACGGTGGAGTCCAGGTCCTCGATCTCGTCGACCGGCAGCGTGTAGATGCCGCTCGACATGTACTTCCACCCGTCGTCGCAGACGATGAAGACGACGTTGCCCTCGTCCAGCTCCTCGGCCACGCGCACGGCGATTTTCAGGATCGCGCCGCTCGAGACGCCCGCGAAGATGCCCTCCTCGTCGAGCAGCCGGCGGGTCCACACGATCGCGTCGGTGTTTGTGACGAAGATCTTCCGGTCCAGGAGCGAGAGGTCGATGATCGGCGGGATGAAGCCGTCGTCGAGCGAGCGCAGGCCCTGCACGAGCTCGCCCTGGAGCGGCTCGGCGGCCACGATCAGGGTCTCGTCGCTCTCCTCCTTGAGGCGGCGCGCGTTCCCCATGAGCGTCCCGCCCGTCCCGAGGCCCGCCACGAAGGCTGTGACCTCGTCGAGCTCCTCGAGGATCTCGACCGCCGTACCCTCGTAGTGGGCCCGCGGGTTGGCCGGGTTCCCGTACTGGTAGGGCATGTAGTAGCGGTCGGTCTCCTGCGCGATCTCGAGGGCCATGGCCACCGCGCCGTTGGAGCCCAGGTCGCCGGGGGAGTAGACGATCTCGGCCCCGTACATCTTCAGCAG
>DASVQN010000012.1:0-36698 GCA_036389155.1 Solirubrobacteraceae bacterium
CAACGGCAAGCCCGCTCCGACCGACCGCAACGTGACGGGAGGCAGGGTCGCTGGCGACGCCAGCAGTCCCGCGGCGCTGTCGCTCTACGACGCCCTGCAGCGCGCCAAGCTGCGACCGGCCAAGGCGGAGGCCAACAACTCGCGTGACGGCAGCCTCTACTACGCCGTGGACACGAAGGCCAAGAAGGTCTTCGGGCTCGGCGAGGAGTCGCGTGCCGACGCGCTCAAGAACGTCCCCAGGGCGCAGCGCGACAAGGCCGAGATCGTCGAGGTCAAGCCCGACACGGTGGTGGTGCGCGCCGACAACAGCGCCGGCAGCGCCAAGCTCGACCGGTGGTTCGTGCTCAAGGACGACGTTGCGCTGCAGGGCAAGGAGCTCAAGGACCCCGAGCAGAACTTCGATCCGAACTCCAAGCAGCCGATCGTCACGTTCAAGTTCAGCGACAAGGGTCGCAAGACCTGGGAGAGGGTCACCAAGGAGATCGCCGAGCGCGGCAACAGGAGCGTCGGGCTGCTGCCGGGGACGACGACCCCCGCCGAGGTCGTACAGCACTTCGCGATCGTGCTCGACAACGAGCTCGTGTCGTCGCCGTCGATCGACTTCATCGAGAACCCCGAGGGGATCGACGGGCGCAACGGCTCGCAGATCGAGGGCGGCTTCACGATCAAGACGGCGCAGGAGCTGGCGAACGTCCTGAAGACCGGCGCGCTGCCGGTCCAGCTCGAGCTCATCTCCAGCTCGCAGGTCTCCGCCACGCTCGGGCAGCAGGCGCTCGACCAGGGCCTGCTCGCTGGCATCGCCGGCTTCGTCATCGTCGCGCTGTTCCTGCTGATCTTCTATCGCCTGCTGGGCCTGATCGCGGTCGTCGCGCTCGCCATCTACGGCGTGTACTTCTTCGCCCTGATCAAGCTGATCCCGGTCGTCCTGACGCTGCCGGGCATCGCGGGCCTGATCCTGACGATCGGTGTCGCGGCGGACGCGAACATCGTCATCTTCGAACGCGTCAAGGAGGAGATCCGAGGCGGCAGATCGACCGTCGCGGGCATCGCCGCGGGGTACCGCAAGGGCCTGTCGGCGATCATCGACGCGAACGTCGTGACCATCATGGTCGCGTTCATCCTCTTCGTGCTCGCGACCGCGGGCGTGAAGGGCTTCGCGTTCACGCTCGGCGTCGGCACGATCGTCTCGCTGTTCACGGCGATCCTGTTCACGCAGGCCATCGTCGGCACGCTCGGCCGGTCGCGCTTCCTCAACAGCCCGGCCGCCCTCGGCGCGGCGAAGGAGCGCAAGCCGATCACGTTCGACTTCATGGGCTGGTCGAAGTGGTTCTTCTCGATGTCGGGCGTGATCCTGCTCGTCTGCTCGCTCGCGCTGGCCGGGAAGGGGATCGACTTCGGCATCGACTTCGAGTCCGGCACCCGCGTGCGCGTCGCGCTGGAGAAGAAGGCTGACGAGGGCCAGGTGCGCGACTCGCTGCCCTCGAAGGTCTCCGACGCCGAGATCCAGAAGGTCGAGGACCCCGCCCTCGGCGCGAACGCGTTCCAGATCTCGACCGAGCAGCTCAAGCCCGCGGAGGTCGCGCAGATCACCGACGCGCTCAAGACGCGGTTCGGGATCCGCGGCGACCCGAACACGCAGTCGATCGGGCCGACGTTCGGCAAGACCGTCGCCAACGGCGCGATCGTCGCGATCATCGCCTCGCTGCTCGTCATCAGCGTGTACGTCGCGCTGCGGTTCGAGTGGAAGTACGCGGTGCCGGTCCTCATCGCGCTGGCGCACGACCTCCTCATCACGACGGGCGTGTACGCCCTCATCGGCCGGGAGGTGACGACGTCGACGGTCGCGGCGCTGCTCACGATCCTCGGCTTCTCGCTCTACGACACGATCATCGTGTTCGACCGCATTCGGGAGAACGTGCCGCGCATGCCGCGCGCGACGTACTCGCAGATCGTCAACCGCTCGATGTCCGAGGTCATCGTGCGCTCGCTGGCCACGACGTTCACCGCCGGCCTGCCCGTGCTGTCGCTGATGCTCTTCGGCGGCGAGACCCTGCGCGACTTCGCGTTCGCGCTGCTGGTCGGCACGATCTCCGGCACGTACTCGTCGGTGTTCATCGCGTCGCAGGTGCTGACGCACTGGAAGGAGCGCGAGCCCGCCTGGCGCCGGCGCCGCACGCTCATCGCGGGCGAGCACGACGGGATCGTCCCGGCGTACGCGGTCGGCCGCGCGGCGACCGAGGTCGAGGTCGGCGAGGCGCGGCGCCCCCGCCGCTCGATCATCGCGCCCGAGGACCCCGCCGCCGGCGTCTCGCGCGAGGAGTTCAACGAGATGGTCCGCGACCTGCACGCCGATGCGCCGCCTGCGCGGACCGCGGTCGAGGACCCGCCGCCGCCTGCGCCCGTGCACGACGAGGCCGCCGACGCGGACCCGTCCGAGGTCTACATGAAGGACGACGCCGCGACGGCGCGGCGCAAGTCGCAGCGCAAGCCGCGCAACCGCAAGCACGGGAGGCCGCGGTGAACCCCGGACGCCCCGCTTCACGAGGGGCCCGCGCGTAATGGGCGCGCTCGCCTGGGTCATGATGGCGATCGCCATCTGGCACTTCACGGTCTTCCTCCCGGACCGGTTCTGGGGCGGGATCGTCGGCGCCTTCCTCTTCGCGATCCTCGGCGCGGTCGTGTTCGGCCTGGCCGTCAACGGGCTGAAGGTCCCGGGCCAGGACGACATCGCGATCATCGACGCGCTCGAGGCGATCCCGGGCACGCTGCTCGGCCTCGGCGCGTGCTGGCTGCTCGGCGTGCGGGCCGAGGGCGCGGCACCGCGCTCGGACGCCTTCGGCCGCGCCCACTGAGCGTGGCCGTGCGCGCGGCGCGCGCGAGCGACGCGGCCCGCATCGCCGCGATCTACAACGAGGGCATCGAGGATCGGGTCGCGACCTTCGAGACCCGTCCCAGGTCGGTCGACGAGGTCGCGGAGTGGCTCGGCGCCGAGCCCGTCGTGGTCGCCGAGCGCGACGACGCCGTCGCGGGCTTCGCGCGCATCTCGCCCTACTCGGACCGTTGCGTGTACGACGGCGTGGGCGTGCACGGCGTCTACGTGGCGCGGGAGGCGCGAGGCACCGGCCTCGGCCGCGAGCTGCTCGGCGCGGTCTGCGCCGAGGCCGAGCGCGCCGGCCTGTACAAGCTGACCGCGCGGATCTTCGCGGACAACGCGGCCTCCCTCGCCGCCCACCGGGCGGCCGGCTTCGAGGAGGTCGGCGTCCAGCGACGGCACGGCCGGCTCGACGGCGAGTGGAAGGACGTCGTGCTCGTCGAGCGGTTGCTCGGCGAGGCCGCCGCCGACTGAGCCGCGAGCCGGGGCCCGGCGGCCGGTTCCGTCCGAACCCGGCTGCACCATCGCTCCGTGACCCCCACCGGAGGCACCCCGACCCTCTTCGCGACCCCGCCGGAAGCGCCGCCGAGCGACGCCGAGGCGCGCGCGGTAGAGGCCGCTCCGCGCCCGGAGGCGGCCGCTTCGCCGGCTGCCGTCCCGCCCCCGTCGCCGGACGCTCCGCCGACTGCCGTCCCGCCCCCGTCGCCGGACGCTCCGCAGGAGGCCGCTCCACGCCCCGACCCCCCGCCGAAGCCGGTCGCTCGCATCGAGGTCTCTCCGGCCGCCGTCGCCGACGTCCTCCGCCTCGAGCGCGAGCTCGGCGTCTCGCACGTCGTGGCACAGGCACTGGTCCGGCGCGGGCTCGGCGATCCCCGTGACGCGGCCGCGTGGCTCGCCGCCGACGAGCGCCATCCGGCGGCGGCGTTCGCGGGCGTCGACGCCGCCGTCGACCTGATCCGCCGCCACGTCGCGACCGGGTCGCCGATCACCGTGCACGGCGACTACGACGTCGACGGCGTCTGCTCGACGGCGATCCTCGTCCGGGCGCTGCGGCGGCTCGGCGCGCGCGTGGACTGGTTCCTCCCGAGCCGGACCGAGGACGGCTACGGCCTGAGCTCACGCACGGTCGAGCGGCTCGCCGACCGCGGGACGAAGCTGCTGGTGACCGCCGACTGCGCGATCACGGCGGTCGAGCAGGTCGCGGAGGCGCGGGCGCTCGGGATGGACGTCGTCGTCACCGACCACCACACGCCGCGCGCCGACGGCGCGCTGCCCGACGCGCCCATCGTCCACCCGGCGCTCTGCGGCTACCCGTGCCCCGACCTCTGCGCGGCCGGCGTCGCGTACAAGCTCGCCGAGGCGCTGCTGGGGGAGGAGCCGCGCGAGGACCTCGACCTGGTCGCCCTCGCCACCGTTGCAGACGTCGTGAAGCTGCAGGGCGAGAACCGGCGGCTCGTCCGCGAGGGCCTGCGCGCCCTGGCCGCGACGAGCAAGCCCGGACTCCGCGCGCTCATGCGCGTCGGCAAGGTCGATCCCTCGCGCGTGGACGCGAGCGCCTGCGGCTTCCGCCTCGCGCCGCGCATCAACGCCGCCGGGCGCCTGTACCGAGCGGACGCCGGTCTGGAGCTCGTCCTGACCGAGGACCCCGAGCGCGCCCGGGCCGTGGCCGAGGAGCTCGACGGCGTCAACGCCGAGCGCCGGCACACCGAGCAGCGGATCCTCTTCGCGGCCGAGGCCCAGGTCGCCGAGCAGGGCGCGCGCTCCGCGTACGTGCTCGCGGGGGAGGACTGGCACCCGGGCGTCGTGGGGATCGTCGCGTCGCGGATCGCCGAGCGCTACCACCGGCCGGCCGTCCTCATCGCGCTCGACGGCGACTCCGGGACGGGCTCGGGGCGCAGCGTCGCGGGGTTCGACCTCCTCGGCGGGCTCAACGCGTGCGCGGCCCACCTCCTGCGCCACGGCGGCCACCGCGCCGCGGCCGGCCTGGAGATCGCGCGCGACGAGATCGACGCCTTCCGCGCCGCGTTCGAGCGGCACGCCGACGAAGCGCTGCCGGAGGAGCTGCGCCACCCGACCGAGCGCGTCGACGCGGTCGTCGCCGGCGACGAGCTCGGCCTGACCCTCGCCGAGGAGCTCGAGCAGCTCGCGCCGTTCGGCCACGGCAACCCGTCCGTGCGGCTGCTGATCCCCGCGGCGACGCTGAGCGACCCGAGGCCGATGGGCGAGAACCGCCACGTCCGCTTCACGGTCGAGGCAGGCGGGATCCGCGCACGAGCGGTCGCGTTCGGGACCGCCGGGAAGATCCCGTGCGACGCGGACGGCCCCGTCGACGCGACGTTCTGCCTCGAGCTGAACGAGTGGGGAGGGACCGTCGAGCCGAGGCTCGTCCTCCGCCACGCACGCCCGGCCGAGCCGCAGCCGATCGACCTCCTCGCCGCCCCCGACGCCGACCCGGTCGGCGCACTCCAACTCGCGCCCGACGCCGACGCGGCGCCCGGCCTCGCGCCGCTCCCGGAGTGGCCGCCCCCCACTGCCCCCCTTGACGGCGCCCGCGACCGCCGCGGCGGCGGCATCGCCGGCGTCGTCTCCTCGCTCGTGGCCAGCGGGGAGCCGGTCCTGGTCGTCGCGGCCGACGCCCGGCGGCGCGCGCGCCACCTCTCGGGCCGCCTCGGCGGCTTCGCCCTCACCGACCACGCGACCCTCGAACGCGACCCGGCCATCGCCGCCGGCTACGACCACCTCGTCGTCCTCGACCCGCCGCCCTACGACGGCCTCGCCGCGGCGCCCGGCCCGCTCGTACACCTCGTCTACGGCGAGCCGGAGATCGCGTACGCCCTCGCCGCGCACGAGCACCAGTACGACCTCCGCCCGCACGTCGCCGCGATCTACCGCGCGCTGCGCGACGGCCGCGGCATCGCCGGACACGACCCCGTCATCGCGGCCCGGGCCCTCCAGGTCCTCGAGGAGCTCGGACTGATCTCCGGTCTTTCCGTCCGCGAAGGGGCCCCGCGCACCGAGCTGGAGTCGTCGCCCGCCTACCGGGCATATACCCTGAGACTCGAGGACGGACGGCGATACCTGACCACGTTGACAACGGGAACGGGACCGCGAACGGCGCAGGAGCAGGCGACCGCGGCGGCGTGAAGACGGCCCGGCGCAAGCCGGTCGACCGCGTCGAGCACCCCGAGCAGCACGCGCCCCAGGCCGGGAGCGCGACGTTCACCGCGCTCGAGCGCAGCCTGCTCGGCGACATCTTCGCGATCGTCGAGGAGCACGCTGACGACTCGGTCGTCGAGATCGACCGCGAGCGCGTCGAGCGCGCCTTCCTCTTCGCCTGCGAGCACCACGCCGACCAGCGGCGCAAATCCGGCGAGGAGTTCATCGTCCACCCGGTCGGCGTCGCCAAGATCTGCGCCGGCCTGCGCCTCGACACCGAGACGCTGTGCGCCGCGCTCCTCCACGACACCGTCGAGGACACCTCCGCCACGCTTGACGAGGTCCGCGAGACGTTCGGCGACGAGGTCGCGAGCCTCGTCGACGGCGTCACCAAGCTCACCGGCATCACCTTCCAGTCGCGCGACGAGGCGCAGGCCGAGAACTACCGCAAGATGATGGTCGCGATGGCCTCGGACATCCGGGTCATCCTCATCAAGCTCGCCGACCGCCTGCACAACATGCGCACGATCGGCGCGATGCCGAAGAACAAGCAGATCGACAAGGCGAAGGAGACCCTGGAGATCTTCGCGCCGATCGCGCACCGGCTCGGCATCCACGCCATCAAGTGGGAGCTGGAGGACCTCGCGTTCCAGACCCTCCACCCGCGCAAGTACACGGAGATCAAGGGGCTCGTCAGCCAGCAGCGCGACGACCGCGAGCAGTACGTCGACAAGGCGGGCGCCTACCTGCGGCGCGAGCTCGAGGCGCTCGGCATCGAGGCGGAGATCTCAGGGCGCCCGAAGCACTTCTACTCCATCTACTCGAAGATGACCAAGAAGGGCCGGGAGTTCAACGAGATCTACGACCTCACGGCCATGCGGGTCATCGTCAGCTCGGTGAAGGACTGCTACGGCGCGGTCGGCGTCATCCACTCGCTGTGGAAGCCGCTGCCCGGCCGGTTCAAGGACTTCATCGCGATGCCCAAGTTCAACATGTACCAGTCGCTGCACACGACGGTCATCGGGCCCGAGGGGCTGCCGCTGGAGATCCAGATCCGCACGCGCGAGATGCACGACATGGCCGAGTTCGGCGTCGCCGCGCACTGGATCTACAAGCAGGGCAAGGCGCCCTCGCCCGCGGCCGCCGAGGGCGACGCCAAGCTGCGCTGGCTGCGGCACATGATGGACTGGCAGCAGGAGCTCCGCGACCCCGCGGAGTTCATGGAGAACCTCAAGGTCGACCTGTTCGAGGACGAGGTCTTCGTCTTCACGCCGAAGGGCGAGGTCAAGAACCTCGCCGCGGGCGCGACGCCCCTGGACTTCGCCTACGAGGTCCACACCGAGATCGGCCACCGCTGCGTCGGCGCGCGCGTCAACGGCAAGACCGTGCCGCTGCGCTACGAGCTGCAGTCCGGCGACATCGTCGAGATCATGACGTCGAACAAGGAGCGCGGCCCGTCGCGCGACTGGCTCGCGCTCGTGAAGACGACCCGGGCCCGCAACAAGATCCGCCAGTGGTTCAAGGCCGAGAACCGCGAGGACACCGAGCACACCGGCCGCGCGCTGCTCCAGGAGCACGTGCACAAGCGCGGGCTGCCGGCGCAGAAGATCGCGGGCTCGCCGCTCCTCGCGGACGTCATCCGCGAGATGGGCTTCCGCAAGGCCGACGACTTCTACATCGCGCTGGGCGGCGCGAAGATCTCGCCGAAGGTCGTCGTCAACAAGATCCTCCAGCGGCTGAAGGAGGGCGAGGCGGCCGAGGGCGAGCGGACGGCCGTCGAGGACCTCGTCTCCACCCGCCGCGACCGCCGCCAGCCGACCCGCTCGGCGAACCAGTACGGCATCAAGGTCGAGGGCGTCGAGGACGTCATGCTCCGGATGGCCAAGTGCTGCCACCCGGTCCCGGGCGACCCGATCGAGGGCTACATCTCGCTCGGGCGGGGGATCACCATCCACCGCGAGGACTGCCCGAACGTCGGCGTGCTGAAGAAGGACCCGGAGCGCTTCGTCCCCGTGAGCTGGGAGGGCGAGCACGAGACCTCCTTCAAGGTGGAGGTCGAGGTCGACGCCTACGACCGCACCCGGCTTCTCGAGGAGCTCTCCCGCACGTTCGCGGAGGCCGGCATCAACATCGTCGAGGCCCGCTGCGTCGTCTCCCCGCCGATGGTCAAGAACCGGTTCGTCGTGGAGGTGGCCGACACCCAGTCGCTCAAGCACACGATCACGCGCCTGCGCAACATCGACTCCGTCTTCGACGCCTACCGAGTTACCCCGACGGGCTGAGCGTCCGGGCGTTCCCGGAGCGCCCTCGCGCGCTCCTCCGCGCGGTTTCTGGAGCGGCCCGCCCGCCCGCCGGCACACCCGGCCGCGTGCCAGGCGGCGATCCGACCATTCCACCTCCCAGACGGACATCGGGCTCCGCCCTCAGGTCCCGGGTCGCCCCGCGCAGGTTGTCCTGGATAGGCGTCGCGTACCGGGGGTCAACCAGGACAATGCGACCGCGACGCGCTGCTGCCCGGCGAGCCGTCCTGCCTAGGCCCCACCTGCCGGTGGTCAACCAGGACAGCCTCCGATCTGGTGGCCGCCTACGGCGCGGCCGGGGCTTCGTCCTTGGGCGCGTAGCGGTGGTGGAGCGACAGCGGGTTGCCGTCAGGGTCCAGGCAGATCGCCTGCCAGCAGACCCCGGAATCGAACGTGTCGCTGACGAAGCGGACGCTCTTGGCCTCGAGCTGCTCCCGCGCGTCGGCGACGTCGGCGACCTGCAGGGCGATCGGCATCGCGTTGCGCGAGAACGTGCCGCCGAAGTCCTCGGTGCGCATGATGGCGAGCGTCAGGTTGCCCGCCTGGTACTCGGCGCCGGCCCGGCTCCCGTACCGCTTGACGAACGGGAGACCGAGCGTCTCGCCGTAGAAGGCGGTCATGGCATCGAAGTCCTGCGCCGGAACGCAGACGAAGTCCACGCCGGTGATGAGAGGGGTGTCGTCGTCGATGGTCATCAAGACCATGACGAGTCGGAAACTCATCGGTCGGCGGCGAACCGAAGCGCCACGTGACAACGGGCGCTGCCCCAGCACGAAGAGTTGGCGTGCTGCGCACGGACCCTGAGCGCTTCGTGGCGGTGAGCTGGGAGGGCGGCCGATGGTCAAGAACCGGTTCGTCGTCGAGGTGGCCGACACCCAGTCGCTCAAGCACACGATCACGCGCCTGCGCAACATCGACTCCGTCTTCGACGCCTACCGCGTCACCCCGACCGGCTAGGGCGTCGGGCAGACGCGCCGGGTCAGCCCGCGGGCGCGGGCGCGACGAAGACCTGGTAGCAGCCGGTCCACGTGTCCGCGGCGTCCGCGTAGACCGTGTCCTCCAGGGTGTCGTTCCCGCAGTCGAGGAGGACGTCGGCGTCGCCGTTCTGGTCGACGATCATGTCCGTGCCCGCGAAGGCGCGGATCGTGTCGTTGCCCGGGCCTCCCTCCAGCCGATTGGCCAGGTTGTTGCCCTCCAGGAGGTCCGCGGCCGACCCGCCGATGACCCTCTCGGTCGAGTTGTACACGCTGTCGTTCTCGCCCGCCGCGCCGTCGTTCGCGAGCTCGTCGAGCTTCACCTGCAGCGGCGTCGTGCGCTCCGCGTAGGTCACGACGTCGAACCCGGGCCCGCCGGCGAACCCGTCGGCGCCGTTCGCGCTCGACCCCTCGAGGAAGGTGTCGTCGCCGCCCCCGCCGGTGAGGTTGTCGTTGCCCGGGCCGCCCACGAACGTGTTGGGCCCGCCCACGGCGGCCAGGCGGTTCGGGCCGTTGCTCCCGACGAGCGTGTTCTTGCCCATCCCGGCCCCGGCGTTCTCGGTGCTGAGGAAGAGGTTGTCCTGCTCGCCGGCCGCGCCGTCGTTCGCGACGCCGTCGATCGTCAGGCTCAGGTCGGCCGTCCGATGGCTGTACCGCGCCCAGTCGGAGCCCGGGCCTCCCGCGATCGCGTCGGACCCGAGATCGTCGTCCTCCTCGAACGAGTCGTCGCCCACTCCGCCGGAGAGGTCGTCGTCGCCTTCGAGTCCGTAGAGGCTGTCGTTGCCGTCGCCGCCGTCCAGGACGTCGTTGCCGGTGTACCCCTGCAGCAGGTCGGCGCCGCCCCCGCCGAGCAGCCGGTTGCCGGCGGTGTTGCCCGCGAGACGGTCGTCGCCGGCTCCTGCGGTGACGTTCTCGACGCTCTCGTACACCTCGTCGAGCTCGCCCCCTTCGCCGTCGCCCGGGGTGGCCCCCTTGGTGAGCACGACGATCACCCGCGCGGTCCGGTCGCCGTAGTCGACGGTGTCCGAGCCGGCGTTGCCGGCGATGCCGTCCGCTCCGTTCTTGGCGGCGCCCTCGTCGAACGTGTCGTCCCCCTCGCCGCCCGCGACGTTGTCGTTGCCGGCGAGGCCGGTGAGGAGGTCGTTGCCGGGGCCGCCGTCGAGCGAGTTCGCCGTGGGGCTGCCGGTGAGCGTGTCGGCGCCCGTCCCGCCGCGGACGTCCTCGGTGCTGGTGTAGACGTTGTCGTTCTCGCCGGGCGCGCCGTCGTTGATGGCGGCGTCGATGGAGACGACGACGGGCGTCGTGCGCAGCCCGTAGTCGACGACGTCCTTGCCGTCGCGGCCGGAGAAGGCGTCCGATCCGTCGGGTGCGGCGCCCATGACGAAGCGGTCGTTGCCGGCGTCGCCGACGGCGTCGTCGTTGCCGTTGCCCGGCGTCACGACGTCGTTGCCGGACCCGCCCGCGATCCGATCGGCGCCGCCGCCCGTCGAGATCGTGTCGTTGCCATCGCCGCCGCGGACGATCGCCGGCACGTCGACGGCGTCGGTGTCGATCGTGTCGTCCTGCAGGTGCCCGTCGAGCTCGAACCCCACGAACGAGCCGGAGACCTGGACGGCGTTCGGGTCGACCTGCAGACACGTCACGGTGGCCACCGCGCCGCAGACGACGGTGTCGTGGGTGTTGCGCACGACGTAGGACCCCGCCCCCGCGCCGGTCACCGAGATGTCGTCGGCGACGCCGGGCGAGCCGGCATCCGCCTCGACCAGGACGCGCGACGGGATCGCCGGCGGGTTGGAGACCACCGTCGCGGCGGACGCGCTCTGAACGAGCCCGAGCAGCGCCGCGGCCGCGATCAGCGCGGCCGCGCAAGGCGAGGGACGAAGACCCGGCGGCACCCGGGTAGTTGAACCGACGTCAGCCGCCGCGTCAAGCGCCGCGGCGCGGGCGCGACGCCGGGGACCCGGTGCGAAAGACGGGGGGTGCCCCCAGCACAAGAAGGGGGATTGCCCCCATGCGCCGGCGCGGAGGCTGCGGGAGGGTTGACCCATGCTCCGCAGCACCGACATCCCCCTCCTCTACGTCGACTGCGACATCCCCGACGGCCAGACGCTCGCCGAGTGGCGCTGCGTGAAGAACGCCGCCGAGCGCCGCACCATCGCGGAGGCCCGCGAGGCCCGCGCCGCCTCCCGCGCGGCGGCCTTCAAGCGCCTCCTCCCGCGCCTCGGCGCCCGGCCCGCCCCGCGTTCGCGGCCGGCCCTTCGCCCGCGCTTCGCCTAGCAGCGATCGCCGTCACGCCGCCCCGCGTCGCGCCGCCCCCCTTCCGGCGCGGCGCGGGGAGGGACGTGCCCCCGCATCGACCGCCTACGCTCCACGCCCGTGCGCGTCTTCGTCCTGGCGGTCCTCCTCGCCCTTGCGGCCGTCACTCCCGCGGCCGCCGCCCTTCCGCCGCTCACCGTCGAGCGGGGCGAAGACGCAGCGATCGTCGACGACGCCGGCCGCGAGGTCCTGCTGCGCGGGCTCAACGTCAACCAGCTCGGCGACTACTACCAGGCCGATCCCGCCCTCGCGACGACGATGCCGCTGAGCGAGCGCGACTTCGAGCAGATCGCGGCGCTCGGCTTCGACGTGGTCCGCCTGACGATGAGCTGGTCCTCCTTCCAGCCCGAGCGCGGCAAGTTCGACCAGGCGTACGTCGCGCGGGTGCGCGAGGCGGTGCGGTGGGCGGCGAGGCACGACCTGTACGTCGTCCTCGACATGCACCAGGACGCGTGGGGGAAGTTCATCGCGACCCCGCCGGGCTACACGTGCGAGCCCGGCCTCGGCCGCGCGGTCGGCTGGGACGGCGCGCCGCAGTGGGCGACGCTCACCGACGGGATGACGACGTGCCGCGCGGGGGAGACGCGCGAGCTGTCGCCCGCCGTCGCCCAGGCGTTCGAGAGCTTCTACGCCGACCGCGAGCAGATCCAGACCGAGCTCGTGACCACCTGGGGGAGGATCGCCGCCGCGTTCGCCGACGAGCCGAACGTCGTGGGCTACGACCTCCTCAACGAGCCGCACCCCGGGTTCGCGGCGGGCGTCAACGAAGCCGCCCCGCTCGGGCAGTTCTACGCGAGAGCGATCGCGGAGATCAGGAGCCGCGAGAAGGAGGCGCAGCCGAGTCGCCCGCCGCGGATCGTCTTCTTCGAGCCGAGCGTCCTGTGGTCCGGGTTCGGCAACGACACGATCCCCCCGCCGGGGTTCACCGGCGACGAGCGGATCGTGTTCGCTCCGCACCTCTACAGCGAGTCGATCAGCGTCGACCAGGGCGCGACCTCGATCGAGCAGGGCTTCGACAACGCCGAGCGCGCGGCCGCCACGTACGGCGCGCCGCTGTGGTCGGGGGAGTGGGGCTGGTTCGGGGATCCGGTCGAGCAGCGGCCGAAGCTCGAGCGCTACCTCGCCCAGGAGGACGGCCGCGGCCTCGGCGGCGCCTGGTGGGTGTGGAAGCAGGCGTGCGGCGATCCGCACGTGGTCGGCTACCCGGGCGCGTCGGGCAGCCTGAACCCGAACGAGTGCCCGAGCGGCAAGCCGCAGGGCCTGGTCACCGGCTTCACCGACCTGCTGCGCCGCGCGTACCCGCGCTACACGCCCGGCCGGCTGACGGGGCTGCAGAGCGACTGGAAGAGCGGCCGCTTCACGGTCCGCGGCACCCACGCCGACGCCGGCGGCTCCTGCCGGCTGGAGGTATGGATCCCCGGCGACGCCGAGCCCGACCTCGTCGCCGACGGGCTCACGGACCTGAAGACGGAGCGCCGCGACGGCGGCTGGATCGCCAGCGGCTGCGCCCGCCCCGGCGCGTACACGCTGGGCGGCGCACCTGCCACGTCGGAGCCGCCCGGCTCGTCGACGCCGGCAGGACCCTGCCGCTCCCGGCGCCGCATCGTCATCCACGCCCGCGGGCGGGTGAAGAGCGTCCGCACGCGCGGCGTGAAGCCGACGAGGGTCCGTCGCCGCGGCCGCCGTGTCGTCCTCGACCTCCGCGGCTCCGCGAAGGGCCGCATCGTCGTCCTGCTGCGCCTGCGCGGCGGCCGCACCGAGCGCCGCGTCTACCGAACCTGCACGACGGGGACTAGCCGACGACCGTCAGCGCGCCCGGGAACACGCTGAACTCCACTTCCCGGAAGTCCCCGACCCAGTCGCCGTCGAGCTGGAGCGGGACCTCGGCGCCGTCCGCCGTCCACGCCCGCGCGCCCCCGACCTCGCTGAAGCCGGTGATCTGGCGGTGGTCCACCAGGCGCAGGCGCTTGGAGAAGAGCCGCAGCGCGACCGTCGGCACGTCGATCGGCGTCGCGCGGTGGAGCATCGCGCCCGCGAGCCTGCCGCTGACCAGCGACGAGTTCTCCGCCACGCGAAGCGGGGTCGTGTCGAAGTACGTGAAGGGATCGCCGTTCTGGAGGATCGCGTCGATGCCCTCCAGCCGCAGGCCCGCGTCGGTCTCCATCTCGACGTGCGGCGGCCGCACGAGGTAGTGGCGGAAGAACGTCCGCAGCGCCGCCCACGTGAAGTACCACTCGCCGTAGCGATGCTTGAGCTCGGGCCGCAGGTCCACCGCGCGCGTCACCGCCGCGTCGAGCCCGTAGCCGGCGCTGGCCACGAAGTACCGCCCGGCCGCGCGGCCCAGGTCGATCTTGCGCGGCCGCCAGTCGTCGGCCATCCGCAGCAGGTGCTCGGTGGCGTCCACGATCTCCCCGGGGACGCCCAGCATCTTGCAGACCACGTTCGTCGAGCCGCCGGGCAGGTGGGTGAGCGGCACGTCGGTGCCCGCCAGCCCGTTCGCGGCCTCGTTGAGCGTCCCGTCGCCCCCGAACGCCACGACCACGTCGTAGCCCTCGTCGACCGCCTCGCGCACCAGCTCGGTCGCGTGGCCCTGGCGCTGGGTGTCGAACGCCGTCACCTCGTACCGGCTCTCGAGTGCGTGGACGACGAGGTTGCGCAGCCGGTCGGAGACCGTCGTCGCGTACGGGTTGACGATGATGAGCATCCGCCGCTTCTCGGTCGGCTGCTCGAGGGCCCACGTCTCCGAGAGGCGTTCGAGGTGGTCGAGGGGCGGCGCCGGCACGTCGGGGTTCTACACGCGCCCACGGACGGGGTTACGGCTAGCCTGCGCGGCGCGATGGAGGCCAGCCGCATGCGCCGCTTCTGGGACGCGCGGGCGCGCGAGGACGCCCTGCACTTCGTCGACAGCCGCGAGCCCTACAAGGACGGCGACCTCGACCGCTTCTGGGCCCACGGCGAGCGCGACCTCGACACGCTCCTGACGACCCTCGACGTCACGGTCCGCCAGGGCGACCTCGTCCTCGACCTCGGCTGCGGCGTCGGCCGCCTGACCCGCGTCCTGGCGAAGAGGGCCGCCCACGTCATCGCCCTCGACGTCTCCCCGGAGATGCTCCGCCGCGCGCAGGAGCTCAACGACCACCTGCACAACGTCACCTGGCTGCTCGGCGACGGCGAGTCGCTCAGCGGGGTCGAGGACGCCTCCCTCGACGGCGCCGTCTCCCACGTCGTCTTCCAGCACATCCCGGACGCGAAGATCACGCTCGGCTACGTCGAGGAGCTGGGCCGCGTCCTCAAGCCGGGCGCCTGGGCCGCCTTCGGCCTGTCGACGGACCCGAAGGTCCACCAGCCCCCGCCGCCCGAGGAGCGGGGCACGAGCCGCCGCGAGATGCTCCGCGGCCTCGTCGGCCGCCAGCCGCGCGGCACGCAGGCGCCGGAGTGGCTCGGCTCCGCCGTCCCGCTCGAAGCCCTCGGAGCCGTCGCCACCTCCGCCGGCCTCGTGCTCGAGGACATCGACGGCTCGGGCACCCAGTTCACGCTCGTCCGCGCGACGCGGGCGCGCGACTAGAGGAAGCCGCGCTTGCGGAAGTAGGCGACCATCCCGACGAGCGAGACGACCATCACGCCGAGGATGACCCAGAAGGCGGCGGCGGAGTCCTCGCCGGGGAACTTCACGTTCATCCCGAAGGTCGAGGCGATCAGCGTCAGGGGCAGGATCACCACGCTGAACGCGGTGAGCACGCGCAGGACGTCGTTGACGCGGTGCGAGAGGACCGACTCGTTGGTGGACTCGAGCCCCTCGACGACCTCCTTGAAGTTCTCGAGCATGTCCCACACCCGCTCGGACGCGTCGTTGACGTCGTCGAAGTAGATGTCGAGGTCCTCGGGGATGTAGCGCTTCGTCCGCTCGAGGTCGGCGAGCGCGGCGCGCTGCGGGCGCACGACCTTGCGGAAGTTGATGATCTCCTGCTTGACGTTGGAGATGTCGCGGACGATCTCGGCCGAACGGCCCTCGAAGATGTCCTCCTCGATGCGCTCGAGCTTGTGGCCCATCTTGCGCAGCATCGGGAACGAGGCGTCCACGCACTCGTCGACGATCTTGTAGAGCAGGTAGCCGCCGCCCTTGGAGAACAGCTGGTCGCGCAGGTCGCCGTCGGTGCGGCAGCGCTCGAAGAGGTACTCGAGCGGCTGCAGGGGCTCGTTGGGGAGCGTGATGACGAAGTCCGCCCCGACGAAGATGTCGACCTCGGCGGCGTTCAGCCGCTCGACGGTCTTGTCGAACCGCGGGAAGTGCAGGACGACGAACAGGTAGTCGTCGTACTCGTCGACCTTCGGGCGCTGGTTGCGCGAGAAGACGTCCTCGTAGTCGAGGGGGTGGAAGTCGAAGTGCTCCTCGAGCCAGGCGCGGTCGATCGCGCGCGGGCGCTCGATGTTGATCCACCGAAGCCCGGCGGCCTCGACGACCTCGACGTTGGGAGTCTCAGGCTCGGCGGGGCGGGCGACGACGTCCGTGCGCGTCCGCGCGCCGCGCCGAAGCGGGCGGGGAAGGCTGGGCATACGGACTGAAGGGGTCGTCGCTGGTCATTCGCTTGCTCCTGGCTACAAGATTCTACCTCTCGCCGCGGACCCCTACGCGCCGGTCACGAGTCGGTTACGCTGAGCGCGGAAGAGACGCCGAGCGTAGGGGGAACACGATGCCGCAGACCGTCGACGAGGCGCTGGACGCCCGCTATCGCAGCCTGTACGGCGTCGCCGCCGGATACCTGCCCGCCGATCGCGGCGCGGTGGACCTCTTCCACGACCAGCTCGCCGCCGACCTGCGCGACCGCGGGACGCCGGCGGCCCCCAACCCAGCCGTCCGCGCGCTCGGCCACCTGCTCGAGCGCGACGCGATCGTCCGGATGGACGTCAGCCGGATGATCGAGCAGGCGCTCGAGATCCCCGGGTCGCCGAAGACGATCACCAACGTCTACGACCTGCTCAACGCGCTGGACAGGATCGTGACGATCGCGCCCGTGTACGCCCCGAAGGGGTCGCGCAACTTCTTCCCGATGTCGGCGCTGTTCACCTACATGATGTTCACGCCCGCGGGCGAGTCGGTCTTCCGCAACGCCGCGTTCAACGAGGCGATCCGGCGGATCCTCAAGGAGTGGTGCGCCTACCTCGACAGCGCGGCGAGCCGCGAGGTGATCAACACGGGGGCCAACGGCTGGCTCTCCGGACCGGCGCGCGAGGAGTACAAGCTCGACGACTTCCAGGTCGACTGGTCGGCGCCGCACGGCGGGTTCGCCTCGTACAACGACTTCTTCCACCGCGAGATCAAGCCGGCGAAGCGGCCGATCGCCGACCCCGGCGACCCGCGGATCGTCGTGTCGGCCAACGACGGCACCGTGTCCTCGATCCAGCGCGGCGTCTCGCTGTACAACCGGTTCTGGATCAAGGCCCAGCCGTACTCGCTGGCCGACATGCTCGCCGGTGACGAGGACGTCAACCGCTTCGTCGGCGGCGACGTCATCCAGTCCTTCCTCAGCGGGGCGAACTACCACCGCTGGCATGCGCCGGTGGCCGGGCGGATCACACGCGCGGAGGTCGTGGACGGCCTGCAGTTCAGCGAGGCGGAGTCGCAGGGCTTCGACCCCGACGCTGGCGTGCTGTCCGCCGGCTACGAGTCGGCCGTCAACACGCGCGGGCTCGTCTACATCGAGACGGAGCGGGTGGGCACGGTGGTCGTCATGCCGATCGGCATCACCGAGATCTCGTCGATCACCATCACGGTCCGCCCCGGGCAGCAGGTCAGCAAGGGCGAGGAGCTGGGCTGGTTCAGCTACGGCGGCTCGACGCTGTGCGTCGTCTTCCAGCCGGCCAGGATCGAGCGGTTCACGGTCGCGCAGCCCGGCCCGGGGGGCAGGCCGCTCGGTCAGCCGATCGACGTCAACAGCCGGATCGCGGTCGCGACGACGTAGGCCGCCGCGCTTGGTATCTTCCGCCGCGACTCACATCGAGAGGGGTGGAGGGACTGGCCCAGTGAAGCCCCGGCAACCAACCGTCAGCGATGGCGGAAACGGTGCCAAATCCTGTTCAGATGTGGCGGGGCTTCCAGAGGTTCTCGCCAGTTGGAGTAGAAGCGAGGACCCCACATGGCTGCCACCAGCCTCCAGTGCAAGGAATGCAAGACGCCGTACGCCCTCGAGGCGCGGTACGTCTGCGAACGGTGCTTCGGCCCGCTCGAGGTCGTCTACGACCACGCGCGGATCGACGACGTTGCCGAGGCGCGCCGCCGCATCCAGGGCGGCCCGCAGAACATCTGGCGCTACGCGGACTTCCTCCCCCTCGAGGCGCCGCCGGCCAGCGCCCGGCGCGCCTCGTCGCTCTCGGGGCTTCCCGCCGGCTGCACGCCGCTCATCAGGGCCGACCGGCTCGCCGAGCGGCTCGGGCTGGGGGAGGTGTGGATCAAGAACGACGCGGCGAACCCCACGCACTCGTTCAAGGACCGCGTCGTCTCCGTCGCGGTCGCGCGGGCGCGCGAGCTCGGGTACGAGGTGATCGCGTGCGCCTCGACCGGCAACCTGGCCAACTCGGTCGCGGCCCACGGCGCCGCGCTCGGCCTGGAGTCCTACGTCTTCATCCCCGCCGACCTCGAGGAGCAGAAGGTCCTCGCGACCGGCGTCTATGGCACCAACGTCATCAAGGTGGCGGGGAATTACGACGCCGTGAACAGATTGTGCACCGAGCTGAGCGGCGAGCGCGACTGGGCCTTCGTGAACGTCAACATGCGCCCGTACTACGCCGAGGGCTCGAAGACGCTCGCCTACGAGGTCGCCGAGCAGCTCGGCTGGGAGACGCCGGACCGCTGCGTGGTCCCGATCGCCAGCGGGTCGCTGTTCACCAAGATCGCCCGCGGCTTCGACGAGTGGCGCGAGCTGGGCCTCATCAGCGGCGACGCGCCGAAGATGAACGGGGCGCAGGCCACCGGCTGCTCGCCCGTCGCGCAGGCCTACGAGGCCGGCACCGACGTCTGCCGGCCCGTCAAGCCGGACACGATCGCCAAGTCGCTGGCCATCGGCAACCCGGCCGACGGCCCGTACGCCGTCGAGCTGGCGCGCCGCACCGGCGGCGGCGTCGACGCGGTGACCGACGACGAGATCCGCGCCGGGATCCGTTTGCTCGCCGAGACGACCGGCATCTTCACGGAGACCGCGGGCGGCGTGACCACCGCGACGCTGGCCAAGCTCGCCGAGCGCGGGGACATCGGCCGCGACGAGCGCGTCGTCGCCTTCATCACCGGCGAGGGCCTGAAGACGCTCGACGCCGTGCGCGACACGTTCGAGACGCACACCATCGAGCCGTCGTTCGACGCGTTCGAGGCCGAGTTCGCCGGGGTGAGCGCGTAGTGCCCGTCACGGTGAAGATCCCGCCGCAGCTGCGCGCGGCGACCGGCGGGCAGGGCTCCGAGGCCGTCGACGGGGCGACGGTCGGCGAGGTCCTGAGCGCCCTCTACGACCGCCACGCCGAGCTGCGCGGCCGGGTCGCGGACGACGACGGAGCGCTGCGGCGCTTCGTCAACGTCTACCTCGACGGCGAGGACGTCCGCTTCCTCGAAGGGCTCGAGACAACCGTGAAGGACGGGGCGGAGCTGCAGATCCTGCCGGCCGTCGCCGGCGGCTGAGCCGCGCCGCGGGCCGCTCCCCGTCCCGCGCACCGCGGGCCGCTCCGCGTCCCCGCCGTCCAGCCCCGCTGGACGAAAATATGAGTAGCCACTTCCGGGCGCCTCACTACCATTTCTGGGGATGCCCGTCCGCGTCTTCCACGGAGACGACTCCGAGTCGTACCGTCACCTGATCCGCGAGGTCCTGGCCACGCCGGACATCGAGATCATCGGCGGCGCGGGCACGCCCGAGGAGGTCGTCGAGGGGATCAAGGACTGCGACCCGGACGTGATCCTGCTCGACCAGTTCGGCGGGGCGCAGCTGATGGAGGCGATCCGCACGGCCTGCCCGGGCGTGAAGGTGATCGTCCTCTCCGGCTACAACCCCGAGGACGGCGACAAGGACCTCGCCGCGATGGCCGACGCGTACGTCGTCAAGAGCGACGCCCTCGTCGAGCTGGAGGGCGTCGTCCTCAGCATCGCCGGGCAGTAAGCCCGCGTGCCGGACAAGCTCGAGACGTACCGCAAGAAGCGGCGCGCGGACGCGACGCCCGAGCCGATGGGCGGCGACGCCGCGGGGACCGACGCCGCGCGCTTCGTCATCCAGGAGCACCACGCGACCCGCCTGCACTGGGACCTGCGCCTGGAGCGCGACGGGGTCCTCGTCTCCTTCGCGATCCCCAACGGCCTGCCGCACAGCCCGGGGGAGAACCGCCTCGCCGTGAACACCGAGGACCACCCGCTCGAGTACCTCACGTTCCACGGCGAGATCCCCAAGGGCGAGTACGGCGGCGGGAAGATGACGATCTGGGACCACGGCACGTACGAGTGCCTGAAGTGGGAGCCCAGGAAGATCGAGGTCGCGCTGCGTGGCGAGGAGGGCCTCGCGCTGGGCAAGTACGCGCTGTTCCAGACCAAGGGCCGCGACTGGATGATCCACCGCATGGATCCGCCCGCGGATCCGGAGCGCGAGCCGATCCCCGAGCGCGTCGTCCCGATGCTCGCCACGCTAGCCACCGAGGTGCCGCCCGGCGACGACTGGGCGTTCGAGATCAAGTGGGACGGCGTGCGCGCGATCGCCTACTCCGAACCCGGCCGGCTGCGCTTCGAGTCGCGCAACCTGCGCGACATCACGGCGGCGTATCCCGAGCTGTCCAAGCTCAACCGCGCGCTGTCGCACCACAGCGCGGTCCTCGACGGCGAGATCGTCGCCTTCGACGAGGAGGGCCGTCCCTCGTTCGGCCGCCTCCAGCACCGGATGCACGTCTCCTCGGAGAGCGCGGCGCGGCGGCTCGCGAAGACGAACCCGGTCGTCTACGTGGTCTTCGACCTACTGTGGCTCGACGGCCACTCGCTGATGCAGCTGCCGTACGGCGAGCGGCGCGACCGCCTGCGCGAGCTCGCGCTGACCGGGACGAACTGGCAGACGCCCGAGCACGTGCTCGGCGACGGCGAGGCGCTGCTGGCCGCCAGCGCGCAGCAGGGGCTCGAGGGGATCGTCGCCAAGCGCCTCGACTGCCCGTACGAGCCGGGGCGACGCTCGCGCGGCTGGCTGAAGGTCAAGAACAAGCAGCGCGACGAGTTCACCATCGTCGGCTGGCTGCCGGGGGAGGGCAAGCGCAAGTCGCGCATCGGCGCCCTGCTCGTCTCCGCCGAGGGCCGCTACGTGGGGCGCGTCGGCACCGGGTTCTCCGACGCCGAGCTCGTGCGGCTGGGCAAGCTGCTCGCGCCGTGCGAGCGCGACACGCCGCCGGTCACCAACCCGAGCGCGGCGCCCAAGGGTGCCGTCTGGGTCGAGCCGCACTACGTCGCCGAGGTCGAGTTCGGCGAGTGGACCAACGACAGGATCCTGCGCCATCCCGCGTATAAAGGACTCGTGGCGTCCAAGGAGCCGGAGTGGGAGCCGAAGAAGCTCGCCAGCGGGCAGGGCTGGGAGGTCGTGGTCGAAGGCCGCCGGATCAAGCTGACCAACCTCGACAAGGTCATGTACCCCAAGGCCGGCTTCACGAAGGGCGACGTGATCGACTACTACCGGCGGATCGCGCCGGTGCTGCTCCCGCACCTGCAGGACCGCGCGCTGACGCTCAAGCGCTACCCCAACGGCGTCGAGGGCGGCCACTTCTTCGAGAAGCAGTGCCCCAAGCACCGGCCCGACTGGGTGCGCACGCTGCACTGGGAGCTCTCGTCGAAGACCATCGACTTCTGCTCGTGCGACGACCTGCCGACGCTGGTGTGGCTCGCGCAGCTGGGCGACCTCGAGCTGCACACGTCGCTCGCGCGCGGGGAGGACATCCTCACGCCGCACATCCTCGCCTTCGACCTCGACCCGGGCCCGCCGGCCACGATCGTCGAGTGCTCCCGCGTCGCGCTGTGGCTGCACGGGATGTTCGAGAACCTCGGGATCGAGAGCTTCGCCAAGACGTCCGGCTCGAAGGGGATGCAGATCTACGTCCCGCTCAACACCCCGGGCACCACCTACGACGGCGGTACGAAGGACTTCGCGCGCGCGGTCGCCGAGCTGCTCGAGCGCGAGGAGCCCGACCTCGTCGTCTCGCGGATGACCAAGGCGCTGCGGCCGGGCAAGGTGCTCGTGGACTGGTCGCAGAACGACGAGCACAAGACGACGGTCAACGTCTACTCCCTGCGCGCCAAGGACCGGCCCACCGTCTCGACCCCGATCACGTGGGACGAGGTCCAGGCCTGCCACGACGCCGGCGACCCCGACCTGCTCGTCTTCGACGCCGAGCAGGTGCTCGCGCGCGTGGAGGAGCACGGCGACCTCTTCGCGCCGGTGGCGTCGCTTCGGCAGGAGCTCCCGAAGCTCTAGTTCTCGTACCGACGAGCCGTCCGCTCCGGTCCACTACCTTGGGGCTTGTTCGGCCGGGGGCTCAAGCTGACCCCCTCCGCCCGCCGACACACTCTTCATGCGCTTCCTCCGCCTGCTCCTCCTGCCGCTGCTCGCGCTCTCGCTGGCCGCCACCGCGATCGCGCGGGAGCAGGCGCCGATCCCGCTGCCGGGCGGCGGGAACGTGAAGATCAAGCTCCCGCCGGCCAAGCCGTCGAAGCCGGCCAAGGGCAAGGGGAAGAAGAAGCCGAAGAAGCCGGCCAAGCCGAAGACGAACCTCGTCCAGCTCGGCATCGCCGACGAGAAGGCCACGATGTTCAGCGACCCGCGCTTCGGCGCGCTCGGCCTGAAGACCGCGCGCCGCTCGGTCGCCTGGGACGTCTTCGACTACGACTGGGCGCTCCAGGAGGTCGACGACTGGCTGAAGGCCGCGCAGTTCGTGGGCGTCCGCCCCGTCATCACCTTCGCGCGCTCGCGCGTGCAGTCCAAGCTCCACGTCATCCCGACACGCGCGCAGTACCTCGCGATGTTCAAGAAGTTCCGCGCCCGCTACCCGTGGGTCCGCGACTTCGTGGCGTCGAACGAGTCGAACTACTCCGACCCGGGCTTCAAGCGGCCCGAGCTGGCGGCCAAGTACTACATGGACATGCGCCGGGCGTGCCCGACCTGCAAGGTCGCGGCGGCCACCCTGCTGGAGGTGCCCGGCAAGGAGAAGTACATGGCCAAGTGGCTCAAGCGCTTCCTGAAGGTGGCCAAGCCGCGGCCGAAGTACTGGGCCATCCACAACTACTTCTCGGCCAACCGCTTCGACACCAAGGGGACCAAGCAGATCCTCAAGCTGACGAAGTCGGGCGAGATCTGGGTGACCGAGGTCGGCGGCCTGGTCAAGCGCCGCTCGAACTTCGCGGGCAAGGTGAAGATGAAGGAGGGCCTGACGCACGCCGCGCAGGTGACCCGCTTCATCTTCGACCGGATGCTCACGCTCAGCCCGCGGATCAAGCGCGTCTACATCTTCCACTGGAACGCGGGCGGCCCGCTCGACTCGTGGGACTCGGGGCTGATCGGCCCTGACGGCAAGGCGCGCACCTCGCTGAACATCCTCACCGCGAAGCTGAAGGCCCGCCGCCGCTAGCATCGGCGGCGATGGCCGAGGCCCTCGTCGTCGTCGACTTCCAGAACGACTTCACGCCGGGAGGGGCGCTGGCCGTCCCCGCCGGCGACGAGATCGCGCCGCGCGTGCGGGAGCTGATCGAGAGCGGGCGGTTCGACCTCGTCGTCGCGACGCGGGACTGGCATCCGCCCGACCACGGGTCCTTCGCGTCGAGCGGCGGGCCCTGGCCGCCCCACTGCGTGCAGGGGACGCCGGGCGCGGAGCTGCATCCGTCCCTGCCGCGCGACCGCGTCGACGTCGTCCTCGACAAGGGCCAGGACCCGGCGACCGACGGCTACTCGGCGTTCGACGGGACGGGCTTCGGCGCGCTGCTGCGCGAGCGGGGGATCGACCGGCTGACGCTCGTCGGCCTGGCCACGGACTACTGCGTGAAGAACACGGCGCTCGACGCGCTGCGCGAGGGCTTCGAGGTCGAGATCGACCGGGCGGGCGTGCGGGGCATCGACGTCACGCCGGGCGACGTCGAGCGGGCGATCGCCGACGTGACCGCGGCCGGCGGGCGGGTCGCGTGACGACGTTCGGCATCTCGCTCGTCCCGGCCGCCGACGACCTCGACCGCGTGCTGCGCCTCGCCCGGATCGCCGACGAGGGCGGGCTCGAGCTGGTCGGCATCCAGGACCATCCCTACCAACGGCGGTTCGTCGACACGTTCGCGCTGCTCGGCCACCTGCTCGCGCGCACCGAGCGGATCAGCGTCTTCCCGGACGTCGCGAACCTCCCGCTCCGGCCTCCCGCCGTGCTCGCCAAGCACGCGGCGACGCTTGACGTCCTGAGCGGCGGGCGGTTCGAGCTCGGGCTGGGCGCCGGCGGGTTCTGGGAGGCGATCGGCGCGATGGGCGGGCCGCGGCGCTCACCCGGCGAGTCGGTCGACGCGCTGAGCGAGGCGATCGACGTCATGCGCCTGGCCTGGAGCGACGAGCGCTCGGTGCGCTTCGCCGGCGAGCACTACCGCCTCGACGGCTACCACCCCGGCCCGCCGCCGGTGCACCCGATCGGGATCTGGCTGGGCGCGTACAAGCCGCGGATGCTGCGGCTGACGGGCGAGAAGGCCGACGGCTGGGTGCCGTCGCTGCGCGAGGACTACACGCCGGAGAAGCTCGGCGAGCTGGGGAAGGTCGTGAGCGAGGCGGCGGCCGCGGCGGGGCGCGACCCGGCCGACGTCCGGCGGCTCTGGAACGTCATGGGCGCCTCGGCCGACCCGGCTCGGCTGACCGACGAGCTCGTGGGCTGGGCCCGCTCGCACGGCGTCGACACGTTCGTCATCTGGCCGGAGGGGGAGGACCAGGAGGCACAGGTCGAGCGCCTGGCCGCCGAGGTCGCGCCGGCCGTCCGCGAAGCGATGGGAGCGACATGACCCCCGACGGCGTCCACCACGTCACCTGCATCACCGGCGACGCCCCGCGCAACCTCGACTTCTACGTGCGCGTGATGGGCATGCGCCTGGTGAAGAAGACGGTCAACCAGGACGACCCGACCGTCTACCACCTCTTCTACGGCGACGAGGAGGGCTCGCCCGGGTTCGACCTGACGTTCTTCGAGTACCCGGGCGCGGCGCGCGGGCGCCACGGCGACGGGATGCTGCACACGGTGGTCTTCCGCGTCGCGTCGCCCGCCGCGCTGCACTTCTGGGCCGCGCGACTGGAGGCCGAGGGCGTGACCATGGAGCGCGGCGAGGGCGGGCTGTGGTTCGAGGACCCCGAGGGCCTGGGGCTGCAGATCATCGTCGAGGACGTTCCCGACCGTCCGCTCCCGGCCGTCGCGCCGGACGTGCCGCCCGAGCACGCGATCATCGGGTTCGCGGGCGTGCGCGCGTACGCGTCGGCTCCCGAGCACAGCGCGCCGCTGCTCGAGGCGCTCGGGTTCCGCGCGCTCGACGACGGGCGCTGGGTCGCGCGCGGCGACCTGCGCGGCGGGTGGATCCGCTACGAGCCGCCGCCCGCCGAGGGGCGCGGCGCGCCCGGCGCGGGGACGACCCACCACGTCGCGTGGGCGATCCCGCTCGGCGACGAGGACGACTGGCAGTCGCTGGCGACGCGGGCCGGCGCGCGGGCGACGCCCGTCATCGACCGCTTCTACTTCCGCTCGATCTACTTCCGCGAGCCGAGCGGCGTGCTGTTCGAGCTGGCGACGATGGGGCCCGGGTTCGCGGTCGACGAGGACGTCGCGACGCTGGGGGAGAAGCTCGCGCTGCCGCCGTTCCTCGAGCAGCACCGCGCGCAGATCGAGGCCGCGGTCACCCCGCTACCGCCCCTCGACCGCCTCCGGCGTTAGCCCGTCGAGCCCTCGTAGCGTCGCCGCGGCGAGCGCGAGCGCCTCGTCGTCGGGCGGGAAGTGCGGGTTGGGCAGCGCGATGACGCGCATCCCGGCGTCGTGCGCGGAGCGGATGCCGTTCGCGGAGTCCTCGATCGCCACGGCGTCGGCGGGGCTCACGTCGAGCCTCCGCGCCGCCTCCAGGTAGACGTCCGGCGCGGGCTTGCCGCGGCCGACCTCCTCGGAGGACACGGTGGCGACGAACCGGTCGGTGACGCCCAGCGCCGCGAGCACGGTGTCGATGACCTCGCGGTTGGACGAGGAGGCGAGGGCGAGCGGCCAGCGGTCGGCGATGCGCTCCACCGCCTCGCGGGCGCCGTCGAGGAACGGCGGCTCGCGCTCGTAGCGGGCGAGGAGCTTCCCGACGACCGCGCGATCGATGTCGGCGGCCTGCATCGGGACCCGCAGCTCGTCGCGCATGTACGCGGACCACTCGGTCGAGCTCATGCCGAGCATGTCGCGCGACGCGGTGTCGGTCCAGCGCCCGCCGCGCTCGCCGACCAGCTCGCGCTTCGCGCCGTCCCACACCTGCTCGGAGTCGAGAAGGACGCCGTCGAGGTCGAACACGACCGCCCTGACCGTCACTCCTCGATCGCCTCCTCGGCGGCCCGGACGTCCTCCTCGAGCCGCTCGAGCTCGTCCTCGGCGTCCTCCAGCTCGGCCCGCCGGCGCTCGACGCGCTCGCGGGCTGCGTCCCGCGCCTTGACCGCCCGCTCGAGCGCGCGGGCGCGCTGCTTCGCGGCCCGCGCTCGCTCGGCCTCGGCCCGCCGCGCCTCCTCCCGGGCCGCCCGCTCCTCGGCCGCCTTAGCGCGCTGCGCCTCGCGATTCTCCGCCGGCGCCTCCGCGTCACGACCCTCCGAAGGGCGCCCCTCCGCGGCCGGCGCGTCCTCCGGACGAGCTTCCTCCGGCGCCCCGCCCCGGCGCGGCGCGGGTGCCGCCGTCATCGCGCCGAGCCCGGCGAGCCGCAGCGGCTTCGCCAGCCGTCCGCGCTCGACGTCGGGGCGCGCCTCGGGATCGACCGCGGCGGCGTGGAGCGTCTCGATGACCGCCTGCACGGCCTGCTCGCCGAGGAACGAGCCGCGCGCCGTCAGCATCCCGCGGGCCGCGTCGGCGAGCGGGGCGAGGGCCGCTCGCTGCGCGACGATCGCCTCCCGCAGCTCCGCGCCGCTCGCCTTCCCCGCCACCGCGCGCTCCTGCACGCCGAGCACCTCGTCGCCGGCCGCCCACAGCGCCCGCGCCGCCGCGCCCTGCGACCGCACGACCTGGTTGACGGCCCACGCGGCGAGGGCGGGCTTGGGCAGCTTGGCGACCTGCGTCGCCTCGGCGCGCATCCCGCTCCCGCGCAGCTCCCGGGCGAGCGCGTCGCGCTCGGGCACGAAGCGCTCGAGCGGGAGGCAGTACAGCTCGTCGACGCGGGCGTCGACGTCGTCCGGGGCCATCGTGGCCGGAGCGTAGGGGAAACCCCACATCGGCGTCCGGCGCGCCGCGCCACAATCAGGGGTGTGCCGACGAGGGTCCTGATCGTCGACGATCACGCACGCTTCCGTCGCAGCGCACGCCGCCTCCTCGAGCTCGAGGGCTACGAGGTCGTGGGCGAGGCGGGCGACGGGGACGCCGCGATCGCCGCCGTAGCCGAGCTGCAGCCGGACGTCGTGCTGCTCGACGTCAACCTCCCCGACACGACCGGGTTCGACGTCGCCGGCCGGCTGCGCGGCACGGGCGTGCGCGTCGTCCTCACGTCCGACCGCGACGCCAGCGAGATCGCCCCGTTCGCCGCGGACGCGGGCGCGTGCGGCTTCGTCCCGAAGGGCGAGCTGAGCGGAGCCCGGCTGGCGCTCGTCCTCACCTGACGGGCGCCCTCACTTGCTCCCGCCGCCCGTTCCCTAGAGGATCGGTGAGGTGACGATCGACCAAAGGCCCGCCTCGGACGCGCTGCACCGCGCCGTCCTCTACAGCGCCCTGGACTGCATCGTCACCATCGACGGGGACGGCTGCATCGTCGAATGGAACCCCGCGGCGGAGCGAACCTTCGGCTGGACGTACGAGGAGGTCGCCGGCAAGGCGATGGTCGACGTCATCGTCCCCGAGCACCTGCGCGGCTCGCACCGCGAGGGCTTCGCGCGCTACCTGCGCGGCGGCGAGCCGCGGATCCTCGACCGGCGCGTCGAGGTCGAGGCGGTCCGGCGCGACGGCACGATCTTCCCGGTCGAGCTGGCGATCACGCGGATCGTCGTCGAGGGCCCGATCCTCCTCACCGGCCACATCCGCGACATCACCGAGCGCAAGCAGGCCGAGGCCGAGCTGCGCAGCTCCCGCGCCCGCCTCGTCGAGACCGCCGACGCCGCCCGCCGGCGGCTGGAGCGCGACCTGCACGACGGCGCGCAGCAGCGGCTCATCGCGCTCGGCCTCGACCTCCAGGTCGTCCGCTCGACGATCGCCAAGGATCCGGCCGCCGCGGGCGGCCTGCTCGAGACGGCGATCAGCGACCTCGGCGAGGCGATCGCCGAGCTGCGCGAGCTGGCCCGCGGGATCCACCCGGCGATCCTCACCGAGCGCGGCCTCGCTCCCGCGCTCGCCGCCCTCGCGCGCCGCTCGCCGATCCCCGCCTCCTTCGAGATCGTCGCCGACGAGCGCCCGCCGCCGGCCGTCGAGGCGAGCGCGTACTTCGTGGTGTCCGAGGCGTTGACCAACGCGGCCAAGTACTCGCAGGCCACGTGCGTCGAGGTGGCCGTGCTGCGCAGCGGCGACACGCTCGTCGTGGCCGTGACCGACGACGGCGTGGGGGGCGCAGACCCACGGACGGGGTCCGGGCTCGGAGGGCTGACCGATCGTGTCGCCGCGCTCGGGGGCACGCTCGTCGTGCGAAGCCCGCACGGCGGGGGAACGAGGGTGGAGGCGGTGATCCCGTGCGGATCGTGATCGGAGAGGACAGCGTGCTGCTGCGCGAAGGCGTCGCGCGGCTGCTGGAGAGCGGCGGGATGGAGGTCGTCGGCCAGGCGGGCGACGAGGAGGACCTGCTGCGCAAGGTGCGCGCCCACAAGCCCGACGTGGCCGTCGTCGACATCCGCATGCCGCCCGACCACACCGACGAGGGCCTGCGCTGCGCGAAGACGATCCGCGCCGAGCTGCCGGACACCGGGGTCCTCGTCCTGTCGCAGTACCTCGACGAGACGTACGCGATGGAGCTGCTCGAGGGCGGGACGGACGGCGTCGGCTACCTGCTCAAGGATCGCGTGACCGACGTCGACGGCTTCCTCGACGCGGTCCGCCGCGTCGCCGACGGCCAGTCCGTCCTCGATCCCAAGGTCGTCCGCGAGCTGCTCGGCCGCCGGCGCCGCGAGGACCCGCTCGACCAGCTGACCCCGCGCGAGCGCGAGGTCCTCGAGCACATGGCGTCCGGCCTGACGAACTCGGGCATCGCCGAGCGGCTCGTCGTGACCGAGAAGGCGGTCGAGCGCCACGTGACCTCGATCTTCTCCAAGCTGCTGAACGACTCGGCGCCCGACGAGCACCGGCGCGTCCTCGCGGTGCTGCGCTTCCTCCAGGCCGCTACGTAGGGCAGACCGCCCGCCGCCGCTAAGCTCAGCCGGCGCCAGCGCCCGTAGCTCAGTGGATAGAGCGCTCGCCTCCGGAGCGAGAGGTCGCAGGTTCAAATCCTGCCGGGCGCGCTCGACGCAGGACCGTCCATGGACCTCTCCGTCGTCTTCGCCGGCACCGCCGGCTCCGTCCCCACCGCGCGCCGCGGCCTGCCCGCGACGCTCGTCCGCCGCGGCGGCGACCGGATCCTGTTCGACTGCGGGGAGGGCACCCAGCGCCAGCTGATCCGGTCGGTCGGCCTGGCCGACATCGACGACGTCTTCCTCACCCACCTGCACGTCGACCACTGGCTCGGGCTGCCGGGGATGATCAAGTCGTTCGAGCTGCGCGACCGCGAGCGGCCGTTGACGGTCTTCGGCCCGCCGGGCGTCCGGGCCGCGATGGACGGGCTGCGGTTCGTGCTCGGCCGCGTGCGGTTCGGGCTGAGCGTCGTCGAGCTCGAGCGGTTCGAGGAGGTCGAGCGCGACGGCTACGCGGTCACCGCGATCCCGGTCCGCCACCGGACCCCCAACGCGTACGGCTACGCGCTGGTCGAGCCCGACCGGCCGGGACGCTTCGACGCCGAGCTCGCCGCGGCGCGCGGCGTCACGCCCGGCCCGGACTTCGGGCGCCTGCAGCGTGGCGAGACGGTGAACGGGGTCGAGCCGCACGAGGTGATGGGGGAGGCGCGGCGCGGCCGGCGGATCGTCCTCTCCGGCGACACCGCCCCGTGCGACGGGATCCGGATGGCCGCCCACGGCGCCGACCTGCTGATCCACGAGGCCACGTTCACCGACGAGGAGCTCGACCGCGCGCGCGAGACGCTGCACTCGACGGCGCGGCAGGCGGCCGAGCTGGCGCTGGAGGCGGAGGTCCGGCTGCTCGCGCTCACCCACCTGTCGACGCGCTACGGCGGGCGGGAGATCAAGGACGAGGCGCGCGCGGTGTTCCCGAACACCGTCGTGCCGCGCGACTTCGACGTGATCGAGATCCCGTTCGCCGAGAAGGGCGAGCCGGAGCTGATCCGGCCCGAGCGGGGCGGGCCTAGCCCCGCTTCGGCCGCCGGACGCTCCGAAGCTGCGAGCGGGTGATGAAGCTGCCGGCGCTGATGCGCCACGGGGCGCCGCCGTTGAGCACCAGCCCGAACTTGGAGCCGACGTCGAGCAGCCCCGGGCCGCACGCCGCGCTGTCGGTGGTGCCGAGCAGCGTCATGCGCTTGCGGATCTTGCCCTTGTAGGTCTCGATCACGCGGAAGCGGTAGCGGTAGTCGGCCCCCGGCCGCTCGTCCGGCGCGGGGGTCATCTTCTCGCGCGCGACGATCTTGCCGTAGACGGCGACGTCCGCCTCGGCGACGCGCTCCTTCGCCGGCTGCTCGGCGATCGTGCAGGCCGACGCCGCGCTCGGGGCGGCCAGTGCGACCAGGACCGCACCGCTCAGGAGGATGCCGCGCATACGAGGATGGTGTCACGCGGGCCGACCGGCGGCAACCGGGCTTCGCGCCGGACGCGGTGCTACCGTCCTTCCCCGTTACCGCCACGCCCTTTAACCCGGTCCAGCGAGGCCAGGAAGGACGGAAGAGATGGATGCAGAGAAGGTCGTCCTCGACGGGGACGACATCCGCCGAACGCTGGTGCGCATCGCGCACGAGATCGTGGAGAAGAACGGCGATCCCGATGCTCTGGCGATCGTCGGCATCCACCGCCGCGGCGCGCTCCTCGCCCACCGCCTGCACCGCCTCGTCGAGGACCTGATCGACCGCGAGGTCCCACTCGGCGACCTCGACATCAGCTTCTACCGCGACGACCTCGCGCACCGCTCCGAGCAGCCGGTCGTCCACGCCAGCCACGTCGACTTCCCGCTCGACGGGATGACGGTGGTCCTGGTCGACGACGTCCTCTACACCGGACGCACGGTCCGCGCCGCGATCGACGCGCTCTTCGACTACGGCCGCCCGGCGCGGATCCAGCTGGCGGTCCTCGCCGACCGCGGCCACCGCGAGCTGCCCTTCCGCGCCGACTACGTCGGCAAGAACCTGCCGACCTCCAAGCGCGAGCGCGTCAGCGTCCGCGTCGAGGAGCTCGACGGCACGGACGAAGTGGCCATCGTCGAGATGTCGGAGGTCGTGGCATGACGCGCAGGCATCTCATCAGCGTCGAGCGCGACCTCGACCGCGAGCGCATCGAGCGGATCGTCTCGCTCGCCGCCTCGTTCGAGGAGGTCGCCCACCGGGAGATCAAGAAGGTGCCCGCGCTGCGCGGCCGCACCGTCCTGAACCTCTTCTACGAGGCCTCCACGCGCACGCGCTCCTCCTTCGAGCTGGCCGCCAAGCGCCTGAGCGCAGACGTCGTGAACTTCGCGGCGAGCGGCTCGAGCGTCGAGAAGGGCGAGTCGCTGAAGGACACGGTCCTCACGCTCTCGGCCCACAAGCCCGACGTAGTCTGCGTCCGGACCCCCTGGGCGGGCGCCGCCGACCTCGTCGCGCAGTGGAGCGGGGCGAGCGTCGTCAACGCCGGCGACGGCAAGCACGAGCACCCGACGCAGGCGCTGCTCGACGTGTACACGCTGATCCGCAAGCTCGGCTCGCTCGAGGGCAAGAGCATCTGGATCGTCGGGGACGTCCTGCACTCGCGCGTGGCCCGGTCGAACATCCTGGCCTTCCAGCGGATGGGCGCGTCGGTCACGCTCGCGGGCCCGCCGACGCTCATCCCGCGCGGGATCGAGCACCTCGGCTGCGACGTGCGGTACGACCTCGACGACCTGCGCGATGCCGACGTCGTGTACGCGCTGCGGATGCAGAACGAGCGCATCGACCAGCCGTACCTGCCCTCGCTGCGCGAGTACGCGGCGCGCTTCCAGGTCAACGGCCGGCGGCTGCACCCGCGGCAGGTGCTCATGCACCCGGGCCCGGTCAACCGCGGCATCGAGCTGAGCGGGGAGGTGGTCGACTCGCCGCAGGCGGTCATCACGGCCCAGGTCGAGGGTGGGGTCGTCGTCCGCATGGCGGTCCTCTACGAGCTGCTCGAGGGCGCCCGCGGGGTGGGCGGGCCCACCACCGAGGCCGGCAGCCGGCCCACGACCCCGCAGCTGGCATGAGCGCGCCGCCGCTGGTCCACCGCGCGTCGCCCGCCGCCACCGTGCTGGTGCGGGGCGCGCACGTCCTCGACCCGCGCTCGGGGATCGACGCGCCGCACGACGTCCTCGTCCGCGACGGGGTCATCGCCGAGCTCGGCGCTCCCGGCTCGCTGCGCGAGCAGGGCGGGGTGGAGGTCGTCGACGGCGTCGGGCGGCACCTGCTGCCGGCGTTCGTCGACCCGCACGTCCACCTGCGCACGCCCGGCCAGGAGCACAAGGAGGACCTCGACACGGGCACCCGCGCCGCGGCGGCCGGCGGGTTCTGCGCGGTCATCGCGATGCCGAACACGGACCCCGTCGTCGACAGCGCGCCGATCCTGCGCGCGCTGCGCGACGCCGCCGCGCGCGAGGCCCGGATCCCCGTCGGCTTCACGCCGTGCATCACGCAGGGGATGAAGGGCGAGCAGCTCACCGAGATGGCCGAGCTTCGCGACCTCGGCGCCGTCGGGTTCACCGACGACGGCAGGCCGGTGCGCAACGCGAACATCCTGCGGCTCGCGCTGCAGTACCAGCGGATGGTCGGCGGCGTGCTCGCGCTGCACGAGGAGGACCCTGCGCTGAGCGGCAACGGCGCGATGCACGAGGGCGTGGTCAGCGCGATGCTCGGCATCACCGGCATCCCGTCGATCTCCGAGTCGACGATGATCGCCCGCGACGCGGCGATCGGCGGGTACGAGGGCGGGCGCATCCACGTCCAGCACGTCTCGTGCGCGGAGTCGGTCGACGCGATCGCCGACGCCAAGGCGCGCGGGGTGCAGATCACCGGCGAGGCGTCGCCGCACCACCTGACGCTCACCGACGAGTCGGTCCGCGACTCCGGCCTCGACACGCGGATGAAGATGAACCCGCCGCTGCGCTCCGAGCGCGACCGGCAGGCGATCGTCGACGCCCTGCGCGACGGGACGCTCGACTGCATCGCCACCGACCACGCCCCGCACGCGCGCGACGAGAAGGAGGTCCCGTTCGAGCAGGCGCCGATGGGGACGACCGGGCTGGAGACCGCCTTCGCGGCGGTGCACACCGAGCTCGTCGTGCCGGGCGTCCTGCCGCTGGGGCTCGTCGTCGAGCGGCTCACGGCCGGGGGCGCGCTGTTCGGCCTCGACGCGCCGGTGATCGAGGTGGGCCGCCAGGCCGACCTGACCCTCGTCGACCTCGACGCCGAGTGGATCGTCGGCGAGGAGGGGTACGAGAGCCGCTCGGACAACAACTGCTTCGCGGGCCGCGGCCTGCGGGGACGGGTGCTGCTCACCATCGCCGCGGGCTCCGTCGCCTACCGCCAGCGCGCGTTCGCGCTGAGCGCGGCGTGATGAGGGCGGCCACCGGGATGCTCGAACGCGACCGCACCGCCCTCGTCGTCGTGGACGTCCAGGAGGCGTTCCGCAAGGCCGTCCCGCAGTTCGAGGACGTCGCGCGCCGCACCGCGTCGCTCCTGGAGGGCGCGCGCATCCTCGGCGTGCCGGCGATCGTCACCGAGCAGTACCCGAAGGGGCTCGGACGGACGGTCGACGAGGTCGGCCTGAACGGCGAGCCGGTGCTGGAGAAGACGGTGTTCGCCGCCAGCCGGGCCGAGGGCTTCGACCTCGAGGGGCGCGACCAGGTGCTCGTGTGCGGGATCGAGGCCCACGTCTGCGTGCACCAGACGGTCGAGGACCTGCGCGCGACGGGCGTCGAGGTGCACGTGTGCGCGGACGCGGTCGCCTCGCGCGATCCCGCGAACAAGGCGATCGCGCTGGAGCGGGCGGAGCGCGCGGGGGCCGTCCCGACGACGGTCGAGATGGCGCTGTTCGAGCTCTGCGGGCGGGCCGGCACCGACGAGTTCAAGGCGGTCCAGAGGTTGGTCAAGTGACGCGGATCGACGCCGCTCCCGGCTACGTCCTGCTCGAGGACGGCACGCGCTTCGACGGCGACTACGTCGGGCACGACGCCCACGCCACCGGCGAGGTCGTCTTCACGACCGGCATGTCGGGCTACCAGGAGTCGATGACCGACCCGAGCTTCGCCCGCCAGCTCATCACCTTCACCTACCCGCACATCGGTAACTACGGGGTCTCCGCGGAGGCGATGGAGTCCGACCGGATCCACGCGCGGGCGGCGATCATGCGCGCCGCCGTCAACCGCGAGGACAGCCCCGGCGCCGAGGTCGCCTGGCTGGACTGGCTGCGCGACTGCGGCGTCCCGGCGATCACCGGCGTCGACACGCGCGAGCTCGTGCGCCACATCCGCGACGCGGGGGCGATGCGCGGCGGCGTCTTCCCGGGCCGCATCGCCGAGGCCGACGCCATGGAGCTGATCCGGGCCGAGCCGCCGATGGCCGGCCTCGACCTGGCGCGCGAGGTCACGCCGGGGGAGGTCCAGGTGGTCGGGCCTCACGACGGGCCGCTCATCGCTGCGATCGACACGGGCATCAAGGGCTCCATCGTGAGGCACCTGGTGCAACGCGGGGCGCGCGTCGCGCTCCATCCCTGTGACGTCTCTGCAACAACTCTCCTCGAAAGCGACCCGGACGCCGTGTTTCTCGCCAACGGGCCCGGCGATCCAGCCGCCCTGGGGTACATCGTGGAGACGGTGAGAAGCGTGCTCGGGAAGAAGCCGGTGTGGGGGATCTGCCTCGGCCATCAGCTGCTCAGCCGCGCGGTGGGGCTCGAGACCTTCAAGCTCCCGTTCGGCCACCGCGGCGGCAACCACCCGGTCAAGGACGTCGAGAGCGGCCGCATCGAGATCACGTCGCAGAACCACGGCTTCGCGGTCGTCGGCCCCGGCGGCGCGCACACGATCGACGTCGACGAGCCCGTCCGGTGGGAGACCGACTTCGGCACCGCGACCCTGTCTCGCGTGAACCTCTACGACCGCACGGTGGAGGGGCTGACCCTGCTCGACATCCCGGCCGGCACGATCCAGTACCACCCGGAGGCCGGCCCCGGTCCCAACGACGCGCTGCACCTGTTCGACGAGTTCGTCGGCTCGCTCCGGGGCGAGGCGACCGGCGCCGGAGCGATCGCCTGATGCCGCGCCGCGACGACATCCGCCGCGTCCTCATCCTCGGCTCGGGCCCGATCGTGATCGGGCAGGCCGCGGAGTTCGACTACTCCGGCGTGCAGGCCTGCAAGATCCTCAAGGAGGAGGGCTACGAGGTCATCCTCGTCAACTCCAACCCGGCGACGATCATGACCGACCCCGAGTTCGCCGACGCGACGTACGTCGAGCCGCTGCTGCCGGGGCCGGTCGCGCAGATCATCGAGAAGGAGTGCCCGGACGCGCTGCTGCCGACCCTGGGCGGGCAGACGGCGCTCAACCTCGCGAAGTCGCTGCACGAGGACGGCACGCTGGAGCGCTACGGCGTCGAGCTCATCGGGGCCAACTACGACGCGATCGCCCGGGCGGAGGACCGCGACCTGTTCCGCCAGACGATGGAGCGCGCGGGGCTGCGGATGCCGCGCAGCGCGATCGCGCACACGATCGAGGAGGCGGAGGCCGCGGCGGCGGAGATCGGGCTGCCGGCCATCGTCCGGCCGGCGTTCACGCTCGGCGGCCGCGGCGGCGGGATCGCGCGCACGCGGGAGGAGTTCACGGCGATCGTCAAGCGCGGGCTCGACGCGTCGCCGATCAGCCAGGTCCTGCTCGACCAGTCGGTGCTCGGCTGGGGCGAGTTCGAGCTCGAGGTGATGCGCGACCACAACGACAACTGCGTGGTCATCTGCTCGATCGAGAACGTCGACCCGATGGGCGTCCACACCGGCGACTCGGTCACGGTCGCGCCGCAGCAGACGCTCACCGACCGCCTCTACCAGCAGCTGCGCGACCAGGCGATCGCGTGCATCCGCGCGGTCGGTGTCGAGACCGGCGGCTCGAACATCCAGTTCGCGGTCAACCCGGACACCGGCGAGATCGTGGTGATCGAGATGAACCCGCGCGTGTCGCGCTCGTCGGCGCTCGCTTCGAAGGCCACCGGGTTCCCGATCGCGAAGATCGCCGCGCGGCTCGCGGTCGGCTACGCCCTCGAGGAGATCGACAACGACATTACTCGCCGCACGCCGGCCAGCTTCGAGCCCACGATCGACTACGTGGTGGTCAAGTGGCCGCGGTTCGCGTTCGAGAAGTTCCCCGGCGCCACCGGCAAGCTCGACACCTACATGCAGTCCGTCGGCGAGGCGATGGCGATCGGGCGCACGTTCAAGCAGGCGTTCGCCAAGGCGATGCGCTCGCGCGAGCTCGACGTGACGCCCAAGCCGCCGGAGGACACCGACGAGCTGCTGACCCGGCTCGAGCGTCCGGCCCACGACCGCTACGAGCTGATCTTCGAAGCGATCCGCCGCGGTACATCCGAGGCGGAGATCTGCGAGCGCACGGCGATCGACCCTTGGTTCGTGGCCGAGATGGCGGCGCTCGCCCGCGGCGAGGACCCCG
>DASVQN010000013.1:0-60196 GCA_036389155.1 Solirubrobacteraceae bacterium
CTGCTCCTCAAGGGGCAGCAGGTCGGGGTGCTCACCTTCGCCGAGATCGCGATGGCGGTGGCCGAGATCGATCTCGACGAAGCCGACGTAGAGGAGCTGCACGGCTACCTCGAGCGTTCCGAGATCGAGCTCGTCGAGGAGATCGATCCGGCCGTCCAGGCGGCGAACGCCGTCGAGCGTGCGCCCGACAAGCGCCGTGCCCGCAAGAAGGCGACGATCGACCTCAAGCCGGACATGACGACCGACTCCCTTCAGCTGTTCCTGAAGGACATCGGCAAGGTCCGTCTGCTGACCGCCCAGGAGGAGGTCGACCTCGCCAAGCGGATCGAGCGCGGCGACCTCGACGCCAAGCAGAAGATGGTCGAGTCCAACCTGCGCCTCGTCGTCTCGATCGCCAAGAACTACCGCAACCAGGGGCTGCCGTTCCTGGACCTCATCCAGGAGGGCACGCTCGGCCTGGTCCGCGCCGCGGAGAAGTTCGACTACCGCAAGGGCTTCAAGTTCTCGACCTACGCGACCTGGTGGATCCGCCAGGCGATCGCCCGCGCGCTCGCCGACAAGGCGCGCACGATCCGCATCCCGGTCCACGTCGTCGAGAAGCTCAACAAGATCGGCCGCGCCGAGCGCAAGCTCGTCACCGAGCTGGGCCGCGAGCCCACGGTGGAGGAGATCGCCGAGGCCACCGGCATCGACCCCGAAGAGGTCGACAGCATCAAGCGCTCCGCCCAGGCGCCCGTCTCCCTCGAGAAGCCGGTCGGCGACGAGGAGGAGTCGGAGTTCGGCCAGTTCATCGCCGACGAGCGTGCGGAGTCCCCGTACGAGCGCGCCGCCGAGATCCTCACCAAGGAGGCCCTCCGCGAGGCGCTCGAGAACCTCAGCTACCGCGAGCGCCGCGTCCTCGAGCTGCGCTACGGCCTCGGCGGCGAGCACCCGCGCACGCTCGACGAGGTCGGCCGCACGTTCAACGTGACGCGCGAGCGGATCCGCCAGATCGAGAACCAGTCGCTCAAGAAGCTCCAGTCGCTCGCGGAGGCCCAGAAGCTCCGCGACGTCGCGTAGTCAGAGCCACGCACGTCCAGGTCCTAGGCGCGGGGATCGTCGGCTGCTCGGCAGCCGCGTTCCTCGCCGAGGGCGGCGCACGCGTCACCGTCCACGACCGCGAGGGGATCGCGGCCGGCGCGTCCGGCCGCAACAGCGGCGTCCTGCAGCACCCGTACGACCCCAAGCTCGTCCCGCTCTACGAGGACTCCGTCGCCCTGCACCACGAGGTGCTCGATCTCGAACAGGAGCCGGACGGGCTCCTCCTGCTCGACCCGCCGCCCGGCCTCGCGCTCCCGGAGGAGCTGCGGCCCGAGCTCGTCGAGGACGCGAGCACCGCAGAGCCCCTGATGAACGCGGGCATCCCGGCCATCCGCATCGCGACCGGCTGGGCGATCGGCCCGCGCGCGGCGACCGAGGCGTGGGCGGAGCGGGCGAGGAGCGCGGGCGCGACGTTCGGCCCGCGCGACGAGACCGCCGACGTCACGCTCATCGCCACCGGCGCCTGGACCACCGCCGTCCCCGTCAAGCCGATGTGGGGCGTCACCGCCCAGCTCGCACTCGAGCGCCGGCCCGTCCACGTCCTGGAGGAGGCCGGCGTCGAGGACATCGCCGCCGGCGGCGCGCTGGCGATCTTCAGCCTCGTCGGCGACGTCCTCGGTTCGACGGTGGACGAGCGCGAGCCCGAGGTGGAGCCGACCGTGCCCCGGATCCAGGAGCGCGCGCGCCGGTTCATCGGCGAGACGCGGGTCGTGGCGGCGCGGAAGTGCCCGCGCCCGCAGAGCCTCGATGGCCGCCCGATCGTGGGCCGCCTCGACCACCGCACCTACGTCTGCGTCGGCCACGGGCCATGGGGCATCTCGACCGGCCCGGCGACCGCCCGGCACGTTGCGAACCAGATTCTCGACGGCATCCCGCCGCCCCCCGAGCTCCACCCCGGGCGATTCGCCCCATGAAACGTCCAACCCCGAAAACGACCCCTCAGGACCGGCGCGCACCGGCCGATGACCCCGGAAGCGATGCTCGATATCGACGCCTGCCTGCGCTACCTCGTCCAGAGTGGCGGCTCCGACCTCCATCTCAAGGTGCCCTCCCGGCCGCTCGTCCGCCTCGACGGCGACCTGGTGCCGATCCCCGATTCCAGCGGGCTCACGCCGCTCGAGACCGAGCAGGCGGTCTACACGATGCTCACGGACGAGGACAAGCTGCGCGAGTTCCGCGAGGAGCGCGAGGTCGACTTCGCGTACGGCCTCGACGGGACCGGGCGCTTCCGCGTCAACGCCTTCCACCAGCGCGGGACCGTCTCGGTCGTCTGCCGCGCCATCCCCTTCACCATCCGCACGGTCGAGGAGCTGAACCTGCCGCCGGTCATCACCGAGCTGGCGCAGGAGGAGCGCGGGATCATCCTCGTCACGGGGACCACGGGCTCGGGCAAGTCGACGACGCTCGCCGCGATGATCGACCACATGAACGAGACGATGTCCCGCCACATCGTCACGATCGAGGACCCGATCGAGTTCCTGCACCGCGACAAGCAGTCGATCCTCAACCAGCGCGAGGTCGGCCAGGACACCCATTCCTTCCAGCGCGCGCTGCGCCGCGTCCTGCGTCAGGACCCGGACGTGATCCTCATCGGCGAGATGCGCGACGAGGAGACGGTCCACACCGCGCTGAGCGCGGCCGAGACCGGCCACCTCGTCCTCTCCACCGTCCACACCGTGGACGCCCCGGAGACGATCAACCGCATCATCGACTTCTTCCCGCCGCACATGCACCAGCAGGTCCGCGCGATGCTCGCCGGCACGCTGAAGGGCGTCATCTCCCAGCGGCTCGTCCGCAGCATCGACGGCGGCCGCGTCGCGACCTGCGAGATCATGCGCATGACCGGCCGCGTGAAGGACATGATCATGGACTCCAAGCAGACCGGCCAGCTGCCCGAGGTCATCGCCGACGGCGCGTACTACGGGATGCAGACCTTCGACCAGGCGCTGTTCGACCACGTCAAGGCCGGCCGCGTCTCGATCGAGGAGGCCAAGCGCGCGGCGACCAGCCCGCACGACTTCAAGCTCCTCCTCGCCGCCGACGGCCGGCGCGGCACGACGATGGACGACCTGGCGGACTCCACGTCCCGCCAGGCTGCATAGCGCGCGAGTAGCCGCGAAGCCCTACTCGCCCTAGCCGCCCTCGGCAGAGGGCGGTCCTACGGCGCGGAATCAGCGCCGCCGCCGAAGTAGTCGCGCGCGAAGCACGGGCCTCCGCACACGTCGACGATCCGCCCGTCCGGCCGCAGGAACGCGGACTTCTGCGCGCGGGCCGCGACGGTGTTGCGCGGGTCCTCGTGCGGGTCGCAGCCGAGCCGGTTCGGGACGTTCCCGGCCGGCGCGGGCAGCGTGCCGCGATCGCCCGCGCCGCGGTCGCAGTCCGCGAGCCGCTCGGGCGCGCCGCGGTACGGGCCGACGTCCCAGAAGACGACGCCCGAGCCCGTCGCGCTGTAGCCGAGCCCGCCGAGCGACTCGACGCCCCAGAACGGCTTCGACGGCCCGTCCGGGTACGGGCGGTCGCGGTAGCGCGGCCGGCCCTCCTCGAGCAGCGGCCGGTGCACGCGCGCGCCGATCGTGCGCGCCTCGACCTCGGTCGTCACGTCCGCCACCTGGTGGTCGCCGAAGCCGACGTGCAGCAGCACGTCGTGCGCCGGCGTGTTGGGCAGCGGGTCGTGGGTCATGTGCGCGGCGTAGCCGTTCGGGTCGCTGCGGTCCCACAGCAGCTGCATGAGGCTGAGGATGAGCGGGCGCTCGAGCTCGCTCGGGTAGTTGTCGTAGAGGCCCGCCTCGGTCTCGGTGCCCTCGAAGTTGCCGTGGGCGTAGGTGTCGAAGTCGGTGCTGCGCGTCAGCAGCGTGGAGTAGTTCATCCCCGGCACGCCGAGCGTCGAGCGCAGGATGTCGGGCGACACCGCGGTCAGCGCGCCGCCGTAGATCCCGCCCTGCGAGTTGCCGTCGTAGTAGAGGGCCGTGCGGTCGACCTGCAGGCCGCTGAACGCCGGATCGGTGAAGAGGCCGTCGTCGTGCAGCATCGCCCGGCCGAGGAACATGAAGCCGAGGTAGCCCTGCTGCACGCCGTCGGTGACGGCGGGGAACCGGGACAGGTCCTGGAGGGACTGGAGGATCGTCGGGATGTCGCGGAACGCCATCCCGTTCCAGTCGACGGCGCAGAACAGGAACCCGTGCTCCTGCCCGAGCGCCTTGAGCTGGCCCTGGTTGATCTCGCTCTGCGAGCCGAGCAGGCCGTGCCCGTACAGCGCGGGGCGAAGCGGCCCCTCGCGGCGCGGAATGTTGCAGGTGAAGTCGTACTCCGTCGTGTTCCCCGGGATCTGGGCCGGGACGAGCCCGTCGCTGCCCGGCACGTAGCTGAACTGCGCGCCGGGCGGGCATCCGGGCGCGTCGAGGAAGCACGGCACCGTGATCTTGCCGTGGACCTGCGCGACGAGCGGCCCGTCCGCGAAGTGGCGGATGCCGTCGGTGGGCACCTCGTCGGGGAACTCGGAGGTCGGCGCGTCGTCCGGCAGGTCGGGGTTGATCGCGACGCTCGGCGAGCTGCCGGCGACGACGTGGTCGGCGAGGTTCTGGTCGCCGAGCTGCGCGAACGCGCGGTCGCGGATCGAGAGCATCCGGTTCGTCGTGCTCTGCGCGCTGGCGACGGTGAAGTCCCACGCGAGGAACAGATCGGAGTCCCGCCTGACCTTGGCCCGCTTGAGCGTGCGGAAGATCGACTCCATGTGCGCGGCGCGCGCGCCGGTCGCCTTGCCGTCGCGGTACCTCGCGAACTCCGCGCCGGCGAGGATGCGCTTGCCGGTCGCGGTGCGCAGCCCGCGCAGCGCGACGACGTACCGCGTGCCCTCGTCGAAGTTCTGCGCCGGGCGGACGATCAGGTTGCGGTCCGTCGGGGCCGCCGGGTTCTGGTCGAGCTCGGCCCACACGAGGTGCCGCCGCCCGGTGCGCGTGTTGATGACCACGACGGGCGAGCGCTTGGACAGCGACTGGGCGGGGTCGTCGATCGGCGGCAGCTTCGACTTGCGGAACGCGGTGATGTCGTCGAGCCCCGGCACGCGCGTGATCAGAGCCGAGCCCGGGCTGAAGCCGTCGCTGTAGTTGAAGTCCGCCGCCTCGATCGGCTTGCCGAAGCGGTTCTTCGGCATGACGAGGTCGTTCAGCGCGAGCCGCCGGCCGGTCTCGGTGGTGCCGTCGGCCTGCGTGAAGAAGTCGTTGGGGAACGGCTGCAGGCAGACCGCGGGGTCGAGCGGGTCGCACTGGGCGTCGCCGGGGAGCGACTGGGCGGAGGCGGCCGAGGCGGACATCAGTGTCAGCACGGCCGCGAGCAGGAGCAGGCGGAATCGGGACATGCTCTTCTGAACGTCGCCGTTCCCCTGTTCTTGCGGGCAATCCCCTATTGAATCCCGGGGCCGCGTGCGGGAGGGTCCGCCCATGCAGACCACGCTTGCGCAGTTCCGCGAACAGGAATCGACGGAGAGCTTCTCCCTCCAGAACTCGAAGCTCCTCAAGGTCGAGCTCAACCAGGTCACGATCCAGGCCAAGCTCGGCTCGATGGTCGCCTACCAGGGCGACGTGAAGTTCGAGCACGCGGGCTCGGGCGGCATGGGCCGGATGCTGAAGAAGGCGGTGACCGGCGAGGGCCAGTCCCTCATGAAGATGACCGGCAGCGGCGAGGTGTTCCTCGCCGACCAGGCGCAGGACATCCACCTCATCTACCTCGAGAACGACAAGGTCACCGTCAACGGGCCCAACCTGCTGGCCTTCGACGCGGGAATCGACTGGGACATCGAGCGCGTCCAGGGCGCCAGCGGCATGATGGGCGGCGGCCTCTTCAACACGTCGCTGAGCGGGACCGGCTGGGTCGCGATCCTCTCCGACGGCCCGCCCGTCCTGCTCAACGTCGCGAGCGCGCCGACCTTCGCCGACGCGCAGGCCGCGATCACGTGGTCGTCGGGCGTCACGACGTCGATGAAGACCGACGTGAACCTCAAGACGCTCATCGGCCGCGGGTCGGGCGAGAGCATCCAGATGGCGTTCGGCGGCGAGGGCTGGGTCCTCGTGCAGCCGTCGGAGGGCCAGATCGCGGCTGCCGCGCCGGGCGGCGGAGCGGGCGGCGGCGCCGGAGGCGCGCTCGGCGGGCTGCTGCGCGGCTGATCCTCCTGCGACGGGCACACTTCAGTTGGTAAAGTTGGGGTGTGCCCGTCGATTCCTCCTGTCCCGTCTGTCGCACCGCCGATCTCGTCTGCGGGAAGTGGACGCTGCTCCTCGTGCGGGAGCTCGCGGAGGGGACGTCGCGGTTCTGCGAGCTCGAGCGATCGCTGACCGGCATCAGCCCCCGGACGCTGTCGCTGCGCCTGCGCGCGCTGGAGGAGGAGGGCATCGTCGAGCGCCAGACGTTCCCCGAGGTCCCGCCGCGCGTCGAGTACGCGCTGACGGCGAAGGGGAGCGCGCTGCTCCCGATCATCGAGGACATGCGCGCCTGGGGCTCGGAGTGGCTCGGCGCGCAGTGCGCGAGCGAGCCCGATCCGGCCGAGCCGGTCGCCGCCTAGCCGCGTCTCGCCGTGAAGCAGACCTGCACGCAGGCGAAGTAGAACTCGCCGCGGTCGCCGAGCGCGCCCTGCTCGGAGACCCAGGCCTGGCGGTCCGCCTCGGGGAAGTCGTCGAGGCTCGACAGGTAGTGCGCGATCACGCCGACGAGCGAGCCGCCGTACGCGTCGAACTCGAGCTTCGCGGTGGTGAACGCGTGGCCCTCGACCTGCACGTCGTCGAATCCGGCCTCGCGCATCAGGTGCGCGAGCCGGCGCGGCAGCGCGGGGTGGACGAGGTGGCGGTCCCACGCGCGCAGAACACGCTCGTGCCGGTCGCGGTCGACCGCGCTCATCGACACCGTCGACCAGTCGACGTCCCAGACCACGACGCGGCCGCCCGGCCGCAGCGCGCGGCGCAGCTCGGCGAGGGCCGCCGGGACGTCGTCGACGTACTCGAGCACCTGCACGCCGACCGCCGCGTCGAAGCTCTCGTCCGCGACGGGCAGCGCCGTCGCGCCGCCCTCCGCGAAGGAGGCGTTCGAGAGGTGGGCGCAGCGCTTCGCCGCAAGGCCGAGCATCGCCGCGCTGGGGTCGACGCCCACCGCCGAACCTTCCGCGCCGGCGTCCTCGAGCAGCTCGGCGACGTAGAACCCCGGTCCGCAGCCGACGTCGAGGACGCGCTCGCCCGGCTGCACCGCGATCGCGTCGCGCACGAGCCTGCGGCGGCGCAGGACGTCCCGCGTCCCGTAGACCGCCTCGAGGGCGTCCGCGGTCGCCTGGTCGAACTCCAGCGGGCTCATTCCGGCGGACGCTACACGGCGAATGAAGCGTTGCGGCCGGGAGGACCGGCAGCGGGCGCGACGAACCGCACCGGTCATGCGCCACCGCAAGCTGCACACCGTCCTGCGCGCGTTCGCCGACGATGCCGCGAGCGCGCTGGCCGCCGACGTCGCCCAGGGGCACGAGGTCCCGTTCGAGCTGGAGGAGACCGGCTCGGGCGCCGGCCGCCGCCGCTCGAGCGCGCCGCCGCTCTACTGCTACCGGCCGCTCACGGGCGCGTTCATCCGCGAGCGGCTCGGGTCGCTGGCCCGCCTGGCCAGCTACGCGCCCGCCGCCCAGGCGCTCGGGGAGGTCGACGGCCTCGACGCGTACCTGCGCAGCCGCGCCGAGCCGCGGATCCCGCGCGACGCGCGCGACCGCGCCGACGCGTCCCTGCGCGCGTTCCTCGACCGCCTCTTCGACGGCTCGTCGGACTTCGAGCTGACACCCGACCGCTTCACGCGCGCCTACGAGGAGCTCGAGGACGCGGTCGTCGACCACCGCACGCCGGTCGTGACGCTCGTCGTCGGCCTGCCCGGCCTGCGCATCGGCTCGCCGGAGGTCGCGCTCTCCGACGGCGTCACGCTCACCGTGGCGGATGCCGTTCCCGACGCGCCGCGCGACGTGGCGTGGCTGGCGGCGACGGGGGACGAGCCGAACGTCCTCGCGCACCTGACGCTGGGGGACGCCGTCGCGGCCGACGGCGCGCCCGCGCGGCTGCGACGGCTCGTGCGCGCGCTGCGCCTGTACGACGCGGGCGCGGTCGGCCTCGCGCCGGTGGCCTGGGCGCGCATCGACGCGGGCGCGTGGCAGCTCGTCGACCTCGCGGGCGGGTCGCCCGCGCGGCCGGGCTCCCCGCTGGAGGTCACCGCCGAGCAGGAGGACGAGCTGCGGGCGTTCGTCGCGCTCGCCGCGCGCCGGATGCCGCGCGGGGGAGAGCTGGCGTGGGCGCTGCGGCGGTTCGACATCGCGTTCGAGCGCCCGGACGCCGGAGAGGCCCTCACCGACCTGCTCCTCGCGCTGCGCGCGCTGCTCGAGCCCGAGGGGCAGGAGAGCGGCAGGCTCGCCGAGCGCGTCGCGGTGCTGTGCGCGGCGGAGGACGAGCGCATCGAGCTGATGGCGCGCGTCGACCACGCGATCGCGCTGGAGCGGGCGATCGTCGCCGGCCTGGCCCCGCCGGCCTCGGGTGTCGAGGACCTCGTCGACGAGCTGACCGAGCACCTGCGCGCGCTGCTGGGCGACGCGCTGTGCGGCCACCTCGACGCCGACCTGGCCGCCGCCGCCGACGGGATGCTCGTGCAGGCCCAGCCCGCGCACGCGGACCCGCCGGCGCCGGTGTGACGGCCGCGCCCGCTTGACAGCGGGCGGCGCGGGGCCGACCATCCCGCCCCCGTGCGCCGGTCGACGCTCCTTCTGACACTACCGCTGGCCCTAGCGGTCATGGGCGTCCCGGCTCCCGCGCAGGCGAGCGTCACGTACGACCAGAGCGCGACCGGCGACCTGGCGGTCAGCTGGCACGGCGACCCGGCGCGGGGGTGCGCCGAGGCCGGCGTCTGCGACATCGCCGGCTCCGTGCGCCTGCGGCCGGAGGGCTCGAGCGGCGGGTTCGAGGGCACCGGCGGCCGACGCGGCGACGAGCGCGCCGCGCTGGACTCGCTGCACGTCTTCGGCGCCCAGACGGCCGTCCGCGTGATCCGCGGGCCCCTCGACGCGCCGTTCGGCGCGTGCACCGACACCACCGAGGCGTCCGAGCTCTCGTTCGTCGGCACGCGCCTGCCGGGCGGGCGCGCGCGGATCGTCGCCGGGTCGCTCCCCGGGGCGGAGGAGGGCAGCGGGTTCCTGGCGGGCAGGTGCGCCGGGCCGATCACCGCCGACTCCACCGCCCTGCTGCCGGCCGTCGAGATCCCGCTCCGCAGGCTCATCGAGGGCACCGCGCGGATGGACTTCACCGGGCGCGGCGCGTTCGCCTCCGGCCCCTTCAGCGGCGAGGTCGTGTCGACGGTCGTCATCACGCGCCACTCGCGCCGCGACCGCGAGCTGCGGCGGCCCCGGCGACCCACCGGCCGCGCCTCGGCCCGCCCGCGGGCGCGGCCGGTCCGCGTCGAGGTGCGCTACCGCATCGCGTCGCTGAGCGGGACGCTGACGACCGACTTCACGGGCGCCGACGCTCCCTGGTGCGCGCGGCTCGACGCCTGCGGCATGCGCGGCCGGCACGCGCTGAGCCTCGGCGTCCCGGACGGCGACGACGGCACGATCAGGTTCCTCGGCTTCGGGCCGCTGCGCCGCCGCACGCAGGCGGGCGCGCTCGCGGCGCTGCGCTCCGGCGCGCTGGAGCTGCAGTCGGGCGCCGAGCACGTCGTGCCGGTGACGGGGAGGGCCGACGTCAGCTGGCCGGAAGGCCCGCGCTGCCGCGACACGGTCGCGCGCGACCTGCGGCTGCTGCGCACCGCCGTCTCACGGCAAGGCCTGGTCGTCTCGCTCGCTCACGTCACCGACCCGATCAGCGAGAGCGACGACCCGATGCGCACGCGCTGCCCGGGCCCGACGACGGCGGACGTCGACTCGGCGGCGAGCCCGGAGCTGCTCGCGAGCGGCACGAGCCGCGGCGCCCGGGTCGGGGACCAGCGGATCGTGGTGACACTGGCGCCGAGCGGCCCCGGCGGCGGCCCCGACTTCAGCGCGAGCCGCAGCGGCGAGATCGTGCTCGAGCTCGAGCGGACCGGCATCGACATCGAGACGGCGCGATGAGGCGCGCCGTCGTCCTCGCCGTGCTGGCCGTAGCGCTCGTCGCCGCCGCGCCCGCGGCGGCCGACGAGCTCGTCGACATCACCGGCACCAGGTCGGAGTCCACGGGCTTCTCGGTGCGCTCGGAGGGCAGCGTCGTCGTCGACTGGGAGGGCGACCCTGCGACGTGCGAGCCGCTCGGACGCTGCTCGATGCGCGGGACCACGACGTGGCGGCTGCCTCCCGAGGGCACGATGTCGCTGTCGCGCAGCCGCGCACGCGGCAGCGCGCCCGAGATCGACGGCGACATCTCGCTGTACGACCAGCTCGGCCCGCAGGGCGGCGAGCCACTGACCACCCGGGTGCGCGACGGCGGCCGGCTGTGCGCCGACGAGATCCCCAACCCGGCGCGGGTTCCGCTGACGGGCGCGAACGGCGGCCGCGACGTCGCGATCGCCCTCGCGCGCGGCAGCATGTTCTCGACGCGCTGCCCGGGCCCGCTCGCCGGCGACGTCGCCGCCGCGCTGCCGCGGCTGCAGCTGCCGTACGCGCAGCTCGCCCGCGGCCGGACGACGCTGCGGCTCGCCGGCACGGGGAGCTTCGCCGCGGCCGGGCTGCGCGGCACCGCCACCTCCAGCGTCACCCTGCGCATCGCCCGGCCGCAGCGGCGCGGCGAGTCGCGCGAGGAGGAGCCGGAGGCCCGCGTCCGCGTGGTGCAGAGCCTGTTCCGGATCGCGGACGTCCGCGGCGAGGTCGCGATCGACCTCGCCGGCGGCGCGGCACCGGGCCCGTGCACCGCGCTGGACTCGTGCGGCGCGGCGGGAACGCAGCGCCTCGCGCCGGCGTCCGAGGCCGGGCTCGTCGTCCTCTACTCGGTGGCCCGTACGCGCGTGGGCCGTCGTGCGGCGCGGGCCGGCGTCGGGCTGGCGCCGGGCGGGCTGCGGCGCGGCGTGGAGGCGGGCGGCGGTGGCGGCTGGCGCGGGCCCGGGCGCATCCGGGCGTCCGTGGCGATGCCCGGGCGGCCGGTGTGCGTCGACGAGGCGCCGCTCGACGACGGTGCGCTGAGCTTCGAAGCGCACCGCGACCGCATGCAGGTGCGCTTCGCGCCCGCGATCCAGGGGCCGCTGCGCACGCGCTGCGCGGGGCCGCTGGTGGCGTCCGGCGACAGCGGTCTCGCCACGGCCGACGTGCCGCTCAGCACCTTCGGGCGCCGGCGCGTCGAGCTGACGTTCGCGCGAGCGCGCCGCAACCTCCTCGACGACGGCTGGGCCGCGTCGGTCCACAGCGAGGTGACCGTCGTGCTCGAGCGCACGCGGGTGCTCGAGCAGGTGATCGGCGGCTAGGGCGCCGCGAAGAGGTGCTCGTGGACGGCCGCGAGCCCGTCCACGTCGTGCACGTCGCCCTCGAGCAGCGGCACGACGACGGGCCGGGGCTCGTCGAGCTCCTCGACCAGGCGGGCGATGCTCGCCTGGTCGCGGTCGGCGAGCACGCGCAGCTCGCGCAGCGTCTCGGCGACCTTCGCGGTCAGCTCCGGGCCGAGCTCCCCTTCCAGCTCCGCGGCCGCGGCGTCCGGGCCGCCCTCGACGAGGTCGAGCTGCACGCGGTTGACGATGAGCCCGCCGAACGGCATCCCCGCGTCGTGGAGCTTGCCGTGGAAGAAGATCGCCTCCTCCACCGGGTCACGCTCCGGCGACGTCACGATGAGGAACGTCGTCGCGGGGTCGGCGAGCAGCTTCTTGACCCCGCTGGCGCGCTCGCGGAAGCCGCCGACGAGGCCGCCGAGCGCGCGGAAGAAGACCGAGAGGTCCTGCAGCAGGTCGACGCCGGTCACGCGGCGCAGCACGCTGAAGACGACGCTCGTCCCGCGCCCCATGACGCGCGCCGCGATGCCGGTCGGCGCGAGGAACACCCGCAGCGCGCGGCCCTCGAGGAAGCCGGTCAGGCGGTCGGGCGCGTCGAGGAAGTCGAGCGCGTTGCGCGACGGCGGCGTGTCGAGGACGAGGACGTCGAAGTCGCCGGAGCGGTCGAGGTCGTAGAGCTTGGCGATCGCCGTGAACTCCTGCGACCCGGCGACCGCGCTCGACAGCTCCTGGTAGATGCGGTTGGCGAGGACCTCGTCGCGCGTCTTCTCGTCCGGCGCGAGCTTCTCGATCAGCTCGTCGAAGGTCCGCTTGGCGTCGAGCATCATCGCCCACAGCTCGCCGCGCATCTCGATCCCGTGGCCCTTCAGACGCGAGGCGTCGACGAGCCGCGGCTCGTTGTCGAGCTCCTCGAGGCCGAGCGAGTCGGCAAGCCGCCGCGCGGGGTCGATCGTCACCACCGCGACGCGCTGCCCCGCGGCCGCGAGCCCCAGTGCGAGGGCGGCGGACGTCGTCGTCTTCCCGACGCCTCCGGAGCCGGCGCAGATGACGACGCGCTTGCCCTCGAGGCGGTCGGCGATGCTCACGGCCGAGGATGGTAGGCGAGCGGCGCCCGGCCGCCGGTCGCGCGGCATGCTTGCGCCGTGCGCGTCCCGCTCCTCGTCCTCGCCACGCTCCTCCTCGTCCCGGCGACGGCCCGCGCGGCGACGGTCGACGCCGGCTCGCTCCGCGCCGAGGTCGACGAGGCGACGGGCGCGCTGCGCTTCGGCGACGTGCTCGCGGAGGCGCCCGCCGAGCGCCTCGGGTTCCGCACGCCCGCGGGGTGGTTCCGCGCCACGCGCGCGACCGCCGTCACGCGCGACGGCGCCGCGGTCGTCGCCGAGCTGGCGACCAGCGACCCGGCGGGGCGGGTCGTGCGGCTGCGCGTAGGACCGGACGCGGACGGCGTCGTCGCGCTCGAGGCGACGGTCGAAGGCCCCGACGTCCAAGCGCTCGGCATCGGGTTCGGCGCGCGTGACGCCGAGCGCTTCCTCGGCTTCGGCGAGCGCTCCAACGCGGTCGACCAGCGCGGCAACGACGTCGAGGTTTTCGTCGGCGAGGGGCCGTACCAGCCGGAGGAGCGGCCGTTCATCGCGGCGCTCGTCCCGCCGCAGGGCTACCACCCGCGCGACGACGCGACCTACTTCCCGCTGCCCTGGCTGCTGTCGACCGCCGGCTACGGCGTCCTGCTCGACAACGCGGAGACGAGCACGTTCCACGTGGCGAGCGAGCGGCCGGAGGTGTGGTCGGCGGAGGTGCCGGCGTCGCGCCTCGCGCTGCGCGTGTTCGCCGGGCCGCGTCCCGCCGACGTGCTGGCGCGGTTCACCGCGCGGCTCGGGCGCCAGCCGCCGGTCGCGGCGCCGTGGGTCTTCGGCGCGTGGTGGCAGCCGACGCCGGGGTCGCCGGCGCCGCAGCAGCTCGACGCGCAGCGCAAGGCCGACGTCCCGATCAGCGTCACCGAGACGTTCCTGCACTACCTGCCGTGCGCAGACCACCTGCCCGACCGGTCGGTCGGCGCGCGCAACGCCGCGGCGCTGCACGAGCGCGGCACGGCGGCGCTCGCCTACATGAACCCGATGGTCTGCACGTCGCACCCGCGCTACGCCGACGCGGCGGCGAACGGCTGGTTCAACACGGACGCGACCGGGCGCCCGTACCAGTACCAGTACTCGACCGCCGACCAGTTCCGCGTCTCGCAGGTCGACTTCACGTCGGCGGGTGCGCGCGACTTCTACGGCGGGCTGCTGCGCGAGGCGGTCCAGGACGGCTTCGACGGGTGGATGGAGGACTTCGGCGAGTACACGCCCGCCGACGCGCGCTCCTCCGACGGCACGCCCGGGGCGCAGATGCACAACCTCTACCCGACGCTCTACCACCGCACGGCCAACGAGCAGACGGCGGGCGTGGGCCGGCCCATCGCCAACTACGTGCGCTCGGGCTTCACCGGCACCGCGCCGTACGCGCGGATCGTCTGGGGCGGCGATCCGACGACCGACTGGGGCTTCGACGGGCTGGCGTCGGCGGTGAGGAACGGGCTGACGATGGGGCTCAGCGGGATCAGCACGTGGGGCTCGGACATCGGCGGGTTCTTCTCGCTCGGCAGCCGCCGCCTGACGCCCGAGCTGTTCAAGCGGTGGATCGAGTTCGGCGCCGTGTCCGGCGTGATGCGCGCCAAGTCGAAGGGGATCGCGCTGCCCGACAAGGAGCGCCCGCAGGTCGAGACGCCGGAGGTCCTGCCGATCTGGCGGCGCTACGCGAAGCTGCGGACCCAGCTGCTGCCGTACCTGCAGGCGGCGGACGCCGAGTACCAGCGCAGCGGGATGCCGATCATGCGCTCGCTCGCGCTCGTCTTCCCCGACCAGGCGCACGTCTCGGGCGTCGAGGACGCCTTCATGTTCGGCCCGGACCTGCTCGCCGCGCCGGTGATCACGCCGGGCGCCTCGTCGCGGTCCGTCGCGCTGCCGAACGGGCGCTGGCTCGACCTCTGGCGCTCGGCGCGCGTGCGCGAGGAGGACGGCGGGATCGACCTGACCGGCGCGGCGCCGGTGCAGGGCGGCGGCGACTTCACGGTGCCGGCGCCGATCGAGGAGCTCCCGCTGCTCGTGCGCGCCGGCGCGATCCTCCCGCTGCTGCCCGCGGACGTCGACACGCTCGCCCCGTATCCGGCCCCCGGAGCGGTCTCGCTGGCCGACCGTCGCTCGCGGCTGGAGCTCCTCGCCTTCCCGCGCGGGTGGAGCGAGGCGCGGCCCTTCGGGACCGAGCGCGTGGTGTCGAGCGAGAAGCGCAGGCGACGGTGGGTGCTGCGGATCGAGGGCGCGGGCCGGCGCACGTACTCCGTGCAGGCCGCGCTCGGCGCGCTGCGTCGCCCGTTCCGCCCGTGCTCGCTGCGCGTCGCGACGATCGGCCGGCGGTCCAAGCGGCTTCCGCGCCGCGCGTGGAGCTACCGCCGCGGCGTGCTGCGGGCGTCCGTGACGGGGAAGCGGCTGCGGGTGGAGGTCCGCGGGCCTAGCGGACGAGCGTCACGGTGCGCGAGATGACGGACGTCGAGCCGTCCGCGCGCCGCGCCTCGACGAGGACCGTGAGCGCGAGGCGACGCGCGCCGCGCAGCCTGCGCGCCGCGCGCCGGGAGGGCTTGAGCTCGAGCGCGAACGCGCCGGCGGCGCCGGCGGTCGCGGTAGCCGTGTCGTAGCGGCGCGAGACCCCGTAGCGGCGCGCGACGCGCTTCGCGAGCGTCGCCGTCGCAGTGACGGAGCCCGCGCCGGCGCCGGAGCCCCTCACGACGAAGCCGCGGCGCAGCGACGCCCCGAGCCTGAGGCCGCGCGGGACGGTGAGGGACAGCGACGGCGAGCCGCTGGGTCGCGGCCCCGCCACGGGCGCCGGGGCGGGGTCGGGGGCGCCGCCCTCGCCGCCGTCGGCGGGCGGCAGCGCGCCGTCGGCGGGAGCGGCCGCGTCGGTCCGGGCGATCCACCGGATCTCGCCGCGGCAGGCGGCCTGCGAGGAGTGGAGCTGCAGCGCCCCTTCCGCCTCCAGCCTCGAGACGAACGTCCCGTCGACCTCGAGCGTCGGCTGGGCCACGTCGTCGACGCCGGAGAAGGTCCCCTCGGTGACGAGGAAGGGCGTCTCGGACTTCAGGTTCCCGGCCGGCTTGCCCCCGAGGCAGCTCGGCGTGGTCCGCGTCGCGACGTCGGTCACGGACTCGCCGTCGGCGGCGACGCGGAACGAGATCGGGAAGCCCGCGTCGGTCGTGCCCTCGTAGAGGGCGCCGGGAACCGGGTCCGCGGCCGAGGCGGGCGCCGCGAAGAGCAGACAGCCCGCGAGCACGGCAAGCAGCGTCCGGACACGCACCGTCCGATCCTCTCCGATCGGTGAGGGCTGCGGAATCGGACATCCGTCCGCGCCGGCCCTACAGCGCGGCGTCGAGGACCGCCGCCAGGGCGGACAGGTCCGCGCCGCCGGAGGCGTCGTCCGGCGCGAACGGCAGGACGACGTCGGGCCGCAGGCGCGCGACCTGCTCGCGCTGCGCCCGCGCCCGCTCGTGCACCCGCAGCGCCGCGGCCGCGGCGGGAGCGGCCGCGCCGCGCAGCGACCTGGCCTCCGCGTCGCTGAAGCGGTCCTCCCGCACGGCGTTGGCCACCACGAGGTCGACCCGCGCCCCGAGCGCCTCCCGCAGCAGGCCGACCTCGTTCACCGCCATCTCCTCCGGCGTCGCGACCGCGACCACGCCCGTCAGCGAGCGGTCGGTCAGCGTCCCGTGGATGATCCGCGCCTGCCGCGCCACGGGCCCGGCCGCGGCGACGCCCGCGAACGTCGCCGGCGCCTCGAGCAGCGCGAGGCCGTGGCCGGTCGCGGGGGCGTCGACCACGACGAGGTCGTAGGGCTCCTCGCCCGCCACCCGGCGCTCCGGCTGGGCGAGCTCCCAGAGCTTGCCGATCGTCAGCAGCTCGCGCATACCCGGCGTAGCCGCGGCGAGGTAGCCGAAGATCCGGCTCGACTTGAGGACCTCGGCCAGCGGTCGCGAGAGCTGGTCGGCGAGGTACATCTCCATCGCCTCCTCCGGGTCGACGGAGATCGTCGGCACGTCGCCGCCGACGGAGCGCTTCACGTCGTCGCGCAGCGCGACCTCCGCGACGAGGGCCCGCTGTCCGCGCCGGGTCGCGACGAGCCCGAGCGCCGCCGCCACCGCCGTCTTGCCGACCCCGCCCTTGCCGGTCACGAAGACCAGGCGCTTGTCGAGCAGCGCGGCTACTCCTCGCCGTCCCAGTAGTCCAGCTGCTCGACCCGGAAGACGATCCCCGCCGCGGACAGCTTCTGCGAGTCGGGGTAGAAGCACATCTCGTTCCCGCGCCGCTGCCCGTAGGCGAGCATCTCGAGCCCCTCCGCGCCTGCGGTGAACGAGTGCGCGACGCCGGTCCCCGCGGGCCGGGCGACGAGCGATCCGCGCGCCACCGGATGCTCCTCCTCGCCGAGGCGCAGGACGCCGTCGCCGCCGAGGATCACGAAGAGCTCCTCCTCGCCGCTGTGCCAGTGGTGCGGGTACGAGCGCGCGCCGGGCTCCACGCGGATCCACTTCATGCCGCTCGTCACCGACCCTGCGGCCCGCCCGAGGTCGCGCCGGCGGACGTCCGTGCGCCCGCGCCGCGTGACCTGCTCGTCGACGTCGGCGAGCGCGACGACGTTCGCTGGCCGCTCCCCGACGCCGGTCACGTCGACCGGGTCGAGCGCGGCCTCGCGGTCGAACGGGTGCTCGCCGGCGCCCGGACGCTCGAACCACGTGTCGCCGACCCACGCCACGCCGGCGCGCGGCAGCACCACCGCCTCGGCGACCTTGCGCTCGCCGAAGGCCAGCACGTCGACACCGTCGGGCCCGGCGACCAGCGTGTGCGCCGGGCCCTCCGCGCCGTGCACGATGCAGTCGCCCGCCCGGACCTCGCACACCTCGCCGTCCTGCCACAGCCGTGCGCTGCCGCTGAGGACGAAGAAGATCTCCTCCTCGGCGCCGTGCGCGTGGACGGGGGACGTCTGCCCGCCGGGCAGCCCCTGCACCCGCTTGAGCCCGACCTCGACGCTGCCGGCATGGCTGCCGAGGTCCCACCGCGTGCGCCGCAGGCACCCCTGGTCCATCGTCTCGGAGGGCGCGTCGTCCCAGCTTTGCGGAGGCATCCGAGGGCGATGCTAGGAGGAAACGCCCCTACGCGCGCGAATGGTCGGAGCTATGGAGCCCAAGGCCAAGGTGATCGCGTTCGCCAACCAGAAGGGCGGCGTTGCGAAGACGACGACGACGCTCAACCTCGCGGCCGCCTTCGCCGAGAGCGGCAACCGCGTGCTGTGCGTGGACATGGACCCCCAGGGGAACCTGACCATGTCCCAGGGGATCGACCCCGATTCGCTCGATGTCTCGATGTACGACGTCCTCGTGCATCACGTCGACATCCGGCAGGTGGTCAAGAAGAGAGAGATCGACATAGCCTGCGCGTCGATCGACCTCGCGGGCGCCGAGATCGCGATGTCGACGCAGATCGGCCGCGAGCGCTCGCTGCAGAAGGCCTTCCAGCCGATCCTCGGCGAGTACGACTTCATCTGCATCGACACCCCGCCGAGCCTCGGACTGCTCACGATCAACGCCCTGACGGCCGCGGACAAGGTGATCGTCCCCGTCCAGTGCGAGTATCTGAGCATGCGCGGGCTGATCCAGCTCCAGAACACCCTGGAGATGATCCGGGAGAACCTGAACCCCGAGGTCCAGATCGAGGGCATCCTGCCCACGCTGGTCGACTCGAGGACGCTCCACGCCAAGGAGGCGATCGAGATCCTCGAGGAGAACTTCGGCGACCGGGTCTTCGCCTCGCGCATCCGCAAGACGATCCGGTTTGCGGAGGCGCCCGTGAAGGGCATGTCCGTGCTCAAGTACGACCCGGACGGCGTAGCCGCCGAGTCCTATCGGCAGTTGGCGAAGGAGGTCCTCGCTCATGGCTAGGAGAGGTGACCGCGCGAGCATGCGCGAGGGCCCGCTCGCGGCGCTCTTCCGGAAGACGGAGGAGGGCGAGTCCGCGGAGCAGCCCGCGGCCGCGCCGCCTCCCCCCAAGCCGACCGAGGAACCGGCCGCCGCGGCGCCGCCTCCGCCCGTCGAGCGCGAGCGCCCGGCGCGCCCGCACCCCTCGCTGAGCGCCCCCGCCGAGGAGGAGCCCGTCGCCGAGCGCCGGATCCCGACGCCGCAGGAGCGCCTGCGCCACGCGTTCTCGTCCGACATCCCCGAGAACGTGATGGCCCCGCCGCCCGAGGCGCCCGCGGCTCCGCCGCCCATCCTCGAGTCCGACCCGTACGCGCGGCCGGACGCGTCGGACTACGTCAAGTCGCACGCGCTCGGCCAGCCCGTGCTGCGGGTCGTCGGCGTCGGCGGCGCCGGCGTCAACGCGGTCAACCGCATGGTCGAGGCGCAGATCGACGGCGTCGAGTTCGTCGCGATCAACACCGACCTGCAGTCGCTCCAGCAGTCCAACGCGGACGTGACGCTGCACATCGGGGGCGCGCTGACGCGCGGTCTCGGCAGCGGGTCGGACCCGGACCTGGGCCGGGCCGCCGCGATGGAGGAGTACGACCGGATCAAGGCGCTGCTGAAGGGCAGCGACATGATCTTCATCACCGCGGGCGCGGGCGGCGGCACCGGCACCGGTGCGGCGCCGATCGTGGCGCGGATCGCCCGCGAGATCGGCGCGCTCACCGTCGGGATCGTCACGAAGCCGTTCGGCTTCGAGGGCTCCCGCCGGCGCGACCAGGCCGAGCGCGGCGTCGAGGTGCTGGCCGGCGAGGTCGACACGCTCATCGTCGTTCCGAACAACCGGCTGCTGTCGGTGCTCGACAAGAACACGTCGATGGTCGACGCGTTCACCGTGGCCGACGACGTGCTGCGCCAGGGCGTCCAGGGGATCTCCGACCTGGTCACGCTGCCGGGCCTCATCAACCTCGACTTCGCGGACGTGCGGACGATCATGTCCAACGCGGGGTCGGCGCTGCTGGGCATCGGCATGGGGACCGGCGACGGCCGCGCGATCCAGGCGGCCGAGCAGGCCGTGGCGTCGCCGCTGCTCGAGACGTCGATGGAGGGCGCGCGCTCGATCCTGCTCTCCATCACCGGCGGGCGCGACCTATCGCTGTGGGAGGTCAACGAGGCGGCGAAGGCCGTCGCGGAGGCTGCCCATCCGGACGCGAACATCATCTTCGGCGCGATGGTCGACGACAAGCTCGCCGACGACGTGTGCTGGGTGACGGTGGTCGCGACGGGCTACGGCGACTCGAGGTCGAGCGTCGAGCGCGACCGCGACGGCCGCGAGCGCCGCCGGTTCGAGGAGCCGGCGGGGGAGCCGCGCGTCCAGCGCCGCTCGCGCCTGCCCGAGCCGCCGCGCTCCAGGGATCTGGAGCTCGACGTCCCGGAGTTCATGCCGAGAGGCTGACGCGCGGCGCCCATTAGGGTCCGCTCCATGACCGCTTCCCGGGGGTTCGTCGCCGCCGGCCATCCGCTCAGCGCGGAGGCCGGCGCGCGCGTGCTCTCGGACGGCGGCAACGCGGTGGATGCCGCGATCGCCGCGATGCTGACGTCGTGGGTCGCCGAGCCGCTGCTCTCCGGCCCGGGCGCGGGCGGGTACATGCTCGTCGCGGGGGCGGGGGAGGAGCCGGTGCTGCTCGACTTCTTCGTCGAGGCGCCGGGCCGCGGCGCGGACGCCGCCTCGCGCTGCGCGCTGAATCCGGTCGAGGTCTCGTTCGGCGACGCCACGCAGGTGTTCAACGGCGGGCCCGCGGCGTGCGGCGCGTACGGCAACCCGGCGGGGATCTGCGAGGCCGCGCGGCGGTGGGGCACGGTCCCGCTGAGCGACCTCGCGGCGCCGGCGGCGGCGCTCGCGCGGGACGGCGTCCCGCTCAACGAGCAGCAGGCGTACGTCGTGAACCTCCTGCGCGGTCTGCTCGTCGCGACGCCGGAGTCGCGCGACCTGTTCGCGCCCGGCGGCAGGCTCCTGCGCGAGGGCGACGTCTTCCGCAGCGACGAGCTCGCGGGCGCGATCGAGCTGCTCGGCAGCAAGGGCGATCGTCCGTTCTACGAGGGCGAGGTCGCGGCGGCCGTGGCGGGCTGGCTGCTCGAGCACGGCGGCACGCTCACGCGCGAGGACCTCGCCGCCTACCGCCCCGTCCTGCGCGAGCCGGTCCGCGCGCGCTACCGCGGCCGCGACGTGCTGACGAACCCGCCGCCGAACGCCGGCGGCATCCTGCTCGCGCTCGCCCTCCAGCGCCTGGCCGGGACCGACGGCCCGCCGTCGCTCACGCAGATCGTGGAGGTCATGGAGGCGGTACAGGCCCACCGGACGCCCGAGTTCACCAACGGCCTCGCCGACCCCGACTACGTGCACGACTTCGTCGCGACGCACCTCGGCAACACGACGCACATCAGCGTGATGGACGGCGAGGGCCGTGCGGCCGCGGTGACGTGCACGAACGGCGAGGGCTCGGGCGTCGTCGTGCCCGGCACCGGCATCCACGTCAACAACATCATGGGCGAGGAGGACCTCAGCCCGGCAGGCTTCCACCTCGCCCCGCCGGGGACCCGGATGCCGTCGATGATGGCGCCGACGGTCGTGCTGCGCGACGGCGAAGTCGAGCTTGCGGTCGGCTCCGCCGGCTCGAACCGGATCCGCTCGGCGATCCTCCAGGTCATCGTCGGGGTCGTCGACCACGGCCTCGCGGCGCACGAGGCGGTCGAGGCGCCGCGCGTGCACTTCGAGGACGGGATCGTCTTCGCCGAGCCCGGCGTCCCGGTCGAGGAGCTCTCCGGCCGCGAGGTCGTCCGCTTCCGCGACCGCAACCTCTTCTTCGGAGGCGCCCAGGCCGTCGAGCGCGACCTCGCGACGGGCGCGCTCAGCGGGGCGGGCGACCCGCGCCGCGGCGGCGCAGCGGTCGAGGCGTGAGGCGAGCCATCGCGGCGCTCGCCGCGGCGGCGCTCGCGGGCTGCGGCACGCCTTCGGCGGACCTCTTCGTCGTCGAGCGCACCGGAGACCTGCCGGACGCGCGGCTGACCCTGCGCGTCGGCGACGGCGGGACCGTCCGCTGCGACGGCGGCCCCGAGAAGCCGTTCTCGAACGACGACCTGCTCGAGGCGCGCCAGATCGCGAAGGACATCGCGCCGCTCCTGGACAAGGGCACGACGCTGCCGCCGCGCACCGGCTCGCAGCTGCGCTTCCGGATCGAGGCGGGCGAAGGTGTCGCGCGCTTCGCCGACAACTCGGCCGATCTGCCGAGGCCCTTCGCGGCCGCGATGCAGCTCACGCGCAAGCTCGCCAAGGAGGTCTGCGGCAAGGAGCGCTGATGTCACACCTCACGAATCGTCGTGGCTCGCCGTTCAACGCGGTGCCACGATGACTTCCACCCCGATGACCCGCCGCGCCTGGATCCTGATGCTGGCCCTCGCCGCCCTCTGGGGCGCGTCGTACATGTTCATCGAGATCTGCCTCGACGGCGGCCTCTCCTCGACGTTCCTCGTCTTCGCCCGCACCGCGCTCGGCGCGCTCGTCCTCGCGCCGGTCGCCTTGCGGCGCGGCGCCTTCGCACCGGCGCGCAGGCACCTCCCGACGCTGCTCCTCTGCGCCGTCGTCCAGATCACCGGGCCGTTCCTGCTCATCACGGTCGGCCAGCACCACGTGACCTCCTCGATGGCCGGGATCCTCGTCGCCTCCGCGCCGATCTTCACGACGATCATCGCCGCGTTCTACGCCCACGACGACCGGCTCGGGCCGGGCGGCGTCGCGGGCATCGCGGTCGGCATCGTCGGCGTGGCGATGCTGTTCGGCGTCGACCTCAGCGGCGCGACGGACACGCTCCTCGCCGGCTTCGGGATCCTCCTCGCCGGCCTCGGCTACGCCGTCGGCGCGACGGTCTCGAAGCGGCGCCTGCACGACGTCCCGCCGATCGGCGTCGCCGCGTCGATCATCGGCCTCGGCTCCCTGACGCTCCTCCCGCTCGCGCCGTTCACCGCGCCGAGCTCGCTGCCGGACACCGGCACCCTCGCCGCGCTGCTCGCCCTCGGCGCCGGCGGCACCGGCATCGCCTTCCTCATCTTCTACGTGCTGAACGCCGACGTCGGGCCGAGCCGCGCCTCCGTCGTCGCCTACATCGCGCCCTTCTTCAGCGTGATCTACGGCGTGACGCTGCTGGACGAGTCGTTCTCGCTGAGCACGGCGGGCGGCCTGGTGCTGATCCTCGCCGGCTCGTGGATGGCCGCGGACGGCCGTCTGCCCTGGCGCAGGCGGGCCACGCTGCTGCCCGAGCCCGCGGCTTGATAGAACGCCGCGCCATAGAAGACCTCATCGACAACGCACGCCGCTGGGAGCGCGACTTCCAGCACGGCGACCTGCCGATCGTCCCCGGCCGGCGCCTGGCCGTCCTCGCCTGCATGGACGCTCGGCTCCCCGTCTTCCAGGTGCTCGGCCTGAAGACGGGCGACGCGCACGTGATCCGCAACGCGGGCGGGCTCGCGACCGAGGACGCGCTGCGCTCGCTCGTGGTCTCGCAGGGGATCGGGACGCAGGACGTCATCGTCGTCCACCACACCGACTGCGGCGTGGGCCGCATGAGCGACGAGGAGCTCGAGGAGCTCGGCGCGACGCGCGACGTCGAGGAGAACGTCCGGATCACCCTCGAGCGCCTCCGCGACCGCCTCGGCGACGGCGGCACGCTGCGCGGCTTCGTGTACGAGGTCGAGAGCGGGCGCCTGCGCGAAGTGGACCCGCGCTAGCCGAAGCGCACCTTGCCGTTCGAGCGTGCCCGCGCCTCGGCGCGCTCGACGAAGTCCAGCCGCTTGATCGCCGCGCGGAACAGCCGCGTGACGAGGCGCAGCCGCGCGTTCTCCGAGCGCAGGTCGAGCAGGCCCTGCTTGGCCTCGAGGCCGAAGTCCACCGTGGCGGCCATGTCGTAGGCGGTCATCTCCGCGAGCCGCTCGGGATCGGCGGGCTCGTCGGTGGCCTGCTCGACGAGGTCGTTGTAGGCGTCGCGGGCGGAGGCGAGCGTCTCGGCGTCGGGCTCCTCCGCCTTGTCCTGCAGCCACTCGACGACGCCGGCCGGGTACGCGCGGTCGTCGAGCTGCTCGACCACGCGGAACGGGCGTGTCCCCCGGCACACGACGTTCATCCGCCCGTCCGGCAGCTTCTCGAGCACCTGCGCGACCACGCACGCGCACCCGGTCGGCTTGAGGCCGTCGTCGCTCAGCCAGACGATCCCGAACTCCGACTCGCGCTCCAGGCACTCGCCGATCATCGTCTTGTAGCGCTCCTCGAAGATGTGGAGCGGGACCAGCTCGCTCGGCAGCGCCACGATCCCGAGGGGGAACAGCGGGAGCACCTCGCTCATGCGAGCAGTCTACGTCCGGGTGTTGCCCGTACCGGACAGGATGGGAGACACCGCCATCGTCTGGTTCCGCCGCGACCTGCGGCTCCACGACCACCCCGCGCTGCACGCGGCGACGGAGCGGTTCGAGCGCGTCGTCTGCGTCTTCGTGCTCGACGATGCGCTGCTCGAGGGGCGCTACCCATCGCCGACGCGGGTGGCCTTCATGCTCGGCTGCCTGCGCGAGCTGGACGAGGCGCTGCGCGAGCGCGGCGGGGGCCTCGTCGTCCGCCACGGCCCGCCGGAGCGCGAGCTGCCGGCGCTCGCCCGTGAGACGCGCGCGAGCGCCGTCCTGTGGACCGCCGACGTCTCGCCGTACGCCCGCGCCCGCGACGCTCGAGTCGCGGAGGCGCTCGACGTCGAGGCGGTGCGGATGCCGGGCACGTACATCGTCGACGACGTGACCGCGCCCGGCACGCAGCAGGTCTACTCGCCGTACTTCCGGCGCTGGGCCGAGCAGGCGCGCCGCGAGGTTCTCCCTGCACCGGACCACATTCCGAATGTGAACGTGCCTGGCACCGAAATATTAAGGTGCCTGGCACCGGCGGGCGGCGGCGGTGTTCCCGACCCGATCCGGGCGCCCGGCGAGCGGGCCGGCCGGGCCGCGCTCGACGACTGGTTCAGCCGCCCGCTCGACGACTACCGCACGGCGCTGCGCAGCTCGATCCTCTCGCCGTACCTGCGCTGGGGCTGCATCTCGGCACGCGAGTGCGAGGCCCGCGCGCAGGCGGACGGCAGCACCGGGGCCCGCGCCTGGATCCGCGAGCTCGCGTGGCGCGACTTCTACGCGCAGACGCTCCTCACCCACCCGGGCAACCTGCGGCACGAGCAGCAGGAGCGCATGCGCGGCCTGCAGTACGAGGAGCACGCCGACCGCCTCGCCGCCTGGAAGGAGGGCCGCACCGGCTTCCCCTTCGTCGACGCCGGGATGCGCCAGCTCGCCACCCAGGGCTGGATGCCGAACCGCGCCCGCCTCGTCGCGGCCTCGCTGCTCACGAAGGAGCTCCAGCTCGACTGGCGCGCGGGGGAGGAGCACTTCGCGCGCCTGCTCCTCGACGGCGAGCCCGCGCAGAACAACGGCAACTGGCAGTGGATCGCGGGCGTCGGGAGCGACCCCGCGCCGTACTTCCGCCGCATGTACTCCCCCGAGCGCCACCAGGAGCGCTTCGACCCCGACGGCGCCTAAGTCCGCCGCTGGATCCCGCAGCTCGGGACACCGGAGTACCCGGAGCCGATCGTCGACCGCGGGGAGGGCCGGGAGCGCGCGAAGGAGCGCTACAACGCGGTCACGTCTGCCGCCGGGCGGCGACCATGAGGTTGTAGAAGATCGCGGGCGGCAGGCGACCCTCGAGCAGCCGGCGGTCGACCTGCTGCAGCAGGAGGTAGCCGCGGTAGGCGTACTGCTTCCACGCCCACGGGACGGAGTCCGGCTCGGCCGTCGCCTCGAGCGCGCGGTTGGCCCAGCCGAACCACGACGCGAGCAGCTCCTCGCCGCGCACCTTCACCGTGTCGAACCCGCCCGCGCGCGCGTGCCGCTCGAGGTCGGCGGGCTCGAACGCGTGGACGTCGACGACGTGCTCGAGGCCCGGCTCGGCGTCGCCGTGCTGGCCGGGGTGGACGGCCTCGACCGCGCCCATCAGCCGCCGCCACGCCGGCGCCGCGCGCCACGCCGCGCCCTTCGGGACGTTCGCCAGCCGGTCGCCGAGACGCGAGGGCTCGCCGCAGAACGCGACCCATCCGCCCGGGCGCAGGACGCGGTGGAACTCCGAGAACGCGCGGTCGAGGTTCGGCAGGTGGTGCAGCACCGCGTGGCCGACGACGACGTCGAACGAGCCGTCCTCGAACGGCAGCTCCTCCGCGTCGCAGGCGACGGCCTCCACGTCGAGGCCGAGCCTCGCGGCGTTGCCCTCCAGCACCCGGATCATCCCCGGCGAGATGTCGGTGCACGTCGCGCGCCCCACCTGCCCGGCGAGCGCGAGGTTCAGCGAGAAGTAGCCCGTCCCCGCGCCGATCTCGAGGCTGTCGCCGAACGGCCACGCGTCGCGCGGGAGGACCTTCCCGAGCTTGCCCATGACCTGCTCCAGCCCGCCCGGGCCGAAGTCGATTCCCCACTTCGCGTCGTAGCTGGCCGCCGCGTCGTCGTGGTAGCGCGTGTTGACGTCGCGGATCGCCTCCGCTGTGGCAGGGGCCGCCATTGCGGCGCGCGAGTCTACTAGCGTGCCCGCGGTGACGGCCTACGTTCAGCAGGACCAACCGGAGGGCGTGCCGCCGCTCGAGCTCACCGGCGAGCGGACGCTCCCGGACGTCCCGGAGGAGAACTACTGGTACCAGCGCCACCTCGTCGTGTACGAGTGGATCCGCGCGCGCGTGGGCGGCCTGAAGGTCATCGACATGGCCTCGGGCGAGGGGTACGGCGCGAACGTGCTCGCGAAGACCGCGCGCGAGGTCGTCGGGGTCGAGGCCAACCCGGACGCGTTCTTCCATGCCGTCGCGCGGTACCCGAAGGTGCGCTTCGAGCGCTCGCTCGTCGAGACGTACTTCGAGCCCGCGGACGCGATCTCGTTCCTGCAGACGATCGAGCACGTCCAGGACCCCGGGGCGGTGCTCGAGAACTTCAAGCGCAGCGCGCCGCTCGCCTTCGTCTCGACGCCGAACGTGCTGACGCTGGCGCCGAAGGGCGAGGAGCGCTCCGGCAACCCGTGGCACATCAAGGAGTACCGCCTCGAGGAGTTCCGCGCGCTCTGCGAGGCGCACTACGAGGAGGTGGAGGTCCTCGGCCTCTACCACGCGCGCAAGCTGCTCGTGCACGAGCGGGCGATCCGGCTGAAATGGGACAGCCTGCACCCGCGCCTCGGGATCACCAAGCGCTTCTACGACTGGTTCATCCCCGCGATGAACGTGCGCGACTTCGTGCTGCGGCCGGCCGACGACGGCGCGCTGGACTTCCTCGCGGTTTGCCGTTCTCGCTAGTCCTGCACACCCACATGCCGTACGTCGAGGGCTACGGGTCGTGGCCGTTCGGCGAGGAGTGGCTGTGGGAGGCGATGGCGACGTCCTACCTGCCGCTGCTCGACGTGCTCGAGGAGGCGCCGGACGTGACGCTCTCCCTGACCCCGGTCCTGTGCGACCAGCTCGCCGCGCCGGGGCTGGGGGAGCGGTTCCTCGCGTTCCTCTCGGAGACCCGCGTGACGACGCACGAGCTCGACGCCGCGGGCTGTCGCAGCGGGGGCCACGAGGACCTCGCGCGCGAGATCGAGCGCTCGGCGCTGGACTACGTGCGGGCGGGGGAGCGGTTCTCGGCGCTCGGCGGCGACCTGCTCGGTGCGCTCGGGCGGCATGCGGCGTGGACGTCGTCGGCGACGCACGCGGTCCTGCCGCTGCTGGCGACCGACGCCGGGGTTCGGCTGCAGCTGGAGACGGGCATCGCCTCGCACCGCGAGCGCTTCGCCGGCGGCTGGCGCGGCGGCCTGTGGTCGCCGGAGTGCGCGCACGCGCCGTGGCTCGATCCGCTGCTCGAGGCCGCCGGCGTGCGGGCGACGTGCATCGAGCGCTCGGACGTGCCCGTCGGGGCGGCCGAGCACCTGCGGCCGCTGCGCTCCGACGCCGGGCCGGTGCTCGTCCCGATCGACCGGCAGATCATGGAGCTCGTGTGGAGCGACCGCGGCTACCCGTCGAAGGGCCCGTACCGGGACTCCCACGAGAGGACGACCCACCACCACAAGCCGTGGCGCTGCGACGGCGGCGTCTACGACGTGGGGGACGCGGCGGCCCAGGTGGCGCGCGACGCCGCGGACTTCGTCGGCCGCGTCGCGGAGCGGATCGACGGCGGCGGGCTCTGCGTCTGCGCGCTCGACACCGAGCTGCTCGGGCACTGGTGGTACGAGGGGCCGGCGTGGCTGCGCGCGGTCGTCGAGGAATGCCGCCGCGGCGGCGTCGAGCTCGTGCACCTCGACGACGCGCTGGAGCAGCTCGATCCCGAGCCGGCTCCGCCGCTCGGCGTCAGCACCTGGGGCCGCGGCCGCGACCTGTCGACCTGGAGCGGCCCGGCCGTCGCCGACCTGGCCTGGCGGGCGCGCGCCGCCGAGCTGCGCGCCCTCGCGGCCCGCCACGACCTCGACGCCGCCGCCGTGCGCGAGCTGCTCGCGCTCCAGTCGAGCGACTGGGCCTTCGTCGTCAGCGAGCACCTCGCCGAGCCCTACGGGATCGAGCGAGCCGACGGCCACTTCACCGGCTTCGAATCCGCGCTCACCGGCGCCGGAGCAGCGGGGCCACGCAGCCTCGCGCCTCACGCGAAGCCCGCCCCGCTGCTCGCTCCGTAGGACGTCCGTCAGGCGGCCGCGCGCAGCGCCTGGCCCTCGGGCAGGTGCTGGAGGCGCTCCAGCGCGCCCACCTCGATGAGGCGAGCGCGATGCGCGGTGATGTTGAGCTCCTTCGCCGCCGCCGGCAGCGTGTGCGGCGCCTCGCCGCCCAGGCCGAAGCGCAGCTGGAGCACGCGCCGCTCGAGGTGCGACAGCTGGTCGAGCGCCTCGCGGACGGCGTCCTCGCGCATCGCCTCCTCCGCGCTCGCCTCCGGCGACGCCGCGTTCTCGTCGGCGAGCAGGTGGCCGAGCTCGCCGTCCTCCTCGTCGCCGACCGGCGCGTTGAGCGACACCGGGGTGCGCGCGGCGCGGCGCAGGTCCTCGACCTGCTCGATGCCGAGGTCGAGCTGGGCTGCGATCTCCTCCGAGCTCGCGTCGCGGCCGAGCTTGACCGACAGGTCGCGCTCGGCGCGGCTGATCTTGTTGACGAGGTCGACGACGTGGACGGGCAGGCGGACGGTCCGGCCCTTGTCGGCGATCGCGCGCGCGATCGACTGGCGGATCCACCAGGTCGCGTACGTCGAGAACTTGAAGCCCTTGCGGTGGTCGAACTTCTCGACCGCCCGCACCAGCCCGAGCGTCCCCTCCTGGATCAGGTCGAGGAACGACAGCGCGCCCTCGCCCTCGCGCTCACGGCGGTAGCGCTTGGCCACGTGCACGACGAGGCGCAGGTTGGCCTCGATCATGTGCCGCTTGGCGTCCAGGTCGCCGCGCTCGATGCGCTTGGCCAGCTCCACCTCCTGCCTGGCGTTGAGGAGCTGGACCCGCCCGATCGCCTCCAGGAACGCCTGGAGGCCGTCGGAGGGGTCGGGGATCGTGAGGGGAACTTTCGCGCTCATGGCGGAATCCACCTTGCCGGGAGTCTCTAAGCACCACCCAAACGCGAGGCAAAGCTCGTGTTAGGGCTTCGCGTAGTTCCCTAACAGTCCTGCGTACGCGAAGGTTGCGGCGGCGGTTCATGCGTGGCGTGTGTGCGCAGGCTCACGCAGCGACGGCGGCAGCGAGCATCGCGGCGCCGTAGGCACGCATCCTGCGCATGTGGCACTCCTTGGGTCGGGCGAGTGAGGTACTCGACCCCTACCTGCGCATGGCCCCCGGGAGTGGATCAGCTACCGTCGCAACCGCCGAATTCCGGTCGACCGACGACCGGAAGCGGGGGAACCACTTGACGACTCCGGTCGTCTGGGGCGAATCACCGGGTCATCCCGGCGTAGCGCAGTCGTAGCGCGAGCCCGTCAGCTCACCTCGCAGGCACCACGACAAAGACCGGAGAAGTGCTGTGCGCAGAGCTGTTGCTGCCGTGGCCGTCATCGCGCTGTTCGGCGCCGTGACCGGCCCGGCCGAGGCGAAGACGAGCAGGGACACGATCGCGGCCGTCCAGCAGAAGCTGGGCGTCCCGGCCGACGGCGAGGCCGGCCCGCAGACCAAGCGCGCCGTCAAGCGCTTTCAGCGCTCCCACGGCCTGACGGCCGACGGCGTCATCGGGCCGCAGACGCTCCAGGCGCTGGGCATCCGCGCGAAGGCCGCGAGCAGGGCCGGCGCGGACCTCGAGGCGATCGCGCAGTGCGAGTCCGGCGGCGACCCGACGGCTGTCTCCTCCGACGGGCGCTACCGCGGCAAGTACCAGTTCAGCCGCGCGACGTGGCGCTCGCTGGGCGGCAGCGGCGACCCCGCCGCCGCGCCGGAGGCCGAGCAGGACCGCCTCGCCGCCAAGCTCATGGCCAAGCAGGGGCCAAGCGCCTGGCCGACCTGCTCGCGCCGCTAGCTCAGCCCCAGCGCATCGTCTTCGGCCGCTCGCGCCTGCGCAGCACCTTCGCCGGCACCCCGGCGGCGACCACGTTCGCCGGGATGTCGTCGGTGACGACCGCGTAGGTCCCGAGCACGCTGTTGTCGCCGACGGTGCAGCCGCGCAGCACGCACGCGCCGTAGCCCATCCACACGTTGTTGCCGACGTTCACGTCGCGCTTGTAGATGCCCTGCATGCGGATCGGGCGGTCGACCTCCACGATCCCGTGGTCGAAGTCGATGAGCATCACGCGGTCGGCGACGATGCACTCGCGCCCGATCGCGACGTGCTGGAATGCGGAGATCGTGCACTCCTGCCCGATGACCGTCTTGGCCCCGATCGAGACCTCGCCCTCGTGCACGCGGATCTTGCAGTCGTTGCCCACCCAGCACCAGCGCCCGAGCCGCAGAACCGCGTCCTTGCCGATCTCGAACGTGACGCCCGGGCAGATGAAGCAGACGCCGTCCGTCTGCAGCCGCCGGCCGTAGCGCAGCTTGAACCAGACCCACCGCAGGAGCAGCCACCCGTAGCCGCGGCTGACCATGTGGTTGCGCCGCGCGAAGCGCCAGAACGCGAGCGGCCCGCCGCGCAGGGGCGGCGGCTCGCCGCGGATCTCGAGCGGCGGCGAAGGGGTCGAGGTCGGGACGGTCCGCGTCGGCTCCACGGCACGGAACCCTGCCATCATCTCGCGTCCGATGGCGTCAACCGACTCCCTTGCCGAGCGTCTGCTCGCCGGCGACAAGCGCGCGCTGGCGCGGGCGATCTCGCTCGTCGAGAACGACGACCCCGCCGGGTGGGAGGTCGTCCACGAGGTCTATCCGCACACCGGCAAGGCGATGCTCATGGGCCTCACCGGCCCGCCCGGCGCCGGGAAGTCGACGCTCATCGCCGCCCTCACGCGCGCCCGCCGCGCGCAGGACCGCCAGGTCGGGGTCCTCTCCATCGACCCCTCGAGCCCGTTCACCCACGGCGCGCTGCTCGGCGACCGCATCCGCCTGACCGAGCACTTCCTCGACCCCGGCGTCTTCATCCGCTCGATGGCCAACCGCGGCGCGCTCGGCGGGCTGAGCGAGGCGACGCTTCAGGCGGCGCTGCTGATGGACGCGAGCGGCAAGGACGACGTCTTCCTGGAGACCGTCGGCGTCGGCCAGGCTGAGGTCGACATCATCGACCACGCCGACACCGTCGTCCTCGTCCTCATCCCCGGCTCCGGCGACAGCGTGCAGGCGCTCAAGGCGGGCGTCATGGAGATCCCGGACATCATCGTCGTCAACAAGTGCGACCACCCGCTCACCGACACGATGATCCGCGAGATCCGCGGCGTCCTGTCGCTCGCGCCGCAGCGCGGGTGGCGCGTGCCGATCGTCAAGACCGAGGCGGCGCGCGGGGAGGGGGTCGAGGAGCTGATCGAGCGCCTCGAGGCGCACCGCGCGCACCTCGAGGAGGAGGGGACGCTCGTCGAGCGCCGCCGCCGCAACCTGCGCAACGAGGTCATCGCGATCTGCGCGCACCGGATGAGGCGCCGCCTCGAGGAGGCGCTGGAGGAGGACGGCGAGTTCGTGCGGCTGCTCGACGAGGTCGTCGCCCGCCGCACCGATCCGGCCACCGCCGCCACCACGCTGCTCGAGCGCGTCGACGCCGCGCAGGCCGCGCCGCACGCCCAGGGGTAGCGATGGACGAGCTCCGGTCCGTCGTCGAGGCGCTGGAGCGGACGGACTGGTCGGCCGTGGTGACCGACCCGGACTGGCGCATCGTGTGGTCCTCCAGCCAGATCGCGCTGATCCTCGGCGACGACGCGGCGGCGGATCTCGGCGTCGGCCGCCACCTGCTGGAGACCGGGGCGCTGCGGGCGTTCGACGTCCTGACCGAGGAGGGCGTCGGGGAGTGGGTGCGGGTCCACGCGCCCTACGCGCTGCACGACGGGCCGGTGACGCGCGACGAGCTGGCCCACCTCGTCGACGAGCGCTTCCGGTCCATCGTCGAGGAGGCGGAGCCCGCCCCGCCGCCGCCGCGCTGGACGCTGCGGCTGCCGGTGGGCGGCTCGGACGACGTCGGCGTCGTCGCGCTCGGCGAGCGGGTCGTCGCGTCCGACGGGCGGCTGCTCGGCAACGCGTTCGTGTACGGGTCGTCGCTTCCCGCGAGCGTGCTGTGGTTCGTCGGGCAGGGCGACCAGCGCATGTTCAGCCGGGTGGCCGAGCTGCTGGAGCCCGGACGGCGGCCCGCCGCGGTGCTGTTCGCCGACATCGAGGGCTCGACCGGCCTCTCGCGCCGGATGTCGAGCGCGGCGTACTTCGACCTCATCCGCAGCCTGACCGGCAGCGCCGACGCCGCGATCCTCGACGCCGGCGGCGTGATCGGCAAGCACGCGGGGGACGGCGTCAGCGCGTTCTTCCTCGCCGACCAGGTCGGGTCCTCGCCGGCCGCGGCGCTGGCGTCGCTGCGCGCCGCGCGCGCGATCGCGGCGGCGGCGGCGGAGAGGGACGTCCGCATGCGCATCGCGATCCACTGGGGCGCGACGCTCTACATCGGCCAGGTCGCGACCAGCGGCCGGCTGGAGGTCACCGCGCTGGGCGACGAGGTCAACGAGTGCGCGCGGATCCAGGAGGCGGCGTCCGCGGGCGCGCTGCTGGCGACCAAGCAGCTGGTCGAGCGGATCGACCCGCAGGACGCGCTCGGCGAGGGCCTGGACCCTGCCGCCCTGCGCTACACGCCGGTGGCCGAGCTGGAGGGCGCGGGGGAGAAGGCCGTCCGCGACGCCGGCACCATCGCGGTCGCGGACGTGTCGGTCTCCAACCCTGCCCCGTAGCGGGCGTTTCAGACGCCGCCGCGAGGGCACGAGACGGCGATGCTCTCCGTCATCAGGCGCCTCCTCGGGACCGGCTCGTACCTCGGCTGCCTCAGCAACGACGACATCGACGCGCTCGACTAGAGCGCCCGCTCTCTCCAGAAGTCCCGCACGAGCAGGAAGATCACGGCCGCGGCGACCACCGCCGCGACGGCGACGTCCGCGCCGCCCCACGGCAGCGGGCCCGACGGCGGGGCGAGCTCGCCGTCGCCCGCGCGCGCGCCGATCAGCAGCCACGCCGACCCGGCGAGCGTGAGCGCGCCCAGTCCGCCGCCGACGCGCGGCGCGTGGCGCAGCGCCCACGCGCACAGCGCGGCCGCCACCGGCACGACCGCGAGCAGCTCGCGCCCGGGGAAGCCGCCGGCGTCCTCGAACACGGGCGACAGGAAGGCGGCGACCGCGAGCTGCGCGGCGCACAGGGCGACGAGGAAGCCCGCCGTGACCTGCACGTCGACGATGCTCGGGAGCGCGACGGACAGGCGCTCGCGGACCGAGCGGACGAGCAGCTCGAGCGCGAAGAAGGCCAGCGCACCGAAGGGCGCCCACACGAGGATCCCCCAGTCGGGGTCGATCCACAGCGAGACGAGGCGCCCGGCGCGGCTGAGGTAGTCGGAGCCGTCGCTCGCTCCCGTCGCGTCGCCCGGCACCGCCGCGTACGGCGTGAGCCCGCCGTACAGGCGCTCGTTGACGCTGATGAGCATCACGGCGGGCACCAGCACGACCTCCAGCGCCGCGAACGCCGTCAGCCCGCGCCGCCGGCGCCGCAGCCAGCGGGCGAGGGCCGCGGCGCACACGACCGCGAGCGGCAGGTACTTCACGCTCAGCCACGGCAGGACCGCGATGAGCAGCGCGGCGGTGGTCGCGCGGCGGAACGTCGGCTCGTCGCGCACGCGCAGCGTGTACAGCGCGGCGCCCGCGACCGCGGCGGCGGCGACCGGCTCGCTGGCGACCGTCGTCGACCAGGCGAGGACGGGAGGGGAGAGGCCGGCGACGACGGCCGCGCCGGTCGCCCACGGGTCCGGGACGAGCCGGCGCGCGAGCGCGGCGGCCGCGACGAACGCCAGCGCGAGCAGCGCGGCGACGAACAGCTCCGCGCCCACCGGCCCGGCGAGCGCGTACGGCGCGGCGAGCAGCAGCGCGAGCCCCACGCCGGGCGGCTCGTACAGCCGGCCCTCGGTCAGGCCGGCGACCGGCTTCAGCTCGCCGTCGATCCACGCCGAGTACTCCTGCGCGCGGTAGTCGTCGCGCAGGTCCACGTCCGAGTCCGAGACGATCGACTCGACGATGAGCAGCACGCGCGCCTCGCCCTCGGAGTAGTGCTGCTCCCCGGTGGCGTCGATGCCGATCGTCGCCGCGTAGGCCGCGAACAGGACGAGCCAGACGAGCGCCGCGCGCCTTACAGCCGGCCGTCCTCGTAGGGCTGGAGGGGGATGTCGTGCTCGGTGGTCGGGCGGACGCCGAGCTCGTACGTCGCGCCCGCGGGTGCGATGAGCTCGACGTCCGGGCGGCCGGGGCGCCGGACGTGCAGGCGCAGGTCGGTGATCGAGCAGTGCAGGCTGTGGCGCTCGTCCATGTCCGGGGAGGCGTAGCGCCAGGCGACGAAGCGCTCCTTCGGCGCCGCGAGCTGGCCCTCCACCCGGACGTCGTCGCCCGTCATGACGAAGCGCGCGGTGGCGGGATGCTCGTCGACCTTCGTCGCGCGGGCGCGCTGCGGGCCGCCGAGCCGGTGGCGGACGCCGTCGAGCTGCAGCGCGCCGTTGGCGATCCACGGCGTGGTGAGCGGGCCGACCTTGATCCGGCCGGTGACCAGCTCGAGCCACGTGTGCTCGTCGCGCCCCGCGAAGTGGCAGCAGTGCAGGTAGATCCAGCGCTCGGCATGCTCGGTGCCCCAGTTGTGGCTCACGACGCCCGTCCAGCCGTCGAGGTTCAGCCGGCCGAGCTTGCCGGCGAAGCGTGCGGCGGGCCACGGCGTGAGCGACTTCGTCCTCGGCACGGCCGCCGTGTACATCCACTCGCTGGGCATGTGGCGCTGCTCGGGCTCGTCGCTCGCGAACGTGAAGTCCCACCGCGTGCCCTTCACGCCGCCCTTGGCGTGGCCTGGCGCGAGCGCGCTGTCGCCGATGCGGACGAGCCCCTCCGGCGCCAGGCGGTCGGCCGGGAAGTTCTCCTTGGTGGCCTTGACCGGCTGCTTCGCGTCCGCGTCGAACAGGGTGAGCCAGACCGAGCCGATCGGGTCGTGGCCCGGGCGCTTGTGGATGGTGTGGCGGATCCAGAAGGCCTGCGGCCGCTCGGGATGGTGGCCCTTGAGGAAGTAGCTCTCGTACAGGCCGTCGCCGGGACCGGCGTCGGGGAACCGCGGGGCGGCGAAGTCGGTCATCCGGGAGGGATCATGCCGCGACCGGGACGGCCGCGGGTGCTCGGCCGAGCGACTCGGGGTGTGGCTCGTCGATCGGCGCGCGCTTCCCGGCCGCCTCGAAGGCCGCGCGCGTGGCCAGCGCCATGATCGTCAGCTGCGGGTTGACGCCGAGCGCGGAGGGGACGACGGAGCCGTCGGCCACGATCAGCCCGTCGACGTCCTTCACCTTCAGGTCCGCGTCGACGACGCGGCCGGCCGCCGCCGTGCCGAGCGGGTGGAAGGCGCTCAGCCCGAGCTGCCCCGGCTTCGCCCGCAGCTCTCGCAGCTCGGACGCCCGCGTGACCGGCCCCGCCCCGCGGATCGGCACGTGGACGACGTTCGCCCCCGCCGCGAGCTCCAGCTCCGCGGCCCGCGCGATCGCCCGCACGACCAGCTCCGTGTCGCGCTCGTTGACGTCGTAGCGGATGACGGTGCGACCGCCGATCCTCCGGACCCTGCCGCGCGAGGCGTCGCGGATCATCAGGCCGGCCTGGGCGATGTGCCGCGCCTTGAGCATCAGCCGGCGGTGCTCGGCGCCGGCCTCGGGCAGCGACAGCGCGAGCATGTCCGGCGGCCCCGCCCACCCCTCCAGCATGATCCCCTCGGCCGCGAACTCGTCGACCGCGTAGGCCTGCGGGACGCCGCGCCACTGCTCGACCGGCTCGTCGAACTCCGCCCAGACGCCGCTGCACGGGTGGATCGAGAGGTTGCCTCCCGCCCCCTTCACGCCGCTCCGCGCCAGCAGTCCCGGCGTCTCGATCGCACCGCACGCGACGACGACGAGGTCGGCGTCTACGTGGAGCTTCCCGCCGCCGGTCGTCCGCGCCATGACCCCGCGCGCGCGGCGGTCCTTCACGAGCACCTCGGTCACGCGGCAGCCGGTGAACGTCGTGGCGCCGGCGTCCCACGCGAGCGGGACGTACGTGTTGCCCGTGTGCTGCTTGCCGCCGCTGGGGCAGCCGAAGGCGCAGACGCCCGAGCCGATGCACCCCCGCGCCGCGCGGTGCAGGTACTCGCCGGACCATCCCAGCGCGTCGGCGCCGCGCTCCATCGCGTGGGCGTTCGCGCCGGCGACCTCGCGGGGGACCCGGCAGACGTTGAAGATCCGCTCGACGCGGCGGAAGTACGGGTCGAGCTCCTCGGGCGACCACAGCCCCCACTGCTCGAGCAGTGCCGGCGGCGTGCGGTAGCACGTCGCGGAGTTGAGGATCGTCGTTCCGCCGACCGCGCGGCCGAGCGGCAGCGGGATCGGCACGTTCCCCGTCGTAACGACCTGCGCGCCGTCGCGGTAGAGCTTCGGCGAGAGGTCGCGCGGCTTCGCCGTCAGCTCTTCCGCCTCCACCCACTCGCCCTCCTCCAGCATCACGACGTCGAGCCCCGCCTCGGCGAGCTCCATCGCGACGACCCCGCCACCGGCCCCCGTCCCGACGACGACCGCGTCCGCCCGGACCCGGCGGCGGCCGCGAAGGAGGGAACCCTTCTCGATCCGGAGGGCGGCCGGCCGCGGGCCGGAGGTGCCGTCGGTGTAGGCGGCCGCGCCGGTCGGGCGGACCCTCACAGCCGCCCCTCCGCGCGCCTCAGCGCCAGCCCCCGCGCGGCGACCGCTCGTGCGTCGTAGCCGAGCGCCCGCATCACCGCCTCGTCGCCGTAGTAGCAGTGCGCGGCGATCCTCGCGAGGAACTGCGCTCCCCCGCCGAGCGGGCCCCGGCCGCTCTCGATCCGCGCGCCCACGTCCCCGCGCGTCACCGCGCGCAGCAGCGCCCGCAGCGCGACCCGGTTCGCCGCGGGCGCCGCGCGCAGCCACGCGTCGAACGCGTCCGCGGCGTCGGTCTGCCGCGCCGGCGGCAGCCCGCCGCCGTCCGGCACCGCCGCCGCGAGCAGCCGCGCGAACGCCTGCCGCTCCCCGCGCGTCACGCGAGCGCCTCCTCCAGCGCGCGCTCCTGGCGCTCGGCCAGGTCGGCGACGGCGGCGCGGGCGGCGTCGGCGTCACGGCGCTCGATCGCGTCGGCCGCGCGCTCGTACATCGCGTGCTGGTCGGGCGTGACCAGCCCGTCGAACAGCGCGGCGTGCTCGAAGTAGATCGGCCGGACCGAGTTGAGGATCAGGCTGAAGACGATGTTCCCGGCGGCCTCGACGACGCCGGCGAAGAAGGTGAAGTCCGCCGTCTGCTCGCGCGCGGCGACCTGCGCCAGCGCGCGCAGCTCCTCGGCCTGCCCGTCGGTCCGCCGCTCGGCGGCCAGCCCCGCCGCCACGGACAGCATCCACCGCCGCGCCTCCATCAGCGCGCGCAGGGTCTCGCGGTTGACGCCGGTGGGGTCGAACAGCACGTGCGCGATGACGTCCAGGCCGCTCGCCGTGCGCCAGTCGGACACGCGCATGGCGTCCCCGTGCCGCACGTCGACGAGGTGGAGTTGCTCCAGCCGCTTGATCGCCTCGCGCACGGTCGTCGCGTTCAGGCCGTACTCGCGCGCCAGCGTCCGCTGCGAGGGCAGCTTCTCGCCCGCCGCGTAGCGGCCGGAAAGGATCTCGTCCCGCAGCACCGAGAAGAGCTCCTGCGAGGCCGTCGTTCGCCGTAGCTGTTCCACTGATCGGAACAGTACACGACGGAGGGATTCGCGCGCCGCGGCCTACACGGCTCGGGCCGCGGTCGCTTCGCGCAGCCCGTCGAGGAGCGCCGGCAGCCCGGCCAGGTCGTCGGCGGCATGCACGTGGGTGACCGGGACGTCCTGGGCCAGCCGAGCCCAGAACGGCAGGAGCCCCGCGCGCCTGTCGCGCGCGAGGAGGTCGGCGGCGTATCCGTGGGCGAGCAGCAGCGGAAGCGCCCGAGCCGGCGGGACCCGCTCGAGCAGCGCCGGGCCGGCTCGCCGCGCGCCGAGCACGTAGACGGCCTCCAGCGGGCGCGCGTCGTCCTTCGTCGGCTCCTCGCCTTCCTCCAGCGCGACCCACCGCTTGTCCGGCAGGCGGGGGTCGACGAAGACGCGCTGGAGATCGACCGGGTTCCACCCGGCGGCACGCGCCGTGGGGGCGTCGAGCCGCATCCGTGGCAGGCCGCGCTCGACGTGCACGCGGGCCTCGCGGACGCCCAGCACCGCGATGTCGTCGGTGAGCAGCTCCCACCCGAGCCGCACGGCGGTCGCGGCGATCGTCGACTTCCCGGCGCCGCTCGGGCCCGCCACGACGACCGCCCCGTCGCCGGGGTCGAGCGCGCATCCGTGCAGGACGGGCTGTCCCATGGCGGCCAGACAGGCGCCGAGGCCCCGCGTCATCACGAACGCCGTCACATCCGCGACGTCGCTCCGCGGCGTCCGGCGCACCGTCATGCGGGCGCCGTCCCCGCTCACCTCCATGCTCCACTCGCGCGCGCCACCGTCGGCGCCGAGCCGGTACCGGCGCCCGCCGCCGTCGAGCGCGTCGACGGCATACCAGCCGCTGCCGTCCGCGCCCGCGGCGTGCACCGGGCCGGTGGAGCCTGACGGCTCGGTGCGGAACTCGATCGTCACGTCGGCGGTGGCCGCCGCCGACGCGCGAGCCCCGGCGAGCGGCTGGTTCGCCTCGATCGTCAGCCCGTACGCCGCGTATCGCCGGGTCCCCTCCGTCATGCCGGCAGGAACGGCGCAAGCCGCGCGGGTCGCCGGTCCGCGGGGACCTCCTGCGGCGCGACGAGGCACGCCCGCTCGTAGAGGGCGGCGAGCTCCGCCGACGAGGGGTCGTCGCGCCGCATGCGGTGGATCGTGCTCGCCAGCGCGAAGTGGTCGTACGGCTGGTGCTCGAGGACGGCCCGGCTGCTCGCTGCCGGCGAATCGGAGCTCGCGAGTCGCGCGCGCCGGAACGGCGAGCGGACGCGGTCGTGGTACCGCTGCTCCGCGCCCGGGCGAACGCGCCGCGCGGCGCGCACCGCGAGCTCCGCCAGGACGTCTGCGTAGATCGGCGACGGGGTTACGGCGTCGACGTGGTCGAGCAGCTCGCCGTGCCGCCCGAGCGCTTCGAGGCAGCGGGCGACGGCGACGTGCGCCTGGTCGTAGCCGGGGGCCTCGGCGACGAGCTCGCGGCAGAGCACGAGCGCCTCGTCAGGCTCGCGCGCCGACGCCGCCGCGAGCCGACGCGCGAGCCCGGCCTCGTCGCGCGGCGCCGGCGGCCCGGCGGGCGGCGCGGCAGGCGCCGCGTCCAGCAGGCCGCGGTAGGCGCGGTCGCGCTGGCGCCCGAGCGCGTCGGCGCTGCGCTCGCGCTCGAGCCACGCGCGGGCGCGGCGCGCGAGACGCTCGACCTGCGCGCGGTCGGCGTACAGCTCGTCGAGGGTCGCGAGCAGCTCCTGCGGGGTTCGGTAGATCCGCGCGTGGTCGGCGTGGCGCCGGTGCGCCGGCGCATCCTCGAGCACGCCCGCGACGCCCTGGCCGGCGTAGACGCAGACGCGCGTGTCCGAGCGCGTGGCGTTGAACGGCGACGGGGACATCGGCGCGAGGCCGACGTGGAGGCGGCCCGTGAAGCGCAGGTGCTCCGCCTGGTCGCCGAACGGGTGCACGTCGGCCTGGTCGGCCGCGATCGCGCCGAACAGCTCGTCGAACATGCTCCGGTGCCCCATGAAGGCGAACGTGACGTCGCGGTGGCGCCGGCAGAGCTCCACCACCGCGGGCGCGGCGAGCTCGAGGCTCGCGGCGTGCGATCGGCTGCCCGCCCATCCGACGACGAACCCCGGCGGCTTGCGCGGGACCTCCTCCGGATACGGCACGTACGGGTCCAGCACGATGCGGCGGGGGTGGACGGAGGCGAAGAGCTCGGCGAGCGCGGGCACCAGCATCTGGAGCGCGTCGCTCAGGTGCGCATGGAAGAGGACGCCCTGGCGCGCGAGCGGGCTGTGCGCCACGTGCGTGCGCGGGAGCCAGTCGCCGACGCCGACCGGGTTGTCCGTGATCTCGAAGACGGTCGGCCGGCCCTGCGCCCGTCGCAGCCGGATGACCGCCTCGACCTCCGGCGCGCCCAGCATCTGCACGACCGCGACGTCGGCGCCGAGCGCGGTGGCGGCGAAGCCCGGATCGAGCGTCGTGCGCGCGTCGACGCTCCACCCCAGCGGCTCGAGCAGCTGCTCGAGCGAACGGACGTGCAGGTCGATCAGCCCCGCGTTCTCGCCGATCAGCTCGTGCGGGTACAGCACGGCGAGCCGCGGCCGGCGCGCCGGGCTCACTCCGTCTTGCGCCAGCACACGCGGGTCCAGTCGACCGGGTGCAGCTCCACCTCCAGGCCGCGCTCGACGAGGAACTCGTCGACGGCTTGGCGGCACGGCGCCAGGGCGCCGTAGTCGTCCACGATCACGAAGCCGCCCGGCGCGACGCGGTCGTACAGCGCGGTGAGCGTGTCGCGCGTCGACCCGTAGAGGTCCCCGTCGAGGCGCAGGATCGCCAGGCGCTCCACAGGCGCGGAGGGCAGGGTGTCGGCGAACAGCCCGGGCAGGAAGCGGACGCTGTCGGAGAGCAGCTGGTACGTCGCGAAGTTGTCGCGGACCGCCTCGAGCCCCGCCGCCATCCACGGGTGCCGCTGCTCGGTGAGGTCCAGCTCGTGCGCGCGGTCGACCGGATGCTCGGGCGGGGGCACGCCGCCGAACGAGTCCGCGACCCATGTCACCCGGTCCTCCTCGCCGTAGGCGACCTGGAGCGCGCGCAGGAAGATCGAGCCGCCGCCGTGGCAGACGCCGGCCTCGAGGAAGTCCCCGGGCACGCCGTCGGCGAACACCTTCGAGGCGCAGCGCTCGAGGTTGTCCAGGCCGCTGAGCCCGATCATCGTGTGCGAGAGCCGCGCGCCGAAGACGCTGAGGGTCCCGTCGCGCTTCGCCGCGACGAGATCGCCGTGCGCGGCCGGGCGGCGATAGCGGACGTCGCGCAGCAACCGCGCGTCCTCGAGCGGATCGCCCGGCAGCTCGCCGGACAGCGCCAGGTCGAGCCGCAGCGCGTCCTCGGCGTAGACGAGGTTCACGAGCGTCCGCTTGAGCAGGTCGAGGTACCGCCGCCGGGCGGCCGTGTCCGTCGCCGGCTCCTCGCGAGCCTCGACGAGCCCGAGCTCGGCCAGCTGGTCGACGAAGCGGTCGGCGTCCTCGGCGCACTGCTCGGCGGGGACGTCGAACTGCGCGAGCAGGCGGGCGTGCAGCTGTTCGCGCGTGATCGGCGCCCCCAGATGCTCCGCGATCGAGGCGGCGACGGGGTTGAGCCTCAGCTGCGAGCGCGACCCAGGCTCGACGAGGAACGTGTCCTCGCCGTCGTGGCGCAGGTACGCCCGCTCGGAACGGACGAGCACCCGGGGCACGTCGCCCAGGTCAGACGCTGCCCGTGTAGACGACGAGGTCGTAGACGCCGCCGGAGCCGAAGGCCTCGGTCGCGGAGTAGTCGACCTGCTCCATCGTCGGGGCGTGCCATGCCGCCTTCGGTGCGATGGCGTCGGCCTGCGACGAGGCGTCTTCGGGGGCGCGTGTCGCTTCGCGATGGTTGGTTTCCATCGCCGCAGTAGATCACATGCCCTGCTGACCTGTCACGCGCCGCACGAACCTTCCGAGGAGCACGCCGCGCGTCACCTCCAGCGCGCCCTCCGACCGGCCGGCGAGGACCGACCGCCAGTGGCGGGCGATCGCGTCGACGTCGAGGTACTCGCGGACGGCGTCGTCGCCTGCCAGCTCCTCCACGGCGGCGGAGAAGCTTGGCGCGTCGGCGCGAAGGCGATACGCGATGTCGGCTCCCTGGGCGCCACGCCGGTGCCCCCAGGTCACCTCCGCGGGCGCGCGCCCGTCGAGCATGCGGCGCATCAGCCACCGGTCGCGCCCGTCGCGGGCGAACTGGTCGTCGGGCGTGCCCACGCAGAACTCGAGCAGCGCGACGTCCGACGTCGGGTCGCGCACGTCGATCCCATGCGCGGCGCTGCGCTGGTGCCACCATCCGCCGACCGGGAGCCGGCCGGGCAGCAGGCAGACCAGGCGCCGCTCCCGCGCCGAGCACCGTGCGAGCTGGGGCTCCCAGCCCGTCGCCCGCACGTGGTCGACGATGCCGATCCGGGCGGCAAAGGCCGGGTTCATCAGCCCGCTGGCGAACCCGGCCTGCCGCCGGGGGTCGCGTCGCATCCGCTCGGCCTCTGCGAGCCGGCGCAGCGGTAGGAGGATGCCGCGCCAGACCGCCCCGGCCCACCCGTGGCGGCCCGCCGCCCGTGCGTCGCGCAACGTGCGCCTCGTGCCGGCCAGGTCCCGCGCGGCGATGTGGTCCAGGACGCGCCGGGACTCTCCCGGCCACGACACGCTGCCGTTGCCCATCTGCCCGGTCAGCAGCACGCCGGCGCCCGCCCCGGCCGCTCGGTCGAGCATCGACGTGACCCAGGGCAGGTTGGGCGTGGCGTGCTCGACCTCCTCGTGCATCGCCAGCGAGCGGTCCAGGGACGCGAGCGGCGTGACCTCCTCGCCGCGGACCTCCAGGTGCTCGATGTTGGCGTGCTGGACGGCGACCGCGTGGGCGAGCGGCCATTCGTCGACGAGCAGCCCGGGCATCTCCGTCGCGACCTCCGGGTGGGCAGGGCGGCCGGTGTAGGCGGCGAGCGGCGCGTCGCCGAGCGCGCGCGCCGCGCTGACCGTCACCGCGGTCGAGTCGAGGCCCGCGCTCAGCGTCGTCGCGACGGTCGCCGAGGTCCGCAGCCGCGCGCGCACCGCCGCGTCGAGCAGCTCGGTCGCACGTTCGGCGTACGCCTCGTCGGACGCAAGCCGGAGCTCCGGGACGTCGAGCAGGCTCCAGTACTCGCGCGTGCGCACGCCGCGCTCGTCGAACGTCAGGATGCGCGCGGTCGGGAGCCGCTCGATGCCCTCGTAGAGCGTGGGCGCGCCGCGCGCCGCGCAGATCGCGAGCGTCTCGGCGAGCCGCAGCTCGTCCAGGCGGCGCGGGATCCCGGGCAGCGCGAGCAGGCCCTTGAGGCTCGAGGCGAACGCGAGCTGCTGCGCCGAGCGGTGCCAGTACAGCGCGGTGTGGCCGTAGTGGTCGCGCGCCACCACCAGCCGCCGCTCGCGCGGATGCCAGGCCGCGAACCCCCAGTCGCCGAGCAGCCGGCGGGGCGCCTCCTCGCCCCAGCGCCCGTAGGCGAGCGCGATCAGGCGCCCGTCCGGCGTCGACGGCCGCTCCGGCGACGGGATGCCTAGCGCGACGCACAGCTCGTCGCGGTTGTCGATCCGGCCGGCCGCGCTCACGACGATCGTGCCGTCCGCGACGACGACGGGGCCCGCCTCGTGCACGGCCTCGGGCGTGTCGTGGGAGACGAGCCGGCCGAGCCCGCCGCATCCCTCCCGCCAGACGCCGCCGCCGTCCGGTCCCCAGTAGGCCATCGGGGCGCGCATCACCGCCAGCTCGGCGTCCCCGACCGGGCGTCCGTCGAGCCGGACGATCCCGTAGATGGCGCTCAAGCGGCCTGGACGCGGACGAGCCCGCGCTCGTGCAGCTGCGCGAGGAAGGGCAGCACGTCGGCCGCGCACCGCTCCGGCTCGACGTCGTAGCTGTCCTGCAGGGACGCCAGCAGGTCCTCGACCCTCGTCGGCTCGGCGAGCCGCGACCACAGCGTCGTCGCGACCTCGTCGAGCACGTAGTAGGTGCCGGCGTCGACGTCCATCATCGCCAGCGCGTCCCCGAGCGAGGCGCTGACGTGGTCGTCGTTGCGCACGAGGACGTCGGCGGCGCTGATCGAGTGGCCGTGCACGCGCGACATGATGCCAGCCCGCCTGCCACCGTTCGGGAGGTGAGCGGCGATCTCGAGGCGGGGAGGACGTTCGGCCCGACCTCGTGGCGCGTCGTCACGCAGGACGACATCGATGCGTTCGCGCGGATCAGCGGCGACCGGCAGTGGATCCACACCGACGTCGAGCGGGCGAGACGGGAATCGCCGTACGGGACGACGATCGCCCACGGCAACCTCACGCTCTCGCTGATCGACGGCTTCCGCGACGAGCTCGTCGGCGCCGCACCGGCCGGGACGAAGCTCGGCGTGAACCTCGGCTACGACCGCGTCCGCTTCCCGGCGCCGGTCCGCAGCGGGGCGGAGGTCCGCGCGACGATGGAGGTCGTCAGCGTCGACGAGCGCGGTGACGGCTGGGCGCAGATCGTCCAGCGCTTCACCGTCGAGGTCCGCGGCGAGGACCGCCCGGCGTGCGTCGCGGACTCCGTCGTCCGGGTCCTACGCGCCTAGCGCACGGGCGATGACCATCTGCTGCACCTCGTCCGTGCCCTCGCCGATCGTGAGGATCTTCGCGTCGCGGTAGAACCGGCACACCGGGTACTCCTCGATGTAGCCGTACCCGCCGTGGATCTGCACGGCCTCCTCGGTAGCGCGCACCGCGAGGCGCCCCGTCTTCAGCTTGGCCTGCGCGGCGGTCAGCGAGAAGTTCTTCCCGGCGTCCTTCTCCAGCGCCGCCTTGTAGACGAGCAGCCGCGCCGCGGCGATCTCGGTCGACAGGTCGGCGAGCTTGGCCTGGATCGCCTGGAACTTCGAGATCGGCTTGCCGAACGCCCGGCGCTCCTTCGCGTACGCCAGCGCCTCGTCCAGCGCGCCCTGCGCCAGGCCGACGCCCATCGCAGCGACGCCGATCCGCCCGATGTCGAGGATGTGCAGGAACTGCTTGAACCCCTGGCCCTGCGGCCCGAGCAGGTTCTCCTCCGGCACCCGGCAGTCGGTGAACGTCAGCGGCCGCGTGTCCGACGCGTTCCAGCCCATCTTCCGGTACGGCTCGCCCTGCTCGTAGCCCGGCGTCCCGTTCGGGACGATCAGGTTGGAGACCTCGTCGTCGCCCGTCTTCGCCGTGATGCAGACGACGCCGCTGATGTCCGTGCCCGCGTTGGTGATGAACTGCTTGGCGCCGTTGATGACCCAGTCGCCGTTGTCGCGCACCGCGCGCGTCTGCGTGTTGCCGGCGTCGGAGCCCGCCTCGGGCTCGGTCAGGCCGAAGGCGCCGAGCAGCTCGCCGCTGGTGAGGCGCGGCATCCACTCCTGCTTCTGCTCCTCGGACCCGAAGACGTAGATCGGCTGCGTCCCCAGCGACGTGTGCGCGCACAGCGTGATGGCGACGCTGGAGTCGACCCGCGTCAGCTCCTCGACGGCGATCGCGTAGGCGAGCGTGTCCGCGCCGGCGCCGCCGTACTCCTCCGGGAACGGGATCCCCATGAGGTTCAGGTCGCCGAGCTTGCGCACGATCTCGTAGGGGAAGCTCTTGGTCCGGTCGAGCTCCTCGGCAACCGGCGCCACCTCGCCGACGGCGAAGTCGCGGACGGTGCGCTGGAGCAGCTGGTGGTCGTCGGAGAGATCGAAGTTCACGGTTCCAAAGATATGCGGCGCGCAAGCTCGACGAGCAGCCTCACGCCGAACCCCGACCCGCCCTTCGGCGCGTACGGCCGCCCGGCGTCGTCGGCCGCGCCGGCGATGTCCAGGTGCGCCCACGGCGTGTCGCCGACGAATCGCCCCAGGAAATGCGCCGCGGTGATCGCGCCCGCCTTACGCGCCGCCGTCGCGTTGGCGATGTCCGCGTACTGCGCCTTGATGAGCTCGTCGTACTCGGGATGGAGCGGCAGGCGCCAGAGCAGGTCGCCGGTGGCGCGGCCGCACGACTCGAGCTCGGCCGCCCACGCGTCGTCGTTCGCGAACAGCCCCGCGTACGTCGTTCCGAGGGCGACCTCGATCGCGCCGGTCAACGTCGCCACGTCGACCAGCCGCGGGCACCCGAGCTCCACCGCGCGCGCCAGGCAGTCGGCCAGCACGAGCCGCCCCTCGGCGTCCGTGTTGTCGACCTGGATCGTCGTCCCGCTCATCGCCGTCACGACGTCGCCGGGCTTGATCGAACGCCCGCTCGGCATGTTCTCGGTCGCCCCGACGACGCCGACCACCGAGACCCCGAGCCCGAGCTCGGCGATCGCGCCGATGGCCTCGATGACCGCCGCGCCGCCGGACATGTCGAACTTCATGCCCTCCATCGCCCGCGGCGGCTTGAGCGACAGCCCGCCGGTGTCGAACGTCACCGCCTTGCCGACGAGGCCGAGCGCGGGCGGGCCCGAGCCGTAGCGCAGCGTGATCAGCGCCGGCTCCTCGTACGACCCCTGCGCGACCGCCGCGAACGCGCCCATGCCCCGGCCGATGATCTCCTCGCGTCCCTCGACCTCGACCGTCAGCTCCTCGTAGCGCGAGGCCAGCTCCAGCGCGCGGTGCGCGAGCGCGGTCGGCGTCATGTGGTTGGCCGGCGTGTTCTGCAGGTCCCGCATCGCGTTGACCGCGCGGGTCACGACCGCGGCGCGGTCGACGCCCGCCGACACGTCGTGATGCGCGCTGACGATGAGCTCGTCGAGCCCCGCGCCCTCCGCCTGCGCGTCGGTCTTGAAGGCGTCGAACCGGTAGGCGGCCATCAGCGTCCCCTCGACGAGCGCGCCGGGGACGTCGTCGGCCACCTTGTGCGGCAGCTCCCAGCACAGCCGCCGCGCGCCCAGCTCCTGCGCCCGTCCGACCACGGCCGCGGCGACGACCCGCGCGCGCTCGGCGTCGAACGCCTCGCGCTCGCCGAGCCCGACCACGACCCATCGCCGCCCCTCGGCGTGCGCCACCGCGAGCGCGCGGAGGCGGGACTTCGCCTCACCGCTGTCGACGAGCGCCTGGAGCGTCCCGTCCTCGACGTCGTGGGGGATGCCCTTCCCGGTGAAGACGCCGACGACGATGGTGTCCGCGCCGGTGTCGAGCGGTGAATCGGTGGTGGCGGACACGCGCATGGCGGGCGCGTCACCCTATCCTTCCAGTCCGTCCCGTCACGAAACCGGAGCCTCCCTGATGCCCAAGACCGTCATCCTCGGCACCGCCCGCACGCCGATCGGCAAGCTCGGCGGCGGTCTCTCCACGCTCGACGCCACGACGCTCGGCGGCACCGCCATCGAGTGCGCGCTGGAGCGCGCGAAGGTCGAGCCCGAGCAGGTCGACCACGTCGTGATGGGGCAGGTCCTCCAGGCGGGCCAGGGGCAGATCCCGTCGCGCCAGGCGCAGATCAAGGCCGGGATCCCGAAGGAGGTCTCCTCCGAGACCGTCAACAAGGTGTGCGCGTCGGGCGTGCGCGCAGTGGGCATCCTCGACGCGGCGATTCGCGCGGGCGACGTCGAGGTCGCGGTCGGCGGCGGGATGGAGTCGATGTCGCAGGCGCCGTATCTGCTGCCGCAGGCGCGCTTCGGCTACCGGATGGGCGACGCCAAGGCGCTCGACGCGATGGTCCACGACGGGCTGACCAACCCGTTCAGCGGCAAGCAGATGTTCGTCGAGGCCACGGAGGTCGGCGAGGAGCTCGAGATGACGCGGCCGGACCTCGACAAGTGGGCGCTGCGCTCGCACGAGCGCGCGCTGGCCGCCATCGACGAGGGCCGCATGTCCGACGAGATCGTCCCCGTGACGGTGAAGGGCCGCAAGGGCGACACGGTCGTCGAGGTCGACGAGGGCCCGCGCCGCGGCTCGTCGCTCGAGGCGCTCGCGAAGCTGCCCGGCCTGACGTCGAAGGAGGGCAGCCACACGGCCGGGAACTCGCCGGGCGTCAACGACGGCGCCGGCGCCCTCGTGCTCTCCAGCGACGAGTGGGCCGAGCAGAACGGCAAGGAGGTCCTCGGCGAGGTCGTCGGCCAGGCCCAGGTCGCCGACGACTTCCCCTACCTCGCCCGCACGCCCGCGAACGCCGCGACCAAGCTGCTCGACAGGCTCGGCATGAAGGCCGAGGACATCGACCTGTGGGAGATCAACGAGGCGTTCGCGTCGGTGACGCTCAACTCGATCCGGATGCTCGGCATCGACCCCGAGCGGGTGAACGTCAACGGCGGCGCGGTCGCGCTCGGGCACCCGATCGGGGCTTCCGGCGCGCGGATCCTCGGCGCGCTGGTGCACGAGCTGCGCCGCCGCGGCGGCGGGCTCGGGATGGCGGCGATCTGCTCCGGTGGCGGGCAGGGCGACGCGGTCCTGATCCGCGTGTGAACACCACGCCACGCGGCGCCGCGTTCTTCGACCTCGACCGCACGCTGATGGCGGGCTCGTCCGCCTACCAGTTCGGGCGGGCGAGCTACGAGGCGGGGATGCTGTCCCGACGCCAGCTCGCGCGCGGGGCGTGGGACAACGTGAAGTTCCGGCTGCGCGGTTCCACCGACGAGGCGACCGACGCGCTGCGGGCGAGCATCTTCGACTCGATCCGCGACACGCGCGTCGTCGACCTGCAGCGCCTCGCGCCGCGCGTGCTGGCCGGGGTGCTGCCGCGCGTCTATCCGCAGATGCTCGAGGTCGCGTGGGCGCACCAGGACGCCGGCCGCCCCGTCTACATCGTCACCGCCGCCTCACACGAGCTGGCGGAGATGCTCGCGCACGTGCTCTCGTTCGACGGCGGGATCGGCGCGCGGTCGGAGGTGGTCGACGGGCGGTACACGGGCCGGCCCGACGGGCCGTTCACCTACCGCGAGGGCAAGGCGGTGGCCATCCGCGAGCTCGCCGCGCGCGAGGGGATCTCGCTGGCCGACTCCTACGCCTACAGCGACTCGGAGTCCGACCTGCCGATGATGCGCGCGGTCGGCCATCCGGTCGCCGTCAACCCCGACGGGCCGCTCGCCCGGGTCGCGCGGGAGGAGGGGTGGGACGTCATGCGCTTCGAGCGCCTCGGCCGGCGGCTGAAGATCGTGGCGGCCATGACGGCGATGGCGGCGGCCGGCGGGTTCGGCCGCGAGGTCGCGGCGAGACGTGTGACGACACGCACGCGCCGCCTCTTGTAAGCAGCTACTCATAACGGCTACTCTCCGGGTTGTAAGCAGCGACTCACAACTCGCCAGAGGACCCGACAATGCATCCAACACAATCGACCGCTGCGAAGGTTCGAGGCGGTAGCTCCGCCGGCTGGACCCTCGCGCTCGTCTCGGCTGCCCTCTTCATGGTCACGCTCGACAACCTCGTCGTGACGACCGCGCTGCCCAGCATCCGCTCTGACCTCGGCGCCTCCATCGAGGGCCTGGAGTGGACGGTCAACGCATACACCCTCTCCTTCGCCGTGCTGCTCCTCACCGGCGCCGCGCTCGGCGACCGCTTCGGCCGCAAGCGCATGTTCGTGCTCGGCGTGAGCGGCTTCACGCTCGCGAGCGCCGCTGCCGCGATCGCCCCGAGCATGGGCGCGCTCATCGCCGCGCGCGGCATCCAGGGCGCGGCCGCGGCCATGGTCGCACCGCTCACGCTCACGCTCCTCTCCGAGGCGTTCCCGCAGGAGAAGCGGGGCGTCGCGCTCGGCGTGTGGTCGGGCATCTCCGGCCTCGGGGTCGCGCTCGGGCCGCTGGTCGGCGGCGCGGTGGTCGAGGGCCTGACGTGGCAGTGGATCTTCTGGGTCAACGTGCCGGTCGGCCTCGTGCTCGTCCCGCTCGCCGCCCGCCGCCTCAGCGAGAGCCGCGGCCCCGCGCGCGGCCTGGACCTGCCGGGCGTGGCCCTCGCCTCGGCCGGGCTGCTCGGCATCGTCTACGGGATCGTGCGCGGCAACGCGCTCGGGTGGGGGAGCGCGAGCATCCTCGTCCCGATCGCGTCCGGCCTCGCGCTGCTCGCGGCGTTCGTCGCATACGAGTCGCGGGCGAAGGAGCCGGTCCTGCCGATGCGCTTCTTCCGCACCCGCGGCTTCGCAGCGACGAGCGGCGTGTCGATCGCGATGACCTTCGGGATCTTCGGCTCGATCTTCCTCCTCGCCCAGTTCTTCCAGACGGTCCAGGGCTACTCGCCGCTGGAGGCGGGGCTGCGGACGCTGCCGTGGACCGGGATGCCGATGCTCGTCGCGCCGATCGCCGGCCTCCTCAGCGACCGCATCGGGAGCCGGCCGCTGATGTCGGCCGGCCTGGCCTTCCAGGCGATCGCGATCACGTGGCTGGCGGCCACGATGCGCGTCGACCAGCCGTACGCCGAGCTGCTGATCCCGTTCGTCCTCGGCGGCACCGGCATGGCGCTCGTCTTCGCGCCCGCCGCGAACGCCGTGCTCCGCGCGGTCCGCCCGCACGAGGCAGGCCAGGCCTCCGGTGCGAACAACGCGCTGCGCGAGCTCGGCGGGGTGATGGGCGTCGCGGTCCTCGCCGCCGTGTTCACCGCCAACGGCGGCTACGAGAGCCCGCAGGCGTTCGTCGACGGCGTCGTCCCCGCGCTGCACGTGGGCGCCGGGGTCCTGGTCGCGGGCGCCCTCATCGCGCTGCTGATCCCCGGCATCGCGCACGAGCGGCGCGCCGTGGCCGCGGAGGGCGAGGCCCTCGCGGCCGCCGCCTAGGCGGAGGGCTGTCAGCCGGCGCCGTTGTGCTGTGCCGCGCCGAGCGCGCGGCGCAGCACGACGGTGCTGCCCGTCGGCCGCTGCTCGATGTCCACCTCGTCCATCAGGGCGCGCATGAGCGGCAGGCCGCGGCCGCGGTCCTCCGACACGCTCTCGCGCCACCCGCCGCGGTCGCGCACCGCGATGACGACCGACCCGTTCGACCGCGACAGCTCCACGTCGAAGGGCTCGGGGGACAGCCCGTAGGCGTGCTCGATCGCGTTCTGGCACGCCTCGTTGCAGGCCATCGTGATGTCGTGGATCTCCTGGTCGGCCGCGCCGCTCTCCGACAGCCAGCGCCGCAGCGCCTGGCGGAACGCCGTCAGCGCCGCCGGCTCGCCGACCAGCTCGAGCTCGAGCTTCTCGCCCAGCGAGCGCTCGGCCTGCACGACGACGAGCGTCACGTCGTCGTTCGTCCCGGCCTCGCCGATCGTGTCGCGGACGATGCCCTCGCACGCGGCCTCCGGGTCGCCGTCGCCGCTGGCCACCAGCGCGGCCTCCAGGCGCGCGATCCCCTCGTCGATGAGCTGGTCGCGCTGCTCGACGAGGCCGTCGGTGTAGAGCACGAGCGAGGCGCCGGGCTCGAGCTGCGCGACGGCCTCGGTGTAGCCGGGCACGTCGAGCGCGCCGAGCGGCACCGAGAGCGACTCCTTCAGCGACCGAGCCTCGCCGTCGGCGCCGAGCACGAGCGCGGGGGGATGGCCGGCGTTCGCGTAGGTGATGCGGCCCGTCGCCGGCTCGAGGACGAGCACGAGGGCGGTGGCCATGCTGTCCCAGGCCAAGGACAGGAGGAAGCGGTTCAGCCGCTCCAGGGCACTGGCCGGCGACGCGCCGTCGAGCGCGTACGCACGCAGCGCGCTGCGCAGCTGGCCCATCATCGCCGCGGCGTCCACGCCGCGCCCCGCCACGTCGCCGATGACGAGCGCGACTCGGCCGCCGGGCAGCGCGATCGTGTCGTACCAGTCACCGCCGACCCGCGTGCCCGCGCCGCCCGCGAAGTACCGCGCGGCCATCGTCAGGCCGGGCACGACCGGCAGCGACTCGGGGAGCAGCGAGCGCTGGAGCTCCTCGGCGATCGAGTGCTGGCGCTCGAAGAACCGCACGCGCTCGATCGCCAGCGCGGCACGGTCGGCCGCGAGCTGGAGCAGGTCGACGTCGTCCTCGCTGAAGCGCCGCGCGAACAGCGTCCCCACCTGCAGGGCGCCGATCGGCCGCCCGTCGACCAGCAGCGGCACGCCGAGCAGCGAGCGCACCGCCTGGCCCAGCGGGTGGTCGTGCAGCTCGGGCTCGCGGGTCGTGTCGGCCACGATCACCGCGCGCCGCTCGCGCAGGATCCGCTCGGTCAGCTGCGAGTCGATGCCCGAGCCGTGCTGCTCGACGTACGTCGCGGCCTCGCCCGCCGCCTGCACGACGACCTGGCCGCCGTCGCCCTCGCCGAGCATCACCGCAGCGCCGTCGACGCCGAGCACGTCGGTGATCCGCGCGAGCAGCTCGTGCAGCAGGTCCTCCAGCGCGAGCGGCGCCAGCGCGGCGTCGGTCACCCGGCGGATCGCGTCCTGCCGGCGGGCCGCGGTCTCCGCCTCGGCCCGCGCGACCTGCTCGCGGATGAGCTGCTCCCGCGCGCGCTCGGCCTCGCGCCGCGCGCGCATGTCCTGCACCTGGACGAGCAGCGCCCGCAGCCTCCCGTCCTCCTCGCGCGCGGTCGAGAAGCTCAGGCACGCATCGACGTCGGCGCCGGCGGCGTCGGCCAGCCGCACCTCGATCTCGTAGCGCCCGAGCCGCCCGGTCAGCAGGTCGCGGCGCTCCTCGGCGTCCTTGGCGACGTCCTCGGGGTGCGTCAGCGACTCCAGCGTGCGCCCGAGCAGCACGCCCTCGCGCAGCCCGAGGATCTCGCACAGCGCGCGGTTGACCTGCTGGATCGTCCCCTTGTCGTCGAGGCGCGCCATCCCGATCGGCGCGAAGTCGAACGTCGCGCGCAGCAGCTCCTCGCTGCGCCGCACCTGCCGCGTCGCCTCGTACAGCTCGAGGAACACGTGGACCTTCGCGCGCAGCAGCTGCGGGTCGTACGGCTTGAAGACGTAGTCGACCGCGCCGGTCTCGTAGCCGCGGAAGACGTGGTGGCGCTCCTTGGAGATCGCCGTCACGAAGATGATCGGGATCGCGCGCGTCTTCTCGCGGCGCTTGATGTACTCGGCCGTCTCGAAGCCGTCCAGCTCCGGCATCTGGACGTCGAGGAGGATCAGCGCGAACTCGTCGTGCAGCAGGCGCCGCAGCGCCTCCTGCCCGGAGGTCGCGGTGACGAGGCGGCAGGGCAGCGGCGCGAGCACGGCCTCGAGCGCCAGCAGGTTCTCGGGCCGGTCGTCGACCAGCAGGACGGCGGGCATCTCCTCGCGCGCCATCACGCCACCGCCGCGCAGAGGGCGTGCAGGTGGCCGGCGATGTCGTCGAGCGCCAGCACCGCGTCGGGCTCGATCGCCGCCAGCGCGGCCCGCGGCATCTCCGGCCGCTCGGACGTCGCCGGGTCCTGGACGACCGTGTGGCCTCCGCGCCGCGCGATCTCCGCGAGCCCGTGTGCGCCGTCGGCGTTCGCGCCCGTGAGCACGACGCCGATCGCGCGCTCGCCGTACTCCTCGGCCACGGACTCGAACAGCACGTCGATCGACGGCCGGCTGAACTGCACGAGGCCGTCGCACGAGAGCTCGACGCAGCCGTCGGCGACGAGCAGGTGGTAGCCGGCCGGCGCGACGACGACGTGGCCGGGCAGCAGCTCGCCCTTGTCCTCGCCGTCGATCACCGGCAGCCCGCTCCGGCGCCCGAGCAGCTCGGGGAGGATGTCCTGGTCGTCCGTGGCGCTCCGGTGCTGGGCGACGACGACCGCGGCACCGAAGCCGGGGCCGAGCCCGGTCAGGACGGTGCCGATCGCATGGAGGCCTCCCCAGGAGGCGCCGATGGCCACGAGGTCATAGGAGCTCATCGCTTCCTGCGGTACAGCTTCTCACCCGCATCGAGGATCTCGTAGCGATCCTCGTGGCTCGCGATCACCGACTCCTTGTGCCCGAGGGCCAGGACGCCGAACCGGACGAGGCTCGAGAGGAAGAGCTCGTGGACGCGTTCCTGCAGCGGCCGGGCGAAGTAGATCATCACGTTGCGGCACACGATCAGGTGGAAGTCGTTGAACGCCGCGTCCTGCGCGAGGTTGTGCTGCGCGAACACCGTGCCGTCGAGGAGCGAGCGCGCGAACGTGGCCTGGCCATCCTGCACGGTGAAGTACCGCGCGAGGCTCTCGCGGGTGCCGCCGGCGCGCTCGTAGTTGTCGACGTAGCGGTCCATCTTGTCGACCGCGAACGATCCCTGGCGCGCCACGGCCAGCACGTCGTCGTTCATGTCCGTGGCGTAGATGCGCACCCGGTCGAGCAGTCCCGCCTCGGCCAGGATGATCGCGAGCGAGTACGTCTCCTCGCCCGTCGAGCAGCCCGCGTTCCACACCCGCGCGTAGGGATAGGTGCGCAGGATCGGGACGACCTTCTCGCGCAGCGCCCGGAAGAAGCCCGGGTCGCGGAACATCTCGGTGACGTTGATCGAGAGGTCGCGCAGCAGCCGGTCCATCACCGCGGGGTCGTGCAGCACGCGGTCCTGCAGCCCCGACAGCGTCTGCACACCCTCCTCGTGCGCGCGCCGCCACAGCCGACGGCGCAGCGAGGCGCGGGCGTAGCCGCGGAAGTCGTACGAGTACGCGCGGTAGACGCCCTCGAGGAGGAGGTCGACCTCGATCCTTTCGGGGTCCTGCACTACCGGTACAGCCAGACCCGCATGAGGGAGAGCAGCTGCTCGACGTCGACGGGCTTGGTGATGTAGTCCGACGCCCCCGACTCGATGCTCTTCTCGCGGTCGCCCTTCATCGCCTTGGCCGTGAGCGCGATGATCGGCAGGTCCTCGAGCTCGGGCATCTGGCGGACGGCCCGCGTGGTCTCGTAGCCGTCCATCTCGGGCATCATCACGTCCATCAGGATCAAGTCGACGGCCGCGTCCTCGCGCAGCTGCTCGAGCGCCTCGACGCCGTTCTCGGCGAACCGCACGGTCATGCCGCGGGCCTCGAGCGCGCTGGTCAGCGCGAACACGTTGCGCACGTCGTCGTCGACGATCAGCACCGTGCGGCCGTGGAGCACCGCGTCGGCCTGGTGCATGCTCTCCAGGCGCCGGCGGTCCTCGTCGGGCAGCGACGACTCCGGGCGGTGCAGGAAGAGCGACGTCTCGGCCAGCAGGCGCTCGGGCGAGCCCGCGTCCTTGACGATGATCGTCTCGGCGTAGCGCTGCAGCCGCGTCTCGTCGCGGCGGGTCAGCGCCTTGCCCGTGTGGATGATCACCGGCGTCTGGCGATGGCGGTCGTCGCCCTTGATCGTCTCGAGCAGCTGGAAGCCGGCCGTCGACTTCCCGCCCAGCCGCAGGTCGAGCACGATGCAGTCGAACACGCGCCGGTCGAGCTCGGCCTGCGCCTCCTCGCTGGAGCCGGCCTGGGTGACCTCGATCCCCTCGCCGCCCACCAGCTCGCACACCGCGCGGCGCTCGGTCTCGTCGTCCTCGATGACGAGCAGGTGGCGCGTCGGCCGGTCGAGGAACGCGACGAGCTCGGTCAGCGCCGTGCTCAGCGCCTCGGGCTCGGCGGGCCGCTCGAGGTAGGCGGCGGCCCCGCAGCGCAGCGCGTCCTGGCGCGCCTCGGGCCCGCCGATCGCGACGACGGGCAGGTGGCGCGTGCGGGGCTCCTGCTTGAGCGTCTGGAGCAGGCGCCCCTCGGCGTCCACGTCGAGCAGCACCGCGTCGGGGCCGTACTCGTGCGCGAGGCCCATCGCGGCCGGGCCGCCGCGGGCCAGCACGACCTTGAACCCGGCGTCGCGCGCCCGCTCGGCGGACCCGCGCGCGGCGTCCTCCTCCGGGTCGACGACCAGCAGCACGCGGTCGCCCGCCACGAGCTCCTCGCGGTCGTCGATCGGCGCGGCCAGCGACGGCGCGTCGACGGGCGTCGCCGTGAGCGTGCGGGACGCCCCGTTGCCGCCGCCGTCGGCGTCGCCGCCGGCCGAGGGCAGCAGGACCACCGGCGGGGACGGCGGCGTGCGCAGCGACAGCGCGTCGCCGTCCTCGTCCTCGGTCGGCGGCTCGATGACGGCGGGGAGGAGGAGCGTGAACGCGCTGCCCTCGCCCGGCTTGGAGGCGACCTCGATCGTGCCCTGCAGCAGCTTGGCGATCTCGCGCGAGATCGACAGGCCCAGGCCCGTGCCCCCGTACTTGCGGCTCGTCGTGCCGTCGGCCTGCTGGAAGGCCTCGAAGATCAGGCGCAGCTTGTCGGCCGCGATCCCGATGCCCGTGTCCTTGACCGTGAAGGCCACCGCGTACGGTGGCTCGGCCCGGTGCATGCGCAGCTCGACCGCGCCCTCCTCCGTGAACTTGAACGCGTTGGAGAGCAGGTTGCGCAGCACCTGCTGCAGGCGCTGCTCGTCGGTCACGAGAGCCTGCGGCGCGTCCTCGGCCACCTCGATCGAGAACGTCAGCCCCTTCTCCTCCGCCACCGAGCGGAACGCGCGGTCGACGTACGTGCGCACCTGGTCGAGCGGCAGCGAGCTGGGGTGGACCTCCATCTTCCCGGCCTCCACCTTCGAGAGGTCGAGGATGTCCGAGATCAGCGCGAGCAGGTCGGTGCCGGCCTGGTGGATCGTCTGCGCGAACTCGATCTGGCGGTCGGAGAGGTTGTGCTCGGGGTTGTCGGCGAGCAGCTTCGACAGGATCAGCAGCGAGTTCAGCGGCGTGCGGAGCTCGTGCGACATGTTCGCCAGGAACTCGCTCTTGTACTTCGAGGTCATCTCGAGCTGGCGCGCCTGCTCCTCCAGCTCGCGGCGGGCCTCCTCGATCTCGCGGTTGCGCAGCTCGATGTCGCGGTTCTGCTGGCTGAGCAGCGCCGCCTTCTCCTGCAGCTCCTCGTTGGTCTGGCGCAGCTCCTCCTGCTGGGTCTGCAGCAGCTCCTCGGAGGCCTTCAGCGACTGGGCCTGCTCCTCGAGCTCGGCGTTGGAGCGGCGCAGCTGCTCCTGCTGGCTCTGCAGCTCCTCCTGGCGCTCCTGCAGCTCGCGGGTGAGGGACTGGGACTGCTCGAGCAGCTCCTCGGTGCGCTGGTTGGCCATGATCGCGTTGAGCACGACGCCGAGCGTCTCGGAGAGCTGCTCGAGGAAGGTCTGGTCGACCTCGGCGAACTCGTGCAGCGTGGCCAGCTCGATGACCGCCATGACCTGCTCCTCGAACAGGACGGGCAGCACGATGATGTTGCGCGGCGACGCCTCGCCGAGCCCGGAGCTGACGCGCACGTAGTCCTCGGGCGCCTGCGTGATGAGGATCGGCTTGGCCTCCAGCGCCGCCTGGCCGACGAGCGCCTCGCCGTGCTTGAAGCGGTTGGAGAGGTTCTTGCGCTCCTTGTAGCCGTAGGACGCGATGAGCCGCAGCTCGGCGTTCTCGGGGTCGCCGTTCTCGCTGTTGAGGAAGAAGGCGCCGTGCTGTGCGCTGACCAGCGGCGTGACCTCGGACATGATCAGGCGCGAGACCTGCGAGAGGTCGCGCTGGCCCTGCATGAGGCCGGAGATGCGCGCGAGGTTGGAGTTCAGCCAGTCCTGCTGCGCGTTGCGCTCCGTCGTCACGCGCAGGTTCTCGATCATCTGGTTGACGATGTCCTTCAGCTCGGCGACCTCGCCGAGCGCCTCGACGGTGATCTGACGCGTGAGGTCGCCCTGCGTCACGGCCGCGGAGACGTCCTTGATCGCGCGGACCTGCGTGGTCAGGTTGCCGGCGAGCTGGTTGACGTTCTCGGTCAGGTCGCGCCAGGTGCCCGACACGCCCTCGACCTCGGCCTGGCCGCCGAGCTGGCCCTCGGTGCCCACCTCGCGGGCGACGCGGGTGACCTCCGCCGCGAAGGACGAGAGCTGGTCGACCATGCGGTTGATGGTGTCGGCGAGCGCCGCGACCTCGCCGCGGGCCTCGACGGTGACCTTCTGCGACAGGTCGCCGTCGGCCACCGCCGTCGTCACGTTGGCGATCGAGCGCACCTGATCCGTGAGGTTGGACGCCATGCCGTTCACCGACTCGGTCAGGTCGCGCCACGTGCCGCTGACGCCCTTGACGTCCGCCTGGCCGCCGAGGACCCCCTCGGTGCCGACCTCGCGGGCCACGCGGGTGACCTCGTCCGCGAAGGACGACAGCTGGTCGACCATGCGGTTGATGGTGTCGGCGAGCGCCGCGACCTCGCCGCGGGCCTCGACGGTGACCTTCTGCGTCAGGTCGCCGTCGGCCACCGCCGTCGTCACCTGCGCGATCTGGCGCACCTGGTCGGTCAGGTTGGAGGCCATGCCGTTCACCGACTCGGTGAGCGCCTTCCACGTCCCGCTGACGCCCTCGACCTCGGCCTGGCCGCCGAGCTTGCCCTCGGTGCCCACCTCGCGCGCGACGCGGGTGACCTCGCCGGCGAACGACCGCAGGCGGTCGACCATCGTGTTCAGCGTGTCGGCGAGCGCCGCGACCTCGCCGCGCGCCTCGACCGTGATCTTGCCGCTCAGGTCGCCGTTGGCGACCGCGGTGGTGACGGCCGCGATCGAGCGGACCTGGTCGGTCAGGTTCGACGCCATGCCGTTGACCGACTCGGTCAGGTCGCGCCAGGTGCCGGAGACGCCGGCGACCTCGGCCTGGCCGCCGAGCTGGCCTTCCGTTCCCACCTCGCGGGCGACGCGGGTGACCTCCGCCGCGAACGACGAGAGCTGGTCGACCATGCGGTTGATGGTGTCCGCAAGGGCCGCGACCTCGCCGCGGGCCTCGACGGTGACCTTCTGGGTGAGATCGCCGTCGGCGACGGCCGTCGTCACGTTGGCGATCTGGCGCACCTGGTCGGTCAGGTTGGACGCCATGCCGTTCACCGACTCGGTCAGGTCGCGCCAGGTGCCGCTGACGCCCTTGACGTCGGCCTGGCCGCCGAGGACGCCCTCGGTGCCGACCTCGCGCGCTACGCGCGTGACCTCGTCGGCGAACGACGAGAGCTGGTCGACCATCGTGTTCATGGTCCGCTTGAGCTCGAGGATCTCGCCCCGGGCCTCGACGGTGATCTTCTGCGAGAGGTCGCCGTTGGCCACCGCGGTCGTGACCTGCGCGATGTTCCGGACCTGGTCGGTCAGGTTCGTCGCCATGCCGTTCACCGAGTCGGTGAGGTCGCGCCACGTCCCCGCGGCGCCCGGCACGTCGGCCTGCCCGCCGAGCTGGCCCTCGGTGCCGACGTCGCGCGCCACGCGCGTCACCTCGTCGGCGAACGTGCGCAGCGTCTCGACCATCGAGTTGATCGTCTCGGCGAGCTCGGAGACCTCGCCCTTCGTCTCGACGGTGATCTTCTGCGAGAGGTCGCCGTTGGCGACCGCGGTGGTCACGACGGCGATCTGGCGCACCTGGTCGGTCAGGTTCGTCGCCATGCCGTTCACCGAGTCGGTGAGGTCCTTCCACGTGCCCGCGGCGCCCGGCACGTCGGCCTGGCCGCCGAGGACGCCCTCCGTTCCCACCTCGCGCGCGACGCCGGTCACCTGGTCGGCGAACGTGCGCAGCGTCTCGGTCATCGAGTTGATCGTGTCGGCGAGCGCAGCGACCTCGCCGCGGGCCTCGACGGTGACCTTCTGGGTGAGGTCGCCGTTGGCGACGGCGGTGGTGACGTTGGCGATCTGGCGGACCTGGTCGGTCAGGTTCGACGCCATGCCGTTCACCGACTCGGTGAGGTCGCGCCACGTGCCGCTGACGCCCTTGACCTCGGCCTGGCCGCCGAGGACGCCCTCCGTGCCGACCTCTCGCGCGACGCGGGTGACCTCGTCGGCGAACGACGAGAGCTGGTCGACCATCGTGTTGATCGTCTGCTTGAGCTCGAGGATCTCGCCGCGGGCATCGACGGTGATCTGCTGCGTGAGGTCGCCGTTGGCGACCGCGGTGGTGACGGCGGCGATCTGGCGCACCTGGTCGGTGAGGTTCGAGGCCATCGAGTTGACGTTCTCGGTGAGGTCGCGCCACGTCCCGCTGACGCCCTTGACCTGCGCTTGGCCGCCGAGCTTTCCGTCCGTGCCGACCTCGCGCGCGACGCGCGTGACCTCGTCGGCGAAGGAGCCGAGCTGGTCGACCATCTCGTTGACGGTGTTGCCGATCGCGGCGAACTCGCCCTTGACCGGCTGGCCCACGATCGTCAGCGCCATCTTCGGGCTCCGGCCGCCCTTGGCGACCGACTGGATGACGCGCGAGATCTCGGTCGTCGGACGGACGAGGTCGTCGATCATCGCGTTGACGGACTCGACCGTGTCGTTCCAGGCGCCGTCGACGGTGCCGAGCGAGACCCGCTCGGTCATCCGGCCCTCACGGCCGATCTGCCGGGCGACGCGCGCCAGCTCCACCGTCTGCCCCTCGCTGTGCTCGCAGAGCGTGTTGAACGCCGCTTCGAGCTCGCCGACGAGGCCCTTGCGACGGGCAGGCA
>DASVQN010000014.1:0-150087 GCA_036389155.1 Solirubrobacteraceae bacterium
AGTGCGTCGGTTTGGATCATGCCGGCAGACTCGTGGCCGGCATGGGTTGCAGCCACGGTCCGCGGGCTACGTTCGCCGGGCCTTGCGGCGGTGGCGGGCAGCGACTTTGGTAGGGGATCTTGGTCGTGGCGCTCGCTTAGCCTTGACCCTCGAGCGATGGTGCGCCAGGCGACCGCACGCTTTACCGATGGCCTGTCCGGCTGGTTGCGCTCCGCGCTGCCGGGCGTCGTGATCGACGCCCCCGACGAGGAGCGTGGCCGCCGCGACCGCGTCGTCGACGCGACGATCTACGTGGTTGCGTTCGCGATCAGCGCCGGCACCCTCGCGGGCACTTGGCAGACGCACCCGGCCTGGCTGCGCGTCGTGGACGTCGTGGTCGGGACCGGGGCGCTCGTCTCGCTGCACTGGCGGCGCACGCATCCAGGCGCCGTCGGGATCGGCGTCGGGGCGGTCTCGCTCGTGATCCTCACGGCCTCCGGCGCGAACCTCGCCGCCACCTTCAACGCCGCGATCCGGGCTCGTGGCCGTGATCTGGCCGTCATCGCCGCGCTCCTGATCGCCTGGGCCTTCGCCAGCCCGCTGCTCTACCCGTTCGCCGGGAGCTACTGGGCCAACGCAGGGGCCTGCGTGCTGGTGACGGGCGTCGTCTTCGGCTGGGGACTTTTCGTCCGCGCGCGGCGAGAGCTCGTGCGATCGCTGCGCGCGCAGGCCGATCGCGCCGCGGACGAGGCCCGCGCGGGCGAGCGGCGGCGGATCGCCCGCGAGATGCACGACGTGCTCGCCCACCGCCTCTCGCTGCTCTCCGTCCACGCCGGCGCGCTCGAGTTCCACCCCGACGCACCGGCCGAGGAGGTCGCCGAGGTGGCCGGCGTGATCCGCGAGAGCGCGAAGACGGCGCTCGAGGAGCTGCGCGGCGTGATCGGCGTCCTGCGCGAGGACGGCGGCGAGAGCCTGACGCAACCGCCCCAGCCGACGCTGGCCGACCTCGCCGCCCTCGTCGAGCAGTCGCGGGCGGCGGGGATGCGGCTCACCGCCCGGATCGAGCTGGGCGACGCGGCGCCGCCCGGCGCCGTCGGGCGCACCGCGTACCGGATCGCGCAGGAGGGCCTGACGAACGCGCGCAAGCACGCGCCGGGAGCAGCGGTGACCCTCACCGTCCGCGCGCCCCACGGCGCCCTCCAGGTCGAGGTCCGCAGCCTCGCGCCGGTGACCGTCGCCGCGGCCCCGCCGCTCCCCGGGGCGAGGACCGGCCTGATTGGGCTCGCCGAGCGCGTCTCGCTCGCCGGCGGCACGCTCGAGCACGGTGTCGACGCCGACGGCGCGTTCGTCCTGCGCGCGAGCCTGCCTCGATGATCCGCGTCCTGCTCGTCGACGACGACGCGCTCGTGCGCTCCGGCCTGCGGATGATGCTCGCCGGCGCCGCGAACCTCGACGTGGTCGCCGAGGCCACGGACGGCCGCGAGGTGCTGGGGGCTGTCGACCTGCACCGGCCCCACGTGGTCCTGATGGACATCCGCATGCCGCAGCTCGACGGGATCGCGGCCACCCGGCTGCTGGCCGCGCAGCCCGACCCGCCCGCGGTCGTCGTTCTCACGACGTTCCACGCCGACGAGCTGGTCCTGCGCGCGCTGCAGGCCGGAGCGGCGGGCTTCCTGCTGAAGGACACCCCGCCGGCGGAGATCGTCCGCGCGATCGAGCTCGTCCACGCCGGCGACGCGATGCTCTCGCCCGCGGTCACGCGGCGGCTCATCTCCCTCGTGGCCGGCGACTCCGACGCCGCGGCCCGCACCGACCACGCCCGCGACCGCATGGCCACGCTCAGCCCACGCGAGCACGAGGTCGCCCTCGCCGTCGGCCGCGGCCACGCCAACGCCGAGATCGCCGCCGCTCTGCACCTCTCCGTCCCGACGGTCAAGGCCCACGTCTCCCGCCTGCTCGACAAGCTGGACGTCGACAACCGCGTCCAGATCGCACTGCTCGTGCAAGCCGCGAGCGGGCGCTAGCGGCTCGACCAGACTCTCTCGACCCGTCGGGTCGACTTCAGCCGGCCGCGTCGGCCGCGCTGCCCGCGTGGAACTCGAACCGCGTGCCCACGCTGTTCTGGAGGAACGCGTCGGGGAAGCGTGCCGCGATCGCATGCGTCGCCCGCCAGCCGGTGCAGTGCGTCGGGACGAGGTAGTCCGCGTCGAACTCCGCCAGCGCCGCGCAGGTCGGCTCGATGATCGGCTCGAACGCGCGGCCGCTCAGGTGAAAGCCGCCGACGACGGCATGGATGTCGTCCTGGCCGGTGAGCTTTCGGACGTAGCGCAGGATGTTGACGATCCCCGAGTGCCCGCAGCCGGTGAGGACGACGAGACCCTGGCCTCTGACGAAGGCCACGAGCGCTTGATCGTCGAGGATCAGCGGGTCGGGCTGCCAGGTCCCGTCCCGGTGTGCCTGGTGGACGGGGAACCCTTGCTCGAACTCGGTCGTGCGGTCCACCTCGCCGGTGACCAGCAACGAGCGGTCGAGCAGGAACGAAGGCTGCTTCTGCTCGACGATGTCGAAGCCGGCCCCCTCGAGGGCGCTCTTGCTCGTCGTCGGCAGCTCCACCGGCTCGCTGCCCGGGAATGCGAGCCGTCGGCGTGACCAGAACTCCGGATGGATGAGCACGGGCATGCTCGGACTGCCGAGCGCCTTCGTGAGGCCGTCCATGCCGGTCACGTGGTCCCAATGGCCGTGGCTGAGGACGATGATGTCGATCTCGCCGGGGGCGATCTGCAGGCGCCGCATGTTCTCGACGAGGCCGTCCGGCGTGCGACCGGCGTCGAAGAGCAGGCGCGTGGTGCGGTCGCCTTTGGTGACCGTCACCAGCGCCGAGAAGCCGTGCTCGGCGCGCAACGCGTCGTCCGTCTCGCCCGTGACCGTGAAGCGTGCGGGCATGCGCGGCGACTTCGTCATCGACGGCCGCTTCGCGGGGCCCTGATCGCCGAGCAGCGAGTCCGTGACGTTGTCCACCAGCGTGGTGATCGTCAGCGCGTCGACGGGCTCAAGCGCGATCGGTTCCATCCGCTCGGGGCCAGTCTCTCCCTTCGGAGGTGGGGAGCGCAAGGACAGCGGCTTTTCTCGTTGACTCGCCGGAGACGGCGGCGTACGGTCGGCGAAAGCGGGCCCGCTGGGTCGGCCGACGACATCGGGGGTCCGGATGGGCGAGCCAGGCGCAGTCATGGCAGCGGACGAGCATGGCTCGGGTCCGACGCCCGACGCGATCATGCAGCTGGGCATGGGCTTCTGGGGTTCGAAGACCTTGCTCAGCGCGGTCGAGATGGGTGTGTTCTCGGAGCTGGCCGCCGGCGGGCCGAGCAACACCGAGGTCCTGCGCGAGCGACTCGGCCTGCATGAACGCTCAGCGCACGACTTCCTCGATGCGCTGGTGGCGCTGCGGATGCTCGCGCGCGACGACGACGGGCGCTACGCCAACACGCCCGAGACGGACCTGTTCCTCGACCGCGCGAAGCCGTCGTACATGGGCGGCATCCTGGAGATGGCCAACGCGCGCCTCTACGGCTTCTGGGGCTCGCTGACGGATGGCCTGCGGACGGGAGCGCCGCAGAACGAGGCCAAGTCCGGCGGTGACTTCTTCGCCGCGCTCTATGCGGATCCGGCGCGGTTGCGCCAGTTCGCGCGGGCGATGACAGGCGTGAGCGCGGGAGCGGCCCGCGCAGTCGCCGCGAAGTTCCCGTGGCAGCGCCATGAGACCGTCGTGGATGTCGGGTGCGCCGAAGGCGCCGTGCCGGTCCAGGTCGCGCTCGCGCACGAGCACATGACGGGCGGTGGCTTCGACCTTCCGATGCTTGCGCCGATCTTCGAGGACTACGTCGCGTCGTTCGGCCTGGCCGATCGGCTGCGGTTCCACGGCGGGGACTTCTTCGCCGACCCGCTGCCGTCAGCCGACGTCCTGGTCATGGGGCACATCCTGCACGACTGGAACACCGACGAGAAGCTGGCGCTCCTGCGCAAGGCGTACGAGGCGCTGCCCGACGGGGGCGCGCTGATCGTCTACGAATCGATCATCGACGACCGACGCCGCGAGAACGCCTTCGGGCTGCTGATGAGCCTGAACATGCTGATCGAGACGCCCGGCGGCTATGACTTCACCGGCGCCGACTGCCGGGACTGGATGCAGCAGGTGGGCTTCGGCGAGACGCGCGTCGAGTCTCTCGTCGGGCCGGACTCCATGGTGGTCGGGATCAAGTAGCCGAACTCAGCTGGTGCCAACCGCCGCGCGGTGAGCGGCTTCTCGGTCTTGCCGTCACTTCAACCCGCCGAGAAGCCCGATCGCCGTCTCCAGCGCCATGTCGCCGTAGCAGCGGTCGATCGAGTACGAGTCCTCGTAGTTGACGACGGCGACGCCGTCGAGCGCGAACCCGAGGCCCTGCTGTCCGACCGGGCTCAGCTCGAACGACTGGGGCATGTAGCCCAGCGCGTCGTTGGCCTGGCCGAGGGGCATGGTCACCGTGGCGCCCGACTTCTCCTTGATGGTGTTCGAGAGGTTGGAGAAGATCTCGCCCGGCGACGCGGTGAGCGCGAACGCGTTGCCGATGCGCGCGGCGGACGAGGCCACCTCGACGGACACCGGGGAGGTCGACGCGCACGGCGCCGACGCGCTCTTGCCGGTCGACACGCTCGCCGGGCTGTTGAGGAACTTGCGATCGAAGAAGCCGGGGACGCCGAGCGCGGTCAGCGGCACGTTCGTCGCGGGCTGCGCCCACGTCGTCCGCGTCGTGCGGATGTCCGGGTTCGTGATGGGGGTGCCGTCGCCGACCAGGTTCGCGAGGTCGGCCGAGCGCCTGGGGTTGCCGAGACCGGAGTTCGACATGTTCCCGAGACCGGTCATGAAGTGCATGCCGACGCCGCCGAAGCGGTCCTCCAGGCTCTTCTCGAACAGCCCGGGCCAGTCGGCGCTGGCCTTGCCGCCGTTGGTCCCGAACGCGGTGGGATGCGCGGCGTACGCGCCGATGGTGGCGATCGTCTCCTTGTCGCGGGGCGTGTAGGCGCGCAGCCACGCGAGGTGCTGCTCCTCCGCCGAGCGGTAGGTGCCGCGGCGCTCGCTGTTGAACGGGCGCGCCTCGTGCTCGCCGGCCTCGAGGACGGCAGGACGCATGGAGGCCATCGCGGCGCGGATCGTCGCCTTGATCGTGTCCGAGACCTGCTTCATGTACCAGTCCGGGACGAACCCCCACCCGCCGATGAAGTCGGGCGAGGAGTGCGCGTGGGTGGCGGCCACGACGAGGTTCTCGGGCTTCAGGCCGAGCGACTCGTCGGCGGCCAGCGACGCGGTGATCTGCTTGACCCCGCAGTCGTCGCACTTGTGGCCGTAGTCCCAGAAGTAGCCCTCGCCGTCGAGGATCGCGAGCACGAGATCGTCGCCGTCCCTGTCGCGCAGGGCGATGGCGCGGACCCACAGCCCGCGCTCCTGGTCCCACGAGCTGACGGGGTTCATCGGGCCGATGCCGAAGCCGCCCATGTAGATGCAGTTCGGGTTCTCGGGCCACGGCGACCCCGCGACGGCGAGATGGTCGACCATCTCCTGCGTGTTGGTCGTGAGCTGGCTGATGCCGTTCTCGGACAGCGTCTCGCACTTCTCGCGGCTCGTCTCCCAGGTCCCGCCGTAGTCGCCCGGACGCGGCTCGGTCGACATCTTCGCCGCGCCGGCCAGCACCTGACCCGGCTTGAGCGACGAGGGATCCGGGACCCGCGTCGGCGCCGGCGCGGCGCCCGGCTGCGTGGCGGGCGTCGCGGCGGCCCGGTGCCGGCGCCGCTCCTTCGTGTAGTTGTTCGTGCCGAGCGACGTCTTCGCGGCGACATCGGGCACCGTCGTCGTCTCGTGCGAGACGGGCAGCACCGAGCCCCCGGCCCACGCACTCGAGACCATGAGGGCCCCCATCACGAACGCGGTCAGGAGCTTCTTGATCGTCGTCGGCATGTGAACGCGAACGTTCTGTCGCCGCAGGACTTGCGATAAACGATGCTCCTATGCCGGCTCGGGCAGGAGCCGGTCGACGAGGTCGAGGGCCGGACGTCCCTCGAACAGCGGCCTGACGTCCGGCCGGTAGAGGATCAGCGCGAGGCTGGGGGCGATCATGAAGTCGGCGGCGTTCAGCTGCTCGCCGCCGACGACCCCGTCGGCGATGAGCGTGTCGACGTGGTCGAGCAGCGCGGGCAGCTCGGCGAGGAGCTCCGGCTCGGCGGAGCGGCCGGCGACGAAGGCTCCGCGGAGCATCCGCGGGATCACGACGCGCCGCGTCAGCTCGCGGCGGTAGAGGAGGTACCCCATCCGGCCGTCGGCGCCCGCGCGGCTGATGCCCGCCGGGTCGCGGACCGCCGCCGTCGCCACGATCCGGCGCGCGGCCATCTGCAGCGTCTCGTTGGCCCAGCGCTCGGCGTCCTCGACCGCCGAGCGCGCTTCCGGATCGGCCGGGAACAGCGGCGGCGACGGGTGACGCTCGTCCAGGAACCGGGCGATGCGGCGGTTGGTCGAGATGCGCTCGTCGCCGGCCGCCAGCCCCGGCACCGTCGCGAGGCGGTCGGAGATGCGCAGCGCCAGCGGCCGCCGGCCGCCGGCCTCGCGGGTCTGGTCGCCGGCGTCGAACCCGCGCAGCCGGGCCACCACCGGATGGGCGCCCGTGATGATGTCGACGCGCCGGTACGGCACGCCCTTGTGCTCGAGCATGAGCATCGCGGCGCGGCACGCGTGCGAGCCCGGGATCACGTAGAGCTTGTACATGCGGACGCCACGAGGAGTATCGGGGTCGAGCGCGCCGCCGGGTGTGACACGGTGCACGCCGTGCTGAGCCTGGCCCTGAAGATCACGCTCGCCCCGGCGCTCGTGGTGGCCGCGACGCTCGCGGCGCGGCGCTGGGGCGATCGCGTCGGCGGGATCGTGATCGCGATCCCGATCGTCGCCGGGCCGGTGCTCCTCGTGCTGGCCCTGGACCACGGCGCGGCCTTCGTCGAGCGCGCGGCGACGGGCGCGCTGATCGGGATCGTGGCGGTCTGCGGGTTCTGCCTGGCCTTCGACCGCGCCGCCGCGCTCGGCGTCGCGGGGGCGATCGCGGCGAGCTGGCTGACGTACGCCGCGGTCGCCGTGCCGCTCGCCGAGGTGCGGGCGCCGCCGCTCGTGGGGCTCCTGGTCGCGCTCGCGGCGATCGCGGCGACGCGGGCGATCATGCGGCGCTCCGAGCGCAGCCCGGCCGCGGCGCCGAAGGCGCCCGCGCCGCCGACGTGGGACCTGTGGGCTCGTGCCGCCGCCACCTGCGTCCTGGTCGTGGCGCTGACGACGGCCGCGGGGACGCTCGGGCCGGGCCTGAGCGGCGTCCTCACGCCCTTCCCGGTGGCGACCACGGTCCTCGCCGCCTTCACGGTCGCCCAGGCGGGCCGGACCGCCGCGCATCACGCGCTCGTCGGGTACCTCTCCGCGCTCCCCGGGTTCGCCGCGTTCTTCGTGATCGTGGCGCTCGTCGCGCGCTGAGCACGAAATTAGGTGAATCCCTGATGTACCCCCGGGGCCCCCTCGCCAGGGTGGGGCCACGATGCAAGGAACCCCTCTCCGCCACGCCGCCGCCGCGGCTCTTCTCCTCCTCTTCGCCGCCCTTCCCGCCTCCGCCGAGGCCGTCGGGCTCGGCGCGCCCGGCAAGGTCGCCGTCACCAACCCGGGTGAGCCGCTGCGCATCTGGGATCCCGTCCAGGCCGTCAACGAGGCCGGGCAGGACGAAGCCGGCTTCACGACGATCCCGGGCGAGACGAACCCGAAGTTCACCGACCTGACGTTCTCGGCGCCGTCTCGGCCGCAGTGGTCGCCCGACGGCACCATGCTGGCCTTCACGCGGGTCGAGGACGACCCTGGGGACCGCGAGAAGGGCGAGCCGATGCCCTTCCAGCAGACCTCCATCTACCTCTACCGGGTGAAGGACAAGTCGGTGACGCGGCTCACGACGCCGGAGCCGCGGCTGATCGACCGCGACGGCGACGAGCTCAGCGAGGGGCACATCGTCACCGACTATGCCCCGACGTTCACCGGCGACGGCACGCAGGTCGCCTTCCTGCGCTACGTCGACGCGGGGGAGGACGACCCCCTCGATCCGGACAACGGAGTGCAGATGTGGACCGTTCCCGTCACCGGTGGCAAGCCCGCGCGGCGCACCAACTTCGAGCCGTACGTGGACCCGGAGCTGTGGGGCATCGTCGGGATCCCCGGGACGACCTCCTTCCTCGGGACGGCGATCGACGACCAGGGGTACGTCGTCGAGAAGCTGCAGCTCGGGTCGAGCTCGATGCAGGAGATCCCGGGGACGCACGGCGTCGACGCCGTCCCGGCCACGCTCGACGTCGCGCCCGACGGCACGCGCTTCAGCCGCACCGAGATCATCGACGGCGAGACCTTCGGCGCCGTCGTGCGCAAGCTCGACGGCAGCATCGTCGGCAAGAAGAAGGGGATCGACGGCACCGCGTTCTCCCCGACCGGCAACGGCGCGATCGGCCACGGGTGCGTGCGCGAGGACTGCGGTCTCGTCGAGACGCTCGGCTTCGCCGACGGCACCCCCCGCGACACGGGCGGCGACGACCAGCGCATCGCGTCGAAGTTCCCGGCCGACGACAGCGGCGGCCTGCTCGCGGTCCAGCCGCAGACGCTGCCGATCGTCTTCCTCCCGGGCTTTCTCGGCTCGGAGATCAAGTGCGGGAGCAAGATGGAGTGGCCGAACGCGCCCGCGGACTCGCTCGGGATGCAGCTCGCCGCCGACGGCAGGACGAACGCCGGCTGCCTCGGGAGCGCCCCGACCGGCAAGGCGATCGAGTCGTTCCTCTCGAGCGACGTCTACGAGGGCGTCTCGAACGCGCTGAAGGCGAAGTTCGGCGACCGCGCCGTCGTGATGGGCTGGGACTGGCGCAAGCGCGCCGAGGAGAGCTGGAAGCAGCTCGACGACACGGTCGACGGCCTGACCTCGACCGGCGAGGCGCAGGCGCAGGACGTCCACCGCGTTGTCCTGTGGGGCCACTCCTACGGCGGCCTGCTTGCCCGCAGCTATCTGACCCAGCACCCGGAGAAGGTCGCGCAGATCCTGTCGGTGGGCTCGCCGTTCCTCGGGTCGCCGAAGGTGGTCTTCCCGCTCGCCTTCGGGGTCGAGACGCCCATGTTCAGCACGATGGACCTGCTCTTCGACAACGACGACCTGAAGACGTTCGCGCGCAACCTCGCGGGCCTCTACGAGCTGATGCCCTCGCCGAAGTTCCCGCACGACTGGTTCTCGATCGACGGCGTCAACAAGTCCACGGCGCAGATGGTCGAGCGCCTGCACGGCAACATGAGCCTGCTCGGCCAGGCCCACGCCGACCACGCGAACCTGTTCGACGGCTTCGAGACCGACGACGGCCGCGTCGACGTCCGCGCGCTGGTCGGCACCGGCATCGGGACGGTCGACCGCATCGACCTGCAGCCCTACGAGGGCGAGGACGACGACATCACGATCCACCTCGGCAACGGCGACAAGACCGTGCCGGGCATGAGCGCCAACCAGGGCGACCTGGGGACGAGCGACCCGCTGGGCGACGACATCCGCGTCCAGTACCAGTGCGACGTCGACCACGTCGCCCTGGCCAACGACCCGCAGGTGATCGCCGCCTACATCGAGTGGGCCGACCACGACGCCGTGCCGCTCCAGGTCGAGAAGAAGCCGTGCGACGTCGACGGCGAGATCTACGACTTCACGCCGGGTGAGATCGACGACCAGCCGGCCGCGGCGGAGCGCGTCGCCGCGCGCCGGGCGGGCGCGGCGCAGACCCTCGCCGACGCCGAGAAGGCCGAGCTGGTCGACGTCATGCGCCTCCCGAAGCGGACGTTCGTGACCACCGACCGCCGCCGCAGCGGGACGTTGACCGTCGTGCTGCAGAACGCGACCTTCCGCGTGACGCCGGTCGGCCCGGGCGGCGAGGGGACGCCGGTCGAGTACGGGCCGGTCACCGGCACCGCGACGATCGCGCCGGCGTCGTCGCCCGGCGGCCTGCCCACGATCACCGTCGGCGGCGCGCCGGTCGTCCCGCACGACGTGCCGGCCGACGGCGGCACCGGGAACCCCTCCGGCGGCTCCGGCTCCGGCTCCGGCGGCGGCGACGGCGCGGGCGCGCAGGCCGGCGGCGACCGCGACGGTCAGCCGACGCAGCCCCCGCTCGTCCGGCCGACCGACCCGGCGCCGCCGGTCGTCGGCCCCGGCAAGCCCGTCACGGGGGCCCCGAAGCTCCGGCTCGTCGGCAGGCCGCGGCTGCGCGGTCGCGTCCTGACGCTGAGCGTCGCCGTCCCCGGCAAGGGCACGCTGCGCACGAAGGTCACGGCGCGCGGGAAGAAGCTGGCCCAGCGCACGGCCAGGGCGAAGGGCGCCCGGACGCTCCGGGTCTCCCTGCGCCTGCCGGCCCGCCCGCGATCGGGGCTGCGGGTCGCCATGACCTTCGCCCCGGCCGGCGGCAACGCGGTCACGCTGAACGTCGCCGTGAAGTGACCTGAACTGCGACGCGGCGGCGCCGCGGCGTGCTTCCCTTCCTGCATGTGGGGGATGAGGCGGTGCGCCGCGGTCGCCGCGTGCGCGTTCGCCGGCATGACGGGCACCGCCGGCGCCGACACGACGTTCAGCGCGCGCGGGAGCGTGGAGCAGGTGTACGTCACGGGCGCCACGGCCGGCGCGAAGATGGCGCTGCTCGATCGCCGCGGGCGGCAGGTCGCCGCGCGGCAGGCGGGGTCGCTCGGCGGGGTCCTCTTCCGCGACGTCAAGCCCGGGGACGGGTACCGCGTCCGCCGTGCGGGGACGCAGGAGACGTCCGATCCGCTGACCGTGCTCACGAAGCGGCCGGATCCGCCGAGCACCGCGGTCTACGACCAGGGCATCCCCTCCAAGGGCTACGGCTACATGACGATGCGCGACGGGACGAAGCTCGCGTACTACGTCCATCCGCCGCAGGACATCTCGAACGCGCTCCCGAACAAGCCGGACCTGCCCGGGGTGGCGCCGGCGCAGACGCCGACGCTGGTCGAGTACGCGGGCTACGGCTACGCCGATCCGGCCGGGCCCCAGAGCGGCATCTCCATCCTCGCCAACCTCATGGGGTTCACGGTCGTCGACGTGAACATGCGCGGCACCGGCTGCTCGGGCGGCGCCTTCGACTTCTTCGAGCCGCTGCAGAGCCTCGACGGCTACGACGTGATCGAGACCGTCGCGCGCCAGCCGTGGGTGCTCCACAACAAGGTCGGCATGATGGGCATCTCCTACGGCGGGATCAGCCAGCTCTTCACCGCGCAGACGCGGCCGCCGAGCCTCGCCGCGATCTCGCCGCTGTCGGTCATCGACCAGACGCAGACGACGCTCTACCCGGGCGGCATCCTCAACACCGGCTTCGCCTTCAACTGGGCCAAGGAGCGCGTGCACGACGGCCAGCCCGCCTCCGCGGAGGGCGGACAGCCGTGGGCGTACAAGCGCGTCCAGGAGGGCGACCAGACGTGCAAGGACAACCAGGTCCTGCACACCGAGCAGGCCGACCTGCTCGGCAAGGTCCGCGACAACGACCACTACATCCCGAAGGTCGCCGACCCGGTGTCGCCGATCACGTTCGTCGACAAGATCCAGGTCCCGGTGTTCATGGCCTGCCAGTGGACCGACGAGCAGACGGGCGGGCACTGCCCGACGCTCGCGCCGCGCTTCACGGGCACCAGCCGCAAGTGGTTCACCTTCACGAACGGCACCCACGTCGACTCGCTCGATCCGGAGACGTTCAACCGCTGGTACGACTTCCTCCAGCTCTACGTCGCCCATCAGGCGCCCGCCTCCAACCAGGCGGCGATACGCGCGGCCGCGCCGCTGATCTACGAGGAGGCGATGGGGATCTCGGGCGTGACGCTGCCGCCGGACCCGATCCAGCAGCAGCCCAGCTACGAGGCCGCGCTGGCCGCGTTCGAGCAGCTGCCGTCGATCCGCGTGCTGTTCGACAGCGGTGCCGGCTCTGAGCCCGGCCATCCGGTCCCCGGCTTCGAGCGGTCGTTCGCGAGCTTCCCGATCCCGGGGACGACGCCGCGGTCGTGGTTCCTCGCCGATGGGGGATCGCTCTCGGACGCGCGACCCACGCGCCGCGGGACGGACGGCTTCACGTGGAACGCGAAGGCGCGGCCGCTGACGAACTTCACCGGCGACACCGCCGCCGGCGAGGGCGGGCTGTGGACGGCGACGCCGCCGTACAAGTGGACGCAGAGCCCGCCCGGCAGCGCGGCGTCCTACGTCAGCGAGCCGCTCGCCGAGAACATGACGGTGATCGGCGCGGGGGCGGTGCGGGCGTGGGTCCGGTCGTCGGCGCGCAACGTCGACCTGCAGGCGACGATCAGCGAGGTGCGGCCCGACGGCAAGGAGACGTTCGTGCAGGGCGGGTGGGTGCGCGCGAACGAGCGCAAGCTCGACAAGAGGAAGAGCACGCCGCTCGAGCCGGTCCTCAGCCTGCGCAAGCGCGACGTCCGCGCGATGCCGCGGCGGCGCTTCGTCAAGGTCACGATCCCGCTGTACTACGAGGGGCACGTGTACCGCGCGGGCTCGCGCATCCGCGTCACGATCTCGGCGCCGAACGGCGATCAGCCGATCTGGTCGTTCGACGAGACGCAGCCCGCGGGCACGGCGAGGGTCGCCATCCGCCACTCCAAGCGGATGCCGTCGCGGCTCCTGCTCCCGGTCGTCCCCGGCGTGGAGGTGCCGACAGGGCTGCCGCCGTGCCCCGGCCTGCGGGGGCAGCCCTGCCGGGACTACCAGCCCTACGCGAACCGGCGCGCGCCGCGCCGCCCCTAGGAGTCGAACGTGATGTAGCGGTAGGTCAGCGAGGGCGGGTCGATGGCGCCCGCGCCGCTGTCCTCCGGGTTGCAGGCGCGCACGCGGATCTTCGTCGGCGCGGCCGGCGCCGCCGACAGCAACAGCCTGTCGTCGGGAAAGCTCGGCGGCGGCTGGACGACGATCACGTCGTCGGCCACCGTGAACGGCGGCGTCGCCGTCGCGAGAGCGGTGACGTCCGCGTCGATGAACGCGCAGGCACCGTCGGCGATGTCGGGGAAGTCGAGGGTGAGGGCCCCGGCGAAGCTCCCGACGTCCTTGGCCGACAGCCGGCCGTCCTCGACCTCGTCGCTCGAGATCGAGTTGGGCACGATCTCGTCCGCCGAGACGGATCCCGCAGCGAGCTCGTCGGCGGAGATCGCGTTCGGCGCGATCTCGGTGCCGGAGATGGCGTCGCGGCCGATGTCGACGCCGCGCAGGCTCTGGTCCGCGACGTCGCCGCCGTTGATCGAGCCGTCGACGATGCGGTCCGACCCGATCGAGTTGGGCGGCGTCGCCGACAGCGCCGCCGTCGCGGTCGGGCTCAGGTCCGCGAGGGCGAGCGACCGGTTCTTGACGTGCCTGCTCGTGATCGAGTTGCTCTTGATGTGCCGGGCCGTGATCGCGTTGCGCTTGATCTGCTTGCCCGAGACCACCCTGGCCGCTTCGGCGGGACCGCCCAGCGCGACGAAGAGGGCGAGGAGGGCGATGAGGGTGGCCGGCGAGGGCACACGGACGCGGCGCATGGAGTTCCTCCAGGATCTGGCCGGACGGACGGGCGCACTCTCTCACGGCGCGCGCCGCACGCGCTAGTCCTCGGCTACCGGCGGCGGACCTTCTCGCGCTTGCTCGCCTTCCCGTTTCCGAGGAGCGGGAGGTCGATCGCGCTGCCGGCGAGGATCGCGGCCGCGAACGGGTTGGGCGTCGGGCGCAGGTACGGCGCGTCGGATGTCTGCAGCGCGATCCGCAGCCGGTGCCCGGCGGGGATCGTGTTCGAGAGGCCGAACGCGTCGAACGCGACCTCGTGCGCCGGCACCGTCGACGTCCCGGGCGCGACCGCGGCGAGCGGCTCGGCGAACGCGCCGCGCGTGAGCAGCTTGACCTTCCCGTCGGGCGCGACGTCGTAGAGCTTGGGGTCGAGCTGGAAGGCCGCGGCGGTCGCGGGCTCGACGCCCGCCGGCAGGACGTCCGTCGCCGCGACCTGCAGGCGCAGCCTCGGGATGCCGGCCAGCGACAGCGGCGTGGACAGCACCGGCGACTCGTAGTTGAGGATCGTCGGCGCGGTCGTCAGGTCGGGCACGTCGTGGCCGAGGTACTTCGCGAAGCCCTCCTTGAAGTCCTCGGCGGACGAGGCGGTGACCGGCTCCTGGTCGTAGCCGGTCCCCGCGTTCGCGTTGGTCGCGACGGCCGGCGGCGCGGACGGGCACGGGCTCGACGACAGCGTCCCGCCCGACGGGCCGGTCGTGCACAGGTGCGCGGTCTGGCGCGGGCCGAAGGGGTAGCGCTTCGCGGTCCGGGTCGTGCCGTCCCACCGGTTGTGGAAGTAGTCGGCCTCGGAGAACTCGATCGGCCGCTGCTCGTCGATGCCGTTGTCGATGCCCTTGAGGTAGTGGTCGAACCACGCGAGGACCTCGTTTCCGACGTGCGTCGCCTCCGGCGAGTCGAGGCTGCCGTCGGACGGCGGGTGGCCGATGCCGCCGAGGTACAGCCGCGCCCTGACCTTGCGCGAGCGCAGCGCCTGGTAGGCCTCGATGGCCTGGTTGGCGGAGAACAGGCCGTCGTTGAGGCCCTGGACGATGAAGACGGGGATCTTCACGCGGCTGTAGTCCGTCCCGACCGACCGCGCGGCCATGCCCGCCTTCGCGTCCTCCACGCCGACGCCGGAGTTGACCTCGGCCATCCAGCGATGCAGGTTCCGGGAGTAGTTCTGCTGCGTCGACGGCTCGCCCTCGATCGCCGCCCCGGTCGGCCCGTACCCCGACGCGTAGAACCCGTTCGCGTAGGCCAGGAGCATCGCGCCGTTGGGGACGAGCGCGTCGTAGATGTCGGTCCACGTCGCGGTGGGGACGGTGGTCCGGACGGCCGGATGGCCGGAGGCGGCGAGCGCCCACGCGTGCGCACCGCCGTAGCTGCCGCCGAACTGGCCGATGTCGTCCTTGACGACCTTGCCGCCGATCACCGGGCTCGTCGGGTCGTTGAGCCAGTCGACGGCGTCGAGGAGGTCCTGCGTCTCCTTCGGCCCCATCAGGTCGACCTCGCCCGGCGTCTCGCCGAACCCGCGCGACGAGTAGCGCAGGACGACGTACCCCTCGGCGGCGAGCTGGTCGGTGATGCGGCCGGAGTCGCGCCAGCTGCCGAGGAAGCCGTGGTTGATGATGATGCCGGGGCACGGGCAGCCGTCGGACGGGTACGTCACTCCGCCGTCGAGCAGGACGGGGTTGCCTTCGTCGTCGGGCTGCGACGCGGCGATCGAGACGGGCGTCGTCGTGACCGCCGCCTGGGCCGGCGCGACCGCCAGCAGAGCGACGACGAGGGCAAGGGCGTAGGCCATCCGTGTTCCGCGCATGTCTCGTCAGAACGCGCGCGTTCGCTGGAACTGGCGGTGAGCGTTCGTCTACGGAGCGACGCCGGCGAACGCGGCCGCCGAGCCGTACAGCTTGTAGAGCGCGAACGAGCCGGAGGCGGGCGCGCTGCAGCGGCTGTCGAACAGCGCCTTCGCGCGGGCGTCGGTCAGCACGGTGCCGTAGCCGGCGAGGCCGTTGCCCTCGACGCGGCCGCCGGTCCAGCGGCGCAGGCGGGCGAGGAGCTTCGTGCGCAGGTCGATCGACGCGCGGCGCCACGAGCGGCAGGTGTAGAGGCCGAGCGCGCGCCGCGCCCAGGCGCCCTCGAAGCGCACCGGCGCGGGGGCCGGCGCGGCGAGCGGCGTCGAGGAGCGGGTGGCGACGAACGGCGCGCACGTGCGGCTCTGCGGCAGCGAGTCGCACAGCGCGAGGAACTCCCGCTGGCGCGCCCGTGCGATCGCCGATCCGTCCGCGGCGCTCGCGGCGCCCGCGCTCCCCGGCTTCGCCGGGGTCTTCGTCCAGTCGCAGAGCGTGTCGTTGCCGTTGGGGTACGAGCCGATCGTCAGGCCGACGAGGCAGCCGGTCAGCTCGGCCTCGTTGACGGCGTCGCCCGTCCCGATGCTCTTGCTCGGGTCGGTCCCGTTCGCGCAGTCGGGCAGCAGCAGCGGCGACGTCGTCACGGCGCGCCCGGGCGCGGCCCGGTTCGCCCACCAGCAGTTGCCGGTGTTGCCGGGGTAGGAGTCCCACCAGAAGTCCGTCCCGTTCGGCCTCACGGCGCCGTCCGGCGCGACGCCCATGAGGTTCTCGGTGAACGCGTTGTTGTACGAGGTCGACGTCTTCGCGGGGTCGCAGCCGGGGACCGGCGTCGAGGAGCCGATGACCGGGCCGCAGATCGTCGCGTCCGGCGCGGCGAACAGCATCACGCCGCGGCGGTAGTTGTCGTAGAAGCGGTTGCGCCGCAGGACGTTGTCGTTGCCGCCGGCGATCCACAGGCCGGTGCCGACCGGCGCCGGGATGTACGGCCGCACGTCCGAGCCCTCGACGTACGGGTTGAAGTTGTTGTCGTAGAACTCGTTGTCCTCGATCAGGTCGCCCTGCTGCGGGAAGCCCGGGTGGCCCGGCGCCGTGAACACGTCGGTCGTGAAGCCGAGCGCGTTGTCGTAGAAGCGGTTGTGGTTGACGAACGTCGCGTTCCCGTTGGTGCCGGAGTAGCCGCCGGTGTTGTGGTGGCTGTCGCAGTTGCGGATCTCCTGGCTGTAGCGCGCCTCGGGGTAGACCTTCGTGTTGCGCCCCGCGTTCGTCTTCGCGCCCGCGCCCGGGTACAGGCCCGAGTCGCCGTTGCCGACGGCCTCGCAGTTCTCCATCAACCCGTGGTCCTCGACGAAGGTGAGGACGCCGTAGCCGCCGGCGTAGAACGTCTTGAACCGGTCGAGGCGGTAGCCGTCGGACTCCATGACGTAGATGTCGTGCTCGGCGGCGTGGCGGACGGTGACGTTGCGCACCACCAGCCCGTCGGCGCGGTCGGCGAAGATGCCGACGTCCTTCGCATGGCCTACCGCGGACGGCCCGCCGTTCCCGGCGCCTGCGTCGCCCGCCTCGATGACGACGTCGTCGGCGCTCACGCCGGACCCCTCGATCTGGAGGTTGCAGCGGATGCACGGCCCGGCGTTGGGGATCCCGTGGCGGTCGGCCGGCGCCGGATCGGGGTCCTCGCCCGGGCCGACGTCGCGCCCGATCACGGCGACGAGGTTGGCGTCGTTCGGGCAGTGGACCTGGTAGGCGTGCGAGAGCGCGCCGGGGTCGCCGGAGTCCGAGTGCGTCTCGTACTTGTCGCACGCCGGATCGTGCGTCGGCTGGGCGCGCGCGGTGGGCTCGGTGTAGAGGCCGGGCATGATCACGACGCGGTCGTTGTTGCGCGAGAGCGTCACGGCCGGCTGGATCTCGTGCAGGCGGCAGCGCTTGAAGAGGCTACGGTTGAGGTCGAGCAGCCGCCGTGCGCGCCGTGCGCCGAGTCTGCGGTGGTCGGTGGGGCGGATGTCGTAGCCGCGCGTCCGCGCGCGGGCGATCGCGGCCTTCGCGAGCTTGAGGGAGTTGGGCGCGCAGACGACGTGCGTAGCGCCCGGCTGCCTGCGGTCGAGGGCGGACTCGAGCGAGCGCACCGTCGGGACGGCGCCGCCGGCGCACGGCGTGACCGAGCAGTCGGGAGCGGGATCGGGCCAGTAGCCCGAACGCTCCACGTGCGCCGCCGCCACTGCCGGCGCCAGCGCGCACAGCGCCAGCCCCGTCGCCACCGACCGTGTCACCTTCACCGACGATCCCCCTGCGTCGAAGAGGCGCCGAATATGGCAGCCGCGGGCGAGACATGCGCCGGTCACGGCTGCGTCCTGGTCGAGGCCGAGGCCGCGCCGGATCGGCGATCGGCGTCATACTCGCGCCCGGTGAAGGGAGCCCGCGTCAGCCGACGGGAGGTGCTGGTCGCCGGCGCCGCGGCCGGCGCCGCGCTCGCGCTGCAGCGCACGGCGGCGGTTGCGACGGCGCGGCGGTCGTGGTCGCGGACGTTGGACTTCGCGGCGGCGGGCGACGGTCTCGGCTGGCCCGGCTGGACCTCCCCCGGCGTGGCGAACCTGCATCGCGGCGGCGGCGTCGGCGTCCTCGAGGCGGGGTCGGACGTCTTCCCGTGCGACCCGCGGCCGGTCGCCTTCGCCGTCGACCAGCGCTTCCGCGACGGCGAGGTCGGCGCGACCTTCACGGCGACCGGTGCGGGCGCGGGGCTCGTGCTGCGCCGCGTCGGCCCGCGCGACTACTACGCCGCGGTCGTGGACGACGAGGAGAAGGCGCTGCTGATCCTGCGCCGGACCCCCGCCGGCGCGGTCGAGCTCGCGCGCACAGAGTTCGACGGCGGCGCCGGCCGCGTGCAGCTCACGTTCGGAGCGCAGGGCGCGCACCCCACGACGCTCACCGCGGCGACGGACAGCGGTGCGACGGTGTCGGTCGTCGACGGCGCGCGGCCGCTCCAGCGCGCGGGCGACCCCGGCGTCCTCGCCACGGCCCGCACGCTCTTCCCGAGCGAGGGCGGGCCGGTGCTGCCGTCGCTCGGCAACCTCCACCTGCTGCCGTACGGCGTGCAGGAGGGCGCGGCGGTCACCGGCAGCCCCCTCGGCCAGGAGGTCATGACGACGATCAGGGAGCGCTCGACCGCGGCGCTGGAGGAGATCACGATCCGCGCCTCCGGCCGCCCGCGGCGCACCGCGCCGTCGGTCGTCGCCGCCACGACCGGGGCGCCGCTGCGAGGCGGCGCGGTCCTGCGCGTCGCGACGGACGTGCCCGCGCGCGTCGAGATCGAGCTCTCGCGCGACCCCCGCTTCCGCCGCAGCCGCCGCGTCCGCGTCGGCCCGACGAACGACTTCGGCGCCGTCCTCCCGAGCCTGGCCGGGTTCAAGGAGGGGCGCACCGTGCACTGGCGCGCGCGCCTGCGGCGCGGCGGCGTGCAGACCGTCGGGCCGGCGCGCAGCTTCCGCGTCCTGCCTAAGGCGGGAAGCCCGGCGGGCGCGACGATCGCCATCGGGGCGTGCGCCTCGCAGTTCGGCCCGAGCTTCGACCAGCTCGCCGCCCGCGCCCCCGACCTCTTCGTCTGGCAGGGCGACCTCAACTACCCGGACACCGTCGGCCCGCTCGCGCAGAGCGTCAGCGGCTACGCGGGGATCTGGCGCGACTTCCTCGCCAACCCGCGGATGGCACCGATCTTCGAGCGGGCGCTGTTCGCCGTGCAGCGCGACGACCACGACTACGGCGTGCAGGACGCGAACTCGACCAACCTCGTCCCGTGGGGCCTCGAGCCGTGGGAGGGCCTGATGGAGCGCCGCCACCACTACCGGTTCAGCGCCGGGCTCGCGGACTTCTGGGTGCTCGACCAGCGGCGCTTCAAGACCGACCCGGAGGCCGAGGACACGCCGGACAAGACGCTCCTCGGCGCCGAGCAGCGCGAGTGGCTGCTGCGGACGCTCGCCGCATCCCGCGCGCCCTTCAAGGTCGTCTGCTCGCCGTGCACGCTCGCGCCGCTGAAGGCCAACGCCCGCGACGGCAGCTGGGCGTCCGGCTTCACGGCCGAGCGCGACCTCCTGCTCGCCCACGTCCGCGAGCACGTCGCCGGCCGGACGATCTTCGTCACCGGCGACACGCACTGGACGATGGTCTACGACCGCGACGGCCTGTTCGAGGCCCGCCCGTGCCCGCTCGGCATCCCCACGCCCAACGACATCACCCTCACCGACCCGAACGCCGCGGAGGACGCGCGCCGCGTCCCGGGCGTCGTCTACGCGGACGACGACCGCGGGCACTTCGCGCTCGTCGAGGTCAGCGGGTCGGGCGACGGCGGCGCGCAGCTCGACCTGACCCTCGTGCGCGACGACGGCGAGGTGCCGTTCCGCACCCGCTTCGAGCAGGCGCTGCCGTGAGCGGGGTCGAGCAGGTGGCGTCCGCCGACGGCACGCCCATCGCGTACCGCGCGATCGGGAGCGGCGAGCCGCTGCTGATGGTGCACGGGAGCGGGACGGCGAGCGGCGACTGGACGTTCGCCCTGCCGTTCCTGCGCGAGCGTTTCACGGTCGTGACGATGGACCGGCGGGGGAGGGGACGCAGCGGTGACGCCCCCGACTACGCGATGGAGCGCGAGGCCGAGGACATCCTCGCGGTGCGCGACGCCGTCGACGCCGAGCTGCTCGTCGCCCACTCCTACGGCGCGCTGTGCGCGATGCTCGCCGCCGAGCGGACGAACCGGCTGCGCCGCCTCGTCCTCTACGAGCCGCCGATCGCGGTGAAGAAGGACCGCGTGCCGGGCGTCGAGCAGCTCATCGCCGCGGGTGACCTCGACGCCGCCGTCGAGGGCTTCCTGCGCGCGGCGGGCGCTCCACCCGCACAGCTCGAGGCGATCCGCTCCTCGCCGGCCTGGCCGCTGCTGCGCGACGCGATGCCGGCCCTGCCGCGCGAGCTGCGCGCGGCATCGGCCTGGCGCCCGCCACGCGAGCCGCTCGACGTCCCCACGCTCCTGCTCCTCGGCGCCGACACGACCGGCAGCGTGTACGTCGACGGCCTCGACGAGGTCGAGGCGGCGTTCACGAACGTCCGCCGCGAGCTCATCCCCGGCCAGCAGCACATCGCGCACGTCTTCGCGGCCGAGGCGTTCGCGCAGCTCGTCGCGGACTTCTGCGGCTGATCAGCGCTCGGCGACGGCGAAGCATCCGCCGCGCGCCCGTCACTCGACGATCTTCCAGAACGAGTCCTTGCGGCGGATCTTCCCGCCCTCCAGCTCGAACAGGTCGCACCCGCGGACCTCGATCGGCTCGCCCGAGGCCTGCGTGCCGCGGATCGTCCATTCCGAGACGGCGCGGTCGCCGCACGCCCAGTGCCGGTCGTCGTCGTAGCGGACGTCCGGGATCCCGTCGAACCGCGCCTGGATCCCCGCGCGGACCTGCTCCTTGCCGACGAGGTGCCGGCCGCCCGGGCCGGCCCCGCGCGGCGTGTCGAACACGCAGTCGTCCGTGAAGAACGCCATGACGGCGTCGGCGTCGTGCGCGTTGAAGGCCTCCAAGAACGACTGCAGCAGTGACGCTGTCGCCGACGGCGTGCTCATCGCTTCGCTCCTTGCTGGTCGAGGGGGCAGCCTAGACTCAGCGACACATGCGAGCCAGCGTTCCCCTTCTAGTCGCGCTCGCCGCGCTCGCGCTGCCCGCCACGGCGGTCGCCGGCGAGTGCTCCGGCGACCCCGGCGTCGTCCGCGACCTCACGCTCACCGTCGGCGGCGAGCCGGCGACCGGCCTCTTCACGCTGCCGGCGACGCCGCCGCGGGGGCTCGTCGTCTTCGGCCACGGCGCGGCCAACACGACGGACGCCTGGCGCAAGCACATGGCCGACGTGAGCCGCCGCGACGGCGTGATCACGGTGGCCATGAACTACCGCGGCATGATCGTCACCGGGCGCGACGACAAGCGCGGCACGGAGACCGCCCACGGCTGGCCGGCGAAGGCGGGCGCCGAGGACCTCGTCGCCGCCGCGCGACACTTCGACGCCGAGTGCCCCGGGCTCGCCGGCATCGTCATGTACGGCGTCTCGATGGGCGGGAACATGACCGGGCTGGGGGTCGCCGCGAAGGCCAAGCGCGCCGACGGCCGCCCGCTGTTCGACTACTGGATCGCCGTGGAGGGCGTCCACAACCTGACCGAGACGTACCAGGAGGCGCGCACCGTCGCGCCCGTCAACGACTTCGCCGCGATCACGGTGCAGGACATCGAGCACGAGACGGGCGGGCCGCTCGAGGCCCAGCCGGCCGCGTTCGCCGAGCGGACGAACCTCAACCGCGTCCAGGACATCGCGGCGTCCGGCCTGCGCGGCGCGATCCTCGTGCACGCCTACGAGGACGGCACCGTCCCCTACAACCAGTCGCAGGAGATGACGCGCGCGCTGCGCGAGGCGGGCGTCCCGACCGACCTGTACTCGGTCGGCGGCCGCGGCTCCGACGAGCAGGACTCGACGCTGAGCGGGACCGCCGGCGCGCCCTCTGGGAACGCCGGCCACGGGTGGGAGGGATCGGACACGCACGTCGTGATCCAGACGGGCCTCGACCGCCTGAACGCGCTGCTGACGCGCGGCGAGCCCGCGCCGTGCGATCGCGACTTCCGGGTGGACGACCAGCCGTCGAACGTGACGCCGGACCCGCGCGAGGCGCCCGCGGGCTGCAAGCCCGACCCGCTGCCCCCGGCCTCGCAGACCGGCTCGACCGGAGGCGGAGGCGGGGGCGGGACGAGCGGCGGCGGCCCCTCCACGGACGGCGGCGTCGCCCCGTGCCGCGACACCGTGCCGCCGGCGCGCGTCGTCGCGAGGGCGCGCCGCAGCGCGCGCCGCCTCACCATCTCCGGCCGCGCGACCGATCGCGGCTGCGGGCGCGTCGCGCGCGTCCGCGTCGCCGTCGCCCGCCGCGTCGGCCACGGCCGCTGCCGCTTCGTCACACGCCGCGGGCGGCTCGGCCGCCGCCGCTCCTGCCGGCGCCCGTCCTTCGTCAGCGCCCGCGGGCGCGAGACCTGGCGCCTCTCCCTCCGCCGGCGCCGCCTTCCGCACGGGCGCTACGTCGCCTTCGCCGTGGCGGTCGACGCCGCCGGGCATCGCGGCCCGCGCGGGCGCGCAGTGCGGTTCCGGCTCTAGCGCCCCTAGTCCTCGGCGAGCACGATCACGCGGTCGGCCGCGGCCGGCTCGAGCTCCAGCGACTTGCGCGGGTTGACGCGCACGCCGTAGGCCGCCGCGGGGTCGTACGCGGAGGCGGCGCTGCGGTAGCCGAGCGCCGTCTCGCCCCGGCGCCGGGCGGCCTCCACGACCGTCGCGAACGACACCGGCCGGCCGAGCGCGACGTAGTCGCCGGCCGGGCGCAGGTAGATCTCCGACCCCTCGGCGTCGAGCAGGTCGGTGAACACCTCGTCGAGCCGCGGGTTCTCCGACAGCTGCGCGAGCACGAGGCTGATGATCTTGTCCGACACGATGACGTCGTCGACCTCGGTGACCTGCGCGAGCGCCCGGTTGCGGTCGTCGAGCATCTCGCTGATGATCGTCGGGCGCTCGGAGTGCGGGACGTCGGCGAGGATGTCGCGCAGGTGCAGCAGGGTCACCAGCGTGCGCGCGTCGGCGCGCTGCGCGTCGAGGTCGTCGGAGTAGCACATGACCATGATCCGGTCGAAGCCGGCGACGCCGAGCCCCTCGAGCGTCGCGCGGTCGGTGGTCGGCGCGCGCCGCACCTCGACGGAGAGGCCGGCGGTGGCCGGCAGCTCCGTCTCGCCGTGCTCCGTCACGACGAGCAGCTCCGACCCCGGCTGCACGTACTCGTCGAGCTCGGCCACCACGCGCGGCGCGCGGCGGTTCCAGCCGATCATCAGCGCGCGCGACGCCTGCTCGGGCCGCGGGGCGGCCGCGACGATCGCACCCTCGTCCACGCGCGCGGCGCGCGGCTCGGCGGCGCGCAGCCGCGAGTCGTCCTCGGCCACGGCGACGATCGCCTGGCCGTCGATCACCGTCCCCGCCGGCGGGTTGAGCCGCACGCCGCCGTCGCTGCCGGCGAGCCCGATCACCGAGCAGTCCTCGTAGGCCAGCAGTGCGTCGCCGTACGTCCGGCCCGACAGGCCGTGCTCGTCGTCGAAGTAGATCTCGTCGCCGTCGAAGTCGAACAGCTCGGTGTAGACGACGGACGCGCCCGACTCCCGCGCCGTCTGCACGATCAGCTTCGCGATCGTCTCGCGCTTGTCGAGGATCACCGCCTCGTCGCCGGCGACCAGGCGCGCCGCCTCGAGGTTGGCGGGGTCGTGGATCTCCGCGACGATGTGGTACGGCTCGGGCCGGCGCTGCGGGCCGCGCGTGAGCGCGAGCAGGGTCTTGATCACCTCGGCGTCGGCGTCGCCTCCCGCGGGCGAGAGGACGATGATCGAGCGGGCCGTGCGGTGGCTGGCGATCTCGAGGTCGTCGAGGTCGATCGGCGAGCCGGTGCGGCAGACGACGCGCGTGTTGCGCAGGTCGCCGGCCTTCTCGCGGATGGCGTCCTCCATCGCGACCTTGTCCGCCTCGGCGAGGATCACGATCGCCGGACGGCGGCGGCTCTCGTTCGCGATGGCCAGCTCGCTGAGGATGGTGAAGACCGTGTCCGAGAAGCCGAGGATGAGCGTGTGGTCGCGCTCCAGGACGCGCGAGCGGCCCTTGCGCAGGTCCATCAGCCGCGCGTCGATGCCGGTCGCGATCACGCCGATCAGCGCGCTGACGATGAACAGGCCGGCGAGCGTCAGCGCGAGCATCGTGAGCAGGAACCCCCAGGAGCCGGTGTCCCCGGCGACGGTTCCCGGGTCGAGGGCGTGCAGCAGCGCGAAGAAGAGCTGGCCGGGGACGGTGGAGTGGCCGCTGTTCGTGCCGGTGATCAGCACGGCGGCGCTGAAGACGACGATCACCGCGAGCGTCAGCAGCGCGAGCCACCCGACGAGCGCGGACGGGCCACGCGACATCGTGGCGTCGAAGCCGTAGCGGGCGCGCTCGCGCAGCGTGGGCTCGCCGGTGCTCACCCGCGGGCCCGAGCGCACCACGGGGGCGGCGGTCCCGGACTGCTTCAGGGCTGAGGTGGTGCGCTGGCGGGCGCGGCGGCCGGTCTCGGACATCGGCGGCGCACCCTACCGGCCGCGACGAGATCCGACTTGATACCCCCACGGGGTATGTGGTACCTTCCGGTCATACCCCCTCCCCGTATACTGCCAAGGACCTCCCCGTGACCACCACTACCAAGCTCTGTGCCTTCGGCGCGACGCTCGCCGCCCTCTTCGGCGGCGGCGCCCTCGCGGGCGCCACGATCGACCCCGACCGCCACGATCCGCCGAGCCGCGGGGAGGAGCACACCGAGATGACCGCCGAGTCCCACACCGCCACCACCGACACCGTCCGCGGGCTGGCCGTCGCCGAGCACGGCCTGCGCGTCGTCCTCGACGATCCCGAGCTGCGCCGCGGCCGCGACGAGACGCTGCGCTTCCGCATCGTCGACGCCCGCAACGAGGTCGTGCGCGACTTCGACGTCGAGCACACCAAGCGCATGCACCTGATCGTCGCGCGGCACGACCTGACCGGCTTCCAGCACCTGCACCCGACGCAGGGGGCGGACGGCACGTGGTCGACCCCGCTGCGCCTCGACGAGGCCGGCTCCTACCGCGTCTTCGCCGACTTCTCGCACGACGGGGAGAGCACGACGCTCGCCTCGGACCTGCGCGTCGACGGCACGGCCGACCTGCAGCCGCTGCCGGCGCCCGCGCCGACCGCGGTCAGCGACCTCGGCTACGACGTCCGGCTGGACCGCGACGCCGACATGCTGCGCTTCACGATCACCCACGACGGGCAGCCCGTCGAGACGGAGACCTACCTCGGCGCCGGCGGCCACCTGGTCGCGCTGCGCGAGGGCGACCTGGCCTTCCTGCACGTGCACCCCGACGACGACGGCGTCAGCTTCATGACCGAGTTCCCGACGCCGGGCCGCTACCGCCTGTTCCTCCAGTTCCAGGCCGAGGGCCGCGTCCACACCGTGGCCTTCACGCAGGAGGTGAAGTGACATGGCGGGCGCGACCACCGAGCACGTCGAGCTGCCGATCGCGGGGATGACCTGCGCCTCGTGCGCGAACCGCATCGAGCGCGGCCTGAACGAGCTCGACGGCGTCACGGCGACCGTCAACTACGCGACCGAGAAGGCGACCGTCGACTTCGACCCGGCGACGGTCGCGCCGGAGCGCCTCGTCGAGGCCGTCGAGGCCGCCGGCTACCAGGCCGTGCTGCCGTCGGAGGAGCCCGCGGGCGCCTCCGGCGACGACGCGCCGGACGAGACCGACCCGCTGCGCCGGCGCCTGATCGTGTCGGCGCTGCTCGGGATCCCGGTGCTGCTCATCTCGATGATCCCCGCACTCCAGTTCGACAACTGGCAGTGGCTCGTGCTGAACATGGCGACGCCGGTGATCCTGTGGGGCGGGTGGCCGTTTCACCGCGCCGCCTGGGCGAACCTGCGGCACGGCGCCGCGACGATGGACACGCTCATCAGCGTCGGCACGCTCGCCGCGTGGCTGTGGTCGCTGTACGCGCTGTTCCTCGGCGACGCCGGGATGGTCGGGATGAAGATGCAGTTCGAGCTGATTCCGGACGCGGCAGGCGAGGGCACCGACCACATCTTCCTCGAGGTCGGCGCGATCGTCACCGTGTTCCTGCTCGCGGGCCGGTACTTCGAGGCGCGCGCCAAGCGCCGCGCCGGCGCCGCCCTGACCGCGCTGCTCGAGCTCGGCGCGAAGGACGTCTCCGTGCTGGGCGACGACGGCACCGAGCGCCGTGTGCCGGTCGAGCAGCTCGCGGTCGGTGACCGCTTCGTCGTCCGCCCCGGCGAGAAGGTCGCGACCGACGGCGTCGTCGTCGAGGGCACCAGCGCCGTCGACCAGTCGCTGCTGACCGGCGAGTCCGTGCCGGTCGAGAAGCAGCCGGGCGACGAGGTCGCCGGCGCGTCGGTCAACGCGGGCGGCCGGCTCGTGGTCCGGGCGACCAAGGTCGGCGCCGACACCGCGCTCGCGCAGATCGCGCGGCTCGTCACCGACGCGCAGACCGGCAAGGCGCCGGTACAGCGGCTGGCCGACCGGATCTCCGGCGTGTTCGTGCCGGTCGTCATCGGCCTGTCGCTGGCGACGCTCGGGTTCTGGATCGGCGCGGGCGAGGACCTGACGTTCGCCTTCACCGCGGCCGTCGCCGTGCTGATCATCGCCTGCCCGTGCGCACTCGGGCTCGCCACGCCGACGGCGCTGCTCGTCGGCACGGGCCGCGGCGCGCAGCTCGGGCTGCTCATCAAGGGGCCTGAGGTCCTGGAGTCGACGCGCAAGGTCGACACGGTCGTCCTCGACAAGACCGGCACCGTGACCACGGGCCGGATGGCGCTCGTGGACGTCGCCCTCGCCGACGGTGTGGCGCGGGACGACGTCCTGCGGCTCGCCGGTGCGCTGGAGGACGCCTCCGAGCACCCGATCGCGCAGGCCGTCGCGCGTGCGGCGCGCGACGAGCTCGGGCTGCTGCCGGCGGTGGAGTCGTTCGCCAACCGCGAGGGGCTCGGCGTCGAGGGCGTCGTGATGGGCCACGGCGTTCAGGTCGGCCGGCCGTCGCTGATGGCCGAGTGGAGTCTGCGCGTCCCGCCCGCCCTCGACGAGGCGCGCGCGGCCGCCGAGCGGCAGGGCCGCACCGCGGTCCTCGCGGCGTGGGACGGCGAGGTGCGGGCCGTGCTCGCCGTCGCCGACACGGTCAAGCCGACCTCGGCCGAGGCGGTGACGTCGCTGCGCGAGCTCGGCCTGCGGCCCGTCCTGCTGACCGGCGACAACGAGACGACGGCGCACGCGGTCGCGGCCGAGGTCGGGATCGACGAGGTCATCGCCGAGGTGCTCCCCGCCGACAAGGCCGGCGTCGTCAAGCGCCTGCAGGCCGAGGGACGCGTCGTCGCGATGGTCGGCGACGGCGTCAACGACGCGCCGGCGCTCGCCCAGGCCGACCTCGGGCTGGCGATCGGCACCGGCACGGACGTGGCGATCGAGGCCTCCGACCTCACGCTCGTCTCCGGCGACCTGCGCGCCGCGGGCGACGCCATCCGGCTCAGCCGCGCGACCCTGCGCACGATCAAGCAGAACCTCGGCTGGGCCTTCGGCTACAACGTGGCCGCGATCCCGCTCGCCGCCGCCGGCTTCCTGAACCCGGTGCTGGCGGGCCTCGCGATGGCGCTCTCCAGCGTCTCGGTCGTGGCCAACGCGCTGCGCCTCAGGGGGTTCCGCTCGGCCGTGCGATGAGTTTCGGCGTATGGGATGGTCCTAGGTCCCATATGGCGCTCGTTCGCATGCGTGGACAACTGAAGAAGCTCGCCGCCGACCAGTCCGAGCACGAGGTCGGCGGCGCCACGGTGGCGGACGTGCTGCGGGCGCTCGAGCAGGACCATCCGGCGCTCGCCGGCTGGGTGCTCGACGAGCGCGGCCGGATCCGCCGCCACATCAACGTGTTCGTCAACGGGGAGCGAGCGGCCGAGGAGGCCGCCGTCGGGCCGGAGGATCGGCTCGACGTCCTCCCCGCGATCTCTGGGGGAGCGAAGTGAGCGAGCTTGTCGTCGGCACGAAGAAGGGCCTGTTCGTCCTGGGGGGCGAGCCGGGCGGCCCGTTCGAGGTGACCGCGCGCGCGTTCGCGGGGGAGCCGGTCGAGTGCGCGGTCCGCGATCGACGCAGCGGCAGGCTGCTCGCCGGCATGACCTCGCCGTTCTACGGCCCGAAGATCTTCTTCGCCGACGATCCGAACGGCGAGTGGACGCAGGCCGAGGGCGTCGCGCTGCCCGAGGGCGGCGAGAAGGCGCTCGAGCGGATGTGGGTCATCGTGCCGGGCGAGGCCGACGGCCTGCTCTACGCGGGCGGCGACCCCGGCGTCCTCTTCGAGAGCCGCGACGGCGGCGCGACGTGGCAGCTCAACCAGGCGCTGTGGGAGCACCCGACGCGCGACCGCTGGCAGCCCGGCGGCGGCGGGCTGTGCCTGCACTCGATCGTCCCGTGGCCGGGCGAGCCGGACAAGCTGACGGTCGCGGTCTCCGCCGCCGGCGTCTGGCACACCGAGGACGGCGGCGCGAGCTGGGAGCGCGGGAACGACGGCCTGAAGCCGCGCTACCTGCCCGAGGCGCCCCCGGACGACGCGCCTCAGGAGGAGGACGACCACGAGATCGGCCTCTGCGTGCACCGCCTCGACCGCGCGCCCAAGCAGCCCGAGCGCCTGTTCATGCAGTTCCACGGCGGGGTGTACCGCTCCGACGACGCCGGCCGCAGCTGGAGCGAGATCGGCGAGGGGCTGCCGTCGGACTTCGGCTTCCCGCTCGTCGTCGATCCCGCCGACCCCGACAGCGCCTACGTCATCCCGCTCACCGCGGACATGGATCGCGTGACGCCCGACGGGCGCGTGCGCGTCTACGAGACGCGCGACGGCGGCTCCTCGTGGTCGCCGCGCGGCGACGGCCTGCCCGCCGAGCACGCGTACCTGACGGTGCTGCGGCGGGCGTTCGACCGGGTGGGGGAGGGCGACGACCTCGAGCTCTACTTCGGCGCGACGTCCGGCGAGGTGTTCGGGTCGGGCGACGCGGGCGCGACGTGGGCGACCGCCGCGCTGCGTCTCCCGCCCGTGTACTCGGTGACGGCCTCCTAGGAGCGGGCCGCGGCGCCCGGCGCGGCTGAATGCCACACGGCCTCTCGAGGCCGCGAGCCCGGCGTCGGCACGAGGTGCGCGAGCAGCGCCACGGCCTTGCGCGTGTCGAACGTCTGGGCCGCTCCGTCGCGCGTGACCACGGGCGGCCCGAGCAGGGCGATGGTGGTCGTCAGGCCGCGAACCCTACGCGGCGATCGCACCGATCTGTGCGACGCTGCGCCCATGTCGCACTTCCTCGACCTCCACCACCGCGAGGGCCGCCCGCTGCTGATCCCCAACCCGTGGGACGCGGGCTCGGCGAAGCTCCTCGAGTCGCTCGGCTTCGAGGCGCTCGCCACCACGAGCAGCGGGTTCGCGGCGACGCTCGGCCGCGTCGACTACTCCGTCACGCGCGAGGAGGCGATCGCGCACTCGGCGACGATCGTCGGCGCGACCTCGCTGCCGGTCTCCGCCGACCTGGAGAACGGGTTCGGCGACGACCCGGAGGAGGTCGCGGAGACGGTGCGCCAGGCCGCCGGCGCCGGGCTCGCGGGCTGCTCGATCGAGGACTCGACCGGCCGCGACGACGGCCCGATCTACTGCCTCGAGCACGCGGTCGCGCGCGTGGCCGCGGCGGTGGAGGTCAAGGGCGACCTCGTGCTCACCGCGCGCGCCGAGAACCACCTGCACGGCCGCGACGACCTCGCCGACACGATCGCGCGGCTGCAGGCGTACGAGCAGGCGGGCGCCGACGTCGTCTACGCGCCGGGGCTGATGCGGATCGAGGACATCCGCGAGGTCGTCGGGGCGGTCGGCGTGCCGGTCAACGTCCTCGCCCGCGGCGGGGCGCCGACCGTGGCCGAGCTGGCCGAGGCGGGCGTCCGCCGGATCTCCGTCGGCGGTCACTTCGCATTCGCGGCGCTGGCCGCGGCGGCCGACGCCGCGCGCGAGCTGCTCGAGCAGGGCACGTACGGGTTCGCCGAGCGCTCGCGCGAGGGCGCGAAGCTCGCGCGCGCCGCGTTCTCCTGATCGCGCGCTAGGCGGCGAGCTCGTAGGCGCTGCGGTCGATCCGCTCGGCGCGCCGGCGGTACTGGCTCCACAGCCACGGCCACTGGTTCGGGTCGTTGCCGTCCTCGTCGACGTACCAGTTCGTGCAGCCGCTGTGCCAGACCGTCGTCGCGAGCGCCGCGCGCAGCTCGCGGTCGAACTCCTCGGCCGCCCGGCGCGTCACCTCGATCCGGCGCGCGTCCGCCCGGTCCATCTCCTCGAGCGCCGAGATGACGTGGTTGACGTTCGCCTCGATCGTGTAGATGACCGAGCCGGTCCCGCCGTTCGTGTTGGGGCCATAGAGCAGGAACATGTTCGGGAAGCCGGGGACGCTGAGGCCGAGGTACGCGCGCGGGACCTTGCCCCACGTCTCGGTGAGGGACCGGCCGCCCTCGCCGGTGATCGCCATCGGCGCGACGAAGCCGTGCGTCGCGAAGCCGGTGGCCAGCACGATGACGTCGTGCGCGCGCTCGGCGCCGTCGTCGGTGCGGATCCCGCGGGGCGTGACCTCCGCAATCCGCTCGGTCACGAGGCCGACGTTCGGCCTGGTCAGCGTCGGATACCAGTCGTCGGTGAGCATGATCCGCTTGCAGCCGATCTCGTCGCGCGGCGTCACCTTCGCGCGCAGCTCCGGGTCCTTGATCGCCTTCCTGATCTGCATGCGCCCCGCGGCGCGGAAGGCGTTGAGCAGGTACGGGCGCTTCGTCATGCCCGCCGCCCCGAACTCCATGAAGGCGAAGACGGCCGCGCGGTCCAGGCGCGCCAGCACGGGGAACCGCTCGAAGAGGCGCTTCGTGCGCTCCTTGTACTCGAAGTCCATCTTCGGGAGCGTCCAGCCGGGGGAGCGCTGGTAGACGTCGACGTGCTCGACGACGGGCTGGATCGCCGGCGCAATCTGGATCGCGCTGCAGCCGCTGCCGACGAGGCCGACACGCCTGCCGGCGAGGTCGACCGAGTGGTCCCACTGCGCGCTGTGGAACAGGGCGCCCTCGAACGTGTCGAGCCCCGGGATGGGCGGCACGGACGGCGTCGAGAGCTGACCGCAGGCGGTGACGAGGACGTCGGCCTCGTGCGGGCCGGCCGTCGTGTCGAGCAGCCAGCGCGACCGCTCGCCGTCCCATCGCGCGCCCGTCACCTCGGTGCTCGTGCGGATGCGGTCGTACACGCCCTCGCGCCGCGCGACGTCCTCGATGTAGGCCTGGATCTCCGACTGGGGCGCGTACCGGCGCGACCAGCGCGGGTTCGGCGCGAACGAGAACTCGTACAGGTGCGAGGGCACGTCGCACGCCGCGCCGGGATACGTGTTGTGGTGCCAGACGCCACCGACCCGCTCGCCGCGCTCGAAGACGGTGACGTCGTGGTGGCCGGCGCGGCGGAGCATGACCGCGGCGCCGACGCCGGCCAGGCCGCCGCCGACGACGACGATCGACCGGCTCACGCCGCGAACCGCTTCGCGGAGCGCTCGCGGGCCTTCGCGGCCTCGATCTCGCGGTCACGCGGCGGCGCCGCGGTGACGAGCGAGCTCAGCAGCTCGGTCGAAGCCGCCGTGACGGCGTCGACGGCGCGCTCGAACGCCTCGGCGTTCGCGCGCGACGGCTTCGTCGTCCCGCTGATCTTGCGGACGTACTGGACGGCCGCGGCGCGGATCTCGTCCTCGGTCGCGGGCGGCTCGAAGTTGTGCAGGGTGCGGATGTTGCGGCACATGCCGCCGAGCCTAGACGACGACGGGGCGCCCGGCGACCGCCGTCGCCGGGACACCGCGTCGCGTCATGGCGCTACTTGCAGCCGGGCGTCGTGCTCGTCTGCCCGGGCGGATGGCACTTCGCGCCGATCGGGCCGGAGTTCCCGACGCCGCCGCCGTTGTTGCCCGGCCCGAAGGCCGGATCCGCGAGCGAGGCCGGCACCATCACCGAGGTCGCCGCCACCGCGAGCGCGGCCAGCATCCCTGCCGCGCGCTTACGTCGCTTCGTCATGCCCCTTCACCTCCGTCGCCCACATCCGATGGGCGCGTTGTGTGCACGCGAACGCTACGGCAGCGCGGAGTGCCGCATCAAGCAGGGACCCCCGACCGCTGGGCCAGCAGCGCGATCAGCTCGCCGGTGTTCGGGTCGCCGGTGAGGTTCGGGCGCGCGACCGGGAACGAGTCGCCGTTGACGGTCATCGTCCCGCCCTTGGCCTTCTCGCCGGTGGGGACGTCGGCGATCGAGACCGCGAAGCGCGGGAAGCGCGCGGCGACCTCCTCGTGGATGTTCACGACGTAGGTGCGGTCGCTCTCGCCGCTTCCGCCGCTGGCCTTGAAGAAGACGGCCTCGCTCTCGGTGAGCGCGAGGACGAAGTGGCGCGGGAGCGCCTTGTAGCGCCGCGGGCGCAGGACCTCGACCAGCGCCCACCCGACGATCATCGCGGCCATGCTCGGCGCCTTGCCCTGCCGTAGCTGGCCTGCCGCGAGGGCCGGCTCGGCGAGCAGCCCCTTGTCGTTGATGGCGAGCTTGAGGCTGCCGTCGGTCTCGCTGGCGATCCTGATCATGCGCGGAATCTAGGCGTCCGCGGGGATCGGCGTGCAGGCCTGCAGGTCGCGACGGCCGGGGTCGCGGACCGAGCGGTTGAGCGCGACGAGCGCGGCGGCGCCGATCGCCAGCGGCAGCCAGAAGAGGACGAGGCGGTAGGCGAGGACGGCCGCGGTGGTCGTCGCCGCGGGCGCGCCGTAGACGACGAGCGTGCCGATGAGCCCGCCGTCGATGCCGCCGACGCCGCCGGGGATCGGCAGCAGCCCGCCCAGCTGGCCGATGAGGTAGCCGAGCAGGACGATCCACAGCGAGGGCGCCTCGCCGACGGCCTCGAACGTCGCCCACAGCACCGCGTTGTCGAAGGCCCAGTAGCCGACCGCGCCCGCGAGGATCAGCGGGTCGCCGGTGCGGATGATCACGCGCGCCTCGCTCACCCCCTCGACGACGCCGCGGCGGGCCGCGCCGAGCCCGCGGCGGATGCGCCCCGCGCCGGGCGGCGGCGGGTCGCCCGGGCCGATCCTCGGCAGCAGCCCGACGGCGGCGATGAGGACGACCGAGAGCGTCGCCGGCAGCGCGGTGAGGGCGAGGCTCAGGTCCGGCCCGACGAGGCCGGTCGCGAGGGCGAACCCGATCGCCGCGACGGCCACGAAGTTGATCGAGCTCTTGATCAGGAAGAAGGCGACCGAGCGGCGCGCGATGCGGCCGGGGTCCATCCCGCGGCGGTTGAGGATCCACGCGCCGAGGGCCAGGCCGCCGATCCCGCTCGCGGGCACCACCGAGCCCATCCCGAGCTCCGCGCCGCCGATCTCCGCGCTCGTCCGCCACGACATCGCACGGCAGAAGATGGGCCGGAACATGACGACGTAGGACGCGCACGAGAGCACCTCGAGCGCGACCGCGAGGGCGATCCAGCCCGGGTCCGCGTCGCGCAGCGCGTCGCGCACGCCGTCGAGGCCGGGGGCGAGGACCGCGACGAGGACGAGCGCCGCGATCAGCCCCGCCACCCTCGCGGCGCGCCCGGCGAGGCGGCGGGGGGTGAGCTCTCGGGGCAGGGCGCTCGCGGCCATCGCGGGACAGTGTGCCGAGCCGGGGTATCACGAAACGTGTGCGCCGCTGGCTCGCCTTTGTCCTGTTCCTCGTGTTCGTCGGGGCCGTCCTCGCCGGCGTGCTCCTCGACGACGAGCAGCCGCTCAGCGGGTTCCTCTACGCGGTGGGAATCCTGGCGGCGGTGGCCGCCGGGGTGGTCTCCCCGGACGTGCGCGCGGGCATGGCCGAGCGCTTCCCGCGGACCGCGGCGCTCGGACGGCGGATCCTCGCGCTGCGGTGGCGCTGGATCCTCGGGTCGCTCGGCGTGGCGATCGCCGCGCTCCTGCTCGCCGAGGCGTGGGAGTCGGCCTTCTACCCGCGCGGCGATCTGCGCGAGCACCTGGTCGATCGCTACGGCGAGGCGCTGCACTCCGAGCGCTCGCCGCTGCTCCTCTCAGCGGAGATGGACGCGGACTGGCAGCCGGAGGACCAGCGCTACACGCCCGTCGGCGTCTTCCTGCGCTACGAGAAGCGGATCGTCGCGCTGCTTCCCGACGGGCACGGCGGCACGCGTATCGACGTCGAGGACGAGCTCGACGGCTTCCGGCGCTTCCATCCGTACGTCGGCGACTTCTGGGGCCCGTCGTACAGCGAGAAGGCCGGCGTGCCGCGCTCGGCGCGCGCGGTGCCGAGCGAGGAGGATCTGCGCGCGGCCGCTCGCGAGCTGGCCGAGGCCCGCGAGTGGCAGGGGGTGTGCTTCGGGTGGGACGTCGACGTCCGCAGCGGCCGGCGCGAGGGACGGCTGTACCGGCCGATCGACCCGCGGTGCCGGCGCAGCGTGGTGCTGGAGGGGTGGGTCGACCCGAACGCCAGGCGGTTCAGGCGCCGGGGCGGCGACCCTGGCGACTGGTCGCTCGGCTATCGCTGGCGGCTCGACGGCCCGATCCCGGAGGCGGCGATCGACGCCATCGACACGCCGAAGGTCGAACTGATCGAGGGCGCGACGCAGCAGCCGCGCGGCGAGGGCAGCCGCGCCGGGAAGGGGTTGCTCGAGTGGATCGAAGCGATGCCGCTGCTCGCGCTGGAGACGCCGGGCGTCTCGCTCGTGCCGCCGCGCACCGAGCACGTCGCGGAGGGAGAGCGGCCGGCGCCGGTCCAGCGCAGCGACAGCGAGCGCCGCGCGGAGGAGTCGTGGCTCGCGTTCCCGCCGGCGCTGCTGCGCGTCGGCGCGGTCGGGCTCATCCTCTTCCTGCTCGTGACGCTGCCCGTCGCGCTCGGGCTGCGACTCGTGCGAAGGCTGCGCCGCGGAGGGGGCGAGACCGGTGCTCGGTCGGCCTATGAGCGACTACAATGATGTGTGGGTCGGCAGCATTTCCAGGCGTTCTGCGGTCGCCCGTCTCGTTGAAGATCACGACGGTGCCGCTCACCGCGGTGCCTTGGAGGTGGATGTATGGCGGTAGAGGAGAAGGTCGCATTCGAGGGTGAGATCACGGAGGCGCTCCCCAACCTGACGTTCCGCGTCAAGCTCGACAACGGTCACGAGCTCCTGGCGCACCTGGCCGGCAAGATGCGCCGGTTCCGCATCCGCGTGCTGCCCGGCGACAAGGTCCGGGTCGAGGTCTCTCCCTACGACCTCAACCGCGGGCGCATCGTCTACCGCTTCAAGTAGGCGGTCTCTTCCTAGCCGACGGTCACCGGGACCCGGTGGACCGCGTTGTTGGCGTAGCCGCCGAGGTTCCACGGCGGCGCGTCCGGCTGCCCGCGCCCTGACGCGTCGAACGCCCGGCAGGCGAGCACGTGCTCGCCGGGCGTCGCGTCCCACTCGTAGCTCCACGCGCGCCAGCCCCGCTCGGCTCCGAGCTCCGCGGGCTGCCAGCCGCGCCCGACGTCCACCTCGACCCGCTCGATCGGGCCGTGGCCCGACCACGCCCGCCCCTCGAGCCTCGTGGGGCCGGGCTCGACGAAGCGCGCGCGTGTCATGAAGTCCGGGACGCCCGGGGGCACCATGAGCGCGCGCGGCTCGATCCGCGTCACCGGCGTTCCTGCGTCGTCCTCGCTCTGGCGCACGCGGTAGGCGGTGGCGTTCTGGTAGCCCGTGTGGGGCGCGTCGAGGAAGCTGATCCGAGTCAGCCACTTGACGCTCGTCATGCCGTACCAGCCGGGCACGAGCAGGCGGAGGGGGAAGCCGTGTTGCGGTGGGAGCGGTTGCCCGTTGAGCCCCCACACGAGCAGGGCGTCGTCCAGGTCCCGGGTCGGGAGCGAGCGCTCGTACTGCTGCGGCTCGCCGCCCTCGACACCGCGGTCGAGGCCGGTGAACAGCACCTCCGCGCAGCCCGCGCCCTCGATGAGCGGCTTCAGCGGCGTGCCCGTCCACTCGGAGTTGCCGACGGCCTCGAGGAGCCAGGGCTGGCTGAGCGCGCGCGGCCTCAGCAGGGCGCGCCCGTTGCCGGCGCACTCCATCGTCACCGGTCTCGTGACGTGCTCGCGGGCCTGGAGGTCCTGGAGCGTGAACGTCTCGTCGCCGATCGTCAGGCGATACGTCGCCGGGTCGACGACCGGGATGTCGTAGTGGATCAGCAGGTAGTGCAGGCCGACCGGGGTGACGTCGTGGCGCAGGGCCTCGAGCGGCATCCCGTGGTTGCGCGCAGCGAGCCGCAGCTCCTCCTCGGTGATCCCTTCGCCCGTCGCGAGCGGCATCGCGGCCGACCTTACCGTCAGGATGCCCGCCATGGGCGAGTGCGTCGCAGGGGTCGACTGCTCGACGCAGAGCACGAAGGTCGTGTGCGTCGACGTCGAGAGCGGACGCGTGCTCTCGTCGGCGCGGGCGCCGCACCGGGTGTCGCGGCCGGCCCCGGGCGCGTCGGAGACCGAGCCGGCCGAGTGGGAGGACGCGCTCGCGGGCGCGCTGCTGGCCACGCGGCGGGCGCGCGAGGTGTCCGCGATCTCGGTGGCCGGGCAGCAGCACGGGCTGGTGTGCCTGGATGTGGGCGGCGCCCCTTTGCGCCCGGCGGTGCTGTGGAACGACACGCGCTCGGCGGGGCAGGCGGGCGAGCTGCGGGCGCGGTTCGGCGCGGCGTGGTGGGCGTCGACGATCGGGATCGTCCCGGTCGCGTCGTTCACCGTGACGAAGTGGGCGTGGCTGCGGGCCGTCGAGCCCGACGTCGCCTCCCGCGTTGCCGCCGTGCGGCTGCCGCACGACCTGCTCGTGCAGCGGCTGTGCGGGCGCGGGGCCACGGATCGCGGCGACGCCTCGGGCACGGGGTGGTGGTCCGTGCCTTCGGGCGCGTACAGCGCGGACGTGCTCGAGGCGGTCGAGTTGTCGGCCGACCTCCTCCCCGAGGTGCTGGGCCCGCGCGAGGCGGCGGGCGAGGTGACGTCCGAGGCGGCCTCCCGGTTCGGGTTGTCGGAGGGGACGCTGGTCGCGTGCGGGACCGGAGACAACGCGGGGGCGGCGCTGGGACTCGGGCTGGACGTGGGCGAGCCGGCGGTGTCGCTCGGGACGTCCGGCACCGCGTACGCGGTCGCGGCCTCGCCGATGCGCGACGAGAGCGGCGTCGTCGCGGGGTTCGCGGACGCCACCGGCCGGTATCTGCCGCTCGCCGCGACGCTGAACGCGACGCTGGCGGTCGACCGGTTCGCGGCGTGGCTGGGGCTGGATCGCGACGACGCCGCCGCGGACTCGGGCGGTGTCGTCGTCGCGCCGTTCCTCGACGGCGAGCGGACGCCGAACCTCCCCGACGCGACCGGGACGGTGATCGGGCTGACGCACGCGACGACGCCGGGGCAGGTCCTGCGGTCGGTCTACGAGGGCGTCGTGGTGTCGCTGCTCGATGCCGTCTCGCGGCTCGGCGTGGCCGACGACGCGCCTCTGGTGCTGATCGGGGGCGGCGCGCGCGGGCGGTCGTGGCGGGAGGTGGTGCGGTCGCTGAGCGGGCGGCGGGTCGTCGTGCCGGCGCAGGAGGAGCTCGTGGCGATGGGGGCGGCCGCGCAGGCCGCCGCGCTGGTCACCGGCGAGGCGCCGGAGGAGGTCGCGCGGCGCTGGGACGTGCGCGGGGGCGAAGAGCTGGAGGCGGTGCCGCGGGACGACGAGGTCCTCGAGCGTCACCGCCTCGCGCGGGAGCGGTTGCTGGCGGCGATGGAGTCGCCGCTGTAGCGTCGCGCCGTGCGCGCTTTCGTGGGGACCTTCGTGACGCTCGCCGGTGCGGTGTGCGGGCTGACATGGCTCTACCTGGGGATGCGGAAGGTGATGGAGATCGGCGGCTCATGCGCGGACGGCGGCCCGTACGTGAGTGCGCAGCCGTGCCCGGACGGCGTGCCGCTGATGATGGTCGGCGGGATCCTCGGCGGGCTCGTGTGCCTCGGGCTGTTCGTGTTCTTCGCGTCGAAGCTCGGCGCCGGGTACGCGATCATCGCGGCGTTCGCCTGGCCGGCGCTGTTCCTGTCGCTGGGGTGGAACTTCCTCGAATTCGGGCTCGACCCGCCGGCGCCGGCGGACGGCCCGGAGGCCGGCTGGCTGGTCTGCGCGGTGGTCTTCGGTCTGATGGGAGGGCTGCCGCTGGTGTTCCTCGTCCTGCCGTCCAACCTGCGCAGGACGTTCTGGCCCGGCGACCCCGACGCGTACACCCCGGACACCACCGCCGCCTCCGGGATCTTCGGACGGCGGATCGCGACGACGATCATCAGCCGGCCGTCGCCCGGGCCGCCGCGGCCGTGGAGGGGATCGCCGACCGACGCCTTCGGCACGCCGGCCTCCGAAGCGTCGGACACCGCCGCCTCCGAGCCGTCGGACACCGCCGCCTCCGCGCCCTTCGCGGCGACCACGTCGGAGCCGTTCGCGACCACCACGTCCGAGCCGTTCGGGACCACGCCGCGCACGAACCGGGCCTCCCGGCCGACGACCGCAGCCCCTCCGTCCGACGGCGACGTCGTCGCCCAGCTCGAGCGCCTCGCGGCGCTCCGCGACCGCGGGGCCCTCGACCCGGATGAGTACGAGCGGGCGAAGAAGGCGGTGCTCGATGGGTGACGGTCGCCGGGCGGCGAACCTGCTGATGCTGCTCGCGGCGGTCGCGACGGGGATCGTCGTCGGCGTGCGGGTCTTCGAGTCCGTCGTCGGCTGAGACCGGCGGGTGGCCGCTGCCCGATCCCGGCTACCCTGAGAGGACGCGCCCGCGAACCCCGCGGAGCGCCCTCTTTTCGCCTTGACCGAATCCCGCCCCGACACCCCGGGCACCGAGCTGCCCGCCAACGCCGAGCAGACGGAACCCACCGACCTCGCCCCGGAGCCGTCCACCGACGTCCCGAGGGCAGAGGACCTCGCGGCCGCCGAGCAGCCGCCGCCCGAGGCCCCCGCCGAGGACGCTCCGCCGGCCGCGGAGGAGCCCGCCGCCGCGGAGGTGCCGACCGCCGACGCAGCCCCCACCGAGGACGCTCCGCCCGCCGCCGAGGAGCCCGCCGCCGCGGACGCTCCGGCCGCCGAGGAGCCCGCCGCCGCGGAGGCTCCGGCCGCCGACGCTCCGCCCACACGCGAGCAGCCGCCGCCCGGCGCGGGCCCGGTCATCATCGGCACGGCGCCCGACCCGCCGCCGCTCCCCACGAAGGTCCAGCGGGCCCCGCCCGACAAGCCCGCGCGCCCGAAGCGCCGCCGCGTCAACGCGACGCAGCGCCACCGCAACGTCTTCTTCGCGCGCCTGAACGACTTCCGTCGCAGCCAGGCCGCCGGGATCGAGGCTCCGGAGGAGCTCGACGCCGAGCAGGCCGCCGCGGCCGAGGCCGCCGCGTCCGGCGACGCGCCGGCCGCGTCCGACAACGGCGACGCCGCTGTCGCCGAGACGGCCCCGCCCGCGGAGGCTCCGGCCCCCGAGGCCGCCCCCGCCGGCGACGCCGCGCCTGCAGGCGATGCCGTCGCGGAGGGTGAGCCTTCGGGCGAGGCTCCGGCCGATGCCGTCGCGGAGGGTCCTTCTTCCGGCGAGGCTCCGGCCGAGGCCGCCGCGGAGGGTGCTCCTTCGAGTGAGGCTCCGGCCGATGCCTCCGCGGAGGGTGCGCCTTCGGGGGACGCCTCGGCCGATGGTTCCGCGGACGGTGCGCCTTCCGCCGACGCCGTGCCTTCCGGCGACGCCGCCGAGGGCCCCGGTTCGTCCGACTCTTCTCGTCCCGACAAGCGCGACCGGCGGACTTCTCCTCCTCCCCCGATCGACCGGCCGCGGCTCATCGCCGCCATCCAGCGCGCGGGTGGGGAAGAGGTCCTTCGGGAGGCCCTTGCTCCGAAGCGGGACGAGAACGGCCAGCCGCTGAAGTGGGCGACGGTCTGCGCTGACGCGTGCAAGGGGCTCAAGCCCGGCGACCCGGTCTTCGGCGCGTGGGTCCGGCTCGCGGCGACCCCCGTCTCCGCGATCAAGAACGAGATCGGGATGCCGCGCGACGACCGCCGCGGCGGTCCCGGCGGCCGTGGCCGCGGCGGCCCGCGCAGCGGCGGCGGTGGCGGCGACCGGCGTCCGCGCCGGGACGACCGCCCGGGCCGCGACCGCGGCGACCGCGTCTCCCGCGAGGACATGTCGAAGCTCGCCAGCGACGGGCGCGTCGGCGCGAACATCCGCATCATCGGCCTCGGCGACGACGACAAGAAGGAACGCGAGCAGCGTCGCAAGAACGAGCGCGAGGCCAAGCGTCAGGCCGAGCGCGAGCGCCTCGCCCGCCTCGGCTACTAGACTGCGCGGAGGGCGGCCGCGGCCGCTAGCTCGTCCGCGTGAAGATCAGGTCGAAGTCGTGCTCCCACGCATCACCGTCGTCCGACTTCTCCCAGCGGCCGTCGATGCGGTCCTCGCCGACCGACCCGATGAACCGCTGCCAGAAGTCCGCGTCGGCTCGCCACATCCGCCACTCGCGGTCGACCAGCGACAGGTGGTAGACCCGCGCGACGCCGCGCGAGTCGAAGTAGTGCATCGCGGACGCGGACAGCACCGAGACGCTGTCGGGGAATTCCGGCCGGTCGACCGACGACCGCTGGATCAGGAACGACCCGGGGGACAGCCAGCCGAACGACACGCGGCCTCCGGTCAACGGCTCCGAGGACCCCGGCATCACCACGGACGTCGTCCAGTCGCCCACCAGAGCGTCGAGCGGCGAGCTCATCGGACCGGCTCGCGCTCGAGCGCGGCGGCGGGCGGGCGGTCGGGGTCGCCGACGCCGCAGTCGATCGCCGCCTGACGCACCGCCGCGGCGACGCAGCAGTGGACCTGCGGGTCCAGGACGTCCGGCACGAGCTGCTCGGCCTCCACCGTCAGACCCGCGATCGCCCACGCGGCCGCGCGCTTCATCTCCGTCGTCATCGCCGTCGCGCCGGCGAGCAGCGCCCCCCGGAACATCCCGGGATAGCCGAGCACGTTGTTCACGACGGTCCCGTCGGCGGCGAACGCCGCGCCCGCCTCCAGCGCGGCCTCCACCGTGATCTCGGGATCGGGGTTCGACAGCGCGAGGATCACCTGACCGTCGCGCACCAGCGACGGCGAGATCAGGTCGGGGACGCCGGTCGTCGCGACGACCACGTCGGCCGAGGCCATCACCTCCTCGAGCGACGCCACCGGCTCGATCCCGCACGCCGAGGCGCGCGAGCGAGCCTCCTCGCCGGGGTCGGTCGCGATCACCCGGCGCGCCCCCGAGTCCTTGATCAGCGAAGCGATCCCGAACCCGGCGGCGCCGAGCCCGATCTGCCCGACGACCGCCTCGTCGAGCCGCCGCCCCGCCTCGCGGCACGCCACGATCGCTGCGGCCAGCGTCACGACCGCCGTCCCGTGGACGTCGTCGTGCATCACCGGCTGGTCGAGCTCGGAGATGAGCCGCCGCTCGATCTCGAAGCACTCGGGCGCGGAGATGTCCTCCAGGTGGATCCCGCCGAACGACGGCGCGATCCGCACCACCGTCGCCACGAACTCGTCCACGTCGTGCGTGTCGATCAGCACCGGCACGGCGGAGATCCCCGCGAGCTGCGAGTAGAACATCGCCTTGCCCTCCATCACCGGCATCGAGGCCACCGGCCCGATGTCGCCCAGGCCGAGGACACGCGTCCCGTTCGTGCAGATGGCGACCGTCCGCCCGATCGTCGTGTAGCGCCGCGCCAGGTCCGGCTCGTCGGCGATCGCCGTGCACACCCGCGCCACCCCCGGCGTGTAGACGTCGCGCATGTCCTGGTTGGACTCCACCCGCCGCACGCCCGACACGCTCAGCTTCCCGCCTTCGTGCGCCAGGAAGGCCCGGTCGCGGTACCAGATGACGCGCACGCCATCGAGCGCCTCGAGCGCCTCCCTCAGCGCATCGGCGTGCTCGTTGTCCGCGACCTCGACCGTGATCTCGCGGATGGCCTCGTGCCGCGCGACCGCGATCGTCCGGATGTCGCCGATGACGCCGGAGCAGTCGGCGATCGCACCCGCCACCTTCGCCAGCGAGCCGACGCGGTGCGGGACGTGGAGCCGGTAGGTGCAGTCGAGCGGGGTCAGCTTCGCAGCGCGATCACGCCGAGCGCGGTCGCCGCGATCGCGGGCGCGGCGACCATCGCGGTGGTCGTGGGGGAGAGGTACCCCTTCCCGCCGCCGAGGAACGCGGACACGGTGTCGGCCACGTCGCAGACGACGCCCATCTCGATCCAGTTGTCCTGCGCCTTCTTCTTCGACCGCATGGTCCCGAGCGCGAGCGCGACGTCGCGGATGCCGAACAGCCGGCCGAGGTACGGCGCCTGCGGATTGGCCTCGGGCTCGAGCCCGAAGAGCTTGCCGCCGAAGTTCGGGGCGACGTACGACGTGGCGCCGACCGCGAGGCGCAGGCCGGCGAGGGTCTTGAGAGCGGTGTCGCGTTCCATGGCGCGGAGCCTAAGCGACCGCGGGCTCCTCGGCGCAGGCTGCGGGCTCGCTCGGGGGAGGAGCCTCCTCCCGGATCGTCCCCGCCACCGACGCGCAGATGATCACCGCCGCGACCGCCATCAGCGGCGTGACCTCCTCGTTCACGAACAGCGCGCCCAGGGCGATGGCCACCACCGGGTTGACGTACGCGTACGTCGCCACCTGCGAGATCGGCGCGTGCTTGAGCAGCCACGCGTACGCGGTGTACGCGCAGCCCGACCCGATGAGGACGAGGTACGCGAACGCGACGATCGACTCCCACGAGAACCCGCCGACGTCCACGTCCCCGCCCTCGCCGGCGCCGAGCCCGACGAGCAGCATGACCCCGCCGCCGATCAGCGACTGCAGCGCCGTCGCCCGGATCGGGTCGTCCGGGATCGACAGACGCGAGGAGAGGAACGACCCGGTCGCCCAGCAGAACGCCGCCGCGACGAGGATGAGCATCCCGCCGATGGGCGCGTTCTCCGGCCGGTCGCCGGGGAGCAGGAGCACCGCGACGCCGGCGAAGCCGACGGCGATCCACACCGGCGTCGCCCGCCCGATCCGCTCGCCCGCCAGCCGGCGGAAGACGACGACCCACAGCGGGATCGACGCGATCACCAGCGCCGCGAGCCCCGACGGGACGCCCTCGTCCTCGCCCACCGTCACGAGCCCGTTGCCGCCGAGCAGCAGCGCGACGCCGACGAACGCGCAGCCGAGCACCTCGGCCCGCGAGAAGCGCAGCGCCGAGACGCCGCGCCGCAGCACGAGGAACGCGGCGAAGATCAGCCCGGCCAGGAAGAACCGCGCGCCCGCGGACAGCAGCGGCGGGATCGTCTCGACGACGTACCGGATGGCCAGGTACGTTGAGCCCCACACGAGGTAGACCGTCCACAGGGCGACCCAGATGCGCATCGCCGTTGAGCGTCGCACGCGGGTCCAACGTGCGCCAACGCCATTTCGTGATGTGAGCCCCCAGGAGAACTTGGATCAGCACCCGCCGCCCGTCGACCCGGCGCGCGACCACATGACGGGCCCGGACGGCACGCCGATCCTCCTCTTGTACGGCGACTACGAGTGCCCGTACACCCGCGCGGCCTACCGCGTGACGCAGATCCTCCACCGCGGCGGCACGCCGTTCCGGCTCGCGTTCCGCCACTTCCCCCTCACGCACAAGCACCCGCACGCGCTGATCGCGTCCGTCGCCGCGGAGGCGGCGCACGAGCTGGGCGCCTTCTGGCCGATGCACGACGCGCTGATGCGCCATCAGGACGCGCTGGAGGTCGACGACCTGCGCCGGTACGCGGTGGAGGAGGCCGGCCTCGATGCCGCTCGGTACGAGGCGGTGTTCGGAAGCGATGCGCAGATGGATCGCATCCGCGAGGACGTCCAGGGCGGCGCGGCCGCCGGCGTCGACGGGACGCCGAAGCTGTTCCTGGACGGCGAGCTGCTCGGGTCCTACGAGACCGGCTGGCTGCGCGAACGGCTCGAGCGCGCGGGAGGCGCGGCGCCTACGGCGTGACGCCGCGCGCCTCGCGCGCCGCCTCCTCGGCCGCCTCGAGCTGGCGCTCGACGAGGTCGAGGCCGGCGTCCCAGAAGCCGGGATCGGCGAGGTCGACGCCGACGATCGCGCCGAGCTCCTCCGGCGACCTCGACCCGCCGGCGCGCAGCAGCTCGAGGTAGGACGGGACGAACGACGCGCCCTCCTCCTCGTAGCGGCGGTACACGCTCAGCGCCAGCAGCTGCCCGTACGCGTACGCGTAGACGTAGCCGGGCGTGTTGACGAAGTGGGGGACGTAGCTCCACCACGAGCCGTAGCCCTCGGTCACCTCGACCGCGTCGCCGAGCAGGTCCTCCTGCGCCGCCCGCCACAGCTCGCCGATCCGCTCGACCGCCAGCTCGCCCTCCGAGCGACGCGCGGTGTGCAGCGAGTCCTCGAAGCGGTTCATGGCGATCTGGCGGAAGACGGTCGCGATCTGGCCCTCCATCGCCTCGGCGAGCAGCGACAGGCGTGACTCGGCGTCCTCCGCCTCGTCGAGCAGCCGGCCGAAGACGAGCTCCTCCCCGAAGACGGACGCGGTCTCCGCGAGCGTGAGCGGCGTGCCCTGCTGGAAGAGGCCCTGCTCGCGGGCCAGCGCCGCGTGGACCCCGTGGCCGAGCTCGTGCGCGAGCGTCAGGACGTCGCGCCGCTTCGATGTCCAGTTCAGGAGGACGTACGGGTGGACGGAGGGGACCGTGTAGGCGCAGAAGGCGCCGCCGCGCTTGCGCGGGCGCAGGGGCGCGTCGATCCAGCGCTCGTCGAAGAACCGGCCGGCGAGCTTCCCGAGGTCGGGCGAGAACGACGTGTAGGAGTCGAGGACCATCTCGCGCGCGTCGCGCCACGAGATCGTCTGCTGGTCCTGCGTCACCGGCGCGATGCGGTCGTAGTCGGCGAGCCGGTCGATCCCGAGCAGCTTCGCCTTGAGCCGGTACCAGCGGCGCGCGATCTCGTAGCGCCCCTTCACCGCCTCGACCAGCGCGGCGACCGACTCGTCGCTCGCCTCGTTCGACAGGTTGCGGCTCTGGATCCAGCTCGAGTAGCTGCGCAGGCGGTCGTCGACGGCCTTGTCGAGCACGAGCGTGTTGAAGATGTAGGCGCGCGTGCGCAGCCCGGGCTCGAGCGCCTTCGTCACGCCCTCGGCGGTCGTGCGGCGCACCTCGCGGTCGGGGTGCATGAGGCGGCTGAGCGCGACCTCGAGCGGCTCGCCGTCGACCTCGACCTGCGCCATCAGCTCGGCGAACAGGCGGCCCCAGGCGCTGCGCCCCGTCTGCGCCTTCTCGGCCATCAGCTTCTCCTCCGGCTCGCTGAGGAGGTGCGGGCGGTAGCGGCGCGCCGTGCGCAGGTAGTGGCGGGCGAAGTCGAGGTCGGGGTGGGCGAGCAGCTCCTCCGCGCGCTCGTCGTCGACCGCCGCCCACTCGAGCTCGAAGAACACGAGCTTCGTCTCGATCGCCGTCGACAGCTCGGTCACCTTGGCGACGAGCGCGCCGCGCGCCGGGTCCTGCGTGTCGACGGAGAAGTCGAGCTGCGCGTAGCTGCCGGCGCGGCCGCCGAGGTCCCCGATCCTCTCGAGGTCGCGCATCGCCTCCGCGAGCCGCGGCCCGTCCAGCTCGCCGATCCTCCCGGCGTACGTCTCGGCGAACGCGTCGGCGCGCTGCTGCGCCTCGTCGAGCAGCCGCTGGACGCCGTCCGCGCCCTGGCCGTCGACCAGGTCCTCGAGGTTCCAGGTCGCCTGCTCGAGCTCGGGGTCCGTGGTGTCGGTGGCCATTCCGCGAGGTTAGCCGCGGAACCGCACGTGCACGTGGTCGTCGTGGTGCACGAGCGGCTGCACGATCGACTTCGGGCCGTGCAGGTTCAGCGACGGCCCGACGAAGAGGTCCGTGGCGCCCGCGCGCAGGAACGCGTCGACGAGCGCCTGCGCGAGGCGCCGGTCGACCTGCGACGGCTTCGTCGGCGCGGTCAGCAGCTTGTCGCGGCGCGGGTAGTAGACGTCGACGTCGAGCCCGTTCTGGTGCGACGCGTGGCCGAGGCCGCCGTAGCGCCGGCCGAACTCGCCGCCGTGGGGACGAGATAGGTCTCCTACCCCTACCGGTGGCGCTTCCGGATGACTCTCGCGGAACGCGGCGAGCGTGACGAGGATGCGGTGGACCGTCTGGTCCGTCCCGTACCGGCGCCAGACGCGGCTCGGGCTGCGGTCCAGCGCGGGATCCCAGGTGAAGTGGTCGATCCCGACCGGCGGGAACGGGACGCCGTTGACCAGGCGGCCGTGGGAGAACGGAAGGCCGAGCGCGCGCGAGCGCGGCCTGACCGGCGGCCCGACGGCCGGCGTCGGCGGCGGCTCGCCCGGGACGACGGCGGGCGCCGTCTGCGGCGCCGGCACGGCCTCCTCGATCGCGATCGCGTCGGGCGCGTTGGGCGCGGGGCGTTCCTGCGCGGCCCAGCCGACGCCGATGCCGCAGCCGGTGGCCAGGAGCCCGGCGAGTGCTGCCAGAAGGCGTCGCACGCTGCCCCAGCGTACGGACCGCGCCCGGCGGGAGGTCCATCCGCACGGCTTTACCCATCTCTTCGGATCGCTTCAGGTCGCCTTCACGACGACCCGACATACCTGATGAGCACCATGTCTCCAAGGATCACGAACCTCATCAGCGCGTCACTCGGCGCGCTCGCCGTCGCGGGGGTCGTCGTCGCGCTCGACGACCCCGTGACCGCGAAGCCCGCATCCGCCCCGCCCGTACGCGACGAGGGCGTCGCCGACATCTACGAGGCCGCCAGGCCGGGGGTCGTCGACGTCCAGACCGGGTCCGGAGAGGGGTCGGGCTTCGTCATCGACCGCGCCGGCCACATCGTGACCAACGAGCACGTCACCGACGGAGCCCGCTCCGTGCAGGTCCGCTTCGACGGGCAGGACGACCCCGTCGACGCCGCGGTCGTCGGGCAGGACCCGTCGACCGACCTCGCCGTCCTCGACGTCGACCCCCGCGACGTCGAGGGCGGCGTGCACCCGCTGGCGCTCGGCAGCTCGAGCGGGCTGCGGGTCGGGGAGCCGACGATCGCGCTCGGCAGCCCGTTCGGCCTCGCCGGCACGCTGACCACCGGCGTCGTGTCGGCGCTCGACCGCCAGATCCGGTCGCCGAACGGCTTCTCGATCGACGAGGTCGTCCAGACCGACGCCGCGATCAACCCCGGCAACTCCGGCGGCCCGCTGCTGAACTCGGCCGGCGAGGTGATCGGCGTCAACGCGCAGATCGCCAGCGACGGCGCGAACGGCAGCAGCGGCGTCGGCTTCGCGATCCCGGTCGACACGGTCAAGGACGTCGTCGGGACGCTGAAGTCCGGCCAGGACGTCCGCCACCCGTACCTCGGCGTGTCGGTCGGCCAGCCGCCGCGGAACGGATCCGGCGCGCTCGTCGCGAGCGTCGTCCCCGGCGGCCCGCTCGCCGACGCCGGCTTCGCGGCGGGCGACGTCATCACCAGGATCGGCGGCACGGCGATCGACGCGCCCGACGACGTGAGCGCCGCGATCGAGGACCTGACGCCGGGCGACCGCGTCGACGTGACGGCCAAGCGCGGCGGGGGCGAGCGCACGCAGAGCGTGACCCTGGCCGAGCGGCCGGCGCAGGCGGCGAGCTAGTCGGGGAGCGGCTCGCTCGCGTCGGCGCGGAAGCCGTCGAGCACGAGCCGCATGTAGCGCTCCCAGCTGCGCTCGTTCTGCACGACGGCGCCGAGCCCGCACATGACCATCGGGATGTCGTCCGGCCGCACGTCCGGCCGGACGGCGCCCGCCTTCTGGGCCCGCGTGAGCAGCTCGGCCATCCGGGAGCCGAGCTCGGTCTCCTTCTCGGCCGCGTTGCGCCACGTCGACTGCGGCTGCGTCGCCACGACCTGGGCGAGCGCGCGGTCGCGCAGCTGGTGCTCGGCGCCGAGCCACAGGACGCGCGAGAAGGCCTCCCACGGGTCGCTCTCCTCCTCGAGTGCCCGCCGCGCCTCCTCGGCGACCCGCTCCATCTTGTCGACGATGAGCGCCTGGACGAGCGCGTCCTTGGTGGGGAAGTGGCGGTAGACGGTCCCGACGCCGACGTTCGCGCGCTTGGCCACGTCCTCCATCTGCGTCTCCAGCCCGCGCTCGGAGAACGCCGCCCGCGCCGCCTCGACGATCTTGGCGCGGTTGCGCACGGCGTCGGCGCGCATGGCGCGCGGCTCGCCCGTATCGGTGCCGGGTGCGCTCATTTTGACAAGCGGAATCCAGATTCCGTATAGTCTCGCCCGGAACCGGAACGCCGCTTCATCTTAGGGGACCTGAACCATGACCGAAGCCCAACGACTCGAACGCCGCAAGTGGCTCGCCCTCGGCCTGCTCGCCGCGGCGCAGTTCGTCGTCGTCCTCGACGCGTCGATCGTCAACGTCGCGCTGCCGTCGATCGGGCGCGACCTCCAGATCGAGTCCTCCGACCTCAGCTGGGTCGTCAACGCGTACACGCTCTTCTTCGGCGGCTTCCTGCTGCTCGGCGGCCGCATGGCCGACCTGCTCGGTCGCCGGCGCGTGTTCATGGGCGGGCTCATCCTCTTCGCGCTCGCCTCGCTCGCCGGCGGCCTCGCGCAGGACGAACTGCAGCTCATCATCGCGCGGGCCGTGCAGGGCCTCGGCGCGGCGATCCTCTCGCCGGCCGCGCTGTCGATCGTCACGACGACGTTCAGCGAGGGCGCCGAGCGCAACAAGGCGCTGGGCGTCTGGGGCGCGGTCGCGGGCTCGGGCGGCGCGGCGGGCGTGCTGCTCGGCGGCGTGCTGACCGACGCGCTCAGCTGGGAGTGGGTCCTCTTCGTCAACGTCCCGATCGGCCTGGCCGCGGCCGCGCTCGCGCCGGTCCTGCTCGCCGACACGCGCGACACCGACCGCCACCGCAGCTTCGACGCGGCGGGCGCGGTCGCGATCACCGCGGGGCTGTCGATCCTCGTCTATGCGCTCGTCGACGCCGAGGACGCGGGCTGGGGGTCGACGCAGACGGTCGGGCTGCTCTCGGCCGCGGTGCTGCTGATCGCCGCCTTCGTCTTCGTCGAGTCGCGCACTCCGTCGCCACTCGTCCCGTTCCGGGTCTTCCGCCTGCGCACGCTGACGGCGTCGAACGTCATCGGCCTGCTGATCGGCATGTCGCTGTTCTCGATGTTCTTCTTCGTGTCGCTCTACATGCAGAACGTGCTCGAGTTCGACGCGCTGAAGACCGGCCTCGCGTACCTGCCGCTCGCGCTGACGATCATCTTCACGGCGGGCCTCGCGTCGCAGCTCGTGACGCGCCTCGGGTTCAAGCCGGTGCTCATGCTCGGCCTGGCGCTCGTCGGGATCGGGCTCGTGTGGTTCGCGCAGGTGTCGGTCGGCGGCTCGTACGTCGGCGACGTCCTGTTCCCGTCGATCATCGCCGGCGCCGGGCTCGGGTTCTCGTTCGTGCCGGTGACGATCGCCGCGGTGGCGGGGACGAAGGAGGACGAGTCGGGCCTCGCCTCGGGCCTCATCAACACCTCGCAGCAGATCGGCGGCGCGCTCGGCCTGGCGATCCTGTCGACCATCGCGTTCGCGGACGTCCCCGACGGCCGCCCCGACCCGGCCGCGCTGACCGGCGGGTTCCAGGACGCGTTCCTCGTCGGCGCCGGGTTCGCGTTCCTCGGGCTGATCATCGCCGCGGTGGCCGTCCGCGGGGCGGACAGCGCGGCGGTGAAGGGCGCGGACGCGCTGCCTGCGGCCGCCTGATCCGTTGACCACCCGCGCGCGCGGCCGGTAGGTTGCGCGTGTGGCGCGCCGGACGAGTTGCGCGGTGGTCGTTGCTCTGGCGGTGAGCGCCGCGCCTGCGACTGCACAGCAGTCCGCGGGGACCGCCGCCCCGGCTCCTGCGGCCGTCACGCAGACGGCGGCTGACCTGTGCCGCGGCGGCGAGCGGCTGCTTGCCGCCGGCGACGAGGAGCGGGCCTACGCAACGCTCGCCGCCGCGGCGAGCCTGCCGGGCGGGGCCTGCGCCGCACCGATGCTCGCGACGGCCCGCCGCGCGCTCGCGATCGAGCTGTGCGACCGCGCCGCGGTGGTGAAGAAGACCGACAAGGCAGCCGCCGGCCGCCTCTACCGCCGGTCGCTCGCGCTGCGCGGCGGACCCACGAGCTGCGGCCGCAAGGCCCTGGCGCCGGCCGACAAGGACGACGAACAGGGACGGCTCGCCGATGCGCGCGACCGCCTCGCCGACGCCGTCGTCTGGGTGTTCCAGAACCTCGCGTGGATCGCCCTGGTGCTGCTGCTCCTCTGGCTCGCCGCGCTGATGCTGACGCGGTGGTGGGACTGGTGGCGCCGGAAGGCCGCGACGTCGCCGCTGTTCCGCGCCGTGCTCAGGCCCCGGCTGCAGGTGGCGGAGTTCGGCGACGACGGTTCCGACGCGAAGATGGGCGCGGGCCTCGCGGCGCTCGTTCGCGGCGCGCTGGGCAGCATCGGCGACGGCCGGCGGCTGAGGCTCGACATCGTCAGCGCCCACGAGACCCTCAGCGAGGCGTTCAAGGGCATCGGCGAGCTGTCCCCGCGCCTGAAGATCGTCGAGTCGCTCATGGCGCTGCTCGATCGCGCGCTGCCGGTGCGCCGTCTGACGCTCGGCGGCCAGATCGTGGCGCCGGGCCCGCTGCGGGGCGTGGGCGTGGCGCTGAACGTGCAGGACCGCAAGGCGCTCGCCGCCGCGGCCGAGGTGTGGGAGCGCCCTCGTCACAGCGACCGCGCCGACCCGAAGGAGAACCTCGGCGCCGAGGGCTACCTGCGCCTCGTCGTACCGGTTACCGCCTGGGCGGAGCTCGAGATCAACCGGCTGCTCGAGCGGCCCTCGACGACGTCGACGTCGAGCGCCCTGAGCCACTCGCGCGCGATGTCCGGTCGCGGCTGGCTCGCGGAGGGCGACATGTTCGCGGCCCGTCTGGCGTTCGAGGAGGCGCTCGAGGCCGACGCGCGCAACTGGATGGCCCGGGGCAACCTCGCGACCGTCGAGAGCCGGTGCGGGCATCCGCTCGTCGGGGTCCTTCACGCCGTTCAGGCGAGCGACGACTTCGCCGAGACCACGACGGGGGAGGCCGGGCTGCGGCATCCGGCCCGCTACCAGCTCGGCTACAGCCTCGGCAACCACCGGATCCGGGTCATGCTCGACGAGGAGGCCCGGGCGACGGCGGAGGACACGTTCCCGACGTTCGGCAAGGACGCCCGGGAGGAGTCGCGCGCCATCCTCGCCGACGCGCGCAGCGCGCTGGAGCTGATCGCGGACGAGACGACGCCGGACGCCGAGACGCTGCGCGCGTTCATCCTGTCGGAGGTCGAGCCGCGGACCGCTCTGCAGCTGGCGATGATCCTCCTATTGGCGCCGCCGCCCGAGCTCGCCACCAGCGCCGGCGACGACCCCCGCAGCGATCTGTCGATCGACGAGCTGCGCGAGCTCATAGCCGCCGCGGCGACGCCCGACCTCGGCCTGCTGCTGCGCTTCGCCGTGCACCCGGACCGCCAGGAGACCGCGCGGACCCACTTCACCGCCGCCTGCTTCTACGCGACGCTCGCCGAGCACGTGCCCGCCATGCGCGAGAAGGGCCTCGACCTCGCGATCCAGGAGCTGCGCATCTCCCTGGCGGGCGCGCCCGGGCCGGAGGCGCGGCGGCGCGCCGAGCAGGTGGACGGCGATCCCGCGCTCGCGCCGCTGCGCGAGCGCGGCGGTGCCGCCCGCACCAAGATCCTCGACACGCTGGTCGCGACGTTCGGCGACCCGCCCGGGACACCCGAGCCGCCGGGGCATCTCGACACCTCCGAAGCCGACTAGCGGCCGACGGTCTTCATCCCCTGCTCGGCGTAGCGGTCGCCGCTCGCCACGCCGGGCGGGAACGTCTCGTCGAGCTCGCGGAGCGTGTCGTCGTCGAGCTCGACGTCCGACGCCGCGGCGTTCTCCTCGACCCGCGCGCGCCTCTTCGTGCCCGGGATCGGGACGACGCCGTCCCCGCGGCTGAGGACCCACGCGAGCGCGAGCTGGCCGGGCGTGCAGCCGACGCGCTCGGCGATCGCGTCGAGCTTCTCGACCAGGCCGACGTTGCGCTCGAGGTTCTCGCGCTCGAAGCGGGGGAACCGCTGGAGGCGCGAGTCGCCCGCGTCGAGGTCCTCGTGCGAGCGGATCGCGCCGGTGAGCAGGCCGCGGCCGAGCGGCGAGTAGGCGACGAAGCCGATGCCCAGCTCGCGGACGGTCGGGAGGATCTCCTCCTCGACGCCGCGCTCGGTCAGCGAGTACTCGGTCTGGAGCGCCGTGATGGGGTGGACGGCGTGGGCGCGTCTGATGGTCTCCGCGCCCGCCTCCGACAGCCCGAGGTAGCGCACCTTCCCGGCGTCGACGAGCTCCTTCATCGCGCCGACCGTCTCCTCGATCTCCACCTTCGGGTCGACGCGGTGCTGGTAGTAGAGGTCGATGGTGTCGATGCCGAGGCGCTGCAGCGAGGCGTCGCAGGCGGACCGCACGTACTCCGCGTCCCCGCGCACGCCGTTGAACGACCCGTCCTCGCCGCGCACGTTCGCGAACTTCGTCGCGACGACGACGTCGTCCCGGCGGTCGGCGATCGCCTTGCCGACGAGCTTCTCGTTCGTGAACGGCCCGTACATGTCGGCGGTGTCGAGGAGCGAGACGCCGAGCTCGAGCGCGCGGTGGATCGTCGCGATCGCCTCGCCCTCGTCGGTCGCTCCGTAGAACTCCGACATCCCCATGCACCCGAGCCCCTGCTCGGAGACGGTCAGGCCCTGCGATCCCAGCTTGCGCGTGTCCATGCTCAGAGGGTTCCCTGGCGCGGGATCGCCAATCAGCTCCAGGGCAGCTCGCTCCACTCCTCCGGATGCGCGACCCGCCATCGGTCCCGGAACGCTGCGTTGGCCTCCGCGCTCGAGCTCGTCTCCTGCTCGACGCTGGCGCCGTACCGCGCCGCGACTTCGGAGCGCTTGTAGAGGCGCCAGAAGCGCTCGTCGTCGGGGTCGCGGTTCCCGGAGCAGACGATGACGCACGGGCCGTCGCCCGCGCCGACGAAGGTGTGCGCCGCGCCCGGCGGGCAGTGGACGAAGTCCCACGTGCGCAGGTGGCGCTCCTGGTCCTCGATGATCAGGATGCACTCGCCCATCACCACGAGGAAGTCCTCCTGGACCGACTCGGCGTGGTACATGCCGGCGGGCCGTCCCGGCCGTAGGACGCGGAGGGCGAAGCCGGCGCCGGGCTTGACGTACTCGCCGAGGTCCGGCCGGCCGCGCAGCACGAACTCGTCGGACTCGAAGATGCAGCACGCCTCCGTCGCGTCGTTGTCCATCCAGGCGGCGTCCCGCGCGTTGACAGCGAACCAGCCCGGCGTCACGGGCGTGAGGCCCGACGCCACGGACTCGAGCCGCGCTTCCTCGATCATGGCCGGCGAGCATACGCCCGTAGCGTTGTTGGTTCATATATGCAACACTGATGTTGCATGAGTTCGGACGAGATCCTCGCCGCCGCCGGCCGCGTCTTCGGGCGCGATGGGTACGAGCGCGCGACGCTGGAGCGGATCGCGCAGGAGGCCGGGGTCTCGCGCGTCACCCTGCACCGGCGGGGCGTGTCGAAGGAGGCGCTGCTCGGCTCGCTGACCGAGCGGGCCGTCGAGCGCTACCGGGCGGCGCTGTGGCCGGCGCTGACCGCCCGCGGGACGGGGCGGGAGCGGCTGGAGAGCGCGCTGCCCGCGCTGTGCGCGGCGGCCGAGGAGCACCGCCCGCTGCTGGAGGCGCTCGGTACGCGCCGCGACGAGGTCTTCCACGAGGAGGGAGAGGACGCGATGACGAGGAGCTTCTTCGTCGAGCCGCTGGTCCGGCTGATCGAGGACGGGACGAGCGATGGGACGCTGCGGGCCTGCGGGGATCCGGAGGAGCGCGCGACCGTCCTCTTCAACCTCGTCGGCTGGACGTACCTGCACCTGCGGGGCGGGCACGGCTGGTCGCCGGAGCGCGCCACGGAGGCCGTCGTCGACGTCGCGCTGAACGGGGTGGCGGCGTGAGGCGCGTGCTCCTCCTCGGCGCCGGCGCGACGGTCGCCGCCGCGCTGTGGTGGCGCCGCAACCCGAGCGCCTGCCCGTACAACCAGCGCTTCTGGGTCGAGGCGCCGCACCCGCTCATCACGCGCTCGCGGCTGAAGGAGGTCCTGGACCCCAGGCCCGGTGAGCGCCTGCTCGAGGTCGGCCCGGGCACCGGCTACTACGCGCTCCCCGTCGCGAAGTGGCTCGCCCCCGGCGGGACGCTCGAGGTCCTCGACGTCCAGCGCGAGATGCTCGACCACACGCTGCATCGCGCGGCCGAGGAGGAGGGGATCGAGGGGATCGTCGCCACGCAGGCCGACGCGCAGCAGATGCCGTTCGAGGACGCGAGCGTGGACGGCGCCTACCTCGTGACCGTCCTCGGCGAGATCCCCGACCAGGACGCCGCGCTGCGGGAGCTGCACCGCGTCGTGCGCCCGGGCGGGCGCGTCGTGGTCGGCGAGCTGTTCGGCGACCCTCACTGGGTCTCGCCGAGCGCGCTGCGCAGGCGCGCGGAGGCCGCCGGCCTGCGGTTCGAGCGCCGCGTCGGCACGCCGCTCGGGTACTTCGCGCGCTTCGCACGGACGGGCTGACTGCGCGCGCATCTAAGCTGCGCGGGCCGCATGACCCGCCTCGCCGTCGTCGTCCTCGCCGCCGCTCTCGCGCTCCTCGCCCCGGCCGCCACCCAGGCGCGCCGCGCCACGCCCGTGATGCTCGGCATCGGCGAGCAGCACGCGAAGATGTTCGACGACCCGCTGTTCTCCTGGCTGGGGATGAGGACGGCGCGGATCGTCGTGCCGTGGGACGTCGAGCGGATGCCCGGCGAGCGCGAGCACCTCGCGGTCTGGCTCGACAAGACGCGGGCGCTCGGCATCGACCCGCTCGTCGCCTTCGGCCGCACGTGGGACGGCGACGGCGACAAGCACCTCCCGACGCTCAGCCAGTACCGCTGGGCGTTCCGGCGCTTCCGCGAGGCGCACCCCGACGTGACCGCGTTCATCCCGTGGAACGAGGCCAACCACCCCAAGCAGCCGACGTGGACGCGCCCGAGGATGGCCGGCCACTTCTACAACGCCCTGCGCGCCGAGTGCCCGGCCTGCCGGCTCGTCGCCGGCGACGTCCTCGACACGCCGGGGATGACGCGGTACACGGAGAAGTACCAGAGCGTCCTGCGCGAGAAGCCCGCGATCTGGGGGATGCACAACTACGGCGACGCGTACGGGCGCAAGTCGACCGCGACGCGGCAGATGCTCCGCATCACGACGGGCGAGCTGTGGCTGACCGAGACGGGCGGCGTCGTTCGCCGTCCGCGGGGCCGCGTCGGCGTCCCGATGAGGCGCCGCCTGCGCGACGCCGCCGGCGCCACGCGCTACGTGTTGCGGCTCGCCGTCTCGCAGCCGCGGATCAAGCGCGCCTACCTGTACCAGTGGGCCGCGGTCGACGACGCGGCGTGGGACTCCGCGCTGCTCAGCTCCGACCGGCGCCTGCGCCCCGCGTTCAAGGTCGCCGCGCAGTTCCTGCGCCGCGACGTGGCGCACGCGCCCCGCCGCTAGAACCGCAACGTCGCGTCGCGCGGCGCGTTGACCCGGAACATGGACCGACGCCTGCTCTCCATCGCGGTCTGGGCCCTCGCGCTCGCGGCCCCGGCCGCCGCCGATGCCGCGACCGTCCGCTCCGTCGAGGTCGACCTCGACGTGTACGGGCTGCTCGTGGAGGACACGGACGGGGAGCGCAACGACCTCGTCATCACGCTCAGCGAGAGCCGCATCGTCATCCGCGAGCGCGGCGCCGCACCGCTGATCGCGCCGCCGGAGTGCCGCAGCGTCTCCGAGCGCGTAGTCACGTGCGGAGGTGACGACGCCGACGCCGTGAAGGTGCGCGCGGGCGCGGGCGACGATCGCGTCGCGGTCAGCGGCGACACCTTCCACGACCGCACCGTCGACGGCGGCACCGGCGACGACCGGCTGCGGGTCGCGGGCGGCGACGAGGCCGCCGAGCTGGCGGGCGGCCCCGGCGACGACGTGCTCGTGGGCGCGCCCGGGTCCCAGACGCTCTCCGGCGGGCCGGGCGCCGACGTCCTGCGCGGGGGCCCGGACAGCGACACGCTCCGCGGCGACGCACGCCGCGGCGGCGCCGGGCGCGACGTCCTCGACGGCGGCCGCGGACAGGACACGGGGACGTGGGACGAGCGCCGGTCGGGCGTGGTCGTCGACCTCGCGGCCGGCCGCGGGGGCCGCGCCGGGAGGGAGGACAGGCTGCGCTCGATCGAGAGCGCGACCGGCGGCGGCGGACGCGACGTGCTGCGCGGCACCGCGGGGCGCAACGACCTGCAGGGCGGCTGGGGGGCCGACGTCCTCGACGGCCGGGGCGGCGCGGACATCATCGACGCGGGCGCCGCGACGACCAGGTTCGGCGGCGGCCGCGACGGCCGCGTCGACACGATCGCCTGCGGGGCTGGAGACGACCTCGTCAACGACCTGGACCTGCCGCGCGAGCCGCTCGTGCGCGACTGCGAGCGGATGGGCTCGACGGACGCGACGCTGCTCGACGAGCCCATCCGCGCCCAGCTCGTGCCGACGGCGGGCGGACGCGTGCGGGTGGAGGTCGCCTGCCGCCCGGACGCGGCGTCGTGCCGGCGCCGCGTCACCGTCCGCCACCGCGGGAGGCTGCTCGGCCGCAGCCGCGTCGTCTCGCCGCGTGGGCGGCATCCCTTCGTGACCATCCCGCTCGCGGCGCCGCTCCCGGCGTCGGGCGTCGTGGCCGTAGACGTCACCGGCGTCGACGTCGGCGACGTCGAGGAGGGCGACAGGCGGACGCGCCGCCGGTACGTCTTCCGCTACCGCGTGACGCGCTAGCCGCTCGGCGGCGACGCCTGCTCGATCACGCCGAGCAGCTCGCGCACGCGGCAGACCAGCAGCCGCTCGTCCTCGACCTCCACCCACACGCCGGCCGACCGCGGGAAGACGACGTGGTCGCCGGGCGCGACGGGCATCTTGAAGTCGGGCTGCTCGAAGGGGCCGTCGCCGACGGCGAGCACGATCCCCTCGTTCGGGGGCAGGTCGTGCGTCCCCTGGGGCACGAGCAGGCCGGACTTGCGCATCCGGTCGGGCTCGAGCTCCTTGATGACGACCTGGTCGAAGAGCGGGCGCAGGGCGTCGGGCATGGCGCGAGGTCATACCACGTCGCCGGGCGGCGCCTCGCGCTCGCCGTCGAGCGGGACCCGCAGCCAGCGCGTGATCTTGCCGCCCTTGACCTCGAACGCGGTCTTCGCGCTGTGGCCGACGCCGTCGCAGTGGCCTCCGGGCCTCTCCGTCAGCTCGAACGTCGCGATGACGAGGCCGTGGTGGCGCGTCGTCTTCGTCACGCGGCCCCCGCACGGCAGCGAGCTGTTGAAGAACTCGACCTGCTCGCGCGTCTCCAGCCGGATCTCCGGCGTGCCGTTCGCGACGATCGACGGGATCGCGAAGCGTGCGGTCGCGGCGTCGACGTCGCCCGACCGCAGGTCCTCCGCCCACCCGCGCACGACCGACTCGGGCGACGGCCCGGCGCGCTTGCGAGCGGCGGGCGCCGCGTCGTCGCCGCCGCCGCCGCATCCGGCGACGAGGGCAAGGCAGAGCAGCGCGAGCGGGCGACGCATCACCCAGGTATACGCCCGCGCGGCGACCCGGATCAATGGCGGCCGGCGACCGTCCTTCGCCGCTCGGCGCGCTCGACCGCGTCGACGACCGCGCCCGCGCCGTCCCGGCGCAGCGCCACCGCCATCCGCTCCGCCGCCGCCTTCAGGGCGCCATCGGCGAGCGCACCCGCGATCGCGCCGCGCAGCTTCGCCGCGCTCGCGTTCTTGCGGACCCGCACGCCCGCGCCGGCCTCCACGACGCGCGCCGCGTTGTCCGGCTGGTCGCGACCGTCCGGCATCGCGACGACCGGCACGCCCGCGGCGAGCGCGGCCTGGATCGTGCCGTAGCCGGCGTGCGTGACGACGAGGCTCGCGTGCGGGAAGACGGCGGCGTGGGGGACGTAGGACACGGCGCGCGCGTTCGCCGGGATCGCAAGCCGGCCGACGTCCAGCGCCGGCCCCGCCGTGAGCAGCGCGCGCACCGGCAGGGTGGACACCGCCTCCAGCGCCCGCTCGGCCATCCCGCGCTGGTCCATGTACGTGGTGCTGAAGCTGATGACGACGAGCGGGTCGCGGTTCTCCGCCGGCCACGGCGACGTCCACTCGGCAGCCGCGGGCTCGAACGCCGGCCCCGCGTACGTCACGTTCGGCGGCAGCACCGCGCGGCTGGAGAAGTCCAGCTCGGGCGCCGTCATGACGAAGACGCGCTCGGCGCCGAACAGCGCGGCGTCGAGGTCGTGCACCGGCGCGAGCCCGTGTTCGGCCCTCACCTCGTCGACCGCGTCACGGACCGGGCGGTAGAAGCGCCGGGTGGCCGCGCACAGCAGCCGGTCGCGCGCGCGGCCGATCGGCGATCGCCCCGGGCGCACGCCGCTGCCGATCGGCGGGCCGCCCCCGATCGGCGTGGGGAAGGGGCAGTGGACGATCACGAACCCGGGGATGTCGGCCTTCTGCGCGGCGAGAAGCCCGCCCGGGAAGAGGAAGTCGCTGACGACGGCGTCCGCCGGCCACTGCCCCAGCACGCCGAGGTACTCGCGGGTGGAGTCGCGAAGCGGGCCGCAGATCACGCGGTCGCGGAAGCGCACGGAGGCGCCGATCGGCGTGCGCGCGCCCCAGTCCGCGATGAGGTCGGTCTCCGGATGGCGCGCGTCGAGATCGGGCATGGTCTCCCGGAACGGGATGAACTCGGCGCCGCGCTCCTCGACCGCCGCGCGCAGCGGGCGGTGCGCCACGACCTTGACCTCGTGACCGCGCTCGACGAGCCGCCGGGTGATCGCCATCTGCGGCGGCACCGAGCCGCCGCCGTCGAAGATCGTCTGCAGGACGCGCATGTCAGTCCTCCTCGATGAGGCGCGCGACCAGGTCGCGCATCGCCCGTTCCGTCTCCTGCCGGCTGAGCCCCTGGTCGCGGCGCAGGATCTTCCACGTGTAGAGGTCGGTGGCCACGATGAGCTGCGCGCGCCGGCGCCGGTACTCGGGTCCCTTGCGCGACGGCAGCCACGGCGTGAACACCCGCTCGATCCACTCGCGGTGGCGCGCGCGGCCGAGCTCGACCCACGACGCGACCGCGTCGATGCGCTCCTCCAGGGCGAGGTTGCGCAGCACGGCGTCGCCCGCGCGCTCGTAGCCGTCGACCAAGACCCGCACCGCCGCGTCCGCGTCGCCGGCCGCGACCGAGGCGCGCGTGTCGAGCTCGCCGTAGCGGTCCGTCGCGATGATCGCCTCGACCACGCCCTCCTTCGAGCCGAACCGCCGCAGCACGGTGGAGAGGGAGACGCCGGCGCGCTCCGCGATGAGCTGGAGCGTGATCTCGTCGTACGCGCGCTCCAGCCACAGCTCGAACGTGGCGTCGACGATCTGCTCGGAGAGACGCTCGGCCGCCTGGGCCCGCGCGCGCATCTCGTACGGCCGTCTGCCCTTTCGTGAGCGGGGCGTTGTCTTCATGACAACGCCATTGTCACGAATTCAGGCGGCCCGTGTCAAGGCGCCTTGGAGTAGTCCTCGCGCTCGATGTGCGGGAACTTCCGCAGCGCGCCCCCGAACTGGTACGGCCCCTGCGTGAAGCACGCCGGGCTCTCGGAGTTGTCCGGCTTGTCGGTGCCGCCTGCCGCGTTCTTGCAGTCGAACGACGCGATGATCCCGCGCTTGGCCTGATCGGGGCCGGTCAGCGACAGCGGGTTGATGTACGTGTTGCCGCGGTTGCTCTCGAGGCGGTTGGCGTGCACGGACACCGTCTCGGCGCCCTGCGGGCCGAACTGGCGCAGGTAGTGCCCCGTGGCCTGCGGGTCGCGCGACGTCGTCCGCGCCTGGGTCGAGACGCCGAGGTTCGCGAACAGGTCGGTGAGCGTCGTCTGGTGCTCGCCGAGCCAGGCGAGGACCGGGTTGAGCTCGGACAGCCACGGCCCCAGCTCGCCGAGCACGGGGCGCAGGCCCTCGAAGACCTCGGCCTGCGCCGGCAGCGACTCCTTCGACGCCTCGATGAGCGGGTCGAGGTTGCGGAAGAGCGTCTTCAGGTGCGGGGAGAGGTCGCGCAGCGCCAGCAGCGTCGGGCGCAGGTCCTCCATCGCGGGCTTGAGGTCGCGCACGAGCGGGCGCGTGTCGCGGGCGAAGCGCTCCAGGCGGGCGTACGTCGCGCGGGACTCCGCGAGGAACGTCGGGAAGATGTTCCAGACCTGCGCCCAGTCCTCGCGCTCGGACTGGATCGCGGTGAAGACGGTGTCGCTGTGGCGGACGAGGTTCGAGAGCTGGTCCTCGCGCTCGGTCAGCGCGCCGAAGACGACGCCGGTGTTGCGCACGAGGGCGCCGAGCGCGCGCCGGTTCTCGTCGAGCACCTCGAACAGGTCGGCGCCGGATTCCACGAACTCGGGCAGGTTGCCGAGCGCGTCGTTGAGCTCGTCGCCCCGGTCGTTGACGGCGTGGGAGACGCCCTGCTGCCACGTCCGGTACGCCTGGCGCGTGTAGGGGTCGAGCGTGTTGAGGATCTCGTCGAGGTCGACGAGGTCGCCCACCCGCCGCTGGTCGAGGAGCCCGCCGTCGGGGATCCGCGGCCCGCTCTTGGCCCCCAGCGTGAGCTCGACGTACGTCTGACCGAGGATCGTCTTGTTGCGCAGCTGCGCCTTCGCCGCGGCGCTGATCGGCGCGTACTTGCGGTCGATCTCCAGCGTCGCGATCGTCGCCGTGCCGCCGGCGTTGCGGTCGACCTTGACGACCTTGCCGATCTCCACGCCGGCCACGCGCACGTCGGACTGCGTCGCGAGCTGCGAGACCTCGGGGAAGGCGATCCGGAACTGATAGCCCTTCGGCTTGAGCGGGATCGGGCCGCCGAAGGCCAGCCACAGGAACATCAGCAGGCCGAAGCACGACAGCGCGAACAACACCATCGTCGCGAGCCGGCCGAGGGTGGGCGCCTGCTTCTGCATCAGCGCCCGCCCTCCGACGCGGCGGCGGCGGTGGTGCGCGCGGCGCGCGCCTTCGCGGCCCGCCTGCGCGCCTCGACGATCCACTTCGGGTCCGTCCCGCCGTGGGTGCGCCGGTACTCGTACGCCTTGCGCGCGAGCGCCTTGCCCTCCGCCGTCTTCGGCAGCGGCGGCAGCTCGCCGGTGATCGGGATCTGGTCGAGCAGCGCCGCCGCCCCGCCGGTCCCCTCCGCGCCGCCGCACACGGCCGGGTCGGTGAGCGCGCCGGTCAGCCCGAGCAGCGCCTCGAGCTCCTCGCTCGCGCCGAGGGTGTTCTCGATGATCGCGCACGTCCCGCCGAGCGTGATCGGGCGGCCCGGCCCGTGGGCGTCCATCGACCCGAACAGGTAGTTGACCTGGTGGATCAGCCACCCGGTGTAGAAGAGGTAGCCCTCGTCGCGGTCGGTCTTCTCCGGCCCCTCGCGGCCGTTCGTGTTGAAGGCCATCATGTTGAAGAAGTCGTTGAGGACCTTGAACGTGCGGCGCAGGCCGGGCTCGCCGGCGGCGAGGTCGCGCGCGGCGGGCGCGAGGTCACGGACGAGCGGCCGCGCCTCGCGCACGAACGGGCGGATGTCGTCGCGCAGTCGCGGCGCGGCGTCCAGCGCGAACGGGCGGACCCGCTCGTTCGCGCCCTTCAGCGCGACGATCGCGGGACGGAACGCGGTGGCCGCGGGCCCGAGCTCGCCGGCGAGCGTCTCGACCTTGCGCAGCGTCGTCGTCGCCTGGCGCAGCGTCGGCGGCAGCTCGCGCACCGACGCCGACACGTTCCCGCGCTCGGACGCGATCGCGCGGAAGACGCGGTTCGCGCCGTCGACGAGCTGGGCGAGATCGTCGTCCTTGCGCCCGACCGTCGTGTTCAGCTTCTGCAGCGAGTTGATGAGCCGCCGCAGCTCGGCGCGCCGCTTGACGACCTCGGTGTTCACCGCGGCGAGGTCGCGGTACGTCGGCTCGAACCGCCGCAGGACCTCGCTCAGGTCGTCGCCGCGGCCCTTCAGCCCGGTCCCCGCGCCGCTCAGCAGCAGCCGGATGTAGTCGCGCGTGTCGGCGTCGAGCTGGCCGAGGATCTCGTCCGGGTTGACGTCGGGCAGCGTGTTGGAGACCGGGATCATCCCGTTCTCCTTCATCAGCGGCGCGCTCTTCGAGCCCGGGTTCAGCTCGAGGAACATGTCCTTCAGGCCGGTGCGCGGGCGCAGCAGCGCGGTCGCGTCCTGGCGCACGATGTCCTTGTACTCCTGGTCGAGGTGCAGCGTGACGATCGCGCGGCCGTCCTTCAGCTCCGTCTTGGCGATGTCGCCGATCCGGATGCCCGCGATCCGCACCGTCTGGCCCTGCCCGGGCGTGACCGCCTGCGCCGTCGACATCTGCGCCTTCAGCACGAACGGCTGCTCCTCGAGGTAGGGGAGGCGCAGGCGCTGGTTCTGCAGCACGAAGTACGCGACGAACAGGGCGACGGACGTCAGCGCCAGGATCGCGACGAAGTCGCGGAGGTGGTCGCGGATCGCCTTCTTCACTTTCCGCCCACCGCCTTCGCGACGGCCGGGATCTCCGACGCCTTCAGCGGCTGGTCCGACAGCGTGTAGCGCTTGTCGAGGCCGCTGCGCTTCAGCTCGTCGCGCATCCAGTCCTTCAGCGACGCCTGCACCCTTGCCCGGCGCGCGTCGGCGCCCGGCGCGTGCTGGTTGATCCGCACCTGCTGCGGCGGCGCCTGCACGCGCGTGCGCATGTCGGGAAGCTCCTGCGTCTCGCACGGCACGTCCGGCCGGTAGGGCGGCTGATGCGGGGCCTTGGGCGGGTTGACGCCGAGCACCGGCAGGTCGGTGAAGAAGAAGCGCCCGTCGCCGACGGCCGATGCGTAGTTCGCGTTCTGCGCGTAGGAGCGCACGTACTGGCCGTTGGCGTCGAAGTTGCGCGACTCGGCGGCCAGGCCGACGAACTGCTTGGAGGCCTCCTGGTAGATCGGGCCCTGGGCCGGGAAGTTCTGGTCCGGCACCTTGATCTCGTTCCAGGGGTGCAGGATGAGGTTGTTGCAGCTGCCGGCCAGGCGCGTCTGCTCCTGGAGCGGGACGGCCTCGCGGTTCATCCGCGCGAGCGCCGGCACGGCGGGCTCGAGGTCCTTCACGAGCCCCTGCAGCTCGTCCGGCTGCACCAGCCCGCGCAGCTGCCTGACGAGCGGGAGCTGCGCGTCGAGCGCGGGGCCGGACGTGCGGACCGTCGGCAGCATCGCGCGGGCCAGGCGACGGACGGGCGGGAAGGCCGTGCGCAGGGCACCGAGCGCGCGGCGGCCGACCCGCAGCGTCGTCGGCAGCTCGTGGATCGTCTGCGACAGGTTCTCCTGCTCGTCGGCGAACGCGCCCGCGGTGTCGGCGAGGTTGGTGATGAGGCCCTTCAGCGACTCGGGGTTGCGGTCCAGCCCCGAGGCCACCTTGCGCGCGCCGCGTAGGTAGTTCGAGAGGTCGTGCTCCTCGGTGCCGAGCGTCGCCTCGTTGACGAGCGCGGAGTTCTTGAAGGCCGGCTTCCAGTACCTGATCGAGCGGTTGAACCCGCGGCCGCCCGGGCCGTCGACGGCCTTGCCGTACTCGCGCAGGACGGTCCGGAGGTCCTCGCGCGTGTCGCTCTGGAGCATCTCGAGGAACTGGCCGAACTGCACCGGCGCCGCCGTGTTCTGCACGGGGATCGTGTCGCCCCGGTCCATCGCCGGCGCGCTCGGCGACCCCGGGCGCAGGTCGACGAAGTAGTTGCCCTCCAGGAAGATGCGCGGGCGGACCTTCGCCGTGGCGTCGGCGTGGATCGGCAGGCCCTCCTCCTTGATCTCCATCGTCACGACGGCGCCCCGGCCGCCGTCCATCGGCTCGACCTTGCGGACCTTGCCGACGTTGACGCCGGCGATGCGCACCGGCGACTTGGGCTTGAGGTCGTTGACGTTGCGGAACGCCGCCTTGATCTCGTACGGGTTGGCGAGCGGGTTGCTCTTGGTGAAGCCGAAGAAGACCGCCACCGCGACGACCGCGACCGCGACGAGGCCGTAGACGGCCTGGCGCTGCTTGGTGTCCGGCCGCCTCACTTGTCCAGCTCCTTCGGGAGCCTGGGGCCGGACTCCGGCAGGCGCGTGAACGTCTGGCCCTCGGGCACGTGCGGGCGGCCGGTGAGCGTCGTGCCGCTGTTGCCGGGCAGGTGCGGGTCGGTGACGATCTTGAGCTTCGGATCGGTGTTGTAGTGCGTGAGCTTCTCGAGGTAGCCGCGCTGGCCGGACTCGCAGTCGGCGTTGCCCTGGTGGTCGACCGCCGCGGTGTAGATGTTCGAGTGCAGGTTCATCGGCGCGCCCGACGTCGTCTCCTCGCCGTTGGAGGGCGTCTTGGCGCCGATCGAGCCCATCGACGGCGAGCGCGGGTCGCGCGGGCGGGAGGCCTGGTTGAGCAGCGTGCGCTGCGAGCCGCCGGTCGGGTCGGGCTCGGTCAGGTGCTCGCCGACGTTGTTCCAGGAGTAGTTGAAGTAGTTGCAGACCGTGACGTACGGCCCGACGAAGCGGATGAGCGGGTTGACGATGTCGACCAGGCGCGTGACGCCGCGCAGGGCGTAGATCGTGCGGTCGTCGCCCATGAGCTGCTCGAGCGCGGTGAGCGTCCGGCGCAGGTCCTCGTTGTAGCCCGGCTGCTTTGCGAGCACCGGGATGCCGGTCTTCAGCGCGCCGGTGATCGGCGGGACCGCGCTCGGCATGACCTCCGTCGCGCGGCGCAGGGCGTGCGAGAACGCGGCGGTGTCGCGCAGGAAGGGGCGCTGGACGCGGAAGGAGCGGATGCCGACCTCCATCGTCGGCGCGTTGTCCCTGATCGTCTTGCGCAGGCGGTCGGGGTACCGCGACCACGCCTCGAAGGTGTCGGCGCCGGCCTCGAACGAGTGCGCGTAGCGGTCGGCGATCGGGCTGATGACGCGGGCGGCGTCGCCGAGCTCCTTGAAGAAGCGGCCGAGGTGGTTGCGATCGTCGGCCAGCGTCTCGGCGACGGGCGCGAGGTGGGTGAGGAAGCGCGGCAGCGTCGCGATCGTCGTGTTCAGCGACAGGCCGCGGCTGGAGAACGTGTTGCCGAAGCCTTCGAGGTTCGTCTGCACCGCCTCGCGCGTGCGGCGGTTGAAGATGCGGTTGTAGTCGTCGAGCTCGACGGGGTACGCGACGTTCTCGGCCGGGAGCGTGTCGCCGTCGACGAACGTCTCCTTCGACTTGCCGCGCGTGAGCTCCACGTACTTCAGGCCGAGCACCGAGCGCGGGCGGAGGTTGAGCGTGGAGTCCTTGGGGATGTCGCCGGCGTCGGCGTCGATCTTCATCGTCGCCTCGGCGCCGACGGTGCCGTCTGGCAGCCGGACGGGGCGCATGTGGTCGACGATGCCGATGCGCGGCCCGCCGCCCTCGCGGACCTCGTTGCCCTCGATGAGGTTCGCGCCGTTGGAGACGCGGAACTTCAGCGTCGTCGAGGGGACGAAGGGCAGCCCCTTGTTCGCGTTGTAGGCGAGGAACACGGCGACGACCACGATCAGCGCCGTGACCGCGCCGACGAGCACCGGGTTGGCGACGATGGAGGAGGTGCTCCGGCGCATCAGCCGCCCACCAGGTAGTCGAGGAGGTCTTCGGTCTCCTTCGGCACGCCCGCGTCCTTCGGCACGTCGGGCACCTTCGGCGCCTCCGGGAGGTCCGGGGTCTTCGGGAGCGCGCCGCTGAGGTCCGGCAGGGGGAGCAGCCCGGCCACGCCGTGACCGCCGGGGCCCTTGTCGCCACCGCCGTCGCGCGCGCCCTTGTCGTCGCCGGGGCCGCTGCCGCCGCCGGACGAGCCGCGGTCGCCGCGCCTGCCGCCGCGGCGCGCCTTGCGCCCGCCGCGGTCGCGGGTGTGCCCCGCGCGCGCCTCGCCGCCGCCGGTCGCGGTGAAGTCCGGGCTGGTGATCCCCGGCTGGTTCGGCCCGAGCCACGCGCGGCAGCGCTCGGGCGACGTGCCGTCCTTGACGAGCTTCGCGTCGGTGTAGTTCGCGCACGGGCGGTCGAGGAAGATCGACGCCTTGAGGATGTAGCTCTGCGCGTCGAACAGGTTGATCGCCTGCGACTGGCGGAAGAAGTAGCGGATGAGCGACTCCAGGCCGGTGTAGCCGCTGTCGGGGCCGCGGCCGGCGCGCGCGTCCTTCTCGACGGCGTTCCTGGGGTCGTCGATGTGCTCGAGCGTCATGGCCAGGTCGGTGGCGGCCTCGGGCAGGTCGTCGACGCCGCGGCGCAGCTCGGCGACCGGCGCCCGCGCGACCGCGACGGCGCGGCGGCCCTCCTTCGCGGCCTCGCCGAGCGTCTTGACGGCGGGCTGCGACGCCTCCGCGTAGGGCCCGAGCGTCTCGAAGAGCGACTGCAGCGCGGGCGACGCGCGGCGCAGGTTGCGCAGCGCCGGGATCTGCTCGTCGGCCGTCGCGTCGAGCTGGGCGAGCGTCGGGCGCAGCTCGCGCAGGAACGTCGGCAGCGTCGCCCACTGGCGCTTGATCCCGCCCTCCTCCATCGCCGCGGTGCGGGCGGTGTCGCGCGCCTCGTCGACGAACCGGGCGACGTCCTGGCGCTTGGCGGCGACCGTCGTCGTGACCTCCTCCGCGTCGTCGTAGAGCTGGCGGATCGTGCGCCGCTGCTCGGCGAGGATCGCCAGCAGCCGGTCGACCTGGCGCAGGGCCGGGACGGCGCGGCGGATGGTCTCGTTGAGATCGGGCCCGCGCGCGGCGAGGCCGGCGCCGAGCTCGGACAGCAGGATGCTGAACCGCTCGCGGTAGGGGCGGCGCATGATGTCGTTGATGAGGTCGAGCGGGACGGTCGTCTCGGTCTGCTCGACGGGGATGGTGCCGCCGACCTTCAGCTTCGGGTGGTCGGTCGTGCCGGGGCGGCAGTCGATGAAGTACTCGCCGATCAGCGACTGCGGGCGCGTCTCGCAGCGCACGTTCGTCCGGATGTCGTCGAAGCCCGACTTGGTGACCTCGATCCCGATGAGCGCGCGCATGTCCTCGCGATCGAGCTTCATCTCGGTGACCTTGCCGGCGCGGACGCCCGCGATCTTCACGTCGGCGCCGTCGGTCAGGCCGAACGCGTTGTCCAGCTCGACCCAGTACCTCTTGCCGCCCTCGTCGTCGGACGCGCCGGTGCCGAGCGACGCGATCGCGGCGACGGCGACGACGAGGAGCAGGAGGCCGAGGACGCGCTTCAAGCGATCACTTCCCCGGCGGGATCTGGGTCGGGTCGCAGTTGAAGTCCTCGGTCGGCTTCCACGGGTTGGAGCCGTCCTCCCACGGGCGCTCGCTGCCGCCGGGGCAGCGGTTGTTCTGCCCGGTGCGCGTGACCGCGTTGGTCAGCTCCTGGCGCAGCTCCTGGGGCACGAGCTTGAGCTGCGCGCCGATGGCGGCGAACGCGTTGACGGAGGTCGCGACGCGGCTCGCCGAGCCGTTCGCGTCGTAGATGCCCGAGTGGCTGAAGTCGTCGAGCCAGCCGCTGAAGTCGACCGTGTAGGGGCGGAAGTACGCGATGTGCGGCGTCTGGCCGCGCAGCGACTCGACCGCGGTCTCGAAGCTGCCGGGCCGCTCCTTGCCGTTGCGCACGACCGGGCGCACCGTCACGTCGCGCAGCGGCGGGACGGTGTTCGCCAGGTCGATGAGGTCGTTCGACCCGCCCGGGCGCCTCACCAGCTGCGAGAGGCCGCGCACCGTCGGCACGGCCTCCTCGGCGAACGGGCGCAGCTCGGCGAGCACCGCGCGCAGCTTCGGCGTCACGGGCTTGGACTCGCGGACGACCGGCGCGAGCTCGTCGAGCGTGGCGCGCAGGTCGACGAAGGTGGAGTTCGCGCGCCGCATGAACGGCGGCAGCTGGTCGATCGCCGAGCGCAGGTTGCCCTCCTCGCGCGCGATCGCGCCGAGCATCGTCGCGAGCTGGTCGACCAGCGCCGACAGGTCGTCGTGGCGGTCGGCGACGTCGGTGACGAGCTTCGAGGAGTCGACGACGAACTCGCGGAGCACCTGGCTGTCGAAGTCGAGCTCGCGGAACAGGCGCTGGGCGGAGACGAGGGCGGGGTTGACGTAGTTCCAGCCCGCGTTCGCGGCGTCGCCCTGGTCGTCGCCCCACTGCAGCGCCTGGCCGCGGATGAAGCTGCGCAGGCCCTTGCGCGTGCGCTTGTCAAACATCTGGAAGAGCTGGTCGACCTCGACGGCGGACGTCGTGTCGCTCGCGTCGATGACGCCGCCCTCGTCGATCTTCTGCCCGCCCGCGGGCGGGATGCGCAGGTCGACGTAGCGGTTCGCCGAGCCGGACAGCGACGCGATGCGCAGCGTCGCGCGCGTGCCGGTGCGCAGCGGGACGAGGTCCTCGTCCTCGATGTTCAGCGTGAGGTCGGCCTGGCCGTCCTCGGTCAGCTCGATCTCGTCGATCGTGCCGACGCGCCGGCCGGCGACCTGCACGAGGTTGCCCTTGACGACGTTCGTCGCCGCCTGGAAGCGGACGTGCACCTTGTACCCGTCGTCGCCTCCGACGAGGAGCCATCCGGCAACGCCGATGGCCAGCAGCAGCGCCGCAGCAGCTGCGATCCGGCCGATCCAGCTTGTCTGGTCGTTCTCCTCTTCCCCCACGGCGCTTCCTGCGTCGGATTCCCGAGACGCTAGGAGAAACGTTTGCGAGGTGCGCCACTTGCGCTCCGCGGCGTTAACGCTGTGTTGCGTGGATCACACGGGGAGCTGGTACTGCTCCTCGCCGAGCGTGAGGATGACCGGCTCGCCCGGGCGTGCCGCGATCCCGAACGGCAGCTCGTCGTCCGTCGTCTGGAAGAAGGCCAGCGCGACGCTGCGGCCGCCGAACGTGGCCGCCAGCGCCTCGACGGCGTCCGACAGCGCGCCGATCGCGCCGAGCGGCGCGCTGACCGTCCCCTCGCCGGCGTCGACCTCGATCGGCGGCAGGCGGGGGACGTGCGGCAGCGAGGGCGGATCGGGCTCCAGCTCGGCGGTGTGGGGGAGGTGGACGACGCGCTCGCCCTCGACGACCTCGATCGGCTTCATCCGGCCGCAGGTGATGAGCGCGGGCGGCCGATCGGCGCCACGGTCGACGACCGCCTGCACCTCGATCGCGCTCGCGCTGTGCAGGAACTCGCGCAGGGCGACGATGTGCACGTCGAGCTCGCCGGCGCTCAGGACGACGTCGATCGGGTCGCTTTCCTCGGACATTGCGCGGAACGTAGCGCGCCAGGTGCATCGGACATCTGTCCAAACGCCCTACGCCATTGGTCCGTTATGGGGAACATCCGCTCATGCGCGTCCTCCTGATCGAGCAGCGAGCGGGCTTCGCCGCCCTCGTCAGCGCGCTGCTCGAGGAGGCGGCGCCCGCGGACTTCCGCGTCGAGGTCGCGCCGACCGTCGACGCCGGCGTCGACCGGCTGCTCGACGACGGGATCGGCTGCGTGCTGCTCGACGGCGTGCGGACGCTCGAGCGCGTGCACGCCGCCGCCCTCGACCGGCCGGTCGTCGTGCTCGGCCCGGCCGACGAGGCCGCGTCGGTCGCGGCGATCCGCGCCGGCGCCCAGGACTGCCTGCCGCGCGAGGGGCTGGACGGCACCGCGCTCGCGCGGGCGGTGCGCCACGCCGTCGAGCGCAAGCGGATCGAATGCGCCTTCGCCCACCAGGCGCTGCACGACCCGCTGACCGGGCTGCCCAACCGCGCCCTCTTCTCCGACCGCCTGCGCCTGGCCCTCAGCCGGCTGCGCCGCACGCAGACCTACCTCGCCGTCCTCTTCCTCGACCTCGACGACTTCAAGAGCGTCAACGACGCGCTCGGCCACGCGGCGGGCGACCAGTTCCTCGTCGAGGTCGCCGCTCGCCTGCGCGGCGTGCTGCGCGGCGGCGACACCGCCGCGCGCCTCGGCGGCGACGAGTTCGTGGTGCTGTGCGACGGCGTCGCGGGAATCGCGGAGGCCCGCGGGATCGCCGAGCGCGTCGTCAGCGAGGTGCCGGGCGGCGTCAGCGTCGGCGTGGCCCTCGCGGCCGACGGCACGGAGGATCCCGAGGCGCTCGTGCGCGCGGCCGACGCGGCGATGTACGTCGTCAAGCGCTCGGGCGGCGGGCGCTTCGAGGTCGCGGCGCCGCGTGCGCTCGCGGCCTAGGGCCGCCGCACCAGCAGCGTCACCGGCGGGCTGCGGACGCCGCGGAACGTGGCGCGCACCCGGTAGCGCCCCGGTCGCCGCAGGCGCCGGGCGAAGCGGCGCGCGCCGCTGCGCCTCACGCGCAGCGTCCGGCCGGCGAAGCGCACCCTCGCGCGCGACGCCCGCTGCCAGCCGTGGTCGCGGAAGACCTCGACGACGACGCGGAAGCGCGTGCGGCGGCCGGCGACCGCGATCCTCGGCGTCAGCCGAAGGCGCACGGGCATGGCCGCGCCGCGGGGCGCGCCGCCGCCCGGGGTCGTGCCGCCGGCTCCGGAGCCGGCGCCTCCGCCGCTTCCTCCGCCCGGCATCCCTCCACCGGCGCCCCCTTCGAGCGGCGGCGCCGCCACGCGCGCGAGCTCGAGCAGCGTCCCGTTGAACGCGACGACGTAGAGGTTCTCGGGCGGGAACGGCGTGCCCGGCCTGCCGACCGCCACCGCGCTGGGGCCGTCGGGGAAGCCGGGCAGGCCGCGGACGAGCACGCAGATCTGCGGCGGCGCGCCGGCGACCCGCCACACCTGGCCGGCGCCGTTGGCGGCGACGAACAGCTGGTCGGCCCCGTCGCGGTCCATCCCGTCGAGGCCGGCCTGCGCGTCCTCCGGCCCGGCCTCCACCAGCGGTGTGACGCGGCTCGGGTCGGTCAGGTCGACCTGCTGGATCGCGGCGGGCTTGAACGTCTGGGCGGCGTAGAGCCACCGGCCCGCGGTGTCGATCGCCAGCCCGTTGCCGGACTGGACGCGCGCCCAGCCGCGCTCGGTCTTCCCGTCGACGATGCGGTCGATGTTGAAGCCGCCGTCGTTGGACGCGTAGAACGTGTTCCCCGCCCCGCGCACCAGGCCGTTCCCCATCGACAGGCCGGTCGCGTACTCCTCCGTCCTGCCCGTCAGCGGATCGATCTTCACGAGCTTCGACGGGCCGGTCGCGTCGCCGGTCGAGCCGTTCTGGAGCGAGTTGCCGCTGCCGACGATGATGTTGCCCGCGAGGTCGAACGCGAGCCCGCCGGGGACGTCGACGTCGGCGACGACCTGCGGCTGCGCCCCGGGGCGGTCGAGCCGCAGGACGCTCGTGGCGTTCGTGAAGTAGAGCGGCCCGCGCGGGTCGACGATCACCGACTCGAGGTGGCCCTGTGCCTCGAGCAGCTTCGTGGGCTGCACGGGAGGGTCGCAATCGGGCGCTGCCGCCGCGGGCGGAGCCAGGACGGCCGAGGCGACGACGGCGACGGCGGGGAGCAGGTGCTTCATCCCTGGATCCTCGCCGATTCGAGGCGCCGCGCGACGATCTCGACCCACTCGCCGTCGAAGCGCTCGCGCAGCGTGGCGAGCGCCTCCTCGTGCGGGTACACGGCGCGCCGGTGCTCGACGCGGCCGTCGTCGTGCAGCAGCGCGTACGCGGCGCGGTGGTCGCCGTCCAGGGGCATCCCGACCGAGCCGGGGTTGATCAGCTCGACGCCGCGGTGCTCGCGCCGGAACGGCAGGTGCGTGTGGCCGAAGACCAGCCGCCGCTCCGTCACCCCCTCCAGCAGCGCGTCGTCGTCCGGCAGCGGGTCGGGGAAGAACGACTCGACGTCGCTCTTCGGCGAGGCGTGCCAGGCCCGCGCGTCGTCGGCGAGCGCAAGGCTCTCGGGCAGCCGCCCGAGCTCCGCGACGACCTCGTCGCCCAGCTCCGCCCGCACCGCCGCGATGCCGCCGCCGGCGGGCTCGCCGTCGGGCGCCTCGTCGGGGAACGCGCTCCAGCGGTCGACGTTGCCGCGCAGCCAGCGGGCGGGCTCGAGCTCGCGCAGCCGCTCCACGGTCTCGCGCGGGTACGGGCCGAACATCGCGATGTCGCCGCCGACGAGCCACTCGGTCGCGCCCGCAGCCTGCGCATCGGCGATCACGGCCTCCAGCGCGGGCAGGTTCCCGTGGACGTCGTACAGGAGCGCGATCATTGCGGGCGGATGATGGCACTGCGCGCCACCGGCCCGACCCTCACGCTGCGCTTCGCGGAGCCCGCCGACGCGGCCGGGCTGTTCGCGCACGCGCGCGATCCGGAGGTGACCCGGTTCTTCTCCTGGGGGCCTTACGAGCGCGTCGAGGAGGCCGAGGCGTACGTCGCGCGGCTGGCCGCCGAGCGTGAGAGCGGGCGCCAGCTCGACCTCGTGATCGACCACCGCGAGCACGGCCCGATCGGCGTGATCGGCCTGGGGGAGTGGAGCCTGCGCGACCGCCGGGCGGTCGTCGGGACGTGGCTGGGCCGCGCCCACTGGGGGACGGGCGCGAACTTCGAGGCCAAGGCGCTGCTGGCGCGGCTCGCGTTCGACGCCTTCGCCCTGGAGCGCATCGGCGCCTACGCCGCCCCGGGCAACCCGCGCTCGCAGCGCGCGCTGGAGAAGCTCGGGTTCGTCGCGGAGGGGACGCTGCGCGAGTTCCACCGCCACGGCGACCGCGTGCACGACGTCCGCGTCTTCTCGCTGCTGCGGCGCGACTTCGCCATCAGCCCGCTGAGCCAGGTCGCCGCCACGATCGACGGCGAGCCGCCTGCCGCGTTCGTCAACGCACGCCGCTGACCGCGCTCACTCGGGCGCGTCGTAGATCACCCCTGTCTCATCGGCGCAACGAGGCCGTACGATCCGCGAGCGGCCCGAACTCGCGCCGCATCGTCCTCCGATCGTCTTTGGTGCAACCGCTCGCTCCGCTCGCACGCACGTACGGCTACCGCGCAGTGACGCGCGTGACGCCGAGGCGGCTCACCGCGATGGGTGCGCACTCCGCCGGCCGGCTCGTGCTCGCGCTCGCGCGTCGCGTCCTCGCCGGCGGGGCGATCGTCGTTCCCGCCGGTCCCGCGGCGGGGCTACGGCTCGGCCCGAGACTGCCCCTCACGCACGTGCAGGGACACGGGCTGGTGCGCGGCACGCTCGAGCCTGGCGTGCAGGAGGCTCTGCGTCGGCACGTCGGGCGCGGCGCGGTCGTCTTCGACGTCGGTGCGAACCTCGGGTTCTTCGCACTCTTGGCGGGGCGACTGACCGGTCCGTCGGGGCGCGTCGTCGCATTCGAGCCCTTGCCGGAGAGCGCCGCGGTCGCGCGCGAGCACGCGCGCCTCAACCGGCTGGAGCAGGTCGTCGTGCACGAATGCGCGGTCGGCGACCGCAGCGGGTCCGCCCGGTCCTGCGCGTCGACGAGCGGAGCTGGTCGCATCTCGCGGACCGCGGGACGCATCCCCGGACCGAGTCGGTCCTGAGTGTCGCCGTGGTCGCGATCGACGACCTCGTCGAGCGCGGAGACGTGCCGCCCCCAGACGTCGTCAAGATCGACGTGGAGGGATCCGAGCTCGCCGTCATCCGCGGGATGCGGCGCACGCTCGAGCGCCACCGGCCGGTGCTGATTTGCGAGCTGCACGAGACAAACCCGGAGTTCGTGGCGGCCATGCGCCGGCACGGCTACGTCGTCGAGAACCTCGACCGCGCGGTCCCGGTCGCCGCCGACGGGCCGACGCACGCCCTCGCGCTCACGCTGGCGCCGGACCGGATTCGGTCGGCGCTCTCATAGAAGAGCAGCGACCGGCTTCGTCCGCGCGGTGGTTCACGACCCTTCGGGCGTGTCGTACGCCAGCAGCTCGAGCGCGCCGCCGGGACCGTCCGCGTCGGCGAGCACCGCGCGGCGCCGGCCGTGCGGCGCGCCGGGCGGGTGGGCGTGGAGGTCGACCTCCACCGTCACGCCGTCGTCGCCCTCGGGCGCGGGGGCGGGCTCCTCCTCGCGCGTCTGCAGGTACGGCGCGAGGTAGTGCCCGGCGACCTTGCTCGGCGGCCACCACAGCGCGTGCTCGGCGAGGACGGAGAGGCCGCCGCCGCCCGACACCGCGTGGCGCAGCCAGCGCGGCCCCGACGCGGTCATGAGGATCCCGCGCAGGAGGGGCCGGAACGGGCGCACCTCGATGGAGGCGCCCGCGAGCGCGGCGATGTCCTGCGCCGCGGCGTCGGCCTGCTGGGCGGCGATCCCGCCCTGCTTGATCGGGAACGTCGTGCCGTCGCCCGCCGCCCACACGTTCTCGATCCCCAGCACGCGGCAGTGCTGGTCGATCGGGAGGAAGCCGGCGGCGTCGGCGGGCAGGCCCGGGATCCGCGGGCCGTCGAGCAGCGGCAGCGAGACGACGCGGTCGACGCCGACGCGGCGCTGCCCCGGCCCGACGCCGAGCGCGGGGCCGTGCGCGCCGGGCTCGACGAAGGTCTCCGTGAGCACGTCGATGTCCTGCTCGGCGAGCAGCGCGGCGACGGCGCGGCTCGCCTCCGGCCCGAAGAGCGCGAGCGGCGTCTCCTCCGGCGTCACGATGGTGATGGTCACGTCGTCGAGGTTCAGCGACCGGGCGCGCTCCGCGGTGAGCAGCGCGAGCTCGTAGAGCGGGAGCGGCCACGTGTTGCCCGCCGGCGCGACGAAGGCGATGCGGCGCGCGTAGCCCTCCTCCATGTCCTGCAGCACCCCGGCCACCGCCTCGGCCGACGCGGGGCCGGTGAAGGTGACGGTGCGCGGGAGCGACGCCCGTGGGGTCGCCCCGATCGCGACGATGAGCGCGTCGTAGTCGTACTGCGTGCCGTCGTCGCCGTGGACGATCCGGCGCTCGGGCTCGACGGACGCCAGTCCGGTGTGGGCGAGCTGGAAGCCGGCGTCCGCGCCGATCTCCGCGAGGGCGTGTCGCTGCGCGCGCGGCAGGCCGAACGGGTCGCGCACCGACAGCGCGCGCACCTCGAACGTCTCCTCCGGCGCGAGCACCAGCACGTCCACCTTGTCGCCGGCCAGGTCGCGCAGCGCGAGCGCCGCCTCCAGCCCGGCGACCCCGCCTCCAGCGATCAGGACCCTCATGGGCTCAGCCTACGCGCGCGCGGCGCCGCGGTGTCCGGAGGGGCCCGCGGGGAGTGGGCGGGCGACGACGGACTACTCGCCGCCGGTCTCGACGAGCCCGTGGTCCAGCGCGTAGCGGACGAGCTCCGAGCGCGTCGTCCTGCGCGTCTTGTGCTGGACGTGCGCGCGGTGCGTCTCGACCGTGCGGACGCTGAGGAAGAGCTGCTGGGCGATCTCGGCGTTCGTGTGGCCGAGCGCGATGAGGCGCAGGATCTCGACCTCGCGCTCGCTCAGGCCGTCCGGCGGGCCGCTCGGCTTCAGCGGCTCGGTGGCCAGGCGTGCGCCGAGCGACGGGTTGACGTACGTGCGGCCCTCGCGCGCGGCCTCGATCGCCTGGACGAGCTCGGCGTCCGCCGCCTCCTTGAGGACGTAGCCCGTCGCGCCCGAGCGCAGCGCCTCGCGGGCGAACTCGGGCTCCTGCTGCATCGTCAGGACGACGACGTGCGTGCCGGGCGACGCCTCGAGGAACTTTGGGATCGCCGGCAGGCTCGGCGCGCCGGGCATGTTGAGGTCGAGGACCAGCACGTCCGGCTTGTGGCCGAGGACGTAGCGCAGCGCCGTCTCGACGTCGCCGGCCTCCGCGACGACCTCCATCCCCGCCTGGGCGAGGAGGAGCTTGAGGCCGGACCGCACGACCGCATGGTCGTCGGCCAGCACGACACGCAGCGGCTCGGCCATCTACGCCCGCCGCGCCTCCCAGCGGAACCCGCGGACCGCGAGCACCGCTCCCGCCGCCGTCCACAGCCCGACGACGATGAGCCCCGACCACGCGCTCTCGCCCGTCACCATCGCGCCCTTCAGCCCGTCGATCACGTGGACGAGCGGGAGGGCCTCGGCGAAGTCGCGCAGGAACGAGGGCGCGTCGTCGGCGTCGTAGAAGACGCCGCTGATCGCGATGAGCGGCAGGAACGCGGCATTGACGTAGGCGGCCGTCGACTCGTAGTTCGGGATCGCGTGGGCGAGCGCCGCCCCGAGGAGCGTGAAGCAGGCCACGCCGGCGGCCGCGAAGACGGCGAGCTGGAGCCAGTCGTCCGGCCATCCGACCCCGAAGAAGACGCGGCCGGCCACGATGACGATCCCGAGCTGGATCGCCGCGTTCGTCACGGCGTGAGCCGCCAGCGCGCCGAGGTACGCGCCGGTCGGCAGGGGCGTCCCGCGCAGGCGCTTGAGCACGCCCTGCTCGCGCAGGAACACGAGGTTGTGCGCCATCGCCACGAACGTCGCCGACACGATGCTCATCCCGGCGATGCCCGGCACGAGGACGTCGAGGTTGTCCTGGTCGCCGGCGAACACGGCGCCGAACAGCGCGAGGAAGAGCAGCGGCAGGACGAAGTTGAAGAACGCCGCGCTCGGGTTGCGCCAGAACATCCGGCGCTCGAGGCGGTACTGGCGCCAGGCGAGCTCAACCATGGGTGCGCTCCTCCGCCGGAGCGGGCTCGGCGGTCAGGTCGAGGTAGACGTCCTCCAGCGACGGCCGGGTCACGCTCAGGTCGCGGACCTGCTCGCCCCGTGCGAGTGCCGCCGACGTGAGCTGATGGAGCAGCCCGGTCGGGTCGGGCGTCTCGCGGGTGGCCATCGTCCCGTCGGCCTCGCGCCAGGCGACGCGGTACAGGGCGCCGACGCCGAGCTCGGCGGGGGCGCCGACGGTGAGGATCCGCCCGTCCTTCATGATCGCCACGCGGTCGCAGAGCGCCTGCGCCTCGTCGAGGTAGTGCGTCGTCAGCAACACGGTCTTCCCGAGGTCCGCGAGCGACCGCACCGTGCCCCACGCCGCCCGCCGCGCCGCCGGGTCGAACCCGGTCGTCGGCTCGTCCAGGAAGATGAGCTCGGGATCGCCGATCAGCGCCAGCGCGAAGTCGAGGCGCCGCAGCTGCCCGCCCGACAGGCGCCGCGTCCGCTCGTCCTGCTTGCCCGCGAGCCCGCTCAGCTCGATGACCTCGTCGACGTCGCGCGGCGCCGGGTACAGCCCGGCCCAGTGCTCGAGCACCTCGCGGACCGTGACGTGCCGGTACATCCCGCCGCCCTGGAGCACGATCCCCACCCGCTCGCGCAGCGCCCGCGGCCGCTGCCCGGGGTCGTGGCCGAGCACGGAGACGATCCCGGACGTGCGCTCCCGGTAGCCCTCGAGGATCTCGACGGTCGTCGTCTTCCCCGCCCCGTTCGGGCCGAGCAGGCCGAAGACCTCGCCGCGCGCGACCTCGAAGTCGATCCCGCGGACGGCCTCGACGGTTGCGTACGACTTGTGGAGGTCGCGGACGAGGATCGCGGGCGCTTGCACGACCGCCCGTACAGTACGCATGTGCTCCGCGCGTGCATCGACATCGGGTCGAACACGACCCGCCTGTTGGTGGCCGACGTCGCGGACGGCTCCCTGCGCGAGGTGCTGCAGCAGCGGGCGTACACGCGCCTGCGGGGCCGGGACGAGGTTCCGCCGGAACGCCTGGCCGCGATCGCCGACGCGGTGGCGACCCAGGTGCGGCTCGCGCGCGAGTGCGGCTGCGTGCACCTGCGCGTCGTGGGCACGGCGGCGCTGCGCGACACGCCCAACCGCGACGAGCTCGTGGCGGCCATCCGGGCGACGACCGGCGTCGACGTCGAGATCCTCAGCGGCGACGACGAGGCCAAGCTCGCCTTCGCGGGCGCCACGCGCACGCTCAGCCACCTGCCGCTCGGCGAGGTCGGCGTCGTCGACGTCGGCGGCGGCTCGACCGAGCTCGTCACCGGCACGCTGGCCGACGGCGTCTCCTGGTCGGCGAGCTTCCGCGTCGGCTCGGGCTTCCTCGCCGAGTCCTACCTGCGTACGGACCCGCCGTCCGCGGCCGAGCTGCAGAAGGTGCGCCACCACGTCGCGGGCGTCTTCGAGGGGCTCGACGCGCCGCGCCCGCCCGTCGCCTATGCGGTCGGCGGCAGCGCGGGCTCGCTCAGGCGGCTCGTCGGCTCCGTCCTGGATCCCGACTCGCTCGAGCGCGGCCTCAGGGTCCTCTCCGCGGCCCCCGCCGCCGACGTCGCCCGCCGCTTCGAGCTCGAGGAGGAGCGCGTCCGGCTTCTGCCCGCCGGGATGCTCATCCTCGAGGAGGCCAGCCGCCTGCTCGGCGCGCCGCTGCGCATCGGCCGCGGCGGCCTGCGCGAGGGCGTCGTGCTGAGCGACGTGGCGAGCGCCGACGCGGGGAGGGCCGCGTAGATGGCCAAGGCCGCGCCCGTCCCGATCCACGCCGACATGACGTTCGCGGAGGCGGCGAAGCGCACCGTCGCCGTCCGCGCGCAGGAGCTGTGGGACCACGCCGAGGGCGTCCTCGACACCAGCGACATCGAGCGCGTGCACGACATGCGCGTGGCGACGCGCCGGCTGCGCGCCGTCCTGGAGATCTTCGCCCCGACCTTCGAGCCGAAGGAGCACAGGGCGGTGCTGAGGGAGGTCAAGGCGCTCGCCGACGCGCTCGGCGCCCGGCGCGACCCCGACGTCCAGCTCGAAGCGCTCGCGAGCATCGAGCAGGCGATGGGGGCGGAGGAACGGCCGGGGCTCGAGGTCTTCGGCGAGCAGATCCGGGCCGAGCAGGCGGCGGGCAACGACGTCCTGGCCGCGGCGCTCAGCCACGCGGAGGAGAGCGCGCTGCGCGAGCGGCTGGAGCGGCTGATCGCATGAAGGCGCGGAAGGTCAAGGGGCTGGACCCGGACGGCAGCCTCGGCGACAACGCCCAGTCGATCGTCGCCGCGCGCCTGGACGAGCTGTGCGGCTTCGTCCCGCGCGCGCTCGATCCGGGGCAGGTCGCGGCGCTGCACGACATGCGCATCGCGGCCAAGCGCCTGCGCTACGTCCTCGAGGTCACCGAGCCGTGCTTCGGCCCGTACGCCGCCACCGCCGGCAAGCGCACGAAGGAGCTGCAGGACCTCCTGGGGGAGATCCACGACTGCGACGTCCTCGTGCCGCGGATCGCAGAGATCGTCGGCGAGCTGCGCAACGCGGCCGTCGCCGACGTCGTGCACCGCAGCGGCGACGCGGAGGACGTCGACCCCGCGCTGGCGGCCGACGCGCCGCACCGCGACGCCTGGCGCGGGCTCGAGGCGCTGATCGTCCACCTCCGCGCCCGCCGCGAGGTCCTGTTCGCGCGGTTCCTCGCGTTCTGGGCCCAGCTCGAGCGCGAGGGCTTCCGCGCGCGCCTGGAGTACGCGATCACCGAGCGCGCGCTGGGTACCACGGTGACGACCGCCCCATGAGCACGGAAGCGCCACCCCCCACCGCCGACGCGCCGGCCCCGCCCGCGGACCTGCGCTCGACCGACCTCTTCTTCAACCGCGAGCTCTCGTGGCTGGACTTCAACGCGCGCGTCCTGGAGCTGGTGGAGGACGACCGCGTCCCGCTCATGGAGCGGGTGAAGTTCGCCGCGATCTGGACCTCGAACCTCGACGAGTTCTTCATGGTCCGCGTCGCCGGCGTCCACGACCAGATCGAGGCGGGGCTAACCGATCCGGGGTCCGACGGGCGCACGCCGGCGCAGGTCCTGCGCGCGATCCGCGAGCGCGTCGTCGCGCAGGCCGCCCGCCACGCGACGTGCATCAGCGGCGAGCTGCTGCCGGCGCTCGAGCGCCACGGCGTGCGCATCGTCTCCTGCGGCGAGGTGGAGGCCGAGCAGCGCGACGCGCTCGAGGAGCGCTTCCGGCGCCAGATCTTCCCGGTCCTCACGCCCCTCGCGGTCGGCCTCGGCCGGCCGTTCCCCTACATCTCCAACCTCTCGCTGTCGCTGGCCGTGCTGCTGCGCGACCCGCAGTCGAACCACCGCACCTTCGCGCGCGTGAAGGTGCCGAAGGAGATGCTGCCGCGCTTCGTCGAGCTCGACACCGACGACGGCCACACGTTCGTCCCGCTCGAGGACGTCATCGCGCACAACCTCGACGCGCTCTTCCCGGGGATGGAGATCATCGACCACGGCGTCTTCCGGGTCACGCGCGACGCCGACCTGGAGATCTCCGACGAGGCCGCCGACCTGCTCGAGGCGGTGGAGGCCGAGCTGCGGCGCCGGCGCTTCGGCGAGGCGGTGCGCGTCGAGATCGGCACCGGGATGTCCGAGGCGCTGCGCGAGCAGATCGTCGGCGCGCTCAGCCTGGAGGAGGAGCAGCTCTACGAGCGCGACGGGCTGCTCGACGCGAGCGACCTGACGCAGATCGCGGGCCTGCCCGGCTTCGGCGAGCTGCACGACGCGCCGTGGACGCCGGTGACGCAGCCGCGCCTGCAGGGCGACGACGGCGAGGTCGACGTCATGGCCGAGATGCGCGACGGCGACATCCTCGTGCACCACCCGTACGACTCGTTCTCCTCGTCCGTCGAGCGGTTCGTGCAGCAGGCGGTCATCGACCCCGACGTGCTGGCGATCAAGCTCACGATCTACCGCACGAGCGACGACTCGCCGCTCGTCCCGGCGCTGATCCGCGCGACGGAGCACGGCAAGCAGGCGGTCTGCCTGGTGGAGCTCAAGGCGCGCTTCGACGAGCAGGCGAACATCACATGGGCGCGCGCGCTCGAGCAGGCGGGCGTGCACGTCGTCTACGGCCACCCGTCGCTGAAGACGCACGCCAAGTGCGTGCTCGTCGTGCGGCGCGAGGGCGACGGCGTGCGCCACTACGTCCACGTCGGGACCGGCAACTACCACCCGAAGACCGCGCGCCTGTACACCGACGTCGGGCTGTTCACGTGCGACGAGGAGCTCGGCGCCGACGTCACCGACATGTTCAACTTCCTGACCGGCTACGCGCGGCCGAAGCGCTACCGCAAGGCGCTCGTCGCGCCGACGCATCTGCGCGACGGCATCCTCGACGAGATCGAGCGCACGATCGCCGCGCACGAGGCCGGCAAGTCGGCGCGGATCGCGATGAAGATGAACTCGCTCGTCGACCGGCGCTGCATCCGGGCGCTCTACCGGGCGTCGCAGGCGGGCGTGCCCGTGGACCTGAACATCCGCGGGATCTCGTGCCTGCGGCCGGGCGTCGAGGGGGTCTCGGACAACATCCGCGTCGTCTCGGTCGTGGGGCGCTTCCTCGAGCACTCGCGGATCTACACGTTCGAGCGCGACGGCGAGACGACCGTGTACATCGGCTCCGCCGACCTCATGCCGCGCAACCTCGACACGCGCGTCGAGCTGCTGGCGCCGGTGGAGGACGCCCCGCTGAAGGGCGAGCTCATCGACGTGCTGGAGCGCTCGCTGGCCGACGACATGTTCGGCTGGGACCTGCTCCCGGACGGCTCGTGGGAGCGCCGGAAGCCCGGCGACCAGCCGCGCTCGACCCATCGCGAGCTGATGATCCGCCACTCCGCCCGCGCGGCCGAGGGCACCGCGGGCTCGTAGGTCCGCCCGGCTCGTCACAATCCCCGCCGTGCCGACCCGACGCGCGATCCTGACCGCTGCCGTCACCGCGCCCGTGGCGCTGTCGGGCTGCGGCGGGTCGGGGGAGGACGAGAAGGAGAAGGAGCGCGATCGCGCCGACCTCGAGATCGTCCGGTTCCTGCTCGACGTCGAGCACGTGGAGTCGGCGTTCTGGCGTGAGGCGGAGTCGCGGGGGAACCTCGATTCGGTCGGCGCGGGCGACATCGCGCCGCAGATCGCGCGCAACGAGCGCGAGCACGTCTTCGTGCTGGAGCGGTGGGCGCGGCGGCTGGGCGGCGGTCCCGGGAAGCCGCTCCCCACGCGGTTCGACGAGATCTTCGAGGCCGGTCCCCAGGAGGTCCTGTCGTCCGGCGCCTCGTTGGAGAACCTGTCCGCGGCCGCCTACCTCGGCCAGATCAACCGCGTGCAGGACCGCAACGTGCTGGCCTCGCTGCTGGCCATCCACACCGTCGAGGGGCGGCAGGCGGCAGCGGTCAACCGCCTCGCCGGCCGCGGGTTCTCGCTCGGCTCCGGTCAGCTGGAGGGGGCGCTGCCCGACGGCGCGTTCGCGCAGCCGATGGAGATGCGCGACGTTCGCGCGCGCCTGCACCGCTACGCGGGGGCGCGCTCGTGAGGATGACCCGGGCGCAGCTCATCGTGCGGGCGGCCGTGGCCGGCGGAGCGCTGGCCGCGGGACCCCTCGCGGCGCGCGCGCTCGCCGACATCAAGGACGACATCAGCTTGATGGAGTACCTGCTCACGCTCGAGTACGCGCAGTCGGTCCTGTACCGCGACGCGATCAAGCAGATCGCGCTGTCCGAGGACACGAAGCGCCTTGCCGGCGAGCTGCGCGACGAGGAGGTCGAGCACGTCGACGCGCTGCGCTCGACGATTGAGGACGCGGGAGGCAAGCCGCCCGAGCGCGTCCCGCTTGACTTCGGCGCCGCGCTGGGCAGCGAGGCCGCGTTCCTCAAGCTCGCAAACACGCTCGAGGACACGGCGACCAGCGCGTACAACGGCGCCGCTCCGCGGCTCGAGTCGCGCGAGTTCATGGCCGTCTTCGCGAGCCTCGCCCAGATCGAGGCGCGTCACTCCGCGCTCGTCCGCCTGCTGCGCGACAAGCCGCCTGCTCCACTGCCGTTCGACAAGGCGTCGAACCGGCAGGACGTGCGGACGGCGATCCGCGAGTACGAGCGGCACTGAAAAGGTCGGCTCAGCGGTGACTTTCGATCATTTTCCGGAGAATGGGGTTGCGCGAAGCCCTGCGCACCGGATAGCGTCGCCCTAATCGTGGACCGGCGTCCCCTCGGGCGCAGGTCTTGTTTCCAGGAGAAGGGTCTCGCTTTGTCCCATGTACGGAGGCTGATGCTCGCGGTTGCCGCGTGCTGCCTCGTCGCAGCCATGGTCGGCGCGCCGACCGCCAGCGCTGCAAGCCACACGACGGCCCACGCGGCCGTGTCGAAGAAGGCGCTCGCCAAGTCCCTCAAGTCGACGCGGAAGATCGCGACGCGCAACCGGGCGGCGATCAAGAAGCTCAACACCGCGCTGGCGAAGGGCATCACGGATCTCCGCGCCGCCATCACCGGTGGTGACAAGACGGTCGACGACAAGATCAACTCGATCGTCGCGATCACGACCCCGATCCTCCAGCAGCTCGGCGCAGGCCTGACCCAGGCTGGTGCGGGGCTCGTCGCGCTGCAGGATGCAGCGCTCAAGCTGAAGGCAGGGCTCGAGGAGCTCGCCGCCGGAACGAAGCTGCTCGGCGACTTCGTGAAGGCCGACGAGTACGGCGCGGTCCGCGCCTTCCAGCGGCCCGCCGCGAGCACGGATGAGGCGGACTTCGACGCGATCCCCGGGATCTCGGCGAACTCGGCGAACATCCCGGACAACGGCCAGGGGGCGCTCGTCAGCGCGTCGGTGCCGTTCCTGAACACCTCAGGTGGTCCGGTGGACGTGACGCTCCGCGCGGCGATCCGCTCGAACGAGTCCGACGGCGCGGCCACGGGCCCGCCCGCGGGCCAGGTCGGCGGCATCTTCTACGCGAAGTGCGCGGCCATCCCGGGTCAGGCCCCCACGAGCTGCCCCGGCGGCGTCGAGCCGGGCGCGATCGTGTGCGCCCCGAGCGGTCCGCCGCCCGCGCAGGACTTCGGTCCGCTGGTCGGCGTCCAGCCGCTCGAGAACATCCAGACGAAGGACCCCGCGACGAGCTTCGCGGCTCCCACCGCGGAGGACGACGTCAACCCGACCGGTGAGGTCGCGAACGCGGACTGCACCATCCCGGGCAACGGGCTCTACGAGCTCACGTTCGCCGTCCAGTTCTTCGACTTCCCGACGTCGACGACGCCGGGGCCGACCGAGTAGCGGTCAGTCGAGAGCAACGGAAGCAGTTTCGACGGGCCCGGCATTGCGCCGGGCCCGTCGTGCTTCGGGGGCCTCTTCGCGGCCGCGGGCGCGGACGTCGATCTCGACGCCGGCCAGGAACGCCGCCGCGGAGAGGTAGACGTAGGTGAAGAGCAGGAAGATCGTCGCGAAGGAGCCGAAGGCCGAGCCGTAGTCGGCGAGCCTCGTCACGTAGAGGGCGAAGGCGAAGGAGCCGACGAGCCAGCAGCCGGCCGCGAGGAGCGTCCCGCGGGAGACCCAGCTGAGCGGCTGCGGCCGAGCCGGGGCGTAGTGGACGATGAGCCCGACGGCGACCACGCCGAGCGCCAGCCCGAGCGCCCAGCGCACCGCGATCGATACGAGCTCGGCGGCGAAGCCGTCCGTCGCGACCGCGAGCGGGCCGAGGTAGATCGCCGCCAGTGCGAGGAGGAGGAGCACGGTCACGGCGAGCGAGAGGCCGATCGAGGTGCGCAGCTCCGCGCCCAGCGACCGGTCGTTGTCGCGGCACTCGTAGATGCGGTCGAGCGCGCCCATCGTCGCGCGCATCGCGGCCGACAGCCGCCAGATGGCGAGCGCCGCGCCCGCCGTCAGCCAGAACGGCTGCTGCTCGCCGAGGATCCGCTTCGCCGTGTCGTCGATGACGGTGAACGCCGCCGCCGAGACCTTCGGCTTCAGCTCGGCGGCGGCGTCCTGCCAGACGCGGTCGAGGTCGAGGAACCCGAAGAGGGCGAGCGCGAACAGGGTGAGCGGAACGACCGCGAACAGCACCTGGAACGCGATCGCGCTGGCGGAGTTGAGGATCTCGTGCTCGTCGTTGGCAGCCTGGATCCGCCGGAGCATGAGACGGCTCTACCCGAAAAGCGGAGCGCCCCGGGCGCGAGGCGAGCGGCGCGGCGTCACGACACGCCGCCCCCCGGCGGTGGACCGGTCGACGTCGTCTCGCACGTCCCGGGCGTGACCGGGTCGCCGGCGTCGACGTAGGCGATGTCGGTGTCGGCGCCGCAGTCGGTCTCGGCGTCGGCCGCGCTGTCCTGCATCCGCAGCTCGTCGGCGCCCCCGCCCCCGAGCGCGCGGTCGATGCCGCCCAGCGGCTCGATGAAGTCGCTCAGCGGGCCGCCGACGAGGCGGTTCGCGGAGGCGTTGCCGATCAGGGTGTTCTGGCCCTGGCCGCCGTTGGCGCTCTCGACGCTGCCGTAGAGCTGATCGCCCTCGCCGGGCGCGCCCGAGGTCGTGCTCGCGTCGAGCGCGGCGCGCACCGCGCCGGTGCGCAGCGAGTAGTCGACGAGGTCGGTGCCCGCGAGGCCGAGGATCTGGTCCGCGCCGTTCGGCGCGCTGCCCTGCGGGAAGGTGTCGTTGCCGTCCCCGCCCTCGAGGCGATTCGGACCGGCGGAGCCGCTCAGCACGTCGCCCGCGTGACCGCCGCGGACGTTCTCGGTCGACGTGTAGACGTTGTCGAGCTCGCCGGTCGCGCCGTCGTTCGCCACGGCGTCGATGGAGACGGTCACCTTGGCCAGGCGGTCGGCGTAGTCGACCGTGTCGACGCCGCCGCGGCCGCTGATCGAGTCGCTGCCGTCGGCCGCGGCGCCCTGCGGGAAGCGGTCGTCGCCGCCCTCGCCGACCAGCTCGTCGTTGCCGGGGCCGCCGGTCAGGACGTTCGCCGACGCGCTGCCGACGAGGACGTCGTTGCCCGAGCCGCCGACGACGTCCTCGGTCGAGTTGAACACGTTGTCGAACTCGCCGGCCTCCCCGTCGTTCGCGACCGCGTCGCCGGTGACCTGAAGCGGCGCGGTGCGGCCGCTGTAGAGGACGACGTCGCGGCCCTCGCTGCCGCTGAGCCCGTCGTCGCCGTCGTCCGCCGCGCCCTGGTCGAAGGTGTCGTCGCCCTCCTGGCCGATGAGGTCGTCGTTGCCGGGGCCGCCGTTGATGTAGTCGTTCCCCTCGCCGCCGCCGATGCGGTCGACCGCATTGCCGGTGATGACGTGGTCGTTCCCGCCGTTCGAGAAGACCACCATCGGGTACGGGAGGCCGACGCCGTCGACCTCGTCCTTGAAGTTGCCGAGCTCAGCACGCACCCGGTCGACGTTGAAGCACTCGGCGTCCTGGTTGCCGACGAACTGGCAGCCGGGCCCGAGGGCGTAGGGCTTCGCGCCGCCGCTGACGACGATGTTCCCGAACGTGTTGATGCGGAAGGTCCACGCGCCGGCGAACGGCTCCCTGTCCGAGGACACCCGGAGCTCGGTGCCCACCACCCGGATGTCGGTGAAGGTCGCCTCCGCGGCCGGGGCGGCGCCCCCGAAGAGGAGCAGCGTGACGGCAGCGGCGGCGAGGCGTGCGGGAGGCATGGAATGACCCTCCCTCATCCCGGAGTGCGCGGTCAAGCATCGGCACGGCGTGCAGAGCGCCGGCGCACGACCACGACCAGCGCCGCGACGAGCGCGAGCACCAGTGCCGCGCCGCCGAGCACGCGGCCGGTGACGTCGACGTCCTCGTAGCGGACGATCTGCTGGCGGAAGTCGTCGCGCTCCGTCGCCACGAACTTGGGGTCGTCGTAGCCGGTGTCGCGGATCGCGAAGCGGAAGCTCGAGAGGTAGCGGCCGTTGGGCCCGGGGCCCGCGAAGAGCCGGCCGCTGCCGGTCGTGTTGCCGAGCGGGAGGTCGTCGTTCGGCCAGCCGCGCACGGCGAGCGGCTCAGGAGCGACGACGTCGACGCGCGCCTGCGTCGGCCGGCCCAGCTCGGACATGCGCAGCGGGTAGACGACCTCGCGTGACGCGAAGCTGATGATCAGCGGCTGGAGGCGCTGCAGCTCCTCGCCGTCGGCCGCGCGCAGCCGCGCGGCCACGAGCAGCCAGCCGCGGTCCAGGTACTCCTGCGCGAGCGGCTCGAGACCCTCCGGCGACTCGAAGCCGTGGTCGGACAGCCACGTCGTGACGGCCTGCGCCCGGTCGCCGCGCAGCGTGACGATGCGCAGCGGGCCGAGGTCCTGCGCGCCGACGACCTGCACGGCGCCGGCGCCCCCGCGCGCCGCGCCTGCGCCGTCCAGGGCGCTCGTCTCGTCGTCGTCCCCGCCGCTGCCGAACAGGTGGTGGCGCTTCTTGACCACGACCTTCGGCTTCGTCCGCTCGACCATGTCGTCGAACACCGCGTCGTGGCCGAGCGCGAACCTCGCCTCCACCGGCACGGGCATGATCAGCGCGGCCCGCGAGAACGCGCTGCTCGACTCCAGGCGCATCGTGATGTCCTCGCGCGCGCCGTCGAAGCGCACGATCGACCACTCGTCGACGCGCTGGCCCTCCGCACGGTCGGAGGGGTCGGACGGGATCATCGCCCCGCAGCCGCACGCCGGAGCGCTCGCCGCCGGCACCAGCGCCGCCGCGAGCGCGACGGCGGCGAGCAGCCGTCCTACCAGTGCACGCCCTTCATGAGGTTGGCCATGGCGATCTGCTCCATCGACGCCTTCTCGTCGGAGTCCTTCTTGCCCGACGCCGCGCCCGAGTCGGGGAACACCTTGTACGCGGTGTGGAGCACCTGGTCCATCACCTTCGGCGCGAGCGCGTAGAGCACCTCGCCGAACGTGCCGAGCCGCGTGTTGATCGTCTTGGGCTTGGTGCGGATCGCCTCGCAGATGAGGTCGCCCGCGTCGTCGGGCGTGATCGTCGGGAACGCGTCGTAGATCTTCGTCGGGGCGATCATCGGCGTCCGCACGAGCTGCATGTGGATCGTCGTGAAGTGGACGTTGTCGCCGATCGTCTCGGACGCGACCACCCGCGTCCACGCGTCGAGCGCGGCCTTCGACGCGACGTACGCGCTGAAGCGCGGCGGGTTCGTCTGAGCGCCGATCGAGCTGATCTGGATGATGTGGCCGGACTTGCGCTCGCGCATGTGCGGCAGCAGGTTCATCGTCAGGCGGATCGCGCCGAAGTAGTTCAGCTGCATGGTCCGCTCGAAGTCGTGGAACCTGTCGTAGCTGAGCTCGATCGAGCGGCGGATGGAGCGGCCCGCGTTGTTGACGAGGATGTCGACCACCGGGTGCTCGGCGCGCACCTTCTCGACCAGCTCGTCGAGCGACTCCATGTCCGCGAGGTCGGCCGAGTAGACGTAGGCGGTGCCGCCTTCGGCCTCGATCTCCTTCTTCGTCTCCTCGAGCTTGTCCATGCTCCGCGCGACGAGCAGCGGGATGCCGCCGGCGGCCGCGACCTTCTTCGCCGCCGCGGCGCCGATGCCCGACGACCCGCCGGTGATGAGCACGCGCTTGCCGTTGACGGCGGCCTCGAAGGAGCGGTCCTTGTAGAGGTCGGGGTCGAGGTGGCGCTCGTAGTAGTCCCACAGGCGCCAGGCGTACGTGCTCAGCTCCGGGACCTCGATGCCGGTGCCCTTCAGCGCGCGCTCGGTGTCGCGCGTGTCGAACTGGGCGGTCAGGCCGACGTACTCGAGCACCTCCTCGGGGATGCCGAAGTCGGCGAGCAGCGCGCGGCGGGCGTCGCGCAGCGGCGGCGCCTTCATCAGCATCGACAGCGTCCCCTTGGGGAGGTTCTGCAGGATGCGGTTGTCGATGCGCAGCGACGTCTGCGGCGCGTGCGCGGCCTTGGCGAACTCGTTCATCACCTCGCCGGAGCGCTGCGACTTCGGGTTCGTGAGGTGGAACGCCTGGCCGTCGAGGTCGGGGACGTGCGCGATGTGGTCCATCGCCTTGGCCACGTAGTCGACCGGGACGACGTTCGTGTAGCCCATCTCCGGCGCGACGAGCGGCGCCCACTCGGGCAGCCAGCCGCGGAGCTTCTGGAGGAGCTTGAAGAAGTAGTACGGACCGTCGATCTTGTCCATCTCGCCGGTCTCGGAGTTGCCGACGACGATCGCGGGGCGGTAGACGCGCCACGGGACCGTCGACTCCTCGCGGGCGATCTTCTCGGACTCGAACTTCGTCCGGTGGTACGCGCTCGGCAGCTTCTGGCCCTCGTCGAACATGTCCTCGCGGAACAGGCCCTTGTGCAGGCCGGCGGCGGCGATGGACGAGACGTGATGCAGCGCGCCCGACTCGAGCGCGTTGGCGAGGGTGACCGCGTTGCGCGTGCCGTCGACGTTGAGCTTCTCGTTGCGCTCGTCGTCGGCGGTCATGTCGTAGATCGCCGCGAGGTGGAAGAAGTGGCGGACGCCCTGCTCCTTCAGGCGCGCGACCTCCTCGTCCGAGACGCCGAGCCGCTCCTCGCCGAGGTCGCCGACGACCGGGACGATCCGGTCGCGGGCGGCGGGGTCGGTCTCGGCCCACTTCTGGACGAGCTCGTCGAGCTTGCCCCGCGAGCCCTCGCGCACGAGCACGTTGATCTCGCCGTCGCGCTTGAGCAGCTGCTCGACGAGATGGCGCCCGATGAAGCCGGTGGCCCCGGTGACGAAGTACGACATGCCTCTCCTCTGTCCGACAGGTCCCGCTTGGGAGGGAAACCTATACCCCTGCGCCTTCGCCGCTGCGCCCCTCGCCACCGGCGAAGCGCTGGGCGCCCTCCACGGCGGTCTGGAGCGTGCGCAGACCCGACCCGGCCTCGATGGCCAGGCCGGCCTCGAGCGGGTGGCCGAAGGAGGCGAGGGCGGCGGCGCGGTCGGCGAGCATCGTGTCCTGGGGGAAGGAGCCGAGGCCCTCGGCGTACTCGAGCGCGCGGTCGAGGTGGGCGCCGGCGTCGACGACCTCGGTGAGCAGGCCGATCTGCAGGGCCTCGGTCGCGTCGAGGATCCGGCCGGTGAGGATGATGTCGAGCGCGCGGCCCTGGCCGACGATGCGCGGCAGGCGCTGGGTGCCGCCGTCGATGAGGGGGACGCCCCAGCGGCGCTCGGGGAAGCCGAGGCGCGCGTTGGCGTCGCCGATCCGCAGGTCGCACCACAGCGCGAGCTCGAGGCCGCCGGCCAGGCACCAGCCGCCGATCGCGGCGATCGTCGGCTTGGGGCTGGTCAGGCGCGTGAACCCGAGCGGGCCGTTGGGGTCGTTGAGCCGCGGGCCGAGGGTCTCCAGCGCCTTGAGATCGGCGCCGGCGCAGAACGCCTCCGGCCCCGCGCCAGTGAGGATCAGCACGCGCGCGCCCTCGTCGGCGACGAACTCCCGGTAGGCCTCGCCGAGCTGCTCGGCGGTCGGCCCGTCGACGGCGTTGCGCCGCTCCGGGCGCGCGATGGTGAGGACGGCGGCGGCGCCGGTGCGCTCGAGGCGGACGCTCAAGGGGCCGCGCCGCGGGCTACCAGCCGCCGGACCACTCGGGCGCGTGCGCCCGGGCCTTCGCGGCCTTCTTCCGGCGGTCCTTCCGCTTGTCCAGCGTGTGCTGGAGCATCGAGAGGAGGAAGATCAGCAGCGGGAAGGTCCCGATGACGATGAAGCCGGCGTTCGTGACGATCTTGTCGTTCGTCACGCCGTACCAGCCTTCGCCGCCGTCATGGGCGAGCGCGGGGGCAGCCGTCGTGAGGAGGACGGCGATCGTCAAGATGGCGGTGCGTGCCACCCCTTGAGCGTACCCAAGATGACGGCGTCGCGGTCCTCCGGCTCGACCGGCCCGAGGTCCGCAACGCGATGGACTCCGCGCTGCTCCGCGCGCTCCTGTCGGCGATGGAGGAGCTGGCCTCCGACGACGGCCTTCGGGTGCTCGTGTTCTCGACCACGAACGAGCGCGCGCTGTGCGCGGGCGCCGACGTCGGCGAGCAGCTCGACCACGCGGGCGGCGTCGCGCGGATGGAGCTGTTCACCCGGCTCTACGCCGCCGTCGAGGCGTTCCCGGCCCCGACGATCGCGGTCTGCGTCGGCAACGTCGTGGGCGCCGGAGCCGAGCTCGCCGCGGGCTGCGACCTGCGCGTCGGCGGCGACAACCTCAAGCTCGCGTGGGCGGGGGCGAAGCTCGGCGTGCCGGTCGGCCCCGCCCGCCTCGTCCCGCTCATCGGGCTGGCGAAGGCGAAGGAGCTGATCCTCACCGGCCGCGTCGTGGGGATGGAGGAGGCCGACAGCCTCGGGCTGCTGCACCGGAAGGCGCCGGCCGCCGAGGCGGAGGACGCCGCGCTCGAGCTGGCGCGCACGATTGCGGCACACCCGGGCGACGGGATGCGCAACCTCAAGCGGATGTTCCGCGAGCTCGAGCACACCTCGACCCGCGTCGCGTACGAGAACGACAAGCTCATGGACTTCCAGCGCGAGGGCGCCGGTCTGCCGCGCCGTTGACCGGCGTGGCAGGATCCGGTCGATGACGCGTCGTCATCTGATGGTTGCTGTCGTGCTGGTCGGCTGCGCGCTGCCCGCCTCCGCGGCGGCGCAGGGACCCCGGCCGTGTGGACCGGAGGTCGCGTCGGACGCGAAGCTCGTCGCGCCCGAACGTGTCGCGTACGGCCGCTCGAGCTCGGCGACCGTCGAGAACGCGTTCGACGACATCGACGTCGCCTTCGCCGCTGCAGAGGAAGGGGCTCCGCTCAGCTCTGCGTATACCGGCCGCTTTGCCCCGTTCCACCCTTTCCCGGTTTTGTTCGCGCGGGGCGACGGCCCAGCGGTACTGCGCGCGACGTTCCCCGAGTTTCAGCCCACGCAAGAGTATGCGCCGGAGTACCGATGCGCGCGAGTCCTCCAGGCGAGGGTCGAACCCATCGCGGGGGATCCCCCCGGCATCGGGCGAACAGTCGACTACGGCACGACCCTTGTTCTCAAACTGGTCGGTTCCGGCGAGTGCGCCGACATGCGCCCGGGCCGTATCACCTTCAAGCTGCGCGGAGGGCGCAGTCGACGTGACCTGATCCTCCGGGACGTCTGCGGCAGCTGGCGCGTACGTTCCGTGCCTGACTTCAAGGCGCGATTCAGCAACGACGATGACGAGTCGTACCCGCTGTTGGAGCTCGAACCGCGCGAGCGTTCAGTGAACACGGCTCGGCGCTACACCGTCACGGGTTTCTTCCGCGGGCGGCGACTTCGCACCGTCCGGTTCCGCGTCCGCTGGGAGTACTCGCGACGCCGACGGATCGATGAGGCGGAGGACGACTTCGTCAACGTCTGCATCAACGACCCGGACATCACGATTTGGAAGAAGAACGGACGCCTCTATTGCGTCGAGCCGGCGTATCGCGCCGTGCACGTGCGCCTTCTCTCCTAGGGCGGTTACGCTCCGCGCCGTGCTGATCGGCCGTGAGGCTGAGTGCGAGCGATTGGAGTCGCTCATCGCGGCGGCCAGGGACGGCAGCGGTGGCGCGCTGCTGCTGCACGGCGATGCGGGGATCGGCAAGACCGCGCTGCTCGGGTTCGCCCGCGAGCGGGCCGAGGCGGAGGGGCTGCGGCTGCTCGGCGCGCGAGGGCTCGAGACGGAGTCAGACCTCCCGTACACCGGCCTCTACGACCTCCTCGCCCCGCTCCTGGAGCGTTCCGCGGCGGGGCCGGCGGACGCGATGGCGGTGCTCCGCGAGCGGCTTCCCTCCGCCCAGGCCAACGCCCTCGGCCAGGCGCTCGCGCTCGGGCCCGAGGGCACGCCCGCTCGCTTCGCCGTGCCTGCCGCCGTCCTCGGCCTCCTCGCCTCCGCGGCGGAGGAGGGGCCGCTGCTGTGCGTCGTCGACGACGTGCAGTGGGTCGACGCTCCATCGGTCGAGGCGCTCGCGTTCGCGGCGCGGCGGCTGCGCGGCGACGGCATCGCGATCCTCTTCGCACAGCGCGAACGGGCCGGGCGCGCGCTCGATCCCGCCGGCTTCGACGCGCTCCGCGTCGCGCCGCTGGACGACGCCGCCGCGGGCTCGCTGCTGCGCGGCGTCCACGGCCAGGCGCTGGCGGGCACCGTCGCGGCGGAGCTCGTCCAGGCCTCCGGCGGCAACCCCTTGGCCCTCGTCGAGCTGTCGCGCGCGCTCGCCCCCGAGCAGCTCGCCGGTCGCGCGCCGCTGCCGCCGGTGCTGCCCGAGGCGCTCACCGTCGAGGCGGCCTTCGAGGCCGAGCTCGCCGACCTGCCGGACGAGACGCGCCGCGCGCTCGCGGTCACGGCGGCCGCCGACGCCGGGGAGGACGCAGCCGTCCTCGGCCGCGCGCTCGCGCTGAGCGGCATCCCGCCGTGGGTCCTCGACCCGGCCGAGAGCGCGAACGTCATCCAGGTCCGCGGGACGCGCATCGACTTCCGCCACCCGCTCATGCGCGCGGCCGCCTACCACGCGGCCAAGCCGCCGGAGCGGCGCGCCGCGCACCGGGCGCTGGCCGACGCGCACGCCGAGGGCGCGCCGCAGCGTGCGTGGCATCTGGCCGCCGCCGCGGTCGGCACCGACGAGGAGGCCGCGGCGGTCCTGGAGCAGGCGGCGGCCGACGCGCGGACCCGCGGCGGCTTCGCCTCCGCCGCCCGCGCCGAGACGCGCGCGGCCGAGCTGTCCGTCGAGGGCGCCGAGACGGCGCGGCACCTGCTGGCCGCGGCCCGCGACTTCGTCGCCGCCGGCGACCCCGAGCAGGCGGCGGCCCGGGCCGAGCAGGGCCTCGAGCTCGCCGGCGACGCGGCCACGCGCGCCGACCTCGCCTGGGTCCTCGGCCACGTGTGGCTGCGCCTCGGCCGCGCCGAGGACGCCGTCGCGCTCCTGCGCGATGCGGCCGCCGAGATCGAGGCGACCGACCGCGGCCGCGCGTCGATGCTGCTCCTCGAGGCGACGGTGGCGCAGCTCCCCGTCGGCGACGCGGACGCCGTCGTCGCCGCCGGCGAGAGGGCGCGCGCGGTGGGGGAGGGCAACCCGCTCGTCGAGTCGCTCGCCGACGTCATCGTGGGCCAGTCGCTCATCGCCGGCGGTCGCTGCGCCGAGGGCGCGCGGATCCTCGCGACGACCGAGCCCTTCCTGCGCTCGCTGGACCCGGTTCACGTGCCGAGCGACATCTCGGCGATCGCGGCGAACGGGTTCCTCTGGGTCGACCGGCTCGACGTCGCGGAAGCGCTGCTGGCCCCGGTCATCGAGTCCGCCCGCGACCTCGGCGCGCTCGCCCGGCTCGCCTACCCGCTCAATGTCCAGAGCGTGCTCGAGTTCCGCCGCGGGGGGTGGGTCGAGGCCGTCGCCCACGCCGAGGAGTCGCTGCGCGCCGGCGTCGACACCGGGCAGGACGCGCTCGGCGCGCTGGGCAGCGCGTTCGCCGCGCAGCTCTACGCGCACCGCGGCCTTCGACGGGAGTCGATCGAAACGGCCACCGAGGCGGTCGCGCTGTGCGAGCGGACGCGCAGCCACGGCTTCGTCACCTTCGCCCACTTCGCACTCGGCACCGCGCACCTCGTCGCCGGGGACCCCGAGGCGGCAGCGGCCGCGCTCGAGCGCGCGCGGGAGTGGGCGCAGCGGCTCGGCACGTTCGGCGCGGGCTGGGCCGGATGGCAGCCCGAGCTGGTCGAGGCGTACGTCGCGCTGGGCCGGACCGACGACGCTCGGCGCGAGCTCGCAAGGCTCCTCGCCGACAACCCCGGCGAGCAGCCCCCGACCGTGCGCGTCCTGCTCGACCGCTCGCGCGCGCTCGTCGAGGAGGACGACGCCGCGCTCGAGGCCGCGCTCGACCACCCGACGCCCTCGCCCTTCGAGCGCGCGCGGACGGAGCTGATGCTCGGCGAGCGGCTGCGCCGGCGCCGCGACGACCGCCTCGAGGCGCGCCGCCGCCTGCGCTCCGCCCTCGACACGTTCGAGCGGCTCGGCGCGGGCCCGTGGGCGACCCGCGCGCGCGAGGAGCTGCGCGCGAGCGGCGTCGTCTCCACGAGCGGCGAGCTGGCCGTCGTCGACGTCCTCACGCCGCACGAGCTGCAGGTCGCGCTGGTCGTCGCCCGCGGCGCGACGAACAAGGAGGCGGCGGCCCAGCTCTTCCTCAGCCCGAAGACCGTCGAGCACCACCTCGGGGCCGTCTACCGCAAGCTCGACATCCGCTCGCGGACGGACCTGGCGCGGCTGCTGTCGGCGCAGCGCGAGCCCGACGCTGCCGCGGCGTGACGCACCACTAGGCTGAGGCTGTGCTGATCGGGCGGCAAGTCGAGCGCGACCGCATCGAGCGGCTGCTCGCGGACGCCCGCGACGGTCGCGGTGGCGCGGTGCTCATGCGCGGCGAGGCGGGGATCGGCAAGACGTCGCTGCTCGAGTACGCGCGCGACCTGGCGGGCGAGGACCTCATCCTCACCGCGCGCGGGATCGAGACGGAGGCGGAGATCCCGTACGCGGGGCTCTGGGACGTCCTCGGGCCGATCCTCGAGCTGCGCGACCGGCTGCCCGACGCGCAGAACGTCGCGCTCGGCCAGGCGCTCGCCCTCGGCCCGGAGGGCACGCCCGCCCGCTTCGCCGTCCCCGCCGCCGTCCTCGGCCTGCTGAGCGTCGCGACGGAGGACCGCGCGGCGCTCGTCCTCATCGACGACGTCCAGTGGCTCGACGCGCCGTCGGTCGAGGCGATCGTCTTCGCGGCGCGCCGGCTCGGCGGCGAGAGCGTGGCGATGCTGATGGCCGCGCGCGAGGGCGCCGGGCGCCGGGTCGACACCACCGGGGTGGAGGAGATCAACCTCGGCCCGCTCGCCCCCGCCTCCGCCGCCGAGCTGCTGCGCCGCGAGCACGGAGACCGCCTCTCGTGGGCCGTCGCCGGCGAGCTGCTGACCTCCGCGGCCGGCAACCCGATGGCGCTCGTGGAGCTGCCGCTGTCGCTCACCGAGGATCAGCTCGTCGGGCGGCGCGAGCTGCCGCCGGTCCTGCCCGCCGGCCAGTCGCTGGAGGAGGCGTTCCGCCGCCGCCTCGCCGTCCTGCCGCAGCCGACGCGCGAGGCGCTCCTCGTCGCCGCCGCCGCGGCGGGCAACGAGGACCTCTCGCACCTGTCGCTCGCCCTCGGCCGGATGGGCCTCGATACCTCCGCGCTCGACGCCGCCGAGGCGGAGGGCGTGATCGCGCTGGAGGAGGGGCGCGCGCTCTTCCGCCACCCGCTCCTGCGCGCCGCGGCCTACCACGAGGCCACGCCGCCGGAGCGCCGCGCGGCGCACCGCGCGCTCGCCGAGAGCGCCGCCCCCGGCGCGCCCGCGCGTGCCTGGCACCTCGCCGCCGCCGTGGCCGCCGCCGACGAGGACGTCGCGCGCGACCTGGAGGACGCCGCCCACGACGCCCGTCGCCGCGGCGGCCACTCGTCCGCCGCCCGCGCGTTCGCGCGCGCCGCGCAGCTCACGCCCGACCCCGGCGAGCGCGCGCGCCGGCTGCTCGACGCCGCGCTCGACCACGTCGCCGCCGGCGCGCTCGAGTACGCGAAGGCCGACGCCGAGGCGGGGCTGGAGCACGCAACCGATCCCTTCGTCCGCACCGGCCTGGAGCGCATCCGCGCGCACGTCGAGATCCGCACCGGCAAGCCGGGCCACGGCGCCCGCGCGATGGTCGCCGCCGCGCAGGCGATCCAGGACGAGGCGCCGCCGCTGGCCGCGACGATGCTCCTCGAGGGCGGCCTCGGCGTGCTGCTCACCGGCCCCGCGTACGAGGCGGTCGAGATCGGCGAGCTGGCGCGCGAGCTGTCGGGCGGGGTCGAGCTGCTGGAGGGGATCGCCGACGTCCTGATCGGGCAGGCGCTCACCGCGGCCGGGGACTGGGAGCGCGCCGAGCCTCTGTTCGCCGCGCGCGAGCAGTTCCTCCTGACCGCCGACGTCCCGCCCGGCGTCGCCGAGGTCTTCGCCTCCGGCGCGCACGGCTCGATGTGGATGGAGCGCTTCGACCGCGCGCAGAGGATCGTCGACCGCGTCATCGACCAGGCACGGTCCGCCGGCGCGCTGGCCCAGCTCGCCTACCCGCTCGCCGTCCGCGCCCAGCTCGGCTTCCGCCGCGGCGCCTGGACCGCCGGCTACGCCGACGCGGAGGAGGCCGCGCGCGTCTCGCGCGAGACCGGCCAGGAGAGCGCGCTCTCCTACGCGCTGCAGATGCAGGCCGAGATCGACGCCGCGCTCGGGCGCTTCGACGAGGCGCGCGATCACGCGTCGGAGTCCATCGACCTCGCCCAGAGGACCGAGACGCCGGTCTTCGGCCCGTACGCGCGCGCGGCGCTCGGCGCCGTCGCCCTCGCCGAGCGGCAGACGGACGTCGCCATCTCCGAGTACGAGACCGCGCGCGACGAGCTGCTGCGCATCGACCTGCCCGCGCCGGGCGAGGTGTTCTGGACCGTCGAGCTGGTCGAGGCGCACGTGCGCGCGGGGTCGAGCGAGAAGGCGGCGGCCGAGCTCGCGCGACTGGAGGAGATCGTGGGGGAGCACCACCCGGCCGTGCAGCTCGCGCAGCTCGACCGCTGCCGCGCGCTCGTCGCCGGCGACCAGGACGACGCGCTGACGCACTTCGAGCGCGCGCTCGCGCACCACGCCCGCTCGCGCACGCCGTTCGAGCACGCGCGGACGCAGCTCGCGTACGGCGAGCGGCTGCGGCGGCGCAAGGCGCGCTCGGAGGCGCGCGATCAGCTGCGCGCCGCGCTGGACACGTTCGAGCGCCTCGGCGCGCGGCCGTGGGCCGAGCGCGCGCGGGCCGAGCTGCGCACCGGCGGCGGCGCGTCGAGCGGCGCGCAGTCGCTGCCGCTCAGCGAGGTGCTCACGCCGCACGAGCTCCAGGTGGCGATGATCGTCGCGCGCGGCGCGACGAACAAGGAAGTCGCCGCGCAGCTCTTCGTCAGCCCCAAGACGGTCGAGCACCGCCTCGGCAACATCTACAAGAAGCTCGAGGTCCGCTCGCGGACCGAGCTGGCGAGGCTGGTGACCGGGCAGCTCGACGTCGAGGCCGCGGTGGCGTGACCGGCGAGCCGTCGACGACCGGCCGCTGCCTGTGCGGCGGCGTCCGCTTCGAGCTCACCGAGCCGGCGACCGCCGCCGGCTACTGCCACTGCACGCGCTGCCAGCGCCGGACCGGGTCCGGGTCCTCCGCGCAGGCGCGGATCGACGGGCGCACCTTCCGCCTCCTCGCCGGGGAGGAGCTCGTCCAGGCGTGGCGCCACCCCGAAGGCGGCTTCGAGAAGTGCTTCTGCCGCGTGTGCGGCGCGCACCTGTTCAGCCGCAACCCCGACGACCCGACGCAGATGAGCATCCGGATGGCGGCGTTCGACGGCGACCCGGGCGTGCGGCCGTCGTGGCGCACGTTCACCGAATACGCCGCCGTCTGGGAGCCGATCCCCGACGACGGCCTCGAGCGCTTCCCGGAGCGCAAGCCGCGATAGGTCAGCCGCCGGCGAGCACGACGTCGTAGCCCTCGGCGCGCAGCACCTCGACGACGACGTCGCGCTGGTCGCCCTGCAGCTCGATGACGCCGTCCTTCGCCGAGCCGCCGACGCCGCAGCGCTTCTTCAGCCGCCCGGCGAGCTTGCGCAGCGCGGCGGCGTCGAGCGGCACGCCCGACACCGTCGTGACCTCCTTGCCGCGGCGCCCCGACGTCTCCCGCCGCACCTTCACGCGGCCACCCGCCGCGGCGGCGGGCTTCGGCGCCCGCGCCTTGCGCAGGTCGCCGTCGGTGGTCGACCACACGAGGTCGGGGTCGCGCATCGCCGCAAGGTACCGCGGTCGCGCACGTTGACGACCATGTGCGACGGATCGCCCTCGTCCTGCTCTCCACCCTCGCGGTCGCCGCCCCGGCGTCCGCGTCGCCCTCGGTCCACGCCCACCGCGGCGGGTCGGTCGTCGACGGCGTGCCCACCTATCCCGAGAACACCATGCCCGCGTTCGAGAACGCCGCGCGGCACGGGTGGGTGCTCGAGCTCGACGCGGTGCTCACGAAGGACCGGGTCCCCGTCGTCATGCACGACTCGACCCTCGACCGCACCACCGCGTGCACCGGGCGCATCGACGCGATCACCTTCGCCGCGCTGCGCGCCAAGTGCCCGAGCGACGTCGTCGGCTCGCCCGGCTCGCAGGCCGGCGGGCGGCAGATGACGGCGGGCGAGCAGCGCGTGCCGATCCCGCGGCTCGACGAGGTGCTCGACCTCGCGCGGCGGAGCGGCGCGCGGCTGAACGTCGAGATCAAGAACATCCCGACCGAGGCCGGGTTCGACCCGACCGACGCGTTCGCCACCACCGTCGTCGAGACGCTCGCGGCCGCCAAGCTGCCCAGCTCCCAGCTCATCGTCCAGTCGTTCTGGCCGCCGAACCTCGAGGTCTCCGAGCGGCTGATGCCGTCGGTGCCGACCTCGCTGCTCACGCTGGCGCCGATGAACGACGGCTCGCCGGCGTTCGCCGCCTCGCGCGGCTACGAGTGGATCTCGCCGCAGGCGCCGCCCTCGCGCGAGGCCGTCTCGGGCGCCCACGAGACCGGCCGCATGGTCATCCCGTACACGCCGGACGACCCGGACGCCGTGAAGGCCAGCGCCGCGGCGGCCGTCGACGCGATCATCACCGACGACCCGACGATGGCGAGCCGCGCGCTGGCCGCGGTCGAGCCGCCCGCGCCGGCGATCCCGCCGCCGCCGTCGGCCGCGACGTGCCGCGACGTGCGCGCGAGCCGCAGCACCCCGACGATCCAGACGTACGCGAAGGACGGCGACGCGCCGCGCGTGTTCGCGATGCAGTTCAAGCAGGAGCTGCGCCACGTCGAGACGTACGAGAGCTTCCGCACGAAGATCGAATGCATGATCCGCGAGCGGGTCCTCCCGCGGCTCGCGAGGCACCGCCCGAACGTCATCGCCTTCAACGAGGACGTCGGCCTGATGACGATCGCGACCGGCACGCGCGGGGCTCCGGCGCGGGAGCTCTTCGGGCCGGGCCGGGCGCCGGGCTGCGAGTCGCAGGGCGCGCCGTGCACGACGCTGGCCGCCCTCGGCGCCGTCAGCGGCGGCTACGGCAAGGAGCTCGCGCTCTACCGCAAGCGCTTCCCGCAGATGAGCCCGGTCGCCGGCGCCTTCGTCGCCGCCACCGACACCTTCGCCCGCGGCTGGATGCAGGTCTTCAGCGACATGGCGCGCCGCTACGGCGTGTACATCCTCGGCTCCAACAACCAGGCGCCCTTCCGCGAGAGCACCGACCCGACCGAGATCGCGACGCTCGCCGACCCCGACCTGCCCGAGCCGCCGTCGTCCGTCTTCGTCGCCACCGACGACAGCGTCTACAACGAGGCCTTCCTGTGGGGCCCGCGGCCGGTGCGCACCGACGGACCGAGGCCGCTGCGCAACCTCGTCGCGTCGAACAAGAAGGTCCCGCTGACGGCGATCGAGGAGCAGATCGACCTCGACGCCGGCCCCTCCACCGGCCCGGACGCGATCGAGAACCTCCGGCCCTTCCACATCCCGGGCACGCAGGCGCGCATGGGCTTCGCGACCTCGCTGCCCGCGTTCGTCTACGGCGACGTGCCGCCCGCGGGGACCGACCCGTGCAGCGACACCGCGCGCTGGTACATGCGCTGCCTCGACCGGCTCGGCACGAACCTGGTCATGCAGGACGAGGCCAACCCGGGCCGCTGGGCCACCGACGCCGGCAGCGGCGTCTGGCAGCCGGAGGAGTGGCTGACCTCGACATGGCGCGCGGCCGCCGACCCGACGGTCGGCTTCGCCTACAACGTCACGCCGCACATGGTCGGCAACCTCGCCGACCTGCCGTTCGACGGCCAGACCGCGATCACGCAGCGCGGCCTGCGCGGCAGGCGCACGTGCACCTACGTCGGCAACCCGAGCCGCCAGCGCGAGTTCCTCGCCATCGCCCCGTGGGTCACGCCCGACGCCCCGCGCGCCGAGCTGCGCGCCACCGCGGCCAAGCTCGCGCCCGACAGCGGCGACGAGCTGGAGAACGACTACGTCGAGACGGCGATCGCCGCCGACCTGCCGTTCCCGCCGAAGGCGCGCCGCAAGAGCTGCGCGGGGTAGCGCCGGGCCTCCGCTACCGTGCGACGCGGTGCTGCTGCTCATCCACGACCCGCAGCCTGAGGAGCCCGACAGCGCGCCTGCGCCGCGCCGCGGCCGCCCGCTCCCGAAGGTCCCGTGGCGCCCGTTCGCCTGGTTCGCCGCCTTCTGCTGGCTGCTGTTCATCGCCGGTCGCGTCGACGGCCTGGCCGGGTACGTGATCGTGCTCTGCGCGATCGCGATGGGCTCGTGGCGGCTCGACCGCTGGCTGTCCAGGCAGTACTGGGGCGGGCTGAGCGAAGTCCAGCGCTGACCGCGCCCGCCGCTACAGTCCGCCCGCTGTGGCAGGCACCCGCCCTCCGGGCACAGGTCACGTCCTCCTGGGCGCGGCCGGCCTTCCCTCCCTCGCTGCGCCGGGGGACCAGCTGCGTGCGGTCTACCGGCTGAGCGACCCTGCGCTCTCCGAGCTTCCGCTCCAGCGCCTGCTCGACGAGCTGCTCGACCGCATCCGCGAGATCCTCGACGTCGACACGACGGCGATCCTTCTCCTCGACCCGGAGACGAACGAGCTCGTGGCGCGCGCCGCGCGAGGGATCGAGGAGGAGGTCGAGCGCGGCGTGCGGATCCCCGTCGGGCGCGGGTTCGCCGGGCGCATCGCGGCCGAGCGCTCGGCGATCACCATCCCGGACGTCGACCACGCGGACGTGCTGAACCCGATCCTGCGCGAGGTGGGGATCCGGTCGTTGCTGGGCGTCCCGCTCGTCATGGAGGGCCGGGTCGTCGGCGTGTTGCACGTCGGCTCGCGCGTGCCGCGCATCTTCTCCACCGCCGATGCGGCGATCCTCCAGCTGGCCGGCAACCGCGCGGCGCCGGCGATCGAGCACGCGCGCCTCTTCGACGCGCTCGACCGCGAGCACCGCTCCGCCGTCGCGCTGCAGCGCAGCCTCCTGCCGGACCTGCTCCCGGACATCGCCGAGACGGACGTCGCGGCACGCTACCTGCCCGCCCGGGACGAGGTCGGCGGCGACTGGTACGACGTGCTCGAGCTGAGCGGAGGCCGCGTGGGGATCGCGATCGGCGACGTGGCCGGCCACGGCGTGCGCGCGGCCGCCACGATGGGCCAGCTGCGCACCGCGCTGCGCGCATACGCGCTCGAGGACCACCCGCCGGGCGAGGCGCTGCGGCTGCTCGACGCTCTCCTCCAGACGATCCGCGGGCGCGCGATGGCGACCGTGGCCTACGGCGTCCTCAACCCCGAGACCGGCGACATGACGATCGCGTGCGCTGGGCATCCGCCGGGCGTCATCGTGACTGCGTCGGGCGAGGCGCGGCTGCTCGAGACGCACCGCGGTCCGCCGCTGGGCGCGCTGCCGTTCGCGCAGTTCCGCGAGACGCCGGCGAGGCTCGAGCCGGGCGACGCGCTCGCGCTCTACACCGACGGGCTGATCGAGACGCGCGACGCCCCGCTCACCGAGCGGCTGGAGATGCTCCGCGCGGCGGCGGCCGACGCCCCCGACACTGCGCCCGACCCGCTGTGCGACCACCTGCTCGACGCGCTCGTCCCCTCGCGCGCGTCGGAGGACGACGTCGCCGTCGTCGTCGTGCGCCGGCTGGCGATCCCGAACGCGCTCCGGCTGCGGCTGCCTGCGGAGCCCGACGTCCTCGGCCGCGTCCGGCTGTCGCTCGGTCGCTGGCTGCGGGCACGCGGCGCGGGAACGGAGGACGTGCACGCGATCATGATCGCGGTGGGCGAGGCATGCGCGAACGCGATCGAGCACGCGTATCCGCCCGGTCCGGCGTCCTTCGACCTCGAGGCGACGCTCGACGACACGACGATCTCGGTCCACGTGCGCGATCATGGCGGCTGGAGGGAGCCCCGCGGACAGCACCGCGGGCGCGGGCTGGCGCTGATGGAGGCGACGATGGACGAGGTCGACGTCCGGCGAGGCGACAACGGGAGCGAGATCGCGATGCGGCGTAGGCTGCGCGGATGAACGCGCAGCTCGCACGCCTCCAGCTGCGGGACTCCGGAGCCTTCGTCGTCGCGGAGATCGCCGGCGAGATCGACATGTCGAACGCCGACGACCTCGGCCGGACGATGTCGGGGCGCCTGACGAACGACTCGGCGGGGCTCATCGTCGACCTGAGCGCCGTCACGTACCTCGACAGCGCCGCGATCCACACGATCTACGAGCTGCGCGAGCGGCTCACGTCGCGCGCGCTCGTGCTGCGCCTCGTCGTGCCGCCGGACGCCCCGACGCTCCTGGCCCTGCGCCTCACCGGCGTGCCGGACGCCGTCGCGCTGTTCGACACCGTGGCGGCGGCCGAGGCCGGCTAGCGGCGCCGCTTCATCGTCGCCTTCAGCCACGGCACGGCGGTCTTCAGGAAGTCGTTCGTCGCCGGTGCCGCGGTGAGCGGGTCGAGGTGCGAGGTCGTGGACGCGCGATCCACGAGGACCGACTCGCGGCGCGGCACCTTCGAGCGCTGGATGTAGCGGCGCGCGCCGCGCAGCACCCGCCCCTCCGTCAGGTCGGTCTGGAACGCGTAGAGGGGGACGTCGACGTCCCGCAGGTGCCACGGGCGCAGCTTCAGGTAGCGCGCGACGGCGTTGCGCTGCAGCTCGTTCGCCCCGTCGACGTCGATCGACAGTCGCTGCGGGAAGTACCACTCCACGCCGTTCACCGGCTGCGCGGCCCAGAAGTCCGACACGCGGTCGATCGGCGAGACCTCGCCGCTCGCCCAGTCGCGCGGATCCCCGGCCGCGGCCAGCGCACCCGCGCGCAGGTGGATCAGCCCCAGCTCCCTCGGGCTCGTCGACTGGTCGAACGCGTAGCCGAGCAGCGCGCGGTTGGTCACCTGGAGGTCCGGCTTGAACATCTTGGGCAGGAGCGGGTCGTCGACGAACGGCGAGCGCTCCGTCGGTGCCTTGACCGCGAACAGGCCGCCGATCCCGGCGAACACGCCCTGCGCCCACGGCAGGCCCAGCCCGACGACGTCCGCGAACGGCTGGTCGCGCAGCTCGCGGATGCGCTTGCGCACGGCGGCGACGGTGTCCTCGTCGTCGAACGTCCCCAGCGCGCCGCCGTCGATCAGCATCAACCCGTCGACGTCGTCGTAGCCGCGACGGCCCTTGAAGTCCCACGTCCCGTAGATCGCCGTCATCGAAGCGCCGAGCGAGTGCCCGCCGAGGATGACCCGCCGGCCGCCGCGCCTGGCCGCGAGGATGACCTTGCGCAGGTCGCCGATGTGCGTCGGCAGCCCCCAGTCGCCCGCGAACCCGAGCGACTTCGGGTCCGGCGGCGTGAAGTGCGGCGAGACCGACGGGTCGGTGATCCAGCCCAGGTAGTAGTCGCGGACCTGCTGCAGCGTCGCGTCGCCGCGCAGGCCCTTCTCCAGCATCGACGTGTCCTCGAGGACCTGCGAACGGCGGTCGACCGCCCACACCTGCAGCCCCGGGACCCGCTTGACGAGGTCGCGCCCGACGAACGTGAAATCGCCCGCGCCGCCGCTGTAGCCGGGCTCGAGGACGAGCACCGTCTTCGCGCTCGAGGGCCCGATCTTCGTGACGTAGCTGAAGTCGTACTTCGCCGGGCCGGCGGCGTCCACGCCGCCGATGCGCGTCACCGCGGCGTCGGCGGGGGCGGCGAGGACGAGGACGGCGAGGACGGCGAGGAGCGTGCGGGACATGCGGCCTACGCTAGTGGTCGTGGCGGTTCTCATCGCATCCGACCTGGCCAAGGACATGGCGGGCAGCCCGTTGCTCCGCGGCGTCTCGTTCAAGCTCGAGCGCCGCGACCGCATGACCATCGCCGGGCGCAACGGCGCCGGGAAGACGACGCTGCTGCGGATGCTGTCGGGCGAGACCTCGGTCGACGGCGGCGAGGTCATCCTCCAGAAGGGCGCGCGCGTCACGCTGCACGACCAGCGCCCGCCGCGCGAGCGCGACGTCTCGCTGCGCGACTACGTCGTCTCGGGCTCGCAGGACATGGTCGCGATGGAGGTCGACCTCGCGCGGATGGAGCACGAGATGGCCGCGGGCGCGACCGACGCGGCCCTCTACGACCGCTACGCCCGGCGCCAGTCCGAGTTCGAGCACCGCGGCGGGTACACGTGGCGCGACCGCGCGACGTCCGTCCTGCACAACCTCGGCTTCCGCGACGCCGACTTCGACCGCCACCTCAAGACGTTCTCCGGCGGGCAGCTCACGCGCGCGTCGCTGGCCCGCGCGCTCGCCGCCCAGCCGGACCTCCTCCTGCTCGACGAGCCGACCAACCACCTCGACATCACGTCGCTCGAGTGGCTGGAGGGCGAGCTGCAGCAGCTCGACGCGGCGATCGTGATGGTCGCGCACGACCGCTGGTTCCTCGAGGCCGTCGGCACGTCGGTGCTGGAGATCGAGGCCGGCCGCTCGCGCTTCTTCCCGGGCACGTGGGCGGCGTGGCGGCGCGAGGCCGCGGCGCGCGAGCTCGCCCTCGGCCGCGCCATCGAGAAGCAGCAGGCGGAGATCGAGCGGATGGAGCGCTTCATCGAGCGCTTCCGCTACAAGGCGACGAAGGCACGCCAGGCGCAGTCGCGCGTCAAGAAGCTCGACAAGATCGAGAAGATCGAGCGCGACCCCCGCGACCAGCGGGAGATGGCGCTGTCGTTCGGCAAGGCCGAGCGCTCCGGCCGCGTCGTCTTCGAGCTCGAGGACGGCCGCATCGAGGTGCCGGGCCGCGTGCTGCTGCACGACGCGCAGCTGTGGCTCGAGCGCGGCGAGCACGTCTCCCTCGTCGGGCCGAACGGCGTCGGGAAGACGACCTTGGTGCGCGCGCTGAGCGGCGAGCGGCCGCTGGACGGGGGACGCCTGCGCACCGGCCACAACGTGAAGCTCGGGTACCTGTCACAGCACGCCGAGGAGCTGGGGGAGACCGGCAGCGTGCTCGAGGCGTGCTCGCGCCACACCGGGCTCACCCCGAACAAGGCGCGCGCGCTGCTCGGGCGCTTCCTGTTCAGCGGCGAGGAGGCCGAGAAGCCGCTGGCCGGGCTGAGCGGCGGCGAGCGCCGGCGCCTGTCGCTCGCGATCCTCGTCTCCAGCGGCGCGAACGTGCTGATCCTCGACGAGCCGACGAACCACCTCGACATCGAGAGCCGCGAGGCGCTCGAGGACGCGCTGCTCGCCTTCGACGGCGCGCTCATCCTCGTCTCCCACGACCGCGCGCTCCTCGACGCCGTCGGCCGGCGGACGATCGCCATCGAGGGCGGCCGCCTGCGCTCGTACGAGGGCGGCTGGGCGGAGTTCGTCCGCGTGCGCGAGGAGCGCCGCGCGGCGGGCGAGGACGTCGATGCGGGCCCCCCGGCCGACGTCAAGCCGCGCCCCAGGACCAACGGCGCCGCTCCCAAGCCCACCAGGCGCGACAAGCCCCGGCCCGCCGGCCCTTCGAAGGGCGCCCTGCGCCGCGAGGAGGAGCTGCAGAAGGCGGTCGAAGAGGCCGAGGCGGCGCTGCGCAGCGTCGAGGAGGAGCTCGCGGACCCCGCGGCCTGGGCGACGAAGTACGAGTCCGCGAAGAGCGAGGCGAAGCACACGGCGGCCAAGCGGGCGGTCGAGGCGGCCTACGCGGCGTGGGAGGAGCACGCGGCGAAGATCGGCTCCTAGCGTGGGACACTGCGCCCATGCCGACGTACGAGGAGCTCTGCGCGCAGCACGAGTGGCGCGTGCCCGAGCGCTACAACATCGCCGCCGACGTCTGCGACAAGCACCCGCGCGACAAGCTCGCGATGATCTGGGAGCGCCACGACGGCGCGCGGCGCGACGTCGACTGGGGCGAGATCCAGGACCTGTCAGGGCAGGCCGCGCACGCGCTCGCGGCGGCCGGCGTCGAGCGGGGCGACCGCGTCGCCGTCGTGCTGCCGCCGACGCCCGAGACGGCCGCGATCTTCTTCGGCACGTGGAAGCTCGGCGCGCTCCTGCTCTCGATGTCCGTCCTGTACGGCGACGACGGCATCCGCCACCGGCTGACCGACAGCGGCGCGAAGGTCCTCGTGACCGACAAGGCGAACGCGCCGCGGTTCGGCGAGCACCCGAACGTCCTCGTCCTCGACGACGGCCTCCTCGACGGCCATCCCACCGAGCACGACACGCTCGACACGGCGGCCGACGACCCCGCGCAGCTCTACTACACGTCGGGCACCACCGGCCTTGCCAAGGGCATCGTCCACGCGCACCGCTACGTCCTCGCGCACGAGGAGTTCGTCTACTGCCACGAGGTGCAGGACGGCGAGCGCTTCCACGGCATGGGGGAGTGGGCGTGGGCCGCGGGGATCGCACCGCTGCTCGGGCCGTGGCGCCTCGGCGCGGTGCAGGTCGTCTACCAGCGCGAGGGCGGCTTCGACCCGCACAAGCAGCTCGACTTCCTCAGCCGCCACGAGGTCACGAACGTCTTCACGACGCCGACGGCGATGCGCGCGATGATGGCGATCGAGGACGCGGGCACGCGGTATCCGCAGAAGTTCCGTCGCGTGTGCAGCGCGGGCGAGCCGCTGAACCCCGAGGCGATCCGCTGGTTCCGCGACCAGTACGGCCTGACCGTCCTGGACTACTACGGCCTGACCGAGAGCTATCCGCTGTGCGGCAACTTCCCGTGGATGGAGGTCCGCGAGGGGTCGATGGGCCGCCCGGTGCCCGGCTGGGACGTGCAGATCCTCGACGAGGACGAGAACCCGGTGCCGCAGGGCGAGCGGGGCGAGATCTGCCTGCGCGCGCGGTCGAACCCGCACTACCCGCTCGGCTACTGGCGCCAGCCCGAGGCGACGCAGGAGACGTTCGGCGGCGAGTGGTTCCACACCAAGGACGCCGCGGTCATGGACGAGGACGGCTACGTCTGGTACGCCGGGCGCGCCGACGACGTGATCATCGCGGCGGGCTACCGCATCGGCCCGTTCGAGGTCGAGTCCGCGTGCCTCGAGCACCCCGCGGTGCGCGAGGCGGCGGCCGTCGCCTCGCCGGACGAGGTGCGCGGCCACGTCGTCAAGGCGTTCGTCGTGGTCGCCGACGGCCACGAGCCGACGGAGGAGACGGCGGAGGACATCAAGCGCTTCGTGCGCGGCCGGCTGTCGGCCTACGCGTACCCGCGCCGCATCGAGTTCGTCGACGACCTGCCCAAGACGCTGACCGGCAAGATCCGCCGGATCGAGCTGCGCGAACGCGAGGCCGAGCGGGTCGCGCGCTAGCGCACGCGGTTCGCGCGCGCGCAGGCGATCTGCGCGTCGCCCTTGAACAGGTGGAAGGTCTTGCCGCGCGCGAGGCGCGCCTTCAGCCGCCCGGTCTTCTGCGCGAAGAAGTCGTCTTCCCCGCCCCCGGTGTTCACGATGCCGAAGAGGTCGAGCAGCGGCTTCGCACTGCCACCGCACCCCGCGGCGGTCAGCGTCCCGTGGTAGGAGCTCGACGGGGCGAGCCCGTGCACCGAGACGAAGACCGTCGCCTTCGGCGTGGCGCTGCGCTGCACCACGGCGATGCTCCCGCGCAAGTGCTCGTCGGCGAACGTGCCGAAGAGGAAGGTCGGGAAGTCCCGGAGCCTCGCGCTGTGGGCCTGCGGGCCGGAGGCGACGCCCGCCGCGAGCGGGGCGCCTGCCGCGACGGCCACCGTGGCGAGCACCAGGCTCTTCACCATGCCTGGCACCCTACGCCTTCCCACACCGCGCGAGTGACCGTGCGTAGAAGCGGATGTACTCGTCGGTGTGAGCGTTCCAGTAGTCCCCGTCGTGGCCGCCCTTCCACGGGTGGAAGCGCGGCGAGCGCATCCCCGCCACCAGCTCTCGCACCGCGGGCGCGAACGGGTCGCGGTCGCCGACGTCGACCCACGCGCCGCGCGGGATGTCCGCGGCCCGCCGCAGCAGGTCGTGGCGGTCGAAGTCCTCGGCGTCGTCGAACGCGCCCGCGGCCGACGAGCCGGCGTCGGGGAAGATCGCCGGGGAGTGCGCGCCGACGGCGCAGAAGCGATCCGGGAACGCGGCCGCGAGGTGCAGCGCGCCGAAGCCACCCATCGAGATGCCGCCGATCGCCACGCGCTCCGGGTCGGCGTGGTAGCGGCGGATCGCCTCGGGGATCGCCTCGCGCATCACCATCCGCGCCCACCTGCCGCCGCGCCGGTTGTGCCAGTACGAGTGGTCGCCGCCGTCGGGCAGGAGCACGATCGGCGCCCGGTCGCCCGCGTCCTTCAGCGCGTCCTTCAATGCCTTGCTGACCATCCCCTCCGGCCCGCCGCCGCGGCCGTGCAGGAGGACGAGCAGGGGCGGGTGGTCGCCCGCGTCGTCCGGGACGATCACGCGGTGGTGCAGCGTCCGTCCGACCGCGCGGCTGCGCTGGTCGAGCTTCTCGCCCTTGTCGCCGCAGCCGGCGAGGAGGAGCAGCAGTACGAGGACTGCGGCGCGGCGCACCCGCCGCAGTGTGCCCGACTAGTCGCGGGCCGCGCGCCGGCCGGCGTTGCCGTGGCGCTTCGGCGTGACCTTGATCGACGCCTTCGACGGCGTCGTCCGGACGACCGGGTTCTCGATCTCGCCCAGGCGCTCGATGACCTTGCGCCACTGGCCGGGCTTGAGGATCGCGCCGGCGAACTTGCCGGCCTTCCCCGTGCGCGGGTCGTCGCCGACGGGGCGGTAGCCGACGTGGATGTGGTCGTTGTGGTCGCCCATGGCCAGCGTGTTCGAGCGGCCGGGGTACGTCATCAGGCTGATGATCTGGTGGGGCTCCATCGCGCCCTGGAGCGTGAGGATGCGGCGGATCGTCACGTCGGTGATCGAGCCGGCGCCCTGGTGGCCGACGATCGGGATCCCGTTCACGCTGGCGATGTCGACGGCGGTGCCCGTCGTGTGCTCGGAGACGTTGCCCGAGGACGTGTAGTAGCCGTGGCCGCAGCTCAGGCTCGAGATGCCGGGGCGCAGGCCGTTGGCGGCGAGGAACTCGAGCAGCGCGAGGACGCGGCGGTCGACGGCGCCCGAGCGGACGTCCTCGCGGCCGCAGGGGTAGATGTCGACGTGCGGGTCGGCGAGGACGCGCCGCTGCAGCGACTCCTTGCTCATGAGCAGGATCTGGCCGATGCTCGGCGCCTTCGCGTCCTCCCCGAAGAACGGGTTGCGGCCCTTGGCTCGGTAGACGGCGGTCGACTCGAGCAGGTGCCAGCCGTCGAGGATCGGCTTGGGGTCGATCCGGGGCGCGCCACGGCCGGCGGGGCGGATCTCGAAGAGCATGTGGGGCGCGCGCGTGGAGTGCGTTCGGCCGACGTGGCCGAGGACGGTGCCCGCGACGACGGAGGCGCCGGGCTTGAGGCGCTTCCAGGTGACCTGGTCGGCGTCGAGGTGGAGCAGCTCCTTGACGTACGCGTCGCGACCGACGGGAACGGGCGCGCCGACCTGCTTGGCGCCGCCGGCCTTCAGGGCGTGCGGGCGGCGCGGGCTGGCGAAGAGGCGCTCCTTGCCGCCGGCGCGGCTGGAGGCGCCGGCGCGCGGCTCGACGGCGGGCGTCGCGTCCGTGCGGCCGCGCGGCTCGACGACCTGCTCCCGCTGCGGCTTGGCGTCGTGCTTGGCGACGGGGTAGGACGCCTCGAGCCCGGCGAGGCGCGCGTAGGTGTACGTGTTGCCGTAGGCGTCGCGGACGCGGACGTAGCGGCCGAGGCGCGCGTCGGTCCCGCGGGCGACGACCTTGCCGTCGTGCGTGGCGACCGCGGCGGTGCCGGGCTCGGCGAAGAGGAGGATCCCGCGGCGCGTGCTGTCGCTGTTGACCGGGACCGCCGCGTTCTCGCCGGCGGAGATCTTCCTGTGGGCCTCGCGCTCGGAGAGGTCGTCCGCGTAGCGCGCCTTGCCGTCGAGCGGGAAGCGGCCCTGGGTGAGGCCGGTGAGCGAGCCGACGAGGTCGGGCGGCAGGCCGCCGACGAGGCGGGCGCGCATGAGGACCGAGTCGACGTACCAGTCGGCGTGGTTGTAGGCGAAGATCGCGCGGCGCAGGTCGTGCTCGCCGCCCGCGGCCTTGAGGTACTTCGCGGCGGCGAAGATCGCGTCGACCGGGTTGTAGGGGTCCTTCTTGCGGTCGCCGTTGGCGTCGACGCCGTACTGCTTCCACGTCGAGGGCATGAACTGCATCCAGCCCAGTGCGCCGGCGGACGACACGTTCAGGTTGCGGCCGTAGTCGGTCTCGATCTCGTTGATCGCCGCGAGGACCTCCCAGCGCACGCCGTACTCGATGCCGGCGGCCTGGTAGATCGAGAGCAGGAACGGCGGGATGCGGAACTTGTCGATGAAGAAGTTCGGCACGCCGATGGCGGCGGGGCCGGGCATGACGATCGACGTCGTCGGGTTGGCGATCGTCGGGACGCCGTTCTCCGACCGGATCGGCGCCTGCGCGGGCGCTCGGACGACGCGCTTGACGTGGCCCTTGGGCTTGTCCGGCGCCGGGTGCGGCTTGTAGGAGGCGTGGCGCCTGCGGGGCTTCGGCTTGTGCTTGGCGTCCTCCGTCGGGCACTCCTCGCCGTCCTCGTCCTTGACGGGGGCCTCCGCGGCGGCGGTGCCCTCCAGCGCGGCCCGGATGTCGGCGGCCTCGTCGGTGTCGCAGGTCTCGTCGGCTTCGGCGGCGTCCTCGCCCGGCGTGTCGGCCGCGTCGTTGGCGGCGACGGCGGCCTCGTCCGAGGACTCCTCGGGCTTCGGCTGCACCGGCGCCTGCTCGGCGGTCGCGGGCGCCTGGGCGGCGGGCTGCTGCTCGGCGGGCGCGGGGTCGGGAGCGGGTGCCGCGTGCTCGGCCGGTGCGGCGGTGGCCGCGGGAGCGCGCTGCTCGGCGGCCGGCGGCGTTCCCGTGGAGGAGACCTGGGCGGGCGCGGTCGAGGTCTGCGTCTCGGTGACCGCCGGCGACTCGGCCGTGGTCTGCGCGGCAGGGGCGACGACGGGCTCGCCGGCGCCTACGGCACCCTCGCCTGGGTTCTCCGGAGCGGCGTCCTGCGCGGCGGACTGGACGATGCCCGCGCCGAACCCGATCGCGAGCACGCCGGCGCCGGCGAGGCCTGCGGCAAGGCGCAGACGACCGGCCGGCGCGCGATCGCCGGTTGCGGGGGCCTTGTCGGGCCCGTGCTCGGGGGAGCCGGAAGCCATGACTCCTCCGCTGTGTTCGGCAGCCTCCGGCACGCCTTGACCTGCCGCGCGAGACTTCGGCCGATGGCCACTGGACGCCCGTTCTACTCAGAGTTCGGCTGGGCCTACGACCTGCTCGTCGCCAATCCCGTCGAGCCCTGGGTGGACGCCGTCGAGGGCGCACTGCGCGCGCGCCACGCCGGCCCTCCGGCGCGGATCCTCGACGCCGGCTGCGGCACCGGCCGCCACGCCGCGGCCCTTGCCGCGCGCGGGCACGAGCTCGTCCTCCTCGAGCCCGTCGCGGAGCTGCTACGCCAGGCGCGGGCGCGGCTGCCTTCCGCCCCGTTCGTCGCCGGTGCGCTGGGCGACCCGCTGCCCTTCGCGGTCGACGTCGCGGCGTGCCGCGGGGTGCTGAACGACCTGGTCACCGGCGAGCAGCGCGACGCCGCCCTGCGCGCGCTCTGCGCCGCGCTGCGCCCGGGCGGCGTCCTCGTCCTCGACGTCCGCGACCGCGACGCCACCGCCGCGCGGTACGAGGGCGGTCGATCGCTGCGCCGCGAAGCCGACGGCGTCACCTTCACGTCCGAGGGCGCATGGGACGAGGCCGCCGGCGTCGTCCGCATCCACGAGCGCCACGAGGGCCGAGGCCGGGTCGCCGCGCACGACCTCGTCATGCGCCCGTGGACGGAGGCCGAGCTGCGCGAAGGGCTCGCGACGGCGGGCTTCGTGGACGTGACGATCGCGCCCGGGGCCGGGGAGCAGCGGAGTGATCGGCGCCTCGTCGTCGCGACGCGCGCTTGAGGTCCGTAGCGGCCCGCGATCCCGCGTCACCGGAGCTGTCCGGCGGAGGTGTTTTCTTTGCTGAGCAGTTCACCGGTGAAGACGCTCGAAGAGATCACATACGAGGCCGGACGTGCCGCGCTCGACGATCAGGAGAAGCTCGTGTCGGGGATCCGACAGCGCACTGGCACCCTCCTCGCGGCGCACGCGTTGGTCGCGTCGTTCCTTGGCGCGACAACCATCCGGGAGACCGGTCTCACAGGCTGGGCATGGATCGCGCTGGCGGCGCTGGTGCTGGGACTGGTCGCCGCTGCGGTCCTACTCGCGCCGTGGGAGCTGAAGTTCGCGGTCGACGCGCCCGAGCTCTACGCCGAGCTCTACGACCAAGCCGCGGAGGAGGCCGAAGCTGGAACACTGGGCTGGCTCGCCGGTGCGGGCTTCGGATACCAGGCGCTGCGCGCGGAGAACGCGACCCGGGGTCAAGTGGATGTCGCGAGTCTCGGCGGCGCTGGCGTTCTTGATGGTCGCCCAGACGCTGTCGTGGCTGACCGGCCTGGCGGTAGACTGATCGCATGGCTCCGCGCCCTAAGCCGCCGACCGAGATCAAGCCCCCCTCGACCGGCATCGGTATCGGCGAGGGTCGCGGCGGCTCGTCGTCACCGCGGCCTCCGCGGCCTCGCCGCGCGTAGCTCAGCCGGCGTCGCTCGCCAGCTGCTCCATCGGCGGAGGCAGCGTCCTGAGGGCCCAGAGCTCGAACCGTAGCTGCCGGCCGAGCGGGTTGTCGGGCAGCGCCCGGTCGAGCATCTCCAGGCTTGCCTCGTAGTGCTCGAGGCGCCGCTGGATCGCCTCGTCGCCGAGCGTCTCGGGGTGGCGGGTCAGCGTTGCGCGCAGCTCGCGGGCCTTCGCCACCTTGTCCGCGGCGAAGATCGCGGCCGCCTCCGCTCCCGCTCGCTCGACCTGCTCGCGCAGCGCCGCCTTCCGCTCGCCGTAGTCCTCGATCGACTCGTCGTCGCTCAGCGCCGTCACGAGCCCGGCGACCCGTGGCCCGAAGCGCTCCTCGATCTGCGCGGCCGTCGCATCGGTGTCCTCGATGAGGTCGTGGAGGAGCCCGGCGGCGACGACCTCGTCGTCGTAGCCGCGGTTGCGCAGCAGTACCGAGACCTCGAGTGGATGCAGGACGAACGGCGCCGCGTCGGAGTCCCGGCGCTGGCCTTGGTGGTGCGCGACGGCGAACGCGAGCGCGTCGCAGGTCAGCGGCAGGTCGGAGATGAACGGCGGCGACAGCGGCACGCTCATGACGCGGAGACTAGACCGGCGGCGCTGGGATGCAGGTGAGCGCGGCTACTCGCCGCGGTGGTGACGCGACGCCCGGTGCTCGGGCGGGAGGACGGTCACGGCGTCCTTGCTCGGCTCGGCGCTCACGGTCGGGTTGTCGATCTCCCCGAGCCGGTCGATGAGCTTGATCCACTGCCCGGGCTTGAGGACGGCGGCCAGCTGGCGCCCCGCCTTCGTCCCGCCCCTCGGCCGGAAGCCGACGTGGATGTGGTCGTCGTGGTCGCCGAGGGCGAGCGTGTTGTCCGTGTTCTCGTAGGTCATCAGCGAGATGATCTGGTGCGGCTTCATCGTCCCCTGGAGCGTCAGCAGGCGCCGGATCGTCAGGTCCGCGATCGAGCCCTTGCCCTGGTGGCCGAGGATCGGGATCCCGTTGACCTTGGCGATGTCCATCGCCGTCCCGGTCGTGTGCTCGGACACGTTGCCGGACGCCGTGTAGTAGCCGTGGCCGCAGTGCAGCGACGTGACCGTGGGCCGCAGCCCGTTCGACGCGAGGAACTCCATCGTCGCCAGCACCCGGCGGTCGATGGTCGAGGCCTTGACGTCGCGCCGGCCGCAGCCGTAGATCTCGATCCGCGGGTTGCTGAGGACGCGCCGCTCGAGCTCGCCCTTGCCCATCAGGAGGATCTGGCCGATGGTCGGGGTCCGCGCGTCGGCGCCGAAGAACGGGTTGCTGCGGCGCGCGCGGTAGATCGCGGTGGACTCGAGCAGCTTCCAGCCGTCGAGGATCGGCTTGGGGTCGATCCGCGGCGCGCCGCGGCCCGCCGGGCGGATCGAGAAGACGACGTGGGGCGCCTGCTCGGCCGAGGTGCGCCCGATCCGGCCGAGGACCGTGCCGCCGATGACACGCGAGCCGCGCCGCAGGCGCTTCATCTCGATCTGGTCGCGCGGAAGGCCCAGCAGCTCGAGGTCGGTCTGGCCAGGCAGGGCGCCGATCTGGCGGTCGCCCCCGTGGTGCAGCGCACCGGGCCGGGCGGGGCTGGCAAAGAGGCGCTCCTTGACCGGGCGGCGCTCGGCCGGGGCGGCGGGCTTCTTCTTCGAGGCGGCGTGGCGCTTCGCTGCCGCCTTCTTCGGCTGCGTGCCCGCGCTCGCGGGCGCGGTGGGGGCGGGATCGCGCGGCGGGTTGGCGTACATCCCCGCCGGCGCCGTGGCCGGCTGCTCGCGCAGGACCGGGTGGCGCTTGGTCAGCGAGTCCAGGTGCGCGTAGGTGTAGGAGTTGCCGTAGGCGTCGCGCAGCATCACGAATAGCCCGAGCTTCGGGTTGCGCCCGCGGCGGACGACCTTGCCGTCCTGCACCGCGACGACGCGCGCGCCCGGCTTGGCGTAGATCTTGATGTCGCGGCGGGCGTCGTTCGCCTCGATCGGCACCGCCGCGTTGTGGCCCTTGGCGACCCGGCGCTGGGCGGCGCGGGCGTCGACGTCGTCGGCGTAGCGGGCGCGGTCGGCGACGGGGAAGCGGCCCTGCGTGAGGCCGGTCAGCGAGCCGACGAGGTCCGTGGGCAGCCCGCCGATGAGCCGCGCGCGCATGAGGACCGAGTCGACGTACCAGTCGGCGTGGTTGTAGGCGAAGACCGCGCGGGCCAGGTCCTTGTCGGCGCCGGCGGCGCGCAGGTACCGGGCCGCCGAGAAGATGGCGTCCACCGGGTTGTAGGGATCGCGCTTGCTGTCGCCGTTGGCGTCGACCCCGTAGCGCTTCCACGTCGAGGGCATGAACTGCATCCAGCCGACCGCCCCGGCGCTCGAGACGTTCAGGTTGCGCCCGTAGTCGGTCTCGATCTCGTTGATCGCGGCCAGGACCTCCCACCGGACCCCGTACTCGATGCCGGCCGCCTGGTAGATCGACAGGAGGAAGGGCGGGATCCGGAACTTGTCGATGAAGAAGTTCGGGACGCCGATGGGGGCGGGGCCGGGCGCCGCGATCGACGTGGTCGGGTTGGCGGCCGTCGGGAGGCCGTCCTCGCCCTGGTCCGGCGCCGCGTCCTTCGCCTTGTCGTCCTTCGCCCGACCGTCGACGTCGGCATCACGGTGACGCTTGTGGGCGGTGCGGTCCTCCTCGCCCGTGGTCGGCTGGCGCTTCGGCCGCTCGGCCTTCGGATCCTCGGTGGGATCGGCGACTCTCGGCTCCTCCTCGTCGATCGCGTCGGGCTTCGGCGTCCAGCCCTCAGGCTGAGCTGCAGCGTCAGGTGTGGTCGCAGGAGCCGGTTCGGCGGGCGGGTTCTGCGTCTCGGCGATCGCGATGATCTGTGCCTCGTCGACGTCGGGGAAGTCGATCGCCCACAGGTCGGTCTCGGGCGGAACGTCGACGGTCTGGACGACCACCTGGCCGCTGGACAGGGTGACCTCGAACGTGCGCAGCACGGCATGCGCGGTCAGGACACCGCCGCCGAGGACGGCGGTGCAGAGGCCGGCGAGCAGGACAGGCAGCCACGTCCGGGGGCGCATCGATCCGCAACCCTCGCACTTGCAGGCCTTCGTCGCAAGACCGGCATGTGCGCGCCCGCGTGTTCACCACCTCTTCACAGCCTGGCCACAGCCACGTAACAGGCTGCCGGCCATCGCTCGCGAGATTCCGGCCATGCACACGAAAGCGATCATCCTCACCATCTGCGGCGCCCTCGCGCTCGGCGTCGCCGCCTGCGGTGAGTCCGAGAGCAGCGGCTCCTCCGGCGCCGGGAGCCTCTCCGGCAGCATCCGCATCGACGGCTCGTCCACGGTCTACCCCTTCGCGCAGGCCGCGGCCGAGCAGTTCCAGCAGGAGCACCCCGGCGTGAAGATCTCGGTCGCCGCCTCCGGCACCGGCGGCGGCTTCGAGAAGTTCTGCGCCGGCGAGACCGACATCTCCGACGCCTCGCGCCCGATCAAGGAGGACGAGGAGGCGCCCGTCTGCAAGAAGGCCGGCGTCGACTACACCGAGCTGCAGATCGCCAACGACGGGATCGCCGTCGTGACGAACAAGAGCCTGTCGATCGACTGCCTGACCGTCGACCAGCTCAAGGAGATCTGGGCCACCGACGAGGTCAAGGAGTACAGTCTCTTCGGGCCCGGCACCGACTCCGGCACGTTCGACTTCTTCACCGGCGTCGTCAACGGCGAAGAGGGGAAGACGCGCAAGGACTACCAGCCGTCCGAGGACGACAACGTGATCGTCCAAGGCGTCGCCGGCGACGACAACGGCCTGGGCTACTTCGGCTTCTCCTACTACGAGCAGAACGCCGACAAGCTGAACCTGGTCGGGGTCGACGGCGGCGACGGCTGCGTCAAGCCGAGCACGGAGACGATCCAGGACGGCTCCTACAAGCCGCTCTCGCGCCCGCTGTTCATGTACCCCTCGGCCAAGGCGTTCGCCCGGCCGGAGGTCAAGGCGTTCGTCGACTACGTCCTCGCCAACCAGGCGCAGATCGCCGAGGCGGCGCAGATCGTGCCGATGACCGATCAGCAGGCCAAGGCCGCGCAGGCCAGGCTCGCGGAGCTCGAGGGCTAGTGGACGACCTCGTCCTCACGGGCGGTGCACGCCGGGGGGAGCAGGCCGTCAAGGGCCTGCTCTTCCTCGCCGCGATCCTCTCGGTGGTCACCACGACCGGGATCGTCGTCTCGCTGGTCGAGGGGACGGTGGAGTTCTTCGGGGAGGTCCCGGTCGGGGACTTCCTCTTCGGCACGGAGTGGTCGCCGCTGTTCAGCGACCCGGAGTTCGGCGTCGTGCCGCTGATCACCGGGACCCTGCTGATCACGGCCGTCGCCATGGTCGTGGCGATCCCGCTCGGGCTCGGCGCGGCCGTCTACCTGGCCGAGTACGCCACGCCGCGCGTCCGCCGCGCCGTCAAGCCCGTGCTCGAGCTGCTCGCCGGGGTCCCGACGATCGTCTTCGGCTTCTTCGCGCTGACCTTCTTCACGCCGAACGTCCTGCGCGACGTCCTGGGGGCGGACGTCCAGATCTTCAACGCGCTGGCCGCCGGGGTGATCATGGGCTTCATGGTCGTGCCGACCATCGCGTCCATCTCGGAGGACGCGATGTCGGCCGTGCCGGCGTCGCTGCGCGAGGGGGCGTTCGGGCTCGGCGCGTCGAAGCTGCAGGTCTCCTCGCGCGTCGTCTTCCCCGCGGCGCTGTCGGGCATCGTCGCGTCGATCGTGCTGGGCATCTCGCGTGCGATCGGCGAGACGATGATCGTCCTGATCGCCGCCGGCCAGGTCCCCAACCTGACCGCCGATCCGCGGGAGTCCGTCGAGACGATGACGACGTTCATCGCGGCGACGACGAAGGGCGACGTCGCGACCGGGTCGATCGGCTACAAGACGATCTTCGCGGTCGGCACGACGCTGTTCCTCCTCACGCTCGTCATGAACGCGATCTCGATCCGCTTCGTGCGGCGCTGGAGGCAGGTGTACGAATGAGCGCGGCCGCCGCGATCCCCGCGCCGCGCCGCCGCGAGCGCACCAAGGGCCGCGCCTTCCGCTGGCTCCTGCTGAGCACCATCGTCGTGAGCGGCGCGCTGCTCGTGACGCTGCTCGCGGACGTCGCGATCGACGGCACGACGTCGCTCAGCTGGGACTTCCTCACGAGCGCGCCGTCGTTCGACCCGAGGATCGCGGGGCTGTATCCCGCGCTGATGGGAACGGTGTGGCTGATGGGCGGCTGCGTGCTGTTCATCGTGCCGGTCGGCGTCGCGACGGCCGTGTACCTCGAGGAGTACGCGGACGCCCGTCGCTGGTGGAACCGGCTGATCGAGATCAACGTCCAGAACCTCGCGGCGGTCCCGTCGATCGTCTACGGGATCCTCGGCCTGGCCTTCATCGTGCGCGGGCCGCTCTCGCTGGGGCCCGTGGTGCTGGCGGGCTCGTTGACGCTCGGCCTGCTCGTCCTGCCCGTGGTGATCATCACCGCGCGCGAGGCGATCCGCGCGGTGCCGCCCTCGATCCGCGAGGGGTCGCTGGCGCTGGGCGCGACGCAGTGGCAGACGATCTGGCGCCAGGTGCTGCCGTCCTCGGTGCCCGGGATCGCCACCGGCGTGATCCTCGCGCTCTCGCGCGCGATCGGCGAGACCGCGCCGCTGATCGTGATCGGCGCGGCCGGCTACGTGGCGTTCGCGCCCAGCGGGCCGGACTCCGCGTTCACCGCGGTGCCCATGCAGATCTACCTCTGGATCTCCGAGTCGCGGACGGGCTTCGCCGAGCTCGCGGCCGCGGGGATCCTCGTCCTGATGGCAGTGCTCCTGCTCATGAACGGGGTCGCGATATGGCTACGCAACAAGTACGAAGGCAAGTGGTGACCTCGAGCGTGATCGCCGCGCGCGACGTCGAGACGCGCGAGACGCCGCTGGAGGCCGTCTTCTCGCTCGACAACGTCCAGGTCTGCTACGGCGACGTGCCGGCGGTCGCCGGCGTGTCGTTCGAGCTCTACAAGAACGAGATCACCGCGTTCATCGGGCCGTCGGGCTGTGGCAAGTCGACGCTGATCCGCTGCCTGAACCGGATGACCGACCTGATCCCGAGCGCGTCGATCAGCGGCAGCCTGCGCTACCACGGCATCGACCTCTACGGCCCCGGCGTCGACCCGGTGCAGGTTCGCAAGCGGATCGGGATGGTGTTCCAGAAGCCCAACCCGTTCCCCAAGTCGATCTACGACAACGTCGCGTTCGGTCCGCGCGTGCTCGGGATGGAGGGCGACATGGACGAGATCGTCGAGCGCTCGCTGCGCAAGGCCGCGCTGTGGGACGAGGTGCGCGACCGGCTGCGCAGCAACGCCTTCGGGATGTCCGGCGGCCAGCAGCAGCGGCTGTGCATCGCGCGCGCCCTGGCCATCGAGCCCGACGTGATCCTCATGGACGAGCCGGCGTCGGCGCTCGATCCGATCTCGACGGCGGCGATCGAGGACCTCATGCTCGAGCTCGTCTCGCAGTACTCGATCGTGATCGTCACGCACAACATGCAGCAGGCGGCCCGCGTCTCGAACCGGACGGCGTTCTTCAACGTCGACCTCGACGGCGGGCGGCGCGTCGGGCGACTCGTCGAGTACGCCGACACCGAGACGATCTTCACGAACCCGTCCGACCCGCGCACGAAGGAGTACGTCACGGGGAAGTTCGGCTGATGCGGGTCAAGTACCAGGAGGACCTCGCCGAGCTCGAGGTCTCCGTCATGGGCGCGATCGACATGGTCGTCGGTCAGGTCGACCGCGTGATCGAGGCGCTCATGCACCAGGATCTCGCGCTCGCCTCGGCCGTGATCGCCGGCGACGATCGCATCGACGGTCGCTACCTCGAGGTCCACCAGGGGATCCTCTCGATGCTGGCGCTGCAGGCGCCGGTCGCGGAGGATCTGCGGCTGGTCGCGGCGCTGCTGCACATCGTCAAGCACGTGGAGCGCATGGGGGACCAGTGCGTGAACATCGCGAAGCTGCTGCCGCTGAGCGGGCACGATGCGCCGCGGCGCGACGAGATCGTCGAGGTGCTGGTGCGCATGGGCCAGTTCGCCCGCTCGGAGGTGGTGCAGTGCCGGGCTGCGCTCGCCTCGCGGGACGTCGCCCTGGCCGAGGACCTCGTGTCTCGCGACCGGGACGTGAACCTGCTCCAGCGCGAGGTCTTCCGGCTGGCGCTCGAGGCGGGGGACGACTACGAGACGCGCGAGTGGGCGATGCACATGACGCTAGTCGCGCGGGCCTTCGAGCGGATCGGCGACAACGCGGTGGACATCGGGGAGCAGGTCGCGTTCGTCGTGACGGGCCTGTTCCGGGAGTTCTCGGACTCCTCGTCGGGGCCGGGCCCTACCCTCCATCGCTGATGGCAGAGCAACGGTCTCTCCGGGTCGCCGTGATCGACGTCGACTCCGGGTTCCTCCAGGTCCTCGGCAAGCGCATGGAGCGCGCCGGCTGGGATCTGCGCGTGCTGTCCTCGCCCGTCCCGGTCGCGGACCTGGTGGCCATGCGCGTGAACGCGGTCGTCGTGAACCTGGCGATCCTCGGGCCGACGGCCGCGGAGTACCTGTCGTCGCTGTGCAGCTCGCTGCCGGGGCTGGGCGTCGTCGTGTGCACCGGGCAGTCGTCGGTGGCCCAGCGCGTGCAGGGGCTGCGGATAGGGGCGGACGACTGGGTCACGAAGCCGTGTCATCCGGAGGAGCTGATCGCGCGGCTGGAGGCTGTCGTGCGGCGTCGGGCGGCGGCGTCGGTGAGCGCGTCCGCGGTGGCGCCCGTCGTGTTCGGAGAGCTCGCGATCCGCGGCGATCACTTCCAGGCCTACGTGGGCGAGACGTCGCTCGAGCTCACCCGCCGCGAGTTCGAGCTCATCCGGCTGCTCGCGGACGCCTCGGGCCGGGTGCTCGAGCGCGAGGACATCTACCAGCGCGTCTGGGGCTACGCAATGGCCCGCGGCGACCGCAGCGTCGACGTGTTCGTGCGCAAGCTGCGGCAGAAGCTCGAGAAGGCGTCGCCGGGGTGGAGGTACATCCACACGCACTTCGGCGTCGGGTACCGGTTCGCGGCGGAGCCGATCGAGTCCGACGCCGCCGCCGCCGCGGCTCCGCCTGCCGCCGCTTCGTCCGCCGCCGCTCCGCCCGCCGACCTCGCGCCCGCGGCTCCGCCCGCCGCCGCTTCGCCGCCCGACCTCGCGCCGCCTTCGTCCGCCGCGCCGCCTCCGCCCGCCGGCGCCGCTCCGCGCCCCCTCGAGCGCGCCCTGTCGTAGGCTCTCCGCGTGGGTCCCGCCCCGCGGAACATCGCCATCATCGTCCTGATCGCCGCGGCGGTCTGGGCCATCCCGGGCGGCGGGACCGCCGCCGGCGTCGTCGGAGCGTTGATCTCGGTCGCGTTCTCCGTCGCGATCTGGCTCGCGCTGGTCTACGTGTACCGGAACTTCCGCACGACGATCTTCTCGCTGGGCGAGCAGCACCGGGGGATGCTCTACGGCGGCCTGGCGGCGATCCTCTTCCTCGGCGCCTCGGCCGACCGGTTCTTCGACTCGGCGCCCGGAACGCTGGTCTGGTTCGCCATCCTCGCGGGCGCGGCGTACGCGCTCATCGAGACCTTCCGCCGCTGGCGCGAGTACGCGTAGCCCTCCGCGCACTTCCGCAACACCTCGGAACAGACACGCGACACCTTCCACGCGAACCTCGCGTGCGTGTTCCCCCACCCCCACGACCACCACCGCGAGCGCGGCCAGGCGACCGTCGAGCTCGTCGTCCTGCTTCCGGTCATCGCGACGATCGCGCTCGGCGTCTGGCAGGTCGCCGTCGCAGGCCACACCGTCTGGGCCGCGGGCGCGGCCGCGCGCGCCGGGGCACGGGCCGAGGCCGTGGGAGGCGACACCGAGGCTGCCGCCCGCCAGGTGCTCCCGTCCCGCGTCCGCCGCGCGGCGGAGGTCAACGAGGAGGACGACGGAGAGGTCCGCGTCGAGGTCCCGATCCCGGCCGTCGTCGGAGGGGGCTTCCTCTTCACCACGACCGGCCGAGCGAGATTCGAGCCGCAACGGTGACGCGCCGCACGCCCACCCCGCGCCGCATGCCCACCCCGCGCCGCATGCCCACCCCGCGCCACACGCCCACCCGACTGACGTCCGCGCGCGGCCAGGCCTCGGTCGAGCTCGTCGCGATGGTCCCTCTCCTCGTCGCGGTCGCGCTCGCGCTCGGCCAGGTCCTCGCCGCGGGGGCGGCGCGGGAGCTCGCGGGCCACGCTGCGGAGGCCGCCGCGATCGCTCTGGCTCGCGGCGGCGATCCCCGCGCGGCCGCGCGGGACGCCCTCCCGGGCTGGAGCCGCGACCGCCTGGACGTCTCGGTCGACGGGCGGCGCGTGACGGCGAAGGTCCGGCCGGTCGCCTTCGTGCCGCCGCTGGCCGAGCGGCTCGACGCGACAGCGACCGCGGACGCGGGCCCATGAGCGGTCTCTTCAATCGCCTCGGCAGCGCGTTCGTCGCGCCGGCACGCGGCGGCCCGGATCTGCGCACGGTCGCGCCGCCGGCGAGCGGGGTGGACAGGCGGCCGCTGCCGCCGTCCATCGCGATGCTCTCTCGCCCCGACGACGCGATGGTGGCCGCGGGCGCCGCCGGCCTCGCGCTCGCCGCGCGCTGCCGGACGTCGCACGCGCTCGTCGCCATCTGGGGCGCCGCCGACAGGCCGATCCGCGCGCCGGCGACCGGTCCCGCCCGCCGCCTCGCCGCGACGCTCGCAGCACGCGGCCACGACGCGACGGCCACCGGCCGCCTCACCGTGGTCCGGCTCGCGGGCGCTCTGCAGGAGGCGGCGCGCGAGGCCGACCGCGCGGCTGCCGCCGCGCCGGAGGTCCCCACGGCGGTCGTCCTGGCCGGCGCCCGCGACGCGGCGGCCGACGCCCTGCTCCACGCGCAGGACGCCGCGCTCGTCGCGCTGCCCGCGGGCAGCGACGACGCGGTCGCGGACCTCACCGTCGCCGGCCTCGTCGCGCTCGGCGTCGAGGCGACGGTGGTGGAGCTGCCGCCGGCCTCACCGCCCGCCCGCGCGCTCGCCGCATCGGGAGCCGCGCTCGTCCCGCCACTTCGCGCGCCGTTCGACGCCGCGATCAAAGGGCTCGGGAGACGAGACCGATGATCGCCGCTCCGCGTCGCGGCGAAGTCGGCCAGGCGTCGGTGCTGCTGGTCGGCGCGCTTCTCGCGATCCTCGTCGGCGGCCTCGTGCTGGCGGCGCTCGCGCGCGGCGTGGACGAGCGTGCGGCACAGCAGCGGGCCGCGGACCTCGCCGCGCTCGCAGGCGCGCGCGAGATGCACGCGCTCTACGACCGGCTGTTCGAGCCGCCGGTGGTCGGCGGGGAGCCGAACCCGCGGCACCTCACCGTCGCCGCGTACAAGCAGGCGGGCGAGCACGCGGCGCTCGAGACCGCGCGGAGGAACGGGATGCGCGACATCGCCGTCGACTTCCCCGACCGCGACTCGTTCGCACCGGTCCGTATCGCCGTCACCGTCCGCGACCCGATCGTCGTCGACGGCCGCAGCGTCGCCTCCGACGCGCGAGCCGAGGCGGAGCTGGCCCCGCCCGAGACCGTCGCCGGCCTCGGCGGCGAGGGCGGGTACCGCGGGCCGCTCGCGATGCGGCAGGGAAAGCCGATGCGCCCGGACGTCGCTCAGGCCTTCGACCGCATGGAGCGCGCGGCCCGCGCCGACGGCGTCGCACTGATCGTGGTCAGCGCGTTCCGCTCGAACGCGGAGCAGGCTGCGCTGTTCGCGCAGCATCCCGACCCGAAGTGGGTCGCGCCCCCGGGCAGGTCGCTCCACCGCCTCGGCACCGAGCTCGATCTCGGCCCGCCCGCGGCGTACGGCTGGCTCGCCCGCAACGCCACGCGCTTCGGGTTCACGCAGAGGTACTCCTGGGAGCCGTGGCACTTCGGCTACACGCGGAGCGCCGGCACGCGCAGCGTCGGCTTCGGCCCGCCCGACGGTCAGAGCGGGATCCCGAGCTTCGTCCCACAGCAGTTCGCGGCCCCGATCAGCCGTGCGGCGCAGCGGTGGAACGTCGGCGCGGCGCTCCTCGCCGCGCAGCTCTACGCCGAGTCGAACTTCAACCCGTTCGCCCGCAGTCCCGCGGGCGCGCAGGGGATCGCGCAGTTCACGCCGGGCACCGCCGCGGCCCTCGGCCTCGACAACCCGTTCGACGCCGCGCAGGCGATCGACGCCCAGGCACACCTGATGCACGACCTCCTGCGCCAGTTCGGGAGCGTCCCGCTCGCGCTCGCCGCGTACAACGCCGGGCCGGGGGCCGTGCAGCGCTGCGGCTGCATCCCGCCGTACCCCGAGACGCGGGGCTACGTCGCGCGCATTCTCGGCCTCCTCAACGGCGCCGGCGACGCCGCGACCGGCGGCCTGACCGTCCGGCTGGTGCGCTGACGTGCGCGGTGCCGCAGGTACGCTTTCAGCCATGGCCTTCGCCGTCGGCGACCGCGCCGTCCGCCCCCTCACCGCGGATGAGGTCATGGCGATGGCTGCCGCCGGCATCATCGGCGACGAGGAGCGCGTGGAGCTGCTCCACGGCGTGCTCACCAAGATGAGCGCGAACCACCCGCCGCACGCGGGGATCACGTTGCGCCTCGGACGCTGGCTCGCGCCGCTGTCGGCCGACGCGCGGTACGACGTCCGCGTCCAGCTGCCGCTCGTCGTGCCCGACCCGACCTCGCTCCCCGAGCCCGATCTCGCCGTCGTCGAGCGGGGCGGCGAGGTCGAGCGCCATCCCGCCACCGCGCTGCTCGTGATCGAGGTCGCCCAGACCTCGCTGAAGGTGGACACCACGATCAAGCCCCCGCTCTTCGCCGCCGCCGGCGTGTCCGAGATGTGGGTCGTCGACGTGGAACACAAGCGACTGGAGGTCTGCACGGAGCCGGGCCCGGAGGGATACGCGCGGCAGGCGACCCTCGAGCCGCCCGGCCGCGTGCACCCGGAGGGCGTGGCGATCGAGCCGCTCGACCTCGCCGGCCTGTTCGCGGGGCTAGAGGGGACGGCGGCGCGGCTCTAGAACGGGCCGCGCGGCTCGTACGCGCCGCGCGGCGCTCCGACCGCGACGAAGGTCATCCCCTCCGGACCTGCGACCGGCACCCGCCGGGCCTCAGGGTCGACGCGCAGGAAGCTGCCAGTCCGCACCGGGACCTCCTCGCCGTCCACCCGCCAGATCCCGCTGCCGGCGACGACGACCAGGACCTCCTCGTGCCCGCTCGACGCCTCGTCGTGCTCGTGCCCCACGACATCCGGACCCAGCGCGAACCAGTTGATCCCGAAGGCCTCCACGCCGAGCTCCCGGCGCACGAACCGCACCGCGCCGCTGGGCCCGGCGGGCTCGATGTCGTCGACGTGCACGTGTGACCACCCCACGGCCGCGGACGCTACCGTCCCGCAGGTCGTTGCACGCGCAATCATCGCGCTAGACTGAACGGCATGGAACTCGGCCTCTCCACCTTCGCGGACGTCAGCGGCAGCGTGAGCCCCGAGCAGCGGATGCGCGACCTGCTCGAGGAGGTCGAGCTGGCCGAGCAGGTCGGGCTCGACGTCTTCGGCATCGGCGAGCACCACCGCCGCGACTTCGCCGTCGCCGCGCCCGCCGTCGCCCTCGCCGCCGCGGCCGCCCGCACCAGCACGATCCGCCTGACCAGCGCGGTCACCGTCCTCAGCTCCGACGACCCCGTCCGCGTCTTCCAGGAATTCGCCACCGTCGACCTGATCTCCGGCGGCCGCGCGGAGATCATGGCCGGCCGCGGCTCGTTCACCGAGTCGTTCCCGCTCTTCGGCTACGACCTCGACGACTACGACACCCTCTTCGCCGAGAAGCTCGACCTCCTGTTGAAGATCCGCGACAACGTGCACGTCACGTGGTCGGGTCGCCACCGCGCGCCGCTGCACGACGCCGGCATCTGGCCGCGCCCGGTGCAGGACCCGCTCCCCGTCTGGATCGCCGTCGGCGGCACGCCGCAGTCGGTCGTCCGCGCCGGGACGCTCGGACTCCCGCTGACCGTCGCGATCATCGGCGGCTCGCCCGAGCGCTTCGTCCCGCTGATCGAGCTCTACCGGCAGGCGGCGCAGGACGCCGGCCACGACCCGAAGACCCTCCCGGTCGCCATCAACACCCACGCCTTCGTCGGCGACGACAGCGCGTTCGCCCCGCACTACATGGCGATGATGAGCCGCATCGGCCGCGAGCGCGGCTGGCCGCCGATGACCCAGAAGGGGTACGAAGACCTGCGCTCGCCCCGCGGCGCCCTGGCCGCCGGCGAGCCCGAGGAGGTCGCCGAGAAGATCCTGTTCGAGCACGAGCTCTTCGGCCACCAGCGCTACCTCGCGCAGATGAGCGTGGGCGCGGTGAAGCACGCCGACGTCCTGCGCTCGATCGAGCGATTCGGGACCGAGGTCGCCCCGATCGTGCGCGAGGAAGTCGCGCGGAGGGAGGGGTCGGTAGCGTCGCCCGCATGAGCGAGCGCACGAGCTACCGGCCCGGCACGTTCTCCTGGGCCGATCTCACCACCACCGACGTCGACGCCGCCAGGCGGTTCTACACCGAGCTGCACGGGTGGGAGTACCGCGACATCCCGACGCCCGGCGGCACGGTGTACGCGATGGCGACGAAGGACGGCCGCGACGTCGCGGCCCTCTCCGAGAGCCAGGAGCAGCCGCCGCACTGGAACAACTACGTCACGGTCGAGTCGGTGGACGACGCGGCGCGCCGCGCCGAGGAGCTCGGGGGCACCATCGTCCAGCCGCCGTTCGACGTGATGACCGCGGGCCGGATGGCGGTCGTGCAGGACCCGACCGGCGCGATGCTCTGCGTCTGGGAGCCCCGCGACAACATCGGCGCGAAGCTCGTCAACGCCGACGGCGCTCTCGCCTGGAACGACCTCACCACCAACGACCTCGAGCGGGCACAGAGCTTCTACGCCGAATGGATGGGCTGGCGGATGGAGGAGATCCCGAACGCCGGGGGCTACCACGTCATCCGCAACGGCGAGCGCTCCAACGGCGGCATGATCGAGGAGGGCGACATCCCCCCGAACTGGATGCCGTACTTCGGCACCGCGGACCTCGAGGCGTCCATCGCGCTCGTCGAGCGGCTCGGAGGCAAGAAGGTCTTCGGCCCGCAGCCCGTTCCCAGCGGCGCCTTCGCCGTCGTCGCCGACCCGCAGGGCGCGATCAGCGGGATCCTCAGCGCCGAGTACGACGACTGACGCCCGCGGCGCAACCCGGTGCGATCCTTCGCCGCATGGGGAGGATCGCATCGCTGGCCGCGCTCTTCGCGCTGCTCGCCGCCGCCGCCGCGAACGCCGCCGCGCCGCCGGGCGAGGTCACCATCCGCCGCGGCCCCGAGGGCACGCCGCACATCCGCGCCACCACGTGGGAGGCGCTCGGCTACGGCTTCGCGCGCGCCCACGCGCAGGACAACCTGTGCGTCCTCGCCGACGCGTACGTCACCGTCCGCGGCGAGCGCTCGAAGTACTTCGGCCCCGACGGCACGTACCCGATCCGCAACACGGACACGACGCCCAACAACCTTGCCTCCGACTTCTTCTGGGCCCGCGTGAAGAAGGACCGCGTCGTCGAGAAGCTCATCGACGCGAAGGACGATCCCCCCGCCCCCGAGGTGCACCGCGTCGTCAAGGGCTACGTCGCCGGCTACAACGACTTCCTCGCCGAGGACTTCCCGCAGTACGAGGACCCGCGCTGCGCGGGCAAGCCGTGGGTCAAGCCGATCGAGGAGATCGACGTCTACCGGCGCTTCCACCAGCTGGCGACGCTCGCCTCGCAGATGGTCGCCGTCGACGGGATCGGGAACGCCCAGCCGCCGACGCCGGACGCCCAGGGCGGCGGAGAGGACGCCGCGCTGCAGGCGATCCAGACCCACGACGTCACGCAGCTGCGGCGCCCGTTCGGCGGCGGCAGCAACGCCATCGCCCTCGGCCGCGACGCCACGGACAACGGACTCGGGATGCTTCTCGGCAACCCCCACCAGCCCTGGCAGGACGCCGAGCGCTTCTTCCAGTCGCACCTCACGATCCCCGGCCAGATCGACGTCGCAGGCGCGTCGCTCTACGGCGTCCCGGCGATCAACATCGGCTACACGAAGGACCTGGCGTGGAGCCACACGGTCTCCACCGCCCGCCGCTTCGTCATCGTCGAGCTGCAGCTCGTGCCCGGCTCCCCGACGACCTACCTCGTCGACGGCCAGCCCAAGGAGATGAAGCGGACGACGGTGACGGTCGAGACGCCCGACGGCCCGCAGACGCGCACGCTGTACGCGACCGACCTCGGCCCCGTCACCACCTCCCTCCAGGGCCTGCCCATCTTCCCGTGGACGCCGGCGCGCGCCTTCGTCATGTTCGACGCGAACGCCGACAACTTCGGCCGCCTGCTCAATCACTTCTTCGAGGTCAACCGCGCGCACTCGGTGCAGGAGCTGCGCGCGATCCTCAAGCGCCACCGGGGCATCCCGTGGGTCAACACGATCGCGGCCGACCGCGCCGGCGACGCCTACTACGCCGACATCGGCTCGGTCCCGAACGTCGACGACGCGAAGCTCGCGGACTGCTCGACGCCGCTGGGCAAGGGGCTCGACAGCGCGGCGCGCGTGCAGGTGCTCGACGGCTCGCGCGCCTCGTGCGCGCCCGACGGGATCCTCCCGCTCGACAAGCAGCCCGAGCTGCTGCGCGGCGACTACACGGAGAACTCGAACGACTCGTACTGGCTCTCGAACGCCCGCACGCGCGTCGAGGGCTTCCCGCGCATCATCGGCGAGGAGCGGACGACCCGCTCGGTCCGCACCCGCATGGCGCTCACGCTCATCGAGGACCAGCTCAAGCAGGCGCCGTTCAGCCTGCGCGCGCTGCAGGACCTCGAGTTCGCCAACCGCGTCAAGCTCGAGGAGCTGTGGCGACCCGACCTGATCGGCATGTGCCGCAGCGAGCCGGGGATCCCGCCCGCGGCGTGCGACGTGCTCGAGCGCTGGAGCGGGCGCGACGACCTCGACGCCCGCGGCGCGCTGCTCTTCCGCCGCTTCGCCGAGCGCGCGCTCGGCGCGACGCCGACCCCGTTCCGCACGCCGTTCGACCCCGAGGACCCCGTCGGAACGCCGAGCGGCCTCGACACCGAGAACCCGCAGGTCCGCCAGGCGCTGCACGACGCGCTGACCGACCTCGAGGGCGCCGGTGCCGCCTTCGACGCGCCGCTGTCGGCCCTGCAGTACGAGACGCGCGGCGAGCGGATCCCGCTGCACGGCGGCCCGGACCGGATGGGCCTGTTCAACGTCATCGACACGCAGTGGGACGCCGAGAAGGGCTACACCGACGTCAACTTCGGCGCGACCTACATCCAGGCCGTGCAGTTCACCAAGGCGGGCTGCGGGATCGACGCGCGGACGGTCCTGGCGCACTCGCTCGCGACCGACCCCACGTCGCCCTTCTTCGCCAACGGGACGCAGCTCTTCCGCGACAAGCAGTGGGTCGACCAGCCGTTCTGCGAGGCCGACGTCGACGCGCGCACGCAGCCCGTCGCGCGCTACGGCGCCGGCACGCCCGCGCGCGGCGGCCGCGGCCGCAAGCGGCGCCGGCTGGTCACCGGCGTGCGCTTCCGTCACGGCAAGCTGCGCTTCCGCCTCGCGCGTCGCGCGCGGTTGACGATCACCGTCAGGCACGGCAGGCGCGTCGTCCGCCGCATCCGGACCAGCCGCCGCGCGGGCCGCCACGCGCTCCGTCTGCGGCTGCGCCGCGGGCGTTCCTACCGCCTGACCATCGTCGCCCGCCGCAAGGGCGAGCGGGTGCGCGTGCGCGGGACCATCCGCGTCCGGCGCCCGGTCAGATGACGGGCAACACGCGCCGCTAGATCGCCCGCGTCGCGCCCGCGGGGAGCGGGTACGCGACAGACATGGCCACGACGCAGCAGGCTCAACGACACGCGCGGAAGAAGCGCGAGCAGGCGGAAGAGCGGCGGGAGAAGGCGTCCGGGGTGGCCGGCTGGGTCGCGGAGCGCGCCGGCGACTGGTCGCTCGACGTCGCCGAGGACCAGGCCAGGCTCATGGATCGCCAGAAGTACTTCTGGAACCCGCTCATGGACTACTGGTTCCGGATGGAGATCGAGGGCTGGGACCGCATCCCCGAGCCGCCCGCGCTCTTCATCGGCATTCACTCCGGAGCGCCGTTCGTGTGGGACGCGTGGACGGTCGGGATCCAGTGGTGGCGGCGGTTCGGCAGCGACCGGATCCTGCACGGCACCGCACACGACGCCCTCATGGCCGCGCCGCTCATCGGCGACTACTTCCGCAGGATGGGCGTGCTGCCCGCGGCGCCCGACAGCATCGCCTCGGCGCTCGCCGCCGGCCGCGACGTCGCGCTGTGGCCGGGCGGCGAGGTCGACTCGCTGCGCAAGTGGACGCAGCGCGACGAGGCCATCCTCGCCGGGCGCAAGGGCTTCGTCCGCATGGCGATCAAGACCGGCGTGCCTATCGTCCCGATCTCCACCGTCGGCGGGCCGGACTCGATGCCGGTCATCGCCACCGGGCGGCGCCTCGCGAAGGCGCTGCAGCTCGACAAGGTCGCGCGGCTGAAGAACTTCCCGATCGCGCTGAGCGCGCCGTGGGGCATCTCGCCGGCGATGCTGCCGGAGATCCCGCTGCCGACGAAGATCCGCACCGCGTTCCAGGAGCCGATCGAGCTCGACGACGACCCCGCGCGCGCCGACGACGAGCAGTACGTGGATCGCATGTACGAGGAGGTCCGGCAGAGCATCCAGTCAGGGATGGACGCGCTCGCCCGGCGCCGGGCGTTCCCCGTCTTCGGGTGACGCTGCCGCCGGGCTGCCCGCGGCTCAGCCGCCTGTCCGGCGAGGCCCTGGACGCCGAGCTGCTCGCCCGCGCCCAGCGCTACCCGCTCGCCGCGGGCGACGAGGAGATCGTCGCCCGCGCGCTCGCGTACCCGTACGTCCCGCCGCACGAGTCCTACGTCCTCGGCGACCCGGTCCTGGACGGTCGCCACCGCGTGCTCGCGTACGGCGCGAACGGGTCGCCGGAGGTGCTGCGGCGCAAGCTCGGGCCGGACGTCGAGCTCGCCGTGCAGGCGCAGACGCTGCACGGCTTCGAGCTCGTCTACTCGGCGCACATCTCCGCCTACGGCGCGATCCCCGCGACGATCCACGCCGTCCCCGGCGCGGCGATCCCCGTCTTCGTGCTCCTCCTCGACGACCACCAGCTCGTCCGCCTCGCGGAGACCGAGTTCAACTACTCCATCCAGCGCCTCGGCGGGGACCTGATCGCGTTCGTCTCCCGCCACGGCACGCTGGGGCTGACCGGCGAGCCGATCCGCCTCGCCGACCGCGGCCAGCGCGAGCTGCAGGCCCTCGTCCGCGAGCACGTCGCGCCGGGGGAGAGCGAGGAGGAGTTCATCCTGCGCAACGTCCGCGACCACGCCCGCGCGCTGCGGTTCACGATCGAGCTGCGCCGCACCGGGATCCCGTTCAGCGCGGAGGGCGCTGAGCTGCTCGACGTGTGATCATGCGCCGCCGTGACGGCGGGGCGGGACGACATCGAGCGCGCCGCGGGCGCGCTGGCCTCGCGGCTGCCCTGGCCGCTGGCGGTGCACGCGCGGCTCGCCTTCAACTACCGCTGGGCGTGGCTGGCCGACGGCCCGGACGTCTTCCGGGCGGTCGACGCGGCGCGCTGGCGGGCCTGCGGCGGCAACCCCGTGCGGCTGCTGGAGGAGGCGTCGGGCGAGGCGCTGCTGCGCGCCGCGGCGGACCCGTCGCTGATCGCGCGGGCCGAGGCCGTCGAGCGCGCCGTCCGCGCGGACCTCGCTCGGCCGCCGCGCGACGAGGTCGTCGCCGCCGATCGGCCCGTGGCGTACTTCTCGGCCGAGTTCGCCGTCCACGGCTCGCTCCCGATCTACTCGGGCGGGCTCGGCGCGCTGGCCGGCGACGTGCTCAAGGAGGCGTCCGACGTCGCGCTGCCGTTCGTCGGCGTCGGGCTCATGTACCGCCGCGGCTACTTCCGCCAGCGCATCGACGCGACGGGGTGGCAGCAGGAGTACTGGGTGCCGACCGACCCCGAGCGCACGCCGGCGGTGCTCGTGACGGCGGGGGACGAGCGCGCGCCGGTCAAGGTGACGGTGCCGGTCGGCGAGCAGGACGTGGTCGCCCAGGTGTGGCGGGTCGACGTCGGGCGGGTCCCGCTCCTCCTGCTCGACACCGACCTGCCGGAGAACGACCGCATGGCCCGGTGGATCACCTCGCGCCTCTACGACGGCGATCCCGACACGCGCCTGGCGCAGTACACGGTGCTCGGCGTCGGCGGGATCCAGGCGCTGCGCGCCCTCGGGATCGAGCCCGGGATCGTGCACATGAACGAGGGCCACGCGGCGCTCGCGGCGCTGGAGGCGGCGCGCGAGGCCGGCGGGCCGTTCGACGACGCCCTCGCCGCGGTGCGAGAGCGCACGGTCTTCACCACCCACACGCCCGTGCCCGCGGGCAACGACACGTACCCGCCGGACCAGGTCGCGTCGACGCTGCGGCGGCTCGCCGAGGGGTGCGGCGTCGACGCGTCGCGCTTCGTCCGCCTCGCTCGAACGCATCCCGACGACGACGGCGAGCCCTTCGGCGTCACCCAGCTCGCGCTGCGCTCCAGCCGCGCGGCGAACGGCGTGAGCCGCCGCCACGGCGAGGTGGCGCGCGAGATGTGGCAGGGGCTCTGGCCGGACTGCGCGGCGCGCGACGTGCCGATCGGGCACGTCACGAACGGCGCGCACGTGCCCTCGTGGGTCGGCGCGCCGATGCGCCGGCTGCTCGACCGCCACCTGGGCGAGGGCTGGGCGATGCGCCTGCTCGACGAGCGCGAGGCGATCCTGGCCGCGATCGACGGGATCCCCGACGAGGAGCTGTGGGCGGTCCGCTGCGAGCAGCGGCGGCTGCTCGTCGACTTCGTGCGCGACCGCAGCGTCCTCGATCGCGCCGCGCGCGGCGAGCCGCGCCACTACGCCGAGGCGGCCGCCCGCGCGTTCGACCCCGACGCGCTGACGATCGGCTTCGCCCGCCGCGTGGCGACCTACAAGCGCCTGTACCTGCTCCTCCACGACATGCACCGCAGCCTCGAGCTCATCCGCGGCGACCGGCCGGTCCAGTTCGTGCTGGCCGGGAAGGCGCACCCGCGCGACGACGAGGCCAAGCGCGTCGTGCAGCACGTCTTCGGCATCCGCGGAGAGGAGGGCGTGGCGGGGCGCGTCGTGTTCCTCGAGGACTACGACCTCGGGGTCGCCGCCCGGCTGGTGCGCGGCTGCGACGTGTGGGTCAACGTGCCGCGCCCGCCGCTGGAGGCCAGCGGAACGAGCGGGATGAAGTCCGCGTTGAACGGCGGCCTGCAGCTCAGCGTGCTCGACGGCTGGTGGGCCGAGGGCTACGACGGCGAGAACGGCTGGGCGCTGTCCGGCGACGTCGACCACGACCACGGCGCGCAGGACGCCCGGCACGCCGCCGACCTCGTCCGCATCCTCGGCGAGGAGGTCGTGCCCGAGTTCCACGACCGCGGCGAGGACGGCGTGCCGCGCGCGTGGGTCGCGCGCGTCAAGCGATCGATGCGGACGAACGTCCCGGAGTTCAGTGCGACGCGGATGCTGCTGGACTACGAGCGGACGATGTACCGGCGCGCTTGACGCGGCGCGTGACGCGGGTGTAGACCAGCGTCAGTCAACGAGAGGAGCGCGTACATGGGACGCGTCATGGCCGACTGCCGCAGGTTCGAGAGCGACTCGAACTGCTCCCTCACCATCATGGGCGAGGAGGACGAGGTGATCCGTGCCGCCGCCGAGCACGCGGCGTCCGTCCACGGGCACGAGGACACCCCCGAGCTGCGCGAGCAGATGAAGGGCATGCTCGAGGCCGCGTCCGACTACTCGGACGCGCCGCGCGAGAAGGAGGCGCTGCCGGGCTAGCGCTCCGCGGCGACGGGGTCGCGCAGGAACCGCAGGATCGCGTCGTGCGTGACCTGCGGGCGCTCGAGCTGCGGGACGTGGCCGCAGTTGAGCTCGAGGTGGTGCGCGGCGGGGAGCGCCTCGCGCACGTGGCGCGCGAACCGCAGCGGCACGACCTGGTCCTGCCGGCCCCAGACGAAGAGCGACGGCGTCTCGAGCTGTTGGAGGCGCGTCCAGAAGCCCTTCTCGCCGTGCGGCTCCTCGAGGTAGATGTTGCGCGCCGCGGCGTAGAACGCCGCGCGGCCGTTCGGCGTCAGGTAGGAGCGCAGGAACTCGTCGACGCCGGCGGCGGTCCAGCCGTCGGTCGCGCCGGGGATCGCGCGGCGCACGATCGACTCCACGAGCGCGCGCGGCGCGGGCTGGATCGCGCCGAGCTGCGGCGGCACGAGGCGCAGCAGCGGCGCCCACGGCCGGTCGCGCAGCCACGCCAGCGACGGCGCGAGCAGCGCGAGCCGCCGCACGCGCTCCGGGTGGCGCAGCCCCATCTCGATCGCGACCCGCCCGCCCATCGAGTTGCCGACGACGTCCGCGCGCTCGATGTCCAGCGCGTCGAGCAGCGCTGCCACGGCGCCCGCGAAGTACTTGGCGTGGTAGGGGGCGCGCAACGGCTTGTCCGAGTCCCCGAAGCCGGGGAGGTCGATCGCGATCGCGCGGTGGTGCGGCGCCAGCGCGGCCACGGTGGGGAGGAAGGACGCCTTCGTCGCGCCGAGCCCGTGGAGCAGGACGACCGGGGTTCCCGACCCGGCCTGCATCGTCGAGATCTCGCCCGCCTCCGTCTTCACCGGTACGAACCGCAGGCGGCTCTCGTCGTCGTCCGGGGCGGCGGTCGCGGCGAGGAAGCCCACGCCGAGGTGCAGGTCGCGGCGGACCTGCAGCCGGCCGGAGCGGAACGCCGCCATGCCGCCGCTGAGGTCGTTGGCCAGGCGGTGCCACGTGCGCCCGTCGGCCGTGATGATCGCGTCCGGCTCGCGGCCGTCCGCCTCGCGCAGCTCGGCGCTCCCCTCGTGCAGCACGACGTCCCACGAGCCCACGCCGGAGCCCTCCAGCCGCACGCGCGCCTCACGGCGGCCGAGCTCGAGGACGCGCGGGTCGAAGCGCTGGACGAGGGCGGTGAGGGTCTCGGGTGGCATCCGAAGCGATCGGGTACCCGAATCACGATGCTGAATCTCGGGACCGGACTGAACGCACTCAAGGCAACGCTGGAGGCGGGGCTCGGCGACCTGACCTCCCCGCACTTCGACGACCCGCTCGAGGAGCGCGATCCCGCGTTCATCGACGCGACGATCGACGTCTACGACGCGATGCTGCAGCCGTACTTCCGCCCGGAGGTGCGCGGGCTGGAGAAGATCCCGGACGGGCCCGTGCTGCTGGTCGGCAACCACTCCGGCGGGACGCTGATCGCCGACACGTTCGTCTTCGCGTACGCCTTCATCAAGCACTTCGGGTCCGAGCGGCTCTTCCACCAGCTCGTCCACGACGTCGCGATCAACCTGCCCATGGTCGCGCGCGGGCTGCGCAAGTACGGCGGGCTCGCGGCGAGCCACGACAACGCGGAGCGCGCGCTGGAACGGGGTGCCGCGGTCCTCGTGTACCCGGGCGGCGACCACGAGTCCTACCGGCCGACGTGGAAGCAGGACCAGATCGAGTTCGCCGGGCGCCGCGGCTTCCTGCGGCTCGCGCGCAGGATGGGCGTCCCCATCGTGCCGGTCGTGGCCATCGGCGGCCAGGAGACGGCGCTCTTCCTCACCCGCGGCCGGCGCCTGGCGAAGGCGACGGGGTGGGACCGCCTGACGCGCATCAAGGTCGCGCCGTTTCAGATCGCGCCGCCGTTCGGGCTCACGTTCCTCGACCTCCCGACGCGGATCCCGCTGCCGGCGAAGATCACCGTCCAGGTCCTCGACCCGATCTCGCTGGACGACATCGACGGCGAGCCGGCCTACGACCACGTCACCGGCGTGATGCAGGAGGCCCTGACCGAGCTCGACGCCGAGCGCACCCTCCCCGTGCTGGGCTGAGCGGATACGGTCGTCCGATGACCACGGACCAGAATCCGCCCGACGAGGACGACGACGCGATCCGGGACCTGGTCGTTCGCCTCTCGCGGCCGCACCGCAGCGGAGGACGCGTCATCGAGCGGGCGACGCTGCTGGCCGAGGGCAGCGACTTCGACGCCGTGATCGAGTGGATCACGTCGCACGGGGGCGAGCCGGAGGCTCCGGCGGCGCCGCGGGCGAGCGGCGGGCTCCACAGCGCGCGGCTCGCCTCGGCCCACGGCGAGCGCGCGCCCCTGCGCTTCATCCTGCCCGCCGCCGCGCTGCGCTGAGCGAACCTTTTCCCCGCACGGGGGGCGGGCGGAAGATGATCGCCCGGTGCGCCTCCGGCTCCCCTCGCCGCCGCCGCCCTGTGGTGCTGGCGGCCCAGCGCGCCGCGGCTCTCGCGAAGCTGCGTGCCGAGAAGTCGGTTTTCTGGGCGGAGGGGAACCGCCCCGTGCAGGCCGCGACCGCCGACCCGCTCTTCGGCTCGCTGTGGGCCCTCGAGAACGCGGGCCAGAGCGGCGGGCTGCCGGACGCCGACATCGACGCCGAGGACGCGTGGCGCTACACGAAGGGCGCCGGCGCGACGGTGGCCGTCGTCGACAGCGGCGTGCAGCTCGACCACCCCGACCTCCAGTTCACCGGCAACCCAGGCGAGCGCGGCGGCGGGCGCGAGACCGACGGGATCGACAACGACGGCAACACCTACGTCGACGACTGGCTCGGGTGGAACTGGATCGCTGCTCAACCGCGACGGCTTCGGCGGGTCGGTCGGGATCGCCGGGGCCTTCGACTACGCCGGCCGCCTCGGCGTCCGGGTCGTCAACGCCTCGCTCGGCGGGATCGGCGCGTCGCGGTTCGAGGAGGAGGCGATCCTCGCGCATCCCGACACCCTCTACATCGCGGCCGCGGGCAACGGCGACACCGTCGACCCGACGAGACCTGGCTCGACGGCGGCTACGTCTCCAGGCGGGGCACGTCGATGGCGGCTCCCCACGTCAGCACGGTCGCCGCGCTCATCTTCGCCGCGGTGCCCGGCATCACCGCCGCGCAGGTGAAGGACGCGCTGATGACCTCGGTCGACCGGCCGCCGCTCCTCGTCGACAAGTCGCTGTCCGGCGGTCGCCTGAACGCCGCCGCCGCCCTCCGGGCCGGGGGCGCCGTGATCCCGCTGCCGCGCACCGCCGACGAGTGCCTCAAGGAGAGGTGGCGCACGTTCAGGGGCTTCAAGAACCAGGGCGAGTGCGTGAGCTTCGTCGTGACACCGACGAGGAAGCCCTGATGCGGCGTCTACGCGACAGGCTCTCGCCCCCGGGCGGGTCCAGCTCCCGCACCACGGTGCGCGCCTCGAGGTCGTCGACGGCTAGAGCGAGGCGCGGAGGATCGCCGCGAGGTCGTCGTCCGACGGCTCGCGCGGCGCGATGGTCAGCAGGCGCGCCTGCTTGCGCGCGCCCTCGACGAGCTGCGGTATGTCCTGCTCGCCGTAGCCGAAGGCGGCGATCGAGTCGGGCGCGCCGACGTCGCGCATGAGCAAGCGCAGCGCGTTCGGGAGCGCCTCCGGGCCGGTCTCGTCCGAGCCGAGCAGCGACGCGACGTGGTCGTGGCGCTCGGGCGCCGCCTCGTAGGTGAACGCGAACGCCGCCGGCGAGGTCACGATCACCGAGAGGCCGTGGGGCACGAAGCCGTGGTCGTCGGGGTAGCCCGCCGGCGCGTACTCGTGCTTGAGGCCGGCGATCGGATACGCGCACGCGTGCGGGATGTGCACACCGGCCGAGCCGAAGCCGATCCCGGCGAGGGTGGCACTGAGCATCATCGCGCCGCGCGCCTCGACGTCGTCCGCGTCCGCGACCGCGCGCCGCAGGAAGCGCCCGCCGTACTCGAGCGCGCGCTCGCTCCACAGGTCGGCGACGGGGTTCGAGCCCTGGTAGGGCGGCCGCTCGTCGGGCGAGCCCGGCCGCGGCCGGGCCGTGTAGGGCTTGGAGAGGAACGACTCCGCCGCGTGGCAGACGACGTCGAGCCCCGCCGAGGCGACGACCTCCCCCGGCAGCGTCCGGGTCAGCTCGGGGTCGACGACCGCCTGCGCGGGGCGCAGGTAGCGGTGCGAGATCCCGCTCTTGACCTTGATGTCCGGCAGGTCGAGCACGGCGACCGTCGTCGCCTCGCTGCCCGAGCCCGGCGTCGTCGGGATCGCGAGGTGGGGGAGGAGCGGCGTCGGCGGCTTGCGGCCCCCGCCCACCGGCGGGTTGACGTACTCCATCACCGGCGCCGGGTGCGAGAGGACCAGGTCGGCGACCTTCGCGGTGTCCATCGACGAGCCTCCGCCGACGCTGACGAAGCCGTCGACGCCGGCGTCGCGCGCGAAGTCCGCGGCCTCCTGCAGCGAGTCGATCGTCGGCTCGACGTGCGCGCGGTCGTAGACGACGACGTCGATCCCCTCGGCCTCCGCCAGCTTGCTCACGCGCTCGGCGTGGCCCGCCTCCCGTACCCGCGGGTCCGTCACGAGCATCGCCCGCTTCACGCCCAGCCGCTTGAGCTCCCACCCGGCCTCGTCCACCGCGCCGCTGCCGTACTTGACCGGCGTGGCCTCGACCGTGAAGACCGTCTCGTTGCTCATGGCTCCAGCCTCTCCAGGGCGCCCCGCAGCTGCTCGGGCAGCTCGCCGACCGGCCGGCGGGTGTCGCGGTCGACGAAGACGTGCACGAACCACCCCGTCGCCGCCGCCTCCTCGCTCTCCTCGCCGAAGAGCCCGATCTCGTAGCGCACGCTCGACCGCCCGAGCTTGCCGACCCGCAGCCCCGCGTCGACGGTCTCCGGGAAGGCGAGCGGGCCGTGGAAGGTGCAGTGCGACTCCGCGCAGACGCCGATGACGGCGCCGCCGTGGATGTCGAGCCCGCCCTCGCGGATGAGCCACGTGTTGATCACGGTGTCGAAGTAGGAGTAGTACTCCACGTTGTTGACGTGGCCGTACACGTCGTTGTCCTTCCACCGCGTGGGGATGGCGAGGCGGTGCGGGTACTCGTCGCGCGTCGCTGTCACGCGCGCGAACCGTAGACGGCTCGCGCGAGGAGCGTCAGCTGATCGGCGATCTGCTCCGGGCTCAGGCCGCGGTCGCGGCGCTGGTGGCGGTAGACGGTCGAGCCGAGCGGGGCGAGCAGCGCGTCGGCGCACCACGCCGCGTCGACGTGCGGCGCGAGCTCGCGGAGCAGGACCATCGTGTGCAGGTGCCACGCCGGGTAGGGGCCGAGCGCGAACCGCCCGGTCGGCAGCGCGTGCTCGACGGCGTAGATGAGGTCCAGGGCCTTCTCGGTGTGCTCGACGAGCGCGCGCAGGAAGGCCTCCAGCCGCTCCTCGGGCGGCGCGCCCGGGCCGAGCGGCGGCGGGCCCGAGAGGATCGCCTCCTGCAGCTCGCGCGCGTGGTCGTCGAGGACGCTCGCCGCGAGGCTCGCCTTGTCGCCGAACCGGCGGTAGAGCGTGCCGACGCCGACGCCGGCCTCCGCCGCGATCGCGCGCATGTCCACGCGCTCGACGTCCCCGCACTCGCGGAAGAGCTTCGCTGCCGCCTCGGCGACGCGCTCGCGGTTGCGCGCCGCATCGCCCCGCACGGGGGCGGGAGCGCTGCCGGCGACGGGGAGCTCGAGGGTCATCGTGCCCTGCATTCTAGCCGGTTTCGCGCCAAGCGGAACAACGTTCCGGTTTCGTGCTATCTTGTTGCTCACGCAATGAGTCGGGCCGAAGATGGTCCGGCGTGAGACCTGGGGAGGTCTTTCCGTGAGCACCGCAACGCAGCCGATCACCGGCACCTTCGCCGCCGATCCGATCCACTCGTCGTTCCAGTTCGCCGTCAAGCACATGAAGGTGGCGACGTTCCGTGCAGGCTTCGACGAGGTCGACGCCCGCCTGGTCGCCGGCGACGACGGCATCGAGCTCGAGGGCCGGGCCAAGGTGGAGTCCGTCTCCGTCACCAACCCGCCGGAGCTTCGCGAGCACCTCGTCAACAGCACCGACTTCTTCGACGCGGGCAGCCACCCGGAGATCGTGTTCTCCTCGAAGAACGTCGACCTCGCCGACGACGGCACCGCGACCGTCGAGGGCGAGCTGACGATCAAGGGCATCACCAAGCCGGTCACGGCGACGGGCACCTACCAGGCGCCGGTCCAGGACCCGTACGGCGGCGTGCGCTCCGCGCTCGAGCTGACGGCGACCCTCGACCGCCGCGAGTGGGACCTCAACTGGCAGGCCCCGCTGCCCAGCGGCGACGACGTCCTCGCGTGGGACGTGACGCTGAGCGTCAACCTCGAGCTCGTCCGGCAGGACGCGTAGGGAGACCGATGCTCGTCCTCGGCCTCAGCGGCAGCCTGCGCCGGGACTCGCACAACCGCAAGCTGCTCCGGGCGGCGGCACAGGAGCTGCCGTCCGGAGATCGGCTCGGCGTGTGGGAGGGCCTCGGCGAGCTCCCGCTCTACGACCAGGACCTCGACGGCGCGCCCGCGCCGCCCGAGGTCCGCCGGCTGCGCGACGCGATCGCGGCCGCCGACGCGGTCCTCATCAGCACGCCGGAGTACAACCACTCGATTCCCGGCGGGCTGAAGAACGCGCTGGACTGGGCGTCGCGGCCCTTCGCGAACAACGTCCTGCGCGACAAGCCGGTCGCCGTCGTCGGCGCCAGCACCGGGCTCTTCGGCGCGGTGTGGGCGCAGGCCGAGACGAGGAAGGTCCTCAAGGCCGTCGGAGCCCACGTGATCGAGCGCGAGCTACCGGTCGGCTCGGCCGACGGCGCCTTCGACGAGGACGGCGCGCTCGTCGACCCCGACCTGCGAAGCGAGCTCGCGGCCGTCGTCGCCGACCTCGTCCGCGAGGTCCGAGCCCCGCTCGAGGACGAGACGGCGCAGGAGGCCGCGGAGGCGGACCGCGCCGCGCGCCTCGGCGAGACCGTCGAGGCCTAGCGAGGCGCGCGCCGCGGAGCCCCCGGCGCGCGCCCCTTCGCGCCCTACCGCGCCAGCCGGACCCGCAGGGTCTTGGTCTGGGCCGCGCCGCCGCCCTTCGGGGCGAACCGGACCGCGACCTTCATCGCCCGGGCCTTGCGGGCCACGCGCAGCCGCAGGGCGACGGGGCCGGCCTTCTTCGCCGACGCGCCACCTCGCGCGACCACCTTGCCGCCCGCGCGGCCGGTCGCCGTCAGGCGTCCCGCGCCCGGCGCGGCGACGCGCAGGGTCACCGCGTTCCGCCCGCGCCGCGAAACGCTGACGCGGAGCGAGCCCGCGGCCGCGCCCGCCGCCGCGCCGCCCGCCGGCCGCGCCGGGGCGCCCGCGCTCGGCACGGCCGGGGACGGAGCCGCCGGGCTCGCCGCGGGCCGCCCCTCGGGGACGCCGGCGGGGCCCCAGTCCGGCGCCTTCGCCCCCGCCGGCGCGACGATCGAGCCCGCGCTGTCGGGCGTCCGGCACCCGGCGGACTGGTCCGGCACGGCCATGACGTGGATCCCCTGCCCGTCCTCGAAGGCGAGCCCCGCGCCGTCGGGCGACCACGTGGGGGAGGCCGGGTCGCTGCCGTCCTCGGGCTCCCACGTGAAGCAGCCGTCGTCCGGCGGCGCGGCGGTGCCGGAGCCGGTACGCCAGACCTCGAGGTACCACGTCGTCCCGTTGTTCAGGTCGCCGTGCTCGACGATCATCGCGAGCTTGTCCTTCTGGCGGGCCAGCGCCATGTCGCGCCACTGGGCGTGGAAGCCGAACCGGAACCAGCGGTTGAGCTCGCCGGTCGCGACGTTGCTCACCACCGCGTTCTCCGACATCGGGACGCCCGCCTCGCTGCGCAGCAGCTCGTCGTCGGAGATCCACGACGGATGGACCCAGCCGGTGAGGTTGCCGCCCATCTCGTCCCAGGCCGTGAGGCGGTCGGGATGGGTCAGCGCCGTCCCGCTGTCGAGCCGCTGGCGCATGCACCCGCCGCCCGAAGTGCAGACCGGGTCGTACGTGTAGTGCTGCCAGTAGTACGTGTACGCGACCTTCGTCCCGTCGTCCGAGATCTCCGGGTCGAACGGGCCGTTGAAGTAGTTGGTGCTCGTGTCGTCGTACGACGGGATCCCGTTGCCCGGAGGAGGCGGGCCGTCGCTCACGGGCGTCTTGAAGTCCGCGACGACGTTGCCGAGGCGATCGAGCTTGTACAGGTCCTCGCCGGCCAGGGCGACGATCGTCCCGTCGTCGGACTGCGAGGCGTACGAGTACCGGCCGCTGTGGGTGACCTGGAACGTCCGCGACCCGTCGGGCGTCGTCAGGAAGACGTCGCCGTCCTTGACGTACGAGATCGAGTCGGCGGAGGCGGCGGGCGCCGCGGCGGCGAGGGCGGCGGCGCAGGTGAGGGTGGTGATGGCGGTGCGGGAGAGCATGCGGCCATGCTCGGCGCCCGGCCGCGGCCGTACATCGGGGGGTCCCCCGGTGTGCGTTCCTGGTGTCCCCGACGCTCCCCTAGTCGTCGAACTCGACGAGCGCGAGGAGGTCGCCCGGCAGCGGCGCCCCCGCGATCTCCGGATGCGCGGCCTCGAGGTGGCGCTGCATCTCGCTCACCAGCTGGTCGGGAGACTCGGCCCGCAGGCAGTCGCCGCATTCGCAGGTGATCAGGCAGGGCATGGCGGGCATGGTCGCGAGCGCACCTTGCGGCGACCTTGCGGGCGGACGGCGGAACCTTGCAGGCGGCCGCAATGGTCTGGCAACCGAACCGCAAGGCGGCCCCGTCACCTTCTCGACCCATGAGCACCGCCGTGAGCCGCACGAGCACCGACGTCCTCGAGCTCCACAGCGCCCAGGACGCCGTGGATGCCGTCCGCCGCGCCCGCCGCGAAGGGCGGCGCGTGATCGTGCTGAGCCCGCGCGACGGCGCCCCGGCCGACGCGGGCGACGCGCTCGTGGTCAGCACGGCGGCGCTGACCGGCGTCGAGATCGACGCCGACATGTGGCGGGCGCGGGTCGAGGCCGGCGCGCTCTGGCGCGACGTCGCGCTCCCCGCCTCGGAGCTCGGCCTCGCGCCGCTGGCCGCCCAGGCCGGCGACTCGCCGGTCGTCCCGGACACGCTGCACGGCGGCGTCAGCTGGCTGGCCCGGCTGCACGGCCTCGCCTGCAACAGCCTCACGGCCGTCGAGATCGTGACGCCCGACGGCGAGCTCGTCCGCGCCGACTTCACGCAGGAGCCGGAGCTGTTCGAGGCGCTGCGCGGCGGCGGCGAGCAGCTCGGCCTCGTCGTCGCGGTCGAGATGCTCCTGCACCCGGTCGCCCAGCTCTACGCAGGCTCGCTGATGTGGCCCATCGAGCGCGCGCCCGAGATCCTGCGCCGCTGGCGCGACTGGGCCCGCACCGCGCCTGTGGAGCTGACCTCGGTCGTGCGGCTGCTCCGCACGCCCGACAGCGAGTGCGTCCCCGCGCCGTTCCGGGGCCGCGCGTTCGTCGCCGTGGAGGCCGCGTACGCCGGCTGCGCCGCCGCCGCCGCGCCCTTCATCGACCACCTCCGTCACCTTCAGCCTGAGATCGACACTTTCACCACGATGCCGCCCGCGGGCCTCCTCGCGCTCCACGGCGACCCCGAGTGCCTCGACGGCCGGCGCGTCGGCGGGCACACGCTCCTCGGCGCGCTCCCCGACGACGCCATCGACGCGGTCGTCGAGATCGCCGGCGCGGACGCGGAGACCCCGCTCTGCTCCTTCGAGATCCGCCACCTCGGCGGCGCCCTGGCGACCGAGGCGCGGTACGCCGGGGCCGTCCCGAGCGTCGACGCCGAGTTCGCCGCCGTGGCCGTCGGGCTGGCCGCCCCCGGCGAGGACGCCAGCCCGCTGACCGCCGCCACCGCCGCCGCCCTCGAGCACATGGCGCGCTGGCGCTCAGGCGATCCCCTCACGTCCTGCGCGCGCGCACGCGTGCGGGATCTCAAGCGCCGCGTCGATCCGGCCCGCATGTTCGCCGGTTCGCCGCGCTACGCCCGGTAGCGCCGAACGCTCTACCGCGCCGCGCCTCACCTTCGCCCTCACTTCGCGCGTGGCCGATGCCGATAGGCATTGCATCGCCGCCTGTTCCCCCCATTCGCGGTCGCGGGCTCTGCCTGCGCCCAGCCGCTCATATATGTGTCCAACGGGGTTTGAATGGGCGGAAAAGCCTTGCGTTTCGTCCGCGGACAGGCGTACGGTCGCTCCGATGGCCGAAGCGGGACGCTCGGCCCTGGGGACGCTCCGGGGGAAGTGCACGGTTGCGGGAACGCTGCTCGCGCTGGTCATCGCCCTCATCGCCGTCTTCGCCGTCACCTCCTCGGCCCAGGCCGCGGTCACCCGCGACGCCGCCGCGAAGAAGGCGCTCGCGGCCCTCGGGACCGAGAGCAACGACGATCCCGTGATCGTCTTCGGGCTGCGCAAGACGGTGCGGCCTCACACGATCATCAGCGAGGCGGGCCCGGACGGCGGGGGCGCGGCGCGCCCCGCACGCGGCAACACCTACCAGCGCAAGCGCGCCAAGCGGATCCGCAAGGCGGGCGTGATCATCGAGCGGGCCAACGTCCTCCTGCGCACGGGCGCCGAGCCGGTCTACTTCTTCTTCGAGGACCAGGGCCCGCACCAGGCGTTCTCGCACGCCGGCCGCGTCGTCGTGGTCGGCGCGCGCACCGGCGAGGTCCGGATCGCGAAGACGCTCTGGGTCCCGCTCCTCGACGGCAAGGTCCCCGCGTTCTTCGCGAGCGCCAAGAACTACGAGGCCAAGCGCTTCCGCGTTCTCAGCCGTCCGTGGAAGACGACGCCCCGCGCCCGGGCCGCCCGCGCCCGCGCCGCCGGCGACTCCAGCCCGAGGCAGCAGGTCGCCGACGCGCTCGCCGCCGAGCGCTCGTGCGCGCTGCGCATCTCCGACACCCTCGGCGACTTCTTCGACTTCGGCCGCGTCGACCAGACGCGCGCACGCCTCGGCCTGTTCTTCGAGGGCCTCGAGAAGCTGAACGCCGGCTTCATCTCGCGCCGCTACACGACGAAGGACTCCCAGTCGCCGCTCGACGTGGCGCAGGACCTCATCGACAAGTCCGGCTGCAAGGACCTCTTCCTGTACGCCGCCGGCGCCGCGCCGAAGGACGGCGAGGCCGGCATCGTCATCGGCATGCGCCCCGCGCGCGGCGGGCTGCTGGAGTGGCAGGTCCTCTCGGCCGCCGACCTCGAGCGTCTCGTCCAGGCCAACAAGGGCGTCACCTTCAAGTTCCTCTTCGACGCCCCGTACTCCCAGCGCGTCGGCGACAAGCTCATCGACGAGGCCAACACCGTGCTGCTGCTGGCCTCGGGCGCACCGAACGAGGGCAGCTTCACCTTCCTGCCGGAGATCCTCGGGCCCGACGGCGTCATCAAGCCGTCGAACAACCCCGACCAGCTCCTCGAGTACACGAACGCGATCCTCGGCGGCCTCGAGGCGTTCGTGAACAACCCGAAGGAGGTCGACCAGTGGCGGGAGTTCCGGGCCCAGGGCGGCGCCTCGATGATGAGCTGGATGCTGGCCCAGGCGATGCGCCTGACGCCCGCGTGGATGTTCGCCTCGGCGCTCGACCACCTCAAGCTGCCGGTCGCCCCGACCCAGCCGCCCCCGCCGCCGCCGGTCGAGGGACCGCCGCCCGCGATCAACCACGCCCCGACGCCGACGACGCCGGCGCAGCCGACCGCCGAGGACACGCCGAAGTCGATCACGCTGACCGCGACCGATCCCGACGGCGACCCGCTCACGTTCACGGTCACGTCGCTGCCGACCCACGGCACGCTGACCGGCACGCCGCCGAACCTGACGTACACGCCCGCCAAGGACTTCGACGGCAACGACTCCTTCACGTACACCGTCGCCGACAACCGCGGCGGCTCCAACTCGGCCACCGTGCAGATCCCGGTCACGCCCGACAACGACGCGGCCGCCGTCACGACGCTCTCGAGCACCGCGCCCAGCGACTTCACCGAGGACGGCGCGGCGGTGCCGATCGACGCCGGGCTCACGGTCTCCGACCCCGACAACGCCAACCTCGTGGGCGCGAGCGTCAAGGTCCTCAGCGGCTTCCACGCCGGCGACCAGCTCGTCTTCGTCAATCAGAACGGCATCACGGGCTCCTACAACAGCGGCACCGGCGTCCTGACCCTCACCGGCACCACGACGAAGGCCAACTACCAGACGGCGCTTCGCTCGGTGACGTTCGACAGCACGAGCCAGGACCCGGGCACCTCGCGGACGATCGAGTTCCGCGCGGAGGACGGCGGCGAGGCCGGCGTGCCCGCCTCGCGGCAGGTCACGGTCGAGCCGGTCAACGACGGGCCGACGCTCACGCTCCCGTCCTCGATCTCCGCGACGGAGGACACGTCGACGCCGATCACGGTGAGCGTCGCCGACGTCGACGCCGCGGGCGACGACGTGCGGGTCGCGGTCTCGGTCCTGCACGGCACGTTGACGCTCTCGACGGTCTCGGGGCTGACGAGCGCGACGGGCGACGGGACGAGCCAGCTGGAGATCGTCGGGTCGCTGAGCGAGGTCAACGCGGCGGCGGCGGGGATGAGCTACCTGTCGGACAACCAGTACAACGGCGCCGAGAAGCTGCTCGCGAGCGTCAGCGACATGGGCCACAACCCCGGGCCGGAGAAGACCGACGCGGGCACCAAGGACTTCACGGTCGCGGCCGTCAACGACGCGCCGGTGGTCAGCGCGAGCCCCGGGGCGACGGACGTCGCCGAGGGCGTCGCGAAGGTGGTCGACGGCTCCGTGACCGTCGGCGACGTCGACGACACGATGATCGAGAGCGCGACCGTCGCGATCACGACCGGCTTCGACGCCGCCGACGAGCTGATCTTCGTCGACCAGAGCGGGATCACCGGCGTCTACCACTCGGATACGGGCGTGCTGAACCTGACCGGGACAGCATCGAAGTCCGACTACCAGACGGCGCTTCGGTCGGTCGAGTTCCGGACGCTGGACGACACGCCGACCGCCACGCGCGACATCGAGTTCAAGGTCAGCGACGGCGACACGGCCAGCGGCACCAGCACGAAGGCGCTGAACGTCGCGCCGGTCAACGACGCGCCCGTCGGAGCCACGAACGAGACGACCACCCTGGCCTACGCCGAGGGCGTCGGTCCGGTGGCCCCGGTGCCGAACGCGACGATCACCGACGTCGACGACACGATGCTCGAGGGCGCGACGGTCGCCATCTTCAGCGGCTACCAGAGCGGCCAGGACTTCCTCGCCTTCACCGACCAGAACGGCATCCACGGCTTCGCGTTCAACGCGTCGAACGGCACGCTCTCGATGACGGGCAGCGCGACGATCGCGCAGTACGAGGCCGCGATTCGCTCGGTCACCTTCGAGAACACGAGCGACACGCCGAACACCACCGTGCGCGAGTTCAGGTTCACGGCGGGCGACGGCGACGCCGACTCCCCCGGCGTCAGCCGAAACATCCAGATCTCCACGGTGAACGACGCTCCGGTCAACACCGTGCCGGGCGCGCAGAGCGCGACGGAGGACACGACGAAGACGCTCTCGGGCGCCAGCGCGCCGTCGATCGGCGATGTCGACGCCGGCAGCGACAACGTCAAGGTCACCGTCAGCGCCCTGCACGGCGACATCACGCTGAACGGCACGACCGGCGGCTCGGTCGACTTCACCGGGACGGTCGCCGACGTCAACACCAAGCTCGACGGCGTGCAGTACACGCCGGACGCCGACTACAGCGGCAGCGACACGATCACGCTGGTCACCGACGACCTCGGCCACAACGGGTCGGGTGGCGCGAAGAGCGACAGCGACACGATCGCCGTCACGATCACGGGCGACAACGACGCCCCGATCCTCACCGTCCCGGGCGCGCAGACGACGAACGAGGACACCGGGAAGACGCTGAGCCCGAGCGTCGACGACCCGGACGCGGGCGGAGACGACGTCAAGGTCGACCTGTCGGCCACGCACGGCACGCTCACCCTTGCGACCCAGAGCGGCCTGTCCGCCGTCTCCGGCGACGGGAGCGGCGCTGTCTCGCTGACCGGCTCGCTGAGCGAGGTCAACGCCGCGCTGACGAACCTCCTGTACATGCCCGCGTCGAACTACCACGGCTCGGATTCCATCGGCCTCGTGCTGAGCGACCTCGGTCACAACGGCGCCGGCGGCACGCAGACCGACAGCGACGCGATCCCGGTCACCGTCGTCTCCGTCAACGACGCGCCCGTCAACTCGGTGCCGGCGGCCCAGACCTTCAACGAGGACACGACGAAGACGTTCACGGGCGCCACGAAGCTCAGCGTCGCCGACGCCGACGCCGGCTCCGACGACATCCAGGTCTCCCTGTCCGTCGACCACGGGGTCCTGACGCTGGGCGGCCTGAGCGGCCTCACGTTCACGACTGGCGACGGCAGCGGCGACACCAACGTGACCTTCAGCGGCGCGCCGTCGGCCGTCAACACCGCGCTCGACGGGCTCCAGTACGTGCCCGACGCGAACTACAACGGCGCCGACACGCTGACGATGGTCACCGACGACCTCGCGCACAACCCCTCGCCCGCCAAGACCGACACCGACACCGTCGGCCTCACGGTCACGTCCGTCAACGACGCGCCGGTCAACTCCGTCCCGGCCGGGAAGACGATCAACGAGGACACGACGCTCACCCTGAGCTCCGGTGGCAGCGGCGCTCCGAGCGTGACCGACGCCGACGCCGGCGGCGACGACGTCACGGTCACCTTCACCGCCGACCACGGCACGCTGACGCTCGCGACGACGAGCGGGCTGACGACGGTCATTGGGAACGGGACCGGGACGGTGGAGCTGACCGGCTCACTCGCCGAGGTCAATGCCGCGCTCGACGGCCTCCAGTACGCGCCGGCCGCGAACTACAACGGCGGCGACACGCTGACGATGACCACGAGCGACCTCGGCAACAACGGTCCCGACGGCGCCAAGACCGACACGGACACGATCGCCGTGACGATCGATCCGGTCAACGATGCGCCGGTCGCGACGGGGGAGAGCTTCTCGACCGACGAGGACACGCCGCTCAGCAAGACCGCCGCGGCGGGGGTGCTGGGCAACGACACCGACGTCGACGGCGACACGCTGAACGCGGTGGTGGTGGCGTCTCCGTCGAACTCGTCGTCGTTCACGCTGCACCCCGACGGCTCGTTCGACTACACGCCGAACACGAACTTCCACGGCACCGACAGCTTCACGTACAAGGCCAACGACGGCGCTCTCGACTCGAACACGGTGACCGTCAACCTCACGGTCAACTCGATCAACGACGCACCGGTCAACACCGTGCCGGGCACGCAGACGATCAACGAGGACTCGAACCTCGTCCTCTCCGGCGGCAACGCGCCGACGATCGCGGACGTCGACGCCGGCGGCGACGACCTGACCGTGACGCTCGGCGTCGCGCACGGCACGCTGACGCTCGGCGGCACGTCGGGCCTGAGCGTGACGGGCAACGGGACGGACTCCGTGGTGGCGACCGGAACGCTCACCGACCTCAACACCGGGCTCGCCGGGCTCACCTACAACCCGACCGGGAACTTCGACGGCGCCGACGCGATCTCGATGAAGACCGAGGACAACGGCCACAACGGCACGGGCGGCAACAAGTCCGACACCGACTCGATCACGGTCAACGTGACTGGCGTCAACGACGGACCG
>DASVQN010000015.1:0-15591 GCA_036389155.1 Solirubrobacteraceae bacterium
AGCAGGGTCGTGAGCAGCAGTCGGCGGGGCATCGTGGCTCCTTGGCGGCGGGGTCACGACTGCCAACGGCGTCTGCGGCCCGCCGGCGCGCCACCCTGGGTGGGGGGCTGCGACACCCTGCGTCCTACATGCGCTCCCAGCGCCCGCGCGCGCGCACGTAGCGCACCAGCACTGCGAGCCAGTCGGCGACGCCGGCGTAGAGATGACCGACCGGCCCGGTGACGATCCAGGCGGCGGCGACCACGTGCGGTGGGCGGGAACGACGCATCGCGTGACGATATGGTGCGTCAATGGCCACCGCAGTCAGCACCACCGTCACCGAGCTTCCGGAGTCGCGCGTCAACGTGGACGTCGAGGTCGCTGCCGAAGAGGTCCAGCGCACGCTCGAGAACCAGGCGCGCAAGCTCGGCCAGGAGATGAAGGTTCCCGGCTTTCGCACCGGCAAGATCCCGCCGGCCGTCGTCATCCAGCGCCTCGGGCGTGATCCGATCCTCGACGAGGCCGTCCGCGGGCGGCTGACGGACTGGTACCTCAAGGCGGTCCACGAGTCCGGCATCGCGCCCGTGGGCGATCCGGAGGTCGACCTCGGCGACCTGCCCGCGGAGGGCAAGGCGCTGAAGTTCTCCTTCGAGGTCGGCGTCCGCCCGACGGCGAAGCTCGGCACGTACCGCGGCGTCGAGGTCGGCCGCCGCGAGCCCGCCGCCGATCCCGAGGTCGTCGAGGCCCAGATCGAGGAGATGCGCGAGCGCTTCGCACGCCTGGAGGTCGTCAAGCGGCCGGCGCAGGAGGGCGACTTCGTCACGATCGACTTCGTCGGCACGATCGACGGCGAGCCGTTCCAGGGCGGCGAGGGCCGCGACCAGCTCATCGACCTCGGCTCGGGGCAGCTCATCCCCGGCTTCGAGGAGGGCATCGTCGGCGCGAGCGCCGGCGAGACACGCATCGTCGACGCGACGTTCCCCGACGACTACGGCGCCAAGCACGTGGCCGGCAAGGCGGCGCAGTTCGAGATCACCGTCAAGGAGGTCAAGCACAAGGACCTCCCGGCGCTCGACGACGACTTCGCCTCGGACGCCGCGGGCTTCGACACGCTTCAGGAGCTGCGCGACAACATCGCCACGGAGCTGCTCGAGCACGACCGCAAGCAGGTGGACGTCGAGTTCCGGGCGGCCGCGCTGGACGCCGTCGTCGCCGAGGCCGAGGTCGACGTCCCCGACGCGCTCGTCGAGGCGCGCGCGCACGAGCTGCTGGACCGCATGCTGCACGCGCTCGGACACCAGGGCATCACGAAGGACCACTACCTGCAGATCTCCGGCAAGACCGAGGCCCAGCTCATCGAGGAGTCCAAGCCCGACGCCGAGCAGGCGCTGCGCCGCGAGGCCGTCCTGACGGCCATCGTCGCGGCCGAGGGCATCGAGGTCTCCGACGACGAGGTCCTCGAGGCGCTGCAGGCCGACGCCGAGCGCGGCGGCGTCAAGCCCAAGAAGCTGCTCGACCGGCTGCGCAGCGAGGGGCGCCTGGACTCGGTCAAGGAGGACATCGCGGCGCGCAAGGCGGTCGACCTCGTGGTCGAGCACGCCAAGCCGGTGGCGGCCTCCGAGCCCGCCGCCTGAGCGCCGTCCGGACGCGTCTGGACGCCCCGTTCAAGCGGGTCGAAGATCCGCCGACCAACGGAAAAGCCGCCTCACCCGGTTGGTAGACTCGCCCCCTCTCGGGCCACCGAACGGCCGGGAGGATTCCGGCCGAGGAAGCGAAAGACAGCGAGGACCATGAGCCCCCTAGTCCCCATGGTGGTCGAGCAGACGTCGCGCGGCGAACGCGCCTTCGACATCTACTCCCGGCTGCTCAACGAGCGGATCATCTTCCTCGGCACGCCGGTCGACGACCAGATCGCGAACCTCATCGTGGCCCAGCTGCTGCACCTGGAGTCCGAGGATCCCGACAAGGACATCTCGATCTACATCAACTCGCCGGGTGGCTCCGTGTACGCGGGCCTCGCCATCTACGACACGATGCAGTTCATCAAGCCCGACGTGCAGACGATCTGCGTCGGCATCGCGATGTCGATGGGCGCGCTGCTGCTGGCCGGCGGCGCCGCGGGCAAGCGCATGTCGCTGCCGAACTCCAAGATCCTGATCCACCAGGTGTCGTCCGGGTTCCAGGGTCAGGCCACGGACATCGAGATCCACGCCAAGGAGATCATCGACATCCGCCAGCGCCTGGACCACATCATCGCCCACCACACCGGGCAGGAGTACGAGAAGGTCCGCAAGGACACCGAGCGCGACTACTTCATGTCGGCGGAAGAGGCGAAGACGTACGGGATCGTGGACCAGGTGATCTCCTCGCACTAGCGGGGAATCACCAGGAGAGGGACACTGACGCTATGGCGCGGCCGACGGACTCGAACGAACAGCTGCTCTGCTCCTTCTGCGGCAAGAGCCAGCGGCAGGTCAAGAAGCTGATCGCCGGCCCCGGCGTCTACATCTGCGACGAGTGCATCGATCTCTGCAACGAGATCATCGACGAGGAGCTGACGGCCCCGCCGTCGTTCGACATCGAGAACCTCCCCAAGCCGCGGGAGATCTACGACGTCCTCGAGGAGTACGTCGTCGGCCAGGAGCAGTCCAAGCGCACGCTGTCGGTGGCGGTGTACAACCACTACAAGCGCGTGCAGATGATGCAGACCGACGGCGACGGCGACATCGAGCTGCAGAAGTCGAACATCCTGCTGCTGGGTCCCACCGGCTGCGGCAAGACGCTCCTCGCCCAGACGCTCGCGCGCATCCTCAACGTCCCGTTCGCGATCGCCGACGCCACGGCGCTGACGGAGGCCGGCTACGTCGGCGAGGACGTCGAGAACATCCTGCTCAAGCTGATCCAGGCCGCCGATTACGACGTCAAGAAGGCCGAGACCGGGATCATCTACATCGACGAGGTCGACAAGATCGCCCGCAAGGCGGACAACCCGTCGATCACGCGCGACGTGTCCGGCGAGGGCGTCCAGCAGGCGCTGCTGAAGATCCTCGAGGGCACCACGGCCAGCGTCCCGCCGCAGGGCGGGCGCAAGCACCCGCACCAGGAGTTCCTGTCGATCGACACGACGAACATCCTGTTCATCTGCGGCGGCGCGTTCGCGAACCTCGACAAGGTCATCGAGCGGCGCGTCGGCCACAAGGGCGTGGGCTTCGGCGCGGCGATCGAGTCCAAGGTCGACCGCGACAAGGGCGAGGTGTTCGAGCAGTGCCTGCCCGAGGACCTCGTCAACTACGGCCTGATCCCCGAGTTCGTCGGCCGCCTGCCGGTCGTGAGCGCCATCCACCAGCTGTCGCGCGACGACCTGGTGACCATCCTGACCGAGCCGCGCAACGCGCTCGTCAAGCAGTTCCAGCGCTTCTTCTCCTTCGACAACATGGAGCTCGTCTTCTCCGACGAGTCGCTGGTGTCGGTCGCGGACAAGGCGCTCGAGCGCGAGACCGGCGCCCGCGGCCTGCGGTCGATCATCGAGGAGATCCTCCTGGAGGTGCAGTTCGAGCTGCCCTCGCGGCGCGACGTCAAGAAGGTCGTCGTGACGAAGGAGACGGTCGAGCAGGGCCTGCGCCCGACGCTCGTTACCGAGGCGGCGGACGACACCGGCGACCAGCCGGCCCTGCGCGAGCAGTCGGCGTAGTGCCCGCCGTCCGCGCGCTCCCGTGGGGGCGCATCTTCGCCGTCGCGCGCGTCGCGCTGGAGCGCTTCTCCGAGGACATCCCGAAGAAGGACCGCGCGCGGCTGACCGCGCTGCTGCGCAAGTCGAAGGGCGACCCGCGCCGGCTGACCACCGCCGAGCGCCGCGAGGTCGTCGCCATCGTGCGCCAGGTCGACGTCGCGCAGCTGGGCCGGGAGGTGGCCGCGATGCTGGCGCTCGCCCGCTCGGGCCGGCTGCTGCGGCGCAGTTAGCGCCAACCCGCCAGTTCCGCGTGCGTTGACACATGGTGGTGCACGCGTTCGACTCCGTCCTCGACGCTGCCCGCGCCGGGGCGGATTGGGCGTGGGAGCGGATCTACTCCGACCTCGCCGGTCCGGTGATCGGCTACCTGCGCGTGCACGGCGCGGCGGACCCCGAGGACGTCGCCGGCGAGGTCTTCCTCCAGGTGGTGCGCGACCTGCCGCGCTTCTCGCCGGCCACCGGCGACGTCGAGCGCGACTTCCGCGCGTGGGTGTTCACGATCGTGCACCGGCGGCTGCTCGACTCGCACCGCGCGCGCTCGCGTCGGCCGGTCGAGCCGGCCGACCCGTCCGTCTTCGAGCCGCTCGCCGACCCCGTAGGCGATGCGTCGGACGCCGCGGACGCGTCGGTGGCGCGGGGACGGGTGCTCGCGCTGCTCGGCGACCTTCCGCCCGACCAGCGGAGCGTCCTGCTGCTGCGCATCCTGGGCGACATGACGATCGAGGAGATCGCGCGCGCCGTGGGCAAGCGGGCGGGCGCGGTGAAGGCGCTGCAGCGGCGCGGGCTCAAGCGCGTCTCCGGGGCGTACCCCTTTGCGGCCGGGGAGCGATGACGGAGACATGAAGAGCATCACGACCAGGAGCGCCGCCATCGTTGCCGCGCTCGCTCTCGTCGCCACCCCCGCGTTCGCTGCGGGTAACGGCAAGGGCCAGACCACCTCGCCGGCCAAGATCTGCAAGGCCGAGTCGAAGAAGAAGACGAACCACGGCAAGGGCAAGAGCCCGTTCGCCGCGTGCGTCGTCGGCGTCAAGCGCCAGAAGACCGAGGCCGTCGAGACGCCTGCTCCGACCGAGCAGCGCGCCCCGGGCCAGATCTGCAAGGACCAGTCGCGCAAGAAGGACAAGAACGACGCCAAGTCGCCGTTCGCTGCCTGCGTCAAGGGCGTCAACGACACCCGCAAGGCGCAGCAGGAGCAGGAGACGCCGCAATCCTAGTGCCATGAGCCGCCGCCGCCGACACGACATCCACGACGACGCCTTCGAGGCGTTCGCCGAGGACGTGCGCAGCGCGGTCCCCTCGCCTCCGGGCGAGGAGACCGCGCGGCGGCATCTCGCCGCGATGCGCGCGGCGGCGGCGGAGGCGGCACAGGTCCCTGCGCCCGGCGCAGGACGGCGGGAGCGGGTCGGCCGGCGCCGCTCGGCCGGTCCGCTCCGGCCGGTCCTGCGCCTCGGCGCGGTGACCGCCGGCGCGCTCGCGGTCTTCAGCGGGGCCAGCACCGCCCTTGCGGCGATCGGCGTCGAGCTGCCCGAGCCCGTCCGCGCACCGTTCGAAGCGGTGGGCATCGAACTTCCGAACCAGCCGGACGACGGCGGCGAGGGCACCACGCCGCCGGCCGGCTCCAAGCGCCGCAACCCCGGTCAGTCGCCGCAGCACCGCCGCGACGGCGAACACCGCCCGCCGGCCGAGGGCGAGCGCGGCCGCTCCGAGGGCCACCGCCGCGACGGCGGGCACCGCCGGTCGAAGAAGGGGCCGCGCGGCAACTCCGAGCAGCATCGTCAGGACAGCTCGCATCGTCAGGACGGGTCGTCGGACAACGGGAACGGCAACGGCGCCGGCAGCGGCGGCGCGTCGAACCGCGGCAACGGCCGGGGCTCCGCCGGCTCCTCGAACGGCCGCAAGAGCGGCGCGTCGAAGAGCCGCCCGGCCAACCCCGCGCCGAACCGCTCGACCAGGCGCGGCTCCGGGCCGACGCGCCCGATCAAGCCGAACCCTCCGCGTGACCGCGCGACGAAGCAGCCGAAGGCGAAGCCCGTGCCGCCGCCCGCGACCGAGCCGGAGCCGGTGCCCGAGGCGCCCCCGGCCGACGCGGACGCGACGACCACGTCGCCCTGACGCCCGCGCCACCCGAACATCCGGCCGCGTCCGCCCCGTACCCCTTTCGCGCTGCGCCGCGATCACCGAAGCAAGAACCACGTCCATCAGGAGCACCGAATGAAGACGAAGTCCATCGCCCTCGCCGTCGTCGCCGCCCTCGCCCTCCCGGGTGCTGCCGTGGCGTCCAAGCCCGCCGAGCCGGGCAAGCAGGGCCATGACACCGCCGCCGCCAAGCAGCACGCGAAGAAGCCGCACGGCAAGGCGTTCACGCTCAAGGGCACCGGCCTGGCCACGCTCCCCGTCGCCGACGGCGCGCTCACCGGCCCGCTGACGCTCGACCCGACGTCGGCCAACAAGCACGCCCGCACGCTGCTCGACCTCTCGAAGACCGACCTCAAGGGCACGGCGACCGAGACGTTCGGCGAGACCGGCGACAAGGTCGTCGTCAAGTACGCCGGCCTCACCGCCACGGACGCGCTGCAGGCCACCGACGTCGTGAAGGTGCTCGGCAAGGTCGTCGCGGGCAAGCTCGACATCCGCAGCATCACCATCACGCGCGAGGCGCCGGAGCAGGAGCAGGAGCAGGCTCCCGCCGCGCAGTAGTAGGACCAACTCGGAGGCGCATCCCCCCGCGCCGACGCAGTCGAAGGGGCCCGCCGAACAGGCGGGCCCTTTCGCGTTCTCCTACGGGTAGAACTTGCGCTTCGCGGCGCGGGCGAGCGGGCGCGGGAGCTTCTCGAGCGCGTTGAGCGCGCGCGGCATGAGCTTGAGGCGCAGGCCGGTGTACTCGCTCGGCACGAGCGCCTCGATCAGGTGCGGGCCGGGCTCGGCGAGCGCGCGGTCGAGCGCCGCCGAGAACGCCTCGGCGGTCTCGGCGCGCACCGCGGGAACCCCCATGCCCTCGGCGAGCTTGACGAAGTCGAGGTTCGGCCCCTCGAGGTCGAGCTGCGAGCGGGCCTTCGGGCCGCCCCCGCCGTCGGCGCCGACGCGCTGCAGCTCGATGTTGAGGATCGCGTAGGAGCGGTTGTTGAAGATCACGACGGTGATGTCGAGCTGCTCGCGCGCCATCGTCCAGAGCGACTGGATCGTGTACATCGCCGAGCCCTCGCCGTCGAGCGCGATCACCGGCCGGTCGGGGCACGCGACCGCTGCGCCGACGGCCACCGGCAGGCCCTGGCCGATCGCGCCGCCGGTGAGCGTGAGGACGTCGTGCCGCGGCGCGCCCGCGGTGTGGGCCGCCAGCGTCACGCCGGAGGTCTGCGCCTCGTCGGAGACGATCGCGCCCTCCGGCAGGGCGGCGCCGATCGCCTGGCACACCTTGTCCGCGGTGAGCGGGCCCGTCGGGCGCCCGGGCCGCTCGGCCTCGCGGAGCACGGGCGCGGCGTCGCCCGCGCCGAGCGCCTCGACCAGCGCGTCGAGGCTGCCGAGCGCGTCGTCGGACGGCGTCGCGAGCTCGTGCACCTCGCACCCGTCCGGGACGAGGTAGCTCTTCTTGCCGGGGTAGGCGAAGAACGACACGGGCGCCTTCGCGTCGACCAGGACGAGGTGCTTGAGCCCGTCGAGCTGGACCCCGGCCAGCTCCGCCAGGTAAGCGATGCGTTCGACGTGCGGGAGCCCGGCGCCGCGCTCGATCCGCTGCGGGAACACCTCGGCGTAGAGCTTCGCGCCGGTGGCCGCGGCGACGCGCGCCGCGGCGAGGAGCCCCGGCTCGCGCAGGGCGCGCCCACCGAGCAGGATCGCCGCCCGGTCGCCGGCGCCGCGCAGCGTCGAGGCAATCGCGCCCACGGCCTCCCCGGAGGCGGCCGGAGGCGAGGGCGGTGGGGGAGCGGGAGCCGGCTCGGCGCCGTCGGACCACGACACGTCGGCGGGCAGGATCAGCGTCGCCACCTGCCCGGGCGGCCCCTGCGCGACCGCGATCGCCTCGGCGGCGTCGCGCGGCAGCGCCTCGGTGCTCTGTGACGTGCGCACCCACTGCGACACGTTGCGCGCGGACGTCTCGATGTCCGACTGCAGCTGCGCGTCGTACTTCGTGTGGTACGTCGCGTGGTCGCCGACGATGTTGACGATCGGCGTCTTGCCCTTGCGCGCGTTGTGGAGGTTCGCGAGGCCATTGCCCAGGCCGGAGCCCAGGTGCAGCAGCGTGGCGCCCGGCCGGTCGGCCATGCGCGCGTACCCGTCCGCGGCGCCCGTCGCGACGCCCTCGAAGAGCGCGAGCACGGCCCGCATCTCGGGCACGTCGTCGAGCGCGGCGACGAAGTGCATCTCCGACGTCCCCGGGTTGGTGAAGCACGTGGTCACGCCGGCGTCGACCAGCGTGCGCAGCAGCGCCTGTGCCCCGTTCATCAGTCCTGCCTCGTCGTCGCCGGCGCGGTGTAGAGGGCGGAGCGATCGACGTCCGCGATCGACGTCTGCCCGGTCAGGCCGAGCGCGGTGTCGATGTCGGCCTTGAAGACGTCGATGACGTGCCTGACCCCGGCCTCGCCGCGCGCCGCGACGGCCCACGCCCAGGCCCGGCCCACGAGCACGGCCTTCGCGCCGAGGCCGACCATCTTCACGACGTCGACGCCGGTGCGGACGCCGCCGTCGGCGAGCACCTCCACCTCGTCGCCCACGGCGTCGGCCACGTCGGGCAGCGCCCGCGCCGTCGACGGGACGGAGTCGAGCTGGCGCCCGCCGTGGTTGGAGACGACGAGGCCGTCCACACCGGCGTCGACCGCGCGCCGGGCGTCCTCGGGATCCAGCACGCCCTTGACGACGAGCCGGCCCGGCCAGCGCTCGCGGACCCATGCGATGTCCTCCCACGTGACGCTCGGGTCGAACTGCGAGTCGACCCAGTCGCGGAACGCGGCCGGGCTGCGCGCCTCGGGGACCGCCTTCTCGAGGTTGCCGAACGTCAGCGGCTTGCCGCCGATGGCGGTCGAGCGGATCCACGCCGGGTGAGAGACGAGGTCGAGCCCGCGCCGCACCTTCGCCCACGTGCCGTGGCGGCCGACCATCGCGTTGCGGGTGTCGCGGTGGCGGGCGCCGACGACGGCGAGGTCGACGGTGAGGACGAGGACGGGAGCGCCGGCGGCGCGTGCCCGCTCCATCAGGTCCTCTGCGTACGCGCGGTCGCGCATGACGTAGAGCTGGAACCACGGCGGCGTGCTGGTCGCGCCGGCGACCTCCTCGATGCTCGCGATCGAGACCGTCGACTCGATGAACGGGATCCCGGCCGACTCGGCGGCGCGCGCCGCCTGGACCTCGGCGCGCGGGGCCATCATGCCGGCGAGCCCCACCGGCGCGAGCGCGATCGGCAGCGCGAGGCGCTGGCCGAGCACCTCGACGCTCGCGTCGCGGCGGCTCACGTCGCGCATCACGACCTGGCGGAGCAGGACGTCGCCGAGGTCGCGCACGTTCGCGCGCATGGTGAGCTCGTCGTACGCGCCGCCGTCGACGTAGTCGAAGAGCTGGCGCGGGAGCCGGCGGCGCGCGAGCTCCCGGTAATCGTTGGCCGTCGCGGGGGCGAGGCGGAGGGGTCGATCGGCGGCGAAGCGCATGGGCGCAGATGATGCCCCGCCCGGGCGCGCGCTGCGACGCTCGCGCGCGTACGACGTTCGTCCAGTTTTGCCAAAACCCCGTGTTGCGGTTCACCGCAGGCGTAGTGTCGGCAAATGTCGAGGGCCCGGAACCTCCTCGCGTTCCCGCTGCTGCTCGCACTGCTGGCGATCGTCGGCGTCTCGTCGGCCCAGGCCGCCGTCGACCGCGATGCCGCTGCCAAGAAGGCCCTTGCGGCGCTGGGCACCGCCGACAACGACGACCCGGTCATCGTGTTCGGCACGACGAGGACCATCCGGGCGCGCTCGACGGTCACCGAGGCCGGCCCCGGCGCCACGGTCCCACGCGCAGAGGCCGGCAACCGCTATCAGCGTGCTCGCGCCAAGCGGATCGGGCGCGCCGGCGTCCGCCTGCACCGGGCGCCGGTCCTCCTGCGAACGGGCGACGAGGCGTCCTGGTTCTTCTTCGAGGACCGCGGGCCCCATCAGATGTTCGAGCACCAGGGGCGCGTCGTCGTCGTCGGCGCAACCAGCGGCAAGGTCACGCTGAGCCGGCAGACGAGCTGGGTGCCGCTCGTCGACGGCCGGGCGCCGGCGTTCTTCCGCAGCACGCGCGGCTACGAGTCCAAGCGCTACCGCGTGCTGAGCCGGCCCTGGGCGGCGCCTGGGGCGCGGTCGCGGGCCCGGACGCGCCAGGCGCCCCCGAGCGGCCCGCGCCAGCAGGTCGCCGATGCGCTGGCCGCGGAGAAGTCGTGCGCCCTGCGCATCTCGGACACCCTGGGCGACTTCCTCGACTTCGGCCGCGTCGACAAGACCCGGGCCCGGCTCGGACTGTTCTTCGAGGGGCTGGAGAAACTGAACGCGGGCTTCGTCTCGCGCCGCTACACGACGTCGGCCGGGCGGACGCCGATGACCGTCGCGCAGCGGCTGATCGACGAGGCGGGCTGCAAGGACCTCTTCCTCTACCTCGCCGGCGGGGCGCCGCGCACGGGCGACGGCGGCATCGTCGTCGGCATGCGCCCTGCGGCGGGCGGACTGATCGAGTGGCAGGTCATCACCGCGGCCGACCTCGAAGCCCTGGTCAAGGCGAACCCGAGCGTGACGTTCAAGTTCCTCTTCGACGCGCCCCACACGGCGAAGATCGACGACCGCCTCATCGCGCAGCCGAACACGGTGCTGCTGCTGGCGGCCGGCGCGCCGGGGGAGGGGAGCTTCACGTTCCTGCCCGAGGTGCTCGGTCCGGACGGCGTGGTCAGGCCTTCTGCGAACCCCGATCAGCTGCTCGAGTTCACCAACGCGATCCTCGCGGGGCTGAACGCCTTCGCGGACGACCCCGACGAGGTCGCGCGTTGGCTCGCGGGCCGCGCCCTGGGCGGCCCGTCGATGATGTCGTGGATGATGGCGCGGGCGCTCCAGCTGAGCCCCGCGGCGCTGTTCGCCTCGCCGCTCGCGCACCTCAAGCTGCCGGTGCTGCCGACGCCGCCGCTTCCTCCTGCGCCCCCGACCGGCCCGCCCCCGGCGATCAACCACGCGCCGACCCCGACGACGCCGGCCCAGCCGACGGCCGAGGACACGCCGAAGTCGATCACGCTGACCGCGACCGATGCCGACGGCGATCCGCTGACCTTCACGGTGACGTCGCTGCCGACGCACGGGACGCTGACGGGGACGCCGCCGAACTTGGTCTACACGCCTGCGAGGGACTTCGACGGCAACGACTCGTTCACGTACACGGTGGCCGACAACCGCGGCGGGTCGAATTCGGCGACGGTGCAGATCCCGGTCACGCCCGACAACGACGCGGCCGCGGTCACGACGCTCTCGAGCAGCGCGCCGAGCGATTTCACCGAGGACGGCGCGGCGGTGCCGATCGATGCCGGCCTGACGGTCTCCGATCCCGACAACGCGAACCTGGTGGGCGCGACGGTCAGGGTCCTCGGCGGCTTCCGCGCCGGCGACCAGCTCGTGTTCTCGGGCCAGAACGGGATCACCGGCTCCTACGACTCCGGCACGGGCGTGCTGACCCTGACCGGCACGGCGACGAAGGCCAACTACCAGACGGCGCTGCGCTCGGTGCAGTTCGACAGCACCAGCCAGGACCCCGGTACCTCGCGCACGATCGAGTTCCGCGCGGAGGACGGCGGCGAGGCCGGCGTGCCCGCCTCGCGCCAGGTCACGGTCGAGCCGGTCAACGACGCACCGACCGTGTCGCTTCCGGGCGGCTCGTCGACGAGCGAGGACACGTCGACGGCGCTCAGCCCGAGCGTGGGCGACGTGGATGCCGCGGGCGACGACGTGAAGGTCGACCTGGGCGTCGACCACGGCACGCTGACGCTGTCGACGGTGTCGGGCCTGACGAGCCACAGCGGCGACGGAACGGGCACGGTGTCGCTGACCGGGTCGCTGAGCGAGGTCAACGCCGCGATCACGGGCCTGAACTACACGCCGGCCGCCGACTTCAACGGCACCGACACGCTGAGCGCGGCGATCGACGACCTCGGCCACAACGGCTCGGGCGGCGCCGGGACCGACAGCGACACTGCGCCCCTCGGCGTGACCGCCGTCAACGACGCACCGGTCAACACGGTGCCGGGGGCGCAGTCGGTCGCCGAGGACGCGACGAAGACGCTGTCGGGCGCGAATGCGCCGTCGGTGGCCGACGTCGACGCCGGGGGCGACGACGTCAAGGCGACGGTCAGCGCCGACCACGGCGACATCACGCTGAACGGGACGACCGCGGGCTCGGTCGACTTCACGGGCACGGTCGGCGAGGTCAACGCGAAGCTCGACGGGCTGCAGTACACGCCCGATCCCGACTTCGACGGCGCGGACACGGTGACGATCGTCACCGACGACCTGAGCCACAACGGGTCAGGCGGGGCCCGCAGCGACACGGACACGATCGCGATGACGGTCACCGGCGTGAACGATGGCCCGACCGTGGTCGTCCCCGCGGGTTCGTCGACGAGCGAGGACACGTCGACGGCCGTGAGCCCGAGCGTGGGCGACATCGATGCCGCGGGCGACGACGTGAAGCTCGACCTCGGCGTGGACCACGGCACGCTGACGCTCTCGACCGTGGCGGGCCTGACCGCCGTGTCGGGCGACGGGACGGGCGCGGTCTCGCTGACCGGCTCGCCGAGCGAGGTCAACGCGGCGGTCGCCGGCCTGAACTACACGCCGGCCACCGACTTCAACGGCGCGGACACGCTCAGCGCACTGGTCGACGACCTGGGCCACAACGGCTCCGGCGGCGCGCTCACCGGCAGCGACACGGCGGGGATCACGGTCGCCGCCGTGAACGACGCGCCGGTGGTCAGCGCGAGCCCGGGCGCGACCGACGTGGTCGAGAACGTCGCCAAGGTGGTCGACGGCTCGGTGACGGTCGGCGACGTGGACGACACGCTGATCGAGAGCGCGACCGTCGCGATCACGACCGGCTTCGACGCGGCCGACGCGCTGATCTTCACCGACCAGAGCGGGATCACCGGCGTCTACCACGCCGACACCGGCGTCCTGAACCTGACCGGGACGGCGTCGAAGTCCGACTACCAGGCGGCGCTGCGGTCCGTCGAGTTCCAGACGCTCGACGACACACCGGCCGCCACGCGCGACATCGAGTTCAAGGTCAGCGACGGCGACACGGCCAGCGGGACGAGCACGAAGGCGCTGAACGTCGAGGCGGTCAACGACGAGCCGACGCTGTCGCTGGGCGGCGCGACGACGAGCGAGGACACCTCGACGGCGCTGAGCCCGAGCGTGGGCGACATCGACGCGGCGGGCGACGACGTCAAGCTCGACCTCTCGGTCGCTCACGGAACGCTGACGTTGTCGACGGTGTCGGGCCTGACCAGCACGTCCGGCGACGGGACCGGCGCGCTTTCGCTGACCGGCTCGGTCAGCGAGGTCAACGCGGCGGTCAGCGGGCTGAACTACACGCCGGCGGCGGACTTCAACGGCGACGACACGCTGAGCGGCGCCGTCAACGACCTGGGTCACAACGGGTCGGGCGGGGCGCTGGCCGATGGCGACTCGGCCACGCTCACGATCAGCGCGGTCAACGACGCTCCGGTCAACACGGTTCCGGGCGTGCAGAGCGCGACGGAGGACACGACGAAGACGCTGTCGGGCTCGAGCGCGCCGTCGGTCGCCGACGTCGACGCGGGCGGCGACGACGTCAAGGTGACGCTGAGCGCCGACCACGGCGACATCACGCTGAACGGGACGACGGCGAGCTCGGTCGAGTTCACCGGCAGCGTCGCCGACGTCAACACGAAGCTGGATGGCGTGCAGTACACGCCGGACGCCAACTACAGCGGCAGCGACACGATCACGATGGTCACCGACGACCTGGGCCACAACGGGTCGGGCGGGGCGAAGAGCGCTACGGACACGATCGCGCTGACGGTCACCGGCGACAACGACGCCCCGGTCCTCACGGTCCCCGGCGGGCAGACGACTGACGAGGACACGGGCAAGACGATGTCCCCGAGCGTCGACGATCCGGATGCCGGCGGCGACGACGTCAAGGTCGATCTGTCGGCGGCGCAGGGCACGCTGACGCTGGCGACCCAGAGCGGCCTGACGGCGGTCTCGGGCGACGGGACGGGCGCGGTGTCGCTGACCGGGTCGCTGAGTGAGGTCAACGCGGCGCTGACGAACCTGCTGTACATGCCGGCGTCGAACTACCACGGTTCGGACTCGATCGGCGTCACCCTGAGCGACCTGGGTCACAACGGCGCCGGCGGCACGCAGACCGACAGCGACGCGATCGGCATCACCGTGGTCTCGATCAACGACGCGCCGGTCAACACGGTGCCGGGCGGGCAGAGCTTCAACGAGGACACGACGAAGACGTTCAGCGGCGGGAGCGCCCTGAGCGTGGCTGATGCGGACGCCGGGACCGACGACGTGCAGGTGACGCTCGACGTCGACCACGGCACCTTGAAGCTGAGCGGGATCAGCGGCCTGAGCTTCTCGGTGGGCGACGGGTCGGATGACGCGGCGATGACGTTCAGCGGCGCGATCTCCGCGGTGAACACGGCGCTCCACGGCCTGGAGTACACGCCGGCCTCGGACTACAACGGGTCGGACACGCTGTCGATGGACACCAGCGACCTCGGCCACAACGGCACCGACGGCGCGAAGAGCGACAGCGACACGGTGAGCCTGTCGATCCCGTCGGTCAACGACGCGCCGGTCAACACGGTCCCGCACGCGCAGGCGCTCAACGAGGACACGCAGATACACCTCAGCAGCTTGAGCGCGCCGAGCGTGGCCGACAGCGATGCGGCCGCCGACGACGTGAAGGTCACCTTCAGCGCGGACCACGGGACGCTGACGCTCGCGACGACGAGCGGCCTGACCAGCGCCACCGGCAACGGCACCGGCAGCGTCGAGCTCGTCGGGTCGCTGAGCGAGGTCAACGCGGCGCTGGACGGCCTGCAGTACGCGCCGGCGGCGAACTACAACGGCAGCGACACGCTGACGATGCTCACCGACGACCTCGCGCACAACGGCGGGGCGGCCAAGAGCGACACCGACACCATCGGGATGACGGTCGACCCGGTCAACGATGCGCCGGTGGCCACCGCCGACTCCTACTCGACGGACGAGGACACGCCCCTGAACGCCGCCAGCGTGTTGTCCAACGACAACGACGTCGACGGCGACACGCTGACCGCCGAGATCGTGGCGGGCCCGTCGAACGCATCCTCGTTCACGCTGAACACGGACGGCACGTTCTCGTACACGCCGAACGCCGACTTCAACGGGGCCGACAGCTTCACGTACAAGGCAAAGGACGCCGCGCTCGATTCGAACACGGTCACGGTCGACCTGACGATCAACGCGATCAACGACGCGCCGGTCAACACCGTGCCCGGCACCCAGACGATCAACGAGGACTCCAACCTCGTCCTATCGGGTGGCAACGCGCCGACGATCGTCGACGTCGACGCCGCCAGCTCGACGATGAAGCTGACGCTGACAGTGGAGCACGGCACGCTGACGCTGGGCAGCACGACGAACCTGACCGTCAACGGGGAGGGCGGCGCGCAGATCGCCGCGACCGGCTCCAAGAGCGACCTCAACAACGCGCTGAACGGGCTGACCTACAACCCGACCGGGAACTTCGACGGCGCCGACGCGATCTCGATGAAGACCGAGGACAACGGCCACAACGGCACGGGCGGCAACAAGTCCGACACCGACTCGATCACGGTCAACGTGACTGGCGTCAACGACGGACCG
>DASVQN010000016.1:0-120208 GCA_036389155.1 Solirubrobacteraceae bacterium
TGGCCGCCGTGGCGCACGAGGTGCGCGGCGGTGGCGTCCAGCCCGCCGAGCAGGTCGAATGCGGCGATCGAGCGCCCCGACCCGGTGCCGCGGGCGCCATGAGCGTCCAGCGCGATCAGCACCGTCGGGCGGTGGTGGCGCTCGGCGATCCGCGAGGCGACGATCCCGATCACGCCCTTGTGCCAGCCCTCGCCCGCGAGCACGTACGCCGCCCGCTCCCCCGCCCTCGCGACCTGGGCCTCGGCCTCGAAGAGGATCCGCGTCTCGGTGTGGCGGCGCTCGGCGTTGAGGCGGTCGAGCTCGTCGGCGATCTGCGCCGCGCGCGCCTCGTCGCCGGTGAGCACGAGCTCGAGGCCGGCGTCGGCGCGCTCGAGGCGGCCGGCGGCGTTGATCCGCGGGGCCAGGCGGAAGCCGACGGCGCGGGCGTCGATCCGCGCCGGGTCGGCCCGCGCGACGCGCATGAGCGCGCGCAGCCCGGGGCGGGTCGTGACCGCGAGCGCGCGCAGCCCGGCGCGCACGAGCCGCCGGTTCTCGCCGCGCAGCGGGACGCAGTCGGCGATCGTCGCGAGCGCGACGAGGTCGAGGTCGGCGTCCGCCCCCGCCGGATCGCGGCCGGCCGCGGCGAGCAGCGCGGCGGCGAGCTTGTACGCGACCCCGGCCGCGCAGAGATCCGCGCACGGGTAGCCGCAGAGCGCCGGATGGACGATCGCGGCGTCCGGCAGGACACCGCCGGCGCGCGGGCTGTGATGGTCGGTGACGACGACGTCGAGCCCGGCCGCGCGCGCCGCGGCGACCTCCTCGACGGCCGTGATCGCGCAGTCGGCGGTGATGAGCAGGCGCGTGCCGCGCTGCGCCAGCCGGTCGACGGTCGTCGTCGAGAGCCCGTAGCCGTCCTCGGCCCGGCTCGGGAGAAACCAGTCCACGTCGGCGCCGAGCGTCCGCAGGACGCCCACGAGGATCGCCGTCGAGCAGACGCCGTCGACGTCGTAGTCGCCGTGGACGGTGATCCGCGTGGCGTCGCCGACGTGGCTCAGGACGAGCGCGCACGCCTCGCCGATCCCCGCGAACGCCGACGGCTCGTGGCGCTCGTCGGCGGCCAGCCACGCGCGCGCGGCGTCGACGTCGGCGAGACCGCGACGGACGAGCACCTGCCCGAACGCGTGGCTGACCCCGAGCTCGCGCTCGAGCCGCAGGACGGCCGCGACGTCGCAGGGATCGATCTGCAGGCAGGCTCGCATGGGCCCGGACGCTACGCGGCGCGGGAGACGGAACGGCGGCGGAGCGCGGTCAGCGCTTCAGCGCCAGCACGAACCCGCCCGTGACCATGAGCACGAACAGCGCCGGGAAGGCGAGCGACACGACGCCGACCGCGCCCAGCAGGAGCAGCGGCGACGACGCCGCCAGGCCCGCGAGCACCGCGGCGGCCCAGCCGCGGCTCGCGACGAGCGACCGCACGGCCGCCGCCGACAGCCCGATGAGGCAGAGCGTGAAGACGATCATGCCGACGACGAAGAGCCCGAAGCCCATCGCGAGCAGCAGGGGGTTGTTGTCGCCGAGGAGCCGGAAGTTCTGCTGGAAGACGAGCCCGCCCGCGACCGTCGCGATGCCGCCCAGCGAGGCGCCGTTCATGAGCCGGCGGACGGTCCAGCCGCTCGGATGCGCGCCCTGGTGCGGGCGCGCCGGCGGCCCGTCGCCGGCCGGCCGGTTCTCCGGCCGCCGTCCGACGAGCACGATCCGCGCCGATCCCTGTCCCTCAGTCACCATGCGCACTCTTACGGCCGCGAACGGAGAAACCCTGCACTAGTGGCCCGCCAGCGGCTCGAGGTCGCCGCGCTCCGCGGCCTCCTTGCGAGCGCCGAGGACGTAGAAGACGGCGTAGCCGAGGATCGTCCCGGGGACCGCCTCGAGCACCGTCACGAGGTCGGTCTCGCTCTGCCCGGGAACGTTGAAGCCGTTGATGATGAGGCCGACGATGATCGCGCCGAAGACGCAGCCGAGGAAGGCGCCGACGATACCGCCCCAGCAGCGGTCGGGCAGGAAGATCGTGAAGTGCCAGAGGGCGAGGCCCATCATCGTCCATGCGAGCGCGCCCATCAGCGAGGCCTCCCGTGCTTGCCCTTGCGCCGCGACGCGCCGGAGCCCGGCTTGGGCTTCGTGCGCGGGTCGGGACGATCGGGCATGACGACGTCCTCCGGCAGCGCGTCGGCCGCGTCGTCGCGGGGCTCGGGCTTGGGCCGCGGCGCGGGCGGCTCGGCGACCGCGGTGCGCCGCGGCGCCGGGTCGACGTGCAGGTCGCGGACCATGTCGTCGAACTCCGTCCGCGAGACCTTGCCCTCGGGATCGTCGGGCGCGGTGAGGCGCGTGCCGCCGCGCAGGCGCCGGCTCGTGGGACCCTCGACCTGGACGCCGGCCGCGCCGGTCGCGAACGCGGGCACGACGCCGCCGTTCTCGGCGGCGATGCTCGCGTGGCGGCGGCGGTAGATCGGCTCGCGCTCCTTCCAGGCCGTGAGCACCGGGGCCGCGATGAAGACCGAGGAGTACGTGCCCGAGATCGTCCCGACGAGCAGCGCGAACGCGAACGCCTGGAGCGTCTCGCCGCCGAAGAGCAGCAGCGCGAGGACCGGGAGGCCCGAGCAGAAGCTCGTCGCCAGCGAGCGGACGATGACCTCGGACATCGAGCGGTTGACGATCTGCGAGAACGCCGCGCGCGGCATGCGCGGCACGTTCTCGCGGATGCGGTCGAAGACGATGATCGTGTCGTAGAGCGAGAAGCCGAGGATCGTGAGCAGGGCGGCGACGGTGGCCGTCGACACCTCCTGTCCCACGAGGGCGTAGATGCCCGCCGTGATGAGGATGTCGTGCATGACGGCGATGAGCACCGGCACGGCGTACTTCGGCTCGAACCGCAGCGCGATGTACGCCGAGATCACGAGCAGCGACGCGATGATCGCGACGATCGCCGAGTTGGCGACCGTCTGGCCGAACGTCGGCCCGATCGACGTGGAGCTCGGCGTGTCGGCGAAGTCGTACTTGCGGTCGATCGCCGCCTGGACGCGCGTGACCTGCGCCGGGCGCAGGGTCGAGGTCGAGATCTGGAACTTGCTCGCGCCCTTGCCGTCGGCGATGACCTTCTGGATCTCCGCGTCCTTCTGGCCCACGCTCGCGAGCACGTCGCGCAGGGCGTTCTCGTCGACGTCCTGCCGCAGCGCGACGTTGATGCGCGTGCCGGACTCGAAGTCGATGCCGAAGTTGATCCCCTTCGAGCCCAGCGCGAGGGCGCAGACGAGCAGGATCAGGCCGGAGAGGCTGAAGAACCACCGCGAGTAGCCGACGTAGTTCAGCCGCAGGCGGTTGCCCTTGGGCTTGCTCGCGCCCAGCGCCGACGGGGAGCTCAGCAGGCGCGACTTGCCCATCGCGCCGAGGATCGCCTGCGTCGCGAGCACCGCCGTGAAGAGCGACACGATGACGCCGAGGCCGAGCGTCAGCGCGAAGCCCTTGACCCCCGCCGTCGCGAGGACGAAGAGGATGAACGCGACCATGATCGTGACGACGTTCGCGTCGATGATCGCGGTCAGGCCCTTCTTGTAGCCCGTGGCCAGGCCGGCCATCACCGACCGCCCGCCGCGGATCTCCTCCTTGACGCGTTCGAAGATGACGATGTTCGCGTCGGCCGCGACGCCGATGGTGAGGATCAGGCCCGCGATGCCCGGCAGGGTCATCGTGATCGGGATGAGCTTGATCAGCGCGAAGAAGTAGACGGCGTAGACCGTCAGCGCGAGCACCGCGATCAGGCCGAGGATCCGGTAGAAGATCAGCAGGAACAGGGCGACGATCGAGAAGCCGACGATGCCGGCGACGAGGCCCTGGTCGAGCGCCTCCTGGCCCAGCGTCGCGGAGACCTGGGACTGCGAGATCAGCTCGAGCTTGACCGGCAGCGCGCCGGTCTTCAGCAGGTTCGAGAGGTCCTGCGCGGACTGGATCGTGAAGCCGCCCTCGATCTGCGAGCCGTTCGAGGCGTCGATCCCGTTCGGGTTCTGGACGAAGTCGATGAACGGCGTCGAGATGAGCTCGTCGTCGAGCACGATCGCGAAGTGCTGCGCAGCCTCCTGGGCGCTGGACCCGGGCAGCTGGCTGCGCTGCCCGCGCTGGGCGATCTCCTTGGTGACCTGCTCCCACTTCTTGCGCCCGGAGTCCGTGAACTTGAACGTGACGATCGGCTGGCCGGAGCCGCCGGGGCCCGAGTCGAAGTTCTGCTCGGGGTCCTTGACCTCGGTGCCCGCCAGGGCGATGTTGTCGGCCAGGACGAAGTACTGGTCGGTCTTCTGCTCGTCGCTCGCGTCGTCGTCCTGCTCGGCGCGGACGACGACGGTGCCCGGCTTGACCTCCACGGTCTTGGCCCGCGCGGCCTGCGCGGCGGTGACCTTGGGGTCCTCCTTGCCCTTCGGCTTGGTGTTGGCCTCGAGCTCGTCCTGCAGGTCGTCGCGCTGCTCCTGCGGGCCGGCGAGGACCTTCTTGTCCTTGTCGTCGACCGCGTAGAAGACGCCGTCGTGCGAGTTGTTGCCGTCGTCGATCGCGGGGCGCTTCGACGCGCGCTCGACCGCCTCGTACTGCGTGAGCGCGCCGATCTGTCCCGCCTGCGGCCCGCCGGTGACGTTCGGGTCGTTCGGCGACGGCTTGCCGTTCGGCCCGATGACGTTGGGCTCCCAGTCGTAGAACTGGAGCTGGGCGACACGCCCGACCTGCCGGATGGCGTCGTCGGCGTTGGCGACGTCGGGCAGCCCGACGCTGATCTGGTTGTTGCCCGAACGCTGGATCTCGGGCTCGGCGACGCCGAGGCGGTCGACGCGCTCGCGCATGACGTCGATCGAGCGATCCAGCGCGCTGGCGTCGACGACCGGCTGTTGCGGCGTCGGCCGCGCCTCGTAGACCAGCTCGACGCCGCCGCGCAGGTCGAGGCCGAGCTTCGTGCTCTTCGTGGCGATGACGAAGGCGGACCCGATGAGGATCCCCGCCACGACGAGCAGGATGAAGAGGTTGCGCCGGCGATCGGTCACGTGCTGACCGGAGCTTACGAGGTCGGGGTGAGGACGAGGAGCATGCCGCCGTCGTCGTCGTACGCAGGGAAGAGGTCGGCCTTGGCCTTCGCGGGGATGTCGCCCTCGGCGTTGACCTCCACCGGCTTGCCGAGCTGGCGGACGCCCCACTCCAGGACGGTCGCGACGTAGTCGTCGCCGGACTCGAAGCGCAGCCCGAGCACGTCGTTCGCCGGGCGCCCGATGACCTGCTCCTCCTGCAGGCCGGTCAGCTCGAACGAGCCGCGGCCGCAGGCGATGATGCGCCCGTTCTGGTCGGTCGCGAAGAACGCCGCGTTCGGCGCCGGGTAGTAGTCGTCGAGCAGCTCGAACAGGAAGCCGAAGCCGCAGTTCGAGCAGCCGCGCGCCTGGCGGCGGAAGCCGGCGTTGCGGTCGCTCTCGGTCGTGCGCTTGCCGCACTTCGGGCAGATGAACAGATGGGCCATCTCGCGTCGTGAGGGTAGTGCCCGCGAAGTGAATCCGGTCTAAAGCAGCGTCGTGGGCTCGAGGCCCAGATGCCGGAACGCCGCGGCGGTCGCCACGCGCCCTCGCGGGGTGCGCTTGAGGAAGCCCTGCTGGAGCAGGTAGGGCTCGTAGACGTCCTCGATCGTGTCCTGCTCCTCCCCCACCGCGACGGCAAGCGTGGACAGGCCGACGGGGCCGCCGTCGAAGCGCTCGCAGATGGCGGAGAGGATGTCGCGGTCGAGCCGGTCCAGGCCGCGCTCGTCGACCTCGAGCAGCGCGAGCGCGCGGTCGGCCGCCTCGGCGGTGACGACGCCGCCCATCCGCACCTCCGCGTAGTCGCGCACGCGCTTGAGCAGGCGGTTGGCGACGCGCGGCGTGCCCCGGCTGCGGCTGGCGATCGCCCGCGCGCCCTCGGGGTCGAGGTCGACCTCGAGGATGCTCGCGCTGCGGTGCACGATCGCCGCGAGCTCGTCGACGTCGTAGGGCTCGAGGCGATGCTGGATGCCGAAGCGGTCGCGCAGCGGCGTCGACAGCAGCCCGGCGCGGGTGGTCGCGCCGACGAGCGTGAAGGGCGGCAGCTCGAGCGTCACCACGCGCGCGCCGGCCCCCTGGCCGACGGTGATCGGCAGCTTGCGGTCCTCCATCGCCGGATAGAAGGTCTCCTCCAGCGCGCGGCTCAGGCGGTGCAGCTCGTCCACGAAGAACACCGCGCCGGGCTCGAGCGCGGTGAGCAGCGAGGCGATGTCGCCCTTGCGCTCCAGCGCCGGGCCGGCCGTCATGACGAACGGGACCTCGAGCTCGGCCGCGAGGATCTGCGCGAGGCTCGTCTTCCCCAGGCCGGGCGGGCCCGCGAGCAGGACGTGGTCGAGGGCCTCGCCGCGCCCGCGCGCGGCGGCGACGCTCACGCCGAGCTGCTCCTTCAGCGCCTCCTGCCCGACGAACTCCTCCAGGCGCCGCGGGCGCAGCGTGACCTCGAGCTCGTCCTCCGGGGCGAGCGCCGGGGTCTGGATCCGGTCGGCGGTCACGAGCGGGCCCCGCGCAGGGCGGTGCCGATGAGCTCCTCGACGCTGTCGCCGGTCGCGACGGACAGCATCCGCTCGGCCTCGGGCAGGGCGAACCCGAGCTCGAGCAGGCCCTCGCGGGCGAGCAGGCGCGGGTCGTCGGACGCGCCGCGGCTGATGACGATCGGGTCGTCGTCAACCTTCGTGCGCAGCTCGACGACGATCCGCTCGGCCGTGCGCTTGCCGATGCCGGGGACGGCCTGGAAGCGCGCGGTGTCGCCGGCGGCGAGGGCACGGATCAGCTCGCGCGGCGGCCCGCCCGACAGGACTCCGAGGGCCATCTTCGGGCCGACGGACTGGACCGTCAGCAGCAGGAGGAACAGCTCGCGCTCCTCCTCCGTGGCGAAGCCGTAGAGCTGGAGCGCGTCGTCGCGGACGATCAGGTGCGAGTGCAGCGTGACGTCCTTGCCCACCGCCGGCACGCGGCTGAGCGTCTCCGCGGACACGGCCAGCCGGTAGCCGACGCCGCCCACGTCGACGACGACGTGGTCGGGGCGCCGGACGGCGACCTGTCCGCGGACGAGAGCGATCATGTGTTCGGATTCTGCGTCCGCGGCCGGACGCCTTCGCCCTTATCGCCTGGCGGTGAACTTCAGCTTGTGCGTGTCGCAGGTGGCGCCGGCGACGATCGACTCCTGCCGAAGCGTGCCCTTGGCCGTCGTCGGGCTCGTGAACTTCCCCTCGAGCGTCGTGTAGAGCGCGAGGTCGCCGTCGGTCTCCTTCTTGCGGCCGGAGAACTTCCCGCCCTTGATCGTCCAGCTGAGCTTCGGTCCGACGGTGGTGGTCGAGCTGGTCGACGCGCCGGAGCAGTCCTCCAGGACGTGCGCGACGAGGTTCTTGATCTTGTTGCGCTTGACGGTGAACTTCAGGTCGTAGCCGAGCTGGATCTGGCCGCGGCCGGCCTTGAACGTGCCGGGCTTCGGGGTGGCGGCGAGGGCGACGCCCGTGAGGGCGGTCGTGGCGATGGTGACGAGGATGAGGAAGCGACGCATAGAGGCGTCTGATCGGCAGTCATCGCGGGTGGCTTGAGAGGGTCAGCCGCGGACGCCGCCGGAGACCGTCCGGGTCGTGCGCGCGACGACGGGGGCGCCCGCCAGCGACGCGGCGACAGGCGCGCGGTTGGCGTGGCAGATCGCCACCGCGAGGGCGTCGGCGGCGTGGTCGGGGGTCGGCGGCTCGGCGAGGCAGAGCAGGGTCTGGACCATGCGGACGACCTGGTCCTTGGCCGCGCGGCCGCTGCCGCAGACGGCGCCCTTGACCTGCTGCGGCGTGTAGGAGGAGCAGTCGATCCCGCGCCTTCCCGCCGCGAGCATGACGACGCCGCGGGCCTGGCCGACCGCGAACGCGCTGCGGGCGTTGACGCCGAAGTAGAGGTCCTCGAGCGCGACCGCGGTCGGCTCGTGCTCGTCGAGCAGCTCCTCCACCCGGGCGAAGATGCTCGACAGCCGCCGCTCGGCCGGCAGCCCGGCCGCCGTCTCGATGACGCCGCCGTCGAGCGCGGTCAGCCGGCCGCCCGCGCCGAGCCGCACGACGCCGTAGCCCGTGTTCGCGACGCCGGGGTCGATCCCGAGGACGATCATCCGACGTGATTCTCCGCGGCCGGGCGGATGCCTACGTCGCGCCGAACGTGGTACGACGCAGCTGGCATGGCGGACGACGACCTGCTCGACGGGCTCGAGGGCGAGGCGCGCGAGGCGCGACAGCGGCTGCTCGCCCGCCTGCGCGACGACGGCGTCTCGGAGGACGAGCTGCGCCGCGCCGCGGCCGAGGAGCGGCTCGTCCTGCTGCCGGTCGAGCGCGCGCTGCGCGGCGACGCGCGCTACACGGGCGAGGAGATGGCGCAGCGCGCCGACATCGACGTCGACGTCCTCGCGCGGGTGCGGCGCGCGGCGGGGCTGCCGTTCGTGGCCGACGGCGAGCCCGGGTACGGCGAGGGCGACGTCGAGGTCTCCCGGCGCCTGAAGATGGCGCTCGACGCCGGGCTGCCGCTCGAGGGGATCCTCGACGTCAACCGCGTCATGGGGCGCGCGCTGGCGCAGACCGCCGCCGCCATGCGGACCCTGGTCGGCGAGGCGTTCCTCGAGGAGAACGATCGCGAGGACGAGGCAGCCGAGCGGCTGGCGGCCGCCACCCGGCTCCTGCTCCCCAACGTCGGCCCGTCGCTCGAGTACTTCTTCGCCCAGCACCTGCTCGAGCTGATCCGGACGGACGTCCTGTCGAGCGAGCAGCTCCAGGCGGGGCGGGTCGGGCGCGAATGGGACACGGCGGTGGCGTTCGCGGACCTCGTCGGGTTCACGCGCCTCGGCGGCCAGGTGGCGGCGGAGGACCTCGGCGGCGTGGCGCGGCGACTGGGGGCGCTCGCCGAGCACGCGGTCGAGCAACCGGTCCGCATCATCAAGACGATCGGGGACGCGGTGATGCTGAGCTGCAGCGACCCGGCGAAGCTCGTGTCCGCGGTCATCGACCTCAACGACGCGGTCGAGGAGGAAGGCGAGGGCTTCCCGCAGCTGCGCACCGGCGTCGCGTTCGGGCCGGCGATCGAGCGCGACGGCGACCTCTACGGGCACGCCGTCAACCTCGCCAGCCGCGTGACCGGCATCGCGCGCCCGGGCTCGGTGCTGGCGACCGAGGAGGTGCACGAGGCCGCCGAGGACGGGTTCCGCTGGTCGTTCGCCGGCGAGCGGAAGGTGAAGGGCGTCGGCGAGGTGAGGCTCTACCGCGCGCGCCGCGCGGAGGAGCCCGCCGGCGAGGACGGCTAGCCCGCGGCCGCGACCTTCTCGAGCACGTCGCTCGAGACGTCGAAGTTCGCGTTGACCTGGCCGACGTCGTCGTTGTCCTCGAGCGCCTCGATGAGCCGCATGAGCTTGCCGGCGCCGTCCTCGTCGAGCGGGACGGACGTCTTCGGCTGCCAGCGCACCTCGGCCGACTCCATCTCGACGCCCTCGGCCTCCAGCGCGTCGTGGACGGCCTTGAAGGCCGACGGCTCGGTGACGATCTCGAAGACGTCCTCGTCCTGGGCGATGTCCTCGGCGCCGGCCTCGATGGCGGGCATGAGGTCGTCCTCGGAGTAGCGCTCGGCGTCGACGACGACGATCCCCTTCTTGTCGAAGAGGTAGGCGACCGAGCCGGGCTCGCCGAGGTTGCCGCCGTGCTTGGACAGGAGGTGGCGGACCTCCGACCCCGTTCGGTTGCGGTTGTCGGTCAGGGCCTCGATCAGGAGCGCGACGCCGCCCGGCCCGTAGCCCTCGTAGAGCACGGCCTCCCAGGTCTCGGCGTCCGCCCCGCCGCCGACGCCCTTCTGGATCGCGCGCTCGATGTTGTCCTTGGGCATCGAGGCGTCCTTGGCCTTCTGCACCGCGAGGCCGAGCGCGGCGTTCGTGGCCGGATCGCCGCCGCCCTCCTTCGCCGCGACGGTGATCGCGCGGGCGAGCTTCGTGAAGAGCTTGCCGCGCCGCGCGTCGACGATCGCCTTCTTGTGCTTGATCCCCGCCCACTTGGAATGCCCGGCCATGACTTAGGAGTCTAGGAAGCGAGGCGGCGAAGCAGCCCGCGGCGGGTCGTCCGCAGCCGCCACGCGCGCACCTCGTGCGCGTGCGCGTCGACGGGTGCGCGCAGCCACGCGTCGTGCTCGGGGATGTCGCTGAAGATGCGCTCGCGCGCGGTGAACGAGCCCTCCCACCACAGCCACTGGACCCGCCGCTCGGGCGAGAGGGTCCGGTGGAAGCCCTCCGGGAAGTGGTTGCCCGGACGGTGGACGGCGTGGGACTTGTGGCCGAAGACGATGCCGTCCTCGGCGACGTCGATCAGCCAGCGGTGGTGCGACCAGCCGACCCAGTCGCCGTGGACGCCCCAGCACTGCTCCTCCAGCCGCGACGGGACCTCGACGTAGCCGGCGCGCGCGACCCGCTGCAGCTCGGCGCAGACCCAGACGGGGTCGCGGACGTCCTCGAGCGTGTGCGAGCAGATCGCGAAGTCGAACTGCGCGTCGTCGAACGGCCACGGCTCGCGGTCGCAGATGTCGCGCCGCACGTCGGCCGACGGGAGCACGTCGAGCACGACGTCGACGCGGTCGATCCGGTTCGTGGCGCCGCCGACGTCGAGGACGAGCCCCTCGGCGGGGAGGCGGGCCTCAGCCGCCGGCAGCATCGATGCGATCGACGAGCTCCACCCACTGGCGCAGGTGGCGCACGCCGATGAAGTGCTCCAGCACGCGCTGGCGGCCCTTCTCCCCCATCGCGTTCGCGCGGTCGGGGTCGGAGAGCAGCTCGACGAGCGCCTCGCCGTACTCGCGTAGGTCGGTCGCGTCCTTGACGAGGATGCCGGTCTCGCCGTCGACGACCTGGTCGGCGATCCCGCCGACGGCCGTCGCCACGAGCGGGCGGCCCTTCCACATCCCCTCCGAGACGGTGAGGCCGAAGCCCTCGGCGATCGACTTCTGCACCACGATCGCCGCGTGGCGCTGCAGCGCGTTGACGATCGCGGCGTTCTCCTGGCGGTCCTCCATCGGCAGCTGTGCGAGGTGCACGCGGGCGCGGATCTCGTCGGGCAGCGTCCGGTAGATCTCGGTCACCTCCTCGACGACCTCGGCGCCCTCCGGGTCGTCGGTGACGCCCTCGACCGACGGGCCGGCGAGCATGAGCTCGGCCTCGGGGATCTTCTCGGCGACGTGGTCGACGAAGCCCTGGATGACGCCGGCCGGGTCCTTCAGGCGGTCCCACCGCGAGACCTGGAGCACGAGCGGCGCGTTGACCGGCAGCGGCCGCTCCTCGGTGATGCTCGCCTTGCGCATCACCGTGCCGGTCGTCGCGTTCTCGCGCTCGAAGCACGGCTGCGCGCCGTTGGACTCCTCGACGATCCCCGCCGCGGCGAGGATCGCGCGGACGGCCTCGTCGGAGAGGTCCTGGTTCTTGGGCGAGAAGATGTCGATCGACGGCGGGATGACGTACGAGCGGTCCTCGGGCAGGCGGTCGGTCCAGAAGAACTGCTCGCGGCTGAACACCCACGCGTCGGCGGGCTTGACGTACGGCGTGACGAAGTCCCACGCCTCGCGGGCGATGTCGTTCGGGTGGTCGGCGCCGACGTGCAGGCGCCAGATGACCTTCGCGCCCTTGTCCTTGAGCGCCTGCGTGAGGCCGGCCGGCTGCGGGTCGTGGACGAGGACGACGTCGTTCGGGCGGACGATGCTCGCGAACGCCTCGGCCGGGCCCTCGATCGTCTCGTCGTAGATCTTGCGCTCCTCGTCGCCGAGCGGCCCGCCGTCGCCCGGCGAGTTGTGCAGGCGGTTGTGGATGCGCTTGGTCAGGCGGAAGAACGCCGGGTTGCCGTTGATGACGACCCAGCGGCTGTCGACGCCGACGCTGCTCGTGTAGGCGAGCAGGGAGGCGAGCATCTCGGCGACGCCGCCGCCCTGAGCGGTCGAGTTGACGCACCACACGGTGCGGTCCTTGAAGACCTCCTGCGCGTGGCCGACGAGGTCGTCGAGGTCGGCCCTTCCCGCGTCGTCGAGGACGGTCGCGAAGCGCTCGAAGGGGAGCGGATGGATCTCGACGTGCTCGATCGGCTCCATCTCGCGCGGACGCTATCAGCGCAGGGCTTCGCGATACAGCGCTTCGTGCGCTCTGACGCACTGCTCGATGCCGAAGCGCTCGGCCCGGGCGCGGCACGCCGCCGCGTCGTCGTCCGCCGCTTCGAGGATCGCGCGGGCGAGCGCCTGCGGGTCGTCGCCGTCGAACGTCGTGTCGGTGACCTCGGCGCCGCCCGCGTCGCCGGAGGCGACCGCCGGGGTGCCGCACGCGAGCGCCTCGACGAGCACGAGCCCGAACGCCTCGCCCTCGGAGGCGAGCGCGCAGACGTGCGCCTCGCGGTAGGCGGCGAGCAGCGCGGCGTGGTCGTCGAGGTCGCGCAGCTCGACGCCGGGCGGCGTGCCGCTCGCCCCGAGCGGGCCGGCCGGCGCCGCCGCGCGACGATCGAGCACGAGGCGCGCGCCCGGCCGCTCCCTGCGCACCCGCGCGAACGCGTCGAGAAGCAGGCCGGCGCGCTTGTGCGGCGCGTCGAGGGCGGCGGGGCAGACGATCGTGAACACCTCCGCCCGCTCGCCGCCGGGGGTGAACGCGTCGAGGTCGACGCCCGGGTGGATGACGCGCGGGGAGACGGCGAGCCAGCGCTCGGCGGCGCGCCGCGCCGCCTCGCTGAGGACGACGGTCTCGCGCGCGCCGGCGATGGCTTGGCGGACGAGCTTGAGGCGGCCGCGGCGGTTGGCCAGGCCGCGGCGATGCGGGACGCCCATGAACGAGTAGACGTACGGGACCTTCGCGAGGCGGGCGGCCTGCGCGTCGGTGTGGAACAGCGCATGGGCGAGCGGCTCGCCGCGCAGCGCGCGGGCCGCGAGCGGGACGTGCGTGAGGTGGTCCTCGTACAGGCGCCGCCGCAGGCGCCCGTCCGGCACGCGCGGGACGCGCACGACCTCGATCCCGTCCTCGTTCGTCGTGGTCGTCCGGCCGCGGTGGCTGGTGACGAGGCGGACGCTGTGACCGCGCCTCGCGAGCCCGGCGCCGACGTCGTGGGCGAACCGCTCGGTGCCGCGGCGGACCTCCGGCCAGTAGACCGGCGTGAGGAGGGCCAGCCTCACAGGAACAGCGTGCGGTGGCGGACGCTGCCGAGGGCCAGCCCGCCGACCTCGACGGCATCGACCAGCGCCTGGCCCGGCACCTCGGACAGCGCGCGGGCGCGGCCGCGGGCGCCGGGCCCGTACGACGGCAGCGCCGCGAGCGCCCACGGGAGCGCGAGGGCCGGGCGGCGGGTCGCCACGCCGGCGAGCGCGAGCACGAACCGCGCGTGGCGCCGCTTCCAGAACACGCCGAGCTCGGCGTGCTCGCGCAGCCGCGGATGGCGCGCGACGAGCCCCGGCATCTGGCGCCAGCGCCACGCGTACCGGACGCGGCCCGAGAGCGTCTGCGGCTCGACCGCGTGGTACGTCATCGCCTCGGGCGCGGCGACGAGCCGCGCGCCGGAGCGCCAGAAGAGGTCGGTGTCCTCGCCCGCGCAGAGCGGCATCGCCTCGGGGTCGAAGCCGCCCGCGCGCTCCAGCACGTCGCGCGGGTAGACGAGGTTGCACGTCTGCGCCTGCCAGGTGGGCGGGTCGATCCAGACCGAGCGGGCGCGCGCGGCGCGCAGCAGCGCCTCCTCGTCGGGGTCGGGCCGCGTCGCGCCCTGGACCACCGCGCCCGGCGCGCGCTCGGCCGCGGTGAGCGCGCGCTCCAGCCACTGCGGCGGCGGGCGGCAGTCGTCGTCGGTGAACGCGACCAGCGGAGCGGTCGTCGCGCGCCACGCGGCGTTGCGCAGCTCCGCCGGCCCGGCGTCGTGCTCGAGCGTCACGTGGCTCAGGAGGCCGGCGCCCGCCAGCGGGTGCGTCGCGAGGATCCGCTCGGTCTCGGACCCGGTGCCGGAGTCGTGCGCGACGACGACCTCCCATCGCTCCCGGTCGAGGGTCTGCTCCTCGAGCGCGTTGAGCAGCCAGAGGAGCCGGATGGGCCGCGCGTGGGAGGCGACCGCGACCGCGATGTCCCGCGGCGGCTGCGCGCCGCTCGCCGCGACGCCGCCGGAGCCGTCTTCGATGCTCATCTCGGCCACTCCTCGACGGTCCTCCGGAGGCCCTCGTCGAGGCCGATCGTCGGCCGCCACCCCGTCGCGGCCGCGATCTTCGCGACGTCGAGCGCCCGCCTCCCTCCCTCGCCCGGCGGCGCGCCTCCCTCGACCTCCGGCTCGAGGTCGCTCCCCGCCGCGCGCAGGACGGCGTCGACGACCTCGCGCACCGTGTGCGCCTCGCCACTCGCCACGTTGTAGGCCTCTCCCGCCTCGCCGCGCTCGGCGAGCGCGATCAGGGCCGCGGCGGCGTCGTCGACGTGGAGCAGGTCCCGCGCCGCGGACCCGTCGCCGCGGATAACCGGCCGCCGCCCCTCGAGCACGGCGGTTACCACGCCCGGCACGAGCCGCGTCGTGTGCCGGTCGCCCGGCCCGTAGACGTTGGCCAGGCGGGCGACGACGACGTCCGCCTCCCCGCCCAGGCTCCGCGCGAGCAGGTCGGCCGCGGCCTTGCTCGCCGGGTACGGGCCCTCGGGCGCGAGCGGCGCCGTCTCCGGGCACGGCAGCGGCGGCGCCGGCCCGTACACCTGGTCGGTCGACGCGACGACGACCCGCGCGTCGCCCGCGGCCTCGAGCACCTGCCACGTGTAGGCCACGTTCGCCTCGAACGTCGCGACCGGGTCGCGCCAGGCGTCGGCGACGACCGTCTGCGCCGCCAGGTGGAACACGACGTCCGCACCCGCGAGCGCGCCGAGGTCCCCGCGCGCGACCGCCATGCTGGCGCCGAGCAGCGCTCCGAGGCGGCGGCCGATGAGCCCGGACGCGCCGGTGATCGCTGCCTTCACGCGCCGGAGTATCGCCTACGCTCCGCCGATGCGGTGGCGACGCTCCGGCCCGGTGGACGTCGTCCCGCGCGGCTGGCAGAGCCCGCTCCCCGACCTCGCCACGCTCCCGCCCGAGCTGTTCGACAGGCCCTCGCCGCTGCGCGGCGTGCGGTTCGACCTCGACGCCCAGGCGGCGCTGCTGCGCGAGCTCGCTCCGCTCGATCCCCCGCCCGGCTTCCCCCTCGACAACGGGTGGTACGAGAGCGTCGACGCCGAGGTCCTGCACGCGCTGATCGCGCGGCTGCGGCCGAAGCGGGTGGTGGAGATCGGCTCCGGCTGGTCGTCGCGGCTCATCGCCGCGGCGCTACCTCACGGCGCTAGGCACACGATCTACGACCCCCACCCGAACGAGCGCGCGCGCGGGCTCGCCGTCGAGCGCGTCGCCGCGCAGGACATCCCCGAGGCCGTCTTCACGGAGATGGGCGCGAACGACGTCCTCTTCGTCGACAGCTCGCACACGGTCAAGACCGGCGGCGACGTCAACCGGATCGTCCTCGACCTCCTCCCGCTGCTGGCCGAGGGCGTCGTCGTGCACTTCCACGACGTCCTGCTCCCCTACGAGCTGCACCGCACCTGGCTGGAGCGCGGCTGGTGGTGGTTCGAGCAGTACCTGCTGCAGGCGTTCCTGTCCGGCAACCCGGACTGGGAGGTGCTCCTCGCCGTCCACGCGCTGACCCGCGACCACGACGCGCTCGTACGCGAGGTCGTGCCGAGCTACCGCGGCGCGAACTTCCCGAGCGCGTTCTGGATCCGGCGGACCGCCGTCACGACCACACCTTCCACGGAGGGTCTCCCGTCGCCCACAGGTCGTTGAGCAGCACCGCGTCCTTGTAGGTGTCCATGCAGTCCCAGAAGCCCGTGTGGCGGTAGGCGCGCAGCTGGTCGTCGCCGGCCAGGCCCTCCAGCGGCTCGCGTTCGAGCACGCTGGACGGCGCAAGGTAGTCGAGGACGCCGGGCTCGAAGCAGAAGAAGCCGCCGTTGATCCAGTGCTCGGAGCGCGGCTTCTCGTGGAAGCCGAGGACGCGGTCGTCGCCGTCGAGGTCCGCGACGCCGAACTGCAGCTCGGGGCGGACGACCGTCACCGTCGCCAGCGCGCCGTGCGCGTGGTGGAAGTCGCGCAGGCGGCGCAGGTCGACGTCGGCCAGGCCGTCGGAGTAGGTGACGAGGAACGTGCCCTCGCCGACCCGGTCGCGCACGGCGTGGACGCGTCCGCCCGTCGGCGTGTCGAGCCCGGTGTCGACGCAGGCGACCTCGACGCCCGGCGGCCAGTCGGTGTCGGCGACGAACGACGCGATGAGCTCGCCGCGGTAGCCCGTGCACAGGACGAAGTCGCGCAGGCCCTGGGCCGCGTAGATCTGGATGACGTGCCAGAGGATCGGCCGCCCCCCGATCTCGACCAGCGGCTTGGGGATGCCGGGGGTGTGCTCCTGGAGGCGGGTCCCGCGCCCGCCGCAGAGGATCACGACGCGCTCGGGCTGCTCGTGCGACACGGCGGCCAGTATGTCCGACACCGTCTTAACCTGTGGTCGTGCGGCGGTTCGGGAGAGCGCAGCGGAGCAACGGCGTGGCGGTCGCCGAGGCGGCGCCGCGGCCGCTGCGCGGGCTGCGCTTCGACCTGGCCGAGCAGGGCGGGCGCCTGCGCCAGCTCGCGCCGCTGGTGCGCGGGTTCCGCGCCCCCGAGGGCTTTCACCTGTGGAACGGCGAGTTCGAGAGCGTCGACGCCGAGGTCCTGTGGGCGATGTGCACGGGGTTGCGCCCGCACCGCGTGATGGTCGCCGGCGCGAGCGACATGGCGGTCAAGGTGCTCGACGCGGTGCTGCCGGCGAAGGTGCCGCGCACGACCGACCCCATCGACCTGGCGGCGCGCGACATCGTCGTCGCCGGCGCGCCCGACGCCGACCTCGTCCTCGACCTCCTTCCCCAGCTCGCGCCGGGCGTCGTCGTGCACCTGCACCCCATCCGGCTGCCGTGGCCGGGCGGCCCGGGGCAGGACCTCGTCCACGCGTTCCTCAGCGGCAACCGGCACTACGAGGTGCTGCTCGCGCACTACGCGCTGGCCCGCGAGCACCCCGAGGTCGTGCGGCAGGCGGTGCCCAGCTGGCGCGGCAGCACGCAGCCGCAGTCGCTGTGGCTGCGCCGGGCATGACCCCGGCGCTCTCGGTCGTCATCCCGACGCTCGGGCGCTCGCCGGCGCTGCCCCAGGCGCTCGCGCGGCTGCGGGCGCAGGAGGGGGCGCCGGAGTTCGAGGTCCTCGTCGTGGCGGACGCGGCGGCCCCGCCGTACGTCTCGGCGTCGCTTCGCGCCGAGCGGCCCGGCGCCTCGGCGGCCCGGAACGCCGGCCTGGCCGCGGCGCAGGCGCCGGTCGTCCTCTTCCTCGGCGACGACATCCTGGCCTCGGAGCGCCTGGTCGCCGTGCACGCGGCGTGGCACGCGCGGCTGCCGGACGAGCACGTCGCGGTGCTCGGCCACGTCCGCTGGGCGCGCAGCCTGCGACGGACGGCGTTCATGGCCTGGCTCGAGCGCGGCATCCAGACCGACTACGGCGCGATCGACGGCGACCGCGCGGGCTGGGGGCACTTCTACACGACGAACGTGTCCGTCAAGCGCGCGTTCGCGCTGTCGGTCGGCGGGTTCGACGAGGACATCCCGTTCCTCTACGAGGACCTCGACCTGGCGCGGCGGCTCCACGACCACGGGCTCGACCTGCGGTACGCGCGGGAGGCCGAGGGCGAGCACCTCCATTCCCAGACGCTCGAGGACTGGCAGGGGCGGATGGAGGCGATCGGGCGGGCGGAGCGGGCGTTCGCGGCGAAGCACGCCGACTTCGAGCCGTACTTCCTGCGTCGGCTCCGGAGGGCGGCCGGGGCCGGCGGGGCGCCCCGTCCCGCTCGCGGTCGCGCCGCGCGGCTGGCCGCCTTCGTCCCCGAGCGCGTCCCCTTCCTCGGTCCACGGGTGTGGGCGAGCGCGGAGGCGTACTTCGCGCAGCAGCTGTGGCCGGCGTTCAAGCGCGGATGGGACGCGGGTCCGTGATCACCAGCACGTCGAACCCGCGGATCAAGGCCATCCGCCGCCTGGCCAAGCGGCGCGAGCGGGCCGCGGAGCGCCTGTTCCTCATCGAGGGGCGGCGCGAGCTCGACCGGGCGGTCGCGGCGGGCGTGGAGATCGAGGTGGTCGTGTCGGCGGGCGACGTCGCCGCTCCTCCCGGGGCCGAGGTCCTCGAGGTGTCGCGCAGCGTCCTCGACGCGCTCGTCTACCGAGAGGGCGGCGACGCGGTGGTCGCCGTCGCGCGCATGTTCGACACGAGCCTCGGCGCGCTCAGGCTGCCGCCGGACCCGCTCGTCCTCGTCGCCGCCGGCATCGAGAAGCCGGGCAACCTCGGCGCGATGCTCCGCACGGCGGCGGCCGCGGGCGTCGACGCCCTCGTCGTCGCCGACCCGGTCACCGACGTCTTCAACCCGAACGTCGTGCGCGCATCGGTCGGCGCGCTGTTCACCGTCCCGACCGTCGTGGGCGAGGCGCCGGCGGTCGTCGCCGCGCTCGACGGCCTGCGCGTCCTCGCGACGACGCCGGACGGCGCGGTCCCCCACTGGGCGGCCGACATGACGCGGGGGACCGCGATCGTCATCGGCTCGGAGGCCGGCGGCCTGCCGACCGAGTGGCTGGAGGCCGCCCACGAGCGCATCGTCGTGCCGATGCCGGGCGCGCGCGGCGTGGACTCGCTGAACGCGTCGTCGACGGCGGCCGTCGTCCTGTTCGAGGCGGTGCGTCAGCGGTCGAGCTGAGCGGGCTCGCCGCCGGGCGGGCCGAAGTACTCGAGCACCTTGGCCGGGACCCCCGCGGCGATGCAGTAGTCCGGCACCGGCTTCGTCACGACCGAGTTCGCGCCGATCCAGGCCCGCCGCCCGAGGTCCGCGATGATCGTGCACTTCGACGTCACGACCGCGTCGTCGGCGATGCGGATGGGCGTCAGGTCGTAGCCCTGGCGCAGCATCGGCTTGTCGAGGTCGCGGAAGCGGTGGTTGCCGTCCACGACGATGCTCGACTGCCCGAACATGCAGCGCTCGCCGATGTCGATCGTCGAGCTGCACTGGATGAGCACGTAGTAGGTGAAGACGGTGCCGCCGCCGATCCGGACCGTGGCGTCCTTGTGCAGCTCGATCCGGAAGCCGCGGCGGAACTCGACGTTCGGCCCGACGACGAACGTCCCGCCCTCGGGCGAGAAGAACGAGAACCCGGGCCCGAGGTAGACGGGGCCCTCGAACCGGATGTCGCAGTGCGGATGGCGCCAGAGGAGCCAGCGCTTGCGCGCGGCCGACGCGATGCGCGGGCCCCAGGAGTAGGACGCACGGCGGAGGAGGTGCTTCACGCTCGCGCCTCCAGCGCGACGTGCCACTGCCGCATCCCCTCGCGGGCCGGCGGGCGGTGCGCGCCGAGCAGCCGCGCGGACGCGAAGCCCGCCACGCGCAGCCACGCCCGCAGCGCCGCCACGTTCGCCACCCACCAGTTGAACGGCCTGACGTGCGGCTCGAAGCGCGCGACCGCGCGACGCGGGGCGAGCAGCGTCTCGCGCACCGCGACCGGCTCGAGCAGGAGCAGCCTGCCGCCCGGCGCGAGCACGCCGCGCATCCGCTCCAGCGCGCCGACCGGGTCGCGCAGGTGCAGCAGCAGCGCGCCGCAAAAGACGACGTCGAAGCTCCCCCCGACGGCTTCCTGCGTCAGGGCCCGCACGTCGCACGCCACCCGCCGCGCGCGCGAGCCGAGCGCCTCGGCCGCGGTCCGGAAGCCGAGCCCGAGCTCGACGCCGAGCCGGTCGGCCTCGGCCCGCAGCTCGTCGCGGCGGTGCGGCGGCCAGTCGGCGTCGTGGGCCTCGGCGACGTCGGTCGCCACGACGTCCGACGCGCCCCGCCGCTCCATCTCGAAGGCCCAGAAGCCGTCGAACGTCCCGACGTCCAGCGCCCTGCGCCCGGCCAGCGACGCCGGGAGGACCTTCGGCGCGACGCCCCGCAGGTCGATCATCCCCGGCGTCACGCCCTGCGGGCCGAGGTCGATGGTGTGGTACCAGCGCGGGTTGGCAGCGATGCTCACCGCGCCGGAGCCTACGTTCCGCCTACGATCCCCGCGTGTCCATCGACCCCGGGATCTTCAAGGCCTACGACGTCCGCGGCATCTACGGCGACCAGATCGACGCCGACGTCGCCTACGGGATCGGGCGCGCCTTCGCGCGCGTCCTCTCGGACCTCTCCGGCACGCCCACGAGCGAGCTGCGCGTCGGCCTCGGGCACGACATGCGCCTGACCGCGCCCGAGTTGACCGAGCGCTACCGGCAGGGCCTCGTCGACGAGGGCGCCCACGTCCTCGACGCCGGGCAGGTCGGCACGGAGATGCTCTATTACCTCGTCGGCTCGCGCGGGCTGAACGGCGGGCTGATGTGCACGGCCTCGCACAACCCGAAGGAGTACACCGGGGCCAAGCTCGTGCGCGAGGGCGCGATCGCGCTTTCCGGCGACCAGGGCATCCAGGACATCCGCCGGCTGCTCGAGGCGGGGCTGCCCGAGGCGCCCGGCGGGGGCTCTGCCGAGGACGTCGCGATCTACGACGAGTTCCACGAGGCGGCGATCAAGTTCATCGACCCCGGGAACGTCAAGGCGCTGAAGGTCGTGGTCGACGGCGGCCACGGGATGGCCGGGCCGATGGTCGGCCCGCTCCTCGACCGGCTGTCCCTCGACCTCGTCAAGCTGCGCTGGGAGCCCGACGGCAACATGCCCGACGGCGAGCCCAACCCGCTCCTCGAGCACAACCGCAAGCTCGTCATCGACACGGTGCGCGAGAGCGGCGCCGACCTCGGGATCGCGTGGGACGGCGACGCCGACCGCTGCTTCTTCATCGACAGCGAGGGCGCGTTCGTCGACGGCGACTTCCTCACCGCGATCCTCGCCGAGCACCTGCTGGCCAAGAAGCCCGGCGCGGCGATCCTCTACGACGTCCGCGCGTCGCGCGCCGTGCCGCACGTCGTCGAGGCCGCGGGCGGCACGGCGCACGTGAACCGCGTCGGCCACGCGTTCTTCAAGACGCGCATGCGCGACGAGGGCGCGATCTTCGGCGGCGAGGTCTCCGGCCACTACTACTTCCGCGACTTCTACAACGCCGACTCGGGCACGGTCCCGGCGCTGCTCGTGCTCGAGAAGCTCTCGGTCGAGGGCAAGCGCCTGTCCGAGCTCGTCGGCCACTACCGGTCCAGGTACTTCATCTCCGGCGAGATCAACTCGACGGTCGACGACGGCCCGGCGAAGATGCGGGAGATCGAGGAGAAGTTCTCGGACGCCCGCATCGGCCACCTCGACGGCGTCTCGATCGACTACGACGACTGGCACTTCAACGTCCGCCCGTCGAACACCGAGCCGCTGCTGCGGCTCAACCTCGAGTCGCTCGTCTCGCGCGAGGACATGGAGCGCCGGCGCGACGAGCTGCTGGCGCTGATCCGCTCCTGACCCGCTGGTACCACACCGTCGAGCTGCCGGACGGCACCGCGACGCCGGGGTGGTTCGACCTCCGCGACCAGGTGCCGCACTACGGGCTGCCCGACGACCTGTCGGGGAAGCGCTGCCTCGACGTCGGGACGTGGGACGGGTTCTGGGCGTTCGAGCTGGAGAGGCGGGGCGCCGCGGAGGTGGTCGCGCTGGACCTCGACGACGAGGCCGACCTGGACTGGCCGCCGCGGCGGCGGCCGGCCTCGAACGCGGCCCGCCCGCCCCGCGGCGACGGGTTCCGGGAGCTGCGCGAGCGGCTCGGGTCGTCGGTCGAGCGGGTGGAGCTGAGCGTCTACGACGCGACGCCGGAGCGGCTGGGCTCGTTCGACCTCGTGTTCTGCGGGTCGGTCCTGATCCACCTGCGCGACCAGTTCCTCGCCCTGGAGCGGATCGCGTCGGTGTGCCGCGGGATGTTCGTCTCGGCCGAGGAGTACGACCGGCTGACGTCGCTGCTGCCCGTCGCGCTGAACCGCTGGCGCGGCGACGACCCCGCCGCGGTCGTGTTCTGGCGGCCGAACGCGCGGGCGTGGCGGCGGATGCTCTGGAGCGCGGGATTCGCGCACGTCGAGCGCCACGCGCGGTTCACGCTGCGCGCCACCGACGGGCTGCGGGTGCCCCACGTCGTGCACCATGCGTTCAAGTGATCGCCGACGGCATCCACTGCATCCCCATCCCGACGCCGTTCGCGGTCGGGCGCGTCAACACGTACCTGATCGAGGACGACCCGCTGACCCTGGTCGACTCGGGGCCGAACAGCGGCAAGGCGCTGGACGAGCTGGAGCGGGCGCTGCGCGAGCGCGGGCACGGCATCGAGGACCTCGGGCTGATCGTCGTCTCCCACCAGCACATCGACCACGAGGGGCTCGTCGACATCCTCGCCCGGCGCTCGGGCGCGGAGGTCGCGGCGCTGTCGCCGCTGGCCGACTGGCTGGCCTCGTACGGCGACCAGATGCGGGCCGACGACGAGTTCGCCGAGGAGCTGATGCGCCGCAACGGGATCGCCGAGGACGTCGGGCACGCGCTGCGCACGGTGAGCGCGGCGTTCCGCGGGTGGGGCGCGGCGGCGACCGTGACGCGGCCGCTCGAGGAGGGCGACGAGATCCGGCTGCGCGACCGCGTCCTGCGCGTCCACCACCGGCCCGGCCACTCCCCCACCGACACGGTCTTCCACGACGCCGAGCGACGGCTGCTGATCGGCGCCGACCACCTCATCAAGCACATCTCCTCCAACCCGCTGATCACGCGACCGGAGGGAGCGCGGGGCGCGGCCGGGGGCGGTGGGGCGGCGGCGGAGCGCCCGCGCGCGCTCATCACGTACCTGGAGTCGCTGCGGGCGACGCGCGAGATGGACGTCGACCTCGTGCTGACCGGACACGGCGAGCCCGTGACGGAGCACGCCGCGCTCATCGACGACCGCTTCCGGATGCACGAGCGGCGGGCCGCGAAGATCGCGAAGCGGATCGGCAGCCACGGTCCACTGACCGCGTACGAGATCGCGCAGTCGCTGTGGGGGAACGTCGCGCTGACGCAGGCGTACCTGACGCTGTCGGAGGTGCTCGGCCACGTGGACCTCCTGCTCGAGCGCGGCGAGGTGGCCGAGGAGGAGGGCGACGACGGGGTGGTCCGGTTCAGCGCACGGTGACCATCTCGCGGGTGGCGTTCGACGACCCGGACACCGTCGCGCTGCGGGGCGAGCTCGAGCGCGAGCACGAGGCGCTGTACGGCGAGGACACCGAGCCGGGCGCCAAGCCGACCGCCGAGGACACCCCGGTGTTCCTGGTCGTCCGGCAGGCGGGCGAGGCGATCGCCTGCGGCGGCCTGCGCCCGGCCGGCGACGGCGTCGTCGAGCTCAAGCGGATGTACGTCCGGCCCGCGGCGCGCGGGCGCGGCGTGGCGCGGGAGCTGCTGGGGGCGCTGGAGGCCGAGGCGCGGGCGCTCGGCGGCACCCGGGTCGTGCTGGAGACCGGCGACGCGCAGGAGGCCGCGATCGCGCTCTACGTGGGCGCGGGCTACCGCGAGGTCCCGTGCACGCACGGCCACGAGCGCTCGCGCTGCTTCGAGCGCGCGCTCTAGATGTGCGGGATCGCGGGCTGCGTCGAGCGACCGGGGCGACGGCCGGACCGCGGCGCGCTGGAGCGGATGGCCGCGGCGCTCGCGCACCGGGGGCCCGACGGCGACGGGATCGCGATCGACGCGAACGTCGGGCTGGTCCACCGGCGGCTGGCGATCGTCGACCCGTCGGAGGCCGGGCGCCAGCCGATGAGCGGCGGCGGGTGGACCGTCACCTACAACGGCGAGGTCTTCAACCACCTGGAGCTGCGCGAGCGGCTGCCCGGCGCCGCGTGGCGCGGCGGGTCGGACACCGAGACGCTGGTGGAGGCGCTCGGCGCGTGGGGCGAGGACGCGGTGCCGCGGCTGAACGGGCTGTTCGCGTTCGCGGCGCTGCAGCGGGCGCGCGGGCGGCTGCTGCTCGTCCGCGACCGGCTCGGCGTCAAGCCCCTGTACTACGCGCGGCACGCCGGGGCGCTGTGGTTCGCGAGCGAGCAGCGGGCGCTGCTGGCCGCCGGGGTGCCGGCGCGGGTGCGCGCCGACGTGGCGCGGCATGCGGTGGTCCCCGGCTGGGTCAACGGCGAGGCGACGCCTCTGGCGGGGATCTTCCGGCTGCCGCCGGGGACGCTCGCCGACGTCGACCTCGAGACGCTGGAGCTGCGGCCGCGGCGGTGGTGGCGCCCGTCCTCGGTCGTCGACGAAGGGCGTGCGGCGGCGCTCGCGGGCGCCTCCCGGCGGGAGCAGGCGGACGCGGTCGAGGACGCGCTGCGGGTCGCGGTCCGCCGGCGGCTGATGGCCGACGTGCGCGTGGGCACCCTGTGCTCCGGCGGCCTGGACAGCGCGCTCATCACGCTGTTCGCGGCCGAGGCCCAGCCCGGGCTGCTCGCCGTGAACGCCTCGATCGTCGACCAGCCGCACGTCGACGAGGGACCCTGGGCGCGGCGGGTCGCCTCGCGCGCCGGCGCGGAGCTGCACACGGTCGAGGTGACGGGCGAGAGCTTCCGTGCCGGCCTGGTGCGGACCGTCGAGCACCACGAGTACCCGCTCGTGCACCCCGGATCGGTGCCGATGGTGGAGCTCGCGGCCCTGGCGCGGACGCACGGGGCGAAGGTGCTGCTGAGCGGCGAGGGCGCGGACGAGCTGTTCGGCGGCTACGAGTGGCTGGACCCGGTCGCGTCGCGGCTGTTCGCGGCGCGCGGGTCGCCCTTCGCGCTCGCCCGCGCGGTGGCGGCCGCTGCGCGGAGGCGGCGTCCGCGGTCCGACCCTCCACCCGAGGTCGTCGCGCGCTTCGAGGACGCGGCGCGACGGGACGCCCGCGAGGCCTACGCGCATCACCGCGGCGTGCGGCGGCGCCTGGAGACCGCGCTCGCCGGCGACCTGGAGCTCTACCTCAGCCACCTGCTCAACCGCCAGGACAAGTGCACGATGGCCTCGTCGGTCGAGACGCGCGTCCCGTTCCTGGACCCGGACGTCATCGGCCTCGCCCTCAACCTGCCGCTGGAGGCGCGGCTGGAGCCGCGGCGCAAGGGCGTCCTGCGCGACGTCGTGCGCCGGCACTTCGGCGACGCGCTCGCCGACCGGCCGAAGCTCGGCTTCGGGTTCGATACGCGGAGCCTGATCGAGGCGCGTGCCGATCCCGCCTTCCTTCACGACGGCCGCCTGCGCGAGGTGCTCGGGACGCCGCGCGCTGAGTGGGTCCACGGGCTGCGCGTGATGCCCGACGCGTGGGCGCTGCCGGTGTGGACCGCGGAGATCTGGTGCCGGCTGATGGTCGACGGGGAGTCGCGCGCCGACGTCGAGAGCGCGCTGTGGTCAGGCGCGTAGCTCGCGCAGGGACTCCCCGAAGGCGACGAGGCCGGCGATCTGCGCCGCGGTCTCGACCGCGCGCGGGTTGCCGGCGGTGGCGCCTTCGCGGAGGCGGCCGGCGAAGCCGGTCCCGATGCCGCGGGCCAGGTTGCTCTCGGTCGCGGCCACGAGCGCGGCGAGCAGCGCGGGCGGCGGGGGCGGTCCGGGCGCGTGGAACGGGTCGGCTCGCGCGCGGCGCAGCGCGGCCGCGCGGCGCAGAGGCGCCGGGATCCCGCGCCTCTGCCGCGACGGGGGCGGCGGGACGAGGTCCGGCGGGAGGCGGCGCGCGATCACGCGCCGGTGCAGCGCGGCGGTCAGCCGGTCCTCGAGCGGGAGGGCGAGCAGCGCAGGGACGAGCCGCGGGTGCAGGAAGGCCGGGACGAACCCGGCGGCGGAGGGCGGGATCGTCGCCCGGCCCCACTTGCGCATGCGCTCGTCGGCGTAGACGCGGTCGAGGACGTCCCAGCCGCGCGCGCCGCGCGCCGCCGCACGATCAAGCAGCGCCCGCGCGGTGCGGTCGATCGCGTCGCGCGTCTCGTCCGATGCGCCGGGGAGGCCGCGCGACGGGCGCCACAGCTGCGCCACGCGGTCGAGCGACGGCGCGGAGTCGGCGCGCGCGAGGAGCCGGTAGTAGAACGCCCGCGCGATCTCCCCGCCCGCGCCGGTGACGTGGATGCCGCGAGCGTCCGGATCGGCGCCGGGGGCGGTGATCGTGGCCGCCCCGTCGGCCCATCTGACCCGCGCCCGCCCCGCCTCGAGATCGACCTCGCCGCCGAGATCCACCGGATGGACCACGCGATGCCGGATCCCGAGCGCCTCCGCGACCCGCCGCGCCCCGGCCACGTCGGGCCAGTCCTCCGCCCCCCACGTCACCGCCTCGAAGTCCACGCCGCCCTCGGCCAGCGCGACCGCGACGGCCCGACTGTCGAGGCCGCCGGAGAGGCCGAGCGTGATCGGCCCAGGCGACGCGTCGCCTCCGACCTGCTCGCGGAGGGTCTCGACGAGGAGCTGCTCGGCGTCGGCGGTCGCGCGAAGGGGGTCCGCGGAGGGGGGCCGCTCGCGTGCCCCGTCGGCGTCCACCTCGACGACCGTCCCCGCCGGCAGCGCGCGCACCCCCTCGACGGTCGTGTCGTCGCCCGGCACGAAGCCGAGCGCCGCGAGCTCGGCGGCCGCCTCCGGCCGCAGCCGCGCCTCGCCGGTGCCGAGGAACGCCGCGGCGGCGGCATGCGTGCTCCACGCGCCGTCCGCGGCGTACAGCGAGACGACGTCGGTCGCCGCGGTGGTGAGGGCGACCTTCTCGTCGGTCCAGGCGACGGTCGCGCCGAACGCGACCAGCTCGCGCTGCTGCGGCGGCGGGCCGATGCAGCCGACGACCACGCGCGCGGCAGGGACCTCGCGGACGAAGAGGCCGCGGACTCCCGCCGGCGCGTAGAACCGCTCCAACGCGCGGGCGCGCTCCGCCACGGGCGCGGCGGAGGACGCGACGAACACGCAGCGGTTCAGCACGCCGCTACCCGAGCGGCCGCGCGCGGACGGCCGCGTGCGGGATGCCGCGGACGGCCACCAACACGGCCTCGCGTCCTTCGGCCGTCCCGGCGTGCCGGACGAGGTCGCGCAGCGTCGGCTTGTCGTGCGCGGGCCCGCGCGGCACGAAGTAGAGCCCGGTCGCCTCCTCGATGTCGAAACCCGCGCTGCGGACCATCCGGTGCAGCGCCGCCCGGTTCGGCAGCCACCACCACGGGCGCTCGATGCCGTCCAGCCGCACGCTCGGCGTCCGCGGGCGCAGCAGCGACGGGATCGCCTCGACGGTGTCCGCGATCACCGCGACCCCCGAGCAGACCGAGCGCAGCCGATCCAGCGCGGCCACCGGATCGCGCAGGTGCAGCAGCAGCGATCCGAGGAAGACGACGTCGAACGTCCCGTCCACCTCTGGGTCCAGCTCGTAGACCGACCGCACCACCCGCTGCGCGCGCGAGCCCAGCGCGGCCGCCGCGAACCCGAACCCGGCGCCCGGCCTCTTGCGCGCCGCCAGCACCGCGAGCCCGCCGCGGGAGGACGCGAGGCGCTCGCGCGGCGGCCAGTCCCACTGGTCGGGGTCGTCGATGTCGATGGCGACGACCTCGGAGGCGCCGCGGCGCTCCATCTCGAACGCCCAGAACCCGTCCCACGTCCCGACGTCGAGGCACCGCTTGCCGGCCAGCGACGCCGGCAGCGGGACCACGCGCGTCGAGGGCCGCAGGTCGAAGGCTCCCGGCGTGACGGTCCCGTCCGGAAGCTCGATGCAGTGGTACCAGTCGATCGCGCCGGTCACCGGCGCTCGATGGCCGCGAGGTGCTCGACGTTCGCGACATCGTCGGCGTCCGAGGAGGGTGCCGACCCGAACCACGCGTCGAGGATCTCGGTCAGCTGCGCCTCGGACGTCGTCCGCAGCGACAGCGCGAGCACGTTCGCGTCGTTCCACTTCCGCGCCCCCTCGGCGGTCTGGGCGTCCGCACACAGCGCCGCGCGGATCCCCGCCACCTTGTTGGCCGCGATCGACGCGCCCGTCCCCGTCCAGCAGCAGACGACGGCCTGGTCGGCGGCCCCGGATGCCACGTCGCGCGCCGCGGCCTCGCTCGCCCACGCCCAGTCCGGGCGGTCGCCCTCGGCCAGCGCCCCGTGAGGGACAGGCTCGTGCCCGCGCCGGCGCAGCTCCTCCACCAGCAGCGGGGCCACGCCGGTCCGCTCGTCGCTCGACACCGCGATCCGCATCGGCGCGGATCCTACGGTCACGGGACGAGCCCCTCGACGAACGGCACCTCGAAGACCTTCTCGTGCATCACCGGCCCGTGGCCGAAGTAGCCGCCCTCGCCGAACAGCTCGCCGTGGTCGGCGGTGACCACCAGCCACGTGCCGGAGGGCAGGACGTCGAACAGCCGGGCGAAGACGCCGTCGAGATGCCGCACCGCGTCGACCTGCCGCGAGCGCAGCACGTCGAGCGCCCCCTGGTCGAAGAACTCCGGCGACTCGACGTCGTCGCCGAAGTGCTTGAAGACCCCGTGGACGCCGTGCAGCCGCGGCCAGCTGTCGGGCGGCTCGTGGGGCAGGGCGTACGGGTAGTGCGTCTCGCCGACGTTGAGCAGGTGGAACGACGGCCGGTCGTCCTCGAACACCAGCCGGTCGAGCATCGCCGCCATGTCGTTGTGGCTCGGCATCAGCTCGTAGCTGTCGAAGCCCTGGTTGATCGGCGTGTGGGGATTGAGCACGGGCAGCGAGACGCGGGCGTGCGTCGTGTAGCCGAGCGAGTCGCGCAGGAAGCGCGGCAGCCAGAGCGAGGGGAGCAGCCGGCGGAAGTCCATGTCCGCGACGCCGAGGCGCTCGCCGTAACGCAGGAAGTCGCGCTTGTAGTACTCCGACGCGTAGACCTGCTGCGGGCTCGTGTGCGGCAGCAGGCCCATCAGGAGGTTGAAGTGCGAGGGCGCGGTCCAGCTCACGTAGCTGTACCGGCGCTCGACGGGGCCGAGCGCGGCGAGGTGCTCGGGCTCTGCCGCGACCCAGCTGTCGTACCGGCAGCTGTCGAGCGTCACCACCACGAGGTTGCGCGGGCTCATCAGCGGCCGAAGGCTAGTTACGCTCTCGACGCGATGCGGCGACCGAACGTCCTCCTCGTGGTGCTCGACACGGCGCGCGCCGACGCGCTCGAGCCGTACGGGGCAGCCACCGGCGCGTCGCCCACCGTCGCGCAGCTCGCGTCGCGCGGGAAGGCGCATCGGGCGGTGCACGCGACGGCGAACTGGACGGTCCCGTCGCACGCCTCGATGTTCACCGGGCTCCTGCCGCGGCGCCTGGGGCTGACGCAGATCCCCGGCGAGAGGCCGCATGGCGCGCGGCCGATCCTCGAGAAGCACCGCGACCGGCTCCTCGCCGAGGTCCTGCGCCGCAACGGCTACCGCACCGGTGCGGTGAGCACCAACCTCTGGCTGACCGAGGAGACCGGCTTCGAGCTCGGGTTCGAGCGCTTCCGGACGATCAGCCCGAACCGGCAGCTCCGGCTCGCGTCGCCGCGCGCCCGCAGCCGCGTCAAGTGGGCGGCGAACGCGGTCCTCGCCCGGGTGGACGACGGCGCGGCCGACGCGGCCGCCGTCCTGCGCGAGTGGGCCGCCGAGCCGTCCGACCGGCCGTTCTTCTGGTTCGTGAACCTCGTCGAGTGCCACTCGCCGTACCTCCCGCCCAAGCCGTACAACGACCTCGGGCCGCTCCAGCGTCTGCGCGCGGCCGAGGAGGCCCGCAAGTACCTCACGCTCGACGCGATCTGGCGCGCGTGCGCGGGGCGCCTCGGGTTCGAGGAGGAGGCGCTCGCGCGGATGCGCCGCCTGTACGCGGGCGCCGTCCGGTACATGGACGACTGGCTCGCCGGGGTCCTGCAGGCGCTCGACGACGCCGGGCGCCTGGACGACACGCTCGTCCTCGTCACCTCCGACCACGGCGAGAACTTCGGCGAGAACGGGCTCGTCGTCCACGCGTTCTCGCTCGACGACCGGCTCGTGCGGGTCCCGCTCGTCACGGCGGGCCCGGTCGAGCTGCCACTCGAGGAGCCCGGCAGCCTCATGGGCCTGCCGCGGGCTCTGGCACGTGCTCTCGACATCGACGATCACCCCTGGCAGGAGCGCACGCCGCTGCCCGTCGCCCAGGCCGACCCGCCGGCGCCGCGCTCGGACCCGCGCGTGGACAGGGCGATCGCCGAATGGGGCCTCGGCGAGGAGGCGGCGTGGCGCATCTCGACGCAGATCACCGCCGTCGCCGACGGGCGGTTCAAGCTCGTCCGGCAGGGCGACGTCGAGCAGCTGCACGACCTGTCGCTCGACCCGCTCGAGGCGGCGCCGCTCGACACGGTCCCCGCCGGCGAGGAGGCGCGCGTCGCCGCGCTGCGCACCGCGCTGCAGGACCCCGCCGTGTGGGCCGCGCCGGACGGCGCTCCCTCCCCCGCGCCCGCGGCGGACCCCGAGGAGGTCGAGGCGCTCGAGCGCCAGATGCGCCTCCTGGGCTACCTCTGACGCCGGAGGTACCCGACCGCCTCACGCAGCAGGTCGCGCTCGAACGCGTACGTCGCGGCCGCGGAGGCCGCCACGTAGAGCGCGAGCTCGGCACCGGCGAGCGCCGCCGTCCGCTCGCCGCCCTCGACGAGCCGCAGCGCCGCCACGAGCAGCAGCGCGGGGATCGACGGCGCGAGCGCCCGGGCCGCGTGCCGCCCGAGCCGGAAGCGCCCGAAGATCCGGTGCAGGTAGTAGCCGCGCAGGGCGAGGCTCACGCCCATCGTCACCAGGTAGCCGGCGGCGAACCCCGGCAGGTCGTAGGCGAACAGCAGCGGGACGTTCACGACGAGGAACGCGAGCGCCTCGGCCACCGCGACCGTCGCGATCGGCCGCGTCTCCCCCATCGCGCGGAAGTACGCGCCCCAGTTGAACCCGAGGTGACCGATCGCCGCGACGACGCCGAAGACCTGGAGCAGCACGACCGCGTCCTCCCACCGCTCCCCGATCACGAAGGTCACGAGGTCGTCGGCGAAGAGCGCCATCCCGAACCCGAACGGCATCGCCCACATCAGCGCCAGGCGGTTGGACTTGACGAAGCTCTCGAAGAGGAGCTCGGTGCGGTCGCGGACCGCGCAGATCGCCGGGTACAGCGTGTCCGTGACGACCGCGTCGACCCGCAGCGTGAGCTGATAGATCGTGGTCGCGAGGGTGAGCGCACCGACGCCGGCGATCCCGACCGCGATGTCGCCGAGCAGGACGCCGCTCTGCGCCACGACGATCCCGCTGAGGCCGGCGATGGCGAGCGGCGCGCTGAACCCCAGGTAGGCGCGCACGGTGACGCGGTCGAGGACGAGCCGGAGCGGGAACGGCGCGACGGCGACCGCCACCGCGGCGGTGGCCCACGCCCCCGCGACCGTCCCGGCGACGAACGACCAGTAGCCGGCGCCGGCGATCGCGAGGCCGACGGTGACAATCAGCGAGACGAGCGGATCGATGGCCTGCAGCGTGCGCTGGCGGACGAACTGCATCCGCCGGTAGAGCACCCAGATCGGCGCCTGCAGGGTGACCGCGGGGACCACCAGGCACAGAACGAACCCGGGAAGGAGCAGCTCGTCGTGGCCGTACGCGACGGTGATGATCGGGACCGCGGCGAGCAACACCGCCATGAGCGCCGCGTTGAGGACCGCCTCGATCGTGAACGCCTGCTGGAAGGCGAGCTCCTGGTCGGCCTCGTCCTGCTGGATGTACTTGTCGCTGACGCCGAGCTGCTTGAGGCGGGCGAGCGTCCCGAGCGTGGCGGCGAGGATCCCCCACACGCCGTACTCGGAGGGCGCGATCAGGGCGGCGAGCACGAACCCCTTGAGGAACCCGAGCACCGTGAGCGCGGTGAGGAACGCGGCGTTGATGACGACGCCGCGTGCGACGTGCCGGCGGACGTCGCCGACGTCGGCGCGCAGGCGGGCGGCGCGCGAGGCCTCCTGGGGCGGGACGTCCATCACCGCACCCGCCGGGCGGTGGCCCAGAGCGACCCGGCCATGCGCGCGGCGTAGTCGAGGCGGGCGACGGGCAGCAGGCTGCGGTCGTCGATCCCGAACCGGCGGATGGCCCAGTCGCCGGCGACGAGCGGCTTGGGATGGCGCCAGTACGCGCGGCCGGCGTCCGGGCCGAACCGCCTGCGCATCTGCACGTTCGCCTCGCCGTGGCGGAACCCGCGCGCGACGAGCCCCCTCACCGACCGCTCCGCCGCGTGGGCCACGACCGCGTCCGGCACGAACCGCACCGCGCTTCCGGCGCGGCGCGCGAGGTCGGAGTCCTCGCCGGCCGCGCGGAACGCGGGGTCGAAGCCGCCGAGGCGGTCGAACGCCTCGCGCCGGACCGCGAGGTTCCCGCTGCCGGAGAACCCGCCGGTGCGCCGCGCGTGTGTGCGCCACGCGACGTCGAAGCGCTCGATGCGGTTCGGCCGCCGGCGCGAGCGCCACTCGACCGGCCCCGCGGCGAGCTCGGCGTCCGCCAGCGCCTCCGTCAGCGCGGCCAGCCAGCGCTCCGACGGGACGCAGTCGGCGTCGAGGAAGGCGAGGAGCGGAGCGGACGTCGCCTTGGCCCCGGCGTTGCGGGCGCGCGCGCGGTTCGCGCGTGGCTCGTGGACGACGCGCGCGCCGTGCGCGAGCGCGACCGCGGCGGTGTCGTCGCGCGAGCCGTTGTCGACCACCACGACGTCGGCTCCGGCGAGCGCGCCGAGCGTCGCGGGCAGCACGGCCGCGGCGTCGCGGGCCGGGATGACCACCGTGATGTCAGACTCGCGCACCGTGGACTGGTACCACACCATCGATCTCCCGGGCCGTGGGCCGACGCCCGGCTACTTCGACACCCGGGGCGCGCCCGTCCCGCTCCCCGAGCGGCTCGACGGCAAGCGCTGCCTCGACGTCGGGACGTACGACGGCTACTGGGCCTTCGAGATGGAGCGCCGCGGCGCCGCGGAGGTCGTGGCGATCGACGCGCTTGACCCACACCGGTGGGACTGGCCGGGCGACGCCACGCCGGAGGCGATCCGCACGATGGCCGCCGACAAGCAGGCGGGCGCGTTCGACGTCGCGCGCGATGCGCTCGGGTCGAGCGTCCGCCGCCGCGACCGCTCCGTCTACGACCTCAACCCCGTGCGCGACGGGGCCTTCGACGTCATCTACTGCGGGTCGCTGACGCTGCACCTGCGCGACCCGGTCGGAGCGCTCATGGCCATCCGGTCGGTATGCCGAGGGATCCTCGTCTACGAGGACGTGATCGATCTGCCGCTCAGCGCGCTCATGCCGCGCCGGCCCGCGGCAAGCCTCGACGGCCGCGCCCGGCCGTGGTGGTGGAAGGTCAACGCAGCGGGCCTGGTGCGCATGGCCGAGGCCGCCGGCTTCGAGGTCCTCGAGGGGCCCCGGCGGTTCTTCGTCCCGTTCGGCGCGGGCGCTCCGGAGCTTCGTGTGCGGCTGCGCCGCCTCCACACGCGCGCCGGCTGGGCGGAGGCGCTGCTGGCGCGGAAGGGTGCCGCGCGCGCGGCGGTCGTCGCCCGCCCGCGATGACTCCCGCGCTGCGCCACGACCCCGCGCGCGAGGAGGCCGAGCTGCGCGCCTACCTCGGTGACGCGTACGACCACGACCGCCTCGTCCGGTGGGAGGAGCAGCTGGAGGCCGAGGCCCGGGCGATCGGCGACGAGGCGCGGCTGTATCGCGAGTCGCAGGCCTACCTCTACAACCTGACGGCCTTCGCGATGACCGGGACGAAGCTGCCCTACCTGCGCGAGATCCTCCGCGAGCTCCGGCCCCCGGCGCGTGTGCTCGACGTCGGCTGCGGCATCGGCTCGGACGGCCTGATGCTGCTCGAGGCGGGCTACGAGGTCGAGTTCGCCGACGTCGACAACCCCAGCACGCGCTACCTGCGCCGCCGCCTGGAGCAGCGCGGTCTCCAAGCGCCGGTCCACGACCTCGACACGGGCCACCTCCCGCGCGGCCTCGACCTCGCCTACGCCTTCGACGTGCTCGAGCACGTGCCCGAGCCGCTCGTCCTGCTCGCCGAGATGGAGGCGTCCGCCCGGCTCGTCTGCGTGAACGTGCTCGACACGAGCGGCGACGACTCGCTCCTGCACCGCGCGCTGCCGGTCGACGCGATCGTCGCCCGGGCGAAGGAGCGCGGCCTGCGCGCCGACCGCACCTTCCACGCCGGCCGCGCGCGCCTGCTGCTCTACCAGGGCGCGACCTCATAGTCCTTGAGGAACACGCCGTGGACGTCCTCGCCCGCCTCGCCGCGGACGATCGGGTCGTAGACGCGGGCCGCTCCGTCGACGAGGTCCAGCGGGGCGTGGAAGCCGACCTCGGCGAGGCGCATCTTCGTCGGGTGGGGGCGCTCGTCGGTGATCCAGCCGGTGTCGACGCTCGTCATCAGGATGCCGTCGGAGGCGAGCAGCTCCTTGGCGCTGGTCCGGGTCAGCATGTTGACCGCGGCCTTCGCCATGTTCGTGTGCGGGTGGCCGGGCCCCTTGTAGCCGCGGGCGAACTGGCCCTCCATCGCCGAGACGTTGACGACGTACTTGCGGCGTGCGGTCGAGCCGGCGAGGACGGGACGGAGCCGGCTCAGCAGCAGGAAGGGCGCCGTCTGGTTGCAGAGCTGGACCTCGAGCAGCTCGACCGCGTCGACCTCGTCTACGACCTGGCTCCAGCTGTTGTGCGCGTGGAGGTCCGGCCGCAGCCCGCCCGCGTCGATGGCCGTGCCCGCGGCGACGCGGTCGGGCGACGCGGAGCCCTGCGTCAGCGCCAGGGCGGCGAGCGCGTGCGGCGTCGGCGCCCAGTGCCCGTCGGGCAGCTCCGCCGCGGACCCGTTCGTCCCGCGCCCGATCGTCACCACCTCCGGCAGCGGGCCCTCCGGCAGCGCAGCGCGCTCGGCCGCCGCGAGGTGCGCGTACGCCTCCGGCGAGCGGCGGACGGTCTGCGCCGCGTTGTTGACGAGGATGTCGAGCGGCCCGGCCGCCGCCACCTCGTCGGCCACGGCGAGGACCTGCGCGGGGTCCCGCAGGTCGGCTCCGACGATGCGCAGGCGGTCCAGCCAGTCCGCGCTGTCCTCCATCGCCGCGAAGCGCCGGGCGGCGTCGCGCGGGAAGCGCGTGGTGATCGTCGTGTGGGCGCCGTCGCGCAGCAGGCGCAGCGCGATGTACATCCCGATCTTGGCCCGCCCGCCCGTGAGCAGCGCGCGGCGCCCGCGCAGGTCGGTCCGGACGGTGCGGCGCTCGTGGTTGCGCGCCGCGCAGGGCGGACAGAGCTGGTGGTAGAAGGCGTCGACCTCGCGGTAGCGCTGCTTGCAGACGTAGCACGCGCGCGCCCGCCGCAGCACGCCCGCCCGCTCCCCCGCCGCGGCCGGCGCGAGCGGCAGCCCGCGGGTCTCGTCGTCGATCCGCCCGGGCGCGGCGGTCGCGGTCGCGGCCGTCACGGCCTCGTCGTTCGCGCGCACCGCGGCGCGGCGCTCGGCCCGGCGCTGCTCCTTGACCGCCTTGAACAGCCGGCCCGTCGCGCGGCGCACGGCCACCGCGTCCGGGTGCTCGGGCGGCAGCCGCTCCGCCTCGGCCAGCACCCGCAGCGCCTCGGCCAGCCGGTCGGGATCGATCCCGGTCACCGCTTCTTCGGCACGCCGAGGTGCGCGACCCAGATGACGATCCCGTGCGGCAGGTCGTCCAGGCGCAGGCGCCGGCGCCGGACGCCGAGGTACTTGAAGCGCCGGTCGAGGAGGACCTGGCGGTGCTTCGGGGACGCCAGCCAGCCGCGGAGGATCTCGTACGCGGTGGCCTCCTCGACCTTGCGCCAGCCGAGGTTCTCGCCGACGAACCAGGAGCGGTGCTTCGTCACGTGCGCCTGGTGGAACGGCGCCGCCAGCGCGTCCCCGCAGGGGCTGTGGGTGAAGCGCTTGCACGCGGCGATCCTGCGCGCCTTGTACGTCGCCGAGTGGCGGAGCGCGGCGCTGGACCGGACCTTCTTGCGGCCCGCCTTCACCCGGACCAGGTTGATGAGGCAGTGCATCGCGAGGCGCTGGACGCGGGGGTGCGCCTCGACGTCGGTCGCCCCGCGGCAGGCGCGCTTCGACGGCAGCAGCGGATCGTCGCCGTCGGCGGCGAGCGCGGCCGGGGCCGTCGCGGCGAGGAGGATCAGGGCGAGGACGGCTGCCTTCATCCCCCACAGGGTGCCGCAAGTCGCGCCGCGCGGAAGTGCGCTAACCATTCCGGGTGATGGTGCGCGAAGCGCGACGGGAGGACGCGCCGGCCATGGCCCGGGCGTGGTGCGATGCGGGACGGTTCTACGTGGAGGTCGACGATCGCGACTTCCAGGTACCCGACGAGGACGGCCTCGTCGACTGGCTCGAGAGCGGCGTCGAGGCGATGGAGGCCGATCCGGACCTCGCCCTGCTCGTCGCCGAGGTCGACGGCGAGGTCGCCGGCTGGGTGGGCGCGCGGCTGGTCACGCCGATCTCCGACGCCCGCTGGCAGCTGCAGCGCGAGCTGGCCTCCACCCGCCTCATCGTGGACGCCGTCGCGGTCGCCGAGGAGCACCGCGGGACGGGAGCGGGCGTGGAGCTCGTCCTGGCCGCGGAGCGGTGGGGCCGCGGGCGGGGCGCGACGGTCGCCGTGGCCGACGGCAACTGGGCCAGCGGCGTGGTGCCGCGGTTCTACGAGGCGCGCCTCGGCTACCGGCGCCGCTCGGTCTCGCTGCGCAAGTCGCTCTAGCGACCTACAGCTCGTCGGCGCCGAAGGTGTCGCAGGCCGCGGGATCGCCGGCCTTGCGACCTGAGTCGAACCACCTGCGGCGCTGCGCGGAGGTGCCGTGCGTGAAGGCGTCCGGGTTGACGCGCTGGCCGGCGTTTCGCTGCAGGCGGTCGTCGCCGACGGCCTCGCTCGCACGGAACGCCTCGTCGATGTCGCCGTCGTCGAGCTGCCCGGCGGCGAAGACCTCGTGCGCCCACACCCCGGCGTAGCAGTCGGCCTGCAGCTCGAGGCGCACCGAGAGCTCGTTGGCGTTGCCCGGGTCGTCGCGGGAGGCCCGGTCGACCTCACTCGACGTCCCCAGCTGGCGCTGGACGTGGTGGCCCATCTCGTGCGCGATGACGTAGGCCCACGCGAAGTCGCCCGACGCCTGGAGCTGGTCGGTCATGTCGCGGTAGAAGGACAGGTCCAGGTAGACGCGCTGGTCGCCGGGGCAGTAGAACGGCCCGACGGCCGAGGACGCGCTGCCGCAGCCGCCCGTGTTCACGCCCCCGCGGTACAGCACGAGCTTGGCGCGCTCGTACCGCTTGCCCTCCGCCCTGAAGGCCTTGATCCACCGGTCCTGCGCGTCGGTGAAGACGTAGGCGCTGAAGTCGCGCAGGTCGCGGTCGGGGTCCTGCGAGGCGGGGATGGGCGACTCGCCGGCCGGGCCGCCCGGCGCGCCCTGGAGCGGCTGGTCGATCGAGAACCCGCCTCCGCCGCCGCCGCCGAGGACCTGGATGGCGACGAAGACCAGGATGCCGACGAGCCCCAGGCCGCCGCCCGCGCGGCCGATCGGCAGCGGCATCCCGCCCCCGCCGCCGCGCCGGCCGCGCTGGTCGATGACGTCCGGCGTCGCGCGCCCGCGGTTCCATCGCATTGGCGGCTCGTACCCACAACGGCGCGCCGCACGCGTAGGGTCGGCGTATGGACGCGAATCTCCGCGCGCGCCGCGAGGCGGTCGTGCGCGAGCACATGGAGTCCGAGAACGAGCACGACTTCGACACGACGATCGGCACGTTCGCCCACCCGCGCTACGAGATCGTCGCCACCGGCGACGTCTACGACGGCGAGGAGGAGGTCCGGGGCTACTTCGCGCAGTCGCGCACCGCGTTCCCGGACCAGCGCAACGAGCTGATCGCGCTGCACCACGCCGACGACGCGGTCATCGCCGAGTTCGACCTGCTGGGCACCCACCTCGGGCCGCTGCTGGAGATGGAGCCGACCGGCCGCGAGTTCCGCTGCCGGATGACCGCGTTCTTCGTCTTCGAGGGCGACCGGATCGCCTGCGAGCGCGTCTACTTCGACCGGCTGACGATCCTGGCCCAGATCACGGGTTCATCTGGCGGTTAGCCGCCGGCGTGCCCCGCGCCCGCTCCCACAGGGCGACGAGGGCCGCCGCCGCGAGGACGACCAAGTAGGGGTCGAGCGGCGCCCGGAACCGCATGTAGCCGGCGATGAGGATCGGCAGCAGGAGCACGAGGGGGACGAGCGCGAGCCAGCGCGGCGCGTCGCGGACCGGCCTCGTCAGCAGCCCGCCGAGCGCGAGCAGCGCGAGCGGCCAAAAGGCCACCAGCTCGAGCGTCGCCGCCGCCCGCGTCAGCCCGTAGCCGTTGTACTCGAAGCGCAGCCACTCGATCCCCGCGGCGTCGAACAGCCGGCGCAGGTTCCACCAGGCGACCTTCGGCACGTAGCCCGGGTCGTCGCGGATGAAGTCCAGCGCGTCGTCGCGCAGCGCGTCGTTCCATTCGACCTCGTCGTTGGGGACGGTACGGATCGTCCGCAGGTTCGAGGGCACCTGGTACCAGTTCACCCACGCCGCCGGGAACTGCTCCTGCGAGCGCGAGACGTCGTTGTACGTCCCGGCGAGGCCGTAGCCGTCCTCGACGGCGACGGGGACGAAGCGGTGAAACTCGATCGCGTTGCGCAGCGTCCACGGGGCGATCGTCAGCAGCGCAACGGCGACCATCGCGAGCGCCGGCCGCGCACGTCGCACCGCGGGCCCGTCCCCCGCCGCCCAGAGCGCGACGGCGAGCGGCAGGGCCATCGCGATCCCGTTCGCGCGGGTCAGCGCCGCGAGCCCGACGAGGCCGCCGGCGACGACGACCCAGCGCCGTGCGCGCGTCTCGCGCCACAGGAGCGCCGCGGCGCCCGCGCCGAGCGTCAGCGGGACGAAGAGGACCTCGGTCAGGAGCGCGGTCTGCAGGATCCACATCGGCGGCCAGACGGCGGCGATCGCCATCGCCGTCAGCGCGACGCGGCGCCGCCGCAGCGCGAGCCACGCGACGAGCCCGACGAGCCACACCGTGAGGGCGCCGACGACGGCCTGCGCGATCCGCGCGACCGTCCGGTCGCCTCCCGGAGCCACCGCGTACGCGGCGCCCAGCGCCACGGGGTACAGCGGCGGGCGGTACGCGGTCGGGCCCGGCAGCCCGGCGGTCCGCCCGGGGTAGTGCCCGCCGCTGACGCTCTTGGCGATGCGCTCGTAGTCGGCCGAGTCGCCGATCGGCACGTAGTGCGGGTGCGCCGCGACGGCCCCGAGCCGCACGACGAGCGCGACGGCGAGAATGATCCATGTCGCCCGGCCGCGAATCGCGGGATCGTCGCATACCTACAGCACGACGGCGCGGTGCCGCCACGACCCGCGGACGAGGGCCCCGAGCGCGGCGGCGTCGGCGATCGCGCGCGCCGCCGCGACGCGTCCTCCGTCGCGGCGGACGTCGCGCGCGACCCGCAGCGCGTAGGGCGCGGCGAGGAGCGGGAACGCGGGCGAGAGGAGCGCCGCGTCGAACGCGAGGCTGCGCTCGGTGAGGAAGAGCCGGCGGTGCAGCGCGGCGCTGCGGACCTCGGGGATCCGGTCCGCGATGGCCGGGAACGCGGCGAGCCGCGAGCGCTCGGCGACGAAGCCGTGCGGCCCGCGGGGGAAGACGGCATGCCGGACGACGGCGTCGGCCGCGAACACCACGCGAGCGCCCGAGCGGCGCGCGCGCCAGCCGAGCAGGACGTCCTCCCCCAGCTCCTTGCCGTCGGGCGGCACCAGCCAGCGCTCCTCGAAGCCGCCGAGCCGCTCGAAGAGGTCGCGCCGGACGAAGAGGCTCGCGGTCTCGAACAGGCCGTGCGGGCCGCGGACGTAGACGCTGCGGTCGAACGGCCCGGGGTCGCGCTCGGGCAGGACCGCGCCCTGCACGAGGTCGGCGTCCTCGAGCGCGGCGGTCCCGCGCGCCAGCCAGCCGGGCTCGGGGAAGCAGTCCGCGTCGGTGAACGCGAGCAGCTCGCCGCGCGTCGCGGCGACGCCGGCGTTGCGGGCGGCAGAGGGGCCGTCGCCGGCGGCGTCCTCGGCGACGTGCACCTCGTACTCGGGCGCACCCCGCTGGGCGTCGAGCGCGGCGAGCGTCCGCGGCAGGGTGGCGGCGGCGTCCCGCGCGGGGACGATCACGCTCACGCGCGGCGCCATCGCACCGCCGTCGTCGCCGCGAGCAGGATGAGGAAGGGATCGGCCGGCGTGCGGTAGCGCGTGGCGCCGATCGTCACCGCGACGCTGAGCCACAGCAGGAGCGGGAAGAGCCACAGCCATCGCGGCGCGGCGCGGGCTCCGCCCGCGAGGGCGCCGGCGAGCGCGAGGAGCGCGACGACCCAGAATGCGTAGCGGCTGGAGTCCGCGAACCCGCTCTCCACGCCCGCCTCGCGCGAGACGCCGCGGTCGTAGTCGGCGTCGGCGAGGTTCAGCATCCGCGCGCTGTTCCAGTAGACGACGGCGAGCGGGTACGCCGGGTGGTCGCGTGCGTAGTCCAGCGCCTCGCCGCGGAAGGCGCGGTCGAGCTCGGCCTCGTCGACGCCGGGCCGGCGCAGCGCGGCGTACGGCGGCATCGTCGGCGGGCGCCACGCCGCCGTCAGGTGGTCGTCGGTCCGCGCGGCGTCGTTGTAGGCGCCGGCGAACGCCGCGCCGAGCTGGGTCGTCGGCGGGACGAAGCGGTCGAACACGACGGCGTTCCGGATCGTCCACGGGGCGATGACGACGACCGCCGCGGCGAGCAGCGCGACGCGCGGACGCGCGCCGCGCGCCGCGATCAGCAGCGGCAGCAGGACGACGAGCCCGTTGGTGCGTGTGAGGGCGGCGGCACCCGCGAGCACCCCCACCGCGACCACCCATCGGAGGCGATCAGGCCCCTCGAGCAAGCAGGCGAGCGCGCCCAGCACGAGCACGATGAACAGCCCCTCCGACAGCTGCGCGACGCTGACCATGACCAGCGGCGGGAACACGGCGGCGATCGCCATCGCGACGAGGGCCGTCCGGCGGTCGAACAGCCGCAGCGCGACCAGACCGAGCAGCGCCACGGCGAGCGTTCCCAGCAGCGCGCCGAACACGCGCGGGGCGTCGTCGCGGCCCGCGACCTCGTAGACCGCCGCGAGGACGAGCGGGTAGCCCGGCGGCCGGAACGCGGTCGGCCCTCCCTCCAGCGCGCCCGCGCTCTGCGGGTAGTGCCCGGTATCCGCGATCGCCGCGGCGTGGCGGGCGTAGTCGGCGGCGTCGCCGGCGAGCGGCGGCGGGTCGTACAGCACGGCCACGCCCAGTCGCAGGAGGAGCGCCAGCGCGAGGATCGCGGCGACGAGCAGGCGCCCCTTCATCCGGCGGCATACTACGGCGCGTGCCCGCCGCCGCGAGCCCGACATCGGCGGCCGAGCTGCTCGCCCTCCAGGACACCCTCTACGCGTCGCGCAACCCGACGCGCCGCTGGCTGCACGCCTCGCGCCGGGCGTGGATCGAGGCGGCGCTGCGACGGAATGCGGGCGGCCGGGCGATCGAGGTCGGGCCGGGGTCGGGCGTCTACCTGCCGCTCATGGTCGAGCTGTTCGACGAGGTGACGGCGATCGACGTGGAGGACGCGTTCCTCGCGCGCGCTCGCGAGGTCGACGGCGTGCGGGCGGTGCGCGACGACGTGACGCGCTCGTCGCTCCCCGCCGGCTCGTTCGACGTGGTGCTGTGCAGCGAGGTGATCGAGCACGTCGCCGATCCGCGCCCGGCGCTGCGCGGGCTGCGGCGGCTGCTCGCGCCGGGCGGCACGCTCGTCCTCTCGACGCCGCTGCGGTGGTCGCCGCTCGAGGTCCTCGGGCGGGTGGCGTTCCTCCCCGGTGTCGTGCACATGGTGCGGGCGGTCTACCGCGAGCCGATCCTCCCCACCGGGCACGTCGGGCTCATGACCCAGCGGGCGCTGCGGCGCGAGCTGCGCGTGGCCGGGCTGCGCGTGCGCGAGTCGGGGAAGACGGGGCTCTACCTGCCGCTGGTCGCCGAGCTGGGCGGCGCCGCGGGGCAGCGGTTGCTGGAGCGGGGAGCTCGGCACGGGCGGCTCCTGTGGACCCAGCTGTACGTGTGCGATGCGGCCTGAGGCGTACGCCGAGATGCGGGCGCTCGAGGAGCGCCACTGGTGGTTCCGCGGGCGCCGCGCGCTGCTGCACGCGCTGCTGCGGCGGATGGGCGCTGCCGAGCGAGCGCGCGTGCTCGACGCGGGCTGCGGCACGGGGCGCAACCTCCTGGAGTTCGGCGGCGTCGGCGTCGACCCCGCGCCGGAGGCGGTCGCGGCGTGCCGCGCGCGCGGGCTCGACGTGGTGCAGGCGGGGCTCGACGCGCTGCCGTTCGACACGGGCTCGTTCGACCTGCTGCTCGCCACGGACGTCCTCGAGCACGTCGACGACGACGCCGGCGCGCTGCGCGAGCTGCGGCGGGTGGCGGCGCCCGGCGCGGTCCTCCTGGTCACGGTGCCGGCGCATCCCTCGCTGTGGAGCGGGCACGACGAGGCGCTGCACCACCGCCGGCGCTACCGGCGGGCCGAGTTGCTCGGCCGGATGCGCGCGGCCGGATGGGAGCCGGTCGTGGTCACGTGGTGGAACTGCTTGCTGCTCCCCGTCGTCGCGCTCGCGCGCCGGCGCCCGGGCGGCGCCGCCGATCACAACCGCACGCCGGGCTGGGCGGATCGGGTGCTGGTCCTACCCCTCGCCGTCGAGGCCTGGCTGGTCGGCCGGGGCGTTCGGCTGCCGGCCGGCGTCTCGCTGGCCGTCGCCGCGCAGCCGAAGGCTCAGGCGTAGGACGTCGAAGGCCATCGCGGCGGCGCTCGCCAGCGGGCGGACGCGCGAGTCGCGGTCGTGGTGGAACTCGATCGGCACCTCGACGACGCGGGCGCCCTGGCGGCGGGCGCGCAGGAGCAGCTCGACGTCGAAGGCGAATCCCATCGCGATCTGGTCGGTGGTGAGCGTGCGGGCCAGGTCGGCGTCGAGCAGCTTGAGCGGGCACTGCGTGTCGCGCAGGTCGAGGGCGGTGGCGGCGCGGACGAGCGCGTTGAACGTGCGGCCCATCAGCTCGCGCGGGAGCGGCGTGTCCTCGACGTGCGCGCCGTCCAGCGCCCTGGAGCCGACGGCGACGTCCGCGCCGCGGCTGAGGACCGCGGTCAGCTTGCGGGTCTCGCTCAGGGGCGCGCTCAGGTCGACGTCGGCGAGCAGGACGAGATCCCCGGTCGCGTGCGCGATGCCGTGGGCGACGGCGTGGCCCTTGCCGCGCCTGCCCGGCGGGGCGGTCAGCGCCGTCAGGAGCGGCTGGCGCTCGGCGGCGGCGGCGAGGACGGCCCCGGTCCCGTCGCTGCTGCCGTCGTCGACGACGATCACCTCGTGGAGGGCGAGCCCGGCGTTAGCTAGATCCTCGCGGGCGTGGGTGCGGATCGCGTGGAGCAGGCGCGGCACGCGGCGCGCCTCCTGGTAGGCCGGGACGACGACGGAGACCGTACTCATGGGCGCAGCGCGAAGACGTGGACGCCGCCGCTCGTCAGGATCTCCTCGTCGCCGCGCCTGCGCATGCACGCGAGCTCCGGCTCCTCGCCCGGGTGGAACGGGTCCCAGACGTCGAGGTACGGCGTGATCACCGCGTGCGTGCGGCCCCGCAGCTCGCGGTCGAGCGTGGCGCAGTCGGGCGGGACGAAGCTGCCGTGCGCTCCGTGCCTGCCCATCAGCTCGACCTCGTTGTCGAGCGCCGGGCCGTTGAGCGGGAACTGGAGGAAGGACCCGGTCGTGCCGGTGACGGCGATGCGCGCGCCGTGCTGGTCTCGGGCCCAGGTGTACACGGGGCCCATGCTGAAGGCCCGCCACGACGTGTAGGGCTGGAGCGTCGCCGTGTACTGCTGGCGTAGGAAGTCGCGTTCGAGCGGCCACAGGGCGAGCGCCGCGACGACGGCGAGCGCGACCGCGACCGCGCGCGGGGCGCGGGTGAGGAGGAGCGCGGCCGGGCCGCTCGCGAGCAGCAGCGCGATCGCTTTCTTGCGGTGGTCGCTCGCCCAGATGACGTCCGGCCCGAGCTGGCTGACGACGAGCAGGATCGCGAGCCCTGCGGTGACGGCGAGGCTCCACCGCCTGAGGACGATCGGCAGCAGCGCGAGGCCCAGCAGCAGCGCCGGGATCGCGTAGCGGACGTTCAGGGAGAAGCCGACCGGGCGGCCGGGCGGGCCGGCGGCGCTGGTGGGCGTCACGACGTACGCCGCCGCTGCGACCAGCGCGACGATCCCCAGGACCCGGATCGCGCCGCGTCCCCTGACGATCGCGAGGATCGCGCCGGCGGCGCTCGCGGCGACGATCACGGGCCAGGCCGGGCCGAGGACGTCGTCGAGCTTGGGGAGGAAGTACGTGCTCCACGCGTGCCCGTCGGTGACGTAGTCGGAGAGGGCCGTCGCCGTGTCCTGGCTGCGCGCCTCGGCGGGCTGCGGGAGCGGGCCGAGCCACGGGAGCGGGTTGCCGGTCGCGATGAGGTTGCGCAGGTACCAGTAGCCGCCGGTGATCGCGGCGGCCGCGGCGAACGCGGCGGCCCCCCTTCTGCGCGCCAGCCATGTCGCCGCGAGGAAGAGCGCGCCGACGGGCGCGAGGAAGCTGAGCTTCGTGCCGAGCGCGAGGCCGGCGGCGGCGCCCGCGAGGGCGAGCGTCGCGGGCCGCGGCTTCGTCGTCGCCGTCAGGAACGCGGCGGCGGCCAGCAGCGCCGCGAGCGCGAAGACGTCGTTCTTCGCCTCCCCCGCCTGCGTCGCGAACAGCGCGGGGACGCCGAGGACGACCGCCGTCGCCAGCAGCGTCGCGGGCGCGTGGCCGGAGGGCCGGCCGGCGCACCAGCCGGCGAGGAGGCCGAGGCCGAGCGCGCCGAGGTTGAGGAGCGGCGAAAGCGCGGCCGTCCCGAACAGGACCATCCCCACGGCGTGGAGCAGCTCGACGTTCGCGGGATAGAACGCGGTCAGGAACTCGAGGTCGACGTACGGGATCGAGGCCACCGACCCCTCGCGCGCGAACTGCGCGGCGAACGGGAGGTGGTACCAGAGCGAGTCCACGCCGCCGATGCCGAAGTCGAGGGAGACCAGCGTCCGCCGAGCCCACGCGGCGAAGACGAGTGCGGCGCCGGCGAACGCGACCCACGTCGCCACCGACCCGCTCCGCCCGACCGCCGCCACGTCCCGCCGCCCGACGCCCCTGCCCTCCGCCGCGTCTCCGCCACTCGCGCCCCTTCCCCGCCGCCCGACGCCGCCGCGGTCCGCCGCGTCTCCGCCACTCGCGGCCTCTCCGCTCCGCCCGACCGCGACCCCTCCGGCACCCAGCCCGATCGCGCCCACCACGAGCGGCACCGCATCGAGGATGCCGATCACGCCGAGCACCTCCGCCAGCACGATCAGCCCGCTCACGGCGAGGATCGCGTCCGCCAGGACGGCCGTCGGCCCGTCGAGCTCGGGCACGAACCGGCGCCGGACCGCGCGGGCGCCGAGGGTCAGCGCGAGTGCGATCGCCGCCAGCAGGACGACGCCGAGGAGCCAGCGGCCGAAGGTCACGGGCGCGAGGGTTGCAGAGCTGCCGCCGCGGGCGTCGCTAGCCTGCGACCGTCGTGACCGGACCCGTCACTGCGCTCGGCATCCGTGACGGCGACCCCGCCGTCCTTCGGGCGCTGATCGCCCGTCGTGGATCGGCCGTCCTCGCGTACTGCGAGCGGGCGTGCGCCGCGGCGCAGGTCCCGGCGGCGGCCGCGGACGCCTTCGCGCGCTTCCGCGCCCTCGTCGTCGCGGCCCCCCGGCCCGCGGACCTCGACCCCGAGGCCGCGCTCTTGTCGTCGACCCGCCACGCCGCCGCGGACCGCGCGCCCCACGGCAGCGCACCCCCGAGCGGCGCCGGCCTCGGCCGCCTCCTCGGAGGCCGCCCGACGGCCGAGCAGATCACGCTCGTCCCCGACCTCCTCATCGCCCGCGCCGACGGGACCCTCGACGCCGAGGGAGAGGAGCAGCTCAACCGCCTCCTCGACGCCTCCGCCTCGGCCCGCGCCGCCGAGGAGCGCTTCCGCACCGCCGAGCACGCCTACCGCTCCGCCCCGCCCCGCCCGATTCCGGAGGACATCGTGGAGACGATCGTCGCAGCGATGTCCGCGGTCCCGGCCGAGGCACCGGCACCCGCACCACCCCCGCCCACTCCCGACGCCGCCGTAGAACCCTCCCCGCCCGTCGAACCCTCCCCGCCCGTCCCCTCCGCGCCCGTCCCCTCCGCGAGCGAGCCGGAACTCGCCGCGGAGGAACCCGCTGCCGAGGAACCCCTCGCCGACAACCCGGCGGAGGGCGTCGAAGCCGCGGCGCCCGATCCGGATCCCTCCCCCGCCGCGTCGGCCGCCGACCCCGTGGAACCGGCGGAGGTCGAGGAAGCCGCGCCGGAGACGGACGACGCCACGCCGGAGGCCGAGGAAGCCACGCCGGAGGCCGAGGAAGCCGCGCCGGAGACCGAGGACGCCGCGCCGCCGGTGGAGGACGCCGCGCCGGTCGCGTCGGAGGCGACCGATGCCGCGCCGGGCGAGCCGGACGACGCCGCCGAGAACCTCGCGGAATCCGACCGCGAGGCCGCGACCGTCGGCGCCCGCGCGCTCGAGGCCCGCGAGCCTGCCGAGCCCAGCGTCGAGTGGAGCGTCCCACCCGAGGAGATCGGCCACGACGAGACCCTCGACGTCGAGATCGCCGCCGCTCGTCTCCGCCCGCGCCCCAACGGCGACGACCCCGACGACCGGACGGGCGCGATCGCCGCGCGGCTTCAGACGGCGTCCGGCGCTGTCGATGAGCCTCTCGTGGAGGAGACTGCCCCCATTCCCCCCGTCGCCGCCCCCGCCCGAGCGCGCCGCTCGGCCGCCGCCCCGCCCGCCTCCACGCCGCCGCAGCGGTCCGGCCTCCCCGGCAAGGGCGCGCTCGCGCCGGCGGCCGCCGTCGTCGCCGTCGCCGCGGTGAGCATCCTCGCGACGTCGGGAGTCCTCGGCGGCAACGAGTCCCAGCCCGCGGTCGACACCGGGATCGCGCCGAAGGCCACGCAGGTCGAGGTCCCCGAGGGCGAGGCCGCGACGATCGTCGACGACCTCCGCCAGGCCGCCGACAAGGCGCGGCGCCAGCGCCTCGCCGACAAGCGGGCGAGCGCCCCGCCGCCCGCTCCCGCCGAGGAGACGACCGAGCCGGCAGCCGAGCCGGCGACGCAGAACGACGCGGCGCAGGAGGACACGCCCGCGCCCGCGCAGCCGCAGGGCGGAGCCGACGAGGAGACGCCGCAGGACGCCACCGGCGACGGCGCCGCGCAGGGCGGCGGGCAGGGCGCACAGGCCGCGCCCGACGAGACCGCGCCCCCCGACGAGACGCCCTAGCCGCGCGCCGCTGACCGGCTCGGCGCCGGAGGAGAGCGCGGTCACGCCCTCCTGCGGGTAGGTTCGGACCGTGGCCGACGCCGCCCTCGACGCGGAGATCCTCGCCATCGGGCGCGACCTGGCGGAGGCCTTCCCGCCTCCGAGCCGCAACCCGCTCAAGGCGATGGACGACAAGGCGATGGACTTCGCGTCCCAGGACGCCGAGCTGAAGGCCGCCCTCTTCCGCTTCGTCGACGTCGTCCCGGCCTGCCGCAGCCTCGACGACCTCGCCCGCCACCTGACCGGCTTCCTCAGCGAGGTCGACGAGCGACCGGCGTCGATCGAGGCCGCGATGCGGATGGGCAACAGCCGCCCGGGCCGCGCCGCGCTCGGGGCCGCCGCGGCAGCGGGCGTCCGGAGGATGGCCCACCGTTTCATCGTCGGCGACGACCCGCAGGACGCGCTGCCCGTCCTCAGGCAGCTGTGGAAGCGCGACGTCGCAGCGACCGTCGACCTGCTCGGCGAGGCCACGGTCACCGAGGCCGAGGCCGACCGTTACGCACAGCGATGCGCCACGGCCCTCGACCAGCTCGCCGCCGCCTACGCGCCCTTCGACGCCAAGCCGAGGCTCGAGCAGGACTCGGTCGGCCCGATCCCGCGCGCGAACCTGAGCGTCAAGGTCTCCGCCCTCACCCCGCTCCTGCGACCCGACGCGCCGGAGCGCGGCAAGCGCGACGCCGCCCCGCGCCTGCGCGAGCTGCTGCGGCGCGCGGACGACCTCGGCGCCCACCTGCACATCGACATGGAGTCACTCGACAGCCGCGAGGCGGTCACCGACCTCGTCCTGGAGCTGCTCGCCGAGCCGGAGTTCGCCGAAGGCCCGAGCGCCGGCGTCGTCCTGCAGGCCTACCTCCGCGACGCGCCCGCCCTCGCCGACCGCCTCATCACGTGGGCGACCCACACGGAGCGCGCCCAGCCGCTCGTCGTCCGCCTCGTCAAGGGCGCCTACTGGGACCACGAGGTCGTCGAGGCCCGCCAGCACGGCTGGGAGTCGCCGGTCTTCGAGGAGAAGGCCGAGTCCGACCGCACCTTCGAGGCCCTCACGCGCAAGCTCCTCGACCACCGCCCCCACGTCCGCGTCGCCATCGCCTCGCACAACCTGCGCAGCGTCGCCCACGCCATCGCCTACAACCGCCACCTCGGAGCGGACCCCCGCGACCTCGAGTTCCAGGTCCTGCGCGGCCTCGGCGACGACCTCCAGGACGCCCTCGCCAAGCAGGGCCTGCGCGTCCGCACCTACTGCCCGGTGGGAGACCTCGTCGCGGGCATGGCCTACCTCGTCCGCCGCCTCCTCGAGAACACGGCCAACGACTCGTTCCTGCACGACGTCCACTCCGGCCGCCCGCTCGAGGAGCTCCTCGCCGCCCCGTGAACGACTTCAGGAACGAGCCGATCCTCGAGCTGCGGCGCGCGGGCGACCGCGACATCCTGCTGAACGGGCTGAAGGAGCTCGACCGCCGGCTGCCGATCCGCGTCCCCGTGTGGATCGGGGAGGACCGCAGGGACGGCGACGAGCTGATCTCCACCGACCCCGGCACCACCGACCGCACCGTCGCGACGGCGGCGAAGGCGACGCCGGACGAAGCGCACGAGGCCGTCACGCGCGCCGCGAGCGCGTTCCGCGCCTGGGACGACGCGGGACCGGCGAGACGCGCCGAGGTCCTCATCAGAGCCGCGCAGATCATGCGCGAGCGCCGCCCCGTCCTCACCGCCCTCGCCGTCCGCGAGTGCGCCAAGCCCTGGGGCGAGGCCGACGCCGACGTCTGCGAGGCCATCGACTTCCTCGAGTACTACGCTCGCGGCGCGATCGAGCTCCAGGAGACCGGTCCGCCGCTCCTCCAGCCGCCGGGCGAGCGCAACGAGCTGAAATACCGCCCCCGCGGCGTCACCGCCGTGATCGCCCCGTGGAACTTCCCGATCGCGATCCCGCTGGGGATGGCCGCCGCCGCCCTCGCGACGGGGAACACGGTCGTCCTCAAGCCCGCCGAGCAGTCGCCCGGCTGCGGCTACGAGCTGACGCGAGCCCTGAGGGAGGCCGGCCTGCCGCCGGACGCCCTCGCGCTCCTCCCCGGCGAGGGGGACGTCGGCGCGGCGCTCGTCGAAGACCCGCGCATCGCCACCATCGCCTTCACGGGCAGCGGCGCCGTCGGCCTCCACATCATCGAGAGCGCGTCGAAGACCAGGCCGGGCCAGAAGCAGCTCAAGCGCGTCGTCGCCGAGATGGGCGGCAAGAACTGCGTCATCGTCGACGCCGACGCCGACCTCGACGACGCCGTCCCCGCCCTCGTCGACTCCGCCTTCATCTACGCCGGCCAGAAGTGCTCGGCGGCCGACCGCGTCCTCGTCCATCAGGCGATCGCCGAGCAGCTGATCGAGCGCGTCGCCGGCGCGGTCCAGACGCTCGAGGTCGGCCAGGCCGACACGTTCGGGATCGACGTCCCGCCGGTCATCGAGCGGGAGGCGAAGGAGCGCGTGGACGGCTACGCGCGGCAGTGCGCCGAGCAGGGTGAGGTGATCGCCCGCCAGGACCGCGACCTCCCGCACGGCGGCTGGTTCGTCGCCCCCACCGCGGCCGCACGGCTCGACCCGCAGGCACCGGTCCTCACCGAGGAGGTCTTCGGCCCGCTCATCACGATCGAGGCCGTGACCGACGTCGACGACGCGCTCGACCGCATCGACCAGCTCTCCTACGCGCTGACCAGCGGCCTCTTCTGTCGCAACCCGCGCACCGTCGAGGAGGTCGCCCGCCGCAACCCCGTCGGCAACCTCTACGTCAACCGCCGCATCACCGGCGCGATGGTCGGCCGCCAGCCCTTCGGCGGCAACCGCCTGAGCGGTACCGGGACGAAGGCGGGCGGCCCCGACTACCTACTGCACTTCGTCGAGCCCCGGGTCGTCACCGAGAACACCGTCCGTCACGGGCTCGTCGTCGAGTAGCGCCAGGAAGCGCTCGTGCACGCGGGTGTCGCCGGTCAGCTCGGGATGGAAGGCGACCGCGAGCACGTTCCCCTGGCGCACCGCGACCGGGTGGCCGTCGACCTCGGCGAGGACCTCGACGCCCTCCCCCGCCTCGGCGACCCACGGCGCGCGGATGAACACGGCGTGCAGCGGCGCGCCGAACACGTCGAGGTCGGCCTCGAAGGAGCGGACCTGGCGGCCGAACGCGTTGCGCTCCGCCCGGATGTCGAGGATCCCGAGATGGTCGCGGTCGAGCATGATCATGCCCGCGCACGTCCCGAGGATCGGCTTGCCGAACGCCCGTAGCGGCTCGGCGAGCCCCTCGCGCTCCACGCCCAGCGTCATCGTCGTGGACTCGCCGCCGGGCATCACGAGGCCGTCGAGCCCGTCGAGGTCCGCCGGGACGCGGACCTCGCGCACCTCGGCGCCGAGCCGCCCGAGGATCTTCGCGTGGGCGTCGAACCCGCCCTGGAGGGCCAGCACGCCGACGACCGGCGCCGCCCTCACCAGCCGCGCGTGGCCAGCAGCTGCTCGTCGGCGAGCTTGCGCGTCTCGAGCGACACCATCGGCGTCCCTAGGCCCTCGGAGGCCGCGGCGACCCGCTCGGGGTCGCGGAAGTGCGTCGTCGCCTCGACGATCGCCCGCGCGCGACGCTCGGGATCCTCGGACTTGAAGATGCCCGACCCGACGAACACGGCCTCGGCGCCGAGCTGCATCATCAGCGCGGCGTCCGCCGGCGTGGCGATCCCGCCCGCGCTGAACAGCGGCACCGGCAGCTTGCCGTCGCGGGCGACGGCGCGCACGATGTCGAGCGGCGCCTGGTGCTCCTTGGCCGCGGTCGCCAGCTCCGCGTCGTCGAGCATCGTCAGCCGGCGGATGTCGCCCGTGATCGAGCGCATGTGGCGGACGGCCTCGACGATGTCGCCGGTCCCGGCCTCGCCCTTCGAGCGGATCATCGCGGCGCCCTCGCCGATGCGCCGCAGCGCCTCGCCCAGGTTGGTCGCGCCGCACACGAAGGGGACCTTGAAGGCCCACTTGTCGATGTGGTGCGCCTCGTCGGCGGGCGTCAGCACCTCCGACTCGTCGACGTAGTCGACTTCCAGCGCCTCGAGCACCTGCGCCTCGACGAAGTGGCCGATGCGCGCCTTGGCCATGACCGGGATCGTCACGCCGGCCTGGATGCCCTTGATCATCGACGGGTCCGACATGCGCGCGACGCCGCCGTCGCGGCGGATGTCGGCGGGCACGCGCTCGAGCGCCATGACGGCGGCGGCCCCCGCCTTCTCGGCGATCTCCGCCTGCTCGGGCGTGACGACGTCCATGATGACGCCGCCCTTGAGCATCTCGGCGAGGCCGGCCTTGACCCGGAACGTGGCTTCGTCGCGCATGAGAGCGAGTGTAGGGACGCTCGGCGCGAGCGCCAGATGGGCCAATGCCCGAATGTCTGACGCGAGGCCGGCGCGCTACTTCAGGCGGAAGGCCTTGATGCGCTCTTCGTACTGCGTCTCGTCGCGGGCGTAGACGCCGTAGGCGATCGCCTGGATCAGCGACAGCAGCGCGGCGTGCGAGCGCACGTAGGCCGGGCTGTTCGACGAGTAGTAGAGGCGGATCTGCGCGAGCTTGGCGACCTCGGAGAGCGTCGCGTCGGTGACGGCGATCGTCGCGGCGCGGCGGTGGCGGGCGAGCTTCATGGCGCGCGTGACCAGCGGGTGCGGCCGGCCGGCCGACAGGCCGATGACCAGCGTCTCGCCGTCGATCCGCCCCAGGCGGCCGAGCGCCTCCTGCGACGGGCTCGCGGCCACCTCGGCCCGCAGGTCGAGCAGCATCAGCAGGTGGCGCAGGTAGGAGGCGAAGAACGCCATCTGGTCGGTGCCGACGATGAGGATCTTCTCGGCGCCCACGATCATCTTGATCGCGGCCTCGACGTCGGAGCGCGATGCCTTGCGCGCGGTCTCCTCGACGTTGACGTGGTCGGCGGCGAGGGCCGTCTCGAACGGGCTCTGGTCCAGCGAGAAGAGGGGTGTCGCCTCGGCGCCCGGCGCGGCGGGCGCGGCGTGCTTGCGGCGGTACTCCTCGCGCGCGGAGGCCTGCAGCTCCGGATAGCCCTCGAAGCCGAGCGCCTGCGAGAAGCGCACGACGGTCGAGCTCGAGGTGTTCGCCCGCCGGGCCAGCTCCTCGGCGGTCTGGAAGGCGACCTCGTCGAGGTGGTCGACGATGTACTGGGCCACGTCCTTCTGCGAGCGGGAGAACTCGTCGAAGCGTGCCTGGATGTACGTCGAGAGGCTCTGGGGGCCCTGGTCTGCGGGCGGGGGTGCGGTCGTCGTCGCGGATCGCTTCATCGGCGAGGGGTGTCTTCGACGCCCCGCGCCAGCGTTCCTCCAAAGGGGCCGGCGCCGGTGTCAGAAGCGGCGCGGAGGGACCCTCCGCGCGGCACCCCTTAAACGCGACGCGCCCGGCACGAGGCCGGGCGCGTCAAACGAGCACTTTCGGATTCCGCCCTGAGAGCTCGCTGAAGAGGGCCGGGGCTGGGGGGATATGTGTGCGCCGAATCCGGACCCTCTCGCTGTGTTGAAACCAATCCCCGACGACGAAGACGGCCAAACACGAAATGTGAATCCGAGTCAGCCCGGCAGCGTCTCCCCGCCGATCGGGGCTAGGATCTCGCCGCTGTAGTAGCTCGACAGCTGCCCCGAGGCGAAGAAGACGTAGGACGGCGCGATCTCGTCGGGCTGCGCCGCCCGCTTCATCGGCACCTGCTGGCCGAAGCTCTCGACCTTGTCCTCGGGCATCGTCGCCGGGATCAGCGGCGTCCACACCGGGCCCGGCGCGACCGCGTTGACGCGGATCCCCTTGTCGTTCAGCGCCTGCGCGAGCGAGTACGTCAGCGCGTTGATCGCGCCCTTCGTCGCCGCGTAGTCGATGAGCTCCTTGTTGCCGCGGAGCCCGTTGATCGACGACGTGTTGATGATCGCCCCGCCGTCGGGCAGGTGGCGCAGCGCCTGGTGCGAGCACCAGTAGTAGCTGTAGATGTTCGTCTTGAACGTCTTGTCCCACTGCTCGCTCGTCAGCTCGGCGAAGTCGTCGACCGGCTGCTGGTAGGCGATGTTGTTGACGAGGACGTCCAGGCGCCCGAGCTGCTGCGCGGCGTCGTCCACGACCTTGCGCGCGGTCGCCTCGTCGCTCAGGTCGCCGGGCAGGAGGACGGCCTTGCGCCCCTCGGCCTCGACGAGCCCCTTGGTGTGCTCGGCGTCCTCGTGCTCGGAGAGGTAGGAGATCGCGACGTCCGCCCCCTCCTTCGCGAACACCGCGGCCACGGCCCGGCCGATGCCCGAGTCGCCGCCGGTGATGAGCGCGGCCTTGCCGTCGAGCTTGCCGCTGCCGGCGTAGCCGCGCATCTCGTCGTGCGGCTGCTCGGCCATCTCGGACTCGTGGCCGGGCTCGCTGATCGTCTGGGGCGGGAACTCGCTGTCGTCGCTCATGCCGCGCGGACTACCCAGCCGCGGCGACATCCTTCGCGACCGTCCGGCCGGGGAGCGTGACGAGGATCTCCGTCCCGCCGCCGGGCGAGGACGTGACGTGCAGCTCCCCGTCGACGAGCGCGACACGCTCCTGCATCCCCACGAGGCCGAAGCCCTCGGTGTGCGAGCCGGCCTCGAACCCCGCGCCGTCGTCGCGGACGCGGATGCGGATCCGCCCCTCCTCCGAGCCGACCTCGACTTCCACCCGCGACGCGCCCGCGTGCTTGACGACGTTCGTCAGCGCCTCCTGGACGATGCGGTACAGCGTCGACTCGAGCTCGGGCGCGAGGCGGGTGCTCTCGTCGAGCTCGAAGCGCAGGTCGACGGCCAGGCCCTGCCCCTCGACGCGCCGCGCGAGCCCCGCCAGCGCCGCGCCGAGCCCGAGCTCGTCGAGCGCCGCCGGCCGCAGGTCGGTGATCAGCGCGCGCAGGCTGTCGACGCCCCGCGCCAGGTGCTCGACCGCCTCGTCGACGGCCGCCCCGAGCTGCTCGGCGTCCCCGGCGCGGCGCGCGGTGGACAGCAGCATCCGCACGGCGGCGAGGTCCTGCAGCGTCTCGTCGTGCAGCTCGCGGGCCCACCGGCGGCGCTCCTGCTCGGAGGCCGCGAGCGCCCGCCGGACGCCCTCGGCCGCGACGTTCTGCGCCGTCGCCACCGCGCTCGCGCCCGCCGCGGCGAACGACTGCATGAGCCGCTCGTCCTCGGCGTGGAACTCCGGGCCGTCCTCGACGCGGTCGAAGGCGGCGAGCACGCCGAGCGCCCGCCCGCGGTAGACGAGCGGCACGAACAGCCCCGCCTCGGCGGCGACCGCGTCCTTCCACACGAACTCCGCGTGCTCGCGCAGCTCGGAGAGGCGCTCGGGGCGCCGAGCGCGCATGACGTGCCCCGCCATCGACCCCGCGAGCGGCGCCCGCAGCCCGACGACGGAGCGGTCGATCTCGCCGGCGGCCAGGCGCAGCACGACCTCGTCGCCCTCGGCCAGCGCGATGATCATCGAGCGGGCCGAGACCAGCGCGCGCCCGCGCTTGACGATCAGCTCCAGGACGCGGTCGATCTCCGTCTCGCCGCCGAGCGCCCGCGCGATCTCCGACGTCGTCTCGAACCCGCGCACCGCATGCTCGAGCTCGTTGCGCCGGCTACGCTCGCGCTGGTACAGGCGCGCGTTGCCGATGGCGATCGCCGCCCAGTCGGCGAGGACGACCGTCGCCTCCTCGTCTCCCGCGTCGAACGGCTCGCCGCCCTCCTTCTCCGTCAGGTAGAGGTTCCCCCAGGCCTCGCCGCGGATGATGATCGGGACACCGAGGAACGCCTTCATCGGCGGATGGCCGACCGGGAAGCCGTAGGACTCCGGGTGCGCGCCGACGTCCTCGAGGCGCAGCGGCCTGGGGTCGGTGATGAGCGTGCCCAGCACCCCGCGCCCGCGCGGGAGGTCGCCGATGGTGGCGTGCGTCGCGGCGTCGATGCCGGACGTCACGAAGCGCTCGAGCTCCTGGCGGCCCTCGTCGAGCACGCCGAGCGCGGCGTACCGCGCACCGGTCAGCTCGCGCGCGACGGCGAGGATGCGGTCGAGCAGCGTGTCGAGGTCCAGCTCGGTGACCAGGCCGCGCCCGACCTCGATCAGGCGCTGCAGCCGTGCGCTCTGCGGCTCGTCCATCATGCGAAGCATCGCATCGGGCGGAGGCGGCGCGTTCGCCCGGCGGAGGCGGAGCGGCGCGGGGCGGACGCCTCCGCGGGGGCGGAGCGCTGCGGCGGCTCTACGCGGCCGCAGCCGCGGCGGCGGCCGCCTCGCGCCGGCGCCCGTGCGTCGCCAGCCACGGCGTCAGCCGCCGGCCGAAGACCTTCGCCCCCGGCCACCACGGCGGCTCCGTGCTCGTCTCGCTCTTCAGCGGCCGGCCGTCGCCGTCGACCTCGGCGTGCAGGTAGAGCGGCTCGTCGGTCCCGAGCAGCCGCGTCCGCAGCACGTGACGGACGGGCTCGTCCGGGACGTCGGCCCCCGCGCGGCGGGCGAGCAGCGAGGCGATCACGTCGGCCTGCTGCGCGGCCAGCCCGCCCTGCTTGATCGGGAACGCGGTGATGTCGCCGGCCGCGAAGACGTCGAGCAGTCCCTCGACCCGCCCGCGCGGGTCGCTGTGGACGAACCCGCTGTAGTCCGCCGGCACGCCCGAGATCCGCCGGCCGACGAGGCGCGGCGCGGCGACCACGGCGTCCGCGGCCAGGCTCCCGCCGTAGGCGAGCTCGAGGCCTTCGCGCCCGACGGCGCGCGGCGCCGTGCCGCCGATGAAGCGGATGCCGCGATCGGCGAGCAGCGAACGAACGGCGTCGCTCACGGCCCGGCCGAAGACCTCCAGCGGCGCCTCCTCCGGCGTGACGATCGAGACGTGCTCGGCGTCGCAGTTCAGGGCGAGCTCGTAGAGCGGCAGGGTCCACGTCACGCCCGACGGCACCGCGAAGACGACGCGGGACGCGCCGGCCACGGCCCCGGCGACCCGCGCGGCGTCGCGCTGGTCGCGGAACGTCGCCGCGCCCGGGACCGCCACGCGCGGGCGCGCGCCGACCGCGAGCACCAGCGAGTCGTAGCCGGCGACGGCGCCGGAGGCCAGCCGCACGTGGTGCACGTCCGGCGCGACGGCCTCCACGGCGTCGCGGCGGAACGGCGCACCGGCGTCGGCCGCCAGCTGCTCGAGGTCGAAGACCTCGACGGCGCCGCCGGTGGACGCCGGCTTGAAGGCGAAGGTGGGCTGGGGCGCGACGAGCTCGGGTGCCACCCGGTCGCCCGCCAGCTCGCGCAGGGCGAGGAGCAGCTCGGCGGCGGCGAAGCCTCCACCGGCGACGAGGACACGAAGAGGAGCGGGCATGAGGGACAGGGTCGCGCGCCGGCGCCCGCCCGATCTCCGCCGCGGCCCGCCGATCGAGTGCGGGGAACTACGGAATCGGCGCGCCCCGCGCGGATCTACGGTCCTCGTAGACGACGGCGAGGAGCCGCCAGCAGCCGGGCACGCCCTTGAGCTCGTGCTCGCCGCGGTCCTCGAACTCGATGCCCGAGCCCGCGACCAGGTCGGCGACGGTGCGCGAGACGCGGATCTCGCCGGGCGCCGCCGTCGCCGCGACGCGCGCCCCGATGTGCACGGCGATCCCGCCCACGTCGTCGCCGATCAGCTCGCACTCGCCCGTGTGCAGGCCGGCACGCACCTCGAGCCCGAGCTCGGCGACGGCGTCGCGGATCGCCGCGGCCCCCTCGATCGCGCGCGCCGGCCCGTCGAACGTCGCGAGCGCGCCGTCGCCGGTCGACTTGATCACGCGCCCGCGCCCGCGCTCGACCTCGGCGCGCACCAGGCGGTCGTGCTCGGTCAGGACGTTGCGCCACCGCGCGTCGCCCATCGCCGCCGCCTGCTCGGTCGACGAGCAGATGTCGGTGAAGAGCACGGTGGCCAGCACGCGGTCGGGCGCGCGCACCGCCCGCGAGCCGGTCACGTGCTCCTCGATCTCGTCGAGGACGTCGTCCTGGTCGCCGATCAGCGGGATGTGGTCCTCGCCGGGCAGCTCGACGTAGCGCGCGCCGGGGATGTGCTCGGCGAAGTAGCGCCCGTGCGCGACGGGCGCGACCCGGTCTCCCACGCGGTGGAGGATCAGCGTCGGGACCTGGAGCGACGGGAGGATGTCCCGGACGTCGATGTTGAGGTAGAGCTCCATCAGGCCCTGCCCGCCGGCGGGGCTCGAGCCGGACCGGAAGACCCTCCGCCCCCACGCCCGCAGGTCGGCGTCGTCGCGGATCGACGGCGCGAACGGAAGCAGCACGCGGTCGCTCGCCCAGTCCTCGCGCATCGTCGCGAAGAAGCGCTCCAGCACCGCGAGCGGCACGCCCGGCTCGAAGTCCGGCGCCTCGGCGATCCGCGCGAACGAGCCGATGAGGACCAGCCGCGCGACGCGCTCCGGGTACGTCGCGGCGAAGAGCACGCCCATCGGCCCGCCCTCGGAGATGCAGACCAGCGTCGGGCGCCGGGCGCGCGCGGCGCCGAGGACCGCGTGCAGGTCGTCCATCCCCTGCTCGAGCGTCGGCGGGCGACCCGTGCGATCGGACAGCCCCTGCTCGCGCTTGTCCCACAGGATCACCCGGGAGAAGGCGGTGAGGCGGTCGAGGAACCGCCGGGCGAGCGGGTGCTCCCACATCACCTCGAGATGCGAGACGAACCCCGGCACGATCACGAGGTCGCGCGGACCGTCGCCCACGGCACGCCATGCGATCGAGACGCCGTCGCTGTCGGCGTAGTCGATCTCCGGGGTCACGCGCCAACACTACGCGCGCGGGCTCGGCGCCCGCTAGCGCCGGGCGGCGAGGCGGCGCGCGAGCGCGTCGCGCGCCTCCGCGGCGGGCGCGACGAGCAGCGCCGCGCCACCGAGGGTCAGCAGCGTCATGCCGCAGATCTCGACGAAGGTGACTGCCTTCTGCATCCCCGTCCCCCCTTCCGAAGTCCGTTGGGCTGGTTGTACCCGCAAGTAACGATCGGCACACGACCGAGTAGCGCGTTAGTGTTCCGCGCCGATGACGGACGCATTGCTCTTCCTGCACGTCCTGGCGGCGTTCGCGCTGATGGGGACGGTCGTGGTGTTCAGCGCCGTCGCCCTCGGCTCGCCGGTCAACACGCGCGCGGTCTCGGTCGCGAACGTGCTGTGGGCCGCGGGCGGCCTCGGGACGATCGTCTTCGGCGTCTGGCTCGCGCTCGACATCGACGGCTACGGCCTGCTCGACTTCTGGATCATCGCCGCGATCGTCCTGTGGGCCGTCGCGACCGAGCTCGGGCGCCGCGCGCAGGACGCCGTCACCGACCGGGCCGGCGGGCTGTTCGCGCAGTGGCACTGGCTGCGCGCCGCGGTCGTCGTCCTCCTGCTCGCCGACATGATCTTCAAGCCGGGCGCATGACCACGCTCGCCCTCATCCGCCCGAGCGAGTGGGAGATCCCGCTCTTCTTCCACGTCCTCGGGGCGATGGTCCTCGTCGGGGCGTCGCTCCTCGCGCTGACCGCGCTCGCGACCGCGTGGCGCGCCGACGACGCGGCCGCGCTGCGCGTCGGCTACCGCGCGCTGCTGCTCGGCGCGCTGCCCGGCTGGCTCGTCATGCGCGTCTTCGCGCAGATCACGCTCGACAAGAGCCCCTTCGACGAGGACTCCACGTGGGTGACGATCGGGTTCATCACCTCCGAGCCGCTGCTGCTGTTCCTCATCGCCGCCACCGTCCTCGCCGGCATCTCCTCGCGTCGCGCCGCCGGCGGGACGCGCGTGCGGGTGGCCGTCGTCCTGGTCGCGATCCTGCTCCTCGCCTACCTCGTGACGTTGTGGGCGATGACGACGAAGCCCGCTTAGCCGCCGCCACCCGGGGTCGCCCCGCCCCCGCGCTATTTTGCGGCGCGATGCGCCGCCGCTGGCCTCTGATCGTCCTCGCCCTCTGGAGCGTGCTGATCGCCGCCTTCTACGTGTGGACGGTCGCCTCGAACTGCTCGGAGAGCGGCCAGGCGCAGGGCGACGACTGCGGCGCGGCCGTGGGCCTCGGCCTCCTGATGGCGATCATGATCTGGCTCGCCGGCGCGCTCGTCGTGGCCCTCGTCGCAGGTGCCGTCGCGCTCGTCCGGCGGCTGGCACGTTAGCCACTGCGGATGCTTACAGTAGTTCGCATGACGGACCGGAATCGCGAGGGTGGCGGGGCGGCGTCGCGGGAGGCGATCCTCGACGCGGCCGAGGCGCAGATGGCGGCGCACGGGTTCGCGGGCGCGTCGATCTCGCGCATCGAGAAGGCGAGTGGCCTGCCCGCCAGCTCGATCTACTGGCACTTCGGGAGCAAGGACGGCGTGCTGCTCGCCGTCATGCAGCGCGGGGCCGACCGGTTCTTCGCGTCGCTCCCGCGTGCGGCCGACCTCGGCGGCACGCCGCTGGAGCGCATCGATGCGGCCCTCGCGGCCGCCGCGAGCCTGCTCGAGGAGCATCCGCAGTTCGCCCAGCTGGTGATCACGCTCGGCCTGCAGCACACCGAGGGCGACCCGGCCGTCCTCTCGATCGTCCGCGAGATGCGCCGTCGCGTCCGTCAGCGGCTCGAGCAGGCGCTCGTCCCGGCGCTCGACGGCGTCCCGGAGGCTGAACGCGCCGCGGCCGCCGCCGAGCTCGCGCGGATGGGGCTCGCCCTCACCGACGGCACCTTCATCGCCTCCCAGATCGAGGAGGGCGTCGACCTGACGCAGATGTTCACGCAGCTCGGCCGCCTGCTCGCGGCGCTCGTGGAGGCGAGGAGCGCGGGCGCCCCCGGGTAGAGCGGCGCGCGCCCGGGCATCATCGTCGTCATGGACGATCCGAAGCACAACCCAGGCGAGCCCGAGTTCGGCGACCACGCCGAGGACGCGGCGCACAACCCCGGCGAGCCGCAGTTCGGCGAGCAGGAGGAATCGACGGAGCCCGACGAGAGCCCCGAGGAGCAGCCCGGCGGCTAGGGTCCGGCCGCATGAGCGGCCGAGCGATCCTTATCACCGGCGCGTCGCGCGGCATCGGCGCCGCGGCGGCACGCGCCTTCGCCGCGCTCGGCGACCGCGTCGCGGTCCACTACGGCGCCAACCGCGCGCTGGCCGAGGAGGTCGCCGCCGGCCTCGCGGGCGACGGGCACGCCGTCGTCGGAGCGGACCTCGCCGACCCGGCCGCGGTCCGCGCGATGGTCGACGAGGCGGCGGACGCGCTCGGCGGCGTCGACGTCCTCGTCAACAACGCCGGCATCTACGACGGGCACGCGATCGCGACCTCCTCGTACGACGAGTGGCAGGCGGCGTGGCGCCGCACGCTCGACGTGAACCTCGTCGGCGCCGCCAACGCGACGTGGTGCGCCGCGCAGCACATGCTCGCCGCCGGCCGCGGGCGGATCGTCAACGTCGGCTCGCGCGGCGCGTTCCGCGGCGAGCCGGAGTACAGCGCCTACGGCGCGAGCAAGGCCGCTCTCACCGCCTTCGGCCAGTCCCTGGCCCGCGAGCTCGGCCCGCGGGGCATCGCGGTGCTGACGGTCGCGCCCGGCTTCGTCGAGACCGACATGGCCGCCGAGATCCTCGAGGGCCCGCAGGGCGACGAGATCCGCGGGCAGAGCCCGCTCGGCCGTGTCGCCACCGCGGACGAGATCGCCGCGGCGATCGTCTACCTGGCGTCGCCCGAGGCGCAGATGGCGAGCGGCACCGTGCTGGACGTCAACGGTGCGTCGTATCTGCGGATGTAGCGTGGTGCAGCTCGTGCACGACGGCGTGGCCGCGCCCCCGCGCGATGAGCCAGCGGTTCAGCGGGAAGGCGCACGCGCCCGCGACGACCAGCGCGAACGCGAGTGAGCCCCAGAACAGCAGGTCGTCCAGGCCGGCGTCCATCGCGCCGGGGATGACCAGGACGATCGCGTTGTCGACGATCTCCATCACGGTGATGCTCGCGGTGTCGGACGCCAGCGCGATCGGCGCGACCGCGGCCAGCGCGAGGCCGGACCGCAGCAGCGGCAGGCTCGTGAGCAGGTAGCCGAAGAAGAAGGCCAGCGCGACCGCCAGCGCGATGGAGGGGAAGTCGGCCAGGCCGAACGCGGTGGCGAGGACGAGCCCCAGGACCTCGCCGATGGCGCAGCCGGTCAGGCAGTGGACGGTGGCGCTAAGCGCGACGCGGTCGAGCTCGCGACCCGAGGCGGGCGGAGCGTGGCCGTGGTCGTGCGCGTGGTGCTCAGCCACGCCGCAGCAGGCGCCCGACCGCCGCCATCAGCTCGTCGGTCATCTCGCCCTGCTCGCCCTTCTCGCCCGGCACGACGCAGTGGCGCGCGTGCTCGTCGAGCAGCCCGAGCGCGACCTTGTCCAGCGCGGCCTGGATCGCGCTGATCTGCGTCAGCACGTCGATGCAGTAGCGATCGGCCTCGACCATCCCCTCGACTCCGCGGACCTGGCCCTCGACGCGCCGCAGGCGCTTGAGGAGCTGGTCCTTGGTGGCGCTGTAGCCGCCCTTGCGCGTCTCGGTCGTCTCCATGCCGCTCATGATACTACCCCTGGGGGGTATGAGCCAGTGCGTCCCTCGGTCGCCACCAGCAGGGCGCGGGTCGCCGGCCCGATCCCGGCGGCGTCGCGCAGGGCTGACGCGCCCGGCTCGCGCTCGAGCACCCGCAGCGCCGCCAGCGGCGCCGCCCCCGACTCGCCGATCGCCAGCCCGTGCGCCTCCAGCTCGCGCATCGCCGCCGCGACCTCCTCGTCGCTCACGGTCACCGTCCCGAGGATCCCGTCGCGCAGGACGGGCCACGCACCCGCCGAGACCTCCGCGCAGTCCAGCCCGGCCATCGTCGTCCCCGGCGTCGGCACGGCCGTGGGCTCGCCTGCCCGCAGCGACGCGGTCAGGCACGCCGCCGTGACCGGCTCCACCCCGATCACCGGCATCCCGGCGCTCGCGGCGAAGCGCGCCGCGGCCGCGGCCAGCGATCCCACGCCGATCGGCACCAGCAGGACGTCGAACTGCGCCTGCCGCGCGGCCTCGGCGAACAGCGTCGCGTAGCCGTCGATCACCCACAGCGCGGGACCCGCCGCGCCGACGTCCGCGATCTCCAGCCGGCCCGGGAGCGCCCCCTCGCGCGCGGCCAGCGCGACGGCCTCCTCGTACGTGCCGTCGACCACCACGACGTCGGCGCCCTCGCCCGCGATCGCCTCGCGCCGCGCGGCGAGCGACCGCGCCGGCAGGAACACGCGCGCGGCCAGCCCCCGCCGGCGCGCCTCGTGCGCGACCGCCCGGCCGTGGTTGCCGGCGCTCGCGGCGACGAGCGTGTGCACGTCCGGCCGCTCGCGCAGCGCCCGCTCGATCGCCCACGACGCGCCGAGCACCTTGAAGGCCGGCAGCCCCAGCCGCCCGGACTCGTCCTTGACGAGGACGGAGCCGAGCCCGCCGAGCGCGCCCAGCTCGCGCACGGGCGTCGGCGCGTAGCCGGGCAGCGAGGCGTGAAACGCGGCGGCGTCGTCGACGGGGGCCGGGACGGCGGACGGCCGGTACGCCGGGTTGACGAGCGCCCTCATGCGCACAGCCGCCGCGCGGCGGCCACCAGCGAGCGCGCGACGGCGACGGTCGAGTCGATGCTCACCCACTCCTCCACCGCGTGCGCGCCCTCGCCCGCCGGGCCGAGCATCACCGTGGGGATCCCGGCCGCGGCGATGAACGCGGCGTCGGCCCAGTAGCTGGCGCCGCCGATCGCCGGCGGCGCGCCGAGCACCTCCGCCGCCGCCTCGCTGACCGCGCGCACGACCTCGGCGCCGGGGTCGACCTCGAACGGCTCGCGGACCAGCAGCGTCCGCTGCTCGGCGCGCAGCTCGGGATCGCCGGCGCGGCAGCGGTCGAGCAGCTCCGCCAGCTCCGCCTCGACGCCGGCGGCCGTCTCCCCCGGCAGCGTCCGCCGCTCGAGCCCGACGACGCACCGCGCCGGGTAGCTCGACATCTCCGCGCCGCCGTCGATGAGCGACGCGTGCACGGACGGGCGGCCGAGCAGCGGATGCGAGCGGTCGCCCAGGGCGACGTCGAGCTCGCCGATGCCGGTGAGGATCGGGCCGGTGCGGGCGATCGCGTCGAGACCCAGATGCGGGCGCGAGCCGTGCGCCGCGCGGCCGCTCACCTCGACCTCCAGCCACACGAAACCCTTGTGCGCGACGGCGACCTCGAGCTCGGTCGGCTCGGTCACCACCGCGAAGTCGGCCCCCACCGACCGCAGCACCTCCTGCACGCCCAGGCTCGCGTGCTCCTCGTCGGCGACCGCGGCAACGACGACGTCCCCCGCCAACGGCCCCGCCTCCGCGCACGCGAGCAGCGCGGCGGCGACCCCGGCCTTCATGTCGTAGGCGCCGCGGCCGTACAGCCGGTCGCCGTCGACCCGCGGCGCGTGCGGATCGATCATCCCCTCCACCCCGACCGTGTCGATGTGCCCGCACAGCAGCAGCGTCCGCCCCCCGCCGCTGCCCCGCCGCCGCACGACGACGCTCGGCCGACCGGGCGTCGCCTCGTGCAGCGAGGCCTCCAGGCCGGCCGACCGCGCCCAGTCGGCGACGACGGACGCGATGGCCGCCTCGCCCGCCCCGCCGGGGACGAGCGAGGGGTTCACGGAGTCGACCGCTACGAGCCTTGAGAGGAGGTCGACGACGCCGTCGCGCACGCCGGGATCATCGCGCCCTTCGGGGCCGGCTCGCGTCGCGGCCGCAGCACGGCGACCGCCAGGGCGACCGAGGCCGTGACGAGCGCGGCCGCGACGACGAGCGCGAGCTGGTAGCCCTCGACCAGCGCGGCGGTCTGCCCCGCGCCGTCGGCCAGCACCGAGTCGCTGCGGCTCGTCGACAGCGTGGCGAGGACCGCGAGCCCGAGCGCGCCGCCCACCTGCTGGCAGGTGTTGACGAGCCCCGAGGCGAGCCCGGCGTCGGTCGGCTCCACGTCGGACATCGAGAGCGTCGTGATGGCGGGGAAGGCCGTGCCGGCGCCGAGGCCGATGAGCAGGACGGCGGGCAGCACGTCGACCAGGTAGCTGCCGTCCACGGGGACCCGCGCGAACCACGCGAGGCCCGCGGTGATGATGAGCAGCCCGGGCGCGAGCACCCGGAACGCGCCGAAGCGCATCACGAGCCGGGCGGAGTAGCGCACCGAGAAGATGCCCATGACGAGCGTCGAGGGCAGGAACGCGAGCCCGACCTCGCCGGCGCTGTAGCCCAGCACGCGCTGCAGGTACAGCGCGCCCAGGAAGAACATGGCGAACATCCCGGCGACCGACAGGACGATCACGCCGTTGGCGCCCGACAGCGACCGCGTGCGGAAGATCCGCAGCGCCATGAGCGGGGTGGCGGCCGTCGCCTGGCGCACCAGGAAGGCCCCGAGCAGCGCGAGCGCGATGGCGCCGAGCACGAGCGTCCGCGCCGACGTCCAGCCGTGGTCGGCCGCGCCGACGATCGTGTAGACACCCAGCATCAGCGAGCCGGTGACGAGGACGGCGCCCGGGGCGTCGGCGCCCTCGCGCAGGCCGATCCCCTCGTCGTCCTCGACGATCCGGCGCGCGGCGACGATCGTCGCGATGCCGATCGGGAGGTTGATGAAGAAGATCCAGTGCCAGCTGATGGCCTCGGTGAGCAGCCCGCCCGCGAGCAGGCCGACCGAGCCGCCGCCGGACGCGACGAAGCCGTAGATCCCGATCGCCCTGGCCTGGTCGCCCGGCTCGGGGAACAGCGTGACGATCATGCCCAGGACGACCGCGGAGGCCATCGCGCCGCCGGCGCCCTGCACGAAGCGCGCGACGATCAGCATCTCCTGGCTCTGCGCGACGCCGCACAGCAGCGACGCGGCGGTGAAGACCACGAGCCCGAGCAGGAACACGCGCCGGCGCCCGACGAGGTCGCCGAGGCGCCCGGCGAGCAGCAGCAGGCCGCCGAACGCGATCAGGTAGGCGTTGACGACCCAGGCGAGGCTCGACTGCGAGAAGCCGAGGTCGTCCTGGATCGAGGGCAGCGCCACGTTCACGACGGTGGCGTCGAGGACGATCATGAAGAAGCCGACGCACAGCACGATCAGCGCGCGCCAGCGGGTGTCTGAGGTGCTGCGGTTCGCGGTCATGTCCGTAATGACCCGCCCTCCGCGCGGAACTCATCGGTCAGATGATCAGCCTCCGTTCCATGTACTTGATCGACAGCCGCCAGGCGACGAGCGCGAAGCCGACGAGGAAGCCGAGGTGGCCCGCGTCGGCCCAGCCCTCGAACCCGAACACGGCGTGGCGGACCAGCTCGACGCAGTGGTACAGCGGGTTGACGTTGCCCAGGATGCGCGCCCACTGGGGCAGCTCGCTGAGCGGGAAGAACGTCCCCGCGACGAGGAACATCGGCGTCAGCAGCCCACTCTGCCAGTAGGAGAAGCTCTCGATCGCCTTCGCGCGCGAGGCGATGAAGATGCCGAAGCACGCCCAGCCGAAGCCCGCGAGCGCCGCGATGAACGGCACCAGCAGCATCCCCCAGCTCGGGTCCAGCCCGAACACGATGGCCACGAGCATGGGGACGCACCCGTACGTCCCGGTCCGCGCCGCGATCCACAGCGCCTCGGCGGTGACCAGCTCCTCGACGTCGACCGGCGCCGCCAGGATCGCGTCGTACGTGTGCTGGAACTGGTACTTGACGAAGGTCGAGTACATCGCCGGGAAGGCGCCCGAGAAGAGCACCGTCGTCGCGACGATCCCGGTCCCGACGAAGTCGATGTAGTCGTAGCCGCCGACGGTCGAGACCAGCGAGCCGAAGCCGAAGCCGAAGGCGAGCAGGTAGATGGTCGGGTCGACGGTCGACGAGAACGTCGAGGACCGCCAGAACGACGAGTAGTTGACGACCTCGCGCACCATCACGCCCCGCAGCGCGGCGCGCTCCAGGCGGCCGAGGCGGCGCTGCGCGGGAGCGGTGGCCATCAGGCGATCTCCTCGCCGGTGAGCAGGACGAAGACGTCCTCGAGGTTCGTGATCCGCCGCTCGCCCTCCAGGGACGTGTCGCCGTTGGCGTGCAGGATCGCGATCGACGTGCCGGTGCGCCGCGTCGGCCAGCCCTGCTCGCGCGCGTGCGCCTCCACCTCGCTCAGCCGGGCGGGCGAGCCGTAGACCTCGAGCGCCTGCGGCCCGGCGTGCTCGGCGATGAGCGCGCGCGGCGCCCCGACCGCGACCGCCCGGCCGTGCGACATGATCGTCACCTGGTCGCAGAGACGCTCGGCCTCCTCGATGTAGTGCGTGCTCATCAGGATCGAGACGCCCTCCGAGCGCAGCCGGTCGATGAGCGCCCACAGCTCCTGGCGCACCTGCGGATCGAGGCCGACCGTCGGCTCGTCGAGCAGCAGCAGCCGCGGCTGGTGCAGCAGCGCGCGGGCGATGAGCAGCCGGCGCCGCATGCCGCCGCTCAGCTCGTCGACCTTCGCCGTGCGGCGCGGCTGGAGGTTGGCGACGGTCAGCGCCCGCTCGATCGCGTCGCGCCGCTCGCGCGACGGCACGCGGTACAGGTGCGAGAAGACGAGCAGGTTCTGCTCGACGGTCAGCGACACGTCGAGGTTGTCGAGCTGCGGGACCACGCCCATCTGCGCGCGCGCCTGCTTGGAGTCCTCGGGCAGCCGGAACCCGAGGACCTCGAGCAGGCCCTCGTCGGCGAGGACCTGCGCGGTGAGCGCCTTCATCGTCGTCGACTTGCCGGCGCCGTTCGGCCCGAGCAGTCCGACGCACGTGCCGAACGGGACGTCGAGGTCGAGCCCGTCCACCGCGGTGATCGCGCCGAACCGCTTGACGAACCCCTCGAGCCTGATCGCTGACTCAGCTTCCGGCACGACGAGAACCTAGCCGCCCGGGCGGCCGGCCTGCACTACCGGGCGCGGCTGAACACGACGGCGGCGCCGCCGAGGCTGCGACGGCCCGCGGGGTCGAGCCGCGACACGATCTCGACGCGGCCGTCGCCGTCGGCGTCGGGCAGCGCGGCCACCGCGTCGGCGAACCGGCGGTTGCTCGGGCCGAGCACGCGGCGGCCGGTGTCCCCCAGCGACCGCAGTCCGATCCGTCCTGCCCCCCGCCGGCCGTCGACGACGTAGACCGCGGCCTGCGGCTCGTCGTACAGAGCGACGAGAATGTCGGCGAGCCCGTCGCCGTTGTCGTCGCCGGCGGCCGCGACCGTCCCGCCGGTGTTGCGCCCGCCGAAGCGGCCGTGTCCGTCGATCCGCAGCCCGCGATCGCCCAGCTCGTCGAGCCGCCCCCCGGCGAGCGCGGGGCCGCCGAAGACGACGTACGCGCCGCCGGCGGGCTGCGGGCTCTCGTCGCACTGCAGCGGCGCGCCCACGACGACGTCGTCGAACCCGTCGCCGTTGAAGTCGCCGGGGCCCGCGACGGACTCGATGCCGTCGCAGCGGGCGCCGTCGAGCCGGATCCCCGCGGCGCCGAGGCGGCGGACGTCGACCGCGCCGCCGTCGCGGCGTCCGAAGAGGATCACGAGGGCGCTCTGAAGCTCGCCGTCGTCGTCGTCGCCGCGGGGCGCGAACGGCATCGCGATGGCCAGGTCCCCCAGCCCGTCGCCGTTGACGTCGCCCGCGCTCGCGACACGCAGCTCCTCCGCCCCGTCGCCGAAACCCCTGATCTCCAGGCCCCCGGCGCCGAGCCCGCGCAGGTCGACGCGCGACGGCAGCGGGCGCCGGCCGAAGACGACGAAGACGGCGGAGCGCTCGTCGCCGTCGCCGAAGTTGTCGGGCGCCGTCATCGCGAGGTCCGGGATCCCGTCGCCGTTGACGTCGCCTGCGGGCGCGACGTCGTCGCCGACGAACTGGCCGCGGTACGCGCCGTCGATCGTCAGCGCGGCGGCGCCGGGCCGCGCCAGGTCGATCGGCCCCTTCAGGCCGCGCCGCCCCGCGACGAGGTATGCGCGCCCCGCGTCGCGCCGATCGCGGCCGGACTCCGCGCGCGGCGCGCCGACGAGGAGGTCGTCGAGGCCGTCGCCGTCGACGTCCCCCACCCCCGCCGAACGGGCGAGCCACGTGTTGCGCGCGGGGCCGTCGATGCGCACGACCCGGCCGCTGCGCGCGCGGAGGTCGATCGTCCCGGGCTCGGACGGACCGAGGACGACGTAGACCGCGCCGGCCTCGACGCGGCGGTGCGGACGCGCGAGCATCGCGCCGACGGCCAGGTCCGGGCGCCCGTCGCCGTCGACGTCGCCGGCGGACGCGATCGCGTCGCCGGCCAGCTGCTGCGGGGCTGCGCCGCGGAGCGTGAGCACCGGCGCGGTCTCCAGGCTCTGCGCCGGCGGGAAGGCGTCGGGCGCCGGCGGGACGTACTCGGCGGTCTCGCGAACGACGAGCGAACCGACGGTCGCGGCGGTCGTGCGCGCGAACTTTCTCCGCATCCGCCGGTAGCACGGGGGGTCCGCGTAGACGGCCGCGTAGGCCGAGACGACGCGCTGCGGGAACCGCGGCGCGACCGCCGGGGGCAGCGCGACGTCGGCGAAGGCGACGGTGACCCCGGCTCCCTCCGCCCTGCCCTCGGCGACGCCCCACCGCAGCGGCGTGTCCAGCCGCCGCCCGTCGCGCGCGAGCACGGCGCCGGTGCCGCTGCCGTGCGCGCGGACCGGGAAGCGGCGGGGAAGGCGCTGGCGGGTAGAACGGCGGCTCGTCACCGCGCCCAGCGCGATCTCGTACGCACACCGGCGCTGGCGCCGGTGGACCACCGTGACCTCAGAGCCCGCGCGCACGATGCGCCCGACGCCTCGCGGGACCTCGACCGACGCGGCGAGGAAGTCGAGCGGCCGCGTCGAGTCGTCGGACCGCGTCTCCTGCACCGGCAGCTCCACGGTCGTGGCCGGCGCCGCGGGCGCCGCGCACAGAGACAGCCCGACCGCGAGGGCGGCGATTCGCAAAACGGGCACGCGACGGCCTTACCCGCGGCCGAGCGCTCCGACGCCGCTGCGTCGGGCAGGATGTGCCGGATGCTGCGCCCCCTCGACCGCGCGCTCCTCGCGGGCGCCTTCGCCCTGACCGCGGTCGCCGCGGTCTGCAACTACGCGGGCGCGTCGCCCGTGCTGCGCTTCGTCGTCGCGGGGATCGCGCTCGCCGGGCTGGCGTGGGTGGTCTCGTTCGGCACCGAGCAGGTCGGGACGCACTTCGGCCCGGCGATCACCGGCTTCCTGCAGTCGACGCTCGGCAACCTGCCGGAGTTCTTCATCGTCATCTTCGCGCTGTCGGCCGGGCAGACCGTCGTCGCGCAGACGTCGATCATCGGCTCGCTGTTCGCCAACGCGCTGCTCGTGCTCGGCGCGGTCATCGTCGTCGGCGCGCGGCAGGCCGACAGCGACTACATGACGTTCCGCAAGCGACTGCCGAACGACACCGCGACGCTGCTGCTGGTCGCCTCGTTCATCATCGTGATCGTCGGCCTCGCCGCGCACTCGCCCGGCGAGGCGCGGCGGCACATCGAGGGCCTGTCGGCCGCCGCCGCGGTCGCGCTGCTCGTCGTCTACGGCGTCTGGGTGAGCTCGTACCTGCGCAGCGACGAGCCGCGCGAGGAGGCCCACGAGTCCGCGGGCGCGGCCGTGCCGCTCGGTGTGGCGATCGGCGTCCTGGCCGCCGCGGGCGTCGGCGCCGCGCTCGTCTCCGACTGGTTCATCGACGCGCTGGAGCCCGCGATCGACACCCTCGGGATCTCGCAGGCGTTCGCCGGCCTCGTGATCGTGGCCATCGCCGGCAACGCGGTCGAGAACGTCACGGGGATCGTCCTCGCCGCCAAGGGCCGCTCGGACCTCGCGATCTCCGTCGTGAAGAACTCGGTCGCCCAGGTCGCGGCGTTCCTCTTCCCCGCGCTCGTCCTCGTGTCGCTGCTGTTCAAGGACACGCTGACGTTCGAGCTCGCGCCCGTCTACATCGGGGCGATCCTGCTGACGGCGCTCGCCGTCTGGCAGATCACCGGCGACGGCGAGGCCGCGACGTTCGAGGGCGTCGCGCTGGTCGCGCTGTACGTGGTCCTCGGCGCGTACGCGTTCCTCGACTGAGCTGTGCGAGGGTTCCCGCCGTGCCGGACGAGCAGGGACAGGATCTCGCCGAGCTGCTCGCGCGTCGCGCGCTGACGCTCGACGACGCGCGGCCGGACGCCGTCGAGAAGCGACACGCGCGCGGCGGGCGGACGGCGCGCGAGAACCTCGACGACCTCGTCGACCCCGGCAGCTTCGTCGAGTACGGGCGGTTCGCGATCGCCGCACAGCGCCAGCGGCGCGAGCTCGAGGACCTCATCGCGCGCACGCCCGCCGACGGGATGATCGGCGGGACGGCGACGGTGAACGGCAGCCCGTGCGCGGTCCTCTCCTACGACTACACCGTCCTCGCCGGGACGCAGGGCGCGCTCGGGCACCGCAAGAAGGACCGGCTCTTCGAGCTGATCGAGCGCATGCGCCTGCCGACGGTCTTCTTCGCCGAGGGCGGCGGCGGGCGCCCGGGCGACACGGACTACCCGGTCGTGTCGGCGCTCGACACGCGGGCCTTCGCGCTCTGGGCGCGGCTGTCGGGCCTGGTGCCGCGCATCGCCGTCGTCGCCGGCCGCTGCTTCGCCGGCAACGCCGTGATCGCCGGCTGCTCGGACCTCATCGTCGCGACCGAGAACGTGTCGCTCGGCATGGGCGGCCCGGCGATGATCGAGGGCGGCGGGCTCGGGAAGGTCGATCCGGACGAGGTCGGGCCGATCGACGTGATGACCAGGAACGGGGTCGTCGACGTCGTGGCTTCCGGCGAGCGCGAGGCGACCGCCGCCGCCAAGCGGCTGCTCGCGTACTTCCAGGGACCGTCCGCGGAGTGGGAGGAGCCCGACCAGGCGCGCCTGCGCACGCTCGTGCCCGAGCGCCAGCGCCGCGCCTACAAGGTGCAGCCGATCGTCGAGACGCTGGCCGACGCCGGCTCGGCCACCTTCCTGCGCGAGCGCTTCGCGCCGGAGATGGTCACCGCGCTGATCCGCATCGAGGGCCGACCGGTCGGGGTCGTCGCCAACGACACGATGCACATGGCGGGCGCGATCACCAGCGAGGCGGCCGACAAGGCCGCCCGGTTCATGCAGCTGTGCGACGCGTTCGCGATCCCGCTCGTCTCGCTCGTCGACACGCCGGGCATGATGGTCGGGCCGAAGGCCGAGGCGACGGGGCTCGTGCGGCACACGGCGCGGCTGCTCGTCGCGGGCGCGGCGCTCAGCGTCCCGTTCGTCGCGGTCGTCCTGCGGCGCGGCTACGGGCTGGGGGCGCAGGCGATGGTCGCGGGCAGCCTGCACGAGCCGCTGCTGACCGTCGCGTGGCCGTCGGCGCATCTCGGGCCGATGGGCCTGGAGGGCGCGGTCAAGCTCGGCTTCCGCAAGGAGCTCGAGGCGATCGCCGACGAGGCCGAGCGCGCCGAGCGCGTGAGCGAGCTGACGTCGCTGGCCGAGGCGAACGCGAAGGCGCTGAACGCGGCACAGCTCTTCGAGCTCGACGACGTGATCGACCCGGCCGAGACGCGCGGGCTCATCGGGTCGACGCTGGCCGCGGCCACCGCGCACGGCGAGCGGCAGGCCGGGCACGGCCACCGCTTCGTCGACACGTGGTGACCGCCTGACCGCAAGTTCCCCCTGAGCGGTGCGTTCGTTGATTTCGAACGTCCTTTTCGAGGCGGGGGGAATCGCATGTTGGGACGCAGGAAGAAGTGGGGGCTCGTGCTCGGCGCGGCCTCGGTGCTCGCGTTCGCGGCGCCGGCGGGAGCGGCGACGTGGACCGTCGACGACGATCACGTCCAGTGCCCGCTCGCGCAGTTCACGAGCATCCAGGCCGCGGTGCAGGCCGCCGCGCCCAACGACACCGTGCAGGTCTGCGCCGGCCTGTACCAGGAGACGGTCACCGTCGACAAGGCCGGGCTGAAGCTCTACTCGACGCCGCGCCAGGCGGCCGTCATCAAGGCGCCCGCGATCATCCCCACGACGACCGGCGCGATCGTCGACGTCACGGCGACCGGCGTGCACCTCGACCGCTTCACGATCACCGGCCCCGGCGGCGGCCCGTGCAACAGCCTGCGCTACGGCGTCTTCGTCGGGAGCGGCGGCTCGGCGGACGTCCGCGACAACCGCATCACCCAGATCCGCGACAACCCGTTCGGCGGGTGCCAGAACGGCATCGGCGTGCGGTTCGGCAGCCAGTTCCTGAACAGCCCGGGCTCCGGCACGCTGTTCGGCAACTACATCGACCACTACCAGAAGGGCGGCGTGGTCGTGGACGGCGCCGGCTCGAGCGTCTCGGTGCAGCAGAACCGCATCCAGGGCGCGGGCCCGACCGACTCGATCGCCCAGAACGGGATCCAGGTCAGCCGCGGCGCGGCCGCCGACGTCGAGCAGAACATCGTCCTCGACAACTCGTTCTCCGGCCCGCCGATCGCGAGCAGCACGGGGATCCTGCTGTTCCAGTCGACGGCCGCGGTGGACGTCGACCAGAACGAGGCGACCCGCAACGACGACAACCTCGCCGCGTACGAGACGACCGGCGCCGTCATCGAGCACAACGACTTCTGGAAGTCGTCGCTCTACGACGGGATCTACATGAACGACGACACGTCGGACAACCTCATCCGCGACAACTTCCTGCGCGACAACACCGCCCTCGACTGCGAGGACAACGGTGCCAACACGTGGGAGAACAACGACGGCGTGACGCAGAACCGCCCAGGCCTCTGCGCCCCGCACGGCGGCGACAAGCCGGGCCGCCAGCGCGAGCCCACGCGGCACGTGCAGCCGTACCTGTAGGCCGACCCCGAGGGGGCCGGCGCATCGCGCCGGCCCCCGCAGTCGGGTCCCCTGAGGCTGCGGCCGCTGCGCTAGCCGCGGATGGCGATCGTGGTGCGGGTGGTCGTGTCGCGCCCGTGCGGCTGGCGCTCGGTCACGGCCAGCACGTAGCGGCCCGGGCGCAGCGCGCGGGAGCGGAGGAACCGCAGGGTCGCGGTGCCCGACCTCGTGCGCGGCCGGCCGCTCGCGACGACGTGCCCCGACCGCGTGAGCCGCACGCGGACGACGGCGGACTTCTTGGCCTTCTTGAAGGACACCTTGCACGTGATCTTCCGCTTCTTCCTCAGCTTGCAGGTGACCTTCGCCTCGCGGCCGCGCGGGCCGCGCGCGCCGGTCGCGCCGATCGGCCCGATGGGCCCCGTCGCGCCGGTCGGGCCCGGTGCGCCGCCCGGGCCGGGCGCTCCGTCGAAGCCGTTCGTGCCGTTCGCGCCCGCGGCGCCGTCCGCGCCCTTGGCGCCGTCTGCCCCGTTCGCGCCGTCCACCCCGTTCGTCCCGTTCGTGCCGTTCGTACCGTTCGTACCGTCGCCCCCATTCGTCCCGTTCGTGCCGTCCGTCCCGTCCGCGGGCACGTAGACCGTGTTGCTCGCCGCGGTCGTCCCGCCGCCGTCGTTCGTCGCCGTCACGTCGCACGTCAGCGCGTCCCCGACGTCGCCGGGCTGCACCGTGTACGTCGAGCCGACCTGCCCGCCGATCAATCCGCCGCTGCGCCGCCACTGGCGCGTGAACACGGGCGGGTCCGGGTCGTCGGACGCCCAGGACCCCGTCGCGCACGACAGGACGTCCCCCGGCCGCGCCTTCCCGGTCACGAGGGGCGGCACGGTGTTGACCGGCGCGGCGACCTCGCCGAAGAGCCGACCGAAGAGCTCGAACTCCTGATCGACCAGCGGCGGCGTGTCGTCGTCGGCCTGCCACACCACGAGCGCGTCCGCTCCCGGCGCTCCCTCGGCGACCGTCGGCGTGGTGCCGGCGAAGATCGGGGTGCCGTCGGGACCCATGCTCGAGATCCGGGCGTCGTCGATGCCGACCTGCACGTCGGACTCCGAGACCCGCTGCGCGTAGACCTCGTACTCCTGGTCGACCAGCGGCGCGGCGCTGTCGTCGCCGTACCAGGCGACGAGCCATTCGTCGCCGGCGTGCGTCACCTTCGGGCCGAAGGCGTCCGCGGTCCCCACCACGCCGTCCACCCCCATGGCCGAGATGCGGAAGTCGTCCGCCCCCGTCTCGCCCCCGGCGCTCGCGACGCGCTGGCCGAAGATCTCCATGTCGTCGTCGACCTGCGGGGGCGTGTTGTCGTCCGCGCGGAAGACGACGAGGAAGCCGCCGTCGACGGGGTCGGCGGCGACGTCGGACTCGAAGACCGCGTACGAGACAGAGCCGTCGGGACCGACGTGGCTCAGGCGCATGTCGTCGGTTCCCACGGCGGCGCCGAGGCCGGTGAGCCGCTGGGCGTACAGCTCGGTCTCGTTGGCGGCCGCCGGCGGCTCGCCGGTGGCGTGGAACACGACGAGGTACTCCATCGACAGCGGGTCGTACGCCACGCTCCCGCTTCCGGCGTCGGCGGTCGCGTCGCCGTCCGCGCCGATCCGCGAGATGCGGAAGTCGTCGGCGCCGACCTCGCCCGCGTCGCCGATCCGCTGCCCGTAGACCTCGAACTCGTCGTCGACCGTCCCGCCGGTGGCGGGGTCCGCGTTCCACACGACCAGGTACTGGTCCTTCTCGGTGCTGTAGGCCACGCTGGCGGTGAACGCGACCGCCGTCGTCAGGCCCGCCGTGCCCGTGTCGGAGATGCGCAGGTCGTCCGCGCCGATCGGGATCCCGGTGCCGGAGAGCCGCTGGGCGTAGATCTCGAGCTCGCCGTCCACGTACGGCGGCGTGTTGTCGTCCGCGTCGAAGACGACGAGGTACTGGTCGTCGGCGACGTCGTACGCGACGCGGGGTGACGTCGCGTCATAGTTGGGGTCGCCGGGCGGCCCGACGTCGGAGATCCGCAGCGCAGGGGCCAGTGGCGTGCCGTCGGCCGCGAGCCGCTGCGCGTAGATCTCGCTCTCGTCGTCGACGACCGGATCGGCGCCGTAGACCACCAGGAACTCGTCGCGCGCGCTGTTGTAGGCCATGTCCGGCTCCCGCGCCCCCGGCCCGGTCGCGCCGTCCGTCCCGGTGTTGGTGATGCGGAACTGCGCAGCGAGCGGTTGCGGCTCGGCGCGGGCGGGGCCCGCGAGGACGAGGACGGCGACGGAGGCCGCGAGCACGCTCCACGCGTGCCGCGCGACCGGGATGGACAGCAAGGAGTCCCTTCCGGTGTGAACTGTCGAACCTATCCGGGCCGGGTGGCGCCGCGCAAGCGCGGCCTGGTCTAATCGCGCAGGCGGTGATCGGGATCGTCTTCACGAGCGTCGTCGCCGCCTCGCCCGAGGCGGTGTGGGCGCACGCCACCACGATGCGCGGCGTCAACGACGAGCTGCGCCCGCTCGTGCGGATGACCGCGCCGCGCCACGGCACGATCGAGGACCTGCCGCTCGGCGAGGTCGGCTTTCGCAGCGTGCTCCTGGCCGGCGGCCTCGTGCCGTTCGACGTCCACTTCCTGCGGCTGGAGGAGCGGTCCGCCGGCCGGTTCCTCGAGCGCTCGCACTCGCTGCTGCAGCGGCGGTGGGAGCACGAGCGGGTCGTCGAACCGGAGCCGGGCGGCGGCACGCGCGTGACCGACCGCCTGCGCATCGAACCGCGCCTGCCCGGCAGCGCCTGGCTGGTGCGCCGCATGGTGGCGGCGACGTTCCACCACCGCCACCGGCGGCTGGCGCGCCGCTTCGGGGGCGTCGCGGGCTGACCGCTACTCCCACTCGGGCTGCTGCGGCTCGGCGCGCACGAGCCTCTCCGCCAGCTCCGCGAGCCGCTCGACGCCCAGCGTCTGGGAGGTGACGTCGATCCGCGTGCCGTCGATCTCCGTCCTCACCACGGCGATCTCCCACGACTCCGACGGCTCGCGCACCCGCAGCTCACGGCCGCCGCGCGTCTCGGTGCGCCAGCGCTCCGGCTCGTCGAGGACGTCGAAGCGCTGCTCGGGGGCGTCGCTCGCCGTCTGGGTGATCGCCGCGTTCCACAGCCCGTCGTCCGACCGCAGGTGCAGGTGCGCGGTCGGCTCGATCTGACGGCGGGCGCTCCCCGGCTGGAAGTGCAGGTCCACCTCCCAGTCCGCGCCGACGCGGTCGGGGAGGAACACCGGAAACGGCGCCAGCTCCGCGAGCTCGTCCGGTGCCAGCGAGTGGTGGGGCCGCGGGAAGTCGAGCGGCTGGACCTCCTCCCCCGGCGGCGGGACGAACACGAACACCTCGTCGTCGATCGGCCGGCCGACCTCCAGCTCGAGGATCTCGCTGCGGCTGAACGGCTCGCCGCCGCGCAGCGACTCCAGGCGCACGAGGACGCCCAGCTCCACGTCGACCGCGAGCCGCCACTCGTCGGCGCCGAAGCCGAGGTGGTGCCGCGTCCACCCCTGGTCCTCGTCGCGGCGGTCGCGCGGGCGCGCCGTGGCGAGTACGACCTCCCGTCCGCGCAGCTCGCCGCGCCCCACCGGCTCGAGCACGATCGAGCCGAGCAGCGACCCCGGGTCGAGCAGGTGCGCGAACCCCTCGCCGACGCTCGACGTGACCTCCGGATCGTCCTCGTTCGACACCGCGCCCTCGGACGGCGAGTAGCGCCACCACAGCGCACCGCGGCGAACCGCGAAGCCGTCGTCGTGCTCCTCGCGCGCGCGGTCGGGCGGCGCCAGCCACAGGCGATGGGTCGACGTCGCCTCCTGCGGCACCTCCTCGTCGTCCTCGGGGTAGGCGTACGCGGTGAAGACCGCGCCGCCGTCCTCCTCCACACCCGCGCGGAACGCCTCCGAGGAGCGCTCGTGGTGCACCCACGTCTCGATCGTCGCGCGGACCGTCGTGTCGCGGACGCCGCCGGTCTGCAGCAGCTCGAGCAGGTCCCCGAGCTCGCCCACGGCGCGTCAGCAGCCGTGCCGCATGTCCGTGCAGGTCCGGCGCGCGGGCTTGCCGGGCTTGGTCAGCGAGTACTGCGACGCGTAGTAGAAGGACAGCGCGTTCGCGACGGGGATCCCGGCGATCTTGTGCGGGACGTTCCCGGCGTAGCGGTCGGTCGGGTTGGCCGCGGCGGCCGCCTGGTCGAACTCGCCGGTGCCGATGGCGCTGCGGTCGATGCTGCCGTCGAACGTCCGCGCGGTCAGCCGCGCGAACGCGGTCCTGTCGCCCTTGAGGTACCGGTCGAACCACGCCCGCGTGTAGTAGGAGGCGAACCGCTCGCCCTTCTGGCTCGCCGGCAGGACGAGCGGGACGTACGTGTACTCCAGGTGCGTCGCGCCGCGGAGGTTGACGCTCTGGGTGTCGATCCCCGCCGCCTCGAGCTGCTGGTAGCCGTCGGCCTTCGCCTGCGGGTCGGGCGGCTGCGGCGTCGGCTGGACGTTGAAGAGGTAGTCGTTGGAGAGGCCGAGCCCGGGCGCGTGGAGCTTGGCCGCCGGCCTGTACTTCGCGGGGACCGTGACCCCGCTGCAGTCCTCGACCGGGTCGAGGTTGTCCCACGCGACGATCGCCTTGACGCGCCGGTCGCACTGGCCGACGACGCTCACCGCGGCGGCCCCCAGCGAGTGCCCGGCGATGCCGACGCGGCTGCGGTCGAGGAGGTCGCTGTAGGGGTTCTCGTCGGGGTCGAGGAACGCGGACAGCGAGTCCTCGGCGCCCTGGTAGAAGTTGTAGCTCTGCTGGTACGGGACGCCGGAGCACTCGCCCGGGCAGTCGTCGCCGGCGAGGTCGGAGTCGCCCTGGCCCTGGACGTCGTAGGTCATCACGATGTAGCCGGCCTCCGCGAGGTCCTCGGCGGCCCAGTAGTACAGCTCCTCGTAGCCCTGCACCGAGCCGTCGGTGACGACGACGCCGGGGAAGCCGCGCTTCGGCCGCTTCACGCGCGCGGGCGGCGCGAAGACGTGGCCGCGCAGCGTGGAGCCGTTGATCGCTTTGAAGGACACGGGCTCGACGCGGCCGCGGCCGGCCTCGGTCCAGCGCTTGAGCGTGCGGAACGCGTCGGCGGCCTGCGAGCCGGGGACGAGCGTCGTGAACCCGCCGCGGGGATGGGACGGGTCGCCGAGCTGGTCGACCGTGCGCTCGGTCCACAGCTCCGCGCCGTTCGTCAGGTTCGCGTAGCCGTACGCCGGGCTCGCCAGCTGGTCGCGCAGGCGCAGGGTCGCGCAGTACTGGTTGATGACGTCGCGCTTGTGCCACTCGGGCGTGTTCGGCGCGGGATCGCCCGCGGGCGCGAGGCAGTCGACGACCTCGTCCTGCGGCCACGCGATCGCGTGCGCGGCGGCGGGCAGGGCGAGGACGGCGACGAGGGCGGTGAGCAGGAGCAGGCGGATCTTCGGCATCTGTCCTCCACAACGCGGGAGGCCGGCGATGCTTGCGGTCCGCGGCGCTACGGCAGCCCCTCGAGCCCCTCGTCCAGCTCGACGCCGAGCGAGTTCAGCGCGAACGCGACGAGGTGGTAGTTGCCGACGACCATCACGATCTCGATCAGCGCGCGCTCGTCGTACGCCTCCGCCAGCGCCGCCCACGTCTCGTCGCCGATCTTCGCGTGCGCGTGCAGCTCGTCGGCGGCTCGGAGGAGCGTGGCGTCGGCCTCCGACCAGCCATCGGCGTCCGGTCCTTCGGCGACGCGCATGATCTCCTCGCGCGGCATCCCCAGCCCCTCCTCCGCGATCCGCACGTGCTGGCCCCACTCGTAGGGCGAGCCGCAGTTCAGGCCGGTGCGGAGGATCAGCAGCTCGCGCTCGCGCGCGGGCAGGACACCGCCGGCGAGCAGGAACCCGCCGAACCGCAGCCACGGCTTGAAGAGCCCGGGGTGGCGAGCCAGCGTCGAGAAGATGTTGTTGTCGCCCAGGCGGCCGGTCAGCGTGTTGGGCTCGACCTCGAGGATCGGGCGGACCTCGTCGTCCCACTCGTCCTCGGGCAGCGGCGGGATGCGCGGCATCAGATCCTCACCGCCACGCTCAGGCCGCCGTCGGCGACGAGCACCTGGCCGGTCACGTACGACGCGTCGTCGCTGAGCAGGAAGAGCGCGCAGCGCGCGACCTCCTCCGCCGTCCCCTGCCGCCCGACCGGGATGCGCACCTGCGCGCGAGCGGGAGCCATCTGCGAGGCCATCCGCCCGAGCGGCGTGTCGATCAGGCCGGGCGCGAGGAGGTTGAAGCGGATGCGCCCGCTGCCCTCGACCGCCGCGTTGCGCGTGACCGACTCGAGCGCCGCCTTCGACGCGCCGTACGCGGGGATCGGCAGCGTCTCGCGCCCCGCGAGCGAGCCGATGAGCACCGCGGAGGAGCGGGGGTCCTCGAACGTCGCGAGCGCCTCGCGGCAGCCGAGGAAGTGCGCGCGCAGGTTGACCGCCATGACGCGGTCCCAATCCTCGACCGTCGTGCCCTTGAAGCCGAACCCGCCGCCGATGCCGACGTTCAGCACGAGCCCGTCGAGGCCGCCGAGGGCGTCGCGCGCCTCGGCGAACATGCGCCTGACGTCGTCCTCCTCGGCGGCGTCGCCGATCGTCGTCGTCGCGGTTCCGCCGCCGTCGCGGATCGCCTGCGCGGTGGCCTCCGCGCTGTCGGCGTTGAGGTCGGCGACGGCGACCGCGGCGCCCTCGCGCGCGAACAGGAGCGACATCGCGCGCCCGTTGCCGAGCGGCGGGTCGTCGAGCCCGAAGTCGTTCTGGCCGCCGCCGACGACGAGCACGCGCCGGCCCTCGAGTCTGCTCATCGCGCGGATCGTCGCACGGCGCGTGCCTGGCGCGCGTCCATCCACAGCTCCCACCGGCCGGACTCGGAGCGCCGCGCGTCGTTGAAGCGGTACGGGCGGCGCCCGCCGAACTCCCGCGTCCGCAGCCGGTGCACGCCACCGAGGACGCTCGCGATCCGCCGTCGCGGCCACCCCATCGCGTCCTCGATCTGCGGGAACGGGCGCGGCTCGTCGGGCGCCTGCGCCAGCGCCTCGAGCAGCTCGCGCATGAGGTCGCTGCAGCGGTCGTGGAAGGCCGCGATCTCGTCGGGCCGGTCCATCGCGTTCTGCGGAGCGTGCTCGGCGCGCATGCGCGCCGCATTGTCTCCCTTCTTCACCGGGCCTTACGGACGGCCGCGACGGTGCCTGCAGTCGATCCCCCCACCAAGGAGTGCCCGATGTTCCGTCAGACCAAGAAGCTCGCCATGGCCGCCGCGGCTCTCGCCGCCCTCGCGCTCGGCGGGTCCGCCATCGCCGGCGCGGCCTCGAACAGCAGCACCACCGCGACGAATCCGCCGGCGGCGCAGGGCCAGCGACCCGATCCCGCGACCCCGGGCGGCCACGTCGGGTCGAACGGCAGGACCGAGAAGGCGCTGTCCGGCGACGTGGCCGCGAAGGTGAAGGCCGCCGCCGAGAAGAAGCTCCCCGGCGGCACGGTCCTGCGCGTCGAGACCGACGTCGACCACGGCTCGCCGTACGAGGCGCACGTGCAGAAGGCGGACGGCAGCGAGGTCGAGGTCCTGGTCGACGAGTCCTTCCAGGTGACCGCGGTCAACACGATGGGCCGCCCGTAGGACCCTCACCCCCCGGGCCTTCGGGTCCGGGGGGTTTCCCCGATGCGATGGCGCCCGGGAGGAGCGATGGTGTGATCCGAGATGAGCGACGCGATCACCCAGCTGGTCGAAGGAGCCATGAGCTCGCCCTGGGTGCTGCTCGCGCTCTTCGCGTTCGCCGCGATCGACGGGTTCTTCCCCGCCGTGCCGAGCGAGAGCCTCGTGGTGACCGCCGGCGTCTTCGCCGCGGCGGGCGAGCCCAGCCTGCCGCTGATCATCGTGGCCGCCGCGCTCGGGGCGTTCGCGGGCGACCACGTCTCGTACTTCATCGGCTCGCGCGGAGGGTCGCGGCTCGCCGCCCGGCTCCCCGAGGGCTCGCGCAAGGCGGCCGCGTTCGCGTCGGCCGGCCGGGCGCTCGCGCAGCGCGGCGGAACGATGATCGTCGTGTCGCGGTACATCCCGGGCGCGCGGACCGCGGTGACGCTGACGGCGGGCGCGACGGGCCACCCCCTCCGGTCCTTCTCGACCGCCGACGCGATCGCCGCCGTGTCGTGGGCGACCTACTCCGGGCTCGTGGGCTACCTCGGCGGCGCGGCGTTCGAGGACGACCCGCTCAAGGGCGTCGTGCTCGGCCTCGGCCTCGCGATCAGCGTCGCCGTGCTCGTCGAGATCGTCCGCTACCTCCGGCGGCCGGCCGCTCCCACGCGGCCCGCGCCCTCCGCCGCGTAGGTCTACGGGCAGGGCGTCGTGGCGGTCGCCGCGAGGCTCGAGCCGTCCGGATAGACGTTGCGCCACTCGGTCGTCCACGGCTCCGTGCACGGCGCGGTCATCTCGAACAGCGGCCGCATGCGGCGGCGGTTCCGGGCGGGCGACAGTCGTGCCGTCATGCGCAGGTTCAGCGCGGTGAGGGTGAGCGGCGGGTTCGGACCGAACCCGGAGATGTCGATCACCTTGACGTGCCCGAACGGGCCGGAGGGCTCGTTGCGCACGAAGACGCCGGTGAACGTCAGCCCGATGTTGTAGCCCTCGGGGTGGAAGACGTAGACGAGGCTCGGCTTGCCCGCGGTGCGCCCGCCGTTGAAGACGTCGACGGTCGCGGGGACCGCCGCCGCGGCGTCGGGCCGCCCGTCGAACGTCGCGGTGCCTTTACCGACGCGGGTCGCCGGCGGGCAGCGCGCGCGGCGGGCCTCGGGACACGCCCGGAAGAGCAGGCCGTTGAAGCGAATGCCGCGCGGATACCGGATCTCCACGCGCGCCGGGCTGCGCGGCCGCCCGCCGTCGGCGCGAGCGGTGGTCGCCGCGAAGTCGTAGGCCCAGTTGCGCGCGCCCGCGCCGCCGCGGTACTTCACGGAGACGGTCTGCGTCTCGGCCTCGCCCGGGCCCTCTGCCGCGGCGGAAGCGACCGCGAGCGTGGCGAACGCGATGACCCAGAGGGATAGGCGGGCGGAAGACAGGACAGCCTCGGACGCACCGACAGTACTCCGGCCTCATCCAGCGGTCAACGCGACCGGGCGAGCGTCAGAGCCGGCGGCTCGTGAGGACGTCCGATACCTGGTCGTCGCCGGACTGCGCGACGAGGCGCACCGTGTAGTCGCCACGCGGCAACCCCCGCGCGGGGAGCGAGAAGCGGATCGTGCGGTTGGCGTCCTGCTCCGACGTCGCGAAGCGCTTCACGATCCTGCTGCCGCGGCTGATCGTCACCGTCACGCGCGCGCGGGCGGCGAGCCGGTACGCGCCCGCCAGCGGCGTGCGCTGCCGGCCTCCGAACACCGGGCGCTCGAGCTTGAACGCGCGCAGCAGGTTGCAGCTCGCGCGGCGGTAGTGCGGCGGGCGCGCGCGCCAGCGGCCGCGCGCGTCGCGGGTGAGGACGACGCGGCGCGTGTCGTACGGCCGCCCGTCCTTCACCATCCGGAAGCGGACGAAGTAGGCGCCCTTCCCGACGCGCCGCCCGCGCCCGTTCCACGTGAACGGCCGCGTCCGCCCGTCGAAGCGGGCGACGAGGTGCTCGCGCAGGATCCGCCGTCCACGCGACACGCGGAAGACGTCGACGCGCACCGGCAGGTCGGCGCGGCGTGCGAACTGCAGCTGCACCCGGCGCCCGGCGGGCGCGGCGCCCACCGAGAGGAACCCCGTCGTGTCGACGCAGCCCGGCCCCGCCGAGCCCTTGGCCTCCTGGAACGGCCACACGCGCGGGTCCATCCTCAGCGCGTAGAAGCCGCTCGTCCCGTCCGAGTACCAGATCTCCCCGCGCTCGGGGACGAACGCCGGCTCCGACATCGCCCAGTTCGCCTTCTCGTCGATGACCGGCGAGCCGGTCGCCGAGATCGTCGAGGGCGGCGCGACGTGGTAGGCGATCTCCTTCGGGTGCTCGGGGTCGCGGATGTCGAACACGCGCAGCCCGGAGAGGATCATCGAGCAGGCCACGATCCCCGGCTCGCGGCGTTGCGGGACGTTGCAGTAGTGCGCGGCGTAGCCCTGCACCGGCGACTGCGCGCCCGGGTCGCCGCCGATCGCGTCCCGGTTCTCGGGCTGGTGGACCTGCAGGCGGATGTTGGAGACGACGAACGGCTTGGCCGGGTCGGAGATGTCGATGATGCGCGCCGCGCCGACCTTCTTCCCGTTCCCCGCCACGCCGCTGTCGTCGCCTTCGGACTCCGAGTACTCGTCGACCTCGACCAGGTACGGCTTGCCGTCGATCGTCACCGGGACCGCGTACTGCGGGATCGTCATGGTCGACCACGTCAGGTGGCTGATCTCGCGCACCTGCGGGTCGGGCTTGCGCGCCTGGATCTCGGACAGGTCGACGATGTACAGGCCGTCGCCCGCCGCGAAGTAGCCGGTGTTGCCGTCGTCGGAGAGCGACATCCCGTGCGTGCCGTACGAGCCCTCCCAGATGCGGGTCGGGACGCGCGGGTTCGTGAGGTCGACCGCCGTCGTGTGCCCCGTGCCGATCGATGTCGGGTAGAACGTCTTGCCATCGAGCGCGAACCCGCTCTCGTGGCCGAAGATCGCCGCCGGCAGGCTGGCCTGGAGCTCCGGCGCGCGGCAGTCCTTGGAGATGTCGTAGACGTCGACGATCCCCGGATACGCCGACGGGTTGCCGGTGACCGCGGCCAGCAGCCCGCGCTCGACGCTGATGTTGAAGGACTCGTGGGGCGTCTGCATGGCCGGCGTGACGAGCGTCGTGGTGCGGGCGGGCTTGGTCGGGTCCGTCATGTCGAGCACGGCGACGCCGGTCGGCTCGGCGCTGAGGCTGAACGCGTTCGTCGGGAAGAGCAGCGCGGTGTCGTAGTACGCGCACTCGTGGCCGTCCTTGTCGACGTAGCGGTGCACGCGGAAGCCGCCGGTCGAGCCGGTGTGGCCGATCACGCTGAGGTTGCAGCGGTAGCCCTCCTCGGCCTTCCCCGCCTCGACGCGGCCCTGCATCTCCCCCTCGGGGATCCCGCCGGGGAGGCAGTCGGCGCGCGGAGGGATCTGGTCCGCCGGAGGCTCGGCGGCCCGCGCCTGGGCGGTGAACGCGTTCGCGCTGCCGTCGTAGTAGACGTCGCGCGCCGCGCCGCGGGGCTCGGACGAGCCGACGTGGGCGCCGGCGGGCGCCGCCGCGACGAGCGCGGTCAGCGCGCCGAGCGCGAGCAGGTGGATCTTCCGCGGCCTCAACAGAGCGGGCGGGACCTTACCCCTCCGGCGTGAGGGCGAGCGACAGCTCCGGCAAGGCGACCGATGGAACAGTCGTCCAGTGCCGCGTGCCGCCTCGCGGATCCGGAGATCAGCACCTGCATGACGGATCATGCGACCGAGACGAGAGAGGGCAGGTCCACTTCATCCCGCGCGCCGCTGGCCAGCTGCCGCGACTGCGGCTTCGCCTGGCACAGCGCGACGCTGACCCGCGGGCTCCGGCTGCTGGGCGCGTACCCACGGTGCGCCGGGCGGATCCAGTTCGCGGTCAGCGGTCGCGCGCGCCCGCTCTTCCCGCTGGCCCGCGGGCGGACGCCCCGCCTGCACGGAGGTCCACCCGCGAGCGCCTGACGGCGCGACCGGCGCGCGCCTCAGCCGCGCGCGCGGCGCAGCACGAGCGTCCGCGTCGACGTCGGCCCGCCCTTCTTCGCCTTCAGCGTGACCTTCATCGTCGCGCGGGAGACGCGCTTCAGCGCGGCGCGCGCCTTCGCGGGGATCCGGATGCGGATCTTCCGCGGCTTGCCGGCGGGGACCGTGAACTTCACGCGAGCGATCGGCTTGGCCTTGCCCGCCGCGAACGCGACCGCGCCGCCGGCGGCGCGAGGCTTCGCGCCACCCCCGGCCGGCGTGATCTCGCCCGTGCCCGAGCAGCCGTTCGTGCAGCCGAGCTCGAGCTCCACGTAGCGCGAGTACTGCGCGACGGCGTCCGAGATGATCTGCGCGCGCGGGTCGTCGTACATGTGCTTGCCGTACTCCTCGACCGCGTGGCTGACGGCCTCGGCGCGCGGGTCGACCGGCGTCGGGTTGTCGCGGGCGTACTGGGCGACGGCGGCGCTGATCGCCTCGGCGCGCGGGTCCATGCCGGTGTTCACGTCGGACGGCGGCGGGGGCGGCGGCTGCTGCGCCGGGTCGTAGAGGTCGCCGCCCGTGCGGACGAACTTGACGGTCGCCGTCCACGTGAACGTGCACTCGTCGGTGAACGCGTCCTTGCCGGGGCAGACGGCCGGCGACTTCTGCGTCGAGCCCGCCTGCAGGAACTCGGTGATCTCGCCGAAGCCGATCACCTCGCTCGGCAGCTGGATCGACTTGTCGAACGTGTCGCCGCCGATGGGCGAGTAGGGGTCGTCGGCCATCGGGCTCCCGCCGACGCGCTCGGCGCAGTCTCCCGCGTTCATGCCGATGCTGGCCGTGAGGCGCATGACCAGCCCGACGTGCCCGGCCGTGTTGGTGCCCTTGCGCAGCTGCGCCGGCATCGCGCCGACGGCGCCCGCGTCGCAGTTGGAGGTGATCGTGTCGAGGACGTGGGTGTCGCCGGGCTTGGGCCGCGTCTCCTTGCGGATCGCCGACCCGGTCGTCGTCACGGTCGAGGGCGCCCACCGCTCCGGCGTGACGAGCGCGCCGTTGCGGAAGAGGACGTACTCGATCGACGCCTTCGCGCTGAAGTTCGCGCTCGCGGTCACCTCGTCGACCTGACGATCGCCGTAGGCCTCCTTGCGGTGGAAATTCCACTCGCCCTTGACCTCGATGTCCGCGCGGTACTCGGTCTCGCGGTACTGCTCGGCGGGAGCAGCGGTGGGAAGAGCCAGGGCGGTGGAGGCCACGGTGGCGACCAGGGCGGTGGCGGAGAGGAGGCGTCGGCGGAGCATGGCGACGATCCTGCACGCGGCCTCTCCTCGCGGCGTCGGGGGAATGCCTAATCCCTCCCCCACCCCTGGAACAACCGTCCATTCCGGCGTGCCGCCGCCGCTGTTCGGAGACCTGAGAAGGCATGCACATCACGTCCCCTCCACCCCGCGCGCCGGCGGCGAGCTGCCGCGACTGCGACTTCGCCTGGTACAGCCCGCTGCTGGCCCGAGGCCTGCGGCTGATGGGCTCGTGCCCCCGCTGCGCCGGCCGACTGCACTTCGCCGCCGGCCGGGAGCGTCATGTCGGTCTCGTTCTCTCACATCCGCGCGGCCGCGGCGACCGCTGACCCGCGCGGGGTCGCCGCCGGTCGCGCGACGGTGCGATGAGTCTCGCCGCGGTCGATGGTCTGTGCTCCATGAGCTCCATCACCATCCGCGCAGTGGACTTCGTCACGCTGCCTGCGAAGGACATCGACGAGTCGCGGCACTTCTACGGCGAGGTCCTCGGCCTGCCGTTCGTCAAGAACTACGGCGACATGCCGGCGTCCGAGTACCAGGCGGGCAACCTCACGCTGGCGATCATGGAACCCGGCGCCTTCGGCCAGGAGTTCCAGACGCACCGAGTCCCTGTGGCCTTCCAGGTCGACGACGTCCGCGCCGCGAAGGAAGCGCTCGAGGCTCAGGGCGTCGAGTTCGTCAGCGAGCCGTTCGACAGCGGTGTGTGCTGGCAGGCGATCTTCCTCGACCCCACGGGGAACGTGCTCGACCTCCACCATCGCTACGCGCCCTGAGATGCTGCGCGGGTGTTCGCCGACGCCCCGCCGCCGACCGCTCCGCTCACGGTGGGCGACGTGCGCGTCACGCCGCGCAAGATCTTCCTGGGCCGCGATCCAGCGCGCATCCGGTTCACGCTCAGCGAAGCCCGGGCGACGGCGACCGTCGAGCTCGTCGCCGACAAGAGCCGCCGGATCGTGCGGAGGGTCGTGCTGGACGAGATCCCGGCCGGAGCCGTACAGCGAGTCTCCTGGGACGGCGTGACCGGGCGACGCGGCGCGGCGCCGGACGGGCCGTACCGGGTCCGGCTGATCGTCCCCGGAGCTGGCGTGCGGCGGCTCCTCGGGCAGATCGTCTTGCGCGGGCACATGTATCCGATCCGCGGGCCACACCAGGATCGCGGCGGGATCGGCTACTTCGGAGCGCCACGCAACGGCGGCCGCACGCACGAGGGCTTGGATGTGAACGCCGCCTGCGGCACGCCGCTTGCCGCCGCGCGCGCCGGCACGGTGACGCGCAGCCGATACGACCCCGTCCTGTACGGCAACGAGGTCATCATCCGCGGCTGGCTCGACGGCCGCGGCTACCGGTATGCCCACCTGCGCGACACCCCGCTCGTCAAGCGCGGCGACCGAGTCCGCACCGGCGAACAGATCGGCTTTGTCGGCGATACCGGAAACGCGCGCATCGTCGGGTGCCACCTGCACTTCGAGTTGCGCAGTCACACGGGCCGGCTGCTGGATCCCGCGCCGCTCCTGCACGCCTGGGACCGCTTCGGTTGATGTGCGCGGCTGATCGCACCGCTCTGACTCGGTTCCGGTTTGGACGAGAAGCGGGAGCCGCTGGGATGGGCCGGTGCGCGTGGCCGGGTGGGCGGGCGCGCCGCCCCACCCACGCCTGGAAGGGCCCGCTGCGCCAGGGGTAGGCCCGGACGCACGCGTTCCGACCTCTGACCACCGCGCGTTGCGACTACGTCAGCTCGCCGGCCAGGCGGACGAGATGATTCGCCGTGGCGACAGAGACGTCTGGATCGTGCGCCACCGCCGAGTAGAGGCTAGGGGAGCAGGCGGAAGGCGACCGACGACGGCCCGAACGAGGCCGGGCCCTCGGGGCATCGCTTCCGCAGTCGCACGTCGACGCGCCTCAGCCCGTGCGCCGGCAGCGCGAAGGCCAGCGTCAGGCGCCGCGACGGGCGCCGCAAGCGGTGGGCGCGCCCGTGCCGCCCGACGCGGAGCAGCAGCGTGCAGTAGTGGCTGCGTGGGAGCGTGATCCAGAGGCGGTCGCCGCGGATGCGAAGACCGAGGCCGCCGATCTCCTCGCAGTCGCGCGCGACCCGGGGGACACCGGTGACGTTCACGTCACCGATGAGGATGCTGTCCGGCTGGCCGCCGCAGTGGATGCGGGCGTTGGCGTCCGCGTACGTCTGTAGAAAGTCCGAGCCGCCACCGCCGCGGAGCAGGTCGCGACCGCCGAAGCCGTCGATGTGGTCGGGCTCCGGCCCGCCGTCGATGACGTCGGGCCCGTTGCTGCCCCCGAGCTGGTCTCTGCCGCCACGCCCGGCGATCCGGTCGGCCACCCCTGGCCCGCCGGAGTTGTCCCCGGTCGGCTGTCCGTCGATCACGTTGTTCTCGTCATTGCCGAGCAGCACGTCCTGGTAGTGGCTGCCCACGATGTGCTCGAACCCGCGGGCGGCGCCGTCGGCGCCGAGCGTCTGGGCCGCCATGTCGACCGCCACGCCTCGCGCCGCCCCGCTGAAGTCGAGCGTGTCCTTGCCGGGGCCGCCGTCGACGTCGAAGCTGACCGGCACCGCGTCGCGGCCCGGCGCCAGGGTCGCCGTGTCGGGCCCGTCACCCAGGTCGGCGTCGAGCAACGCGCCGGCCGGAGCCCCGGGACACAGCGCGGTGTGGGCGTTGCGGGCTGTGCAGCCTGCGCCCGCGCGGACGTGCGCCCACCTGTCGCTGACCGTCGTGGCGCCGGCGGCTGCTCTCAACCGCACGTAGTTGGCCTCGCCTGCGTCCGCGACGAACAGGATGGTCAGCCGCCCGTCGGGCGCGGGCCCGGCGCTCACGACGGCGGCCGGCGCCGCGGCTGGACAGGAGACCAGCACGGCGAGCAGGACGAGCAGCGACCTCACACCGTCTTCAACGGCCGGCCGCGGGCGTTGTTGTGGCTCAGCGGGAGCGGCCGATCCAGCCGGCGACCTGGCGGCGCCACGCCGCATCGCAATGGATGCCAGACCTCTCCCTGCTCGCCAAGCCGTCGTTGTCATCCCTCACCAACGTCTCTCGGCTCGTCGAGCCCGTGGAGGCCACGCAGAGCCAGGCGAAACGGGGTCGAGCGGCCGCCACCCGCAGCAGCGGTTGCTGGGAAAGCAGCAGTCGTGGCGAGCGTCCGCTTGCGACTGCTGGCAGGCGAAAGCGAAGCGCGATGATGTGCGCGTGGCGCGCGAGATAGATCCGACAGACCCGGAGTACGAGCAAGCGCGGGGGCGAGTACCGCTTTGGCTGGACGCCGAAGTCGTGAGACTCCTTGCGAAGCGGTGCATCTGCGGGCAGCCGGACGGCTCAGGACGGCACGAGCAGTTCTCCGGCACGTCCGGTGGCGTGCCGAGGCCGCGCTTCACAAGGCGGGCCTCAGGTAGAAGGGGCGCTTCTGCTTTGAGGCACAAGCAATAGCGCGCAACGCTGCCCCTCCGACTGCTGCTCCGGACGAAAAGCAGAAGCGCCGGAGCAGATGGCTCGCCGCGCCAAAGACGTCGCTCGTCTCCTGGCCGTCCCGCGATCTGATGGGCCGGGCAGGACTCGAACCTGCGTCGAACGGATTATGAGTCCGCTGCTCTGACCAACTGAGCTACCGGCCCGCCGAGCAGGAGGTTAGTTCTGCGCCCGGCGCAGGAGCGGCACGGCGAACCAGAGCGCGAGGAACATCACCGCTACCGCCGCCGTGGCGACCGCGACGGTGGCCGTCCCGAAGAGGACGTCGGTGATCAGCAGCACCGCTCCCGTCATCGCGAGCGCGAGGAGCACGAGACCGATCACGCTCAGCCGGTTGGCGACCTCGACGATGTGCGGCTTGTCGCCCTGCGCGAAGTTCAGCCGGTGGTAGGCGCTGGGCGCGATCAAGAAAGCCGTCGCGGCCGCGCTCAGCAGTAGGACAACGAAGTACGTCTTGGTCTGGAACGACGTGACCTGCTGGAAGCGCTGCTGGAACGGCACCGCCAGGAGGAACGCGAAAAGGACCTGGACTCCGGGCAGCGCCACGCGCAGCTCCTGGAGCAGCTCGCCCATGTTCCGATCGGCGCGCTCGTCGGCAGTCTCGTCGCGGTCGGGGCTCACGCCGCCGGTCCCTACCCGGGTTCAAGCATTTCCTCTACCGATCCGATATCGTGTCTGACAGATGTCTGACACCGATTCCATCGTCATCGGCCTCCGCGAGTTGTCGCGCGAGACCGCGAGCGTCTTCGAACGGCTTCAGCGCGAGCAGCGCCCGCTTCTCGTCAGCCGCCAGGGCCAGCCGGTCGCCGCACTGGTTCCGCTCGACGAGGCGCGGCTCGAGCAGTTCCTGCGTCAGACCACGCCTGGCGTGGCCGATGCGGTCGCAGAGGCGCACGACGCCGTTGTCGAAGGGCGGACCCGATCGCTCGCAGAGATCGAGGCGGACACGCCAAGGGACGTCGGCCGGGAGCCGACGCGGGAAAGCGCGACCTTCGGTCTCCTCACGTACGAGAACATGAGGGACGTCTTCCCCGGTTCGGGCATCGCTGCGTTCGGCGCTGGCCGAACCGGTGGCTCGGCCGTGCAGTCGATCGTGGCGCATGCAGTGGCCGCCGCGATGCGTGAGTGGGCAGCCGCAATGGAGGCTAGGGCCGCGATGCTTGAGCAGTCGATCGCCCGCGACGCGTCGCACGCGAAGCTCGCCGCGCTCGAGGACAGCTCCTTGGCGGAGGAGCTCCGCCAGTGGCTCGGCGTCGCCTCCCCGCGGGCCAAGCTCCACGACACGGACTAGGGCTTGCGCCCGTAGAGCTCCGCGCGACGCCGCTCTCGATCCTCGTCAAGCTGCGCGGCGATCGCTTTGTACGCGAGCAGTGCCGCCGCCCCCAGGCCACCGAGGCCTCCGCCGACGGCGAGGCCGAGCAGCCATTTGTACGCCTCCGGCGGAAGTTGCGAGCTCATTCCGAACGCGGCGGCAGCCTCCCCCACCGCTACGTAGCCGACCGTGAGCGCGGCGGCGGAGCGCGGCATTGCCGCCCACCGCGCCTCCAGCGCGAGAGCGACGAACAACGTCGCGATGATCTGCGCGGTCGTTCCGAACAGGCCGATCAGCCAACCGGGGGCTCCCGCATCCGGGATCGCCGGCGCGGTCGCGAGCCCGAAGACGAACCCCGCGCCCGCCAGGAGCAGCGGGAGGACAAGGATGTAGCGCCGGCCGATTTCGACGAGCGGGCCGACGAGCTCGCCGATGAGGTAGTAGCGGTCGTCGTTCACAAGCCTGCCTCCCGATCGTCCTCCGCCCGCTCCGCCGTCTCGCGCGCGACGCGCTCGCGCCACGGCACGACGTCTCGTTCGGTGAGGATCCTGATGATGAGCAATCCCGGCTCGGTCCGATCCCGCGCAAGGAGCTCCCGGGGACGGAGCGGGCGGAAGAACACGATCAGACCACCGATGAGCTCGACCTCCTTCACCGTCGCGTCAGGGAGCCAGGTGTCCCGCGGCCGCGCCTCGGCCTCTCCGCGCGCCAACCGCCTCAGAAGCGTGCCGACCGCCTTGCGCGTCACCCGCCCCAGGTCGGTGAGGTCTCGTTGGGCCTCCTCTGTGAGCTCAGGATCGTCGCCCTCCCGTGACATCACGCCGGCGCGACGCTACCGGCGACCGCACCACGCGTCAATGTCCCCTGCGCAGTCCGCGCTACTTCAGCTTGTTGACCGCAGCCGACAGCTCCTGGACGCTCAGCGCGCCCTCGAAGCGCTGCACGATCTTGCCGTCCGACCCGATGAGGAACACCCACGGCTCGGTCGGAAGCCGCCACTGACCCACCTGCGGGCGGAAGCCCTTGTTGATGTCGTTGTCGCGGTAGATCTCCTGGTGGATGAACGTGATGTCGTCGTCCGCCACCTCGTTCTTGACCTGCGCGACCACGTCGACGACCGGCCCGCACACGCGCGTCTGACACAGCTGCGGCGTCGCGAACGCGAGCACGACCGGCCTCTTGCCCAGGACGTCCGCGAGATCGGTCTGGTGCAGCTCGGGCAGCGGCGGGATCCGCGTGTCGATCGAGGCGACGTCGCCGGCGGCGGACGCCACCGTGTCGGTGTTCACCTTGATCGCGCGATCGCCGATGTCCGGCGGCCCGCCGCGCTGCCCGGCGCGCAGCTCGAACTGGGACGTCGACACGAGCTCGCCGTTCAGCGACGCGAGCGCCGTCAGCACGTACCGACCGCGCTTGGGGAACGGCACGTCGGCGGCCCAGAAGGTGTCGACGTCGTCGAGGTCCGCCTGCGCCTGGCGCGACATGAACTGCGACTTCACGCGCAGCGACTCGCGCCGCGCGACGAACGGCCCGCGCAGCCGGCGGCGGTCGCTCTGGGAGACGTACACGGCGACCGCGTCGGGCGTGACCTGCTTGCGCGCGGTGTCGAAGAGCGCGAACCCGATGCGGTTCTCACCCGGCCGCAGCTGGGAGACGCTGGGCGCGAAGACGACCTTCTCGGGGGCGTCCGCGCGCAGCGCGCGCATGGTCTTGTTGCCGCCCTTGGGGAAGTCGACGGTGGGCTCGAGCGCGGTCGTCGAGCCGGTCTCGGTCTTCGACGACTTCGGCCCGTCGTCGCCACCGCATCCGGCCGCCGCGAGCGCGAGAGAAAGGGCGAGGACAGCGGCGACCCGGGGCACGGCGGACCACTGTAGTGTGCCGCGCCGACCCCCATGCCGGACCGCGCAGCCATCGTCACAGGAGCCTCGAGCGGCATCGGCCTCGCCGTCGCGAGGCTGCTCGGGAGCGAGGGTTGGAGCGTCACGATCGCCGCCCGCCGCCCCGAGAAGCTGCAGGCCGCGCACGACGAGCTGGCCGGCGCGGGCTACGACGTCCAGCAGGTCGCGGGGAACCTCGGCGACGAGACGGACATCAAGCGCGTCGTCGACGCGCATCGCGACAAGTACGGGCGCTGCGACCTGCTGATGAACAACGCGGGCGTGGGGATCGGCGAGCCCGTCGGCGAGCTGACGACCAAGAAGCTCGACATCCAGCTCAACACGAACCTGCGCTCGATCCCGCTCTTCTACCGCGAGGCGCTGGACATGCTGAAGGCGGCCGGCGCCGAGCACCGCAACGCGCTCGTCGTCAACACGTCATCGCTGAGCGGCAAGCAGGGCGAGGCGTGGCTGAGCGTCTACTCGGCCACCAAGCACGGCGTCATCGGCTTCACCCAGGCGATGAACAAGGAGCTCGCCAACGACGGCATCAAGTCGTGCGCGCTCTGCCCCGGCTTCGTCGACACGCCGATGACCGACTTCGTGAAGGGCATGATCCCGGCGGAGGACATGATCCGCCCCGAGGACATCGCCGAGTCCGTCCGCTTCCTCCTCACTCTCTCCCCCGGCTGCGTGATCCCGGAGATCGTGTTCCAGCGCCCAGGCGGCGAGCTGATCCCGCAGGCGTCCGACTAGTCGGGCGCGGAGGCCTCGACCTCGGCGTCGACGAGCTCGAGCGCCTCCTCCCCGCCGACGGCGGCGACGAGATCGCGCGATGCGCCGGAGTGCCAGAGGCGCAGCGCCGCGTCGACGTCCTGCTCGCCGCGCAGATCCGGAAGGCGCGTGGCGCCCTCGGGGATGTCGGCCTTGCTCTGCTCGGTCATCCTGCTCCGGTTCCGTAGCCCTTCTTGAGGATAGCTTGGCAGCCGCTGAGGATGGCATCGATGGGTCCGTACTGAGCCATCGCAGTCTCGACGCAATCGAAGCCTGTGTTGCCGCGAAAGTCGGTCACGAAGAGGCCCAGGAACGTCGTCGGGTCGTCCGGGTCGAACAGCGGGCGCACCGCGATCCCCGTGTAGAGCTTGGTCTTCGTCACGTCGGCGTAGCTCATCCCCAGCCGCTCGGCCTCGGGCAGCGCGTTGAAGGCGGCCTCTCCGAGCGCGAGCTTGGCGCGCAGCGGCCGCAGGTCGAGCGAGAAGGGCGCCGCGTTGGCCCACGCGTGACCCACGATCCCCTTCCCCTTCGTCCACACGACGCCACTGCCCGGCCGGTCCCACAGGACGAAGCGCGCGACCCGCTCGATCACCTCGCTCCCGGCGCGCACGCGCGGGACCCAGAACTGCGTCGCCAGCTCGTCGATCGCGACCGCGACCGGCGGCGTCGCGGCCGCGCAGTACCCCACGATGAGCGCGGCGATGGTCTGGCAGGCCGCGGTGAGGTTCGCGTCCGCCTCCAAGCGGGCCGCGGAGGCCTCCGCCCGCTTCTTCTGCTCCTTCTCGAGCCGCGCGTCGAGCCACTTCCAGAACGTGAACAGCGCGATGTAGCCGACCGCCGCGAGCCGCAGGATGAACGGCGCGCCCCACGCGTCCCAGTACGTGTCGTCCGGCTGGTCCTGGCCGGCCAGCAACGTGGCCACGGCGAGGAAGAGCGTCGAGAGCACGGCGAGCGCGTTGATCGCGCCGTCGACCCACACCCTGCGCAGGAACCGGAGCACGCGGGCGAGTATCGCTCAGGCAAGCCTGAGCGTGCAAGTGACGACTAGACGAGCTCGGGCTCGCGCGCGGCGGGCTCGTGAGCGGTGAGCTCGCTGACGGGCTCGCTCTCGCGCACCCAGTCGAGCCCCAGCGACTGCGCCTCGCGCTCGCGGCGCGAGCGGCCTGCCGCCTGGTGGTCGGCGATCGCCGCGGAGAAGTCCTCGCGGGTCACACCCATCATCGACGCTTCGAGGTGCGTGCGCAGGATCGCCAGCTCGCGCTCGGTCGCGACGCGCGGGCGCTTGGCGCCGCAGAAGCGGTCCCAGGCCTTGGCGAACGCGAGGAGGTTGGTGCGGCCACCGTTGCGGTGGGCGGCGAGCATCGGACACACGCCGCCGCGGCGGTCGGTGTACGCCCCGACGATGATCGTGCTCTTGGCGATGCCGTCGAGCATCGCGATCTTCGTCCGGTCGGGCAGGCACTCCACGGCCAGGCGGAGGTCCTCGATACGTCGCTGGCGCCTCGATCGCATTAGGGTCCTGGACGTTACCCGGAAAACTCCTTCCTGACGAAACGGAACTTGCAAGCGACATGAAGCTCGGCGTTCACCTCGGCTACTGGGGTCTCGGCCTCACCTCGCAGGATCAGAAGGAGATCGTCCAGGAGGCCGAGAGCCTCGGCTACGACAGCGTCTGGACTGCGGAGGCCTACGGCTCCGACGCCGCGACCATCCTCGGCTGGCTCGCCGCGCAGACCGAGAAGATCAAGCTCGGCTCCTCGATCTTCCAGATGCCGGCCCGCAGCGCGGCCATGACGGCCATGACCGCGGCGACGATCGACAACCTCAGCGACGGGCGCATGCTGCTCGGGATCGGGTCGAGCGGACCGCAGGTGGCCGAGGGCTGGCACGGGCAGCGGTTCGGCAAGCAGATCCAGCGCACGCGCGAGTACGTCGCGGTGGTCCGCAAGGCGCTGGCGCGCGAGCGCCTGGAGTACAAGGGCGAGACGATCGAGCTCCCCCTCCCCGACGGCCCCGGCAAGGCGCTGAAGCTGACCATCAAGACGGTGCAGGAGCAGATCCCGATCTTCCTCGCCGCGATCGGCCCCAACAACGTGAAGCTGGCCGGGGAGATCGCCGACGGCTGGATCCCGATGTTCTTCTCCCCCGAGCACGTGCAGGAGTTCCGCCCGCTGCTCGAGGAGGGCGCGCAGAAGTCCGGTCGCAGCCTCGACGACTTCAGGATCACCCCGAGCGTGCAGACCCTCATCACCGACGACGAGGCCGCCGCCCAGGACATGATGCGCCCGTTCATCGCGCTCTACGTCGGCGGCATGGGCTCGCGCGAGAAGAACTTCTACAACGCGCTCGTCACGCGCTACGGGTTCGAGGAGGAGGCCAAGGCCGTCCAGGACCTGTACCTCGAGGGCAAGAAGGACGAGGCCGCGGCGCGCCTCTCGCCGGAGCTGATCGACACCGTCTCGCTCGTCGGGCCGAAGGAGAAGATCCGCGACAAGCTGCAGGTCTACCGCGAGGCGGGCGTCCACACGCTGGGCGCCACGCCGCTGGCCTTCGACAAGCAGGGACGGCTGGAGCAGATGCGGCTGCTGGCCGAGCTCAACGCCGCGTGACGCGGGTCTTCCTCGGCGCCTTCGGCGACCCCGGCCACGCGTTCCCGATGATCGCGCTCGGCGCCGAGCTGGCGCGGCGCGGCAACGACGTGACGCTGCAGACGTGGGCCAAGTGGCAGGAGCACGTCGAGGCCGAGGGGATGACGTTCCTCCCGGCCATGGAGTACCAGGTGTTCCCCACCAAGGACCGCCCGCTCAAGCCGTACGAGGCGGTGGTGCGCGCCGCGCGGGACTCGCTGCCGCAACTGGAGGAGGCGCGCCCCGACGCCGTCGTCGCCGACATCATCACGCTCGCGCCCGCGGTCGCGGGCGAGATGGCGGGCGTGCCGGTGGCCACGCTCGTCCCCCACGTCGACCCGCGCCCCGGCGACGGCTTTCCCGCCTACTCGATCGGCGCGCGCCTGCCGCGCACGGACGGGGGACGCGCGCTGTGGCGGCGCGTCGACCGCTTCGTGCAGAAGGGGCTCGAGCAGGGCCGCGACGACCTCAACGAGACGCGGCGGCGGCTCGGGCTGCCGCCGCGCGACTACGTCCACAACGGGATCTCGCGCGAGCTGTGCCTGCTCGCGACGCTGCCGCAGCTCGAGTACCCACGCGCCGAGCCGTACCCGAACACCGCCGTGGTCGGGCCGCTCTTCTGGGAGCTGCCGCAGCAGCGCGCGGTCGAGCCGCCGCCCGGCGACGGGCCGATCGTGCTCGTGGCGACCTCGACCTCGCAGGACCCCGACCACCGGATGCTCCGCGCCGCGCTCGAGGGGCTGGCGGACGAGCCGGTGCGCGTGATCGGGACGTGGAACCGGCGGGTCCCGGACCCGCCGCTGACGGTGCCGGACAACGCGGTCGTGGTCGACTGGCTGTCGTACGCGCGGACGATGCCCGCGTGCGACGCGGTCCTCTGCCACGCCGGCCACGGCACGGTCGTGCGGGCGCTGGTCAGCGGCTGCGCGGTCGTGTGCTGCCCGGCGGCGGGCGACATGAACGAGAACGCGGCGCGGGTCGACTGGGCGGGCCTGGGGACGCGCCTGCCGCGGCGCCTGGTCACCCCGCTCGGGGTCAAGCTGGCGGTGCGGCGGGCGCTGGCGTCGCCGGCGATCCGCGAGCGGGTGCGGGCGATCGGACCGGCGGACGGCGCGGCCCGCGCGGCGGAGCTCGTCGAGGGGTTCGCGGCACGGGCCGGGTCGCCGGGGGACTACTTGCGCTTGCGGTAGCGCAGCGTCGCCCGCCGCGTGCGGGTGTCGACGTTGCCCGCGGCGTCCTCGCTGATTGCGAACGCCTGGAGCTTGAGGCGGCCGGACCTGCGCGCCGCGCGCATCAAGGAGCTCGGGAGCGTCAGCGCCACCGTCTTCGACGCGCCGCCGCGCAGCGTGAACGTCTTGCGGCCGACGCGGCGCTCGCTGCGCAGCGTCCTCGCCTTCGCGCGGCGGTCCGGCACGGTGAAGAGGCTGAGGCGGACCTTGCACGACTTCTCGCCCCGCGGGCAGGCGACGCGCATCGCGATGCGCCGCCCGCGCGCCTTGGGCGCGGCGACCGACATCTTCGGCGGCGTGACGTCGGCGCCGGGCGCGGGGCCCCCGGTCCCACCGCCGCCCCCGGGCAGGCCGGGGCCGGCGCCGTCGTCGTCGACGATGACGCCGACGGCGTTCACGTCGCCGGCTCGCGCGTTGGCGATGCCCGAGAGGGTGAGCGCGAAGACCTCGGCGTCCTCCTTGGCATCGTCGCCGACGACCGCAACGTCGACCGTCGCGCTGGTCTGGCCGGGCTCGAAGGTGACGGTGCCGAGGCGGCCGAGGTAGTCGGCCGGCGCCTTCGCCTGGCCGTCCGAGGTCGCGAATTTCACGGTCACCGTGCGGAAGGTCGGCGCGCTGAGGCGGACGACGAACTGCGCGTTCGAGGTCCCGCCGTCGCCCTCCGGGGTGCTCGTGTCCAGGACGTCGACGACGCGCAGGTCGTCGTTGACGATCGTCACGAGCGCGGTGTCGTCGGCGAACGTCGCGCCGGCGGTCGCGTCGTGCATGGTCAGCGTGAACGTCTCGTCGGGCTCGTCGGCGTTGTCGTTCGCGATCCCCGCGATGATCTCGACGGAGGTCTCGCCGGCGGGAAGTGTCGGGGGCGGTGGGGCAGTGAAGTCGCCCGGCGTCCCCTCCAACGCCGTCCCGTTCGCCGGCCTGATCTGGATCGTGATGTCGTTCTCCGAGGGATTGGACGCGGTGATCGCGAGCTTCGCGATCCCGTCGGATTCGGGCACGGTGGCGTCGGCGATCGAGAGCGCGGTCGTGTCGTCGTCGACGATCGTCCCGGTGCCCTCGTCTCCGTTCGGCGCGACGAGCCGGATCGTCTCGTTGTCCTCGTCGAGGTCGTCCTTGACGATCGGGACGTGCACCTTGCCGTCGGACAACGCGGGGTTGCGCGGGGTCCCGTCGAAGTCGGCGCCCTCGGTCGCGGTGCCGCTCTGCGGGTCGAACGCGACGGCGGGGCTCTCCAGGCCCTCGGGCTGCACGGTGAACACGATCTCGCCGGCGTTCTCCTCGACGGGGTCGGCGGTGATCGTGTACGCGCGGGCCGTGGCGGGCGCGAGGAAGAGCGCCGCGACGAGCGCGGCGGTGAGCGTGCGGACCGCCCTCCGGTGCATCGGTCGCACCGTAGCGGAGGGCGGCCCGCGGTTCGCTCAGCTCTGGGCGGTGGTCTTCACCTGCTCCGCGCTGTCCTGCGCGGAGGACTTCAGCTCCTCGCCCTGCTGCTGGGCAGAGGACTGGGCGGTCTCCTTGACGTCCTGGGCCGCCTGCTGCGCGGTCTCCTTGACGTCCTCCTTCACCTGCTGGACGCTCTCCTGAGCGGTGCTGGCGACCTCCTGCGCGACCTGCTTGCCGCGCTCGAGGGCCTCCTGGCCGGTCTCCTTGACCTGGTCCTTGACCTGGTCGGCCATGGGACCGAGCTTCTCGTTCTCGACGTTCGTCGCCGGGATGAGCATCCCGGCGAGGAAGCCGATCGCGATCGACCCGACCGCGAGGCCGAGCGGGTTCTCCTGGGCGATGCCCGCGCCGCGCCTGGCGGCCTGCTTGACGTCACCCGTGCTGGGCGTTGCCTCGTTCACGGAACCGGCCGCGCCGGTGATGGACTCCTTCACCGACTGCACGGTGCCGGAGACCTTCTCCTTGGCGCGGGTGGGCACGTCGGCCTTGTAGCCGATCGCCCCCACGGTCTCGCCCATCCGCTCGCGGGTCTCTTCTATCTCGCGCCGGATCGCGTCTGGGTCTTGGCCCATTCGGCGTCCTCCTTCAGGGTCTCGACGGTCTGCTCGGGCATCGGAGGCGTCGCCTCCTGGATCTTGTTCTTGCCCTGCAGGGCAAGGACGCCGGCGATGGCGCCGTACACCGCGGTGACGATCAGCGCCGCCAGCCACGTGTGGTTCACCGCGGTCTGCAGGAGGGCGATGAGGAAGGTCGTGAACGCGCCGAACGCGCCCAGGCCGAGCAGGCCCGCGCCGCCGAACATCCCGGCGCCCTTCCCGGCCTGCTTGCCCTTCTCCGCCATCTCGGCCTTCGCGAGGTCGAGCTCCTGCTTGACCAGGGTGGTGGTCTCGTTCGACAGGCGCTTGAGCAGCTCGGGGAGCGGCTCCTCGCGCAGGTCGTGGTCCGGATGCGTCGGCGCCGGGGTCGGGACCCCGTCGTCGCGCCCGAACCGATCGGTGGACGGCCCTGCCATCAGAGGGCGCCCGTCGAGGTCGGGGGACCGTCGATGGTCGGCGCGGGGCCGCTGTCGACGCCGTGGCCGTTGCCGGTCGGCCGCAGGGGCGCGCCCGTCCGCGGGCCCGCCGGGGGCTGCGTGGTGCCGACCGGGCGCGTCGTGCGGTTGGGCAGCTGGTCGGGCGTCCGGCTGTAGTACCGGTCGCTCGAGCTGGCCTTCAGGAAACGGCTGGCCGCGAAGCCGAGCGCGATGCCGCCCGCGATGACCGCCCACGGCCGCTGCCGCGCGAAGTCCTCGACGTCGTGCAGGATCCGGTCGGCGTTGGCCTCCGTCAGGTACCCGCCGAGGCTCTCGACCCGGTCCGCCGCCTGCTCGGCCAGCTGCGCCGGCTTGTCCTTGCCCTGCTCGCGCAGCTGCTGGGCCACGCTGCGGATGTCGCCCGCCTGGCTGCTGACCTGCTCGCCCGCCTGGGTCGAGCGCTGGTCGACCTGCTCGCGCAGGCGGTCGCTCGCCTGGCTCGCGGCCTGCTTGGCCTGCTCGCTCGCCTGGCCGGCGAGCTCCTGCGCCTTCTCCTGCGCCTGGCCGGCGACCTCGCCGGCCTTCTCGCGGGCCTGGTCGGTGGCGCCTGAGCTCTCGCTCTGGGCGCCGCCGGTGCCGGCGGTCTGTCCGCCGACTCCCTGGCCCTGCGTCGGAATCGAAGCCATGCCTCTCCTCTCGTCGCTGTGGACGTTGTTGGTCGTTACCGGGTGGTCTCGCTGCGCGGGCGGCCCGTGAGCGGGTCGACGTCGCTGTGGTCGAAGCGGTCGCCGCGCTCGGTGCCGCTGCCGGTGATCGGCGCGGCGGTGTCGACGCGCCGGCCGGTCGTCTCGCGGCCGGTCGCGGTCGTCGTCTTGAGGTCGCGGTCGTCGGCGTCGCTGGCGAGCGCGGCGAGGATGCCGGCGAGCGCGAGCGCGATGTGGAGGATGTTGTCCGCCGGGTTGACGGGGATCAGGCCGAAGACGGTCTCGCCGTCGATGAGGCCGATGAGCGCGACCGCGCCGTAGACGATGCCGAACAGCAGCGCGACGGTCTTCGCGGACGCGCGCTTGACCGAGGCCGCGAGCAGCAGAAGACCGGACGCGATGTGGACGAGGTTGTGGAAGCCGTTGACCTCGAAGCCCAGGAAGGCGTCGCCGTCGATGTTGCCGCCCGTGTCGAACGAGCTGTCGAAGAAGAAGCCGACGATGCCCGCGAGGAGCAGGGCTGCGCCGCCGAGCGTGCAGTACCACTGGGCGGGAGTGCGGCCGCGGTCGCGGTGCCTTGCGTCCTCGTAGCCGACGTGGCCGCCGGTGCGTGATGCGCTCGTTGCCATCTGGTGTGAACCTCCGGGGAAGGGGTGGGCCGTGGGGCGACATCGGAGGCAGGCGCGAGCATGCGGGCGTGGCCGCACACGGCTCGGGTCTAGCCCCCGGGGGTCGTCGTGACTCGGGTCTCGGGTCCAGCGCCGGTCGGTCGACCAACGCTGTCTGACGTAGCGTCAGTGACTCGCGGTACCCGCTCCTACGGGCGGTACACGGCCAGGGTTGGATAAGTCGAGGGGTTACGCGCCACGATCGCTCAACGTGTCTCACCGGCGCTCGCGGGGGGCGCCTACAACAACGAAGCCGCCCCCACCACGACCGAAGCCGCCCGATCTGGGCGGCTTCGTGAAGCTCGGGGGGTGGGACTCGAACCCACAACGACTCGGTTAACAGCCGAGCATTCTGCCGATTGAATTACCCCCGACCGGGTGCCACCTCAGTGATCGGCAGCAGCGCAGCGAATGTTAGCGGGGAAGCGTGACGGCGCCGGCCTCGACTTCGGCGTGGCAGGTGGCGCACAGCAGGACGCACTTCGCGGCCTCCGCGCGCGCCGCCTCGAGCGACCGCGCGACGCCGGCGCCGGCCACCGCGAAGCGCTTCGTCTGCGGATCGACGTGGTGGAACTGGAGCGCCGCGAGGGTGCGCGAGAACCCGCAGAGCGCGCAGGCGCCACCGGCCTCCTCGACGAGCAGCGCCTTCACGCGCCGCCGCCTCTCGGTGACGGCAGCGACGCGACATCGCGTGCAGCGCCATGCGCCGTCCGGCCGACGGACGAACATCTCGGGCCCGTGGCGCGGGCAGTCGCCGCGTACGAGGGTTCCCGACGCCTGCTCGGCATCCGACTGACGTACACCGCGAGCGCGGATCACGCGCAGCTCGTGTCGCCGGAGCCAGTACCGCACGTTCGCCTGACTCATCCCAAGTCGCTGCGCGATCTCGCGCGTTGTGAGCTCTGCCGCCACGAGGGCTTCGAGCGCCTCGCGCGGGATGCCTCCGCGCGGGGCATGGCGCTCCTGGTTCGCGGGAGTGAGGCCGTGCTTGCGCAGCCAGTACGAGACCGTGGACGGGTGGCGGCCCGTGCGGCGGCCGATCTCGTCGAGGGAGAGGCCTTCGGAGAGCCAGGTCTCGAGCGTCGTGCGGTCCATCTTGATGCGAACATTAGTTCGTGTCGCGGATGGAAAGCCGCGTAGTCAGGACGTGCTCATCGAACGCTCGACGGCGTCGTTGAGCTGGGCCTGGACCTGCTCTCGCTGAGCCGCGAGCTCGGTCACTCCGGGCTCTCCCGCGCTGCGGGCGGCGTTGAGACGGCGGGTCAGGCGGCGGAGCTCGAGCTGGAGGCGCTGGGCGTCGAGCGTGGCGGGTGAGGCCATGTCCCGCGCGCGGCGAGCCTCCAGCTCGAACATCCCGAGGCGCAGCTCCTCGTCGTCGTCGGGAACCGCCTCCAGGGGGGACTCCGGGTGGTCTCGGATGTGGGTGGCGAGGCGGCGGTGGAGGTCGGTCGTCAGGTGCTCGGCGAAGTCGATGGCCGACAGCGCCTCGCGGCCCTGGCCCGGCAGCGCGAGGCACTGCGCAAGGAAGGTCCGCTCGATCTCCTCGGACGCCGACAAGGCGCGGCTGTCGCGCCGCGTGGCCGAAGGCGCCGGCTCGTCGTCGCCGTGCTGGCGCGGCGCGGAGCGGGCGCCGCCCGGCGGCGGCGCGTTGCGGTAGTCGACGAGCAGCGTCCGCGTCTGCTCGACGCTCAGGTCCACGCGCGTGGAGACGAGGTCGAGCACCTCGGCGGCCAGCACCGGGTTACGGATCTCCGCGTAGAGCGGGCCGAGCTCGCGCAGCAGCGCGTCCTTGCCGCGGGCGTTCGAGAGGTCGGCGGTGTCGAGCGCGCGGCGCACGAGGAAGAGCTGCACGTCGTGCGCGTCCGCGAAGATCGACTCGACCTGATCTGGCGAGCTCAGCGCGAGGTCGGCGGGATCGCGGCCCTCGGGCAGCGAGACCACGAGCAGCGCGACCTCGTCGCCCGCCACCCGCGCGGCCCGCCGCATCGCCTCCTGACCGGCGCTGTCGGCGTCCATCGCCAGGCGCGCGAGCGGCGCGAGCATCGCGAGCCGCTTGACCTGCGCGTCGGTCAGGGCCGTCCCCATCGAGGCGACGACGTTCTCGAACCCCGCCTGGTGCAGCGCGATGACGTCGGTGTAGCCCTCGACGACGATGACCTCGCGCTTCTTCGCGGCGGCGCTGCGCGCGAGGTGCGCGCCGTACAGCTCGTTGCCCTTGTGGAACAGCGGCGACTCGGGCGTGTTGATGTACTTCGCGCCGCGCGCCTCGCCCATGGCCCGCCCGCCGAATCCGTTCACGCGGCCCCGGGAGTTCCACAGCGGGAACATGATCCGCCCGCGGAAGCGGTCGTACACGCGACCCTCGCGGTTGCGCGTGAGCAGGCCGGTCGCGAGGAGCTCGGCCTCCGAGTAGCCGGCGCGCCGGGACGCCATCAGCACCCGGTCCCACGCCGACGGCGAGTACCCGACGCGGAAGGTCCGGAGCGATTCGGCAGAGAGGCCGCGCGAGAGGAGGTAGTCGCGCGCGTCGGTCGCCTCCGGCGCCTCCCACAGGACACGCTCGTAGTAGGCCGCGGTCCGTTCCAGCAGCGCGAAGAGCCGCTCGCGCTCGGCCCGGCGCCGCGCCTCCTCGGGGTCCTCCTCGGCCACCTGGAGCTCGACCCCGTAGCGGTCGGCGAGGTGCTCGATGGCGCCCACGAAGTCGAGCCCCTCGGTCTCGCGCACGAACGAGATGGCGTCGCCGCCCGCCCCGCACCCGAAGCAGTGGTAGAGCTTCTTCAGCGGATCGATGCCGAACGACGGCGTGCGCTCGTCGTGGAACGGGCACAGCCCCTCGAAGCGCGCCGTCCCCGCCCGTCGCAGCTCGGTCCGCGAGCCGACGAGGTCCACCATGTCGATCGCGTCGCGGACCCGGTCGACCGAGTCCTCGGTGTACCGCGCCATCAGACCGCGAACCCGGTCGGGACGGCGAGCTCGGTGAACACGCGCGTCGCGTAGCGGTCCGTCATCCCCGCGATGTAGTCGGTGACCCGCTGCGGGAGGTCGGCGTCGTCCGGAGCGCCGGCCGGCAGCAGCGCCGGATGGTCGACGTACCACGCGAACAGCGCCCGGATCACGCCCTCGACCTTCGATGCCTCCCGTCGCGCGGCCGGCCCGAGGTACACCCGCTCGAACATGAAGTCGCGCAGGTCGCTCATCGCGGCGCCGACCTCCGCGCCCTGCACGATGTCCCCCGCGGCCGCCGAGTGCTCGACCATGTCGTGGACGAGCCGGTCGATCCGCGAGGAGCCGTCGGGCCCCAGGCAGGCGATCGCGTCCGCCGGCAGGTCGGAGGCCACGAGCACCCCCGCCCGCACCGCGTCGTCGATGTCGTGGTTGATGTAGGCGACGCGGTCGACGATACGGACGATCCGCCCCTCGAGCGTGCGCGGCATCGGCGCGCGGCTGGAGTGGCAGAGGATGCCGTCGCGCACGGCCGCACAGAGGTTCAGCGGCTCCAGAGCGGTGACGACCCGCAGCGAGTGCTCGTAGTGGCGGAACTCCCGGCCGAACCGCTCGCGCAGGCATGCGTCCAGCGCCGCCTCGCCGATGTGCCCGAACGGCGGATGCCCCAGGTCGTGGCCCAGCCCGATCGCCTCGGCGAGGTCCTCGTTGAGGTCGAGCGCCCGCGCGACGGTGCGCGAGATCTGCGTGACCTCGAGCGTGTGGGTCAGCCGCGTGCGGAAGTGGTCGCCCTCGGGCGCCACGAAGACCTGCGTCTTGTGCTTGAGGCGCCGGAAGGACTTGGAGTGGACGATCCGGTCGCGGTCGCGCTGGAACGGCGTGCGCAGCCCGGAGTCCTCCTCGTGGACCTCGCGATCGGCCGGGTAGGAGCGTGCCGCGAGGGGCGACAGGGAAGACTCCTCCCATGCGCGCCGGCGGGAGGCGAACTCGGATGCCACGGATCGGGGGACGGCGGTGTCCACGAGAGGGATTCTGTCAACCGGGGCGGACCGCGACGATCCTGCTGCTCATCGCGGCACTAGGACTGGCCAGCCCGTCGCTCGCCCCCGCCGAGGACCCGCCGCTCGCCAACTGGCCGGCCCTCCTCCCGGCCCTCGCGCCGCCCTTCACCGAGAGCACGTTCGACATCTGCCCCGACGGCGCCGCGACGTGCCTCGACGCGACGATGGCCGAGCTCAAGCGGCGCATCGCCGACCACGACACCGCGTGCAGCGACAACGCCCTCTTCGCGCGGAACTACCGCGTCGTCACCGAGTTCTACGAGCGCCTGCGGCGGACCGGGTTCTTCCAGGACGACGTCTGGGTCGCGCGCGAGGACGCGATCTTCGCCAGCCTCTACTTCGCCGCCGAGGACAACTGGCGGAGCGGAAGGCACGACGCGGTGCCCGAGGCGTGGCGGATCGCGTTCGACGCCGCCGACAAGAAGGAGGTCCAGGGGACCGGGAACCTCCTGCTCGGGATCAACGCCCACGTCCAGCGCGACCAGCCGTACATGATCGCCGGGCTCGGGCTCGTGGACGGGCAGGGCCGCTCGCGCAAGCCCGACCACGACAAGTTCAACGAGCTGCTGAACACGGCGTACGACGACGTCATCGCCGAGGCGACGAAGTGGGACGACCCCGACCTCGCGAACTACGAGGTCCGGGGCACGCAGGCCGACAACTTCTCCCTCTTCCAGATCATCGCGGGCTGGCGCGAGGGCGTGTGGCGGAATGCCGAGCGGCTCGTCAGCGCTCGCTCCGACGAGGAGCGCAGGCTGGTCGCCGAGTCGATCGAGCGCAACGCCGCGGAGTGGGCTCGCTGGATCCGGCAGACCACCGCCTACGGCGGACCGTTCACGCGCGAGCGCCGCGACGCGCTGTGTCCGAAGCGGGCCGAGCGGGCGGCGGCGGAGCGGGCCGCGCTCGCGGCGGAGCGGGCGGCGAAGGAGCGCGCGGCCGCGAAGGCCGAGGCGCGCTCGCGAGCGAAGGCGAAGGCGAAGGCGCGCGCGAGAGCGAAGGCGCGTGCGAGGGCGAGGGCGAGGGCTCGGGCGAACGCGAAGGCGAAGGCGAACGCGCGCGCCAAGGCCAGGCGCCGCGCCGCCGCTCGACGCCGGGCCGCCCGGCGCCACCGCGGCTAGCCCGCCCGCACCGCGGCCTGCGCCGCCGCCACCCGCGCGACGGGAACGCGGTAGGGCGAGCACGAGACGTAGTCGAGCCCGGAGTTGTGGAAGAAGTCGATCGAGTCCGGGTCGCCGCCGTGCTCCCCGCAGATCCCGAGCTTCAGGTCGGGCTTGACGGAACGCCCCAGCCACGCCGCCATCCGCACGAGCTGCCCGACGCCCGGCGTGTCGATGGTCTCGAACGGCGACCGGTCGAGGACCTTCAGCTCGATGTAGCGCGCGAGGATCCGCCCCTCGATGTCGTCGCGCGAGAAGCCCAGCGCCGTCTGCGTCAGGTCGTTCGTGCCGAACGAGAAGAAGTCGGCCTCCGCGGCGATGCGATCGGCCTGCAGGCACGCCCGCGGCAGCTCGATCATCGTCCCGATCAGGTAGTCCTCGCCCGCCTCGAGCCCGTGCGTACGCCCCAGCCGCACCGCCAGCCCGCGCACCAGCTCTAGCTCGCGCTCGTACGCCACGAGCGGGACCATGATCTCGACCCGCGGCAGCGATCCGCTCCGCGACCGCACAGCGGCCATCGCCCCGAAGATCGCCTCGATCTGCATCTCGAAGAGGTCGGGCTTGAGCAGGCCGAGCCGGACGCCGCGCGTGCCGAGCATCGGGTTCGTCTCCTCCCACAGCCGCACCTGGTCGAGCGTCCGCTCGAGCTGCGCGAGGTCGTCGGAGCGCTCGATCCGCGCCCGCTCGACCTGCTGCTCGACGTCGGCGCGGTGCGGGAGGAACTCGTGCAGCGGCGGGTCGAGCAGGCGGATGGTGACCGGCTGGCCCTCCATCGCCTCGAACAGCCCCTCGAAATCCGTCTGCTGCAGCTCGCTGAGCGCCGCGAGCGCTGTGCGCCGCTCCTCGTCGGTCTCGGCCAGGATCGCCTGGACCATCCGCTCGTGGCGGTCGGCGCCGAAGAACATGTGCTCGGTGCGGCACAGCCCGATCCCCTCGGCCCCGAACGCGCGGGCGCGGGCCGCGTCCTCGGGCGTGTCGGCGTTGGTCCGCACGCCGAGCGTGCGCAGCTCGTCCGACCAGCCGAGCACGCGCTGGAAGTGCTCGGAGACCTGCGGCTCGATGAGCGGGACGTCGTCGGTGGTGATGCAGCCGGTCGTGCCGTCGATGGCGATCGCGTCGCCCTCCGCCAGGACCGTGCCGTTCACCCGGACCTCGCCCGCGCCGAGGTCGATCTCCAGCGACCCCGCGCCCGTCACCGCCGGCCTGCCCATCCCGCGCGCCACGAGCGCGGCGTGCGAGGCCTTGCCGCCCTCGCTCGTGAGGATTCCCTGGGCCGCGTCGAACCCGGCGACGTCGTCGGCCTCCGTGAACGGGCGCACGAGGATGACCTGCCGCCCCTCGCCCGCCGCCGTCACGGCGTCGTCGGCGGTGAACACGATCTCGCCCTTCGCCGCGCCGGGCGACGCCGCGACCCCGCGCGCCAGGACCGCGTACTCCGCGTCGGGATCGAACGTCGGGTGCAGGAGGACGTCGAGTGTCTCGGTGTCGATCGTGGCGATCGCCTCGGCCTTCGTCAGCAGGCCCTCGTCCACCGCGTCGCACGCGAACCGCACGGCGGCCTGCGCCGGCCGCTTCGCCGCGCGCGTCTGGAGCATGTAGAGGCGCCCCTCCTCCACCGTGAACTCCGTGTCCTGCATGTCCTTGTAGTGCTTCTCGAGCGTGCGCAGGATGTCCATCAGCTGCTCGTGCGCCTCGGGCATCCAGTCGCGGAGCTCGCGGATGTCGCGCGGCGTGCGGACGCCCGACACGACGTCCTCGCCCTGCGCGTTGGGCAGGAAGTCGCCGCTGGGCTCGGGCTCGCCCGTCACCTCGTCGCGGCTGAAGGCGACGCCCGACCCGCTCGTGTCGCCCTTGTTGCCGAAGACCATCTGCTGGACGTTGACCGCGGTCCCCCAGTCGTCGGGGATGCGGTTCAGCCGCCTGTACGTCACCGCCCGCTCGCCCTTCCACGACTCGAAGACCGCGCGGATCGCCTGGCGCAGCTGCTCGCGCGGCTCGTCGGGGAAGTCGTAGAAGCCCTTGAACGTGCTCGTCAGCTCGCGCAGCGCGTCCGCGTCGAGGTCGGTGTCCTCGGTGACGCCACGCGCCTGCTTGGCGCGCTTGATCTCCTCCTCGAAGCGCTCGCCCGGGACCCCGCGCACGACGTTGCCGAACATCTGCACGAAGCGGCGGTAGGAGTCCCACGCGAAGCGCTCGTTCTGCGTCCTCGCGGCCAGGCCCGCGACGGAGCGGTCGTTGAGGCCGAGGTTGAGCACGGTGTCGAGCATCCCCGGCATGGATTCCCGCGCCCCGCTGCGGACGGAGACGAGCAGGGGATCGCCGTCGTCGCCCAGCCGCTTGCCCGTGTGCTCCTCCAGCCGCGCGAGGGCCTCGGCGACCTGCTCCTCCATCCCCTCGGGCTCGGCGCCCTCGCGCAGGAAGGCGACGCAGGCCTCGGTGGTGATGGTGAAGCCCGCCGGCACGCGCTCGGGCCCGAGCACGCGGGTCATCTCCGCGACGTTCGCGCCCTTGCCGCCGAGCAGCTCGCGCATGTCCTTCGAGCCCTCGGAGAAGTCCAGCACCCACCTCATGAAGCCGCGGACCCTATTACGTGAGGGCGGGCTTCAGCCGCAGGTGCGCGTGGTGCTCGATCGTCTCCATGATCGCGCGGTCGGCCTGCCGCAGGGCGCGCGGCGGGGTGCCGCGCGGGGCCTCCGCGAGTGGCCGCCCGAGCGCCTCGACCATGAACGTGTGGGCGGCCTCGTCGAGGGGGAACGCGGCGCCCTCGCACGCGCCGCAGACCACGCCGCCCGCCGCGCCGCTGAAGCCGCTCAGGTGGTCGCGCTCGCCGCACATCGCGCACCCGGCCAGGTGCGGCGCGAGGCCCGCGGCGACGAGCAGCTTGAGGCGGAACGCCAGGCGGCCGGCCTCGTCGGCCTGCACGCTGTCGCCATCGAGCAGCGCGAGCTCGTTGGCCAGCAGGTGGAACACCGCCGGGTGCGGCTCCGGCGTGTCGAAGAGCCGCCCGACCGCGTCGCACGCGCGCGCCGCGGCGTCGAGAGCCGCGCCGTCCCCCCGCAGGCGCGCGTGCGGCGCCACCGTCTCCGCGCTCGTGACCGTGAGCAGGTCGCTGCGGCCCTCGTACAGGACGAGGTTCACGCGGAAGAACGGCTCCAGCCGGCCGCCGAACCGGCTCTTCGCGCGGCGCACCCCCTTCGCGATGGCGCTGACCCGGCCGCGATGCGGGGTATAGACGTGGAGGATGCGATCGGCCTCCCCGAACCTCAGGGAGCGCAGGACGATCGCCTCTGTCTTGACGGACCCGGCCACGCTACCCTCGAAAAGGTTCGATGAACGACATCGTCGTGTACACCACGGACCCCTGCTCGTTCTGCATGCGCGTGAAGCAGCTGCTGAAGGCGCGTTCGATCGAGTTCACGGAGGTCAATCTGGCACGTGACCCGGCCGGACGAGCCGAGCTCGTCGAGCGCACGGGCATGATGAGCTTCCCGCAGGTCGTCATCCGCGGCGAGGTCCTGGGCGGCTTCCAGGAGACGCTGCAGGCCGACCAGTCCGGTCGCCTGCGCGAGCTGCTCGCCGCGGCCTAGCGCGCCAGCTCCTCCAGCGCGCCCAGCGCCACGTTCGCCATCCGCGCCGCCAGGTCGGCGTCGACGTTGTCGAGGTCGTCGCAGAAGCGGTGGTAGCAGGGATCGCGCGGGTGCCCCGCCCGTCCTCCCCACGGCGCGCCTGCGCGCGCGTCTTGAGCTCCGGCCCGCCCGTGTAGAGCCCGCCGACCGGGATCCCGGCGGCGAGGAACGGCAGGTGGTCCGACCCGGCCTCGACGGAGACGCGCCCGGCGCCCGGCAGCAGCCGCCGCAGCGCCTGCTCGATCCGGGCGTCCCCGCCGTAGACCTCGGGGACGCCGTTCGGCGATCCGATCATGTCCAGGTTGACGTAGCCGACGAAGCGGCGGCGCTCCTCCGGGGACAGGCTCGCGACGTACGCCTGCGAGCCGTAGAGGTTGAGCTCCTCGGCCGGCCAGAACCCGAGCCGCAGCGTCTGGCGCGGCCGGGGCGCCGCGGCCGCGCGCTCGGCGATCTCCAGGAGCGCCGCGATCCCGCTTGCGTTGTCGTTGACGCCCGGCCCGAGCGGCACGGAGTCGAGGTGCCCGCCCGCCATCACGACGCGCCCACCCTCCGTCCCCGGCAGCTCCGCGACAATGATCTGACCGGCGCCCGGCGTCTCGATGAACGCGTCCACCATCATCCGGATCCGCGGGCGGCGCCGGGCGAACCGGCGCGCGACCGGATCGCGCACGAGCAGCGCCGGGATCGTCACGCCCGGCCCCCGGAGCGTCCCGTACGGCGGGATCCCGTCGTCGCCGCTGTTGATGAGGATCGCCCGGGCGCCCGCGCGCTGCGCGTTGAGCGCGCGCGTGCGGAACGGACAGTCGCCGCCGAGGGTGAGCGCGATGCGGCGCCTCGGGAACCCGCGGAAGTCGCGGCGACGGCAGCCCGAGCGCAGCGGCTGCACGCGCGCGACGAACGCTCCCGCTCCGCTGTAGGCGAGCGTCATGAGGTCGCGCTGGTCGAGCCGGCCGACGATCGGGAACGCGTGCTGGCCGGGCCAGGGGAACTCGACGCGGGTCGCCGTGACGTTCCAGCCGGCGGCGCGCAGCCGCTCGACGATGTAGTCCTCGGTGACGACGTCGCCCCCGAAGCCCTCGCCGCGGTTGCCGTTCGCCTCGCCGACGTCCTGGAGGTGCCGCAGGTGCTCGAGGAGGTCCGCCGCCGTGATGGCCTGGGCGCCCGCCTCGGACGCAGACGCGCCCGCGCCCAGCGCGACGAGGAGGATCAGGAGGATCCGCACGGCGCGCATGCCCGCAGGATGGCGCAAGGGTCGGCGCGATGCCGCGCCTCGCTCAGCGGGCGAGCGCGAGCAGCACGCGGTCGGCGGCCTCGGTCATGCGGCGCGCCAGGTCTACGTCCATGTGGCGCAGCGTGTCGCACGAGCGGTGGTAGCAGTCGTCGGCCGGGCCGGGCCGCCGCCCGCGCTCCGAGGCACCGGTGAAGATGCCGCCGATCGGGATCCCCGCGTCCTCGAACGGCGCGTGGTCCGAGGCGTCGAGCAGCGACGCCTCCCGCTCGGGGCCGGGAATCGCCGCGCGCACCGCGCGCTCGAGGTCGTCGTCGCGGTCATAGACCTTCACCAGCGCGTTCGGCGAGCCGAGCATGTCGAAGTTCACGTACGCCTCGATCGCGTCCCTCGCGCGCGCGTCGAGTGACCGGACGAACCGCTTGGAGCCGAAGAGGCCGAGCTCCTCCGCGGCCCAGAACCCGAAGCGCAGGCCCGGAGTGCGGCGCCGCTGCGCGATCGTCAGGAGCGCCGCGATCCCGCTGCCGTCGTCGTTGATGCCCGGCCCCGCCGCGACCGAGTCGTGGTGCGCGCCGGCCATGACCCACCGGCCGTCGCGCCGCGGGCGGGTCTGGGCGATCACGTTGGCGGTCTCGCGCCGCTCGAGCTTCGCGCTCACGCTGACGCTCACCGTGCGGCCCTCGAGCCGCTGCGCCGCCCGGTGCGTCACGACGAGGACCGGGATCTTCCCGGGGTTCAGCAGCGTGGCGGCCACGGGCGTGCGGCCGTAGACGTCGTCGGCGAGCAGCGCACCGGCGCCGACGCGCGCGGCCACCCGGGCCTTGTCGGTGAAACGGCACATCCCGCGCTGGGCCACCGCGATCTCGCCGCGTCGCAGGCCCGCGTAGTCGCGCGGGTAGCACCCGAGCCCCCGCACGCGCCGAACGCGGCCGCGCACCCGGCCCGACCCGGAGTACGTGGCCGCCCGGAAGTCGCGCTTGAGGCGCATCTCGGAGAGGCGCGCGGGCGCGAGCTCCTCCCAGTAGGTGAAGCGGAACGGGTCGACGCGCACGCTCCAGCCCGCCGCGCGCAGGGTCCGCTCGATGTAGTCCGTCGTGCGCTCGTCGCCGGCGGTTCCGGCGGCGCGGATGCCGCCGCTGCGGTCGGCGATGCGCTGGAGCGCGCGGAGGTGGTCAGCCGTGGTCCTCGCCCGGATCGGCGTGGGCGTCGGCTCGACGAGCACGTACTCGTCGTCGAAGACGCCGCCGAGGACCAGCGCCGCGGTGCCGGCCGCGACGAGCGCGACGACGACGACGCAGGCGACGATCGCGCGCCTCATCGCCGCCGCACGCGCGGGCGCGGCTGGCAGCGCTCGCACGCGTACGTCCCTCGCCCGGCCGCGACGAACTTCACGATCGCGCCGCCGCACTGCGGGCACGGCTCGCCGCGGCGGCGGTGCACGAGGAACTCGTCCTGGAAGGAGCCCATCACGCCGTCGGGCTGGCGGTAGTCGTCGATCGTCGAGCCGCCTGCGCCGATCCCCGCTTCGAGCGTGGCGACGACGGCGTCGCGGAGCGCGTCGAGCTGCGGGCGCTTCAGCGCGCCTGCGGGGCGCAGCGGGTGGATCCGCGCGCGGAACAGCGCCTCGTCGGCGTAGATGTTCCCCACGCCGGCGATCTTCGTCTGGTCGAGCAGGAACGCCTTGATCGGCGCGCGCCGGCCGCGGGCCAGGTCGCGCAGACGCTCGCCGGTGAAGTCCGGCCCGAGCGGCTCGACCCCGAGCCGGGTCGCGAAGAAGCGATCCAGCGCCTCGGAGCCGACGGCCAGCTCGCCCGTCCCGAACCGGCGCGGGTCGCAGAAGAGCAGGTGGTGGCCGTCGTCGAGGTCGAAGCGCACGCGTGCGTAGCGCTCGCCGTCGGCCGGGTCGTACAGCAGCGTGCCGGTCATCCGCAGGTGCCCGAGCAGGAAGACGTCGTCGGCGAGCTCGAAGACGAGGTACTTGCCGCGCCGGCCGAGGCGCTCGATGCGCCGGCCCTCGACGGCGGACGCGACCTCCTGCGGCGCCAGCGGCGCGCACCAGCGCGCGTCGTCGATGCGCAGAGCGCGCAGCACGCGGCCTTCGACGACCGGCGCGAGGCGGCGGCGGATCGTCTCGACCTCGGGCAGCTCGGGCATCGCGCCCAGGCTACGAGGCGGCCGACCCCTTCGGGCTGCCGACGAACGCCGACCCCGGCAGCGCCGGCGCGTCCCGGCCGGCGAGCCAGCGCAGCACGCTCGCGCCGACGTCGGCCAGGGGGCCGTCGTGGCGGCCGCCCGGGACCCCGACGCCGGTCGCCAGCAGCGGCGTGTACTCGCGCGTGTGGTCGGTGTGCGACGCGGCCATGTCGACGCCGTGGTCGGCGGTGAGGACGAGGAGGTCCTCCGGCCGCAGCCGGTCGAGCCACGATGCCACGCACGCGTCGATGTCCTCCAGCGCCCGCGCGAATCCCTCCATGTCCTTGCGGTGGCCGTAGCGCTGGTCGGTCTCGATCAGGTTCGCCACGACGAGGCCCTCGTCGAGCTCCTCGATCATCGCGGTGATGTGCGCGAGCGCCTCGGCGTTCGTCGAGCCCGGGTGCTCCCAGTCGATCCCGGACGCCGCGAAGAGGTCGGCGACCTTGCCGACGCTGTGGACCTCGATGCCGTCCTCCTGCAGCTCCTCCAGGTACGAGCGCTTCGGCGGCAGGAGGCTGTAGTCGCGGCGCTCGGGGCGGCGGGCGAACGCGCCGGGCTCGCCCTCGAACGGCCGCGCGATGATCCGGCCGACGGGGTGCTCGCGAGGCAGCGCGTCGCGCACGCGCGAGCAGATCGCGTGCAGCTGCGCGACGGGGACGACGTCGACGTGGGCGGCGAGCTGGAGGACCGAGTCCTGCGACGTGTAGAGGATCAGCCGCCCCGTCTCGAGGTGCTGCTCGCCGAAGTCCTCGATCGCCGCGACGCCGTTGTAGGGGCGGTTGCACAGGACCCCGGCGCCCGCGACCCGGCCGACGACGGCGACGACCTCGGGCGGGAAGCCCTCGGGGTAGGTCGGCGGCGCCTGGGAGGGGACGACGCCCATGAGCTCCCAGTGGCCGGTCGTCGAGTCCTTGCCCGGGCCGAGCGGGTGCAGGCGGCCGTGGATCACCGGCTCCGGCGAGGGCGGGACGCCCTTGATCGGCGTGATCGACCCCAGGCCCAGGGCGCCGAGCGCCGGCAGCTCGAGCCCGCCGAGCGCGTCGGCGAGGTGGCCGAGCGTGTTCGCGCCCGCGTCGCCGTACTCCGCGGCGTCGGGCAGCGCGCCGATGCCGCACGCGTCGAGGACGATCACGAACGCGCGGCGGCTCATCCCGTCGGGGCTCCGATCCTCAGCGAGCGGATCATGGGCGCGAAGACGTCGCGATCGAGGCGCGCGAACTCGTTCGCAGGGGCGTAGGCGTCGAGCACGATCTCCGCGCCCTCCGCGTAGACGTGGGTCGACCGGACGCGGCGCTTCTGACCCGCGACGGTCTCGTCGCCGAGCAGCTGGATCGCCGGCTCGCCGTCGACCCTCAGCCGCTTGGTCTCGTCGAGCGCGAACGTCGGGTCGCGGGTCTTCGCCGCGCCCTCCAGCGCGGTCTCGGCGTCGTCGAGCTGCGACCCCCCGCGCGGCAGCGGCTCGCTGCGCAGGTAGCGCCAGAGGGCGACGGTCGCGGTGCCCGAGCTCGCGCTGGCAACGAGCGGAGGGCGGCCCGCGGCGAACGGCCAGTTGCCCGGGCGGTCGAGACGCACGCCGGCCTGGGGGAACGACTCGGGCGCGCTCCCGGCGGGCGGCGCGGGCCGCAGCGTCTCGGGCGGCTCGATCCGGTCGCGCCCGCAGCCCGTCAGCGTCACGACGGCGGAAACGGTGCAGGCGGTCGCAGCGATAGGGCGGCGCACGGCCGCACATCCTTTCAGGCAGTGTCGACGGCGCGCGGGTGGGCGCTGAAGTACACGTCCTTCAGCTTCTCCGCCGACACGTGCGTGTAGATCTGGGTCGTCGCGACGTCGGCGTGCCCGAGCATCTCCTGCACCGAGCGCAGGTCGCAGCCGCCGGCCAGCAGGTGCGTCGCGAAGGTGTGGCGCAGGGTGTGCGGGCTCATGCGGTCGTCGAGGCCCGCGGTGCGCGCGTGGCGCTGGACGATCTTGTAGAGCCCCTGCCGCGTCAGCCCGGCGCCGCGGTGGTTGACGAAGAGGTGCGGCTCGTCGCGCAGCCCGACAAGCGCGGGACGGCCGCGCTGCACGTACGCGCGGACGGCCTGGACCGCCTCGCGGCCGACGGGCACGAGGCGCTCCTTCGAGCCCTTCCCCCGCGCCCGCAGGACGCCGGCGTGCAGGTCGATGTCGCCCATCGTCAGGTCGATCGCCTCGGAGGCGCGCAGGCCGCAGGCGTACATCGTCTCCAGCAGCGCGCGGTCGCGCAGCGCGGCGGGGTCGGTGCCGCGCGGGGTCGCGAGCAGCTTCTGGACCTCGGCGCGGTTGAGGACCTTGGGCAGGCGCTGGCTCTTGCGCGGCGCGCGCAGGTCGGCGGTGGGGTCGCGCTCCAGCAGCGCCTCGCGGCGCAGGTGGCGGTAGAAGGAGCGCAGGCACGCGGCCTTGCGCTGCAGCGTCGCGGGCGCGACCGGCGGGCGGTCGTCGCCGCCGTTGGCGAGGTCCGACAGGAAGCCGGCCAGGTGCTCGTGCTCGGCGTCGAGGACGTCGACCCCGATCCGCTCGAGGTGCGCGCCGAGCTGGAGCAGGTCGGAGCGGTAGGCCTCGAGGGTGTTGCGCGAGAGCCCGCGCTCGAACTCGAGGTAGCCGAGGAAGTCGAGCAGGTGGTGCTCGAACGGGCGGACAGCGACGGTAGCCATGCGACGAGGCCATTCGGCGTCGGCTCCCGAGCACCTTCCGTTGCAGCGCCGCTCCCGGTGGGTACCGGGTCGCCGGATGCCCCTCGCCCGCGAGCGCGTGGTTCTTCGGCACGAACGAGCTGCTCGGGCACCTGCCGATCGACGTGACGATGCTGATCCTGCTCGTCTACGGGTCCGACCGGGCGCTGCGCCCGCGCATCAGCGCGCGGTGGCCGCTCGCGCGCGGCGAAGGAACAGGAGCCCGATCAACGTCTTCGCGTCCTCGTTCTCCTCGATGAGGCGGTCGAGGTCGTCGAGCGGCCAGGCGACGAGCTCGATCTGCTCCTCCCCGCTCTCGTCGGGCTCGCCGACCTTGTGGAGGTCGGTCGCGAGGAACACGTGCGCGACCTCGTCGACGAACCCGATGCTCGTGAAGAACGACTTCGGCTCGCTCCACTCGCGCGCCTCCATACCGATCTCCTCGACGAGCTCGCGCTTGGCGGTCTCGAGCGGGCTCTCGCCCTCGACGTCCATGATCCCGGCGGGGACCTCGAGGACGTCGTCGCGCTGCACCGCCTCGCGCGGCTGGAGGACGAGGTAGACGTTCGCGGCGTCGTAGGGGACGACGGCGACGGACGCGGGGGCGGAGACCCACTCGCGCGTGCGGTCCGCGCCGAAGCGGGCGCGGTGGACGCTGAAGCGCGGGCCGTCGTGGATGGTCCGCTCGTCCTGCGGCTCGGGCACCGTCATGCGGCGGTCTCCTCGATGAGGGCCAGGGTCACGTCGAGCATGTCCTCGAGCGCGGCGATCGACACGCGCTCGGTCGGCTCGTGGTTGCGCTCGGTGCCGTTCGCGAGGTTGGTGCAGGGGAACCCCTGGGTCTCGAGCGCGTTCGCGTCGCTGCCACCGCCGGTCACGATGCGGGCCGGCGTGTGGCCGGTCCTGGCCAGCGCCCGCTCGGCCGCGAGGACCTGCGGCGCGTCGTCGGCGTGGCGGTAGCCGTCGAAGAGGCGCTCGACGTCCACGTCGACGTCGACGTCGCAGGCCGGGTCGTTGGCGGCGTCCTGGATGCGGTCGACCATCTCGCGGACGACGGACTCCGCCCGTCGCGGGTCGAGGGAGCGGACCTCGGCGAGGAAGCGGCAGCGCTCGGGCACCACGTTGGTGCCGCCGGCGCCGCCCTCGATCGTCCCGACGTTCGCCGTGGTCTGCGGGTCGAGGCGGCCGAGCTGGAGCTCCTTGATCGCGCGCGCCGCGGCGACGATCGCCGAGCGGCCGTCCTCGGGGCGGATGCCGGCGTGGGCGGCCTTGCCGTGGAACTCCGCGGTGACGCGGTAGTACGTCGGCGAGGCGACGACGATCTCCCCGATCGGGCTCGCGTGGTCGAGGACGTAGCCGAAGCGGCTGCGGAGCCTCTGGGCGTCGAAAGCCTTCGCCCCGGCGAGCGCGTTCTCCTCGGAGACGGTGAAGAGGAGCTCCAGCGCCCGCCCCTCGCCGGCGGCTCGCCGCGCGGCCACGAGGATGACGGCCACGGCGGCCTTGTTGTCCGCGCCGAGGATCGCGGCGTTCGCGTTCTCCCACCCGTCGTCGACGACGACCGGCTCGATGGGGAAGTCGCCGTGCGGCACCGTGTCGAGGTGCGCGCAGAGCAGGACGCCGCGGCGCGCCTCCGCCGCGGGGGCGCTAGGGGCGGGCGCCCCGGGGGCGGGTGCGCCGGGGGCGGGCGCGCCGGGGGCGGGCGCGCCCCCTCCGACGCGCGCCAACAGGTTCCCGGCGTCCGCGCCGACTTCGGCCGCCGCGCCGTCCTCCTCCACCGCGACGCCGATGTCGCGCAGCTCCGCGGCGACGCGGTCGGCGACCGCGCGCTCGCGGCCGAAGGGCGACGGGATCGCGCACAGCTCGGCGAAGAGCGCGTTCAGCCGCTCTCGCTCCGCGGGGGTTGCGACCGCCACTACTCGGCGAGCGGCGTCGAGCGCTCGAAGCGCCCGCTGTTCACGCGCTCGCGCGAGTGGTGCAGCGCCGCTCCGACGAACTCGCGGAACAGCGGCGCCGGGCGCTCGGGGCGCGACTTGAACTCGGGGTGGAACTGCGACGCGACGAAGAACGGGTGGTCGCGCAGCTCGACGATCTCGACCAGGCGCTCGTCCGGCGACGTGCCGCTGATGACGAGGCCGCTGGCCTCCAGCCGCTTGCGCAGGAGGTTGTTGACCTCGTAGCGGTGGCGGTGGCGCTCGTAGATGACGGCCTCGCCGTAGAGCTCGCGCGCCCGGCTGCCGGCGTGGAGCTTGATCGGGTCGGCGCCGAGGCGCATGGTCCCGCCAAGGTCGGCGACCTCCTTCTGCTCGGGAAGCAGGTCGATCACCGGGAACGGGGTCTCGGGGTCGAACTCGGTCGAGTTCGCGCCGTCCATGCCCGCCATGTGACGCGCGTACTCCGCCACCGCGATCTGCATGCCGAGGCAGATGCCGAGGTACGGGATGGCGTCCTCGCGGGCGACGCGCGCCGCCTTGATCTTCCCCTCGATCCCACGGCCGCCGAAGCCACCGGGCACCAGCACGCCGTCGGCGCGGCGGAGGCGTTCCAGCGTCTCCTCGCGCTCGATCTCCTCGGAGTCGATCCAGTCGATGTCGATCTTCGCGCCGTGGGCGTAACCCGCATGGCGCAGCGATTCGGACACCGAGAGGTAGGCGTCCTCGAGCTTGACGTACTTGCCGACGAGCGCGATGCGGACGACGTCCTCGGCGTCGTCGGCGCGCGTGATCAGCTCGCGCCAGCCCTCGACGGCGGCCGGCGGCGCCTCGATCCCGAGGGTGTCGAGGATCTGGTCGTCGACCTTCTGCTCGTGGTAGGCGAGCGGGACCTTGTAGATGTTGTCGACGTCGTACGCCGAGACGACGGCCTCGATCGGCAGGCTCGCGAAGAGGGCGATCTTCTTGCGGATGTCCATCCCCAGGGAGGACTCGCTGCGGCACATGAGCATGTCCGGCTGGATGCCGATGCGGCGCAGCTCGTTGACCGAGTGCTGCGTCGGCTTGGTCTTCAGCTCGCCGGCGTGGCCGATGTACGGCACGAGCGTCAGGTGGATGAACATGCAGTTGCGCCGGCCGACGTCGACCGGGAACTGGCGGATGGCCTCGAGGAACGGGAGCGACTCGATGTCGCCGACGGTGCCGCCGATCTCGGTGATGACCACGTCGACGTCGCTCGACTCGGCGATCAGCTTGATGCGGTGCTTGATCTCGTCCGTGATGTGCGGGACGACCTGGACCGTCGCGCCGAGGTAGTCGCCGCGGCGCTCGCGGCGGATGACCGAGTTGTAGACGCCGCCCGCCGTGACGTTCGACGCGCGGGTCGTGTTCGCGTCGGTGAAGCGCTCGTAGTGGCCGAGGTCGAGGTCGGTCTCCGCGCCGTCCTCGGTCACGAACACCTCGCCGTGCTGGAACGGGCTCATCGTGCCGGGGTCGACGTTGATGTACGGGTCGAACTTCTGAAGCGCGACGCTGAAGCCGCGCGAGACGAGCAAACGCCCGATCGAGGCCGCGGCGATCCCCTTGCCGAGCGCGGAGACGACGCCCCCGGTGACGAAGATGAACCTTGTCTGGGGGCGTTGGTCAGGCATGCTGGATCCTCCCGAGCGAGTCTAGTTGCCGCAATCCGGGCGTTCGCTCGATCAGCGCCGAAATCGAGCGGAACTCGCCGTAGACGGTAACGACCGCCATAACGGCGAGCGCGATCGCCTGCCCTGCCGTCGAAAGCGTGGCGACCAGCCACAGCCCGGCGACGGCGCCGATCGCGTTGGAGCCCGTGTCGCCCAGCATGCCGCGCTCGCGCAGGTCGAACGGCAGCAGGACGAGGATCGGGCCGAGGAAGAGGCCGACCGTCCACAGCGGGTCCGCGGTCTGCGCGCCGAGGGTGAGCGCGGCGCCGAGCAGGATCAGCGCCTTCGCGGAGCGGCCGGGCCGCAGGTCGAGCAGGTTGAAGAGGTTGGTGGCGAGCACTAGCACGCCGGCGCCGAGAAGGTACTCCTCGGTCGAGCGGTTCTGGCCCGAGAGCACGAACAGCGCGAGGCCCAGCGA